>CAVRBV010000022.1:0-217223 GCA_963719295.1 Ilumatobacteraceae bacterium
ATCGCCAACCAGATCGACAGCGCATTGAGCCAGCCGGGGACCACACCGTTGGCTGGCGATCGGCTTCGGGCTGTTCGGCATGTGCGAGCGCCGGGCGGACGCTCAGCAAGGTCACCGTTCGCGGCGAGCTGCCTGGCGTGGCGGCTACCGGTACGGCACCAAGGCGTCGTACCGCTTCGTCGGGGCGATGGTCGGGATGCTGTTCGGCATGGCCGTGGGTCACGGTGATCATCAACTACATCCGCCAACACCTCGGCATCGGTGTCGCCGGGTTGTCGTTCCTCGCCGGGCTGGGCGATGCCCGCGCTGGCATGGCTGGTGCTCTTCCGCGGCTGCTCCCGCGCCAGTCGTCCGACCCCGGCGCGCTCCTCCCGGGGGCGGTGATCGTCGCCACCACGATCGCCGGCATGCAGGCGATCAGCCAGCTCTACCTGCCCGGACGCTTCGAGGAGCACGTCCGCGCTGTACGGCGCCATCGGCGTCACCATCGTCACCCTCGGCTGGTTCTTCATCGTCGGGCGGGCGATCGTGCTGTCGCTCGTGGTCGACGCCGTGGTCTACGAGCGCTACGGAAGCATCTCGCGGCTGGTGTTCTCGCTACCGTTGTTCCGCCGGCTCCCCCAGCGATGGGAGTGGTTCCGGCGGACGTTCCAACTGGAGAAGGGGAACAGCGAATGACGACCGAGGTTGCACCACGCGAGCCCGCTGCGCCCGAACCGGTGACGAAGCAGTCGAGCCGCGGTTGGGGTACGACCCTACGGCCGCCGTCGTGTGCGGGGTGCTCGCCATCTTGTGCCTCATGCTGACCGTGGTCACGGTGTCGGGCGCGGGCGACGATCTTCGACAGCTCCACCACGGCATCGGTCGCACACAACCTCGATGTCCGACCCCGAGATCCAGGCGGCCCTCGCAGCCGACCTCGCCGACGCGGTCACCGCCAACCTGCAACTCCCCGACTCGGTCGTCGAGCAACTGCCGCCGGCGCTCGATCGGCTCAAGCCGGTGCTGCGGTCGGCGGTGAACGACCTCGCCGAGCACGCCTTCGGGGTCATCCGCACGTACCACGGGTCCCCGATCTCGTCGCCGGGCGTGGTGACACGCGGGCCCACGACAGGGCGATGCAGCTCCTGGAGGGCGACGGCCTGGCCCACGGGATCAGCGTCGTGAACGGCCAGGTGTCGATCAACTTCCTGCCGCTGGTGTCGCGGGGACTGCAGGAGCTGTCCGACCTCGGGGTGCCGGGTCTCGACAAGATCCCGGAGCTCACCCCGGACGGCGACCCGACCCGACAGATCGCCCACTCAAGGAGGCCACCGGCCGCGACCTGCCCGACGGCTTCGGTCAGCTCGTCGTGTACCAGAGCGACCGGCTGTCCAACGCCCATGGTGTCGCGTGCGCAGGAGCTCCTCGTGGTGGCCAAGCAGGGTTCTGGTTGTTGATCGTGCTCACGATCGCGTTCCTCACCACGAGCATCCTGCTCGCCCGGGACCGTTGGGTCACCGTGCTGCGCCTCGGCGTGGGCAGGCGGTGATCGGCATGGTGCTGGCCCGCACCGCCGTGCACCGCCTCGTCGAGGACGCGGCCGACCTGGCCGCCAAACCGGCCGGGCGCTCGCTGATCGAGATCGTGCTCGGCGACGTGACCCCCGGACTGTTGCGTGCCACCGGCGCCGTCCTGCTCGTCGCCCTGGTGGCCGTGATCGTCAGCCTGTTGATCCGCGGGCGTCGACGCCAGGACCTCGTGCTCCTCGTCTCTGTCGCCGTCGGCGTGGCCGTCGTGGTGATCGCCGGGCTGTCGATCTGGTCGCTGCTCGTCGGCATCGTCCTCGCCGTCGCGGTCATCCCGATCGACCGGTCCCTCAAGCGTCGCGCCGCCGTTCCGCCTCCCGCCACCGCCTGATCGCCGCCAACCGATGGGTGCCAGCATGACCGCGGTCATGCTGGCGCCCGTAGGTACAGTAGCACGATGCGGTCGACGAACTCGCCGGTGGCCGGGTCCTTGAGGATCAGCTTGGGGCGGCCGTCGGGCAGCTGCTCCTCCTTGATCACCACCTGGCCGTCGTCGCTCGCGCGTCGACTTGGCGATGCGCGGCGTCGGCCCGCCGCGCCAGTCGAGCTCGACCGGCTGCCCAGCCTGGCTGGCAGCGGAGCGGTAGAGGCGTCCATGATCGGCGTTGACGACGTAGCCGTCGTAGAACGTCTCCGCGGGCTGCGGCCCTCGTCGATGGCGTCGAACATGTCGGTGAACATGTCGACGTAGCCGAGCTCGCTGATCTCGTCGCCCACCGGGAAGAGCCAGCCGCTCTCGGTCTCGGCCTTCTCGGCCACGTAGCCGCCGCCCTCGCCGGCGCTGAACATCTCGAAGCCGGTGCGCAGGAAGTGGTTGAGCCAGATCGTGCCCTCGGTGCCGGCCACCTCGTCACGCAGGTCCATGCCGCCGCGGAACGTCCAGCTACACCTCGAACTGGCCGATGGCGCCCGCTCTCGAAGCGGACCAGGGCGATGGCGTTGTCCTCGGCCTCGATCGGGTGCACCAGCGTGTCGGCTCCAGCACATCACCTCGACGGGCCGGTTGCCCTTGCCCACGAAGTTGCGGATGATCTCGATGCAGTGGCAGCCCAGGTCGATGATGCAGCCGCCGCCAGCCTGAGTTGGCGTCCCAGAACCAGGCGCTGTGCGGACCGGGGTGGGTCTCCCGGCAGCGCACCCAGGTGACGTCGCCGATCGCGCCCGCGCGCACGGAGGCCGAACGCCTTGATCGTCTTGGGCGTGTAGACCAGGTCTTCGAGGTAGCCGGCGAAGACGCCGGCGCCGCTCGACGGTCTCGAGCGATCCGCTGCGCCTCGTCGGCGTTGCGGGCGAGCGGCTTGGTGCACAGCACGGCCTTGCCGGCGGCGACGGCCGCGGCGACGGCCTCCTCGTGCAGGTGGTTGGGCAGGCCGATCGACCACGGTGTCGACGTCTGGGTGGCCGACGGCATCGTCGATGCTCGTGGTCGAGGCCGGCACGTCCCAGCGTTGCTGGAACGCCTCGCCCCGCTCGGTCGAGCGCGAGTAGACGACGGCGACGCGGTCGCGGCTGCGTCCGCCGTGCAGCGTCATCGTGTAGAAGTCGCCGATCAGGCCCGTGCCGAGCATGGCGATGTGCCGGCCAGCGGTCATGTCCGCGTTCCCCTCGTCCCTGGTGGAGTTGTCTAGACATTGAAGCACAGGGCGAGCCCCGGCCCGGGCGACGACCCCGGCCGGACGCTCGGGCGACCACCGGGCACGTGTTACAACGACGCCATGGCCCGGCGACCACTGGCTCCGCTCGAGTCGGGCTGGGTGCTGGTCGACGGGGCACCGGTGTACCACCGGTGGAGCGACCCGTCAGGATCGACCGGTGATGTCGTGCACGTCCACGGCTTCGCCATCTCGGGCACGTACCTCGAACCGACGGCGGCGCGGTTGGCGACGACGCACCGCTCGTTCGTCCCCGACCTCCGGGATCGGGGCGCAGCCTGCGGCCGCCCGACGCGCTCGACATCCCGGGCCTCGCCCGCTCACTGATCGGGTACCTCGACGCGGTCGGGGTCGAGCGGCCGACGTTCGTGGCCAACTCGCTCGGCTGCCCGATCATCATCGAGGTCGCGTCGACGTACCCGGACCGCATCGCCCACGCCGTGCTCGTCTCCCCGGCGGGCGGCCCGAACAACCGGCCGATGGGCCGCGCCCTGCGACAGATGGCGATGGACGTCCCGCGAGTCCCCCGCCCTGTGGCCGATCGCCACCGCGACTACGTGCGCTACGGACTGCCGCGGAGCCTGTCGCTGTTCCGCGCCATGACACGCTATCCGACCCTCGAACGACTGCCCAACCTCGTGGTGCCCACCCTCGTGGTGGCGGGGACCCGGGACCCGCTCGTGCGCCAGGACCGCCTGCCCGTGCTGTCGGTGCTCCCGCACGTGCAGGTGGTGCGGATGGCGGGCGCCCACGCCCTCAACTTCAGCCGAGGCGAGCCGATGGCCGACCTGATCGAGACGTTCATGGCCGACCGATCGTTGCAGGCGGCCGCCGATCGCCACGACGGGGTCGAGGTCGTCGCCCTCGCGTGATCTGATTGTCGCAAGGGCCGATCTGGTCACCGACGTTCTCGATATCGAGAACCTGGGTGACCAGATCGGCTCAGCCAGGAACATCAGCGAATCCGCTCGAGCTGCTCGCCGGTGCGGTCCTGGCGCGCCGCCATGAACGTGCACGCCTCTCCGTCGTACCGGCCGACGCGGCGCTCGACCTCGTCGTCGGCGACGACCTCGATCGGCGTGTACCCGGGATGGTGATGCGCCTTCACCGGATCGTTGCAACGAGCGTTGTAGGCCACGAGCAGGAGCTCGCGTGAGCGGTCGGTGGAGTTCGGCGCCGACGTGTGCAGCACATTGCAATGGAAGAACACGACGTCACCCGGTTCACCCTCGAACGGCACCGTCTCGAACCGTGCGGTGAGCGCGGCGACGCGGTCGGGATCGGCCCCGACCTGGTCGCCGACGCGAAAGTGGTCGATGCGGCCGGCGCGATGTGACCCGCGCATCAGCTGCACGGCCCCGTTGGCCGCCGTCATCGGCGACAGCGGGACGGCGACGGTCAGCATGTCGGGCGTGAGGCAACCGTTCTCGTACCAGTAGCCGTAGTCCTGGTGCCACACCCACGTGCCGCCGCCACCCGGACGCTTGGTGTTGAGCTTGCTGTGGTAGTGATAGACCTCGTCGCCGAGCAGCTGCGTGGCTGCGCCCACCATGCGTGCCGACCGGGCGAGCGCGCCGAAGGCGTCGTCGCCGGGCGAGTTCCACAACGCCAGTTCGACCGCCCCGCCGCTGCCATCACCGTGACCGAACGTGCGCCGCCGCAAGGCCTCGTCGTTCGCCAGCACGTCGGCGAGCGCGGCCATCTGTCCCGGCGTGAAGAAGGCCCGCTTCAGCACGAAGCCGTCGGTGGCGAACGCCTCCAGATCGGTCGCGTCGAGCGGAGCGGTGATCGTCGCAGAGGTGCTCACGTCATCAGCCTAGGAACGTCGGACGCGTGACAACATGGACCACGGCGTGAACCACCTGGACGATCCTGCTGAGTCCCGCGACCCCGGCCGCCACGTGGCGATCATCGGTCGCTCGACGATGAACGCCGCCTACTCGATCGTGCGCAGCCGCGGCGCGTCGAGCTGGCTGTTGACCTGGACGCTGGCCGGCGCCGGCCGCCTCACGCACGACGAGGTGACCGTGCCGGCCCGCCGACACGACCTCGTGATCCTCGGTCCCGACGTGCGCCAGCACTACGGCACGCTCGAGGCGCCGTGGGACTTCGCGTGGTCGCACTTCCAACCCCGTCCCGCCTGGCGGGCGCTCGTACGGCCGTGGCGCGCCGGAAGCCAGCTCTACCGCACCCACGTCGCCGGCGCGCAGGACGCCCGGCGCGTCGACGGCGCCTTCGACCAGGCCCTCGGCGACCTGCGCGGCGACCAGGCTTGCCGGCTCACCGGCCCGGCTGAGCCGGACGATCGGCCCGGGGACGCCGGTCGCCAGTCGATCCACGTGAGCGGCGTGGAGTCCGCCGACCTCTTGCTCAACGCCATCGAGGAGATCCTGCTGGTGGCCGCTCCGGCTGACCGCGCCGGCACCGCCACGCCGATCGAGGCCGCCGACGCGATCGTGCACGCCGACCCGGCGGCGCCGCACACCGTGGCGTCCCTTGCGGCCGCCGTGGCCATGTCGCCGTCGCACTTCGCCCACAGCTACCGCCGCCACACCGGCGCTCACCGATGGAAGCGGTCCGCGACGAGCGGCTGGCCCTCGCCGTGCAGCTGCTCCGCACCACCGACCTGTCGGTGGCCCACGTGGCCAGCGCCGTCGGCTACGCCGACCCGTTCTACTTCAACCGGGTGTTCCGCCACCACGTCGGCGTGGCGCCGTCGGCGTACGCCGCGGCCGCTGTCGACAGCCCGCGCTACCGCCCTCCGGTGGAGTAGAACGGCCGGCCCGCGGTCGCTCGGGATGACGCACCCACGCCGATCGGCCCACCTCGGTGCCCTCATGTCACGAGCTGCCTGACAGGAAGGGACGCAAGATGGGCTTCGAGCGCGCCGCCGGAGAGCCGGGTGCGACGTGCGTCGTCCGTCAGCGACGAGTTCGCCGGGGTCGACGCTCGACGGCAGCGCCGCGAACCGTCAGCGTGTCGTGAGCCGGTCGAGGTAGGCGATCGCACGGGTGGTCACGTCGCCGGCGCCGCACCACCAGGGCGGGGTCGGAGGCCGGCAGCTCCCCGGCCAAGCCCTCGGCGTCGTCGACACCGGCCAGCGCCGCTCCGATCGTCGCCGCGTCGCGCACCAACTCCGGCACGACGCTCCATATCGCCTCGAAGCGACGCGGCTCGTCCCGGGAGAGGCGTTTGCGCTCGACGCCGAGCAGGCATGCGGCCGAGGTCGGGCCGTCGCACACGACCGCCCATTCCCGTCGCAGCGGGGAGGCCGGCGCCACGACGACGGTACGCACGGCGCCCGTGGCCCGCCACTCAGGCGGAAAGGCGGCGACCACGGTGACCGACGATGCCGTTCGCGCCAGCTCGCGCCATCTCGGCTCGCTGGCGCGATAGGCACGGAGCGTCTGGAAGCTGCCGATCACGACCGGCCGGTCGCCGCTGGCGAGGCACTCGTCCTCGATCGCCCGACTGATCGCGAGCATCCCGTGGCGCAGAGCAAGGTCACCGGTTCGGCCGGCCACCGGCGGCGCACCTCGGCGAACAGCGACACGGCGATCGCCCCGTCGCGTCGCACCACCTCGTCGATCGCCCGACCGAGGGCCACGCCACGACGCTTGAGGCGCACGACGTCGCCGATCTGGTCGACCTGCTGTTCGCTGAAGCGGCGGTGGCCTCCGGGGTGGCGCTGCGGTCGGGGGAACCCGTAGCGCTGCTCCCAGGCGCGCAGCGTGGCCCTCGCCACACCCGTGCGCTCGGCCACCGCCGCGATCGTGAGGTCGAACGAATACTTCGACATGTTGTCGATATTATACCAACATGCTTCAACAGCAGGAGGTCTCACTCGTCGCCCCGAGCGACGTTGCCGCGCGCACCGACCCCTACGGTCCGATCCGGGCCGCGGTCGACACGGTCCTCGAGCGTTTCGTCGACGACCGGCTGGTCGAGCTGGCGGCGGTCGACCGCGCGCTGGTCGGTATCGCCGCCCATCTCCGCACCCTGGTGGCCGGCGGCAAGCGAGTGCGGCCGGCGTTCGTGTACTGGGGGTTCCGCGCCGGCGGACGCGCCGACGATCCGCTCGTCGTGCCGGTCGCCGCGGCGGTCGAGATGCTCCACGCCTTCGCCCTGCTCCACGACGACGTGATGGACCACGCCCGACGCCGCCGCGGCCGGCCGTCGGCCCAGCAGGTGTTCGCCGGCATGCACCGCCGCGACGGTCTCGGTGGGGACGCCGACTGGTTCGGCGTCAGCGCCGCGATCCTCGCCGGCGACCTCGCCTTCGTGTGGGCCGATCAACTCCTCGATGCGGCGCCACTCCCGCCGGGCGCGCTCCGCGGCGTGCGCGAGCGCTACGCCACGCTGCGCACCGAGGTGATGACCGGTCAGTACCTCGACCTGCGCCTCGACCGGAGACCGTCGGTCACCGAGGACGAGGCCGGCGCGTGGCCCTGCTCAAGTCAGGGCGCTACACCGTCACACGGCCGCTCGAGCTCGGCCTGGCCCTGGCCGGCGACGCCGGGCCGGCCGGCGCGCTGCGAGAGTACGGCGACATGCTCGGCCTGGCGTTCCAGATCCGCGACGACGTGCTCGGCCTGTTCGGCGACGGCGACCGCACCGGCAAGGACCATGCCGACGACCTGCGCGCCGGCAAGCGCACCGTGCTCGTGCTGCGCGCCCTCGCCCTCGGCTCGCCGGTGGAGCGCGCCCTCCTCGAGCACCACCTCGACGCCCCGGTCGTGAGCGACCGTGACGCCGAGCGCTGCTGCGAGGTCGATCGCCGGCTGCGGTGCGCTGGCGTCGGTCGAGACCTTCATCGAGGCGCTCCATCAGCGGGCGGTCGACGCCGTGGACGGGCTCGCCGAGCCGGCCCGCTCGGCCCTGCGTGCGCTCGCCGCCGACCTCGCTCGGCGGGACCGGTGACGGCGGCCCCGCCGGTCGTCGTGGTCGGCGCCGGGCTCGGCGGACTGGCGGCCGCCTGTCACCTGCGCGCCGACGGCCACGACGTGGTGGTGCTGGAGGCCACGGGCGCCCCGGGAGGGCGCGCCGGCGTCGTCGAACGCGACGGGTACCGCTTCGACACCGGGCCGACGGTGCTCACGATGCCCGACCTGATCGCCGGCTGTCTCGACGCGGTCGGCGTGGCGATGTCCGACGTGCTCACCCTGCGCCCGGTCGATCCGATGTACCGGGCGTGCTTCGCCGACGGCAGCGAGATCCGCGTCCGCCACGGCCGCGAGGCGATGGACCACGAGATCGCCGAGCGGTGCGGACCGCGCGACGCGGCGGCGTTCGGTCCGTTCTGCGACTGGCTGGGCGAGCTCTACGCGGCCGAGATGGCTCACTTCATCGACCGCAACTTCGACTCGCCGCTCGACCTCGTGCGACCGCTCGCGCCCGGCGCTGACGCTCGTGCGCCTCGGCGCCTTCCGGCGCCTCGGCACGAGCGTCGGACGGCGCTTCGCCGACGACCGCCTGCGCCGCCTCTTCAGCTTCCAGTCGATGTACGCCGGGCTGGCCCCGTACGAGGCGCTCGCCCTGTACGCCGTGATCACCTACATGGACACGGTCAACGGCGTGGTGGCCGCCGACGGCGGGATGCACGCCGTGCCGCGGGCGCTCGCCGCCGCGGCCGTCGGGCGCCGGCGTGACGTTCCGCTACGACACGCCGGGTCGAGCGGATCCTGCTCGCGCGACGGCGCCGCCGGCCCGGTCGTCGGTGTCGAGCTCGCCGGCGGCGAGCGCATCGCCACCGACGTCGTGGTGGCCAACCCCGACCTGCCGGTCGCGTACGACACCCTGCTCCCGGGCTTCGGCGCGCCGCGTGCGGCGCGCCGCGGGAGGTTCTCGCCGTCGGCGCGTCGTGTGGCACGCCGGCGGGCGCGTCGCCCTGCCGCCCGACGTCGCCGCATCACAACATCCACTTCGGCCGCGGCTGGGACGCGTCGTTCCACGAGCTGCTCGACGACGGCACGCGCATGCCCGACCCGTCGATGCTCGTGACGGTGCCGACGGTCGACGACCGGCTCACTGGCTCCGCCCGGCCGCCACGTGGTCTACGTCCTCGAGCCGGTGCCCAACCTCGACGGCCGGATCGACTGGGCGGACGAGCGCTCGGCCGTGCGCGAGCAGCTCGTCGAGCGGGTGGCCGCCGCCGGGTACGCGGTCGACGTCGAGGTCGAGGACTTCGTCGATCCGTCCGACTGGCAGCGCCGGGGCATGGCCAAGGGGACGCCGTTCGCACTGGCCCACCGGTTCTTCCAGAGTGGTCCGTTCCGGCCGGGCAACGTCGAGCGACGCGCCCCGGGGCTGGTGTTCGTCGGCTCCGGAACGGTGCCCGGCGTCGGCGTGCCGATGGTGCTCGTCTCCGGCCGCTTGGCCGCCCAGCGCGTCGCCGAGCTGCGTCGCCGATGATGCGCGCAACCGGTCCGGTGAGGAGGGTCGGGCTGACCGGCCGGTGACCTTGGAGTCGTCGTATCGCCGGTGTCGCGAGCTCAACCGACGGTACGGCACCACCTACTACTGGGCCACGTTCGCCCTGCCGCGGGTCAAGCGGCACCACGTCTGGGCGCTGTACGGGTTCTGCCGCTACGCCGACGACATCGTCGACGAGCTCGGGCCGGTGCCCGTCGATCAGCGGGCGCGCCGGCTCCACGCCTTGGGCGAGCGCTTCTTCGCCGATGTCGCCGCTGGATCGTCCGACCACCCGGTGCTGAAGGCGGTGGTGCACACCGTGAGGGCGTTCGACATCGACGTCGAGCGCTTCCGTCGCTTCCTGCGGTCGATGACGATGGACCTCTCGGTGGCGGACTACGCGACCTGGGACGACCTGCTCGTCTACATGGACGGATCGGCCGCCGTGATCGGCGAGATGATGCTGCCGATCCTCGAACCGCACGGCCCGCAGGCCTACGCCGGGCGCGCGCGATCTCGGCCTGGCGTTCCAGCTGACCAACTTCCTCCGCGACGTCGGCGAGGATCTCGACCGAGGTCGCATCTACGTCCCACAGGCCGACCTCGAGCGCTTCGGCGCCGACCCGCACCGGCGCACCGTCGACGATGCGTGGCGGCGGCTGATGCGCTTCGAGATCGAACGAGCCCGCGGTCCTGTACACGTCCGCCGAGCGCGGCGTCGCCGCGCTGCCGCCGGCGTCGGCGCGATGCGTCGAGGCCGCCCGTCTCCTGTACGCCGGGATCCTCGACGAGATCGAGCGGCGCGACTACGACGTCTTCTCGGGCGCGCCCGCATTCCGACCTGGCGCAAGGCATACGTCGTCGGGCGGTCGGCGCTGGGAGCACCGTGAGCGCGGCGCTCGTCGCGATCGTCGCCATCGCACTGCCGGCGGGGACGGTGCTGGTCGCCGGACTGACGACGTTGCGGCGTGCGCGCGCCCCGGTCACGTCGCGGCGGCGGCGCTGGCGCAGTCACGGTGTCGGTCGTCGTGCCGGCGCGCAACGAGGCGGCCACACTCCCCCGCCTGCTCGCCTCGCTGCTCGCCCTCGATCCGCCGCCGCTCGAGATGATCGTGGTCGACGACTCGTCCGACGACCACACCGCCGACGTCGCCCGTCGGCACGGCGCGACCGTCGTCACCACCGAGCCCCCCGTCGGCTGGCTGGGCAAGCCGTGGGCCTGCGCGGTCGGGGCCGAGCGCGCCCGGGGCACCCACCTGCTGTTCCTCGACGCCGACACCGAGCTCGCCGGCGACGCCCTCGGCGGCGCTCCTTGCCCTCGGCGGCCGGCGATCGCCTCGTGTCGGTGCAGCCGCACCACCACACCGTGCGCGCCTACGAGCAGCTCTCCGCGTTCTGCAACGTCGTGTCGATGATGGGCTGCGGCGCGTTCGCCTGGCCGGGCCCGCTCGGCCCGGCCGTGGCGTTCGGGCCCTGCCTGTTCACCTCCGCCACGGCGTACCGCGCCGCAGGCGGCCACGCCGCGGTGCGCGGCGAGGTGGTCGAGGACGTGGCCCTCGCCCGCAACTACGCCGCCGCCGGTCTGCCGTGTGCGTCCTCGGCGGCGGCGAGCTGGTCGCGCTTCCGCATGTACCCCGGCGGGCTCCGACAGCTCGTCGAGGGCTGGAGCAAGAACCTGGCGGCGGGCGCCGGAGCCGCGCTCGCGGCTCGCCGTCGCTGGCGCCGTGCTGGTGCGTTGCCGCCGCGGCCGCCGCTTCGGGCGCGCTCGCCGTCGACGGCTGGCGGTGGCTCTTCGCCGGTGCCGGCGCACCGGTGGCACCGCTGGTCTGCGTACGGACGTGATCGCTGCGCAGCTGCGCTGGGTGCTGCGGCCGCATCGGCACGTTCCGATGGTGGACGCCCGTCGTGCTCCCGGTGCCGCTCGTCGGCGTTCCTGGTGATCTTCGCCAACTCCGTCGTCGCCCTGACCGTGCGCCGGGAGGTTGCGTGGCGGGTCGGCGGATCGCCGTCGGCACCGCGGAACGAGCGTCCGTGATCGTGCGGCTCGTGCACCTGGCGACCCGGTCCGCTGCTGCTCGTCGTCGACGTCGTTGCGTGGGCGGTCGTGCACAGCGGCACGGGCTACGCCGTGCACCGTCTCCCGGTGCACCGGCTCGACCACGACGCGGTGGCTGTTCCGCGCCCGCCGGTTCGAGCGCGGCGGGCGCTTCTACCGCGACACGCTGCACATCCACCGCTGGAAGGACCGCGTGCCCGAGGCCGGCGCG
The DNA here is from genome assembly GCA_963719295.1 of Ilumatobacteraceae bacterium. Lineage (GTDB taxonomy): Bacteria > Actinomycetota > Acidimicrobiia > Acidimicrobiales > Ilumatobacteraceae > Desertimonas. The sequence goes on from CAVRBV010000022.1 coordinate 11,899, forward strand.
CTGTTCGCGGCGGCGGTGTCGAAGCGCCACCTGCCGCCGGCCGACCGCGGTGGCCTGCGAGCGCTTCGCCGTCGAGACCCGCCGGGCCGAGCTCGGTCACTGGCTCGGCCGCGGCCGGCGGCCCGTTCTTCGCTGCTGTGGAACCCCGTGCCGATCGCGGTCGTGATGCTCGGTCTACGGCGTGGGCGTCAACCTGCCGTTCATCGTCATCCAGCGCTACAACCGGACTGCGCGTCACCGGGTGCTGCGCTCCATGGGGTCACGACGGCGCGGCCTGGGCGTCGGGCACGTAGCGACCGCGGCACGAACGGCAGCAGCATGCCGTAGGGCTCACCGCCGAAGAGGTGGTGGATGCGGTGTGAGTCGCGCAGCCAGGTCCAGGTAGCGCCCACCGCGGCACGCCGATCCGGCAGCCGGCGGTGGATGACACCTCGTGCACCAGCGAGGTAGCAGCGGCGCCGTACAGCGGTCGACGCCGACGGCCGATCCAGGACAGTGGCCACGAGCGGGGACGAGCGCCGCGGCGGCGAAGGCGGCGACGCCGAGCGCCGAGAAGCACACCGGGAACAGGTCGTTGCGCTCGAAGCGACCCGTCCGGTGGCAGGTGGTGGCTGCGGTGCCACCCCATGCCGCGGCCGTGCATGACGCCAACGGTGCGACGCGTAGCTCACGCCCTCCATCGCGACGAACGAGCCGACCACGAGCAGCGACGACCATCACCGGTCGACCCCCGGCGTCGGGGCGACGCGGTCGCGCCCGGCCCGGTCCCACACGAGGATCACGAGCGTCAACAGGGCGAAGGCGTAGGCGAACTCCTCGAGCGGGATGTCCCACACCGGCCGCAGGCCGACTGGTGTCGCTGGCGCGGTAGATCACGATCGGCGCCGACAGCTTCGTCAGCCAGCCGTCGACCGGGATCATGAAGACGAGCGACGATCGCCATCGAGATCCAGTAGGCGAGCTGGCGGAACAGCCCGGAGCGGAAGCACGCGAGCTCGAGACACGACGACGGCCACCGCGGCGACCACGGCGAGGGTCGGATAGATCGGCATGTCAACCGGTCCCGACCGGTCGGCGCAGCGTCACCCGTCCGGACAGGAGGTTGCGCACCGACTCGAGGGTGAGCAGCGCGCACGATCGGCACCACGAGGAAGAAGACCAGCTCCTCGACCGCCATGCCGCCGGGCAGCCGCAGCCCGACGGTGTAGCGACGGTCGAAGCCCCACGTCCCCGACGGCCGACGCCCACAGGTCCCAGGCGACGAAGGCCGCCGAACGCCGGCGCCACCGCCACGCGCCAGCCGCTTCGGCCGCCGCCACACCCGGGCGTCGAAGACGAACTCGAGCGGCAGGGTGACCAGCAGGCACAGCGCCCATCACGCACGAGGTACTGGAACCGATCCACCACCATGACCGTACCGCCGCCCCCGCCCGCTGGCATGCGCGCACGCCGACCGCACGCGCCCGCAGCCACTTTCCTTTCAACTGTGAAAGGAAAGTGGCTCGTCACCGACGTCAGCCGTCGTCGGTGACGAGCCACCGCGCCGACGCCGCCGGCAGGATCGGCCCGTCCGATCCCGGGGTGCTCGCCAGCGCCGTGCGCATCGAGGCCAGGTTGGGCGGGAGCTCGACGTCGGAGTCGCCGAGGTTGACGGCACACACGAAGCGCTCGCTGCGCCGGAACACGAGGCAGGTGTCGGGTGCGTCGAGCCACGCCAGCGCGCCGTCGCCGAGGTCGGGGCGCTCACGGCGGATGCGCAGTGCCGACCGGTACAGCGACAGTGTCGAGTCGGGGTCGACCGCTTCACGTTCGACGCTCATCGACGCCCACTCCGGCGGCTGGGGCAGCCAGCTCGCCGCGCCGGGGCCGAACCCGTAGGACGGCTCGTCGCCCGACCACGGGATCGGGACCCGACAGCCGTCGCGGCGGCCGTCCTCGCCGCCGGTGCGCCAGAACGCCGGATCCTGACGGACCGCGTCGGGCAGGTCGAGCGACCTCGGGAAGCCCGAGCTCCTCACCCTGGTACACGTACGCCCCGCCGGGGAGGGCGAGCATGAGCAGCGCCGCGGCACGCGCCCGGCGCCGGCCCAGGTCGCCGCCGCCGTAACGGGTGACCGGCCGCGGCTTGTCGTGGTTGCCGAGTACCCACGTGGCCGGAGCGCCGACGGCGCCGAACGCCGCGATCGAGGCGTCGATCACCGCACGCATCGCCGACGCGTCGAACGGGGCGAGGAGGAACTCGAAGTTGAAGGCCGTCTGCAGCTCGTCGGGCCGTAGGTAGCGAGCGATCCGATCGAGCTCGTGCAGCGACACCTCGCCCACGAGGATCGCCCCCGACCGGTACTCGTCGACGATGCGCCGCCACGACCGATAGACGTCGTGCACCTCCTCGCGGTCCCAGTGCGGGTGGCCGAAGCGCACGCCGTCCGGGCGGAGGTACGGACCGGTGAGGTCGGCGAACCCCGGGTCCTTGGCCAGGCCGTGGGCGACGTCGATGCGGAATCCGTCGACGCCGCGGTCGAGCCAGAAGCGCAGGATCGACTCGAACTCGGCGCCCACGTCCTCGTTCGTCCAGTTCAGGTCGGGCTGACTCGTGTCGAACAGGTGGAGGTACCACTCGCCCGGTCGACCGTCGGCAGTCGCGGTGCGCGTCCACGCCGACCCACCGAAGACGCTGCGCCAGTTGTTCGGCGGCTCGTCGCCGGCGCGTCCGTGCCCGTCGCGAAAGATGTAGCGGTGGCGCGCCGCGCTCCCGGGCCCGGACGCCAACGCCTCCTGGAACCACGGGTGCCGGTCGGACGTGTGGTTGGGCACCAGGTCGACGATGACTCGCACGTCGCGCCGGTGAGCGGCGGCGACGAGGTCGTCGAAGTCGGCGAGGGTGCCGAACCGGGGATCGACGTCGCGGTAGTCGGAGACGTCGTAGCCGCCGTCCGCCTGGGGTGACGTGTAGAACGGGTTGAGCCACACGGCGTCGATGCCGAGGGTGGCGAGGTGGTCGAGCCGACTGGTCACCCCGGCGAGGTCGCCCTCGCCGTCGCCGTCAGCGTCGGCGAAGCTCCGCGGGTACACCTGGTAGATGACCGCGCTGCGCCACCACTCGTCCACGGCCGCCCGACCCTAGCGGCGTCGTGACGCCGCGAAACGGTTCAGTCCGTTGCGGTGGCGGATCCGTCGTCGGGGGCGGTCGGCTCCTCGTGCTGCAGTTCGACGTCGAGCGTGGTGGTGAGGGTCTGCTCACCCGCTTCGAGGCGGGCGTGGTCGAGTCGCAGGCGCGCCGATCGACCGGCGAACTCGACGGTCATCACGCCGTTGTCGAACCAGGGTCCGTGCTCCACGTGCCAGGTCAGGTCGACGTCGGCAACCTTGGCCCTCCTGGCCATCCGGTGGGCGAAGCCGGCCACCGACTTGCGGTTGAGCAGCTGGTTGGCCAGCTTGCCGACGCGTGGGATGTCGTTGCGGAAGGGCGACATCGTGAGTTGGTGGATCTTCGTGACGGGGTGCTCGACGTTCGTCAGCTCGGCCGCAGCGGTGTAGTTGCAGTGGACGTCACCGCCCAACAGGAGCACGGTCGCCGGCGGCGCGCCCGCGTGCACCACATCGGTGAGCAGCTCGACGGTCTCCTGCAAGGACTCCCTGAACGCGGCCCAGTGCTCGAGGTCGAGCACCTGGCGGACGCGTTCGCCGAGCCACTTGCCGGGTCGTCCCCAGGCGCCCTCGGAGACGGCCTCGTCCCACCCCTCGAGGTGGTGCAATCCGGGCAACATCAACCAGGGCAGCGTCGAAGCGAGGACGAGGTGGTCGAACGGGTGGTCGACGTCGATGACGTGCTCGCGCACCCAGGCCCACTCGGGGGCGTCGACCATCCTGCGATCGGCGGGATCGAGCTGCCGCGACCCTCGGCTGTCGACGGCGACGAGGCGCACCCCGCGGCCGGCCCCGCCGAGGTCTCGGTAGTAGCTCCAGCGCATCGACGTCGCATCGACGTCGGCGCGCCATGCCACGTCGTCGAGGAAGCGGGTCCGCTCGTCGTCATCGGTGATTCCCAACACTCCGGCGTACACCTCGTCGGCGTCGAGTTGGGAGGGGCTGAGGTTGCCGAGGTGCTGGTACACCCAGTAGGAGGCGTAGCCCCCGACGACGCGATCGTGCCACCACGGCTGCGCGGTCACCATGCGCCGCCACGACAGCGACGTGTTCCAGTCGTCGCGCAGGTCGTGGTCGTCGAGCAGCATGCCGGTCGGGACGGTCGACAGCAGCCAACGCACGGCGGGCGGTGCCCACGCCTCGTGGTAGAGCCAGGTGTACTCCTCGAAGTTCTGGATCTCGTCGACGATGTCCGAATTGCGATCGGGGTGGGCGTCGCGGAGCCGGGTCACGATGTCGTCGGAGGGCTCGTCGGCGTACACCTGGTCGCCGAGCAGCAGCAGCTCGTCGGGCCACGACGAGTGCGGCGACCCGGCCATCCGGGTGGCCAACGCGACCAGCGCGTCGGCGCCGATGGTGGCGAGGTGCTCGTCGTCGAGCGGGTCCGATCGTCGACAACTGCCGAAGGCGAGGCGGAACGGAGCATCGGGATCGATGGCACGGATGACGCTGGGCGGAAACCCCGATCCCTCCGGCGGCCACACTTCGTGATCGTTCAGCGCAACCCGGTACGCACTCGCCGCGCACGGGGCCAGGTGGTCGATGCGCACCAGTGCGTAGTGGTGGTCGTGCACGCTCCACGTGTCGGCGCGGAACGTCTCGATCGGCGACGGCGACCGACACGGAGCAGGCCCGATCGGTCTCGACCCAGATCGTGGCGCACGTTTCATCGGCGTAGCGCAGCAGCGGGCCCACGAGCAGGCTCGCTTCGTGGGCTGTCTCGACGTCCGCCGGCGATGACATCGGCGATGACCGTAGCCACGGCGGGCACCGTGCGGCACACCCGGGCCGCCGGCCCGATCACTTCGCCGGCGTCGGAACCGACTGGGCAACCTGCTCGACGGTCTCGACGGGGGCGCCGAAGTGCAGCCAACGCCCACCGAACATGATCGAACAGATCGCGAACCACGACCATCCGATGAGCAGTCCGCCGAGCACGTCGGTGAACCAGTGCACGCCGAGGAGCACCCGCGTGGCGCCGACCGCGACTGCGATCCCCGCTGCAGCCCCCGCGAGCACGGCTTTGGTCGTGTCGGATCGGTTGCGTCCCAACAGCAACGCGAACGCCGCGTAGGTGGCGGCTGCGGCCGTGGCGTGGCCCGACGGGAACGACGAGCCGGCGAAGCCGGTGAGCTGGTCGATGGCCGGTCGGGCGCGATCGACGAGCCACTTCACGAGGTTGGCGACGGCGAACTGACCGGCCACGACCGTCGCCAGGAAGGCGAAGACGGCCGGCTTCCGTGACCGTCGATATTCGACAGCAGCCACGATGAGCGACGCCACGATGATGCCGAGCGTGCCGCCGAGCAGGCTGACCGTGCGGAGGAACGACGTCGACGCGTCGGTCGCATGGACGGCTCCGAACTGGGCGAGGCGGAGGTCGAAGCGGGCGAAGCCGGACGTCGTACGGATCATCAACAACAGGATCCCGACCCCGACCGCTGCCACGACCAGCACGATGCCGACGCCGATCAGCGCCACCCCGGCGGTCCCCTGCGGAGCGGGGTCGGCGCGCAGGAGCCGGGCGAGTCGCGGGTGGGCGGCCAGTCGGCGGGCGAGGCCGGACGAGCGGAAGTGGGGGGAGCTGACGCGGGGCCATCGCCACGCCGCCAGCGCCACGATCGCGCCGACGGCGAGGCCGGCACCGAGCACGGTGATGATGATCAGCGTTGTCGTCGTTCCTTGTTGCGGCCGGGCGTGCGGCGGGTCGGGTGTGGTCTACCCCGAACGTCGCCCGCCGAAACCCACGGTCGACGCCGCCGCCGCTGCCCGTGTTTGGTGGCGGCCACCTTCGGGAAAGCATGCGCCGAGGAGTGTGACGTCGCATGTCGAGTCACATATCGGTACCGAACCCGACCGGGCGTCTCGTCGCCGAGCACCCGGGGATGGTCAAGCTCGGCCGGGCCGGTTGGGCGGCCAAGGGTGTCGTGTACACCATCGCCGGCGTCTTGGCCGCGACGGTGGTGTTCGCGTCGCTCGGCTGGTCCTCGACCACGGCCGATCAGGAGGCCAGCCCGAACGGCGCGATCAAGACGATCGCCGGATCGCCCGGCGGGGCCCTGCTGTTGTGGGTGCTCGGGCTCTCGATGCTGCTGTACGCCGCGTGGCGGGTGACGACGGCGCTGCTGCCGGGCGGACACGACGCCGAGGCGCTGGTGAAACGGATCGGCTACGTCGTCAGCGCCATCATCTACACGACCTTCGCCTTCACGGCGCTGGCGCTGGCCAAGTCCGATGACGCCAGTTCGGAGCGGGCGGCCAACGGGAACGCCAAGGTGACCAACCTGACGGCGCGGATCATGGGCAACGGCTTCGGGCGCTGGCTCATCGGTCTCGCCGGCCTGGTCGTGATCGCCGCCGGGATCTACCGCTTCGTCAAGGGCGTCACGCAGGACGTCGAGGACGAGCTCGATCTGTCCGGGATGTCTCGGGAGCGGATCGTGTGGACGAGGCGGCTCGGCGCCGTGGGCGAGATCGGCCGCGGGATCGCCTTCGCCGTGATCGGCTTCTTCCTGGTGCGCGCCGCCGTTCAGTTCGATCCGAAGGAGGCGACCGGTCTCGACGGCGCGTTGCGTCGCCTGGCCGAGCAGACCTGGGGCGTGCTCGTCGTGGCGGTGATCGCACTCGGTTTCATCGCCTACGGCGTGTTCTGCCTGGCCACGTTCACCCGTCGACGGTTGCAGGCGCCCTCGTGAGCGCCGTCATGGCCGAGGGGCCGGTCAGTCGCTCGCTCGAACGTCGCTTCGCGTCGGCACCCCGGATCGTCCCGCTGGTCACGATCGTCCTCGTCGGCTACGTCGGGATGGTCGCCGTGCTGATCGGTGTCGGCGAGCTCATCGTGCACGCCGGCGCTCTCGGCGGCCTGCGTCAGTGGGATGACGACGTGACGAACTGGATGGCTGACCATCGCACGGCGTTCCTCGACGGCCTCACCGGGTTCCTGACCCGCCTCGCCGACACGATGGGGGTCGTCGCGATCGCCCTCGTGGTCGAGATCGTGCTCGTCGTGCAGCGGCGGTGGTGGGCGTTGCTGGTCGTGCCCGATCGGCCTCGGGCTCGAGCTGCTCACCTTCCTCACCGTCAACAGCATCGTCGGTCGACCCCGCCCGGACGTGCCGAAGCTCGGTTCGGAGCCGAGCACGTCGAGCTTTCCGTCCGGGCACATCGCCGCGACGGTCGTGCTCTGGGGCGCGATCGCGCTGCTGTTCTGTTCCGCGTCGACGTACCGCTGGGTCCGAGCGACGGCCTACACCATCGTGGTCGTGCTGGCGTGCGCCGTCGGCACCGCACGCGTGTACCGCGGCATGCACCACCCCAGCGACGTCGTCGTTCGGAGGCCTGATGGGCGTCGGTGCGCTCGCCATCGCCGTCTTGGCGGTGCGGGTGGCGAGCGACGACGACCGCTCACGCACGCCACGATGCCGACCACGAGCCTGCGTCACGGCACCCCGACCAGCTGCCGGCGGTGTCGGCATGACGACCGTGGCGGTGATCGCCCACACCCGCAAGCAACTCGGCGGAGGCCTGACCGAGCTGCGCGAGGTCCTGCGCGCCCACGGCGTCGACGAACCCCTGTGGTACGAGGTGTTGAAGAGCAAACAGGCACCGAAACAGGCCCGCGCCGCCCTCGAGGCGGGGGCCGACGTGGTGTTCGTCTGGGGCGGCGACGGGATGGTGCAACGTTGCGCCGACGTGCTGGCCGGCACCGGCGCCACGATGGCGGTCCTCCCCGCCGGCACGGCGAACCTCCTCGCCACCAACCTGGCGATTCCCAAGGACGTCGAGGGCGCGGTGCGGGTCGGCCTGCAGCGGGCACCACCGGGCGCTCGACGTGGGGCGGATCAACGGCGAGCGATTCCTCGTGATGGCCGGTGTCGGGTTCGATGCGTTGATGATCCGCGACGCCGACCGCGCCCTCAAGGATCGCGTCGGGCGAGCGGCCTACGTCTGGACCGGCGCCCGACACCTCCGCGAGAAGCCCGTCGACACCCGCATCGTCGTCGACGGCACGACGTGGTTCCACGGCGACGCCACCTGCGTGTTGGTCGGCAACGTCGGCACCATCGTGGGCGGCATCACCGCCTTCGAGGCGGCACGACCCGACGATGGCCGTCTCGAGGTCGGCGTCGTCTGCGCCAGCGGCGTGGTGCAGTGGTCGCGGGTGATGGCCCGGATCATCGCCGGGCGACCCGACAAGTCACCGCTCGTCGAGATGACGTCGGGCACGAAGATCGACGTGCAGCTCGACCAGAAACGACCCTACGAGCTCGACGGCGGCGCCCGACCCGTCGACCCGCCGGCTCAAGATCCGGGTCGAGCACGCCGCCCTCCCCGTGTGCACGCCACCCGACCACGACCATGACGGGACCTGACCCGGCGGCCCCATCGCTCCCCGACGCTGCGGCAGCGCCCGGCACCCATCGAGTGCCGCAGATCGAACACGTCGTCGTCGTGATGATGGAGAACCACTCCTACGACAACTACTTCGGTGCCCTGGTCGACCACGGCGACGGACTGCCGGCCGACGCCCACAACGTGGCGCCCGACGGTCGGTGCGTGCCCAGTCACCGCCTGGAGTCGACCAGCCAGGCCCGCGAGATCGCCTGCCAGAGCTGGCCGTCGACACACGATCAATGGGCCGAGGGCACCAACGCCGGGTTCGTGCGCAGCGCGCAACGAGTCGCTGCCGCGCTCGACGACGACGCCGTCACCGCCCGCACCGACGACGTCATGGGCTACTGGGACAGCGAGCAGCTCCCCTTCTACGCCTCGCTCGCCCGCACCTTCCCGCTCGCCGACCGCTGGTTCGGATCGTGCCTGGGCCCCACCTTCCCGAACCGCCGGTTCCTGGTCGCCGGGACGGCCCACGGTCTGGCCACCGACGAACCGGCCAAGTGCTTCGACCGCCCGACCAACGGAACGATCTTCGACCTGCTGACCCGCCACGGGATCGACTGGGCGAACTATCACAGCACCTCGCCGGCACGCCTCGTCGCCTCCCGCCTCATCGGCCGCGGCGGGCGTCAGGTCATCGCCAAGCTCGCCCCGACCGCCCGCCGGCGTCCCGGCGCCGTGCTCCACGAGCTGGAGTCCAAGCTGCAGTTCACGGCCGACGTCTTCGCCGTCAGCGCGCTGGTGCACCTCCGCCACGTGCACGGCATGAAGCGGTTCTTCCGCGACGTGGCGACCGGCCGGCTGCCCGCCTTCAGCATCGTCGACCCCAGCTTCGTCGACTTCTCGGAAGAACCGCCCCAGGACATCCTCCTCGGCGAGCGGTTCGCCGCGACGGTGATCGACGCCATCATGCGCGGCCCGGACTGGCCGACGACGCTGCTCGTCTGGTGCTACGACGAGCACGGTGGGTACTACGACCACGTTCCGCCGCCCCCGGCGATCGAACCCGACGACGTGCGCCCCCGCACCGATGACCCCGATGCCCGCTACGACCGCTATGGCTTCCGAGTGCCGGCCGTCATCGTCTCGCCGTACGCCCGTCCGGGCGCCGTCCTGCACGAGGTGTTCGACCACACCAGCGTCCTGCGACTGCTCGAGGACGTCTGGAACCTTCCCTCATTGACGCGGCGTGATGCCGCCGCCACGAGCCCGATCGGCGCGCTCGATCTGAGCTCGCCGCCGCCGTTCCTCCGCCCGCCCCCGCTGACCCCGCCGGCGTTGGGCCTGGCGCCGCCGCCGTACCGATTCGCCGAGCTGCCACGACGCTGAGCCGGCGGGCGACGAAGCGTCACTCGGCCGGCGGCGCGGACGGGACGCGCGACTCGGGGCACCGGCCGGCGCGTGCCCCCGGCACGATTCGAACGTGCGACCATCGGATTAGAAGTCCGGTGCTCTATCCAGCTGAGCTACGGGGGCGCACGGCGACCTAGGGCCTAGGGCGTACCCCTTCAACGACCCGGCCCACGCCACCCCTCCAACCGATGGGTGCCAACATGACCGTACGGTCATGGTGGCACCCATCGGTTTCGGGTGACGGCGAGAGGTCAGCGCAGGAGGGTTCGGCGCAGGAGGTCGAGGGCGTTGATCACCGACATCTCGCGGATCTGCTGACGGTCGCCGTTGCCGAGGCGCAGCGTCGTCGCCCGGCGGATGCCCGGGCCGGTGACGGCGAGGCACACCGTGCCGACCGGTTGGTCCTCCTGGGTGCGCGGACCGGCGACGCCGGTGAGCGCCACGCCCACGTCGGCGTCGAGCACCCGCCGGGCGCCGTCGGCCATCGCCAGCGCCGCCGGCTCAGCTGATCACCGGACCGTCCGGCACCCCGAGCAGGTCGAACTTGACCTCGCTGGCGTAGGACACCACGGCGCCGCGCAGCACGTCGCTCGCACCGGAGATGCCGGCCAGGCGGGCGGACGTCAGCCCCGCCGTCAGCGACTCGGCGAGGCCCAGCGACCACCCGCGCTCGCGCAGCAGGTCGAGCACCACCGACTCCATCGAGTCGTCATCGCTGCCGAACACGACGATGCCGAGGCGCTCGCGGATCTCCGCCTCCCACGGCGCGATCGCCGCCTCGGCCGCCGCGGCGTCCGGGCCGACGGCTCGTCAGGCGGATCTCGAGACCGTTCCACCCACGGGCCAGGAAGGCGAGCGTCGGGTCGCCGGCGACGTCGAGGCGCTCGATCACGTCGTCGAGGCGAGCGTTGAGACCGCTCTCCGACTCCCCCCACACCTTGAGCACACGCGAGCGGATCACCTCGTGCTCGCCGGCGCGGGCGAGCAACTCGGGGAGCACGGCTCGGGTCACCATCTCGCGCATCTCCATCGGCACGCCGGGAACGGCGAAGATCACCTTCGCCTTCCCGTCGACCGTGACCGGGCAGATCAACCCCGGCGCGGTCCCCCGCCGCTGTGGGATCACGGTGGCGCCCACCGGCACCATCGCCTGGCGCAGGTTGTTCTCGCTCATCGCCCGACCTCGTGCGGCGAACAGCTCGGCGATCACGTCGGCGACCGACTCGTCGAGCTCGAGGGCCACCCCACCCATCACCGCGGCGATCGCCTCGCGCGTCAGGTCGTCGTGGGTCGGGCCGAGGCCGCCGCACACGATCACGGCGTCGGCCTCGGCGAGGCGTTGGCGCACCACCCCCTCGATGCGCGCGACGTTGTCGCCCACCTTGACGTGCACGTTGGTGGCGATCCCGATCGCAGCCAGCTGCTCGCCGATCCACGCCGAGTTGCTGTCGACGATCTGGCCGAGCAGCAGCTCGGTGCCGACGGCGACCAGATCACACCGCATGGTCACACCGCATGGTCACTCCCCATCGTCACACCGCGTGCGCGCCCTCGGGCTCGGCGGTGCGCGCCCGGACGAAGTACTGCCAGCCGCTCACGACGGCGAGCACGACGGCCGCCCACAGGAACCCGTTCCACAGCCACGTGGCGTCGAGGGCGGTGAGCGGCAGCAGGGCGAATCCGACCGCCAGCTGCTGGCACAGCGTCTTGTACTTCGCCATGCGGCTCGCCGGCATCGACACCCCCTTGGCCCCGGCGACGCTGCGATAGACGCTGATGATCAGTTCCCGGGCGGCGATGATCACGACGGGCACGACCCAGAACACTCCGTTGCCGACGAGCGTGAACATCGCTCCGAGCACGAGCACCTTGTCGGCGAGCGGATCGAGGAAGGCGCCCGACCGCGTGGCGCCGTGCCGGCGGGCGATGTAGCCGTCGATGCCATCGCTGGCGCACAGCACGAACCACAGCGCGAACGAGATCCACGAACCGCCGTGGCCGTCGGGGATCACCCAGAACATCAGCGGCGACAGCAGCAGGCGGGCGACGGTGACGGCGTTGGCCCACGTGGCCACCGCGCCGGGTTCGACGGGCATCAGACGTCGTCCAGGCCCGCCACCACCGGGTCCGCTCCGGCGGCGAGCAGGTCGCACCCCACGGCGTCGACCACCTCGACGGATGCCATCGACCCCGGCGTGATCGTCGCGTCGATGAACACGACGCCGTCGATCTCCGGTGCCTCGCGGTGCGTGCGGCCGACGCCGGGACGGTCGACGAGCACGTCCACCGTCGTGCCGATCAGCGCGTCCCGCCGCGACGCGGTGATCGCGTCCTGCAGCTCGGTCAGCTCCGCGAGGCGCTCGGCCATCAGGGCGTCGGGCACGACGCCGTCGAGCCCGGCAGCGTAGGTGCCGTCCTCCCGGCTGTAGGCGAAGAACCCGCACCAGTCGAGCTGGGCCGCCTCGACGAAGGCGAGCAGCTCGTCGTGGTCGGCCTCGGTCTCGCCCGGGTAGCCGACGATGAAGTTGCTGCGGAACGCGGCGTCCGGCTCGCGGGCGCGGATGTCGTCGATGCGGCGCAGGAAGCGCGCACCGTCGCCCCAACGACGCATGCGCCGCAGCAGGGGCTTGCTGACGTGCTGCAGCGACAGGTCGAAGTACGGCACGCCCGAGTCGCAGATCGCGTCGATGAGGGCGTCGCTGAGATCGCTCGGGTAGAGGTAGAGCAGGCGGACGCGTCGGACGCGTTCGGCCACGCGCCCGCACGAGCGGCACGATCGAACCGGCGCCCAGCTCGGCCGGGCGATCCTTGCCGTACGACGCGAGGTCTTGGGCGACCAGCACGATCTCGGCCACGCCGAGCTGGTCGACCTCGTCGAGGATCGACGCCACGTCACGGCTGCGCTGCTTGCCGCGGAACGAGGGGATGGCGCAGAACCCGCACGTGCGGTCGCAGCCCTCGGCGATCTTGACGTAGGCCCACGGGGCGGTCGAGCGCGGCCGCGGCAGGTTGAGCAGGTCGAGCGCCGGCAAGGGAGCCGAGCTCACCGGGATCAGCGTCCGCGTCGACGGCGGTGCCGCCGTCGCCGGCTCGACGAGCCGGACCCCGAAGCCGGCGACGCGATCGACCTCCGGCAACGCCGCGGCCAGCTCGTCGCCATAGCGCTCGGCCATGCAGCCCGTCACGACCAGGCGCGACCCGGTCTGGCGCACCTCGTCGAGGGCGAGCACCGTGTCGATCGACTCGCGCCGGGCGGCGTCGATGAACGCGCAGGTGTTGACCACCACCAGGTCGGCGGCGGCGGGGTCGTCGGTGGCGGCCATGCCGTCGGCGAGCAAGCGTGCCGACGAGCTTGTCGGAGTCGACCTGGTTCTTCGGGCACCCCAGGGTCTCGACGTAGAAGCGTTGCGGCACCGGGACCACGCTACTGACGGTCCGCAGCGGTCCAGTGCTACTGGTGGGCCAGCCGCAGCCCCGGCCGCGGCCAGTCGAGCGTGACGACCCGACCGGTGCCCGACAGCGTCACGTACGCCGTGCGCAGCTCCGGGCCGCCGAAGCACAGGTTCGTGGTGATCGGGTCGTCGGTGGTGATCGCCTCGACCGACTGACCGTCCGGGGACACGCACGTGACCCCGCCCTGGAGCAGCGTTCCGACGCAGACCCAGCCCTCGCCGTCGACGGCGAGCGAGTCGAGGTACTGCAACCCGGGGAGCGAGTACAGCAGTGTCGAGGCGTCGAACGGACTGGCGCCGGCGAGCACTCCGGGCTCGACGACGCGCCGGCGGAAGATTCGTCCGGTGAACGTCTCGGCGTAGTACAGGGTCTCGCCGTCGGGGCTCAGGCCGATGCCGTTCGGCGACGCGGCCGGAAAGGCCACCTCATGGATGTCCGAGCCGTCGCAGCGGGCGTAGTAGATCGAGCTGAGGTCGCTGGTACGGGCGCGGCCGTCGACGATGCCGTGGTCGGTGAAGTAGAAGCCGCCGTGGGCGTCGAGCACGAGGTCGTTCGGCGCCCGCAGCGGGCGACCGGCGCAGTTGGTGTACAGGTCGTGCACCGACCCGTCGGCGTCGAGGCGCTGGATCAGCCCACCGGTGTAGCGCTCCTGGTCGAACGGCCCCGGCACGATGACGCCGCCGCGGTCGACCGGCGTGAAGGCGCGCGCCGTTGTTGCACAGGATCAGGCAGCCGTCCGGCCCGGCGGCCAAGCCGTTCGGCCCGCCCGCCACCTCGGCGAGCATCGACACCTCGCCGTCGGCGGCGACGCGGGTCACCCGCTCGCCGAACATCTCCGCCACGATCAGCGAGCCGTCGTCACGGGCCACCGGGCCCTCCGGGAAGCTCAGTCCCGCCGCCAGCTCCGTGATCGTGTGCTCCACCATCGCGCCGATCATGCCAGGCCGATCGGATCGCGCCGGGGACTACGCCGGCCCGGATCGCTCCGGCAGCGCCTCGAACTCCTCGACGGTCATCAGCACGGCGCGGGCCTTCGAGCCCTCGCTCGGACCGACCACGCCCTGCTGCTCGAGCAGGTCCATGATCCGTCCGGCGCGGGCGAAGCCAACCTTGAGCTTGCGCTGGAGCATCGACGTCGACCCGAGCTGGCTGCGCACCACCAGCTCCATCGCCTGGCGCATCATCGCGTCGTCATCGTCGTCGCCCCCCGACAGCGAGTTGGCCGAGGAGGTGACCATGTCGACGGCGCCGTCGTCCGAGCTGCCCTCGACCCCCGACACATACGTGACCTCGGGCGCCTGGGCCCGCCAGAACTCGGCGACGGCGCGGATCTCCTCCTCGCTCACGAACGAGCCCTGCACGCGGTGGGGCACCGAGGAGTTCCCGGGCAGCAGGAGCATGTCGCCCTTGCCGACGAGCCGCTCGGCGCCGGGCTGGTCGAGGATGACCCGCGAGTCGGTGAGGCTCGACACCGCGAAGGCGATGCGCGCCGGGATGTTCGCCTTGATCACGCCGGTGATCACGTTGACGCTCGGTCGCTGGGTGGCGACGATCAGGTGGATGCCGACGGCCCGGGCCTTCTGGGCGATGCGGGTGATCGAGTCCTCGACGTCGCGTGCCGCCACCATCATCAGGTCGTTGAGCTCGTCGACGACGACGACGATGTAGGGCAGCCGCTCCGGATCGTTGACGATCGCGCCCGACGGGAGCATCTCGGCGGTGAGCTGACCGCGATCGAACGCGGCGTTGTAGCCGCCGATGTCGCGGAAGCCCTCCTTGGACAGCAGGTCGTAGCGCCGCTCCATCTCCTTCACGGCCCAGCCCAGCGCGTTGGCCGCCTTCTTCGGATTGGTGACCGGCTGGGTGAGCAGGTGGGGCAGGCGGTTGTACTGGCCCATCTCGACCTGCTTGGGGTCGACCAGGATCAGGCGAACCTGGTCGGGCGTCGTGCGCATCAGCAGCGACGTGAGGATGCAGTTGATGCCGCTCGACTTGCCGGCCCCGGTGGCGCCGGCGATCAGCAGGTGCGGCGTGGTGGCGAGGTCGAGGAACACCGACTTCCCGGCGATGTCCTTGCCGATCGCGACCTCCAGCGGGCCGGTGAGCTCGCTCGCCTCGGGCGACACCATCAGGTCGCCGAGGGCGACGAGCTGACGGGTGTGGTTGGGGACCTCGACACCGATCGCCGAGCGACCCGGGATCGGAGCGAGGATGCGGACGTCGACCGCGGCCATGGCGTAGGCGATGTCCTTCTGCAGCGAGGTCACCCGGGCCACCTTCACCCCGGGACCGAGCTCGAGCTCGAAGCGGGTGACGGTGGGACCGATCGTCATCCCGACGAGCGTCGTGTCGACGCCGTGCTGCTGCAGCGACTCCTGCAGGACGCGGCCGCGCGCCTCGACCTCGGCGCGGTTGATCGACTGCGCACCGGCGCGGTGCAGCAGCGTCACGGGGGGCAGCGTCCACGAGCTCTTCGCCGGGTCGTCGTCGGACGTGGTCGCCGACGGCGACCGCAGCCGCCGCCGGCGCCGGCGTCGGCGGCTCGGTCGGCCGTGTCGTCGGCGACCGTGGGGTCGTCGTCGAAGTCGTTCCCGGCGTCGTACGGACCGGCCGGGCCGAGGGCGAGTGGCGTCGCCGCCGCGCCGGCCGCGCCGGCGACCGCGGCATCGTCGTCGGGCTCGTCGTCGCTGCGCAGCGACGAGATCTCCTTGAGCGCCCGCTGGGCGGCCCGCCCGATCGGCACGGCGACGAACGAGACGCCACGCCCGGTGCCCGAGGCCATCGTGCGCAGCGACGCCTGGGTGATCAGCATCACGCCGACGAGCAGCGCCCCGAGCAGGAGCACGACCGAGCCGACGTCGGCGAGCAACGTCCGCAGCGGTTCGCCGACCATCCAGCCGACCACCCCGCCGGCGTCGCTCACCCCGTCGACGGAGAAGCCCTCCGGCCCCTTGGCGATGTGCAGCAGGCCGAGGCCGGCGAGACCGACGAACGTCCACCCGAACACCAGCCGCCACGGGCTCGACGAGCGGCCGTCGCGGATCAGGACGATGCCGAGCACGACGAGCAGCGGCGGCACGAGGTAGCGGCCGAGCCCGGCGAGGAAGGCGACCACCCACTCGATGGCGCTGCTCAGCGGGCCGGCCACGTTGCCGTACACCCCGAGCGCCATGATGACGGCGATGACGATCAGCACGAGGCCCCAGAAGTCGTGCTCCTTGCCGGCGAACGCCCGTTTCAGCTCGCCCGTCGCCTGCTCGCGACGGGTCGACTTGGTGCCCGGGGCGTTCGGGTCCTCGCTGTAGCGCGCCCGTGTGACGTTGCGGGCACCCGCCGCTCCGGTGCCCTTCGGGGTGCCCGACCGGGCGGCCGGGGCCTTGCCACCCGCCGGTGGCAGCGCCTGCTGGTCCCGCTTGCGGGACGGACCCCAAGTAGCCATGTCTGCTCAACCGTACCCGGATCGGGCGGGCGGCAGTCGGACTGCGCCGCCCGGCGCAGCGCGGGCACGCGCTGAGATCAGCGGTGCTGCGATGTCAAGCAGTCGTCGCCGGCGTGCTCGGCAGCGGGACGTCGGCGGCGAGGACGCGCCCCTGGCCGTCGACCTGCACCGAGATCTCGCCGCCGCGGTCGGAGGCCACCACCACGGCGAACTGCACGCCGCTGTCGGCGGAGCCGACGATCGAGAAGCTGTCGATCGTCGAGTCGGCGAGGTCGCCGGCGACGTCGTCGAGCACCCGGTCGGCGTCGAACGTCAGCGCTTCGGCCGCCGTGAAGGTCTGTCCCTCGGCCGGCTGCGCCGCACCGTTCGACGCCACCTCGTCGCCGACGTACAGGTACGGCGTCGCCGTCGTCGCGGCGTCGTCGCCGGCTGCGGTTCCGGCCACCCAGAGCGTGACGCCGAGGGCGGTGGCGGCGAGCTCGAAGTAGTCCTGGGGGCCGCCGAGCTCCGCCTCGAGGGCGGCCACCGCGGGTGCGATGTCCTCCACTGCGGGGAGGGCCGGGGTCGTCGCCGTGCGTCGTCGCCACACGCGGCGAGCGCGGTCGCACCGATCAGCGCGGCGGCGAGTACGGCGAACACGACCCGGGCGCGCCCGGGGGTCACGCTTCCATCACGACGGGCACGATCATCGGCCGCCGCCGTGTGCGCTCGCTGACGAAGCGTCCGGCGCTGCGCCGCACGTCACGCTCGAGCGCCTCGACGTCGCGCACCCCGTTGGCGAGCGACGCCTCGATCGTGGCGGCGATCGTGTCGCACGCCTCGTCGAGCAGCGCCTCGGCCTCGGGCGCGTAGACCCAGCCGCGGGTGATGATCTCGGGGCCGGTGAGCACCTTGCCCGTCACGACGTCGACGGTGACGACCACCACCACCACGCCCTCGGAGGCGAGGATCTTGCGGTCGCGGAGCACGCCCATGCCGACGTCGCCGACGATGCCGTCGACGTAGAGGTATCCCGCCGGCACCCGGCCGGCCACGTCGACGCCGGCGCGGTCGATGCGCAGGACGTCGCCGTCGGAGCACACCAGCACCCGGTCGCGAGGAACCCCCATCGTGACCCCGAGCTCGGCGTTGGCGACCAGGTGGCGGTACTCGCCGTGCACGGGCACGAACCAGTCGGGCTGGGCGATCGACAGGTAGGTCTTGATGTCGTCGGCCTGGGCGTGGCCGGTGGCGTGCACGTCGCGGACGCCCGAGTGCACGACCTGGGCGCCGGCGCGGAGCAGGCCGTCGAGCACGCGGTTGACGTTCGACTCGTTGCCGGGGATGGCGTGCGACGACAGGATCACCGTGTCGTTGTCGGACAGCTTGACGAACTTGTTCTCGCCGCGTGCCAGCAGCGCCAGCGCCGACATCGGCTCGCCCTGCGAGCCGGTGGAGATCACGCACACTTCGCCCGGCGCGCAGCGGTCGATGTCCTCGATGTCGACGAGCTTCGACGCCGGGATGTGGATGATGCCGAGGTCGATGCCGAGCTGCACGTTCTTGCGGATGCTGAGCCCGAGCGTGGCCACCACGCGTCCGCTCTCGATCGCCGCGTCGGCGATCTGCTGGATGCGGTGGAGGTGGCTGGCGAAGCTCGCCGTGATGACCCGCCGGCCCTTGCACTCGGCGAAGATCGAGCGCAGCACCGAGCCGACGTTCGTCTCGCTCGGCGCGTGGCCGGCCGACTCGGCGTTGGTGGAGTCGCACAGCAGCACGCGCACCCCCTGCCGCTTGGCGATCTCGCCGATGCGGGCGAGATCGGTGCGCCGGCCGTCGACCGGGGTGAGGTCGAGCTTGAAGTCGCCGGTGTGGAGGATGACGCCCTGGCCGGTGTGCACCGCCACGGCGTGGGCGTGGGGCACGCTGTGGGTGACGGGGATGAACTCGATGTCGAACGGCCCGATGGTGACGCGCTCGCCGTCGAGCACCGCGCGCAGGTCGGTGCGCCCGAGCAGGCCGGCCTCCTCGATGCGGTTGCGGGCGAGGCCGAGCGTGAGCGCCGAGCCGTAGATCGGCACGGAGATCTCGCGCAGCAGGTACTGCAGCGCCCCGACGTGGTCCTCGTGGCCGTGCGTGGCGACGACGGCGACGATCCGCGAAGCGTTCTCGCGCAGGTACGTGAAGTCGGGCAGCACGAGGTCGATGCCGTGCATGTCCGGGTCGGGGAACATCAGCCCGCAGTCGATGAGCAGGATGCTGCGGTCGGGGCCGTCGCCGGCCGGCCCTCCGCCGACCTCGATCGCCATGCAGTTGCGCCCGATCTCGCCGAGTCCGCCGAGGAACACCACCCGCACGGCGTCGAGGGCCTCGGCGGGCACCGCCGCGGCCGGAGCCGGTCGGTCGGGGCTAGCCACGGGCGGCGACCAACGCCTTGTAGACGTCGGCGGCCCGCGAGTCGAGCCACACCGGATCGGCGTCCATCGGCGGGCGGCAGCCCCCGGCCGGCTGGCCGAGGTGGCGCAGCATCGCCTTGGTGGGTGCCGGGTTGGGCGACTCGTCGCCGGTCTCGAACTGCCAGCTCTCGAGCAACCGGGAGTTGACGCCGATGGCCGTGGCGACGTCGCCGCGCTCCCAGGCGTCGAACATCTCGACCGCGTCGGGCGCCACCCAGTGGGTGGCCACGCCGACGAGGCCGACGGCGCCGACGGCGAGCAGCGGCAGCGTCATCGCGTCGTCGCCGCTGTAGACCTCGAAGTCACGCCGGCGCGGCCGCGACCACCGTCGCCGTGACCGCCGGGTTTCCGGCGGCGTCCTTGAGGCCGACGATGTTGGGCACCTCGTCGGCCAGGCGCACCAGCACCTCGGAGGCGATCTTGCGGCCGGTGCGGATGGGGATGTCGTAGACGATGACCGGCAGCGTGGTGGCGGCGGCGACGGCGCGCAGGTGGGCCTCGATGCCGGCCTGCGACGGCCGGTTGTAGTACGGGCACAGCGCCAGGATCCCGGCGACGCCGCGCTTGGACGCCTCGGCGGTGAGGTGCACCGAGTGGGCGGTGTCGGCGCCGGTGGACCCGGCGACGACGGGGATGGTCACCGCCCCGGCGACGGCCTCCCACAGCGTCAGCTTCTCGTCGTCGGTGAGCGTCGGCGATTCGCCGGTGGTGCCGGCGACCACCAATCCCTCGTTGCCCTGCTCCTGCAGCCAGCGGGCCAGCGCCGCGGCGCCGTCGACGTCGAGGCCGAGCTCGTCATCGAAGGGCGTCACCATCGCCGTGACGACGCGACCGAAGCGAGCCATGGCGCGGGAGGCTATTCCATCGGGATCGCTCAGTGGTGCCTCGTTGCGCCGTTCGGGTCACGGCGCGCCCACATCAAGATGCGCTTGAAGGGGTAGAAGTACGGCTCGCTGTCGCCGATGGTGTCGAGCAGGCGCTCGCGGTAGGCGTCGAGGAACCGGGCGTACAGCTCGTCGGGGAGCACCTTGGCGAACCGGGTGAGCGTCGTGCCCTTCACCCACTCGACCACGCTCGCCGACGACGCCAGGTGATGCGGATACACCTGCATCCGCACGTGCTGGGCGACGGCGCCGAGCTGGTCGAGCACGGTGGCGTACTCCGCCGGGTCGAGCACGTTGGCGGCGACCGGGTCGACGGGCGGCATCCCGTTCATCGCCGACACGAAGGGCTCGGTGGCGGCGACCTGCGTGGCCACGACGTGCGCCGGATGATCGGCGTTGAACGGCACCTGCACCGCGAGCTGCCCGCCCGGGGCGAGCGCTTCCCACCACCGGGTGAGCACCTCGGCGTGGTTGGGGACCCACTGCAGGCTGGCGTTGGCGAGCACGAGGTCGTGGTCGCCGCGGCCGGTCCACTGGGCGACGTCGCCGCGGGCGAAGCGCAGGCGATCGTCGGCCGGACCGACCAGGTCGCGGGCCCGAGCGAGCATGGCGTCGGACGTGTCGATGCCGACCATCTCGTGGATGCCGAGCCGCTCGGTGACGGCGAGCGTCAGCTCTCCCGAGCCACACCCGAGGTCGACGCACCGCCCGAAGCCGCCGCCGCCCGGCGCGTCGAGCAGGCCGACCAGGTCCCAGAACGGCTGCGATCGCTGCGCCGAGAACTGCGCGTACTGACTTGGATCCCAGGTGTCCCGCGGCGCCGACGTGGTGCCGAGCGTCGCCACTCGCCACAACCATCGCCCGCACCATAGGACCCGCTGCGCCGCCCGTCACGGTCAGGAACATTGCAGTTTCGCGACGTCTTCGCGGACGCACCCGACGCCATCTGGTGCACTCTGCCGTCTCGAACGGCGATCTGGTCACCCACGTTCTCGATATCGAGAACGTGGGTGACCAGATCGAGCCACCGGCGACCGGCCACGGCCCTACAGCTCGAACTTGATGTACTCCTCGCCGGTGTCCTCGAGGTGCTCGAACTGGATGACGTTCATCTCCTCGAAGCGGTGGCGCAGCCAGCTGTCGTTGCGGTCGAGCAGGCCGAGCTTCTTGCAGTTGGGCACGATCTTGGAGAACAGCATCGTCTGGAAGAGATCACGCGTCGGGTCGCTCAGCACGAGCGGAACGACGTCGCGCGGGTTGACCCCGTGCTTCTCCCACACCTCCTGGGACAGGAATCGGTCGCGCATGCGCACCGCGGCCTCGTAGGCGAACTCCTGGCGGTCCTTCATCTCGGCGTCGGTCATCGACTCGTACACCTCGCGCAACGAGAGGACTCCGAACGCCACGTGGCGCGCCTCGTCGCTCATCACGTAGCGCAACAGTTGCTTGAGCAACGGCTCGGTCGTCAGTTGGTGCAGGAAGCCGAAGGCGGCGAGCGCCAGGCCCTCGACCATCACCTGCATGCCGAGGTAGGTCATGTCCCAGCGGCTGTCGTTGATGATGTCGTCGAGCAGCATCCGCAGGTGGGCGTTCACCGGGAAGCCGCCGCCGCACTTCTCCTCGAGGTAGCGGGCGAACACCTCCACGTGGCGGGCCTCGTCGACCACCTGCGTCGACGCGTACAGCTTGGCGTCGTACCACGGCACGGTCTCGGTGATCTTCGCCGTGCACAGCAGCGCGCCCTGCTCGCCGTGGAGGAACTGCGACAACGTCCAACGTCGCTGGTCGAGGGCGAACGCGGTCCACTCGGCGTCGGTCCACTTCTCGACGATCGTGCCGTTGTAGTGCCCGGGGCTGAGGCCGGCCTGGACGGCCGACTGGTCCTCGAGCACGACCCGCTCGAAGTCGACCTCGGTGTCCCACGGCAGGTCGGTCGACGCGTTCCACTGACCGACCTTGGCCTTCTCGTAGAGCTTGCGCAGTTGCGGCCGGGCGAGCGAGTAGTCCCACGTGAAGATGGCGTCGGCGTTGTCGGCGACGATGTGTGAGACCTCGTCGACGTCGGTGTTGACGACCGAGACGATCGCCTCGATGTCGTTGAGCTCGTCGCGACCGATGATCTCGGCGTTGTCGCGATGGATCACGCTCATGGGAGTGCTCCTTGGCTGGGTTGGAGACTGGCCTGGTTCGTGCGCTGGCGGCCGAACACGGCCACGAGCGGGGCGAGGAAGCGGCGCGCCGACTCGGGGTCGCCGAGGTCGACGACGTCGCTGGGGGCGAGGAAGTACGAGATCGTGAGCCGCGACAGCACGTCGATGAGCGTCAGCGCGTCGGCGCGCGGCAGGTAGGCGGCCACCCGCGGCAGGAGCAGCTCGTCGGCGAAGCGGATGATCCGCGGCACGCCGTCGACGGTGAACTGCGACAGCGCTTCACCGGGCTCGGCGGCGAGCATCAGGGCGATGTGCTGATCGGCGCGGAGCAGCTGGGTGGCGGTGACGACCGTGCGCACGATCAGGTCGTCGAGCGTCGCCGCGTCGACGACCTCGCGCTCGAGCTCGGCGAAGAACTCCTCCAGCTCGTGCACCCGCAGCGCCTCGAAGAGCACGTCCTTGCCGCCCGGGAACAGGCGGTAGATCGTCGCCCGCGACACCCCGCTGGCGTGGGCGATGTCGTCGATCGTCAGTCGGTCGAGTCCCCACCGCTCGGTGCACGCCTTGGCGGCGTGGAGGACCCGCAGCTCCACGGCGCGCATCGACGTCGGCTCGTATCCCCCCGACGATCACGGTTCGGGGCCATGTGAGACTATGAGACGACAAACGTCTCAGTGTCAAGGGCTGGCCCACGGCCGACGGAGTAGTGTTCGCGACCATGCAACGCCGGGTCCTACCGATCGCCGCCGCGTCCATCCTGTTCAGCGTCGCCGTCGGGGTCGGCGTCGCCTCGGCGAGCACCGCGCCGAGCCCGCCGGCCGACAGCGCGTCCGCCGACAGCATCTCGGCGGCACCCGTCGACAGTGCGGCTTCCGGCACCGTGCCCGACCCCGCCGAGTGCGCCGAGGGCCTCACCCTGGACGACGGCGTGCTCACCGTCGCCACCGGCGACCCGGCGTTCCTGCCCTACGTGGTCGACGACGACCCGACCAGCGGCGACGGCTTCGAGTCGGCCGTCGCCTACGCCGTCGCCGAGCAGATGGGCTTCGACCACGACCACGTGACGTGGGTGCGCACCACCTTCGACGAGGCGATCCAGCCCGGCCCGAAGAACTTCGACTTCAACATCCAGCAGTACGCGATCACGCCCGAGCGCAGCGACGTGGTGACGTTCAGCCTGCCGTACTACACCACCAACCAGGCGCTGGTGGCCAACACCGACACCCCGGCCGCCACCGCGGCGTCGCTCGCCGACGTGCAGGCGCTGAAGCTCGGCGTCACGTCGGGCACGACGAGCCTCACCTACGTCACCGACGTCATCCAGCCCGACAGCGACCCGCAGATCTTCAACAGCAACGCCGACCTCGCCGCGGCCCTCGAAACCAAGCAGATCGACGCGATCGTCGTCGACCTGCCGACCGGCATCATCATGACGGTCACCGACCAGCTCACCAGTGGGATCGTCGTCGGCCAGTTCCCGCCCGCCGACTCGGCGCCCGGCGAGGACTGGGGCATGCTGTTCGAGAAGGACAACCCGCTCGCCGACTGCGTGAACTACGCGCTGCTGAACCTGCGGGCGTCGGGCGATCTCGACGAGATCACGACAGAGTGGATGGTCACGGCCGCCGGGGTGCCGACCATCGAACTCGACGGGTGACGCTGCCGGCGGACGCCGCGGTCGCCGCGGCCGGCGCCGGCGCGGTCAACGTCTCGACGCGGTCGCGCCGCCAGTCCTACGAGCGCCACCAACGCCGACGCGCCGCGCTCGATCGCCACCGTCGTCGACGATCGTCGTCGTCGGCCTGGTGGTGTGGCTGATCCCCAAGACGTCCGGCTGGCAGAAGGTGCGGGAGACGTTCTTCAGCTGGCCCGACTACACCCACGCCTTCGGCAAGCTGCTGCGCCCGTTCTTGTTCGACGTGAAGATCTTCCTCTTCTGTGCGCCGTGCATCATCGTGCTCGGCCTGTTGATCGCCACCGCCCGCAACGTCCGCACCCCGGCGCTGTTCCCGGTGCGCCTGGCGGCGACGCTGTACACCGACATCGTGCGCGGCGTGCCGGTGATCCTGTGGATCACGCTGCTCGGCTTCGGCGTGCCCGGGCTGCTGCAGACCCGGGAGTGGTACGGCAAGCTCGTCATCTGGGGCGCGGCGGCGTTGATCATCACCTACTCGGCCTACGTCGCCGAGGTGTTCCGCGCCGGCATCGAGAGCGTGCACGAGTCCCAGCGCGCCGCGGCGCGGTCGCTCGGCCTGTCGAGCGGCCAGACGATGCGCTCGGTCGTGCTCCCGCAGGCGGTGCGGCGGGTGGTGCCGCCGCTGATGAACGACATGGTGAGCCTGCAGAAGGACGTGGCGCTGATCAGCGTGCTCGGCCCGGTCGGCGCGCTGCGCCGCGCCGAGACGATCAAGAACCTGACGTTCAACTTCACGCCGTACGTCGCCGCGGCCACGTTGTTCCTGTGCGTGTCGATCCCGCTCACCCGCCTCACCGACCAGCTGCTGCAGCGCGAACGCGGCGCACCTCGGCCACCGCGGTGCGATGACTGCGTTCCCGGCCACGCAGGCCGCGCTGGACGTCCTCGCTGGCGCTCGGTCGCTCGACCCGAGACATGTCCAGCCGTGACGGAGCGCCGGTCGCCGAATGGCGCCGAAGCTGGTGCTGCGCGGGGTGGTGAAGGAGTTCGGCACCCATCGGGTGCTCGACGGCATCGACATCGACGTGCCGGCCGGGGCGGCGATCGTGCTCATCGGCGCCTCCGGGTCGGGCAAGAGCACGCTGCTGCGCTGCGTCAACCTGCTCGAGCCGATCGACGACGGCGTGATCCTGCTCGACGGCGTCGACATCAGCGAGCCGGGCCTCGACCCCGACCCGGTGCGCCAGCGCATCGGGATGGTGTTCCAGAGCTTCAACCTGTTCCCCCACCGCACCGTGCTCGACAACATCACCCTCGCCCCGCGCAAGCTGCGCCGCGGGCCGAAGGCGGCCCTCGAGGCGCGCGCCATGGCACTGCTCGAGCGCCTCGGGCTGGCCGACAAGGCCGGCGCCTACCCCGATCAGCTGTCGGGCGGCCAGCAGCAGCGCGTGGCGATCGCCCGCTCGCTGGCGATGGACCCGGAGGTGATGCTGCTCGACGAGATCACCTCGGCCCTCGACCCCGAGCTGGTCGGCGAGGTGCTCGACGTGGTGCGCGACCTGCGCCGGGCCGGGATGACGATGCTCGTCGCCACCCACGAGATGGCCTTCGCCCGCGAGATCGCCGACGCGGTGTTCTTCCTCCACGCCGGGCGAATCGTCGAGTCCGGCCCGCCATCGCAGGTGCTCGAGCACCCCATCGAGGCGCGCACCCGGCAGTTCCTGCTGCGGGTGATCGAGGCCGGCCGCTTCGTGCCGGATGCGCCGCCCCGCGTCGGACACTGACGGCCCGCAGCGCGCCCCCTAGGGTCGGGCCGATGACGCTCGACGTGCTGACGCCGTTCCGCCTCGACGGCCGGGTGGCCATCGTCACCGGCGCCTCGTCCGGGCTCGGGGCGCGCTTCGCCCAGGTGCTGCACGCGGCCGGCGCCACCGTCGTGCTGGCGGCGCGACGCGTCGACCGCCTCGACGCGCTCGTCGCCGAGCTCGGCGAGCGGGCCCACGCGGTCGAGTGCGACGTCACCGACGACGCCGACTGCCGCCGCCTCGTCGACCAGGCCGTCGCGGTCGGTGGCGGGCTCGACATCCTCGTCAACAACGCCGGGACCACCTACCCCGGCCCCGCCGAGACCGAGCCGCCCGACGAGTTCCGCCGGGTGATCGACGTCAACCTCACGTCGGTGTTCGTGATGTCGCAGCTCGCCTTCGAGCCGCTGCGGGCGAGCGGCCACGGGTCGATCGTGAACATCGCCTCGGTGCTCGGGCTCGTGGCCTCGACGCCGATCAAGCAGGCGTCGTACACCGCCTCGAAGGGCGGCGTCGTCAACCTCACCCGCGAGCTCGCCTGCCAGTGGGCGCGCAAGGGCGTGCGCGTGAACGCCCTCGCCCCCGGCTGGTTCCCGAGCGAGATGACGGTGCACATGTGGGGCGACGACGCCTCCGAGCGCTTCGTCAGCTCGAACGCCCCGCTCGGGCGCGAGGGACGCGACCACGAGCTCGACGGGGCGCTGCTGTTCCTCGCCTCCGACGCCAGCTCCTACGTCGTCGGCCACACCCTCCTCGTCGACGGCGGCTGGACCGCCCGCTAGCCGAACCTGCTCCGGTCATTCCGGTCGTCCGCGACCGGAATGACCGGCGAGTGTTGTCGCTCGATCTCGAGCGCGCTCGCCGCGTCTTGGATGCGACGATGAGGGGGCCTGCTTGAGCCAGGTCAGCGCCCTCACCGCATCACGGTGGACGAGTGGTACGGCGGACTTCGTCAGGGACACGCGGGTCGGTAGCGGGGCCGCCGGTACGACCGCCGGTCGAACGACCGGTTGTTCGACGACCGGCGGCTCCACGACGGCGGCTCCACGACCGGCGGCTCCACCACCGGCGGCTCCCACCACCGGCGGCTCCCCCACCGGCGGCTCCACCACCGGCGGCTCCACCACCGGCGGCTCGACGACCGGCGAACCCGGCGCCACGATGAGTGCATCGAGCCCGTCGAGGAGCTGACGGATGCCAGGAGCGAGCGTGGGCGCCATCGGACCAGTCGGTTCGTGGCCGAGACCCAAGAGGTGCCCAAGCTCGTGGACCAGCACAGTGAGGAGATCGATTCGGGTGCTGGCGGGCAGCGACGCCGGGTCGAGGTACCAGCCCCAACCCGCTCCGTCGTCGTCGAGCAGGACTTCGCTCGGCTTTATCGCCTCGCCGAGGAGTACACCCACTGAGGCTGACGATCACGATGCTGATCGAGCCCAGTGCGTCGACGTCGTAGCCGGCGGCGGCCCAGAGCGAACTCGCGATGGTCAGGAGCGGCTCGACCTGGGCCATCGTGAGCGCCACGCCGGCGGCCGTCTCGCGACTGTCGAGCGCGGCGCCGACGGCGAGGCTCTCTTGCGTGACGATGCCGATCGCGCTGTCGCTGCCAAACGTCGGGTTGCCATCACCACGTCCGGCGCTTGGCGTCTCCGAAAGGTCCGGCGGTGGCGTCTGATCTTCCACCGCCGGCGTCGCACCGGTTCCATCGAGGTCGACCCGGTCGACGCCATCGGAGTTGTCGGCGGGGCCGGTCTCGTTCCCGGCGGCATCGTTCGGCGTCACCGCAGCAACCGTGGTTGGGGTGCTCGCAGGGACGTTCGTCGGCGGATCCGGTGCTGGGACATCGGCCGACGTCACCAGAGGCGCCGCATCGATGTCGCCGACCGGCGACGAACCCGAAGCCCGCTCGCCGCCATCCGATACGGCCACGGTGGTGTCCTGCTCCGGGGTCGCCACCGTCGTTTCCGGCTCGGCGTCCGCCTCCGGCGCGACCACCGTCTCCCGCACCACCGTCGCCTCCGGCTCCGCTACCGCCGGCGCCACAGTCACCGCGGCCGCCGGCTCGGATGCCGCGACCGCCACCGTCGCCTCCGGCTCCGGCTACCGCCGGCGCCACAGTCACCGCGGCCGCCGGCGCCACCATCACCGTCGCCTCCGGCTCGGATGCTGCGACCGCCACCGGCGCATCGGGCTCCGCCGCCGTGGTCGGCGGCGGCGCTGGATCGGCAGGCGGTTCGGCCGCCGCGGGCCGCGGCGCGCAGCCGGAGAGCAAGTCCGGCTCCCAAGGAGCCGACCACGCGTACATCGACGCCGGGATCGTGACCCACGCTCGTACGACGTTCGCCGGGTTCGAGCGAGCTCCCCATGAGAGCGTGTCCGGTGTCGGCCAGGTCGCCGCGGCCGAGGAGGTGTCCGAACTCATGGGCGAGCACCGTCATCAGGTCCATCCGCCCATGAGCGGCGCTGTCGGTGTTGGCTAGGTCTCGTCCGCCGGCGCCGACCCTGTACTCGATGTCGTCGGCGGGCGAACGATCGACGAACCACCCGTGTCCGGCGGCGGTCGCGTCGACGGTCACTGTCGAACCGGTCGTTACTGCGAGTGCGTCACCAGGTAGGTCGTCGATGCTGATCGACACGTCGTCCAGCCGCACGCCCGCCGACCATGTCCCACGCCAGAGGCCGGCGGCCCGGGGCACCACCGACCACGCCTCGGCGGCGGTCAGCCGACGCAGCGGCGCAGTGGTTGGCGACGACGGCGGCCTTCCCCCCGTGAGCCCGGGCGAAGCAGACGGCGCGGCGTCGGCGCCGACCACCGGCGCCACCGCGACCACGAGGGCCGCGGCCGCAGAGAGCGCAACCGGCCACCGCAAACGTCGTCGCTCAGTTGGCGCCGCTGCGGCACGACAGGTCACACATCTACTCCGATCAGCGTCGGATTCCGTCAGCGCCCGGCGTTCGATCGACCGGCTCGTTGCGGTTGCTCCCGATGGGACACGTGCTCGGAATCCGCATGATCCGGGCACACTCGATCCGACGATCGAATCCCGGGTGGCGGTTGATGTCGTACCTTCGCGTCGTTGTCCCCGAATCGTCAAGTCAGGATGCTCGAGATGTCATCCCTCAACGTGAGATCGACCGTGAGGGGCCATGGCCGGCACGCCGACAAATGCTCCCGAGGTCGCATACTGACGGGATGAGCGACGACCAGACCGAGACAGGCCGAGCCAGAGCCGGAGCCGCCGTTCGAGGAGACCCCGGAGGAAGAGGCGGCGCGGATCGAGGCCTTCGACCTCGATCACGACGGCAAGGTGTCGTTCGTCGAGGGCGCGCGGGCCCAGCTCGGCGTGGTCGACGCCCGCCTCGAGGAGCTCGAGGACAAGGGCGGCATCACCGGCAAGGCCGCTGAGATCGCCCACCACCTGCTCGACAAGCTCGACAACGACTGACCCCACCGGCCGATGCCGCCGGGGTGCCGCCCGACGGCGCCCTAGCATCGCCGGCCGGTGAGCGAGCGAAGCGAGCTCCGGCAGCAGGTGGCCCCGCCGGCCCGTTGCGCGTCCGCCTCCTCGGTGGCCTCGTCGTCGAGGGCGTCGCCGACGCGACGTTCGGGAGTCGCAAGGCGCGGACCGCGCTCAAGGTGCTCGCCGTCGCCCGTGGCGCGCCGGTGTCGGCGACGGCGCTCGCCGACGCACTGTGGGACGCCGATCTGCCGGCGCGGCCAGCCGAGCAGGTGAGCGTGCTCGTGTCCCGACTGCGCCGGGTGCTCGGCGTCGAGCGGATCGTTCGCACCGACGCCGGCTTCACGCTCGTCGCCGACTGGCTCGACATCGACGAACTGACCTCGCCGCGTGAGCCAGTCGGTCGAGGCGCTCCACGGCGGACGCAGCGCCGCCGCCCGGGCCGCTGCGGCGGCCGCCCTCGCTCTGGCGCGCGGGCCGCTGCTCCCGGACGACGAGGGCACCTGGGTGGCGGCCGAGCGGCAGCGGTGCGCGGCGCTGGTCGCCCGGGCGCGCACGCGTGGCCGCCGAGGCGGCGCTGGCGGCCGACGATCCGCTCGCCGCCGAGCTGGCCGCCGACGCGGCGCTCGCCGACGATCCGTACGACGAGGCACTGTGGCGGGTGTTGATGCGCGCCCAGCTGGCGACCGGTCGACCGGCAGCCGCGCTCGCCTCGTACGCGCGGGCGCGCCGTCGACTCGCCGACGACCTCGGGGTGTCCCCCGACGCCGAGACGCGCCGCCTGCACGCCGAGATCCTGGCGGCACCCCCCGATCCGCCGCCGCCCGCCGCCACCTCCCCCGGGCGGCGCCCCGTCGTCGGCCGACGCGCCGAGCTCGACCGGCTCGACGCCTACCTCGCCGGCGCCGACACCGGGCGGGTCGTCGTCGTGGAGGGCGACGCCGGCATCGGCAAGACGGCGCTCGTCGAGCACTTCGCCCGCCACGTCGGCGAGCGCGGCGGGCGGGTGCTCGTCGGCCCGCGCCGACGAGTTGGGTCGCGACCTGCCGATGCAGCCGCTGCTCGACGCGCTGGCGTCGATCCCGTCGGTCCGACGCCGACGCCGGCGCCCGACGGGCCGCGGCCGGGCCGGCCCTCGACGCCTGGCCCACCGCGTCGGCGGTCACCGACACGGCGTGGGAGCGCGCCGCCTGGTTCGAGACGGTGATGGATGCCATGTGCGGCGACGACCCCCGTCGCCCGACGTTGCTCGTCGTCGACGACGCCGAGGTCGCCGACGCCACCACCCGGGCGTGGCTCTCCTGGGTCGCCGGGCAGCGCGCCCCGCTGCTCGTGCTCGCCACCGCCCGGCCGGGCCACGATCTCGTCGGCGAGCGGCTGGAGCTCGGCCCGCTCGACGTCGACGCCGTCGGCGAGCTGGTCGGCGGCCGTCCCGATGCGCAGCGCGACCGCGACCTGCACCGTCGCAGCGCCGGAAACCCGCTGCTCGCCCTCGCCATCGCCGCCGCGCCCGGCGACGGCGTGCCCTCCACCGTGGGGGAGGCCGTGGCGGCGATCGTCGAGGCGCTCGGCCCTCCCGTGGCATCGGTGGTGCAGGCGGCCGCCGTGCTCGGCGCCGACGTCGACGTCGACCTGCTCGCCGGCGTCGTCGACGTGCCGGCCGCCGCGGTCGTCGAGCGGCTGGAGGCGGCGGCGGAAGCCGGCCTGCTGGTCGAGCGGGGCACCGGGTTCCGCTTCCGGCACGGCGCGATACGTGAGGCGCTGCAGACCACCGTGGGGCCAGCCCGACGGGCACTGCTGCACCGCCACGCGGCGCGGGCGCTCGACCAGCGACCCCACGCCGACCCGCTGGCCGTCGCCGTGCATGCCCGGCTCGGCGGCGACGACGCCATCGCCGCCCGGGCGTTCGCCGAGGCCGCCGCCGTGTCACTGGAACGGGCCGACCTCGCCGGCGCCGAGGCCCAGCTGCGCGCCAGCCTGCGGGCCGCCGACGCCGCGAGCGCCCACGAGGCGCTGGCGCGCGTGCTGATGATCGCCCAGCGCTTCGCCGAGGCCGACTCCGAGGCGGCGCTCGCTGTGGCGATGGGGGCTGGGCCGTCGGCCTTGGAGGTCGCCGGCTGGGTGGCGTACTACGGGCGCCACTACGACCGTGCCCGGCTGTACGCCGACGAGGCCGCGGCGCGCGCCGAGCCAGCGAGCGCCGTGCACGCCAGCGCGCTCGCCCTCGGCGGGCGCATCCGCCACGGCACCGGCGACCTGCGCGGGGCCGAGGAGCGCCTGACGGGCGCGATGCACGGGCCGGCGGCGGTGCGCAGCATGGCCGAGGTGTGGCTGGGCCAGGTGCGCGCCCACGAGGGCCGCCCGCTCGAGGCGCTGGCGCTGGCCGACCGGGCGCTGATCGACCCCGAACACGTCGCCCATCCCTTCGCCGCTCTCCACGGCCGCTTCACCCGCGTGATGGCCCTCGGCCAGCTCGGCCGCATCGGGGATGGCCTCCGTGCGTGCGACGACCTCGAGCGGGCCGTCGAGCGCGCCGGCGCGGTCGGCGCCCGCTTCCCGGCGGTCGCCATGAACGTGCGGGCGTGGCTGCTGCGCGGTGCGGAGCGCCTGACCGAGGCCGACGAGCTGAACGCCGCGGCGTTGGAGCGCAACGCCGCGCCCGACGGCACCGGGCCGGCCGGGGTGGCCGTGGCCGAGGGCTACTGGGTGGCCCTGCTCGATCTCGCCGACGGCCGGCTCGTCGCCGACGATCCGGCCGGCGCCGAGCGGCTGCTGCTCGAACGGATGGGCGCCCTCGACGACTGGAACGGCACGATGGCGTGGCACCAGCGGCATCGCCTCGGTCTGCTGCGGCTCCCGGCTGGCGATCGCGGCCGGCGACGCGACCCACGGTGCCGAGCTCGCCGCGATCGTGGCGGCGGACGCGACGGATCGAGGCTCCCGGCGCTACGCCGCGCTCGCCCGGGCCTGGTTCCAACTCGCCGTCGGAGACGCCGCCGTCGGCGACGTGGCCGACACGATCGGCGCGCTCGCGCGACTGCGCCGCCCTCGAAGGGTGGCGCCTCGCCGACGAGCTCGGCCGCCGCTACGGCGTGTCCGACTGGGTGCGCCTCGCCGCCGACTGGCGCGGCCAGGTCATCGCCAGCGCCGGCGTCACACGGCTGACGGTGATCACGAGGATCGACGCGCCGCAGCGACGGCTCGGCCCGCACGCGTTCGGTCGCCCGGTCGAGCACCCCGCGCCGGGCGGCGGCGGAGAGGCGGCGCACGAACGGGGCGTGGTGCGCCATCCCGAGGCGCCACGCCACCAGGTCGCCCGGACCGAGCTCGGGAAACGGCACCGCCACCCGATCGACGGTGGCGTCGAGCCCGGCCGCGGCCGCCGCCCGCCGGCACGCGGCCGGCGTGGCGAACGCATCGGCCCGGGCCCGCGAGTCGACGTACCAGGCCGGGGTCGACCAGCCGAGCGCGCCGCAGTTCCTCTTCGACGATCGCCTTCGACCGGGTGGTCGTCGTCGGCGGCGTAGGTGCTGACGGCGATGGCTCCCCCCGGCCGCGCCACCCGGGCCGCCTCGGCGAAACCGGCGGCCGGGTCGGCGAGGTGGTTGAACGAGAACGCCGCCAGCACGACGTCGGCACTCGCGGTCCGCACCGGCAGGTGCGTGGCGTCGCCGACGACCGCCGGGGGGCGCCGCCGTGAGCCGGCGGCGAGCATGCCGTAGGCGGCGTCGACGGCGATCACGACCGCGGCCCCGGCGGCCGTCGCCGCTCGGGATGCGGCTCCGGTGCCGGCGCCCACGTCGACCACCACCGCGCCATCCAACGGGCGTGGGACGTGGGCGACGAGCACCTCCGCCATGCGGTCGTAGATGCGGCCCGGGCCGGTTTGCCAGCGTTCGCCGGTCGCCGTGTAGGCCTCTCGCTGGGCGACGTTCGTGTCGGTCATGACTGAACGGCGCCCACGGTCTTCGCCGACGTCACAACCACCGGGCACCTTCGGTGGCGACGTCGCACCACCAGTGCAGCTCGTCGTCGTCGCCCCACGCCTTCTCCCAACCGAACAGCACCAGCCCGCCGAGCAGGCACAGGCCGAGCTGGCGTTCCCACCACCCGGCGGTGTCGACGCCGTGACGCTCGAGGGCGTCGCGGAACTCGCCGATCGTCGTCTCCTTCGAGTGCCCGACGGGCAGGCGCGACCGGTTGAGCGCCAGGTACCAGACCAGCTCGTGGCAGGCCGGACCCTCGCCGGGGTAGGCCCAGTCGAGGAGCACGGTTCGTCCGTCGGGCGCCGTTCCGAGGTTGCCGAACTTCCAGTCGCCGTGGATGAAGCACTGCGGCGTGGCGCGCACCGCAGTGGACAAGGGCTCGGCATCGGCGCGCAGCGCCTCGATCAGCTCCACGGGTCGCCGCCGGGACGCGGGCGGCGAAGCGCTCCCACCCCTCGACGGCGATCTCCGGCACCCGCTCGGGGTAGCCGAGCATCGCCTCGCCGGCGAGCTGGCTCGGACCGAACCACTCCCAGCGCAGCCGGTGCGGCAGCAGGCCGAGCTCGTCGCGCCACCCCCACGTGGTGGCGCACAGCGAGGCGAGGGCGTCGAGCAGGCCGAGGTGCTGGGCCTCGGGCACGGCGTCGTCGCCGACCGGCACGAGCTCGCCCGACACGTCCCGCATCAACAGGGCGACGCCCCACCCGTTGCGACCCCACGGTGCGGCGCCGAGGGTGGCGTGGTCGATCGCCGGCGCGGCGACGTCCATCAGCCCGGACTCCCACGCCCGTCGCGGCCGGCAACCGATGTCGCCGGACACCCGCATCGTGAAGTCGTGGTCGGGGTGCACGTACTTGACCACGCACCGCTCGCCGTCGACCTCGACCTGCTCGAACTGCGAGCTCGACCGTCGTCTCGGCGGGTTGGAACGGCTGGCGGCGGGCGCCGGCCAGCAGCTCGTCCACCGAGGCGGCCAGGGGCCGGGCGACGAGCTCGACGGTGCGCCCCGGCCGGCCCGTCGACGGCGCAGTCATGGCGCTCATTCTGACGCGCCCATCTCGGCGAGCAGCGACGCCGGCCAGCGGCCGCCGCAGAACACGGTGTCGGCGGCGATCCGGCCCGTCGTCGTCGAGGTGCAGCACGTGGCAGTGGTGGGCGGCGTGGGGCACCCCGTGCTCGAACCACGTCAGCAGGTAGGTCACCACCTCACCGCCGTCGATGCGGTGGCGGGCGAGCTCGTCGAAGCGGCCGGGGTGGGCGAACCAACGCCCGTACTCGTCGGCGATCGCGGCCGGGCCGCGGCACGTGAGCCGCCAGTTGGGCACGGTCGCGTCGAGGGTGGCCTGCGGGGCGTACACGGACTCGGGGACGCCCTCGCCGCTGCGTCACGGCGGCGAGGAAGGCGTCCACCGCGGTCGCCGTCGTTGTGGGTGTGGTGCTCATGCGACCACGCGTGCGTCGCGCCGGTTGCAGGAACCTTGCAGCGCCGCCGCGATCTGGTCACTCTGCGTCTCGATGGCGATCTGGTCACCCACGTTCTCGAATATCGAGAATCGTGCGGGCTGCACCAGATCGGGCGATTTGGCCCCGGGGTCGACCGACGTGGGAGCCTGGTGGCCGTTCGCACGCACCCCAGGAAGGGACGAAATATGGCAGCCAAG
Source organism: Ilumatobacteraceae bacterium (assembly GCA_963719295.1). Taxonomy (GTDB): domain Bacteria; phylum Actinomycetota; class Acidimicrobiia; order Acidimicrobiales; family Ilumatobacteraceae; genus Desertimonas. The sequence continues at coordinate 46,697 of CAVRBV010000022.1, forward strand.
GCAAGCGCAGAGTGGCAGGGCGACCTGAAGTCCGGGGCGGGCACGTTCACCGCCGGCGACACGATCAGCGGGGGCTACACCTTCAAGAGCCGTTTCGAGGACGGCCCGGGAGCAAACCCCGAGCAGCTGATCGGCGCCGCCCACGCGGCGTGCTTCACGATGGCGCTCTCCAACATGCTCGCCCAGGCCGGCAATACACCCGAGTCCGTCCACACCGATGCCGAAGTGACGCTCCGCCAGATCGACGGGAAGCCGACCATCGCCAAGATCGCGTTGGTCACGGTGGGTCGAGTGCCGGGCGTCGACGCTGCCGCGTTCGCCGAGCACGCCGAGAACGCCCGGGCCAACTGCATCATCAGCCGCGCCCTCGCCGGTGTGCCCGAGATCACTCTGGAGGCGTCGCTCGCCAGCGACTGACCGCCCCGGTCAGATCCCGCTGGCGAAGCGTTCGCGGAACGTCTTCTTGGAGAACTTGCCGACGCTGGTCTTGGGCACCTCGTCGATGAACACGACGTGGTCGGGCAGCTGCCACTTGGCGACCCGGGGCGCGAGGAACTCGCGGACCGCCTCCGCCGTCGAGCTCGCTGCCGTCGACCTTCACCACGCACGCCAGCGGGCGCTCGGCCCACCGTTCGTCGGGGATGGCGATCACCGCCGCCTCGCGGATCTCGGGGTGGGCCATCAGCTCGTTCTCCAGCTCGACCGACGAGATCCACTCGCCGCCCGACTTGATCAGGTCCTTGGTGCGGTCGACCAGGCGGATGCGGCCACGCTCGTCCATCGTGGCCACGTCGCCGGTGCGCAGCCAGCCGTCGCTCGTGAAGCTCTCATCGGCACGCGGGTCGTTGTAGTAGGTCGCTGCGATCCACGGCCCGCGGCACTGCAACTCGCCCGTGCTCGTGCCGTCGGACGGGACCGGCACGTCGCTGTCGGGCTCGACGGACGCGGGCCTCGACGCCGAACAGCGCCCGCCCGACACCGGTGCGCAGCTCGGCCTTGGCTCGCCTCGTCGAGGTCGGCGGTGTCGCCGTCGAGCCGGTTCGCCGAGGCCATCGGGCTGGTCTCGGTCATCCCCCACGCCTGCAGGAGCGGCAGGCCGAGCTGCTCGCGGTACGCCTCCGACAGCGCCTTGGGCACCGCCGAACCCCCGCAGGGGATCACCCGCAGGCTCGACGTGTCGCGGCCCGCGGAGCTCGGGCAGCACCTGCATCCAGATCGTCGGCACGCCGGCGGCGAGCGTCACCCGCTCCTCGACGATCAGGTCGGCCAGCGCCTTGCCGGAGAGATCGGGCCCGGGCATCACGAGATCGGCACCGGTGGCGACCGAGGCGTGGGCGAGCCCCCACGAGTTGGCGTGGAACATCGGGACCACCGGCAGCACACGGTCGGACTCGCAGCACGCCGACGCCGTCGGCGAGCATCGCCCCCATCGAGTGCAGGAACGTGCTGCGGTGGCTGTAGACCACGCCCTTGGGGTTGCCGGTGGTGCCGCTCGTGTAGCACATGCTCGCCGCCCGGTTCTCGTCGGCGACGGCGAACTCGACCGGCGCCGCATCGGCGAGCAGCGCCTCGTAGTCGAGCAGCTCGTGCCCGGCGAGCGCATCGGCGTCGGGCACCACGCCGGTGCCGTCGTCCATCACCACGAGGTGGCGAACGTGTTCGAACGTCGGCAGCAACGGCGCCAGCAGCGCGAGCAGCGAGCGGTCGACGAAGATCACCTCGTCGTCGGCGTGGTTGACGATGTACGTCAGCTGTTCGGGGAACAGCCGGATGTTGAGCGTGTGCAGCACCCGGCCGGTGCACGGCGCGGCGAAGTACAGCTCCAGGTGGCGGTCGGTGTTCCACGCGAACGTCGCGACGCGTCCGTCGGCGGAGATGCCGAGGGCGTCGAGCACGCCGCCCAGGCGCCGGGTGCGGTCGGCCCAGGCCCCGTAGGTCGTGCGCCGGCGGCCTCCGGTCTCGGCGGTCACGATCGTCTTGTGGGCGAAGCAGCGTTCGGCACGGTCGAAGAGGTGGACGATCGACAGCGGCACGTCCTGCATCAGTCCTCGCATGGCACCGAAAGTAGTTGCCGGACCACCCCGCGAGCACCGCCCGGGCCCCAGCCCGTTAGCTTCGTGGGTCGATGGATCCGACAGAGGCGACGGCCGGCGAGACCGAACCGACCGCCGACGCCTTGGTGGCGCCGATCGACGATGCCTCGGCCGACGAGCCGACGCACACCGTGCCGTGGTGGGGCCCGCTCACCATCGTCGCCTTCGTCGCGCTCGTCGTGTGCACCAACGTGGCCAACGCCGTGTTCGCCGCCTGGGTGGACGACCACCCGGCCGGGCTCCTCGCGCTCAGCTCCCGCCAGCGCTACCTGGCGCTGGCGGCGGTGGACGGCATCGGCGTCGTCCCCTACGTCGTGATCGGCACGCTGCGCATCGCCGCGGCGTTCGTGGTGTGCCACCTCGCCGGCCGCGCCTACCGCGACTCGATCCTGCGTGTCTTCACCCGCTACCTCGGCCTCACGCCGGAAGCGCTCGACGCCTACCACCGGGGGCTCGACAAGGCCGAGGTGGTGATCATCCCGTTCTTCGTCGGCAGCAACATCGTCGCCGCGCTCACGGGCGTGCGCCGCACCCACCCGGGCAAGCTGGCCGTGCTGCTGGCGATCGGCATCGCTGCTCGCCTCGCCCTGGTCTGGTGGCTGGCGAAAGCGTTCGAGGAGCCGCTGCTCGACGTCGTCGACTTCCTGCAGCGCTACCAGCTGTGGGCGATCATCCTCTCCGTGGCGCTGGTGCTGCTCGTCAACGTGCGCAACTTCCGGCGCGGACGCGGCTGACCGGCCGGTGGTGACGGCGGACGCAGGCCGGGACCTCGCCGAGCGCGTCTGGCACACTGCGGCCCATGGCTGAAGTCACCCTCCGCGGCACGCCCGTCCACACCATCGGCGAGCTCCCAACCGTCGGCTCCCCGGCCCCGGCGTACTCGCTCACCGGTACCGACCTCGAGCTGGTGACCGACGCCGACCGCCGCGGCACCGCGATCGTGCTGAACATCTTTCCGTCGATCGACACCGCCGTGTGCGCCGCCAGCGTGCGCGCCTTCAACCAGCGTGCCGCCGAGCGCGACGGGGTCGACGTGCTGTGCGTGTCGGCCGACCTCCCCTTCGCCCAGCGCCGCTTCTGCGGCGCCGAGGGCATCGACCGGGTGCGGACGGCGTCGACGTTCCGCAGCACGTTCGGCACCGACTACGGCGTCACCATCGTCGACGGCTCGCTCGCCGGTCTGCTGGCACGGGCGATCGTCGTCATCGGCGCCGACGGCACGGTGGCCTACACCGAGTTGGTGCCCGAGATCGCCCAGGAGCCCGACTACGACGCGGCGCTGGCCGCGCTGTAGCCGAGCGGCCGGCGGTCAGTCGCGGGCGAGGATCCGCACGGTCGAGAGCGTGCGGATGCGCCTCGCCTCGACGTTGTGGCGCAGGTCCGACCACGCCGACATCGGGCGTCGCACCCATCGCCGTGACGAACGACAGCTGACCGTCGAAGCGTTCGGCTTCCGCCGTCCACACCGGGACGACCTCGAGGAGCCGTCCGTCGCGCGCCCGGACGTGGTTCTCCCGGTAGTCGAGGGTGGTCCGCCACCCCGCCCGCTCGAGGGCCCGACGGTCGGCCGGCTCGATGGTCACGCCGTGACGGCGGGGCCGCACCGGCGCCGTATGGCGCAGGCTCATCGACATGCACCGATCATGAAGGATCGGGCCTGTGGATCGACAGTCCTCGCAACCTGTGGGTTTCGTGGGGACGACACACGTCGGCCTGTGGGCAAACCGCCGACGCTGGACGGGTCCGGCGCTCAGAGGTCGAGCAGAGGCCCCAGGCCGCGGGTGAGGCCGGGGCGCGATCCCACCCGCGTGCACGCCAGGAGCAGTCCGGGCATGAAGCTGGCCCGGTCGTAGCTGTCCTGGCGCAGGGTGAGCGTCTGGCCGGCGGCCCCGAAGATCACCTCCTGGTGCGCCACCATCCCTCGCATGCGCACCGAGTGGATGCGGATCCCGGCCGGACCCGGCTCCCCCGCGCGCCCCCGGCACCGACTCCAGCGTGGTCGGGTCCGGGGCCCAGTCGGACGACGCGGCGGCGATGCGCGCTGCGGTGGCAGCGGCGAAGCCGGACGGCGCATCGATCTTGCGGTCGTGGTGCAACTCGACGATCTCGACGGTGTCGAAGAACGGTGCGGCGATCTCGGCCAGGCGCAGCAGCACGACCGCCGAGATGGCGAAGTTGGCGGCGACGACGACGTTGCCGGCACCCTCGCCGGCGCAAGCGGCCTCGAACGCGTCGAGGTCGTCGTCGCCGAGCCCGCTCGTGCCGACCACGACGTGGATCCCCTGGCCCACGAGCGCCGGCACGGCCGCGCGGGCAACGGCGGCCGTGGTGAGGTCGACCACCACGTCGCAGTCGGAGAATCCCCGAAGGCAGCGAGTTCCGCCTGCTACCGAGAGACCCTCGACGATGTCACCGACGTGGTGCGGGCTCACCGCCGCCACGAGCTCGAGCCGGTCGTCGCCGGCGACGGCGGCGCACGCCGCCCGGCCCATCCGCCCGCACGCCCCGTTCACGCCAACGCGGATCACCCCGCAACTCTGTCACACGACCTCTCGGGAGGATCGGCCCGCGGATCTGCGGGCTGGCTCACCCAGAAAGGGTCAGGAGTACTGCGGTCCGACGCAGACGACGACCGGCGCTGCGGCCCCGTAGACGTCGCCGATCACGCGGTTCACGTCGTCGAGGGTGACGCGCTCCCAGCGAGCGAGCTGCTCCTCGACGGTGTGCACCTTGCCGAGCGTCGCCAGCATCCCACCGAGCCGGCTCATCCGGGCCCCGGTGTCCTCGAGGCCCATCTCGTAGGCGCCGGTGAGGTAGCCGACGGCGATCGCCAGCTCGTCGTCGGTGAGGCCTTCGGCCACGAGCCGATCGAGCTCCTCCAGCACCACCCGGTGCACCTCGCCGGCGTGCTCGGGCATCGCCCCGGCGTACACCGACCAGGCGCCGGTGTCGCAGTAGGCCGACGTCGCCGAGTAGATGCTGTAGGCGAGCCCGCGCCGTTCGCGGATCTCGTCGAACAGGCGGCTCGACAGCCCGCCGCCGAAGGCGTGGTTGACGACGTCGAGCGCCTCGCGGTCGGGGTGGTCGCGACGCAACGCCCGGCCGCCGAAGACGAGGTGCACCTGCTCGGTGTCGTCGTCGAGTGCACGCTCTCGCCCAGCGCGGTCGGCGCCGTGCGGGCGATGCGGCCGTCGCCGGTGGGCAGGTCGGCGAACGCCGCCGCCACCTTGGCCACGATGTCGTCGTGGTCGACGTCACCGGCCACCGCCACCGTCGAGGCCTCGCTGGTGTAGTGGGCGGCGAAGAACTGGCGAACGTCGGCGGCGGTGAGCGAGCGCACCGTGTCGCGCTCGCCGGCGGTGTCGCGACCGAGGCCGTGGTCCGCGAACAGCTCCTGCGTGAGGGTGCGCAGGGCGACGTCGTCCGGGGCGTCGTCGTCCATCGCCAGCTCCTCGAGGATGACCTGGCGTTCGCTGTCGACGTCACCGTCGGTCAGCGTGGAGTGCGTGAGCACGTCGCCGAGCAGCTCGATCCCGGCGTCGGCGTGACGGGCCGGCATCCGGCAGTAGTACGCCGTGTACTCCTTGGCGGTGAAGGCGTTGATGTCGCCGCCGACGCGGTCGACGGCGCGGGAGATGCCGCTCGCCGAGCGCGTCGCCGTGCCCTTGAACAGCAGGTGCTCGAGGAAGTGGCTCACGCCGACCTGGTGGGCGGCCTCGTCACGCGAGCCGATCTCGACCCACGACGCCGATCGCCACCGACCGCGCCCCGGGGACGCGGTCGGTGGCGACGGTGAGGCCGGTCGGGAGTTGGGTGACCGAATCAGTCATGACGTCACTGCGTTCCCCGGCCACGCAGGCCACGCGGACCACTCCCTCGCTGGCGCTCGGTCGTTCGTATCCTCACGTTGGCAGCTGGCGTCGGGCGACGACCTAGCGATGACGGCGACGGCCGCGGTCGCGGTCACCGCCACGATCGCGGTCATTTCCGCCCGTGCTCCGGTCGCTCGTCACCCGATCGCTCGCCGGACCGAGGTCGCCGAGCTCGTCGCGCGAGCTCGGAGTCGAACGACTCCTCGAACGACACGTTGACGACGCCAGCGCTCGACGGGGCCGCCTCGGCGGCGCCGACCGCGGCCGGCACCGGGTCGCCGGTGGGAGCGGCAACGTCGCCGGCCGGGCTCAGGCTGACCTTGCCCTTGTCGTCGATCTCGTCGACGCGCGACCTCGATCTCCTGACCGAGCGTCAGCACGTCTTCGACCGCGTTGATGCGCCTGCCGTTGCCGAGCTTGGAGATGTGCACCAGACCGTCGCGGCCGGGGAGGATGTTGACGAACGCACCGAACTTCGTGATGTTCACGACGCGGCCGTTGTACACCTTGCCGAGCTCGGCCTTCGGCGGGTCGACGATGGCGAGGATCGCGGCCTTCGCCTCCTCCATCCGCCACGCCTCGACGGCGCCGATGGTGACGATGCCCTGGGCGCCGTCGTCGTCGACGCTGATGTCGGCGCCGGTCTCGTGCTGGATGGTGTTGATCACCTTGCCCTTGGGCCCGATCACCTCGCCGACCTTGTCGATCGGGATGTGGATCGTGGTGATCTTCGGGGCGGTGGCGGCGACCTCGTCGCGCGGGCCGGCGATCGCCGCGTTCATCACCTCGAGGATCGCGATGCGGGCGACCTTGGCCTGGTCGAGCGCCGCGGCGAGCACGTCGGCGGGGATGCCGTCGATCTTCGTGTCGAGCTGCAGCGCCGTGATCGCGTCGGCGGTGCCGGCGACCTTGAAGTCCATGTCGCCGAACGCGTCCTCGGCGCCGAGGATGTCGGTGAGGGTGGTGTACTTGCCGTCGGCGAACACGAGGCCCATGGCGATGCCGGCGACGGGCGCCTTGATCGGCACGCCGGCATCCATCAGCGACAGGCTCGACGAGCACACCGAGGCCATCGACGTGGAGCCGTTGGAGCTGAGCACCTCGGCGACGAGGCGCAGCGTGTAGGCGAACTCCTCCTGGCTCGGCACGCACCGGCAGCACCGCCCGTGCGGCGAGCGCACCGTGGCCGATCTCGCGGCGCTTCGGCGAACCGACGCGGCCGGTCTCACCGTTGGCCCACGGCGCCATGTTGTAGTGGTGCAGGAAGTACTTCTGCGTCTCCGGGGTGAGCGTGTCGAGGAGCTGGTTCATCCGCGGCATCGCCAGGGTGACGACGTTGAGCACCTGGGTCTCGCCGCGCTGGAACAGGCCGGTACCGTGCGCCGTCGGCAGCACGCCGACCTCGGCCGACACGGGACGCAGGTCGGCGACGCCACGGCCGTCGATGCGCACGCCCTCGTTCGACGATGCGCTTGCGCACGAGCTTCTTGGTCAGCGAGCGGACGGCCTCTTTGACCTCCTTCTCGCGACCGGCGAGCTCGCCCGGCGCCTCGCCGGTGCCGCAGAGCTCGGCGACGGTGGCGTCGGCGACGGCGCCGGTGGCGGCCTTGCGCTCGGCCTTGAGCGCGATCGTGATCGGGCCGGCGAGCCGCTCGGAGGCGACACGCTCGACGGCGGCGAACACGTCGTCGCCGTAGTCGACGCACCGGCGTGAACTCGAGCGGCGTGATCGGCCCGTGGGTGGCGATGACGCTGGCGACGAGCTGGCGCTGCAGGGCGATCGATTCCTTGATCCACACCTTGCACGCCTCGAGCCCGCTGGCGAGCACGCCCTCGTCGACCTTCGGCGCGCCTTCGGCGTAGTAGGCGAAGGACTTCTCGGTGCCGCCGGCCTCGACCATCATGATGGCGACGTCGCCGTCGTCGAGCTCGCCGTCCGGCGACGACCAGCTCGAAGGTGGCGGCGTCACCCTCGGCGTACGTCGGGTGGGGGATCCACTCGCCGTCGGTGGAGTAGGCGATGCGCACCGAGCCGATCGGGCCGTCGAACGGGATGCCGCTGATCATCAGCGCCGCCGAGGCGGCGTTGATCGACAGCACGTCGTGCGGGTTCTCCTGGTCGGCCCCGATGACGGTGGTGACCACCTGGGTCTCGTTGCGGAAGCCCTTCGGGAACGACGGGCGCAACGGCCGGTCGGTGAGCCGGCAGGTGAGGATGGCGTCCTCGGTCGGGCGGCCTTCACGACGGAAGAACGAACCGGGGATCTTGCCGGCGGCGTAGGCGCGCTCTTCGACGTCGACCGTCAGCGGGAAGAAGTCGACGCCCGGGCGGACGTCATTGGCGGCGTTGGCGGTGGTGAGCACGGTCGTGCGCCCGATGGAGGCGACGACCGCACCCTGGCTCTGCGGCGCCAGCTTGCCGGTCTCGAACGACAGCGTCTTGTCGGTCCCCGAGACGGGACCGCTGACGCGGATGGGATTGGCCACTAGGGCTCCTTTCGTGTCCGGTGCCGTTTCTCGGCGACCGGGTGAGGAGCGGGGCGATGCCGGTTCCCAGTCGGCGGTGCCGCCGGGCCACCCGGCTCGGTCAAGCGGGGCCCACGGCAGGGGCGACTGACAACCGACGCGTGCGACCGCTTCGGTTTCTCGCAAGGCTAGCGCCCAGCGCCCCCGATCAGGCGCGACCGCTGTGCGCCACCGGACACGCGGCATGACGATGCGGTCTGCGGCCGCTCGTGCGGTACGACTCCGTCGGGGGGCTCGGGGGGCGGTAGCCCCTCGATGCGGCGGCCGAGGCCGGCTCTGCCGGCCGCCGCCAGCAGCTGGGTGCGGCGCAGCCGCTCCACCAACTCGCCCGAACGGAGCGAGCGCAGCGAGCAGTGAGGGCGAAACCGCGCTAGCGACGCAGGCCGAGCTTGGCGACGATGTCGCGGTAGCGGGCGACGTCGATCGAGCGCACGTAGTCGAGCATGCGGCGACGACGCCCGACGAGCATCAACAGGCCGCGGCGGCTGTGGTGGTCCTTGGGGTGCGTCTGCAGGTGGGCGGTCAGGTGACTGATCCGCGCCGACAGCAACGCGATCTGCACCTCGGGCGAGCCGGTGTCGCTCTCGTGGGTGCGGTGGGTGGCGATCGTGTCTTGTTTGACGGCGGCAGGGTTCGGCATGGTGGTCGGGTCGACTCTCTCGTGTGACGGTCTGGCCTCGCTCGACGCCGGATGGGCGTCGCAGCACCGGCCGCAGGTGTGGCCGCGACCGGCCCGGCAAGGCTATCGGTGGGCCCGCCCCTAACCTCTGCGGCGTGTCGGCAGCGGTGACCTTGCGCGGCGTCACCAAGTTCTTCGGGTCGCTCGAGGCACTGCGCCTGATCGACCTCGACATCGCACCGGGCGAGATCGTCACCGTGCTCGGGGCGTCGGGGAGCGGCAAGACCACGTTGCTGCGCCTGATCGCCGGCCTCGACGAGCCGAGCGCCGGCACGGTTCTGATCGACGGCGCCAGCCCCCACGAGGCGCGGGTGGCCAAGCGCATCGGTTGGGTGCCGCAGTCGCCGGCCTTGTTGCCGTGGCGCACCGTCGCCCGCAATGCCCGACTGCTGCTCGAGGTGAACCGCGACGCGCCCGGCGCGCCGACGCGCTCGACCGACGAACTGCTCGGTGCGGTGGGCCTCGCCGAGTTCGCCGGCGCCTACCCGCACGAGCTGTCGGGCGGCATGCGCCAGCGCGTGGCGCTGGTCCGGGCGATGGCCCTCGGGGCGCCACTGCTGCTGATGGACGAGCCGTTCGCCGCGCTCGACGAGATCACCCGCGCCGAGATGCGCCACCTCCTCGCCGGACTGTGCGAGCAGATGGCGACCACCGTCGTGTTCGTCACCCACTCCGTGTCGGAGGCGGTCTACCTCTCCGACCGGGTCGTGGTGCTGTCGACCCGGCCGGGCCGGATCCTCGGGGTCGAGCCGATCGAGCTGGCCCGGCCGCGCCACGCCGAGCTCGAGGACGAGGCCGACTTCTTCGGTCTCACCAAACGCCTGCGGACGTTGCTCCAGCACGATCGGCCGGCGCGGTGAGCGAGCAGTTGCATGAGGGTGCGCAGGTGAGCTCACGTCGCGGATCGGGGTCCCACCCCGGTTGGCTCAACGTCGTCGCCGCCTTCGTCGGCATCGCCGTCATCGGCGGGATGTGGGAGCTGCTGGTGCGCGTCTTCGACGTGCAGGAGTTCATCCTTCCGCCGCCGTCGACCATCGCCTCCGAGATCGCCGACAACCCGCGCCTGTACCTCGACGCCGCCGCGGTGACCGCCCGCCACGCCTACCTCGGCATGCTGATCGCGCTGTCTGCGGCCCTGTTGTTCGGCTCGCTGCTCGCCACGTCGCGGTTCCTCGAGCAGGCCGCCCAGCCGTTGCTGGTGCTGATCCTCGTCGCCCCGTGGGTGGCGTACTTCGCCTCGATCGTCGCGTGGCTGGGACCGGGCGACCCGCCCGTGCTCTTCCTGGTGTCGCTGGTGGCGGTGCCGGGTTTCGTGTTCGCCACGGTCAGCGGGCTGCGCTCGGCCGACGCCGACGCCCGCGAGCTGCTCGCGTCGGTGCACGCCAGCCCGCTGGAGGTGCTGTGGCGACTGCGCCTGCCGTCGGCGCTGCCCGGGTTGCTCGCCACGGCCCGCTTCGTGGTCGGCATCTCGCTCGCCGCGGCCTACTACGGCGAGGGCGGCAACCTGTCGGTGAAGGGGCTGGGATCGATCGGCAAGCGCGCCGCGGCGGCCGGCAACGGCCCGTTGCTGTGGTCGTCGGTGTTCGTCACCGTGGCCCTCGGCGTGCTCGGCCTGCTCGTCGTCAGCGTCGTCGAGCGGGTGCTGCTGCGCTGGCACGTGTCCCAGCGTCGGCGGCCGTGGACCGATACCGGCCCCGCGCCCGGTAGCGCCGGCTGACCCGGCGACGCCGGCGCCGCCGAGTCGGGCCCGCCCGACGACGATCGGCGTGGCGCCAGCCGGTACTCTCGCGGGTGCACGACCACAACCGGTCCGGACCGGCACCGCTTGCTCCGCCACCCGACCGCCGTGCGCTGGCAACCTATCCGACCGCGCTCGCCCACCGTCGCGAGTCCCACCGAAGGAGCCGCCTGCGCATGCGCCAGCGCCCGCCCCACTCGACAGCCCGCCCACCACGCCATCGCGCCGCCGCTCCACGGTGTCGCCGTGGCGTGCGTCGTCGCCGGCCTCGCCACCGCCGCCACGGCCAGCGCGTCGACCGCACCCACCACGCCGTCCGACACGGTGAGCGCACGGTCGTCGCCGGGAAACCATTCCCCGACGACCGCTGCGCCGCCAACCACGACGCCGGCACGATCAGCTACCTCACCGGGTTCGACTACGCGGCCGCGGCCTCGATGATCGACGTGTTCGTGGCCAAGCAGCGCGGTTACTACGACGACCTCTGCCTCGACGTCGAGGTGACGCCGAGCTTCTCCACCGACAACTACCCGGTGGTGGCCGCCGGTCGGGCGCAGTTCGCCTCCGCCGGCTCGTTCACCGAGATGGCGACGTTCGCCGTCGCCAACGACGCCGATCTGGTGGCGCTGGTGGTGGAGGGACGCTCCCCCGCCGACGTGCTGATCCTGAAGCCGGACACGGCGACGACCTTGACCGACCTGCGCGGCGACACCATCGGCGTCAAGGGCAAGATCACGCCCAGCGTCGCGGCGATGCTCGCCGGTGCGGGCCTCGTCGAGGGAAGCGACTACCAGACCGTCCTGCTCGACGGCTTCGACCCGGTGGCCCAGATCGCCCTCGACGGGATCGTCGGCTTCCCCGGCTACCGCAGCAACGAACCGGGCACGCTCGAGCGCGCCGGCATCCCGTTCCAGGTGTTCGACCCGATCGACGACGGCATACCCGGTTCGTTCGGGGTCATCTACACCACCCGTTCGTTCATCGAGGACCATCCGAGCGCGGTGCAGGACTTCGTGCGGGCGACGATCCGCGGGCTGAACGAGGCGATCGCCGACCCGGACGCCGCGGCGCAGACCGCACTCGACCTGATCGATGCCAGCGGCAACCCCAACTTCCTGTCGCCGGAGGGCGAGACGTTCCGGTGGCAGACCGAATCGGCGACCATCACCGCCGACTACGCCGACAGCGACGCGTCCTACGGCGTGCCCGACCCGACCCTGCTGCAGGCCGAGGTGGACGCCTACGACGCCGTCGGCCTGTTCGGCGACGCCGGCACGCACGCGCCGACCGACCTCGCCCCGCTGATCGACACCGCCCCGATCGATGGCGCCTACGGCGAGCGCAACGTCGTCGTCTGGCCCTCCTAGCCCCGCGCCCGGGCGTGTCGCCGATGCCTCATCCGAGTGTTGGAGCGCACCGGAGGGTTGAACGTACCCCCGGGGGGACGCCCGACCCTCGGGTGCGCTCCAACACTCGGTTCGAAGAACCGTCGGCCTTCGAGCGACTCGTGGTGCCCGGCGCCCACGGCACCGGAGCGTCGATCACCTACCAGCCGGGCCTCGACGGCCTCCGCGGCTTGGCGGTCGGCGCCGTCGTGCTGTTCCACCTCGGCATCGGCGCGGTCGGCGGCGGGTTCCTCGCGGTGTCGCTGTTCTTCACCCTGTCCGGCGTGCTGATCGGCACGCTCATGCTCGCCGAGATCGACTCGACCGGTCGCTTCGACCTCCGCCGCTTCTGGGGGCGACGCGCCCGCCGGCTGCTGCCGGCCGCGCTGACGGTGCTCGCCGTGCTGTCGGTGACCCGCCTGCTGACCGACACGCTGTCGGGTACGTCGGGCGGTGACATCACCGCCGCCGCGCTCGACGTGGCCAACTGGCACTTCCTCGCCACCGGGGTGTCGTACTCCGAGCTGTTCACCGGGCCATCGGCGGTGCTGCACTTCTGGAGCCTGGCGATCGAGGAGCAGTTCTACATCGTCATCGCCGTGGTCGCGGTGGTGGTCGCCCGGCGCTCGACCCGGCCGGTGCGCACGATCGGCCTGACGGCCGCTGGCGCAGCCGCGGCGTCGTTCCTCCTTCCTGCCGCGGCCGCCACGTTGGGGCGGCCGATGGGGATCGACCGCGTGTACTACGGCACCGACACCCGCGCCGGCGAGCTGATGGTGGGCGTCGTCATCGCGGCCGTCCTCGTCGACGCCTCGCGGCGACGACGTCTGCTCGTCCACGGGCGCCTCGCCGCGACGCTCGGCTTCGCCGGCCTGGTCGCCACGCTCGCGCTGTGGGCGCTGGCCACGCCGGGGTCGGCGACGTTGCGCCAGGGCCTGCTCCCCCTCACCGCGCTCTGCTCGGCGCTCCTCGTCATCGGCGCCATGGTGCCGTCCGGACCCGTTGCGGCGGTGGCCGGCCTCGGCGCGTTGCGCCGGCTCGGGCGGATCAGCTACGGCGTGTACCTGATCCACTGGCCGGTCATCGTGATCGCCGACCAGCTGACGGCCGATCGGTCGCTGCGCCGAGACCTCGCCATCGTCGCCGTGACGCTGGGCCTGGCCCAGCTGAGCGCCACCATCGTCGAGCTGCCCGTACGACGCAACCGCCTGGCGCTGCGCCAGGTCGGCGCGGCGGCGACGGCCGCGCTGTTGGTGATCGCAGCCACCACGTCGCTCGGCGGACGGCACACCGCGTCCGCCGAGCTCCTCGCCGATCTCCAGCGCCACGAACCGGGCGACGCCGCGCGGTCCGTCGACCGCCGACCGGTCGGGCGCGGCCCTGCCGCGCCTCGCCCTGTTCGGAGACTCGGTGGCGTTCTCGCTGCTGCTCGCCCTCGGCTCGTCGCCGGTGCCGCAGCACTTCGTGCGGGCGCCGTCCGACGTGCGCATCGGGTGCGGCATCGCGCTCTCGCCGAGCGCCCCGCCCGACGAACCCCACTCGTGCGACGACCCCGCCGAGCGCTACGCGTTGAAGGCGATCGCCGGCCGCGTCGACGTGGCGGTCATGATGTCGTGCCAGTGGGAGCTGGTCACCCAGACGCTCCCCGGCGACGACCGCCCGCGCACGATCGGCGACCCGGTGTTCGACGACGTCGTGCGGACCCGCTACCTCGATGCGGTCGACCGGCTGGTGGCCGCCGGCGTGTCACGCGTGCTCTGGATCGAGTGTCCGTACATGAGCCGGACCGTCGGTGCCGCCGGGCTCAGCCCGGCGCTGCGCGACAGCCGTCGTCCGGAGCGGATGGACCGTCTCGACGCGATCATCGGCGAGGTCGCCGCCGATCGTGCGGCGGTCGAGGTGGTGCCGTTCGGGGACTGGGTGAACCGTCGCATCGACGACGCCAGCTTGCGCCCCGACGGCTCGCACTTCGAGTTCCGCTCGAACACGACGGCGGCCGACCAGCTCATCGTGATGCTCGACGGCGCCCTCGCCTGAGCCGGCCGGCGGGCGGATCAGGCCTCAGGACGGCGCCGCCAGCAGCTCGCGGGCGTGGGCGATGTCGACGCCGAGTTGGGCGACGATCGCCTCGATCCCGTCGAACTTGCGCTCGCTGCGCAGGAAGTGCGTGAAGCGCACCTTCGAGACCTCGCCGTAGAGGTCGTCGGAGAAGTCGAGCAGGTGCGCCTCGAGCAGTGAGGCGTCGGCGTGCTCGTAGAACGTCGGACGCCGGCCGAGGTTGATCGCGCACGCGTGCACCGACCCGTCGGCGCGCTCGAACCACCCGGCGTACACCCCGTCGGCGGGCAGGCAGATCGATCGGGGCACGGCGATGTTGGCGGTCGGGAATCCGAGCGTGCGGCCGCGCTGGTCGCCCATCACGACCATGCCGCGGATCTCGTAGGGACGGCCGAGCATCTGCGCCGCCGCGGGTGACGTCGCCGCCGGCCAGCGCCCGGCGGATCGCCGTCGAGCTCACGGGCTCGTCGACCTCGTCGGCGCGCACCACCAGGTCGATCGGGCGAACCTCGAAGTCGTGGGTGCGACCGAACTTCTCGAGCATGTCGACGTGGCCGGTGCGGTGGTGACCGAAGTGGAAGTCGCGGCCGACCACGATGACCTTGGCCCGCAGCGCCGTCACGAGCACGCGCTCGATGAACGATTCGGGCGGCTCGCTCGCCTGACGGATGTCGAACGGCAGCACGACGGCGGCGTCGATGCCGGTGGCGGCCAGCAGCTCGAGGCGCTGGCCCTCGTCGGTCAGGATCGGCGGCGCCGACTCGGGGCGCACGACGGTGGCCGGGTGGCGGTCGAACGTGAGCACGACCGAGCGGTCGGCGAGCTCGGCCGCCAGCGCCCGCACCATCGCGATCACCGCCTGATGGCCGACGTGCACGCCGTCGTAGGCGCCGATGGTCACCACCGTGCGCTCGCCGGGCCACGGCGGCGTGGCGATGTCGGTGATCACATCCACGGCCGGTGACGCTACTTGCGCCGCTGCCGCCGAACCACCGACCGTCGAGCCAGCTGGGCCCTCGCTAGACCGGCAGGTCGCCGGTCGCCGTGCGCGTCGAGCCGTGGTCGCGGTAGGCGGCGATCGTGTTCTGGGCGATCCGCATCTGGTGGATCTCGTCGGCCCCGTCGGCCAGGCGCGCCCAGCGAGCGTGCTGCATCATGCTGGCGAGCGGCGTGTCGTTCGAGTAGCCGAGCGCGCCGTGCACCTGGATGGCGCGGTCGACGATCCGGTTCAAGCTGTTGGCGACGAAGTGCTTGGCCATCGACACCTCGGTGCGGAAGTCGTCACCGCGATCGATGCGGTAGGCGGCGTGCAGAACCATCAGCTTGCACTGGTACAGCTCCATCGCCGAGTCGGCGATCATCCACTGGATGCCCTGCTTGTCGGCGAGGATGCTCCCGTGGCTGTACCGGTGGAGCGACCGGTCGACCATCATGTCGAGCGCCGTCTCGGCCTGGGCGATCCAACGCATGCAGTGCGCCAGGCGGGCCGGGCCGAGCCGGTACTGGCCGAGCTGGTGGCCGTTGCCGCGGCCGCCGAGGATCTGGCGGTCGTTGACCCGGAGCTCGGAGATCACGATCTCGCTGTGGCCGCCCGGACCATGCATGGTCGAGATCTCGCGCACGTTCTCCCAGCCCGGCGCCGGCAGGTCGACGATGAACGCGGTGTTGGCCCCCCGCGTCCCCTCCGGCACGTCGAGCTCGGTGCGTGCGATGAGGATGGCGAACGACGCCCGGGCGGCGCCGGAGATGAACCACTTGTGCCCGTTGATCACCCACTCGTCGCCGTCTCGCACCGCGTTGGTCCGGATCAACGTCGGGTCCGAGCCGGCGACCTCGGGCTCGGTCATGGCGAAGCACGACGACACCACGCCTTCGCACAACGGCTTCAGGTACTTCGCCTTCTGCTCCTCGGTGCCCCAGTGCAGCAGCGTGTGCATGTTGCCCTCGTCCGGTGCCATGCAGTTGAGCACCCACGGGCCGACGCGGGTCTTCGCCGCCTCGGCCTGCACCATCGCCAGCGCCACGTGCCCGAGCCCCATGCCGCCCCACTCCTCCGGCATGTGCGGGAGCCACAGGCCCTGCTCCCTGGCGAGACCGCGGAGGGTGAGCAGGTCGGCGACGTACCGCCGTCGGACGTCGCGCTCCATGTCGTCGCTCGGGCCGTAGGGCTCCATGGCCGGCTTCACGACGTCGTCGACGAAGGCGCGGACGCGATCGCGGATCTCGGCGTGCTCTGGGGCGAGGGTGAAGTCGATGGACATCGGGGGACCATCTTGTCGTTCCCCGGCCACGCAGGCCGTAGTTGGACGCTCACTCGCTGGCGCTCGCTCGCACGATCGAGATGGTGACCGTCGGCAGGTCGAGGTCGCCGTCAGGAACCGTCGATCGCTCGTCAGCCGGCGTTGGTCGGAAGGACGACCGCCGGCTTGGCCCGGTCCGCTCCGTGCGCCTCGTACACGGCGAGCAGCGCGCCGTCGGCGGTGACCATCGCCCACGGCCCGGCACCGTCCGGTCGGGCCAGCACCGCGCCCACGGCGATCCGCGCCGCGTCGTCGGCGCCGACGACCACCTTGGACAGGGCGCGGACCGCCTCGATCGGTGCCAGCAGCTCGGCGTCGTCCGGCGACGCCGCCTCGTCGATGCCGAACGGCACCACCGCCGTGCGCCGCAGGTTGCGCAGGTGGGCACCGACGCCGAGCAGGTGGCCGAGGTCGGCGGCGAGCGTGCGGACGTAGGTGCCCGCCGAGCACTCCACCTCGACGGCGATCACCGGCCGGCCGTCGGGGTCGCGGCGAACGTCGAGGACGTCGAAGCGGTGCACCGTGACCGGGCGAGCGTCGCGCTCGACCTCGATCCCGGCGCGGGCGAGCTCGTGCAGGCGTCGACCGCCGACCTTCACCGCCGACACCATCGGCGGCACCTGCTCGATGTCGCCGAGCAGGTGCGCCGCGATCACACCGCGCACGACGTCGGCGTCGAGCTCGTCGGCGAGCCCGCTCACGTCGTGCACGGCGACCACCTCGCCGTCGGCGTCGAGCGTCGAGGTCTCGGTGCCGAGCACCACCTCGCCGGTGTACCGCTTGCGGCCCTCGGTCACGAACCGCAGCAGGCGGGTGACGTTGCCGACGCCGACCACCAGCACGCCGGTGGCGCCGGGGTCGAGCGTGCCGGCGTGGCCGACGCGCCGCTCACCGAACCGGCGGCGGAGCATGCCGACCACGTCGTGGCTGGTGACACCGGCCGGCTTGTCGACCACGACGAGGCCGTGGACGCTCGCCGGCCGGCGCCGCGCCATCAGCCGTCGCCGTGACTGCCGTCGCGCTGGCGGTCGGCGCGCAGGATGTCGTCGATGCGCTCGGCGGCGCGTATCACCTCGTCGGGGCGGAAGTCGAGGATCGGCGTCTTCTTGGCGCGGATCTGCCGGTTGATCGACGCCTGCAGGCGGCGGCGGTGGTCGCCGAGCGCCACGAGGATCTCCTCGTCGCCCTCGTCGCCGGCGAGCGAGTCGAAGAACACGATCGCCCGGTTGAGCTCGTTGTCGACGTCGATCGAGGTGATGGTGACGAACTCGAGGCGCTCGTCGTCGATCCGCACGAGCTCGTCGGCGACGATCTCGCGCAACGTCTCGTTGAGACGGGCGCTGCGCGGGTACTTGTGCGCGCCCGAGCTCGGGGCACCGCTGCGGCGGACAGCCATCGGAGGACCCTCCTGTGGGAGTGGGACGAAACGGGAGGACGCGGGCGGTCAGTCGAAGACGATGTCGCCGCGCAGGGTGCGCTTCAGCTCGGCCACGTCCGACAGGGCGAGCGTGGTGACGGCGTCCCACAGTGCGGCCGCCCGCTCGCCCCGGGGGGCGCGCGGGATGACCGGACCGAAGAAGCTGCGCTCGTGGTCGGTGCCCGGGGCGAAGGTGATGATCGGCGTGCCGACGTCGGCGCCGGTGCGTGACAACGCCTCGTCGGACTCGGCGCGGAGCTCGGCGTCGTGGGAGTCATCGTCGACAGCGTCGGCGTGAGCCGGGTCGAGCCCGGCCTCGCTCAGGCACTCGGCGGCGAAGCCGCGGGGTCGGCGCCGGCCTCGTCACCGCGCTTGTGGACGTGGATCTCGGTGCCGATGGCGGTGTAGGCCGCGGCCAGCGCGTCGTTGCCCTCGGCCCGGCGCACGGCGTCGAGCACCCGCATCAGACGCAGCGCCGTCATGTGGCCCTCACGGTGACGCTCGATGTACTCGCCGGTGCGGTCCTCGTTGATGAACTTGAGGGAGATGAACCGCCAGCGCACCTGGTAGTCGCGTTCGGCCTGGACGTTGGTGACCCAGCGCGAGGTGATCCAACACCACGGGCAGGCGGGATCGAGGAAGAACTCGGCATCGAACGTGGTGGCGTGGGGGTCGCTCATGGCTGCCAGTCAATCGGCGAAATCCGGTTGCGTCGGCGATCTGGTCACTCTGCGTCTCGACGGCCCGATCTGGTCACCCACGTTCTCGATATCGAGAATGTGGGTGACCAGATTCGGCCGTGTGCGGCGGGTGATCAGGTGCGGGCGATCTCGCGCTCTTCGTAGGTCTCGATCACGTCGCCGGGCTTCAGGTCCTGGAAGTCGGACAGACCGATGCCGCACTCGAAGCCCTCGCGGACCTCGCGTGCATCCTCCTTGAACCGCTTGAGCGACGTGATCGAGCCCTTCCAGATCACCGTGCCGTCGCGGAGGAAGCGGACCTTCGAACCGCGGGCGATCTGCCCGACAGCACGTAGCAGCCGGCGATCGCACCGATCCGCGGGACCCGGAAGATCTCGCGCACCTCGGCCTCGCCGGTGACGACCTCTTCGTACTCCGGCTCGAGCATGCCGACCATCGCCTGCTCGATGTCCTCGAGCAGCTTGTAGATGATCTCGTAGGTGCGGATCTCGACGCCGGCCTGTTCGGCGGCCTCGCGAGCCTTGCGATCGGGGCGCACGTTGAAGCCGATGATCGTGGCGTTGGTGGTGGCGGCGAGGTCGATGTCGTTCTCGGTGATCCCGCCGACGGCACGGTGCACGAACGCCAGCTTCACCTCGTGGCGGTCGAGCCTGCGCAAGCTCTCGGTGACCGCCTCGAGCGAGCCCTGCACGTCGGCCTTCAGGACCAGGTTGAGCGTGGCCGACTCGCCGGACTGGATCTGGCTGAAGATGTCCTCGAGCTTGGCGCCCGTCTTGCACGCGGGCGTCGCCACGCTGGGCGTGCAGCCGCAGGCGGTGCTCGCGGGCCTCGCCGACGGTCGTGCCACCTTCTCGTCCGGCGCGACGCGGAACTCGTCGCCGGCCTTGGGCACCGACGAGCAGGCCGAGCACCTGAACCGGCGTCGAGGGGCCGGCGCTCTTGATCTGCTCGCCCTTGTCGTCGATCATCGCCCGCACGCGGCCCCACGCCGCGCCGGCGACGATCGGGTCGCCGACCTTCAGCTCGCCCTTGTCGACGAGCACCGTGGCCACGGGGCCTCGGCCGGTGTCGAGGTTGGCCTCGAGCACGACGCCCTTGGCCCGACCCTCGGGGTTCGCGGTCAGCTCCTCGAGCTCGGCGACGACCAGGAGCTGGTCGAGCAGGTCGTCGATGCCGAGGTCCTGGGTGGCCGACATCTCCACCACGATGGTGTCGCCGCCCCACGACTCGGGCACCAGGCCCTGCTCGGCGAGCTGCGTGAGCACCCGCTGCGGGTCGGCGTTGTCCTTGTCGATCTTGTTGACGGCCACGACGATCGGCACCTCGGCGGCGTGGGCGTGGTTGATCGCCTCGATCGTCTGGGGCATCACGCCGTCGTCGGCGGCGACCACCAGCACCACGATGTCGGTGGCCTCGGCACCGCGCGCCCGCATCTTGCGTGAACGCGGCGTGACCCGGCGTGTCGAGGAACGTCAACTGCCGGCCCCGCTGCTCCACCTTGTAGGCGCCGATGTGCTGGGTGATGCCACCGGCTTCGCCGGCCACCACGTTGGCGTGGCGGATCTTGTCGAGCAGGGTGGTCTTGCCGTGGTCGACGTGGCCCATGACGGTGATCACCGGGGGGCGCGGCGCTGCTGGTTCTCGTCGTCGTCGGTGTCGTCGAACAGCGACTGGAGCTGGATCTCCTCCTGCTGGCCCGGCTCGACGAGCAGGATCTCGGCGCCGATCTCGAGGGCGAACAGCTCCATCTGCTCGTCGGAGAGCGTCATCGTGGCCGTGACCATCTCGCCGTTGTTGAGCAGGAAGCGCACGACGTCGGCTGCGGTGCGGTTGAGCTTGGGACCGAACTCCTGGGCCGACACCCCACGCTCGATCACGACGACGCCCTCGGGCACCGGCGCGTCGCTGCGCGGTGTAGTTGGTGAACTGCGGCTGCAACTCCTCGCGGTCGCGACGACGACGTCGGCCGCGGCCACGTCGCGGTGGGCGGCGTTGTCCGCTCGGACGCGGGCCACCACCGCTCGGTGCTCCCGGGCCGCCGGGACCGCCGCCGGGCCGCGGACCGCCGGGACGGGCGCCGCCTGGCGTGAAGCCACCGGGACGGCCGGGACCGCCCGGGCGCGGGCCGCCGGGACCGCCGGGGCGCGGGCCGCCCGGTGCGGTGGTGCGCTGGCCGGGACCGGCCGTACGCGGCGGTGAGGGTCGGGCGCTGCCCGGAGGCGGCGGGATCGGGCGACCCGACGGCGACATCGGACGACCCGGGGGCGGCGGGATCGGCTTGCCCGTCGGCGACATCGGACGGGCGGGCCGCGGCGGTGCACCGGCGGGGGCGCCGACCGGGGCGCCGACCGTGCCGGACGCGGCGGCGGAGCGGTGCGGGCGACCGTCGGAGCCGACGTGCGGGCCTCGGGGGCGACGACGACCGGGTCGGGACGGCGGCCGCCCGACGAGATGACCCTCGCGGTCACGTCGGACTCGTCGCGACCTCCGCTGGAGACGGTGGCGACGGCCGGCTCGCGCACGGCGGGCTCGCGGACCGGCTGCGCGGTCGGGGCGGCGGGCGCCGGCTCGGGCGCGGTGGCCGCGGCTGCCGGGACGACCGGCTCGGCGACCGGGGTCGGCGTCGGCACGTCGGCCACCTCCGAGGGCGTGATGGTGGGGGCCGTGGGGGACGAAATGGTGGGCGACGACACGGTGGCGGACCGGCGGCTCGGACGCGGTCGGCGGCGACTCGGCGCGCTCGGGCCGACGTCGCGATCGGCCTCGACCGGCTCGGCGGCCGGCGGCTCGGCGATCGTGCGCTCGGCGTGGCGCTGTCTCGGTCGACGCCGGCGCGGCGGCATCGCCCTCGGTCGGTGCGACTCGGCGGCCGGCGCGGCCTCGTCGGTCGAGGATTGGCCGCCGACTTCTTCGCCGCCGCCTTCTTCGCCGGCTTGGCCTCCTCGGGCTGCTCCGGCCGGGTCAGGCCGTCACGAACGGCGCGCCGACGGATCATGTCGGCGTAGGCCTCGTTGAGCGAGGAGAGTGGCTCTTCACCGGGACGCCCAGGGTGAGGGCAGGTCGACGGCCTCGCCGTTCGTCATCCCAGTTCCTTCGCCAACTCGTGCACCCGCATGTTCTTCGCCAAGACGCGTCATGCCTCTTTCTTCGTCTGGCCAGCCGCCGTCAGGCCAGCCGTCTTGTCGTCTGCGATCGTGTCGAGCGCGCCGGTGGGCAGCGCCCGCCGGAACGCTCGGTCGAAGGCCCGTCGCCGCACGGCTGCCGTCAGGCACGGCGGGCACGGTCGGGAACCGTCGCGGCACAGCCATGCGCCACGACCGGGCGCGGTCCGGCTGAGCACGGCCCGACCGTCGGCCGCGAGGGCGCACGCGAACCAGCGCGACCTGCGGTCGCGTGTCCGGCACCCGACACAGGTGCGCTGCGGTTGGCGCATCGACATCACTCGGCGGTCGACCCTTCCGTGGCTCGCTGCGCTCGCTGTCCGGCTGCGTCGCTGGCGCTCCCGACGCCGGTGTTGGGCGTCACGCTCGCTGCGTCACCGGCCGAAGCGGTCACTGCCTCGGTTGCATCCGCGGGCTCGGCGTTCGCTTCGGTCGCGGCCTCCGGCGCGGGCTCGCCGTTCGCCGCCGACTGCTCGGCGTTACCACTCGCTCCTGGGTCATCACGGTGCCGTCGGCGGCGTGCCACTCCATCTCGCCGCGTGTCGGCTGTTCGGCGACCCACTGGCCCTCGGCGTACTCGACGCTCTCGTCGAGCTCGTCGCGCCGTGCCGGCACCCCTCGGGAGCTGGGTCTCGCAGCGGATGTCGATGCGCACCCCGGTGAGGCGCGCGGCGAGGCGGGCGTTCTGGCCCTCCCTGCCGATCGCCAGGCTGAGCTGGTGGTCGGGGACGATCACGTCGGCCTGCGTGCCGTCGTCGCTGACATGATCACCTCGTTGACCTTCGCCGGCGACAGCGCCTTGGCGACGAAGTCGGCGAGGTCCTCGCTGAACGGGACGATGTCGATCTTCTCGCCGCGCAGCTCGTTGACCACCATCCGCACGCGACCGCCGCGGGCACCGACGCAGGCGCCGACCGGGTCGACGTTGTGGTCGTTGCTCCACACCGCGATCTTGGTGCGGTGCCCTGGCTCGCGGGCGCACGCCTTGATCTCGACGATGCCGTCGGCGATCTCCGGCACCTCCAACTCGAACAGCCGCTTGATCAGGCCGGGGTGGGTGCGGCTGACGACGATCTGCGGGCCCTTGGCCGTCTTGCGCACCTCGACGATGTAGGCCTTGGCAGCGGTCGCCCGGCTGCGGGCGCTCGAACGGCACCTGCTCGGCCTGCGGGAGCAACGCCTCGACGCGGCCGAGGTCGAGCAGCGTGTAGCGCGGTATCGGTCTGCTGGATGATGCCGGTGACGATGTCGCCCTCGCGGTTGGCGTACTCCTCGAACTTGCGGTCACGCTCGACCTCGCGGATCCGCTGGCTCATCACCTGGCGGAACGTCTGGGCGGCGATGCGGCCGATCTCGTCCTGCCGGGCGTGTCGTCGCGCTCGTTGACCCAGTTGCCGTCCTCGTCGAGGTCGTAGGCCGTGAAGGTGAACTCCATCGTGCCCGGGTTGACCTCGACCACGACTTCGTCGGCGGCGCCGGGGCGGCGCTTGTAGGCGGAGGCGAGCGCATCGACGAGCACGTGCAGCAGCGAGTCCTCGGAGATGTCCTTCTCCTTGGCCAACATCCGGATCGCTTCGGACATGTCAAGGTTGCTCACGACGACTTGCTCCTGCTGCTTCGCTTGCTCGGCTTCGGTTGCCGGCCCCCACTCGAACACCGTGCGGGCCCGGTCGATCTGGTCGTAGGACGATGCGCTGCGATCGTCCCGTCGGCGATGCGCACGATGACGGCGTGGTCGTCGGCGGACACGAGCGACGCCCTGCACCCGCGCGCTGCGTCGGCGGTGACGTCGGCGAGGCGAATGGCCACCGGCTTGCCGACTTCGCGCTGGAAGTGGGCCGGGCGTCCGCAGCGACGCGTTCGAGCCCGGGGCTGGTGACCTCGAGCGTGTAGTGCGCACGGGATCGGGTCGTGTGGTCGAGCTCCCTGGACACCAGGCGGCTGGCGAGGGCGAGGATGTCGAGGTCGAGACGCCCGCCGGCGAGCCGGCCGGGGTGTCGAGCGTGACGCGCAGCGTGCCGCCACGGTGCTCGATGTCGTAGAGGTCGAGGCCGAGGTCGGCGGCGATCGGCTCGACCAGCGCCCGCACCTTCGTCAACGACGGACTTTCGATCTCAGTGCGCACGATCTCGCCTCCTCTCACCTTCTCGTCGCTTGCCTCGCAGCGCTTGCATCGACCACTTGCATGAAACGAGGCGTGGGGCGAGACCCCACGCCTCTCGGTTGTCGAACCAAAGAACGGGTTATCGAGCATACCAGCGATGCTCGGGCCTCGGCCCGGGCACCAGCGGCAGCCGGCACGCCTGGCCGGTCGCACGCAGCAACCTTCTACCCTCTGGCCGTGCTGCGGATGTCGACGCTGTTCGTGCGTACCCTGCGTGAGGATCCGGCCGACGCCGAGGTGGCCAGCCATCGCCTGCTGGTCAGGGCGGGCTACATCCGCCGCGCCGCGCCGGGTGGCTTCACCTGGCTGCCGCTCGGGTGGATCGTCTACCGCAACGTCGAGCGCATCGTCCGCGAGGAGATGGACGCCGCCGGCTTCCAGGAGGTGCACTTCCCGGCGCTGCTGCCGCGAGCGCCGTACGAGGCGTCGCAGTCGCTGGACCGACTACGGCGACAACATGTTCCGGCTGAAGGACCGGCGCGGCAACGACTACCTGCTCGCCCCGACGCACGAGGAGATGTTCACGCTGCTCGTGAAGGACCTCTACATCGTCCTACAAGGACCTGCCGCTGGTCATCTACCAGATCCAGACGAAGTACCGCGACGAGGCCCGCCCGCGGGCCGGCCTGCTCCGCGGCCGCGAGTTCGTGATGAAGGACTCCTACAGCTTCGACGTCGACGACGCCGGGCTCGCCGTCTAGCTACCAGCGCCATCGCGACGCCTACATCTCCACGTTCGACCGCCTCGGGCTGCCGTTCGTCATCGTGTCGGCGATGTCGCGGGGCGATGGGCGGATCGGCCAGCGAGGAGTTCCTCGCCCCGATCGACGCCGGCGAGGACACCTACGTCCGCTGCCCGAACTGCGACTACGCCGCCAACATCGAGGCCGTGCGGGTCGTCGCCCCACCGCCGCGACCGCACGACGGCCTGGCCGCCGGCGGTCGTCGCACGACACGCCCGACACCCCGACGATCGCACACGCTCGTCGACCTCCTCAACGCCCGCGACGACCTCGCGCGCGACGACGACCGGGCGTGGGCGGCCGGCCGACACGCTGAAGAACGTCGTCGGTCA
Source organism: Ilumatobacteraceae bacterium (assembly GCA_963719295.1). Taxonomy (GTDB): domain Bacteria; phylum Actinomycetota; class Acidimicrobiia; order Acidimicrobiales; family Ilumatobacteraceae; genus Desertimonas. The sequence continues at coordinate 71,866 of CAVRBV010000022.1, forward strand.
TGCTCCGGCACCCCGACGGACCCACCGAGCCGCTCGCCATCGGCGTGCCGGGCGACCGCGACGTCGACGTCAAGCGACTCGAGGCGCAGCGATCCTGCCCGCCGAGGTCGACGCCGTTCGGCGAGGCCGACTTCGCCCGGTACCCCATGCTCGTCAAGGGCTACATCGGGCCGGGTGCGCTCGGGTCGGGCTCGCCGAGCCGGCATCCGCTTCCTCGTCGACCCGCGCGTCGTCGACGGCACGGCGTGGGTGACCGGCGCCGATGCGCCCGGCCACCACGTGATCGGACCTGGTCGCCGGGCGTGACTTCCGGCCCGACGGCGTGCTCGACGTCGCCGACGTGCGCGACGGCGACCTGTGCCCGAACTGCGGCGTCGGCCCTGGAGATCGCCCGCGGCGTCGAGATCGGCCACATCTTCCAGCTCGGACAGCGCTACGCCGAGGCGCTGGGCCTCACCGTCACCGACGCCGAGCGGCGCAGCCGGTCGTCGTCACGATGGGTTCCTACGGCATCGGCGTCAGCCGCGCCGTCGCCGCCATCGCCGAGTGCACCTACGACGACGCCGGGCTGTGCTGGCCGCGCGAGGTGGCGCCGGCCGACGTCCACATCGTCATCGCCGGCAAGCCGGGCTCCGAGCAGTTCCCCGCCGCCGAGCGACTGGCCGGCGACCTCGAGGCCGCCGGCGTGCGCGTGCTGCTCGACGACCGCGACTCGGTGTCGCCGGGCGTGAAGTTCAAGGACGCCGAGCTGATCGGCATCCCGACGATCGTCGTCGTCGGCCGCGGGCTGGCCGACGGCTTCATCGAGGTGAAGGACCGGGCGACCGGCGAGCGTCGAGACGTCGAGGTCGCCGACGCGGTCGACGAGCTGTCAGCGCTCGTCGGCTGACTCCAAGGCACGACGCCCCGACTCGGCCGGTCCGGGAGCCTCGTGGACGACGCACCATCGCCGCGGCCAGCCCGGCGAGCACGAGCCCGCATCCCGACGACGGTGACCGGAACGTTCGCCACCGCGCCGAGCGCCGCGGCCGCGGCCGCTCCGGCCAGCTTGGGCCAGATCCGCGTGCCGCTGACGCGGTCGCCGACGATGCGCAGCAAGAGTGCCAAGCCGAGGAGGTAGCCGGCGACGGCCAGGGCGACGGCGAGCGCGGCCGTGCGGGCGTCGATGTCGGCGTCGTGACCCTGTGACGACGCGGCGAGGTGCAGGCCGCCGCCGATCGCGGCGAGCGAGCCGAACACCACGATGTGCCCGTAGCCCCAGCGGAACGCCACCCGCGGCGTCGGCGCGAGGTGCCCGGGGTTGTCGAAGTACAGCCACCACGCGGCGAACGCGATCAGCAGGCTGCCGAGGCCGACGGCGAGCAGTCCCCCGGTGAGCCCGCCGTCGTCGACCGCGTCCTGGAACCCGGCGGCGGCCGACACCACCGACTCGCCGAGCAGGATGATCGTGAACAACCCGTAGCGCTCCTCGATGTGCTCGGCGTGGAACGGCGGCTCGGGGAGCGCCCGCTCGGCGACGACCGGGATGAACAGCTCGGCGGACCCGAGCAGCAGGAACATCCAGAGCTGGGCGTCGGTGGGCAGCGCCAGCATGCCCACCCACAGCACCTGGACGGCGGCGATCAGCGCGGCGTAGCGCAGGGCGCGCGTCCGGCTGGCCGGCTCGTCGCGAGCGACCCGCAGCCAACTCAGGATCAGGCCGACGCGCATGATCACGTAGCCGGCGACGCAGGCGACGAACCACCGGTCCTCGACGGCGCGCGTCACCCCGGCGGCGAACACGAGGGCGCCGGCGATCTGCACGAAGGTCAGCAACCGGTACGGCACGTCGTCGGCGTCGTGGGCGGTGGCGAACCACGTGAAGTTCATCCACGCCCACCAGATGCCGAAGAACATCAGCCCGCCGTAGACGACCCCTCGCGCCGTCTCGCCGATGGCGAGCTCGTGCTGGTAGGCGTCGGCGACGTGCCCGACGGCGACGACGAACGTCAGGTCGAAGAACAGCTCGAGCGGCGTCGAGGCGCGATGCTCCTCCCGCGGATCGCGGGTGACGGCCCGCCCGCGCAGGTTCTCGAAGTGCAGCGTCGCCAACGGCCCGCCCGATCAGCCGTGGCGGAGCAGGCCCTGATCGATGACCGTGCGGTCGCCGACCGACGTGGTGAACACCGCCTCGTCGTCGCCGAGCTCCCACACCCGCACGGTGAGCACCTCACCGGGAGTGACCGGCGCGGCGAACCGGACCTCGACGTGCTCGAAGCGCGCCGGGTCCGACCCGCACACCGTGTGCAGGAGCGCCCGGCCGGTGAACCCGAACGTGCACAGGCCGTGCAGGATCGGGCGGTCGAAGCCGCCCATGGCGGCGAAGGCCGGGTCGGAGTGCAGCGGGTTGCGGTCGCCCGAGAGGCGATAGATCAACGCCTGGTCGGGCGACGTGGCCGACGTCACCTCGTGGTCGGGGGCGCGGTCGGGCGGCACGTTCTGCGGGCCGGACGGCCCGCGCTCGCCTCCCCAGCCTCCCTCGCCGCGGATGAACACCGAGGAGCGGTTGGTGAAGAGCGGCTGGCCGTCGGCAATCGCTCGGGTCTCCGTCACCACCACCGCCGCCTTGCCCTTGTCGTACATCGCGACCACCTCGGTGGTGAGGGTGGCCGCCCCCTCCGGGGGCAGCGGTCGGGCGAGCGTCACGGCCTGCTGTCCGTGCACGAGCATGGCCGGGTTGTAGGTCCCGATCGTCGACAGCACCGAGCCGCGACCCCACCCGAGCACGACGGGGAAGGTCGGCAGCACCTGTTGGGGCACCCCGGCGGTGTTCTCGGTGGTGAAGGCGAGCTCGGCGGTGCCCGCCCCCACGCCCACGGCGTAGAGCAGCGCGTCCTTGCTCGTCCAGGTCACCTCGACCGGCTCGCTCGTGGTGCCAACGGCTTCCGGGTTCAACGGCATGCGCCGCAGCGTAGATGGCACCGACCCGGCGACGCCGACGCGCCCGACGATCTGGGCCGGCGTGGTCCTCGAGATCGGGCGGCGAATCGTCCAACGAGGCGTCGGGCGCGGATCGTCCCGAAAGCGCACTCGTGCCCAGATCGGGAAGCGCCGCGGAGTGGCGATGGCGCACGCGGACGCGCATCGAGTCGGGTTCGCCCGTCCCTAGCATGGTCCGGTGCCCGCGGCCGTCGACGTCCTCGTGGTCGGCGCCGGGCCGGCGGGCGTTGCCGCGGCGGTCGAGCTGCACCGGGCCGGGGTCGACGTGCTCGTCGTCGACAAGGCGAGCTTTCCCCGCGACAAGTGCTGTGGCGACGGCCTGACCACGCTCGCCCTGCGCGAGCTGGTCCACCTCGGCGTCGACGTGGGCGCCGTGCCGCAGTTCCAGCGGGTCGACGCCGCCGTGCTCCGCGGTCCGTCGGGCGGGGAAGTGACCCTGGCGCTGCCCACCGGTCAGGGCCTGTTCGCCGCCGTCACTCCACGCCTCGAGCTCGACGCCGTGCTCGTCGAGCACGCCACCAGCTCGGGGGTGACGGTGCTGCAAGGGCACGGCCTCGAGCGGCTCGACGTGGTGGGCGACGGCGTCGTGGCCGGCATCGAGGGCGCACGGCACCATCACCGCCCGACACGTCGTCGCCGCCGACGGCATGTGGAGCCCGACGCGCAAGGCGCTCGGGCTCGGTCCCGACGGGTACCTCGGCGAATGGCACGCCTTCCGCCAGTACGTCGACGGCGTGACCGGCCCGGCCGCGCGCCAGTTGATCGTGTGGTTCGACGACGACTTCCTGCCCGGCTACGCCTGGTCGTTCCCGCTCCCGGGCGGTCGCGCCAACGTCGGCTTCGGCATCCGGCGCGGCACGGGACGGCGTACGCAGGAGATGAAGCAGACGTGGGCGACGTTCTTCGAGCGGCCGCACATCGCCGCGGCCCTCGGCCCGGGTGCGGCGCCCGTGGACCGACACCTGGCGTGGCCGATCCCGGCGCGCATCGACACGGCGACGCTCTCGCACGGGCCGGTGCTGTTCACCGGCGATGCCGCCGCCGCCACCGACGTGATGACGGGCGAAGGAATCGGCCAGGCGCTGCTGACCGGCCGGCTGGCCGCCGCGGCGATCGTGGCCGGCGGTGACGTGGCCGGCCGGTACCGCCACGCCGTGCGCGGCGAGCTGGTGGCCGACCATCGCATGTCGGTGCTCCTCGGCCGGGTGCTCGCTCGCCGCCGCGGCGCCGACGGGGCGATCGCCATCCTCGCCCACGCCGGCGAATGGGGCCGCCGCAACTTCGCCCGCTGGATGTTCGAGGACGAGCCCCGAGCGATCGCCCTGACCCCCCGCCGGTGGCACGCTCGGTTCCTGCGCCGCCCGGGCGTCGTCGCACCGCCACACGTGTGAGGCGGGCCGCGGGCTACCGTCGGCCGTGATGCGCACCCGCCTGACCGAACTGCTCGGCATCGAGCATCCGGTCATGCTCGCCGGGATGGGCGGCGTCTCGTACCACCGCCTGGTGGCCGCCGTCAGCGAGGCCGGCGGGATCGGCACGCTCGGCGCCTCGACGATGCGCCCCGGCGAGCTCGCCACCGAGATGGCGGCGGTCCGCGCGGCCACCGCCAAGCCCTTCGGTGTCGATCTGCTGACGGCGCTCCCCGGACAGGTGGAGGCCGGGCTCGACGACGTGATCGCCGGCGGCGCCCGACTGTTCGTGGCCGGGCTCGGCGTGCCTCGTGACGTGGTCGACGCTCTGCACGAGGCGGGCGTGGTGGTCGGCTCGATGTGCGGCAAGGTGCGCCACGCGATCAGCGCGGTCGCCAGCGGGTGCGACTTCGTGGTCGCCCAGGGCACCGAGGCGGGCGGGCACACCGGAACGGTCGCGACGATGGCGCTCGTGCCGCAGGTGGTCGACGCCGTCGCCGATCGCGTCCCCGTCGTCGCCGCCGGCGGGCTGTTCGACGGCCGTGGACTCGCCGCGTCGCTGTGCCTCGGGGCCGACGGCGTGTGGGTCGGCACCCGGTTCATCGCCACGCCCGAAGCGCGCGCCGTCAGCGGCTACAAGGACACGCTGGTCGCCACCGGCGAGGACGGCACGGTGGTGTCGCGCGCCTACACCGGCAAGCCGTGCCGCGTCGTGCGCAACGAGTGGACCCGACACTTCGAGGACCACCCCGACGAGCTCGCTCCGTTCCCGCAGCAGGTGGCGGTGTCGGCACACGCCGGCGCCAACCACCTCGGGCACCCCGACGGGACCGACGCCGACCCGACCCGCGAGTTCTATCCCGCCGGCCAGGGCGTCGGCGCGATCGATTCGCTCGTGCCGGCGGGCGAGCTCGTGCGCCGCATCGTCGACGAGGCCGAGGCGACGCTTGCCCGCGTCGACGGCCTCCACGGCGTCCGGGTGCACCAGTGAGCAGGGCCGACATCGCCGACATCGGGTCCTTCGTCGAGCGGGCGTGGGCCACCGACATCGTGCCCGAGCTCGAGCGCTACATCGCCATCCCCAACGTGTCGGCGGCCTACGACGCCGAGTGGGACGCCAACGGCCACATGGAAGCCGCCGTCGCACCTGGTCCGCGGCTGGTGCGCCGCACGGAGCATCCCCGGCCTCGCCGTCGACGTCCAGCGCATCCCCGGGCGCACCCCGCTGATCGTGGTCGAGGTCCCGGCCACCGACCCGGCGCTCGCCGAGCGCACCGTGCTGCTCTACGGCCACCTCGACAAGCAGCCGGAGATGACCGGCTGGCGCGAGGGCCTCGGCCCGTGGACCCCGGTGATCGACGGCGACCGGCTCTACGGTCGCGGCGGCGCCGACGACGGGTACGCCGCGTTCGCCGTCGCTCCTCGCCATCGAGGCCGCCGAGCGCGCCGGGCTCCCGCACGGGCGCTGCCTGCTGCTCGTCGAGGCCAGCGAGGAGAGTGGCAGCCCCGACCTGCCGGCACACCTCGCGCTGCTGGCCGATCGCATCGGGCGGCCGGAGCTGGTGGTCTGCCTCGACTCCGGCGGCGCTCGACACCGAGCGGCTGTGGATCACCACGTCGCTGCGCGGGCTGGCCGGCGGGGTCGTGACCGTGCAGGTGCTCGACGAGGGCGTGCACTCCGGCGACGCCAGCGGCGTGGTGCCGTCGAGCTTCCGCATCCTGCGACAGCTGCTCGACCGCATCGAGGACGCCGCCACCGGGCGGGTCCTGCTCGACGCCCTGCACGTCGACGTGCCGACCGACCGGCTCGACGAGGCCCGGCGCACGGCGGCCGAACTGACCCATCCGCTCGCCGAGGACTACCCGTTCGCCGGGTCGACCCGGGCGATGGTCGACGACCCCGTCGAGCAGCTGCTCGCCCGCACGTGGCGACCGACGGTCAGCTACGTCGGCGCCGACGGATTCCCGCCGACCGGTCGGGCCGGCAACGTGCTGCGCCCGTCGACGTCGCTGTCGCTCAGCGTCCGCCTGCCGCCGACGTGCGACCCGGCCGCGGCCGCGGCCGCGCTCGCCGAGGCGCTGACGCACGATCCACCGTCGGGCGCCACGGTCACGCTATCGCGGCGAGTGCCGCGGCACCGGGATGGAACGCGCCGTCGTTCGCGCCGTGGCTGCGGGCGGCGCTCGACGACGCGTCGAACGCCGCCTTCGGCAACCCGGCGCGGGCGTTCGGCGAGGGCGGCACGATCCCGTTCATGGGCATGCTCGGGGCGATGTTCCCCGACGCCCAGTTCGTGATCACCGGCGTGCTCGTGCCCGGCAGCAACGCCCACGGGCCGAACGAGTTCCTCCACCTCCCGACGGCGCGGCGCATCAGCGAGTGCATCGCCCACCTGCTCGGCGCCCACGCCCGATCCTGACCGCTGCGGCGCAGGGCGGCGACAACCCGGGCAGGCCCCGTGGACCATGCACTAGGGTCGTTGGATCAGGTTGGATCGTGCCCGTGAGGGCACGGTCGCCTGGTGCCGCCAACTACCGAGCTTCGTGTCCGCATGGAGAAGGGGAGAATCCAATGAGACGAATGATCGTCCGAACCGCGCTGCCCGTCGTCGGGCTCGGCTCTGCTGATGACCGCCTGCGCCAACACCCCGACGGCGAGCCAGCAGCTCGCCGTACGGACGGCGCCCGAGCCGGCCGCCGCCGGCGACTCGATCCTCGACTCGGTGCAGGCCGCCGACACCATCAAGTGCGGCGTCCGCAACGACCTGCCCGGGTTCTCGTCGACCAACGAGGCCGGCGATCACGTCGGCTTCGACTCCGACTTCTGCCGGGTGCTCGCCGCCGGCATCCTCGGTGACTCCACCAAGGTGACGTTCGTGCGACGTCGAGACCGACGCCCGGTTCACCGCGCTGCAGTCGGGCGAGATCGACGTGCTCGTCCGCAACACCACGTGGACGGCGAGCCGGGACGGCACCGAGGGCGTCACGTTCCTGCACCCGACGTTCTACGACGGCCAGGCGATGATGGTCGCCGCCGACTTCGGGCTACGAGTCGATCGACGACATGGACGGCGCGGTCGTCTGCGTCGCCGGCGGCACCACCACCGAGGGCAACGTCGGCGACCGAGTTCGACCGCCGTGGTCTCGACCGCCGACGTCCAGTCGTTCGAGAGCGTCGACCTGCTCCAGGAAGCGTTCATCGCCGGCCGGTGCGACGGCTGGTCGAGCGACAACAGCCAGCTCAACGCCCTGCGCTCCGCCTATCCCGGACGGGCCCGACGCCCTCACGATCTTCCCCGACATCTTCTGCAAGGAGCCGCTCACCCCGGCCGTGGCCGACGGCGACAGCCGCTGGGCGCAGGCGGTGGACTGGGCGATCTTCGCCACGATCCAGGCCGAGGAGTTCGGCATCACGTCGGACAACGTCGACGACGGCCTCACCAGCGACGACCCCAACGTGGTGACGTTCCTCGGTGGCGCCAAGCGCCGACGGCACGGTGCTCGACCCCGGCCTCGGGCTGGCGGCCGGACTTCGCCTACAACATCGTCACCCAGGTCGGGAACTACGGCGAGATCTTCGAGGCCAACCTGGCGCCGATCGGCATCGAGCGCGGCGTCAACGCACTGTGGACCGACGGCGGCCTGCAGTACGCCCCGCCCTACCGGTGATCCGGGGCCTGACCGGGCCGACCCGAAGCCGATGACGCTGGACCGTGGTGGTGGTCGGATGACCACCACCACGCCCACGCCCACGCACGCTCACGCCGGCGCGGCGTTCCGGCCGACCACCGCTGTGGCGTGACGTCCGGGTCCTCGCGTGGATCTTCCAGTTCGCCGTGCTGGCGGTGGTCGCTGTTCGTCGTGTCGTGGCTGTGGGACAACCTGCAGGTCAACAGCGAGCGGCAGAACATCCCGACGAGCTTCGACTACCTCGACCAGCCGGCGGGCTTCCCGATCGCCGAACAGCGCCTTCCGCCAGACCCAGCCGGTCCACGACGCGCTCGTGCGTGGGCCTGCTCAACACGTTGCGCCTGGCGGTCGACGGGCATCGTCCTGGCCACCGTGCTCGGCACGCTGATCGGCGTCGCCCGACTGTCGAAGAACTTCCTCGTGCGCAAGGGCGCCCAGGTCGTACGTCGAGATCGATCCGCAACGTCCCGCTGCTCGGGATCGTCATGCTCTGTCTACCTGGCCGTCGTGCTCAACGTGTTCCCGCGGTCCGACGACTCGCTGGGAGCTCGGCCCGCTCGCCGTGCTCAAGTCCGTGGGCGATCGCTGTTCGTGGTACGAGGGCGCGACTGGAAGTTCGTGGTCGTCGTCGTCGCCGCTCGTCGCTCGGCGGTGGGCCGTCGCCCGCTGGCGACGGCGCGCGTCGCCGACCGCACGGGACGCCGGCGCGCACGGCCGGCTGTGGGCGCTCGGCATCGGCGCGGTCGTGCTCGTGGTCGTTTGGTGGCGCTCGGCCTCGGCGTCGACCGGCCCGGAGCTCGACGGGCGCCGGTCACGCGGGCGGCATCACGATGACGCCGGCGTACTTCGCCGCGCTCGTCGCGCTGGTGCATGTACACGGCGAGCCACATCGCCGAGATCGTGCGCGGGATCGATCCAGGCGGTGCCGCACGGGCCAGGGCGAGGCGGCCGACGCGCTCGCCCTCTGCGGCTTCCAGCGGATGTGGTTCGTGGTGCTCCCGCAGGCGATGCGCATCGCCGTGCCGCCGATCGGCAACCAGTACCTCAACCTGATCAAGAACTCGTCGCTCGGCGCGGTGATCAGCTTCCCCGAACTCACCAAGGTCACGCAGACTCACCGTCGCCAACCGCTCGCCGGCCGTGCCGTCGTACGCCCTCCTGCTGCTCATCTACCTCGTGCTCTCGCTGCGTGACTCGTGCTCGTCAACATCGCCAACCGCCGCCTGGCGATCGTGAGCGATGAGTCAGAGCGCTCGCCGACGCGCCGCCTTGCACTCGGTGGCGCACTGCGCATCGGCGTCCAGCGTGACCGACCTCGCGACCGCCCGCTGTCGCCTGCGGATGCGGCGCACCGCTGTTCCGACGCTCCGTCGCCGCCGGACCGTCACCGTCGTGCACGATCGTCGTCGGTGTGTCGCGTCGTGTTCATGTCGGTCCGCTTCGTCCGTTCGTTCACCGGCCGGTGGGAGATCGTGCGGCGTCAACTCAAGCTGTTCATGGTCGGGCGCTTACCCGACGCGACGAGCTGTGGCGGAGTCGCCGTCGCTCTGCTGTCTCGGCTGTGGGCGGGCTGCTCGCCGGCATCGTCCATCGCCCGTCAGCTCCGCGCCGGGACGCATCGCCGCCGGCTCACGCGTCGCGGCGCACGGGTCGATCGACATCGTCGACGGCTGTGGCCTGCTGCTCGCGCGGTCTGCTGCTGCTCGCTCACCACGACGACCGGGCCGTGGCTCACCGTCGCCGGCTCGCGTCGTCGCCGGCGTCATGCGGTCGTCTGCTCGGCCGTTCGTCGGCCGAGCGTCCGGCTGACGCGCTGGGGCGGTCGCCTGTGGTGGTCGTCGGCATCGTCGGTGCCGTTCGTGCTCGTACGTGCTACGTTGACCGCCGGCGCGGTTGGGACGAGTGGGGCGGGATCATGCTCAACCTGTTCCTCGCCGCTGCCGGCGATCATCCTGTGCTTCCCGCTCGGCGTGCTGCTCGCGCTGGGCCGCCGATCGAAGCTCCCGCTCGTGCGCGGCCGTCGTATCGCCTACATCGAGTTCTTCCGCGGCGCGCCGCTGTTCGTGCTGCTGCTGCTCGCCAACGTCGCCCTCGGCTTCTTCGTCCCGCGCGGTCATACCCCCGGCCACGTCGATGCGGGCGATCGTCGTGTTCACGCTGTTCACCGCGGCGTACATGGCCGAGATCGTGCGCGGCGGTCTGCAGTCGGTCCCCCGCGGGCAGACCGAGGCGGCCAAGGCGCTCGGGCTGTCGCCGATCACGCCAGACGCCCTCATCGTGCTGCCCCAGGCGCTGCGCAACGTGATCCCGGCGCAGATCGGCCAGTTCATCTCGCTGTTCAAGGACACCACGCTGGCCGGCATGGCGATGGGCATCTTCGAGCTGCTCGACGGTGCGCCGGCGATCACCCAGCAGCACGACTTCCGCGGCCAGGGCCTGATCGTCGAGACGCTGCACGTTCGTCGCGTTCATGTTCTGGGTCGGGTCGTTCACGATAGCGCGGGAGAGCCAGCGGCTCGAGCGCAAGCTGGGAGTGGGACGCCAGATGAGCGAGCACCGAGCACCGCGACGCGGTGTTCGCCGACGCCACGCAGGTCGGCGGCACGGCGAGTCGATGATCGAGCTGGAGCGGCGTGCGACAAGTGCTTCGGCGACTTCCAGGCGCTCGAAGGACATCAACCTCAAGGTCGGCCGCCAGGAGGTGGTGGTGGTGATCGGCCCGTCGGGCTCGGGCAAGTCGACGATGATCCGCTGCATCAACCGGCTCGAGGAGCACGACGCGCGGCCGCATCGTGGTCGACGGCACCGAGCTCTCCGACGACATCCGCAACATCCAGGAGATCCGCCGCGAGACCGGGATGGTGTTCCAGCAGTTCAACCTGTTCCCGCATCTCATCGTCCTCGACAACATCACGCTCGCGCCCCGTCAGGTGCGCAAGATGCCGAAGAAGCGAGGCCGAGAGCGCTGGCGATGGAGCTGCTGGAGCGGGTGCGGATCCCCGAGCAGGCGAAGAAGTACCCGGGTCAGCTCTCGGGCGGCCAGCAGCAGCGCGTCGCGATCGCCCGCGCCCTGGCGATGCAGCCCAAGGTGATGCTGTTCGACGAGCCGACCTCGGCGCTCGACCCCGAGATGATCAACGAGGTGCTCGACACGATGAAGGACCTCGCGCCGAGGGCGGGATGACGATGATCGTGGTGACCCACGAGATGGGCTTCGCCCGGGAGGTGGCCGACCGGGTGGTGTTCATGGCCGACGGGCGAGATCGTCGAGGTCGGGCACACCCGAGCACTTCTTCACCGAACCCACGGGAGGACGCGCACCAAGCTGTTCCTGTAGCCAGATCCTGTAGCCGGCGTCGACCGGCGCCGACCCGCGTTAGCGGTGGGTGCGGAGCGGCGCCGGAGGTGCCCCGCGGTCGCCTTCGTGAGCGGCGGGCGCGAACGGTTGGGCCGGGATCACGACGTCGTCGAGACCACCGATCTCGTCGGCGGTCAGCTCGACGCCGTCGCGGTCGACGTCGTGGGGCTCGGTGGGGGCGCGTCGACCACGACCGACCCCTCGTCCCGGGGCGGGTGCTCGTAGATGTCGCGGAGGGCGATCATCATCCCCGCCACCACCGCGCCGGGTGCGCCGCCGATGCGCCGTCCGCGGTCGCGCATCGACCGGTTGCGCTCGGCGAGCCGGGCGTCACGCATCGCGGCGATCTCGGCGTCGAGCTCCTCCCGACTCATGGGCCCCAGGCTAATCGCGATCGACCGCCGACCCCGGCAACCGATTGCGAGAACCAGGCCCGTGCCGGTCCTGTTTTCGCCATCGGTGCGGTGGTCGGCGTGCGCTGGGCGATCACCATCTTCGCCGGCGCTCGCCGCACTGTCGGGCGTCGTCTACCTTCTCGCCACGCGTGGACTTCGCGCCCGCATCGCGAACACATCCGCCTCGTCCTACGTCAGAATCAGCGCATGAGTGACGGGCACACGCCGCCGATGGACGACGTCCGCACCGCCCAGGAGGTGGAGCGCGTCTTCTTCGAGCTGCGCCGGGTGATCGTCGGACAGAGCCGGCTGCTGGAACGACTGCTCGTCGGCCTGCTGTCCCGCGGGCACTGTCTGCTCGAATCGGTGCCCGGCCTCGCCAAGACGCTCGCCGCCGAGACGCTGGCCCGCGTCGCCGGCGGCACGTTCGCCCGCATCCAGTTCACGCCCGACCTGCTGCCGTCCGACATCGTCGGCACCCGCATCTACCGCGGCAGCACCGAACGCTTCGACGTCGAGCTGGGCCCGGTCTTCGTGAACTTCCTGCTCGCCGACGAGATCAACCGGGCGCCGGCGAAGGTGCAGTCGGCGCTGCTCGAGGTGATGGCCGAGGGCCAGGTGACCATCGGCGGCCAGACCCACGCCGTGCCCCAGCCGTTCTTCGTGGTCGCCACCCAGAACCCGATCGAGAGCGAGGGCGTCTACCAGCTGCCCGACGCCCAGCGCGACCGCTTCATGATGAAGATCGTCATGGACCACCCGTCGCCGGCGGAGGAGATGGTGATCCTCGATCGGATGGCCGTGCGCCCGCCCGCCCCGGACCAGGTGATCGACCTCGACGGTCTGGTGTCGCTGCAGCGGCGCAGCGACCGCGTGTTCGTCGACCGCAGCGTCGCCCAGTACGCGGTCGACCTCGTCCAGGCGACGCGCCACCCCACGAACTACAACCTCGTCGACCTCGCCCCCATGATCGCCCTCGGCGTCAGCCCCCGCGCCACGCTCGCCCTCGTGCGCGGCGCCCGGGCGCTGGCCCTCATCCGCGGGCGCACGTACGCCACCCCGCAGGACATCTTCGACATCGCCCCCGAAGTGCTGCGCCACCGCCTGTTGCTCACCTACGACGCCCTCGCCCGAGACATCACCACCGACGACGTCGTCAACCGGGTGCTCTCGACGGTGCCGGCCACCTGGGTGTCGCCGAAGCCGAACGAAGCGGCCCAGCACGCCGACCGATGACTACGTTCCCCGCGGGAGCTGCTCGTCTCGAGCCCGACCCCGTGCAGTGGCCGGCCGGGCCGCCGACGGCGGCGGTGATCGAGCTGGTGCGCTCGCTCGAGGTCACGATCAGCCGGCGCGTCGACGGCTCGCTCCACGGCAACTACCAGGGGATCACGCCCGGCCACGGCTCCGAACCCGGCGAGTCGCGCCTGTACCAGCCGGGCGACGACGTGCGCCGCATCGACTGGAACGTCACCGCCCGCACGATGCAGACCCACGTGCGCGACCAGATCGCCGACCGCGACCTCGAGGCCTGGCTGGTCGTCGACGTCTCGGCGGCGATGCGCTTCGGCACGGCCACGATGGAGAAGGCGCAGGTGGCGCTCGCCGCCGCCGCCTGCGTCGGGTTCCTCACCGTGCGCAACAAGAACCGCGTCGGTGCGGTGCTGGTGGCCGGCCCGCACCTCAAGGTGATGCCGCCGCGCACCGGCACCGACCAGGTGCGCGCCATCCTGACGGCGATCGCCGCGCCACCCGTGTCCGAGCACCTCGGGCGCAGCGACCTCGCCGGCGCGATCGACCGCGTCGCCCGCCTCAGCAAGCGGCGCGGGTTCGTCACCGTGATCTCCGACTTCGCCGGCACCGAGTGGGCGACGCCGCTCGCCCGACTCGGGCTGCGCCACGACCTGCTGGCGATCCCGATCCACGATCCGCGCGAACGCGACGTGCCGCCGATCGGTCTCGTCGCCCTGGTCGACCCGGCGACCGGCCGCCAACGTGAGGTTCGCGTCACCGCCGACGTCCAGCGGCGCTTCGCCGCGGCCGCCGCCGAGCAGGTCGAAGAGCAGCAGGCCGCGCTCCGGCGCAGCGGCGCCGACGTGATCGAGCTCGCCACCGAGAGCGACTGGCTCGGCGCGATCATCCAGCACGTCCGGCGCCGGCGGGTGCAGGCCGTCAACGCCCAGGTGCTGCGCCGATGAGCAGACCGAACACGCGTTCCTCGCACGAAGCCACTTCCGTGCAGCTGCTCGTGCCTACGCTCGATCGCCGGCGCGCTGGCGCACGGAGCCGACGCGACCGGCCAGGGCATGCCGTGCAGTTCCTGAACCCGGAACGGCTGTGGCTGCTCGTCGGCGTCGCCGCGCTCGCCGTGGCCTACGTCGGCGTGCTCCGCTGGCGGCGGGCCACCACGATGCGCTTCACCCAGGTCGAACTGCTCGATCGCATCGTGCCGCAGCGCCCGTCGTGGCACCGCCACGTCGTCGCGAGCCTGCAGGTGCTCGGGCTGGCCGCCGGCGTCGTCGCCATGGCCCGCCCGGTCGACACGGTCACCGAGCGCATCGGCAGCGAGGGCCGGATCATGCTGCTGTTCGACGTGTCGTCGTCGATGTCGGCCAGCGACGTCTCGCCGAGCCGGCTCGCCGCCGCCCAGCAGGCGGCCAAGGACTTCATCGACCAGGTCGACAGCACGGTCGAGGTGGGCCTGATCACCTTCAGCGGCGGGGTGTCGCTCGACGTGCGCCCGACGCTCGAGCGCGACCCGCTCACGGCGGCGATCGACGACATCCAGCTCAGCGACGCCACGGCGATCGGCGACGCGCTGTCGGCGGGCACCCAGGTGCTGGTGTCCCTGGCCGGCGACAGCGGGCCACCGACCACCGATGCGACGGGCGCTCCCACCGGTCCGCCGCCGGGGGCGATCGTGCTGCTGAGCGACGGCGAGACCACCGTCGGGCGTCCCACCGCGGTCGGCGCCCAGGAGGCGGCCGCCGCCGGCATCCCGGTCTTCACGATCGCGTTCGGCACGCCCGACGGCTCGATCATCGATCCGAGCACCGGGGAGACGATCCCGGTACCCGTGCAGCCCGACGCACTGTCCGAGGCGGCCACCGCGACCGGTGGGCAGGCCTACGAGGCGGCGACCGAGGCCGAGCTCACCGACGTCTACCAGCGCATCCAGAGCGTGCTCGGCGCCACGCTCGGCGAGCCGGTCGAGCGGGTGATCGAGGACACGTGGAAGTGGGCCGCCGCCGCCACCGCCCTCCTCGCCGCCGGCTGGGCGCTGTCGCTGTGGTGGCTCCGCGGCATGGTCTGACGGCCTCCCCCATCCGGGCGCGGAGGCGAAGTCCCATCCGCCGAGGGGTTCAGGTCGAACGGTCGGCGGAATCGACGCCGGCAGCGAACCCGTCCAGGTCGGCCACTGTCGGTTCGTGCTCCCACACGTCGAACCCAGCGAGCTGATCTGCGTACTTCTCGCGCTGGCCGGGCCGCACCACGGCTCGGATCGGCACCTCTGGCCGCGTGACCTCGTGGTAACGCTGGAGGATCACGCGGTGCTGGTCCTGGTCGAGGTCGAGCGCGAACACGATCCCGTGGGCCTCCTCGACCATGTCGCAGCCGGTGCCGGCGAGCAGCGGGCAGGGCCCTTCGTGTCCCGGGCCGTGGCACACGACGACCTGGTGGCCCGTGCGCTCCAGGAACGAGCGATCGAAGTCGCATCCGCTCCCCGGCAACACGTCGATCAGGATCATCCCGTGATGCTCGTTCACTGCCCAACCTCCAGAACCTCTTCAGCGCGAGCGTGCATCACGTAGCCCCGGGCGCCAGGGCCGAACGGCCCTTCCGTCCCACCGCAAGCCAGCCCCGCTCAGCCCACGAGTCGGCGCAGCTGCTCGATCGTGCCCACCGGGTCGGGGGTCGCCGGCATGACCTGCAGGTGCGTCACCCCGGCCTCGCGGTACGCGGCGATCCGCTCGCCCACCTCGCCGGCGCTGCCCACCAGGTTGCACCCGGCGAGCAGTTCCCGCGGCACGGCGGCCGCGGCCTCCTGGCGGCGCCCGGCGAGGTAGAGATCCTGCACCGTCGCCGCCGCCTCCACGTAGCCGTAGCGCTGGCAGATGGTGTTGTAGAAGTTCTTGTCCCGGGCCCCCATGCCGCCGACGTAGAGCGCCATGTGCGGCCGGGCGAGGTCGAGCACGGCGTCGGCGCCGTCGCCGGCGTACTGGTCGCCGATCGCCACCAGCCCGCCGGCCGAGATCTGCAGCGGGCCGAGTGTCGGATCACGCCGGGCCAGCCCGGCGGCGATGTCGTCGCCCCAGACGTCGCCGAACTTCGCCGGGGTCGAACAGCACCGGCAGCCAGCCGTCGGCGTGGCGGGCCGTCGCCTCGACGCTCTTGCCCATGAGGCTCGCCCAGAAGATCGGGATGTCCGACCGCTTCGGGTGGTTGATCAACTTCAGCGCCTTGCCCAGCCCGGTGCCCTCGCCCGGCGGCAAGGGGATGCGCACGGTCGCGCCGTCGTACACCACCGGCTCGCGCCGCCACACCATGCGGCACACCTCGATGTAGTCGCGGACGCGCGGCATCGGCCGGTCGTAGGCGACACCGTGGAAGCCCTCGACCACCTGCGGGCCCGGACGCGCCGAGGCCGAGCACGAAGCGACCGTCGCTCACGTGATCGCAGCCGGCGGCGGTCTGGGCGATCGCGCTCGCCGTGCGCGAGAACACGTTGAGGATCCCGGCGCCGATCTCGACCGTCGATGTCACGGCGGCGAGGTAGCCGATCTGGCTGACGGCGTCGAACGAGTACGCCTCGGGCACCCACACCAGGTCGAGTCCGGCGCGCTCCATGTCCTGCACCCGCGCCACGGCGGCCTTGAAGTCACCGCCCGAGTAGTCGATCGTCGTCGCCAACTTCATCGGCCGTGACGGTAACGGCACCCGCCCGAGCGGCCGTCAGCGCACGGCGTTGCCGCTGCGGAAACCCTCGAGGTCGAGCGTCACGTAGCGGTACCCGGCGGCGTGCCCGGCTTCGACGATGGCGCAGCGATGGGCGATCGCTGCGTCGAGCTCGTCGACGCCGACCTCGACGCGCGCGGTGTCGCCGTAGTGACGCACGCGGACGTCGCGGAAGCCGAGGCCCCGCAACCTCGCCTCGACGCGCTCGACGGACGACAGCACGGCGACGGTCACCGGCGTGCCCGTCGGGATGCGACTCGCCAGGCACGCCGCCGCCGGCTTGTCCCACGTGCGCAGGCCGAGCGACCGCGACAGGGCGCGCACGTCGGCCTTGTCGAGTCCGGCGGTGACCATCGGGAACGCGGCGCCCTGCTCGGTCGCCGCCCGCTGGCCGGGACGGTGGTCGTTCAGGTCGTCGGTGTTCACACCGAGCACCACGGTCGCCGACTCGGCGTCGGCGATCGGGGCGAGCACGTCCATCAGCTCCGACTTGCAGTGGAAGCACCGGTCACGGTCGTTGGCGCGGTAGGCGGCGCGCTCCATCTCGTGGGCCTCGACCGGCGTCCAGCGCAAGCCCCACTCGGCGGCGAGGGCGGCGCAGTCGTCGCGCTCGAGGCCGGCGAGCGAGGGCGACACGGCGGTCACCGCGTGCACGGCGTCGCGCCCGAGGGTGCGGTGGGCGACGGCGGCGAGCAACGAGGAGTCGGCACCGCCGCTGAACGCCACCACGACCCGCCCGAGCCGGCGGAGATCGGTCTGCAGGGCCGCGAGCTTGCGCGAGTGGTCGGCGTCCACGGGCCCAGTGTGCCGCACGCGGGCTGGACAACGCGGTGGTCGGCACCGATACTGCGTGACGCGATGGACCCCCGGCTGACCCTCACGCGAACCACCGACGGAGTCGTCGTCGAGCTCGACGGCGCGGCGCGGCTCACGACGCTCGGCATCGACGACGTGTTCCGCGCCGACGATCCGGCCGCCGTCGCCCGCGCCGCCCACGATGCATCGTCGCCGGTCGCGCCGGCACCGGCTCGGGTGCTCGCCCCGATCGCGGCGCAGGAGGTCTGGGCGGCGGGCGTGACGTACGAGGTGAGCCGCGAGGCCCGCATGGAGGAGTCCGAGACCGCCGCCGACGTCTACGAGCGGGTCTACGACGCGGCGCGGCCGGAGCTGTTCTTCAAGGCGACGGCGCGGCGCGTCGCCGGCCCCGACGACGAGGTGCGCATCCGCGCCGATTCGGCCTGGAACGTGCCCGAGCCCGAGTTGGCGCTCGCCGTGTCGAGCCGGGGCCGGATCTTCGGCGTGACGGTCGGCAACGACATGTCGAGCCGCGACATCGAGGGCGAGAACCCGCTCTACCTGCCGCAGGCCAAGGTGTACGACGGCTCGACCGCGCTCGGGCCGACGATCGTGTTCGTCGACGGCGACGGCGGCGGGGTGGCCGGCGGCGACCGACATCACCCTGGAGATCGAGCGCGCCGGCGAGCAGGTGTTCCGTGGGACGACCTCGACGGCCCGCATCCGGCGACCGTTCACCGAGCTCGTGGAGTACCTGTTCCGTGACAGCACGTTCCCCGACGGGTGCTTCCTCCTCACCGGCGCCGGCGTCGTGCCCGCGGCCGGGTTCACGCTGCTCGACGGCGACCTGGTGTCGATCACGATCGACGGCATCGGCACGCTGCGCAACCCGGTGCGCCAGCGGCAACCGGAGTGCATGACTAGACCCGGACAGCGTGCCCGCCGGGTGAGCTCGATACCGCCACGGCGACCGCGGCGAGCACGACGACCGCCGGCTCGGCCGGCGCCCGGATGCGATGGGCCCCGTAGAAGAGCACGGTGGTGACCACGACGGTCACCACCGGCACGGCGAGCCACCAGCGGGCCATGACGCGACGTCGGGCGAGCTCGAGCCAGCCGACCACGGCGAGAGCGGCGAGCAGCCACCACAACACGATCCCCGCCCACACCGCCCACGTCGCCTTCTCCTCACCGACGTCCATGCGCACCATCGATCCCAGGCCGTACACGTCGGCGGTGCGTCCGAGCCGGGCGGCCACCACCACCGGCAGCCGGCCGAGGTGGTCGCCGATGTAGTCGAACGCTTCGTCGCGGCGGCGTTGCGACCGCACCGACGGGTCGGGCACCACGCCGGACGCGTCCGCCAGCGGTCCGAGGCAGCGGATGTCCCACCCGCCGACGTCGTCGAAGTAGGTGCGGTCGCAGTTCGCCCCGAGCAGCGTGTTGCCGTCGTTGGTGCTCAGCAGCACGGGCTGGTCGAAGCGGCGGGCGTTGTAGATCGTCCACGGGGCGAGGGTGACGAGCGCAGCGGCGACCATCACGAGCGCGGGCACCCACGACGTGCGTCGGCGGTGCGCCTGCACCAGCGCCATCAGCGCGAACGCCGGGACGAAGAGCGCCAGTTCGCTGCGGGTGAGCGCGGCGAGCCCCACCAGCACGCCGGTCAGCAGTGCGATCGGCCAGCCGGGACGGCGGTCCCAGCGCAGCACGGCGAGCAGGCACAGCGCGACGAGCAGCATCGCCGGGGTCTCCGACATCACCAGCGAGTCGTTCACCCACAGGTTCGGGTAGATGACGGCGATCGCCGCTGCGACGAGCCCGACCCGGTCGCCATGGGCCCCGCTGCCGAGGCGGCGCCCGATGTCACGGCCGACGAGCCCGATCACCGCCACGGTGGCGATGCCGAGCACCGTGATGGCGAAGCGCTGCCACACCACCGAGTCGCCGCCGCCGATGCTCCACGGCGTGAGGTAGAGCGAGGTGAGCGGTGGATGCTCGGCGCCGGGCTGACCGGAGAGGGCGTCCTCGAACCAGTGACCCTCGGAGTTCAGCCCGGCCTGGATCGAGTAGTAGATCGAGTCGTTGAGCAGCAGACGGTCGTCGGCCTTCACCGCGAACAGGTAGGTGAGCCGCCACGCCGCACCGACCGCGGTCACGACCGCCAGCCGAGCCGCGAACGACGAGTTCGCCCACCAACGAGCCAAGGCGCGCCCTAGTTGACCTGGCGCTGGCGGCCCTCCCAGTAGGGCGCCCGGAGGTCCTTCTTCAGGGTCTTGCCGCTGGGGTTGCGCGGAAGCGCGTCCACGACGTCGATGCTGGTCGGGCACTTGAAGCGGGCGAGGCGCTCCCGTGCGAAGGCGATCACGTCGTCGACGTCGAGCTGCCGGCCCGGCTCGAGCACCACGATCGCCTTGACCGTCTCACCCCAGCGCTCGTCGGGCACACCGATGACCGCGACGTCGCCGATCGCCGGGTGCCCCATGAGCACGTTCTCCACCTCCGCCGGGTAGACGTTCTCGCCGCCGGTCACGATCATGTCCTTCACCCGATCGTGGATGTAGATGTAGCCGTCGCCGTCGAGGTAGCCGGCGTCGCCGGTGCGGAACCAGCCCTCGGCGTCGATGACGTCGGCCGTGGCCGCGGGGTTGTTCCAGTAGCCCTGCATGATCTGCGGCCCGCGCACCCAGATCTCGCCCACCGTGCCGGTGTCGGCGTCGGCGCCGGTGTCGGTGTCGGGAGCGACGATGCGCACCTCCACGCCGGGCCCGGGCCGTCCGCAGGAGCGCAGGCGGTGGCGGTTGGGCCCGGTGAGGTCGTGGTCCTCCGGCGGGAGGTTGACGATGCCGCCGGTCGTCTCGGTGAGCCCGTACACCTGCCAGAAGGCGCACCCGAGCTGGGCCATGCTCCGCGACAGCACGTCGTCGCTGATCGGCGAGGCGCCGTAGACGATGTTCTCGAGCGACGAGTAGTCGGCTTCGTCGGCGCCCGGCACCATCAGCATGAACTGCAGCACGGCGGGGACGAGGAAGGCGTGGGTGATCCGCTCGGAACCGATCAGGGCAACGAGCGCGGTCGGGTCGAGGTCGCGGAGGATGACGCTGCGGGCGCCGACGTACATCCCGACGAGCGCCCAGCCGCTGCCTCCGATGTGGAACAGCGGCATCGCCACGAGGTTGACCGAGCGTTCGGAGAACCCCCACATGTCGACGGCCGCCGGGAGGAGAGCGAGCACGTTGTGATTGCTCAGCATGACGCCCTTGGGTCGTCCGGTGGTGCCGCTCGAGTAGAGCTGGATCGCCGTGTCGAGCGGCCCGGCGGCGGCATGGGGGTCGATGTCGCCGTGCGTCGCCAACCAGGTCTCGTAGCTCTCGTGCTCGGAATGCTCGCCGATCACGATCACCCGGACGTCTGCCGCGAGCTCGTCGCCGATGGCGGCCAGGACCGGCGTGAACCCGGCGCCGACCACGAACACCTTGGCGCCGGAATCGGCGACGATGTAGGCGATCTCGGGTGGGGCGAGGCGCCAGTTGACGTCGACCGGCACGGCGTTGCAGAAGGTGGCGCCGAACATCACCTCGAAGTGCTCGATGCCGTTCTTGTCGAGGAACGCCACGCGGTCGCCGGGGCCGATACCGGCCGCCCCGAGCGCCGTGGCGACCCGCCGCGCCCGCTCGTAGAGCGCCGACCAGGTGATCGTCCGCCCGTCGAGCACCAAGCTGACGCCGTCGGGTCGCTCGGCGGCGTTCACGCGGAGGATGTCGGCGACCGTGGTGGGCGGCATGCGGGCACGCTAGTTGTCGACGCGATGTATCTCGGTGGCGTCGTCGCACTCTCCATGGGTGACCACGTCGACCAGCTGGCGGACCTGGACGGCTCGTGGGAGCAAGGCGGAGCTCCCACGAGCCGGACGTGTTCCACCCGCCCACCCTTTCTGTGTCAGGAAACACGACGCCTGACGTCGCATTTCCTGACACAGACGCTGATTTCCGTGCGGGCCGCCCCGGCACACCCTGGAGGGCGTGAGGGGTAGTGTCGGCGGTGACGCACGTGGGGGCACGCGGTCGTCGCTCCTCACGTCGCGCCGATGCACGATGCCTGAGCCGACGTCAGCCACCCCGCCCGCCGCAGCGCACCGATGGGCCGCCTCGCCCGGCGGATGCGCGACGACGAGCGCGGCGCCGGCTACCTGGCGGCGTTCATCGTGCTGTTCTCGGTGCTCACCGTCGCCGGGGTCGGGATCCTCGTCGACTCGGCGCGGATCCTGGCGACCGATCGCCAGTGCTCGGCGATCGCCCTCGAGGCGGCACGAGCGGGGGCCAACGCCATCGACGTCGACGCCGTGCGGGCCGGCACGACCGCCGTCGATCCAGCGCAGGCCCAGGCTGCCGCCGCCGCAGCGGCGGGCGCGTTCGTGTCGGGGTCGGGTGCGTCGCTGGTGTCGGTGGCGGTCGACGGCGACGTCGTGACGGTGCGGGTGGCGGCGACGGTCGACCCGTGGTTCCCGGTGATGCGCTCGAGGACCGTGACGCAGGACGCGACCGTGCGGGCGACGAGGGCGGACTAGCGATGAACGCATCTGCTCCGTGGAACGGCGAGCGTGGTGGCCGTGGCGCGGCGCTGGCGGTGGCGGTCGTCGTCGGCGCCGGTGTCGGCGGCCGACCCGACGCTTCGAGCGGCGACGACACCGACGACCGTGCCATGGACGCTCCCACCCACCGATTTGGTCGATCCCGTCGCCGCCGAGGAAGGAATCGCCGCGGCTGCGGTCGAGACGTGGGACGTGCGCATGAACGCCTACATCAATCTCGACGCGCCCGAGAACGAGGCGGCCCTCGATGCCCACTACACCCCGGACGGCGAGGCCCGCGCAGTCGTGGAGAGCGACCTGCAAGCCCTCCGGGATAAGGGCTGGCGCGTTCGCGACAATCCAGCTGTCGCCAACGGCGTTCACCGTGGAGCGCGTTGCGCTTCTCGATGGCCCACCATCGACTCGGGCCGACGTCAGGTTTGCGTCGTCGACTCCGGCATCGTGTACGAGCCCGCAGGCGCCGAGGGTGTCGAGAAACGATCGTAAACGACGACATCACAACGGGCCGCTCCATCCAGCACTTCATCCGTTCGAAGGGCGCTGGTTACTGGACGACGTCGACGATGTGGCGGAGTGGCCGGGGCCGGGCGAATGCCCAGCTGGCTGATTCGCGCGCTCGCGCCGTTGCGTGACATGCGCTGCTCGTTCTTGCGCTCCGCAGCACACGTGACTGCGCAGCGCTGGGCGACGGCGACACGGAACGCCGGTGGCGCGGGAGTGCGACGAGCGGTGCGTCGGGCGAAGCAGCCGGCCGGCTATATCCGAGCCCTCGCACGCACGGGCGGCACGGCGACGGCGTCGATCACGGACGATGGTGCGGCGGCGGAGCGGCCGCGGTGTGCGTGGGCGGCCGCGGACGCTGCGGAATGGACCGACCTGCGCTGGTCGGAGCAGTCGAGCGGGCCGGTGTACCGCGACGCCGCCAGCCGGCTGCCGGCGGCTACCGCCGGCGGTGCCGGCACCGAGCAGCTGTACGTCGTGCGGTGCGACGGCTCGCCGACCTCGTTCCGGTGGGCGGCGCAGGAGGCGTCCATCGATCCGCAGGTCGTCATCGACGCCGCCTTCTCCTCCGCCCAGGCGCAGATCCCACGGCCGGCGGTCGACATCAGCCCGTCCCCGGCCGCCGGCGGCATCGTCAACATCGGCATGTGGCTCGCCGTCGACGATCCCGGACAGGTGAACGCCTTCGCCTCGGTGGGCCCGGTGTGGGCGTCGGTGACCGCTCGGTTCACCGGCGTCACGTGGGACATGGGCAACGGCGACGTGATCACCTGCGACGGCCTGGGCACGCCCTACGTGCCCGGCAGCGAGACGGTCGAGCAGGGTCCGTGCGGCTACACCTACGCCCGCGCCAGCATCGAGTCGGCGCCGTACCAGGTCGTCGCGTCCGGGCGTTGGGACGTGCACCTCACCACGTCGACCGGCCGCGACGAGGCGCTGGCCCCGATCGAGATGACCGCCACGTTCGACTACGACGTCGACGAGATCCAGACCGTCGGCGAGGGCTGACCCGTCCCGGGTTCTGTGTCAGGAAATGCGACGTCATGCGTCGTACTTCCTGACACAAAGCCAGATTCGGTTGTAACAACCGGTGGCGGGGAACGATGGGGGCTCCGGGCACGACGACGGCGGCCTTCAGCGGCAGCGGCGGCGACGATGGTGGAGGCCACGGCGGCTGATCGAGGCGGTGATCGGCCGACGAGAGGGCGTACTACTGTCGATCGCATGCGCTACGGGTTCGTGGTGCCATGGGCCGACGCCGAGGCGATCGGCGATCTCGCCGCCACCGCTGAGGACGCCGGATGGGACGGGCTGTTCGTGTGGGAGCCCGTGTGGGGCGTCGACGCATGGATCGGCTTGGCGGTCGCTGCCGTCCGCACGTCCCGCATCCGCCTCGGCACGCTGCTGACCCCGCCATCTCGTCGGCGGCCGTGGGAACTGGCCAGCCAGGTCGCCACCGTCGACCGGCTGTCGGAGGGCCGGGTGACGTTGTCGGTGGGTCTCGGCGCCATCGACTCGGGATTCGACAAGTTCGGCGAGGAGTGCGACCGCCGGCTCCGCGCCGAGCTGATGGACGAGTGCCTCGACATCGTCACCGGGTTGTGGAAGGGCCAGCCGTTCTCGTACACCGGCAAGCACTACACCGTCCAGCCCACCGAGTTCCCCACCATCGGCCACGTCGTGCAGGAGCCGCGCGTGCCGATCTGGTGCGTCGGCGCCATCGACCGACCCAAGTCGATGGCCCGGGCGCTGCGCTGGGACGGTCTGCTCCCTCAGGTCGGCGGCTCGTCGCACCCGTCGCTCGCCCAGGTGCGCGCCGTCCGCGAGACGTGGGCGACCGCGACTACGACATCGTCATCGAGGGCGCCAACTCGGAGCACTCCCCGGCGGCGTGGGCGCGCGCCGGCGCCACATGGTGGATCGAGTCGATGTGGAACGCGGTGAGCGAGATCGACGCCGTCCTGGCCGCCAACGACCGCCTCGTCCAAGGGCCACCGAGGTAGCGCCGTCGCCTAGCGTCCACAGCTATGACCCTCATTGCGTTCCCCGGCCACGCCATGAACTGCCTGCGCAGTTGCTGGCCGCTACTCGGCTGGCGCCTCGTCGCTCGCACGCGACAGCTGGTGCACCAGTGACCAATGGGTGGAACATCGCCGAGGCCTTTGAGACCATCGCCCACCGCATCCCCGACGCGCCCGCCCTGGTGCACGGCGGCGCCGTCATCACCTGGCGCGCAGTTCGATCGCCGGGCCGACGGCGTCGCCGCCACGCTGCTCGACCGGGGCTGCGTCGAGCAGGACAAGGTGGCGCAGTACCTCTACAACGGCCCCGAGTACCTGGAGACGATGTTCGCCGCGTTCAAGGCCGGGCTCGCCGCCGGTGAACACCAACTACCGCTACGCCGACGACGAGCTCGTCTACCTGTGGGACAACGCCGACGCCGTCGGCCGTCGTGTTCCACGGCGCGTTCGCCGACCGCAGTGCGAGCGCGATCCGCGACCGGGTCCCCGGCGTCGCGACGTGGCTGTGGGTCGACGACGGCACCGGGCCCTGCCCCGAGTGGGCGATCGACTACGAGACGGCGCGCCGCCGCGCACCGGACGCGGGCGCACCGTCGGTCCGTGGGGCCGCGGCGGCGACGACCTGCTGCTGCTCTACACCGGCGGCACGACCGGCATGCCCAAGGGCGTCATGTGGCGCCAGGACGACCTGTTCGGCGTGCTGCTGCAGACCGCCGGCAGCCGACGCCGCCCGGCGAGGGCGACCTCGACGGCGTCCGCCGAGCACGATCACCAGGCCGGGCCCGCTCAACCTGCCGGCCGCCCGCTGATGCACGGCACCGGGTTGTTCAACGCGCATCTCGACGATGCTCATCGGCGGCGGCGATCGTCACCACTCGAGCGGCCGCTCACTTCGACGCCGAGCGAGCTGCTCGACACGATCGAGCGAGCACGGGTCGAACGTCGGTCGCGATCGTCGGCGACGCCTTCGCCAAGCCGATGCTCCGCGCCCTCGACGCCGAGCCCGGACCGCTGGGACATCTCGTCGCTGCGCGTGCATCGTCTCGTCCGGCGTGATGTGGTCGAGGAGACCAAGGAGGGCCTGCTGCGCCACGTCCCGAGCGTGATGCTCGTCGACCGCTTCGGCTCGTCGGAGGCGCTCGGCGATCGGCGTCGGCCACCACGGTCGGCGGCGACGCCGCAGCACGGCCGACGTTCACGCTCGGGCCGACAACACGCGGGTGATCACCGACGACGGCCGCGACGTCGTGGCCGGGCTCGGGCGAGGTCGGCCGGGTGGCGGTCCGCGGGCTTCACGCCGGTCGGCTACTACAAGGACCCGGTGAAGTCGGCGGCCACGTTCGTCGAGATCGACGGCGAGCGCTACTCCATCCCCGGCGACTACGCCACGGTCGAGGCCGACGGCACCGTCGCGCCTGCTCGGCCGCGGGAGCCGTGTGCATCAACACCGGCGGCGAGAAGGTGTTCCCCGAGGAGGTCGAGGAGGTGCTCAAGCGCCACGACGACGTGGCCGACGCGGTGGTCGTCGGCGTGCCCGACGAGCGCTTCGGCGAGGCGATCACGGCGCTGGTCGAGCCCGAGCGCGGCACGCCATCGACGGCGGCGCTGGTCGCCCACGTGAAGGCGCACCTCGCCGCCTACAAGGCCCCGCGTCGCATCGTCGCGGTCGACACCATCGGGCGGGCGCCGAACGGCAAGGTCGACTACCGCGCCCTGCAGGAGCGTGCCCGCTCGTTCGACGGGTGAGCGGCCGGACCCTCCCGCTACCTTCCTGCGGATGGCTGATCTCGGATTCGACGGCAAGGTAGCGATCATCACCGGCGCCGGCGGCGGTCTGGGCCGCTCGCACGCGCTCGAGCTCGCGACGCGCGGCGCGCTGGTCGTGGTGAACGACCTCGGCGGCTCGGTCGACGGCAGGGCGGCGTCGCACACGGCCGCGCAGAAGGTGGTCGACGAGATCAAGGCGGCCGGCGGCGAGGCCGTGCGCCAACTACGACAGCGTCGCCACGCCCGAGGGCGGCGAGGCGATCGTGCAGACGGCGGTCGACGCCTTCGGCCGCGTCGACATCGTCATCAACAACGCCGGCATCCTGCGCGACACGGTCGTTCAAGAACATGACACCCGGACCTGCTCGAGCCCGGTCCTCGACGTGCACCTGAAGGGCGCGTTCTACGTCACCCAGCCGGCGTGGCAGCTCATGCGCGAGCAGGGCTACGGCCGCATCGTGCAACACGTCGTCCGGCGGCCGGCGTCTTCGGCAACTTCGGCCAGACCAACTACGGCGCCGCGAAGATGGGCCTCGTCGGCCTCACCCGCGTGCTCGCCGTCGAAGGCGCGAAGAACAACATCAAGGCCAACGCGATCGCGCCGGTGGCGAAGACGCGCATGACCGAGGAGATCCTGCGTGGCGCTCGCCGACAAGCTCGACCCGGAGTTCGTCACCCCGCTCGTGACCTACCTCGCCCACGAGGACTGCGCTGTGACGGGCGAGGTGTTCTCGGTCGGCGGCGGACGGGTCGCCGAGGTGTTCATCGCCGAGGCCAAGGGCTACTTCGACCCCGACCTCACCCCCGAAGACGTGGCCGACAACTGGGCGACCGTCACCGACCGAGACGGCTACGCCGTGCCGGCGAACATCGGCGAGGAGACGGCGCTCTACCTGCCGTTCCTCGGCTGACCCTCGTCGCCGAATGACAAGCTGACCGCACGACAGCGACCAGGAGGCGATTGATGCACGAACACGTCGATGCGGGCGCCGGCGACGGCGCCGCCGGGTGGGATCGGCCCGGCCGCGTCTCGCCGGTGTTGATCGTCCTCGCCGTCGTCACCCTGCTGCTGATCGTCTTCATCGCCGAGAACGGCCACGAGGTGCGGGTGCGACTGATCGTCCCGCGGGTGACGATGCCGGTGTGGGTGATGATCCTCATCTGCGTCGCCCTGGGCGTCGTGCTCGACCGGCTGTTCCTCGCGTGGTGGCGCCGCCGGAAGACGGCGTGACCGCGGCGCACGTCGCGTCGAGCGACGGCGTCGAGTTGGCGGTCCACCACCTCGTGAGCGGTGAGGCGTCCCGCCCGCTGCTGGTCGCCCACGCCACCGGCTTCCACGGGCTGGCGTACGGGCCGATGGCCGAGCGGCTGACCGGCGGCCACGACGTGTGGGCGCTCGACTTCCGCGGTCACGGGGCAACCCGAGACCCGGCGGCGCGCCGCTCGACTGGGCGCGCTACGGCGACGACGCGCTGGCGGCGGCCGAGTGGCTGGCCGGCCGGGCCGGTGATGGCACGCCGCTGGTGGCCTTCGGCCACTCGATGGGCGGGGCGACGCTGTTGATGGCCGCCGAGCGCAGTCCCGAGCTGTTCGGGTCGCTCGTGCTGTACGAGCCGATCGTGTTCCCACCGCCGGGAAGCGCCGACGAAGCTACTGGTGGTGGCCGGTCCGGGCCCGCCGCTCGCCGACAGGGGCGCGTCGACGGCGGCCGCACGTTCGACTCCTACGCGGCGGCGCTGGCCAACTACGCCTCGAAGCCGCCGATGTCGGCGTTCGCCCCGTCGGCGCTCGAGGCCTACGTGCGGGGCGGGCTGCGTCCGGTGGATCCGGCGGACCCGGACGGTCCGGTCGAGCTGTGCTGCTCGCCGGAGACGGAGGCGGCGACGTTCGAGGGAGGAGGCGCCCACGACACGTGGGACCGCCTCGGGCACATCGCCGTGCCGACGATGGTGCTCGGCGGCGCGCTCGACGCGCCGCCGCCGAGGTTGGTGCAGCCGATCGCCGCCCGCCTGCCCAACGGCCGCTCCCAGCTCCACCCCGAGCTCGACCACTTCGCGCCGTTCAGCGACCCGGCCCGCCGGCCGACCTCGTCTCTACCGCCCTGGCCTCCGCCGACCGGACCCCCTGACCCACCGCGCCCCGAGCCCCCGGCCCGTCCGCACCCGCCCGGCCGGACCAACATTTCCACAAGAGAGTCCGCCAATTGGGCGGAGGCGACGGGTTGGATCGCTTGCCCGGCACGGTGGTCGGCTCCGGAAGCTGGACGCGGCCGGGGGCGGCGACGGGTCCCATGTCCACGTTGTCCAACTGGCGCGTATCGTCCCACACGTGGATCTGGGCGCGTCAGTTGCGGTATCCGCAACTGATCGCGCGCAAGATGACCTGTGGGGACTATCTGCGCCCAGTTACCGGGACGCGAACCTGGACGACCGGCGCGACGGTCGGCGACCTCCGACCTTCTTGAGCATGCGACCCTGCCGCGGGGTGAGCTCGACCGGGCCTGCCTATTGGCGGACGCTCCAAGCAAATCGAGCGTGGACGCACGATTCGCGCCCCAGAATCGCGGCCGTGCCGGGCGCCTACGATGAGGCGATGGCGACCACCGGGTTCAACCACATCGCGACCGGCACCCCCGACCTCGATCGGATCAAGCGGTTCTACCTCGATGCCTTCGGCGCCGAGACCGTCTTCGAGATGGCGGCCGAGCCCGATCACCCGCGCATGGCGATCATCGAGCTCGGCGGCGGCGCGGCATTGAACGTGTTCGAGGTGCCGGAGGAATCCCTGATCGGCGACCGGAAGGTGCAGGGTGGCCGCGGACCGATCGACCACTACGGGATCGCCGTCGACTCGCTCGCCAGCCTCGAAGCGGTGCGCGACCGGCTCGTGGATCTCGGTATCGACATCGGCGAGATCCACCAGCTCGGCACGACCTGGTCGCTGTTCTTCCGCGACCCCGACGGGATGGAGCTGGAGGTGTGCGCGCCGGGATGATCCGGCCGGCGACGTGGCAACGGGGTCCGCGGTCCCGGTGACACCCCTCCCGTACGATTGGTGACGTGACCATGACCACGCTCGACGCACCCGCCGGGGACGCACCCGCGTTCGAGGTCCCCACGAGCATGTCACCGAGCCGCGTCGAGTCGTTCACGTCCTGTCCGATGGCGTTCCGCTTCGCCAACATCGAGCGGGTGGGCGATCCGCCGAACGTGCACACCACCCGCGGCTCGCTGGTGCACCGCGCCCTCGAGCTGGGCTACCTGCTCGCACCCGAACGGCGAACCCCGGCGGGCTTCACCGCCTGCCGTCGATCGGGCGATCGCCGAGTACCGCAGCATGCCCGACTTCACGCTGCTCGGGCTCGGCGACGACGAGGCGGCGGGGTTCTTCGCCGGGTGCCATCGCCTCGTCGCCAACTACCTGCGCATGGAGGACCCGCAGCACATCCGCCCGATCGGCCTCGAGCTGCGCCTCAGCGCCCAGGTCGGCGACCTGTCGCTGCGCGGCATCATCGACCGCCTCGAGCTGCGCGACGGCGGGCTGGTGGTCACCGACTACAAGACCGGCCGGCCGCCGTCGTCGAACTGGGAACTGCGCAGCCTCGCCGGCGTCCACTTCTACGCCTTCCTCTGCCAGCAGGTGTTCGGCCAACTCCCGGTCGCCGTCCGCCTGCTGTACCTCAGCAGCGGCGAGATCATCGAGGCCGTGCCGTCCGAACAGTCCGCACGCTTCGTCGTGTCGCGAACCGCGGCGGTGTGGCGCGCCGTCGAGAAGGCCTGCATGAGTGGCACGTTCACACCCCGGCCGGGCGCGCTGTGCGCGTCGTGTCGCTACCAGCGCTGGTGCCCGGCGTTCGGCGGCGACCCCGATCGCGCCCACCTCGAGGCGCCGGTCGCCTTCGGCCTCGCCGCGGCCTGAGCGGACCGGATGGCCCGCAACACACCGGGCGTCGGCGCCCTCGGCCCGGCGATCGAGCGCTTCGACGAGTGGGCCGACGCACAGCTGGAACGGCTCCGCGGCACCCCCGTCGCCGACCAGGTGTTCGAGACCGCCAGCCGCCTCGGCGACTTCAGCGTCGTCTGGCACCTCCTCAACGTCACCCGCGGCGTCGTCGGTGGGCCACGGCCGACGACGCCAGATCCCGGTGCTGGCGCTCCTGATCGGCGCCGAGAGCCTGCTCGTGAACCAGGGCATCAAGCGCGTGTTCGACCGTGAGCGCCCCACCGTCGACGGTGACGACCGCTTCGACGTGCGCACCCCGTCCACGTCGTCGTTCCCGTCGGGCCACGCCAGCGCCGCCGGGTTCGCCGCCACCACGCTCACGGCGTGGGACGGTCCGGCGAGCGCGCTGCTCTGGTGGCCGATCGCCGCCACGGTCGCCACGTCGCGCGCCTACGTCCGCATCCACCACGCGTCCGACGTGCTCGCCGGCCTGGCCGTGGGCGTGACGCTCGCCGGCCTCGCCCGACGACTCCCCCGACGAATCACCCGCTGACGCGCGTGCCGTCGTCCGGCGCGGGAGCGGGTCGGCGAAGCGGACGTGGCAGGCTGGACGGATGGCCGACCGCTCGACGACTCGCGACGACACGGGCTCGTCCGACCACAACCGGGCGATGAGCGACGCCGAAGCGCTGATGTGGCGCCTCGAGAAGGACCCCCACCTCGCGTCGACCTTCTGCACCGTCAGCATCCTCGACCGTGCCCCCGACTTCCACGACCTGCGCGCCCGCATGGAAGCGGCGACGCTCGAGGTGCCGCGCCTGCGCTGGCGCGTGCATCCGAACCCGAGCGACTTCGGGGCGCCGGTGTGGGCCGACGATCCCGATTTCGACATCGATCTGCACGTCCGCCGCATCGCCCTGCCCAAGCCGGGCACCCGCCGCGAGCTGTTCGACCTCGCCAGCGTGATGCTGCTCGACCCCTGGGACCGCACCCGGCCGCTGTGGCAGTTCACGATCGTCGAAGGGCTGCGCGGGGGCAAGGCCGCGCTCTTGTCGAAGATCCACCACACGCATCACCGACGGCGAAGGTGGCGTGCGGATGTCGATGCAGTACCTCGACCTCGAACGCACGCCGGCCCCCCGACCGAAGCCGGCGTACCAGCCACGACGGTCGCGGCGCCGCCTCCGCCGGCCTCGGCGTTCGACACGGCGCGCGGCTTGCTCGAGGGCAGCTTCCGGATCCCGCTCAGCCTGGCCCGTCAGGTGCGCGAGCTGCTCGCCGACCCGGCGTCGATCCCCCACGCCACGCTGGCCGCGGTCGACACGCTGCGCAGCGTCGTGTCGCAGCTGTCCGAGACCGACTCGGCCCGCTCGCCGCTGTGGACCGAGCGCTCGATGCGCCGCCGCATCGAGACGGCACGCGTGCCGTTCGCATCCACCAAGGCGCAGCGAAGCGCCTCGGGGGCACGCTCAACGCCGCCTTCGTCACCGCCGCCGCCGACGCCGCCGGCCGCTACCACACCGAACGCGGCCAGACGGTCGACGAGCTGCGGGCATCGATGGCGGTCAGCACGCGCACCGCGACGTCCGGGGCCAACGCCTTCTCCCTCGCCCGGATGCTCGTGCCCACCGGTCCGATGGACATCGCCGAGCGCTTCGCCCGTGTCGTCGACATCACGACGCAGGCCCAGGAAGGCTCACGCGGCGGCGCCTCGCTCGACTCGCTGGCGATCATCACGGGCGCCTTGCCGACGGCGCTGATCACGCGGATCGCCCGCCAGCAGGCCCAGACCGTCGACTTCGCCACCTCGAACGTGCGGGCCGCGCCGGTCCCGGTCTACATCGCCGGCGCCCAGCTGCTCGAGAACTACGCCATCGGCCCGCTGCTCGGCGTCGCCTTCAACCTCACGATGCTGTCGTACAACGGGCACCTCGAGATGGGCATCAACATCGACGCCGCCGCGGTCGACGAACCGGCGCGGCTCGCCGAGCTGGTGGAGGACTCGTTCAAGGCGCTGACCCGCGCCGGACGCTGATCCGACCTCGAGCAGCGCTCGGAAGGCGCTCCGATGGTGGTCAGGATGCGTCGGTGGGCGTGGCGGTGAGCAGCATGCGGACGTCGAGCAGGAGATCGGCGACCTCGCCCGACGACATCAGCTCACGGGCCATGATCCGCCCGAGGGCCTCGTCGATGACCGCCAGCGCCTCGGCGATGACCACGTCGGTGGACGCCTGGCGCTCGAGCTGCTCGGTCACGCCTTCACGGTACCGCGTCAACGACCTCCGCGCGCCGCATTGGATGCCGCACGTACGATCCGGCGATGCAACTCGACGGAGCCAACGTGGTGGTGACGGGCGGCGCACGCGGCATCGGCGCGGCACTGGTGCGACGGTTCCACGCCGCCGGCGCCAACGTCGTCGTCGCCGACGTCCTCGACGCGTCGCCCGTCGCCGAGCCGCTCGAGCGCGCCGTCGCCGTCCACGCCGACGTCATCGACCGAGGCCGGCAACGTCGCGCTCATCGATGCCGCCGTCGCCGCGTTCGGACCCGTCGACCTGTTCTTCGCCAACGCCGGCCTCGCCATCGGCACCGACCTGACGATGCCGGAGCAGGAATGGGAGCTGGCGATGCACGTCAACGTCGACGCTCACCGCTGGGCGGCGAAGCACCTGCTCGACGGGTTGGCTCGCCCGGGGGAGCGGCTACTTCTGCTCCACGGCGTCGGCGGCCGGACTGCTCGCCCAGATCGGCTCGCTCGGGTACACGGTCACGAAGCGGGCAGCGGTCGCCTTCGCCGAGTGGCTGTCGATCACCTACGGCGACCAGGGGATCCGCGTCAGCTGCCTGTGCCCGCAGGGGGTCAACACCGACATGCTCAACGCCTCGCCCGGCCGCGGCCCGGCAGTGGTGCGGGCGGCCGGCGCCGTGCTCGAGCCCGACGAGGTGGCGGCGGTCGTCGATCGCGGCCATCGTCGACGAGCGCTTCCTCGTGCTCCCGCACCCCGAAGTCGCCGAGTACGTCACGCGCAAGGCGAGCGACGAGGAGTCCTGGCTCGCCGGCATGCGGCGTCTGCAGGCGCGGATCGCTGCGGGCTAGGGGCAGGGCTACGGTCGACGGGGTGAGCATCGAGACCCCCGCCACCGAGATCCCCGAGACCCCCGACACCGAGAGC
Source organism: Ilumatobacteraceae bacterium (assembly GCA_963719295.1). Classification (GTDB taxonomy): domain Bacteria; phylum Actinomycetota; class Acidimicrobiia; order Acidimicrobiales; family Ilumatobacteraceae; genus Desertimonas. The sequence continues at coordinate 105,440 of CAVRBV010000022.1, forward strand.
GCCGATCCCGGGAACGCCACACCCAGCCCGGCGCCGAGCGCAGCATCGACCCCGCCCGCCGACGAATCGCCGTTCGCGGCGATGCTGACCGAGCTGTACGACGGGCGCACCGCCGTCAGCTCGCCGGCGGTCGCTCCCGATGGACGCCGCATCGCCTTCGTCGTGTCGACGATCGATCTGAAGGAGAACACGACACGGACGCGCCTGTGGCTGGCCGGCCCCGGCGATCCCGCCCCGCTCACCGCCGGCCCCGTCGACGGTCAGCCGGAGTGGTCGCCGGACGGCCGCTTCCTCGCCTTCACGTCGCGGCGCGGCGAGAAGGACAAGGAGACGACGCTGCACGTGATGCCGATCGCCGGGCCGGGCGAGGTCCGCACGGTGGCGACGCTGCCGGAGGTCGTCACCAACCTGCGATGGTCGCCCGACGGCAAGCACCTGGCGTTCAACAGCCGCACCCGCGACGCCCGCTACGACGCCAAGGACGAGAGCTGGCAGCCGCCGCGCCGGATCGAGAACTTCTTCACGCAGCTCAACGGCGAGGGCTTCATCGTCGATCGGCCGGCGCACGTGTACGTGGTGCCGGCCGACGGCACGGGGACGCTGCGCAACCTCACGCCCGGCCCGTTCCAGCACGACGGCGTGTCGTGGTTGGCCGACTCGTCCGGCGTGGTCACGTCGGCGCCGCGGCACGACCGTTGGGACTTCGACTACGCCATCGACCTCCACCTCGTGCCGCTCGACGGCGACATCCGCGCCATCACGACGCGGACCGGGATCTACGGCGATCCGGCGGTGTCCCCCGACGGCACGCGCGTGGCGTTCATCGGCAGCGACGATCCGGCGACCTACCCGCAGAACGTCCGGCATCGGCGTGATCGGGGTCGGCGGCGGGCCGATCACGTGGGCGTCGGCGGGTCTCGACCGGACGTTCTTCGCCACCGCCGGCGTGCGTGCGCCGGTCTGGATCGACGACGCGACCATCCTCGCCACCGCCGAGGACCGCGGCGAGACGCACCTCTACCGCATCGCCGCCGACGGCTCGCAGGCGCCGGTGCCGCTCAGCAAGGGCGCCCTGTCCGTGCAGACGTTCCACGCCGGCGGGTTCGACGATCGCCATGGTGCAGTCCACCGTCGAGCACCCCGGCGAGCTCGTGACGCACGAGGGCTCGACGCTGCCGGTCGCCACCGCGCTGACGCGGAGCTGGTCGGGTTGGGAGCGCTTCGCCGTGCCGTGCGCCGACGGATCCGACGAGATCGACGCCTGGATCATGCGGCCGGCCGACTTCGACGCGTCGCAGCGCTACCCGGTGCTGTTGAACGTGCACGGCGGCCCGTTCACGCAGTACGGCGAGACGTTCTTCGACGAGGCGCAGATGCAGGCGGCCGCCGGGTTCGTCGTGGTGATGTGCAACCCACCGCGGTTCGAGCGGGCGGCACACGGCGTGGGGTCAGGTGATCAACGGCGCCAAGCACCCGACGGTGCCGGGCAAGGGGTGGGGCAGCGTCGACGTCGACGACGTGATGGCCGTGCTCGACCACGCCCTGGCCACGTACCCGTTCTGCGACCCGGACCGCGTCGGCATGCTCGGCGGGAGCTACGGCGGCTACATGGCGACGATGCTCGCCGGCCGGTTCAGCGACCGCTTCCGGGCGATCTGCAGCGAACGGGCGTGCAACAACATGGTGACCGAGGAGTTCAGCAGCGACATCAGCACGGCGTGGCGCACGACGATGGGTGTGACCGCGGTCGAGGATCCCGACGTCTATGCCGAGGTGTCGCCGATCCGCCTGGCCAAGGACATCACGGTGCCGATGCTGATCATCCACTCCGAGAACGACCTGCGCTGCCCGATCAACCAGGCCGAGGAGCTGTTCGTCGCCTTGCGCACGCTGGGTCGGGACGTGACGTTCTACCGCTTCCCGGGCGAGAACCACGAGCTCAGTCGCAGCGGCTCGCCGGTCCATCGCCTGATGCGCGCCGAGATCATCCTCGAGTACTTCACCGACCGCCTCGCCCCCCGCTGACCCGCCGCCCACCTCCCCGCCGGGCAAAGATTTCCACAAGCAAAATCGTGCAGAACTGCACGATTTCGCGTACCGGAATCAGAGATGGGTGCCATCTCCGATTCAGGTACGCGAAATCGAGCGCGAACGCTCGAAAATGCTTGTGGAAATCTTTCTCCTCAGGGGGAGGTGAGCCAGGCGTCGATGAGCTTGCGGGCGATGGAGATCGGGCCGGGGAGCATCGGCAGGTCGTCACGGCGGTACCACCGGGCGTCGACGATCTCGTCGTCGTCGAGCACCAACTCGCCCGACACGTAACGGGCGCGGAAGCCGACCATCAGGCTGTGCGGGAACGGCCACGGCTGACTGGCGACGTAGCGCACGTCGCCGACGGTGACGCCGACCTCCTCGCGCACCTCGCGCACCACGCACTCCTCGAGCGATTCCCCCGCCTCGACGAACCCGGCGAGGCACGAGTACATCGGCGTCGGCCACTGCGCACCGCGGGCGAGCAGCACCTCCTGGTCGGGGCCGTCGTCACCGCGCGTGACCAGGGTGATCATCGCCGGCGCCACCCGCGGGAACGCCATCAGCCCGCACGCCGGGCAGTCCATCGACGTGAACCGCTCCGAACGCGTGGTCGGCGTGCCACACCGGCCGCAGTAGCGGTGCGTGCGCGCCCACTCGACGAGTTGCACCCCGCGACCGGCGGCGGCCCACGACACCTCGTCGGTCATGCCGTGCAGCCGTCGGAGGTCGACGGCGGCCCCCTCGCTCGGATCGTCGCCGTCGGGCACGTCGACGGCGTAGAGCGCGACGTGATCGAGCAGGCCGACGAAGTGCCGCGACCACGACGGGTCGGCCGGGTCGTCGGAAATGTGCACCGACGTACCGACCACGTAGGTGTACCGCACCGGGACGCCGGGGCCCGGTGCACGCGCCGCGAGCTGGAACGTTGCCACTGCGCCCACGGATAGCAGACGGGGACGCCGGCGCCGCTGTCGAATCCCGACAAGAATAGTCGGAATTAATTCTTGACTGATCCAGTCGGGTTTAGCTATCGTCGGTCCCGTGAGCACGACCCGACGTCCGGCGTGGATGCCGACACGAATGTGTCACCGCGGCCGGTGTTGTTGCGACGCGCCCAGGCACCGCCGCTAGCAACCGCCACCAGCGCCGTCTCTAGCTCTGATCGCCACCGATCCTCACCGATCGGAAACGTCACCTCCCCCATCCGCCCTCGCGCACCACCATCGTCCGGAGCCTTCCATGTCGACGCCCACGTCCGCCCTCGCCCGCCCGCACCCTCCCGCCATCGGCACCGTGTCCTCGAGCCGCCTCGACGTGGCGGCCCTCGCCGACATCGCCACCGGCCTCGCCGAGGCCGAGGAGCTGTGGCGTCCACACGTCGTCCACGACACCGTCGAGCGGGCCCGCGTCCGTCTGCTCGCCTCACCGGTGTACGAGGTGTGGCTGCTCGGTTGGACGCCCGGGCAATCGGTGGGCCTCCACGACCACGGCGGCGCCAACGGGGCGTTCGTCGTCGTCGACGGCACGCTCATCGAGACCTCTTCCACCGCCGCCATCGACCGCACGTTGGTCCGCACCGTGCTCGACGCAGGGGACGTCGGGCTGGCGCCGGCGGGCGCCGTGCACGACGTCGCCAACCGCTCGGCCCGCAACGCCACGAGCATCCATGCCTACTCTCGGCCGCTGACGTCGATGGGCTTCTACGCGTCGTCGGCGCCCGACCGCCGGGGTTCCCGGGTGCGCACCATGTGGGTCGAGCCGGAACCGACCCGATTGCCCGCCGTCCACCCCGACGTCCTGTCCCGCCGCCCCCTCGACCGCGTCGCCGCGTGCCCCCCTCGCGACGGCGCGGACGAGCGGTGAGCCCGCGGATCGACACCCTGCTCGAGCGCGCCCGCCGCTCGCTCGAGCGGGTGTCGCCGCAGGATCTCGCCGACGAGGTGGCGGCCGGCGCCGTGCTCGTCGACATCCGCCCGGCCGCCGACCGAGCGTCCGAGGGCGCGCTGCCGGGTGCCGTGGTGATCGAGCGCAACGTGCTCGAATGGCGCCTCGACCCGACGAGCGAGCACCGCCTCGCCGTCGCCGCGGACGACGCACGCGTCATCGTGGTGTGCAACGACGGGTACGCCTCGAGCCTCGCCGCCCACACCCTGCAACAGCTGGGCGTGACCAGAGCCACCGACCTCGACGGCGGCTACCGCGGCTGGCGCCATTACCGTCCACGAGCATGAGCTCCTCGATGTCCGGTCGATCGGTCGTGGTGATCGACGCCGTGCGCACTCCCGTCGGCAAGCGCAACGGCGGACTGTCGTCACTCCACCCGGCGGCCCTGCTCGGCCGCGTCCAGAGCGAGCTGGTGGCGCGCACCGGCATCGACCCCGCCGACGTCGGACAGGTCGTCGGCGGGTGCGTCAGCCAGGTCGGCGAGCAGAGCTTCAACGTGATCCGCACCGCGTGGCTCGCCGCCGGACTTCCGCTCAGCACCCCGGCGACGACGGTCGACACGCAGTGCGGGTCGTCGCAGCAGGCCACCAATCTGGCCGCATCGCTCGTCGCGGCGGGCGTCGTCGACGTCGCGATGGCGTGCGGTGTGGAGGCGATGAGCCGAATCCCCATCGGCGCCAGCTCGAACAAGGCGTTCGGCCTCGGCATCCCGATCCCGGCGGACTACTTCGCCCGCTACGAGATGACGTCGCAGTTCGAGGGCGCCGAGCGCATCGCCGACGCCTGGCACGTCACCCGCGACGACACCGACCGCTTCGGGCTGGCGTCGCAGGAGCGGGCCGCCCGAGCGTGGACGGAAGGTCGCTTCGAGGGCCAGGCGGTGCCCGTCGAGGCGCCCGACCTCGGTGAGGACGGCACGCCGACCGGTGCGACACACGTGGTCACCCGCGACGAGGGCCTGCGCGAGACGTCGCTCGAGAAGCTCGCGACGCTGAAGCCGGTCGCTCGACCCGACGGCGTGCACACCGCTGGCAACTCGTCGCAGATCTCCGACGGCGCCGCGGCCGTGCTGCTGACGACCGAGGAGCGGGCGCGCGAGCTCGGTCTCACGCCCATGGCGCGGATCGTCGACAGCTGTCTCGTGGGCGTCGACCCGGTGCTGATGCTCACCGGCCCGATCGACGCCACCCAACTCCTGCTGGAGCGCACCGGGCTCTCGATCGACGACATCGACCTGTTCGAGATCAACGAGGCGTTCGCCTCGGTCGTGCTGGCGTGGGCCAAGGAGGTCGGCGCCGACCTCGAGCGCACGAACCCCAACGGCGGGGCGATCGCCATCGGGCACCCGCTGGGCGGCACCGGGGCGATGCTGATGACCAAGGCCGTGCACGAGCTGGAACGGGTGCAGGGTCGCTACGCACTGGTGTCGATGTGCTGCGGCGGCGGCCTCGGCACGGGCACGATCGTCGAACGCCTCTGACAGCAATCTGGTCACCGTGGAGCCTGTTGCATGAATCCCAGGGTTGGGGGTCCACCGTTGGGTGGCGATGGCGGTGGATGATTGGCTGATGGCGCACAATTTCCTGTGTCCCGAGCGTGATCAGCTGATTCTGCTGCCGCAGTCGATGGCGGATTGGCTGCCGGGGGATCATCTGGCGTACTTCGTGCTCGACGTCGTTGACGAGATGGATCTGGCGGTGTTCGTGCGCAGCTACCGCGGTGATGGGCGGGGCGGGGCGGCGCATCATCCGGCAGCGATGGTGGCGTTGTTGTTGTACGCGTATTGCGTTGGTGAGCGCTCGTCGCGTCAGATCGAGCGGCTCTGCCATGTTGATGTCGCCTTCCGGGTGATCTGTGCGGGGCTGTTTCCTGACCACACGACGATCGCCCGGTTCCGTCAGCGTCACGAGCGGGCGCTCAAGGAGTTGTTCGGGGCGTCGCTGCGGTTGTGCGCCAAGGCCGGGATGACCAAGCTGGGTGTGGTGGCACTCGACGGCACGAAGATCGCTGCGGCGGCGTCGCTGCGAGCGAACCGGGCCAAGGAGGCGGTCGATGCCGCGGTGGACAAGATGTTCGTCGAGGCCGCCGCGGTCGACGCCGCCGAGGACGACGAGTTCGGCGAGGCCCACGGTGACGAGGCGCCGGCGGTGTTGCGCGGCCGTGAGGATCGGCGGCGACGTTTCGCCGAGGCCAAGGCGGCGCTCGCCGCCGAGCTCGCCGATGAGCGTGCTGCGCACGAGGCTCATCTGGCCGCCCGGGCCGCCGAGGAGGCCCGGCGGGGTGTCAAGCTGCCCGGCCGCAAACCGAAGGCGCCGGCTGACAAGGCCCACCACAAGGCGCACCAGGTCAACACCACCGACCCCGATTCCAAGGTGATGGCCACTGCCGGCGGGTTCGTTCAGGGCTACAACGCGCAAGCAGTCGTGAACGAAGAGCAGGTCATCGTTGCCGCTGAGGTGACCGACGAGTGCAACGACGCCCATCAGCTGCACCCGATGATCAAAGCGACGCAAGACAGCCTCGCCGACGCTGGGATCGAGGAACAGCCCGACACGCTGCTCGCCGACGCCGGCTACGCAAACGAAGAGAACATCGAAGCTCTCGACGACGACGATCCCGACTGCTACATCGCCACGCGCAACATGAAGCACAACCCGGCGCCGCGCACTGGCACCCGTGGACCGCTGCGCAAGAACGCCACGGCGATCGAGAAGATGGACCGCAAGGTTTCGAACAAGGCCGGACGTCAGCTCTACCGACGTCGACAGCAGATCGTCGAGCCAGTCTTCGGACAGATCAAGGAGGCCCGTGGGATCCGCCGCTTCATGCGCCGGGGCAAGTCGGCAGCCGAGTCGGAGTGGAAGCTGATCGCCGGCACACACAACCTGCTCAAGCTCTACCGCCACGTTCTTGTCGACCCCGCCGCCGCGCCCTACAGCCGGATAGCGGGCGCCGCAGCCGCCTAACCACCCTCCCGGCCAACCCCGCGCCACACCGCCAGCGCCCGACCCCGATCACGCCCGATCAGCACCCACGCACGCACGCCGGCGACAACTTCATGCAACAGGCTGTGTGGTTCTCGATATCGAGAACCACAGTGACCAGATCGGGCGTCTGAGACGCAGAGTGACCAGATGGCGGCGGATGAGGTCACAAGCGTGCGACATCGGCACGCTCGCGTCGGCCTTCGTCCGATCCGGCCGCGGTGTCACACCCGGTCGCTAGAACCACCGCGATGGACGACTCGACACGGCACGCCCGGCACCGGAAGGTGCTCGTGGCCGGGCTCGTCGCGGTGGTCGTCGCCCTCGCCCTCGGCGCCGTCGTCGTCGTGTTCGGGCGACGTGACGGCGGCGCCGCATCGGTCCCCCGCGACGTCGGCACCGTCACGTCGATCATCGACGGCGACACGATCGTCGTCGACATCGCCGGCCGACGCGAGCACGTCCGCCTGATCGGCATCAACACGCCCGAGACCCACGTCGACAACGGCCCACCCGAGTGCTACGGGCCCGAGGCGACGACCTTCACCGCGTCGCTGCTCGCCCTCGGCAGCGAGGTGCACCTGGTGCGCGACGTCGTGGGTCGTGACGTGTACGGGCGACTGCTCGCCTACGTCTACCGCAGCACCGACGATCTCTTCGTCAACGACGCCCTGGTCACCGGCGGCTACGCGCGCGTGCTGACGATCCCGCCCAACGACGCCTACGCCGATCGCTTCGTGGCGGCGGCCACCGCGGCCGAGGCCGCCGGGCTCGGCCTCTGGGCCGCGTGCGGCACGTAGGAGATCGGCCCGAGGCGGTCATTCGTGCGCCGAGACGTCGGGCGGCGCGAGCCGAACCGGGTTGCCTTTGACGAAGACGGCTCGGACCTCCTCGATACAGCTGATGTCGTCGAGTGGGTCGCCTGCGACAGCGAGGAGGTCGGCGTCCTTGCCGATCGAGATCGTGCCTTTGCGGTCCGCGACTCCGCACGCTGCGGCGGCGACAGAGGTGTTCGCTCGGAGGGCTTCGGCGTTGGTCATCCCGATGGCGCCGAAGTTGCTGACGCCGAAGCGCAACACGTCGTGGGGTTTGTTCGGCCCAACCCCGGCGTCGGTCCCGCAGACGATTCTCGCTCCTGCCCGATGCAGCGCACCGTGGTTGGCCATGATCGCATCCCGCCTCATGGCCATCGCAGGGAACGGCGGTGGGGACCCGGGGAGGAACCCGCCGGTGATCGACACCACGGCCCGACGACGGCCGAGCTCGGCGATGACCTCAGGGTCGGCTTCAACACCGTCGGCGGTGAAGAACGTGCAGTGCTCGATGCTGTCGACGCCGGCGGCCATGGCGTCGGCGATGCCCTGGCCTCCGTGAGCGTGAGCTGCGATCGGCAGCCCGGCCGCGTGCGCCGAGGTCACGGCGGCAACGAGTTCGTCGATCGTGTATTGCGACTCGTGCGGCGCCAGGCGTCGGAGTCATGTTGCCGCCCGTCACCATGATCTTGATGACGTCGACACCCCGACCCACGCGGTCGTGCACGGCTTGGCGGATGCCGTCCCGACCGTCGGCCTCGCCGCCCAGGAACCAGCAATGGCCACGGCTCACCGTGATCGGCGGACCGGACGCAAGGATCTCCGGGCCGACCTCCGCGCCGCCGCGGAACCAATCGCGCAAGGTCAACGAGACGTAGTTGCGGTCTCCGAGGTCCCTGATCGTGGTGACCCCACCCGCCAGCGCGCGCAGGGCAGCAACGCGCATCCGCAACAACAAGGTCGCATCGTCGCACTCCAGCAAACGGGACACCGGATCGTCGGAGGCATCGAAGGCCAAGTGTTGGTGGACATCGATCAAGCCGGGCAGCAACGTCACATCGCCGAGATCCACCATGTCGGGATCGTCCATCGAGGCGCGACGCTGCGATACACCGATGATCCGGCCGTCGAGCACCTCGACGAGCGGGTCTTCCACGATCGAGTCAGTGAGGCCGTCGAACAAGCGCTTCGCGGTGATCAGCATCTGCTCCCCCATTCACGACCCACTGCAGGGGTCCGCGATCATGATGCCCGCGATGCGAGGCGGCCGTCGCCAACCACGCCGCGGCCGCCGCCGACGCCAGGCTCGGACCGTGGCGGGCGTGTGGCGGATAGCGTCGCACGCCGTGGCTGCAACGGGACCGGGCGCCGACGACGGTGCCCCGACGCTGAACGAGCGGCTCGGCTACCCCGCCGACGCCAAGCTGGTCATCCTGTCGTGCGACGACCTCGGCTCGTGCCACGCCGCCAACGTCGGCGTGTACCGGCGCCCTGCGCGAGGGCGCCGCCACGTGCGCGTCGCTCATGGTGCCGGCGCCCTGGGCGCGCCATGCGGCGGCCAACTACCGGCCCACCGACGACGTCGGCGTCCACCTCACCCTCAACGCCGAGAACGCCGACTACCGGTGGGGTCCGCTCACTCACGCGCCCTCGTTGCTGTCGGGCGAGGGCGGCTTCCCGCGCACGCTCGACGACCTGTGGGAGCACGCCGACCCCGACGAGGTGGACCGCGAGCTGCGCACCCAGGTCGAGCGGGCACTGGCGTGGGGCATCGACGTCACCCATCTCGCGCCGCACCTGTCGGCGATCACGCTGCGGCCGGAGTTCTTCGACATCTACATCGGCCTCGCCGTCGACTTCGCCCTCCCCGTGCGCCTGCCGTCCACGATCACCGCCGAGCAGGCCGGGTTCCCGTTCCGCAAGCTCGCCGCCGACGAGGGCGTGGTGTTCCCCGACCACTTCGACCACGACTGGCGCCCGGGCAGCCGCGACCGCGTCACCCAGACGCTCGCCAACCTGCCGGCCGGCGTCACCGAGATCCACATCCAGCCGGCGATCGACTCGCCGGAGGTCCGTGGCTTCTCGGCCGCCGCCGAGGCGTGGATCGACGACCTCGCCCTGGCCCTCGACCCGGCGTTGCCGGCGCAACTCGACGCGGCGGGCGCCACCACGATCGGCTACCGCGAGCTGCGCGACGCCATGCGCGCCGGCTGAGCGCGCTCGTCGCCGCTCAGAGCGACGCCGACGCCGACTCGGCCGACGCCACGACCGCACGGAGCGCGGCCACGTGGCCTTCGAACGCCCGACGCCCGTCGTCGGTGAGACGCACCCGCACGCGGCGCCGGCGGTCGGCGAGCGGACGCTCGATGACGATGTACCCGGCGCCCTCGAGCGTGGTGAACTGCTTCGAGAGCGCCGAGTCGGACAGGCCGAGGCGGTCACGCACGAAGGCGAAGTCGATCCAGTCGGCGGACGCCAACAGGGCGACGATCGACAGGCGCGTGCTCGGGTGGATCAGCTCGTCGAAGCGCGCCGCGGTCGTCACGACCGGGCGCTCCCCGCCCGCCGCCGGATCGCCGCCATCACCGCCGGGCCGCCGCACACGATGGCCACGGCGACGACCACGCTGGCCATGGTCACCGGATGACCGGCGCCGTCGGCGTCGGCGAGCAGGGCGAGCCCCACCGTGACCGCCGCCAGCCCGACGAGCAGCCCGACGAGCACGAGCGGGGTGTGCCGGCCCACGACGCCGCGCCGGACGCTCAACTGGCGTGAGCCGTGACGCCCGCTGAGCACGTGCTGGGCGACCACCGAGTGGACGGTGCCGAAGGCGAACGTGGCGGCGAGGGTCACCCAGGCGTGACCGAGGTCGGCGATCACGCCGAGGCCCACCCACCCGACGGCGAGGCCCCACCAATACCACGTCGGCACGTCGATCTCGGCGATCACCTGCAGCCGGCGATGCTCGACGGTGTCGAGGGCCAGGCGGGCCTCGTCTTCACCGATGTCGTGGCTCATGTCGCTGGTCATCTGTTCGCTCACTTTCCTGATCGGAAAGTCATTGAACACTTTCCGAGTGGGAAAGTCAACCTGACAGTCGACAACGCCCTCCGGCAGGACGGCACGGTCGTGCGTGAGCGACGCAAGCACGATGACGCTGTCGACGGTGCTGTGCTGTGCCGGTGCGTCGGCGCCAACGTCGGCGCACCGTCCGTGCGGCGCCCTGTGTGACTCGTGACGAGTTCGGGCGCTCATGACGCAGCCGCTGCCGGGTGGTGTACGGTCGGCCGCCCCTGCAGAAGGAGGGCGCTGTGCGTCGACTCGTCTTGGTCTCGGCGGCGACCCTGTCGCTCGTCGGAGGACTCATCGGAACGTCGGCGATGGCGTCCGCGAGCACCGCTCCGCCGGTGCCGTCCGACGGTGCCCCGGCGGTGAATCCGATCGTCGGCACGTGGACGCTCATCGCTGTCAGTGATCCCGACGAGCCGCGCCGTTCACTGGCGCCTTCTTGCCCGCAGGGGTCTACGTCGAGGTCGACACCGGCGACGTCGCCATCGGCCTGTGGGAGTCGACGGGGCCGGACACGGTGGGGATGTCGTACACCTCGTGGGACAACGACGGCAGCATCACGGTGCGGGCGTCGATCACCGTCGATGGCGACCACCTCAGCGCCGACTACACCCTCCAGTTCGTGGGTGACGTAGCGCCGAGCGGAGAGTACGGCCCCGGCCAGGTGACCGGCACCCGCGCAGTCGTCTCGCCGATGGGCACGCCGATCGGATCGCTCGACGACTTGTTCAGCAGCTTCGACGAGGAGGGCACCGAGGCGCCGGCAGCACCGGCCAGCGAGGCGGCACTCAAATCGCCGCGGTGCTAGACAGCCTGCCGGCCACTGTCGGCGAGCTGCGGGCGACGCTCAACCGGTTGCATGCGACCATCACGTAGGTCGCGTTGCTCAGTGCCAGCCACGCCGATCGGCAGTCGGTTCGTCGTGTCGACAGCAATTCGCCAATTGTCGCCAACTACAAGACGATGATCCCGAACACGACGGCACCCACCATCAGGCCGAGGCCAATGAGGACCAGCCGGAGTCGGTGACGTTCCGGTGGATGCTCCATGCCGCGGTGTTCGAGGCCGGTCGGATTCTTGAACCACCAATTCGGCGTGAAGTTCACCTCCTTGCCGATGATGCCCTGGATGGCAAGGACAAAGCCAAGGGCGAACACCCCGAACATGACGCACGCCAACACGAAGTACATGGCTCGCCCTCCTGGATCGTCGGCTGGTCGAGGCTAGGCGAGGCAGGCGCTGCCGTCGGACGGCACGACGCGATCAACCTCGTCGACGGTGTAGCCGTCGTCGAGTCACAGGACGGTCCGCGATCCGCTACGAGACCGTGACCAGGACCGTGTGGGGTCGTCGTGCGGCATCCTTCGAACGGCTGCTCAGGGTCAGGTGTCTGGATCGCCCATTGTCCTTCCGTGAGGTCGACGGTGATCGTGCGATCGGATCCGCCGAGAGGGAAGGTCCAACCTCGACCGACGAGATCAGAACGTGCAGTGCACGGCCTCCACGGACTGATAGTGCGAATCGCTCCGAGTGACCATCTGCCCCTCCAGTAGGCCGTCACTTCGGCGGTGTACGGTCCCGCCCTCCAACGGCCCCGAACGGCTGTCACCGACCGGGGCCACGACCACGAGAGGAGACCTCGTGACCGTCACCCAGTCTGACGTCGATCGCCTTCGACTGGTCGGGTACGACTCCCTCGGGCGCGAAAGGCCGACGGGGACCATGCGACGTCGTCCGCTGCGGCCCGATCAGGTCGGGAGGTGCGTGCCGCCTATGCCGGTAGTGGAACGAGCTACGCCAAGCTCACGCAGCACCGCGGCGTGAACGCGACGTCGATCAGCTGGGCCGTTCGCCGCGACTTTTAGACCAACCTCATCGCGACTCCACGTGAGTCGGAGTTCGGGGTCGTGTCGGCGAACTGTGGCGGCTACATGGGCGGCACAGGGTCACTGTAAGTGTTGTCGTCGCCGTCGTTGGCGACCTGGTCGGTCCAAGTGCCATCGAACCAACGCCAGTCGAACTTGCCGCTCGGGTCCTTGTACCACGCAGCCGGCTTCGTGGGACGCGGCGGAGGTGGCGGCCTTCCCACAACAGGCTTCGGGTCTGCGAAGTGGTGGTCCGCCGGTGTGGCGACGTACTGAATCTGTGGCTGGGGCTTCGGGCGAGTCATGAACCAGATGAGCGCCAGAATGATGAAACCCATGAAGCCGATGAAGACGACGATTCCAACGCCGATGCCGGTGCCGACGTCCGTCGCCGACTGGCAGAGTTCCCGCGCCTCCGCGGTCTCCTCGTCGCAGTTGTCGGAGTTGCCGTTCACTCCGACGATGATCCAGATGATGATCGAGCGCGACCCACGCGATTAACGCCCACGTCATCTTGCGCCACTTACGCATGCTGCCCCCTGCTGACGACGAACGCCGCCCTGTGCGATGCGAGGTGCCAAGATAGCTCACTGGGCTCGGCCTCCCGACTGGTGTCGCCGTGGGGCACGTGGGCCATCGTGGCGTTACTGCCCCCGCACGAAACGTTCGATCCGCATCACGAAGCTTCGGTGGCGTACGAACGCGTCCCTCGGCACGTGGCGCTCGATCGCCGCAGCCTCGCCGCGTTGGTTCGCGGGCTCACGCAGCCGAGTCTGACACACGCACCTGTGACAGCCGCCAGATGCCCTACGGCTGTGATGAATGGTGCACGGCCTCCACGTTGTTGCCGTCCGGATCGCGGACGAAGGCGCCGAAGTAGCCCGGGTGGTACTCGGGCCACAGGCGCGGCTCGTGCAGGGCCTCGGCACCGGCGGCGATCGCCGCCTCGAAGAAGGCGGTGACCGCATCGCGGCTCGGCGCCCGAAAGGCGAGGTGCGACTCACGGAAGCCGTCGCCCGTCTGCTGCGGGCCGACCCAGAAGTCGGGGAACTCGGTGCCGTAGCCGATCGCGCCCTCGACCTCCATCACGCGGTGGCCGCCGAGCGGAGCGAGCACGGCGTCGTAGAAGGTGGAGCTGGCGTCGACGTCGGTGCACTGGATGGAGACGTGATCGATCATGTCCCGCAGTCTGGCCCGCTCGCGCCGTCGGCGCGAACGCCGCTCGAGCGCGCCAGGCGGGCGAGGGCGTCGGCCACGGCGCCCGACTCGAGCAGCGTGAACAGTGCGCCGGTCGAGCCGGTGGACTTGAGCCGGCCGCGCATGAACGCCACCGTCGGATCGAAGCCGTCGGCGGTGACCTCGGCGAGCGGCACGGTGACCACCACCGTGGCGTCGTCGGGACCTTCCACGCGCTCCTCCTTCTTCGAGAGCGCGACGCGGTACTGCACGGTCATCCCGTCGGTCGGGTCGCTCGTCACGTCCGTCGCCCTTCCACGGTCGCCCGCAGGCCGGCGAACAGGTCGTCCTCGGTGATGCCCGCGGGGAGCGGTCCGACGAGCGACCGGGCGAGCACCCAGTCCTCCCAGGGCCAGACGGCGTTGAGCTCCTCGTCGTCGAGGCCGAACCACCATGCCTCGGCCGGGTCGATCTGCGTGGCGTGGGCCCGCAGCGCGCCGCTCCGCGCGCGTGCTGGAAGTGACGCACGTCGATGCGGGTCGTGATCCGGTGATCGGTGTCCGGGCGATCGAACCAGTGCTCGTCGAACGGCGACGAGCCGTTCTTGTCGACCATCGCCTGGTGGATGGCGAGCAGCCGCCCACGGGACCACGTGGTGTAGTACAGCTTCGACGGCTGGAAGGGCTCGCCGAGGTCCGGGTACCAGTCGGGGTCCCCGGAGCGGTCGAACGCCAGCACCGAGATGTCGTGCACCTTGAGGTGGTCGGGGTGGGGGTAGCCGCTCTGGTCGTCGCCGTAGGTCAGGATCACCTGCGGACGCGAACGGCGGATCGCCGCCACCAGTCGGCCGGTCGCCTCGTCGATGTCGGCCCGGTGGAACGATTCGTGATGGTCGTTCGGTGGCGTATCAGGCATGCCGGAATCCCGGTAGCCGAGCATCACCACCTCGTCGAAGCCGATGATCCGGGCCGACTCGGCGAGCTCGAGCGGCCGCAGCTCGGCGAGCACCGCCTTCTCCTGTTCGCGGGCTGAGGCCGAACATCGGCCCGCCGTCGTCGCGCAGCGACGGGTTCTGGAGGTCGCCCTCCTCGCCTCCGGTGCAGCAGACCAGCACCGTGTGCACCCCTTCGGCGTGGTACTTCGCCACCGTCGCGGCACCCTTCGAGGCCTCGTCATCGGGGTGGGCGTGGACGGCGAGCAGTGCCAGGGGGGTCCGCACGAAGCCAAGATACCGGGACGGTCCCGATGCCGTCCGCCGACGTTGATCCTCTCGTACGCTCACGGGTCATGCGACGGAGTCGGATCGGGTTCGGTGGCGCCGTGTTCGCGCTCGTGGTCGGCGCCGTTGCGCTGGCGTCGTGCGACACCGACGACGGCCGGCAGATGCGGCCCCCCACGTCGTACCAGGAGTGGGTGCTCCAAGGCACGTCGCCGAGCACGGCGCCGACGACGGTGCCGATCGTTCCCGAGATCACGGTGGCGCC
The DNA here is from genome assembly GCA_963719295.1 of Ilumatobacteraceae bacterium. GTDB lineage: Bacteria > Actinomycetota > Acidimicrobiia > Acidimicrobiales > Ilumatobacteraceae > Desertimonas. The sequence continues at coordinate 120,808 of CAVRBV010000022.1, forward strand.
ACCGACCCAGGCCACGGCGCTGGCGGGCGTGGGCAGCCAGAGCCAGGGGTCGCCGGACCCCGGTAGCGGATCGACCCTGCCCGGCGCGCCCACCTCGAGCGCCGCGCCTGGCAGCACCACCACCATCGCCGCGCCATCCGAGCTGGCCGACCTCGCCGCCTCCGGCGTGGTGTTCGCCGCACCGTTCGCTTCGGGCAGCGAGCTGAACCGCGCCTACACGTGTGACGGGGCGGGCCTCAACCCGCAACTCACCTGGACCGCGCCACCCGTCGACGCGGTGGAGCTCGCCGTCGCCGTGGTCGACCTCGACGCCACGCAGGCCGACGGCGGTCCGTTCGTGCACTACCTCGTCGTCGGCCTGCCGGCAGCCTCGGGCACGGTCGGCGGCAACAACCCGTCGCAGCTCGGCCACGAGGCCACGAACTCCGCCGGCACCGTCGGCTGGACGCCGCCCTGCCCGCCCGCCGGCGAGCGGCACACCTACGAGTTCACGCTCTACGCGCTCGACCAGCAGACCGAGCTACCCACCGATGCCCCGCCGTCCGAACAGCTCGACGCCATCCGCGCCGCAGCGATCGGTGCGTCGACCGTCACCGCCACCTACGAGCGAGCCTCGGCCACCGCGAGCAGCTAGCGATGTCGCTCCCCCAACCGCCGGCGCCGCCGGTCACGATGGAGTGCTACCGCCACCCCGGCCGCCCGGCGTACCGGCGTTGCCGACGGTGCGGCAAGCCGACCTGCGAAGAGTGCCTCGTGTCGACCGATCTCGGCGCGATGTGCGTGGAGTGCGCCCGCCAGGGTCGGCCCGACGCCCGGACCCGCGCCCGCTACTGGAGCGCCCGACAGCCGACCCTCGTCACCTACGTCCTCATCGGCATCAACGTGGCGATCTTCACGCTGGTCGCCCTCGACGACCCCTCGACGCTCACCGGCGGCAGCGTGCTGCGGCCCGCACCCGGCCTGCAGCAGTACGACCTCGGCCTGAGCAAGGCGTTCCTCGTGTACGAGGACGGGTGGTACCGCATCGTCTCCAGCGGGTTCCTCCACTTCGGAATCATCCACCTCGCGTTCAACATGCTGCTGCTGTACCAGCTCGGCCAGGTGCTCGAGCCGGTGCTCGGGCGCACCCGCTTCGCCCTGCTGTACTTCGCCGCGCTGCTCGGTGGGTCGGCGGGGGTGCTCCTGCTGCAGCCCAACGCGTTCTCCGGAGGCGCCTCCGGCGCGGTGTTCGGGCTGCTCGGCGCGGCGTGCGCCTGGCAACTGCGACAGGGGATCAATCCCCTGTCGACGGGCATCGGTGGGGTGCTGATGCTGAACATCATGATCACGTTCTGGATCCCGAACATCTCGATCGGGGCCCACCTCGGCGGCCTCGCCGCCGGCGCCATCGCCGGGTGGTTCATGCTCACGCCGCGGTGGAAGCCGCTCCCCGCTGGGTGACGTACGCCTCGCCGATCGTGGTGGCCCTGGCCGCCATCATGATCTGCTACCTCACCACGCGCACCACGACGCAGTAGCGCCCGTCGTCCCTGCACACTGCGCGCCGGAGGGGTGTGACACCCCTGGTTCATGATGGCATCATGAGCACCTCAGCCAACGCTCGTCGCCGCCCGATCGTCGTCCCGCTGACCCTGTTCGACGACGATCCTCGCCCCACCGTGCCCGAACGCTTCCTCATCGACGAGGCCACCAAACGTCGTGGCCGCAAGCACATCGCGCGCATCAAGGCCCAACTCGAGGCTCGTCACCCGTCACCACCGGCCGGTGACGGCCGCGTCGGACCGGGGTCGCCCGTGCGAGCCGCCTGAGCCGACAGCGCACATCGGTTGCTCGCCGGCGCGCCGTACTTTATGGTGTCGACCACGAGCAAACGCTCGTTCGTGTCACTCGATTTTCGTGTCAAAGGGGAGAGATGATGACGACCTCACGCTGGAAGCGTTCGAGGGCGGTACGCCTGGCCGTGGTCGGGCTCGTCGCCACTGCGGTGCCTGCGTTCGGCATCGCCGCGCCACGGATCTCGGCCAGCGCCGAGCCGCAAAGCGGCGGCACGCTGATCGTGGCCGGGGGCGACGACGTGCTGTACATGGACCCGGCGGCGTCCTACAGCGCCGCCGACTACGAGCTGCAACGGGCCATCCTGCGCGGCCTGTTCGACTACCAGGCCGGCGACGACGTGGCGACGCGCACCACGCCGATGCCCGACCTCGCCGTCGAGATCCCCACCCAGGAGAACGGCGGCATCTCCGCCGACGGCCTCACCTACACGATCGCCCTGCGCCCAGGGGTGATGTGGAACGTCGACGAGCCGCGGCCCGTCGTGGCCGGTGACGTCGTGCGCGGCATCAAGCGGATGTGCAACCCGGTCCAGGGGTCGGCGGCCCGCGACTACTACCTCAACACCATCGCCGGGCTGCGCGAGTTCTGCGACGGCTTCGCCGAGGTCGCCCCCGAGATCGAGCCGATCCGCGCGTACATCGAGGGCAACGAGGTGAGCGGCGTGACCGCCGTCGACGACTCGACGGTGCAGTTCACGCTCACCCAGCCGGCGAGTGACTTCATCAACATCCTCGCCCTGATGCGCTTCGCCGCGCCGCAGCCGGTCGAATACCTCGACTACCTGGCCGACAGTCCCGACCTGCGCCAGAACATCATCGAGAACGGGCCGTACCAGATCACCGAGTACGTCCCCGACCAGAGCTACGTGCTCGAGCGCAACCCGAACTGGGATCCCGACGACCGACGACCTGCGCGAGGCCTACGTCGACCGCATCGAGATCACCCTCGGGCAGGAATCGGAGTCGGTGTTCCAGCAGATCATCGCCGGAACGGTCGACATGCAATGGGGCGAGACCACGGTCCCGACGCCGGAGATCCCGGCCCTGCTCGCCAACGAGGACGACCGCCTGGTCATCGAGGGCGCCGGGTCGATCAACCCGTACCTGGCGATCAACACGCTGAGCCCGAACGCCGACGGCGCCTTCGCCAACCCACTGGTCCGTCAGGCGCTGAACTTCGCCGTCGACCGCCAAGCGGTGCAGCAGATCCTCGGCGGGCCCAGCCTGTCCGACCTCGCCTACCACATCCTGCCGCCGGAGGTGCCCGGCTCGGAGGACATCAACCCGCTGAACATCCCGCCGAACGGCGACCCCGACAAGGCCCGCGAGCTGCTGACCCAGGCCGGCTACCCGGATGGCGTGCCGATCAAGCTGCTCTACACCGACGAGCAGGAAGGGCGCACGCTCGCCGCGCTGCTCCAGCAGATGCTCGGTGACTCCGGATTCGACGTCGAGCTCGTCTTCGCCCAGCGCAACGCGTTCTACGGCGACTACCTGCTCAACCACGAGTTCACCGAGTCGGGTGGGTGGGACATCGCCCCGGTGTCCTGGTACGCCGACTACCTCGCCGGTCGGGCCTACATGGTGCCGATGATCGACGGCCGTGGCTACGCCTCGGGGTCGCCCAACTACGGCGGCTACAACAACGACGAGGTGAACAGCGACATCGATGCGGCGATCGCCGCCTCCACGCCGGAGGAGGCCGCGACCCTGTGGGCCACAGCCGACCTCGCGGCGACGCAGGACGCGCCGTGGGTGCCGATCGCCTTCACCAAGACGCCGACGTTGCACGGCGACCGCGTGGGCGGGTTCCAGTTCCACGCCGTCATTCGCAACGGCGACTTCAGCAACGTCTGGCTGGAGAGCTGAACGTGCTGCCGACGTCTCAGGACGTCGGCAGCAGCAGCGTCTCGTCGGCTGCTACCCGGCCGACGAGACGCTGCAGGTCGTGCACCGGGAGCACCGCGTCGTCGACGCGCAGAGAACAGCGCGAGATCGCGCACCCCGCCGGGGACGTCACGCGGCACCGACCACACCTTGACCGCCGCCGACTGGCGCCCGCGCCGGTCGCCGCCGGCCTGGTCCCCGGCGAGCAGGGCGGCGACCAGGCGTTCGGCGAACGAGCTCGTTGGCCGACGCATCGGCCGAAACATAGGCCGCGCCGATCGCCTCGACCACCTGCGGCCCGGCGAGGATGTTGCCCTGGGCGGCCCAGCCGTCGCCGGCGATGCCGCCGGCCCACGGCATGCACTGCGTCCCGGTGAACGTCGCCGCCCGACCGGTGGAATCGACGACACCGAGCTGACGGAACACGCTCTCGGGATCGTCGGCGGTCAGGGTCTCGACCACGCCGTCGGCGCTGTCGCCGGCGCGCAGCGCGGCGAGCCCCTCGTAGCCGTAGCGCAGGTCGTGGAACGCCTGGGTGGCGACGGCACCGACCGCACCGGCTCCCCACGGCACGTGGGCGCCGACGCACATCGCCTTCGACGCGACGGCGACGCCCCATTGCGCGGTCGCGGCGTCGAAGGCGACGATCGAGTAGGTCACGGCGCCGTCGCCGCGGCCGCCTGATCCTGCAGGATCTGCCACACGATCGGGTCGAGCTGGCCGACGATCGTGCGCTCCTCGTAGTTGTTCACCCCCGACCAGCGGGCGAACGCCGCGTCGAGGCTGTCGTAGTCGCTCGGCGCGTACCCGACGGCGGCCAGGGCGTCGCCGACCTCGGTGGCGAGCGTTCCCTCGAGCGGGAGCAGGGTGTCGGGATCGGGCCGCTCGAAGTACAGGAAGTGCAGGTCGAGCAGTCGGCCGAGCTCGGTGACCGGCGCGGTGTGGTCGTCGACTCGCAGGTCGGTGCCGATGTCGAGACCGCCGCCGTAGGCCGCGCCTTCCCGCCAGATCGACAACGCCGCCGACTCCAGGCCACGCCGGTCGCCACCGGCGCTGCCGCGCGGCCTCGAGGCACTGGAGCAGGCGCCGCCCGAAGCGGGTCTCGGCGGGGTCGTAGGCCGCGGCCATGGCGTCGACCACCTGCGGCCCTTCGAGGAGGTTGCCCTGCACCGTGAAGTTGTCGCCGGGACGATGACCCTTCCAATCGATGCACCGGCTCCCGGTGTGGTTGGCGGTGCGGCCTTGGGCATCGACGACGGCGAGCTGGCGCTGCTCGGCGAGCGGGTCGTCGGCCACGAGGCGGGCGACGGTGGTGGTCGCGTCGTGACCAGCGCGCAGGAGCTCGAGCCCCCGCGGGCCGTACGTCAGGTTGGCCAGCGCCTGGGTGGCGATGGCGCCGGTCTCGGCGCCGCCCCACGGCACGGCGAACCCGACGGCGAGGCACTTGGAGGCCACGGCGACCCCCCACGAGCGCGTGGGTGGGTCGAAGGCAACGATCGAGAACGTCAACGCTCCCCCTCAGATCTGTGAGACGAACGAACGTTCATCAGTCTAGTGCACGCTCCGATTGAACGCTGCGCCGGGAACGGGTAGGGTCCAGCGGCGAACGAGCACTTGTTCGTCACGTGCAAGGGGGGAGACCATGCATCGACGCCAGCATCTCGGCCGACGGTTCGCCGCGGCCACACTCGCACTCGGGGCGCTGATCGCAGCCGCCGGGAACGCCACCGCCACGACCGCGCCACCGGCGTCGGTCGGACCGCAGACCTCGGGCGGCACGCTCGTGTTCGGCGCGTCGAACGACCCGCGGATCCTCGACCCGGCGCTCGCCTCCGACGGCGAGTCGCTCCGCGTCAGCTCGCAGATCTACGAGACGCTCGTCACCACCGCGCCGGGCAGCACCGAGGTGATCCCCAAGCTCGCCACCGACTGGTCGGCGAGCGACGACGGGCTCGACTGGACGTTCAACCTGCACAGCGGGGTCACGTTCCACGACGGCGAGCCGTTCAACGCCGACGCCGTGTGCTTCAACTTCGATCGTTGGTACAACTTCACCGGACCGCTGCAGCTCAACTCCGGCGCGTACTACTGGCGCGTGATCTTCGGTGGTTTCGCCGAGAACGACCCGAACGGGGACGCCCCCGAGACGTCGCTGTACAAGAGCTGCGAGGTCGTCGACGACGACACGGTCGTCCTCCACCTCACCGCGCCGTCAGCGGCGTTCCTCAGCGGGCTCGTGCTCCCGCCGTTCTCGATCGCCAGCCCGAAGGCGCTCACCGAGTACGACGCCGACTCGGCGACGCTCGACGCCGACGGCAACCCCGTCCCGCAGGGCACCTTCGGCACCGAGCACCCGGTGGGCACCGGCCCGTTCAAGTTCGACGAGTGGATCCGCAACGACCACCTCACGCTCACCCGCAACGACAGCTACTGGGGCGACGCGCCGTACCTCGACTCGGTCATCTTCCGTCCGATCACCGACAACGCCGCCCGCCTGCAGGCGCTGCAGACCGGTGAGATCGACGGCTACGACCTCGTCGACCCGCAGGATCGTGAGACGATCGCATCGGACTCCAGCCTGCAGCTCATCGAGCGCCCGTCGTTCAACGTCGGCTACGTGGGTTTCAACCAGACGTTCGCGCCGCTCGACAAGCTGGAGGTGCGCCAGGCGATCGCCTACGCGCTGAACCGCCAGTCGGTCATCGACAACATCTACGGCGACTCCGGTCAGGTGCCGCTCGAGTTCATGCCGCCGTCGGTCCAGGGTTGGACCGACGACATCACGCGCTACGACTACGACCCCGACAAGGCCCGGGCGCTGCTCGAGCAGAGCGGACTCGAGCTGCCGGTCAAGATCGACTTCTGGTACCCGGCCAACGTGTCGCGTCCGTACATGCCGGATCCACAGCGCATCGCCGAGGCATTCGCCTCGGACCTCGAACAGGTCGGCTTCGACGTCAACCTGAAGTCGGCGCCGTGGACGCCCGACTACCTCGACGCCGTGCTCGGCGGACAGGCCGCCGTGCACCTGCTCGGCCAGACCGGCGACTTCGGAGATCCCGAGACCTTCGTCGGGACGTTCTTCCGCACGAACAGCCCGCAGTGGGGTCTCGACGACCCCGAGCTGCGCCAGTCACTCGAGGACGCCTTGCGGATCACCGACCAGGACGAGCGCACCGCCGCCTACCAGGAGATCAACCGCACGATCATGGACATCCTTCCTGGCGTGCCGTTCGCCCACTCGACGTCGAACCTCGCTTTCCGCTCGAACATCGTCGGCTTCGTCCCGAGCCCGGTCACCACGGAGCAGTTCTCGACGGTGTCGATCGAGAACGACTGAGCGGCGCCAGGAGCCGGCGGTCGCGGCGGACGCGATGACGCGCTACGCCGCCCGCCGGCTCCTGTTCGCCGTTCCGGTGCTGCTCGCCGTCTCGTTCCTCGTGTTCGCGTGGACTCGGGCGCTGCCCGGGGGGCCGGCGCAGGCGCTGCTCGGCGAACGGGCGACGCCGGAAGCGGTCGCGGCGATCGAGCGCACGTACGGCCTCGACCGTCCGCTCGTCGTGCAGTACGGCAAGTACATGCAGCGCGTGCTGAGCGGCGACTTCGGCGTGAGCATCGAGAGCCAGCGTCCGATCACCACCGAGCTGCGCGAGCGGTTCCCGGCGACGATCGAGCTGACCATCGCGGCGATGCTGTTCGCCGTGGGCGTCGGCGTGCCGCTCGGCGTCATCGCCGCCAAGCACGTCCGCCGTCCGCTCGACCACGCGAGCCTGGTGGGATCGCTGATCGGCATCAGCATGCCCGTGTTCTTCCTGGCGCTGATCCTCAAGTGGATCTTCGCCGTGAAGCTCGGCTGGCTGCCGAGCATCGGCCGCATCGACGTGCGCACCCACCTCGAGCGCCACACCAACTTCTTGGTGGTCGACTCGATCATCGCCGCCAACTGGGCCGCCCTCTGGGACGTGCTCCGCCATCTCGTGCTGCCGGCGATCGCCCTCGGCACGATCCCCCTCGCCATCATCACCCGGATCACCCGGACGACCGTGCTGGAGCAGATGCAGGAGGATCACGTGCGCACGGCACGCGCCAAGGGCCTCGCGCCGCGTCTCGTCGACCGCCGGCACATCCTGCGCACCGCCCTGCTGCCGGTGGTGACCGTGATCGGCCTGCAGGTGGGGCTGCTGCTGTCGGGGGCGATCCTCACCGAGACCGTGTTCGCGTGGGGCGGGATCGGGACGTGGATCTACGACGCCGTCGGGGCGCGCGACTACGCCGTGCTCCAGGGCGGGATCCTGTTCATCGTCGTCGTGTTCGTGATCGTCAACCTGCTCGTCGACATCGGCTACTCGCTGATCGATCCGCGCATCCGCTATGACTGACGCGGAAGTCGCGCCCACGACCGTCCGCAGCCGCGACGTGCTCCTGCGGTTGCGACGCAATCCGGGCGCGCTCGTCGGGCTCGGCATCGTGGGGCTGATCGTCTTCGTCGCCCTGTTCGCACCGCTCATCGCCCCGGAGCACCCGTCGGGTCAGGCGTACCTCGACCGCCTCGGGGGGCACTGCTGCCCGGGTCCGTCGGCCGAGCACTGGTTCGGGCTCGACGAGCTCGGCCGCGACGTGTTCTCCCGGATCGTCTACGGGGCACGCGTCTCGCTGGTCGTCGCGCTCGTGTCGGTGAGCCTCGCGCTCCTGGCCGGGGGGCTGATCGGCGCGGCCGCCGGCTACTTCGGCGGCGGCGTCGACGCCACGATGATGCGCGTGGTCGACGTGATGCTGGCGTTCCCGAGCTTCCTGTTCGCCATCGGGCTCGTCGCCCTGCTCGGGCCCGGCCTGTGGCAGCTGATGGTGGCGATCGGCGTCGCCAACATCCCGGTGTTCGCCCGGCTGCTGCGCGGGAGCATGCTGAGCGTGCGCGGCACCCCGTACGTCGCCGCGGCCCGCGTGCTCGGTCTCCCGTCGCGACGGGTGCTCACCGTGCACATGCTCCCGAACGCCGTCTCCCCGCTGATCGTGGCCGCCACGCTGGCGCTGGCCACGGCGATCATCGAGACGGCGGGTCTCGGCTTCCTCGGTCTCGGCAGCGCCGACCCGGCGCAGCCGGAGTGGGGAGCGATGCTGGCCAACACCACCCGCTTCCTCCAGACAGCGCCGCACCTCGCCATCTTCCCCGGGGTCGCCATCCTGTTCACCGTGCTCGGGTTCAACCTCCTCGGCGACGGACTCCGCGAAGCGATCGATCCCCGCCTGTCCTGACGTGGCCCTCCTCGACATCTCCGATCTGGCCGTACGGTTCCGCATGCTGCGCAGCGAGGTGCATGCCGTCAACGGCGTCGACCTCACCGTCGAAGCGGGGAGCACCGTCGCCCTCGTCGGCGAGTCGGGAAGCGGCAAGTCGGTCACCGCCCTCGCCGTGCTCGGCCTGCTCTCCCCCGCGGCGACCGTCACCCGCGGGCGCGTCGACTTCGACGGTCGACCACTGCTCGGCCTCAGCGAGCGACAACTGCGAACGGTGCGCGGCGCCGAGCTCTCGATGATCTTCCAGGACCCGATGACCGGCCTCAACCCCGTGCTGTCGGTCGGTGCGCAGGTGCGCGAGGTCGTGGAGGCGCACACCGACCTGTCCCGCGCCGCGACGGCCAAGCGGGCGGTCGAGCTGCTCGACGAGGTCGGCATCCCCGAACCGGCGCGCCGCGCCGAGCAGTTCCCCCACCAGTTCTCGGGGGGCATGCGCCAGCGGGCGATGATCGCCATCGCCATCGCGTGCACCCCGCGGCTGCTGATCGCCGACGAACCCACCACCGCCCTCGACGTCACGGTGCAGGCGCAGATCCTCGACCTGCTCCGTCGGCTGATCCGCGATCACGGGATGGCGCTGCTGCTCATCACCCACGATCTCGGAGTCGTGGCGGACATGTGCGAGCTCACCAACGTGATGTACGGCGGGCGGGTCGTTGAGTCCGCCCCGACCCGGGAGCTGTTCCGGGCGCCGAATCACCCGTACACCCGTGCCCTCCTACAGAGCATCCCGACCCTCCAGGCCGGCCGCAAGACCCGGCTGGCGACGATCGAGGGCCAGCCGCCGGTGCTGCGCAGCGCGCCGGTGGGTTGTACGTTCGCCCGCCGGTGCCCACGCACGCTCGAGCGCTGTCGGACCGATACGCCTCCTCTCGACCCGGTGGCACGCGACCACGTGTGCGCCTGCTGGAACCCGTGACGACGGTCGAGCCACCCGGCGTGGACCACGAACGCGAGATGCTCGCCGTCGAGGACCTCCGGGTGACGTTCGCGCTGCGTGGCGGGGGACTGGGATCCGGCAAGACCACGGTGACGGCGGTCGACGGCGTGTCGTTCTCCGTCGCCCGGCGCGAGACGCTCGGACTCGTCGGGGAGTCCGGCTGCGGCAAGAGCACGCTGGCCAACGCCATCGTGCGGCTCGTGCCGTTCACCGGGCGCATCCGCCTCGAGGGCACCGACGTCACCGACCTTCGCGGCGACGCCCTCGTGCGCTTCCGCCGCCGGGTCCAGCTCGTGTTCCAGGATCCCTACGCCAGCCTCAACCCGCGTCTCAGCGTGCGCCGATTGGTGGGCGAACCGGTGCAGTTCGCCGGGCGGGCCCGCGGCGAGAAGCTGTCGAACGACGCGATCGCCGCCCGCGTCGTCGAGCTGCTCGGTCTGGTCGGGCTGGCGGCCGATGCGGCCGACCGCTACCCTCACGAGTTCTCCGGTGGCCAGCGCCAACGCATCGGCCTGGCCCGCGCCCTGTCGGTCGGACCGGACGTCGTCCTCGCCGACGAACCGGTGTCGGCGCTCGACGTCTCGGTGCAGGCCCAGATCATCAACCTGCTCGTCGACCTGCAGGACCGGCTGGGCCTGACGCTGGTGTTCATCGCCCACGACCTCGCCGTCGTCCGCCACGTCTCGGACCGCATCGGAGTGATGTACCTCGGACGGGTGGTCGAGCTCGGCGCGGCGGACGAGCTGTACACCGGCCCGCTCCACCCCTACACGGTGGCGCTGCTGGCGGCGATCCCGATCCCCGACCCCGATGCCCAGGCCGGGCGGCGGCGGCTCGTGCTGACGGGGGACGCCCCGAGCCCGGTGACGATCCCGTCCGGCTGCCGCTTCCACCCGCGCTGTCCGATCGCTCGCGCCGAGCCGTGCGCGACGGTCGACCCGCCGCTCGCCGAGGTCGCACCGGGTCGGTTCGTGGCCTGCCACTTCCCGGGCGAGCTGGCGTCGCCGGAGTTCAGCCCGCTCGGTGAACGACCCATCGGCTTGAGCTCGGCGAGCAGGTCGGCCGCCGCGCCCGTGAACAGGGCGGTGGTGCTGGCCACCGTCACCAGTCCGACGCCGGCCTCGATCCAGGGGCGGGCGGCCGCAGCGGTGGGTGCCCAGGTGCCGGTGGCGACGCCCGCCGCCGTGGCCCGCTCGGCGATGTCGGTCATCGCCGCCACCACCGCGGGATCGCTCGTCTCGCCGGGCACGCCGAGGTGCTGCGACAGGTCGAACGGGCCGATGAAGGCGAGCCCGAGCCGCGGTGTGGCGAGGATCGCGTCGAGCGCACCGAGGCCGTCGGGGCCCTCGATCTGCACGCCGGCGACCACGTCGTCCTCGGCCTGCCGGCGGTAGTCGGCGAAGGTCACGGTTCCGTACCCGGCGGCGCGCACCATCGGCGCCGCGCCGCGCCCGCCGACGGGCGGGTAGTGCGCGGCGCCGACCACTGCCGCGGCCTCGTCGGCCGAGCCGACGCCCGGTGCCAGCACGCCGTCGGCGCCGGCGTCGAGGGCGGCGGCCACCTCGTGGACGGCGACGTGCGAGGTGCGCACGATCGCATGGCAGCCGGCGGCGCGCGCGGCGCGGAGCAGTGCGGGCAGGGCATCGGTGCCGTACTCGCCGTGCTCGAGGTCGAGCATCACGCAGTCGAACCCGATGGCGCCGAGGGTCTCGACGAGGTCCGGCGAGGGCGTGTTGACCCACGTCCCGAGCACGGTCTCGCCGCCGGCGAGGCGGGCGCGCAGTGAGACGGGCGGCGCGGTGGGCACGAACGAACGGTAGTACGCCGACACACGCGAGACTGCTGGGCATGACGAGCTCGTGCATCGGCGTGGTGGCACCGTTCTCGACCGAGGAGGCGGTGGTCGCCGCGCCGATGCTCGCCGCGGTCGAGGAGGTCGTCGCCGCGATCGATCCCAGTGTCCGTGTGCTCGCTCGCGACGACGCCCGCGACCCGGAGCGCGCCGCCGCGGTGGTCGCCGAACTGCTCGCCACGCCGGGGTGCCTCGGGCTCGTCGGTCCGAAGAACAGCGGCAGCGCGCTCGTCGCCGCGCCGCTCGCGGCCGCCGCCGGACTGCCGCTGGTGCTGCCGTGCGCCACGGCCGACGAGCTGACCGCGAGCGGCGCGCCGGTGTTCCGGCTGTGTGCCCCCGACCGGAGCGACCGCAGCCGCGGCCGTCGCCCTCGCCGCGGAGCTCGGCGCGGCGCGGCTCGCGGTGCTCGCCGACGACACCGCCTACGGGCAGGGACTCGCGGCCGCGGTGGCCGATGCCGCCCGGTCGGCCGGGTTGGCGACGCAGGCGACGCTCGACGCCACTGCGGTGGCCTTCCTGGCGATGGGAGAGGTCGAGCAGGCCGTGCTGATGCGACGCCTCCGCGACGACGGCTACGGCGGCGCGTTCATCTCGGCCGAGGGAGGGCCCGACGCGCCGATCGCCGCTCTCGCCGGCGACGCCGCCGAGGGATCCTGGCTCCTCTACCCCGGCACGCCCGTCACCGCGCGCTCGGTGTACGCGGCCGAAGCGGCCGACGCCGCCCGGATCCTGCTCGGCGCCGGCGGCGGGTGGCGCCGACGCCATCCGCTCCGGGACGTTCGACGGCGAGACGGGGCGCATCTCGTTCACGACCGCCCGGCGAGCGCGACGGCATCGGCGTGAGCCGGTACCGCGTCGTCGACGGCACCGTGCTCCTCGTCAGCTGATGCGCACCCGGGCGTCGAGGAGCGCGTAGCCGACGTCGACCACGATGTTCGCCACGACCACGAAGGCCGACGCGAACAACACCGTGCCGATGATCATCGGCTGGTCGCCCCGGATGACCGAGTCGACGGCGAGTCGGCCGACGCCCTGCAACCCGAAGATCTGCTCGGTGACGACGAGCCCGCCGAGCAGCAACGCGAGGTCGAGGCCGAACTGGGTGAACAGCGGCGTCACCGCGCTGCGCAACCCGTGGCGGTACACCACGCGGCTCTCCGACAAACCCTTGGCGCGCGCCGTGCGGATGTAGTCCTCGCTCAGCACCTCGAGCATCTGACCCCGCGTCAGCCGGGCGTAGGTCGCCGCCGAGGCGAACGCGACCGTGAGCCAGGGCAGGATCAGGTGCCGGAACCACTCGTACGGGCTCTCGGTCAGCGGGACGTAGTCGCCGGCCGGGAACCAGTCGATACCGAGCAGGGTCAAGCGGAAGAACAACAGGTAGAGCAGGACCAGGCCGACGACGAAGGTCGGCAGGCTGAGCCCGGCCAGCACGAACACCGTGCCGAACCGGTCGCGCCGGCTGCCCGGGTGGCGCGCCGACGTGACACCGAGCGGGATCCCGACCACGAGGAACAGCACCGCCGAGCCGATGGCGAGCGAGGCGGTGACCGGCAGGCGGTCGAGGATGGTGTCGAGCACCGGTCGCTGGGTGTAGTAGGAGAAGCCGAGATCGCCGTGGAGCACGCCGCCGATGAAGTGCCCGAACCGGGTCGGCATCGGCTGGTCGAGGCCGAGGCGGGCGCGGATCTGGTCGACCACGTCGAACGTGGCCTGCGGGCCGGCGATCGTCCGCGCCGGGTCGTTGGGCGCCACGTAGAAGAGCACGAACATGACCACGCAGATGAAGAGCATCGTGAGCATGCCCGAGACGATCCGCCGGAGCAGGAAGCGCACGGTCACGCTCGGACGTCTCCGCCGCCGTGTGGTGCGCGGGACGCCGAAGGCGTTGTGCAGGGCGTCGCCGAGCAGGTTGAGCGAGAGCGTCAGGGCCAGCACCGCCACCGCCGGCACCAGCACCATCCACCAGGCCACCCGGTAGAGCTGCGACCCGTCGGCGAGCATCTCGCCCCAGGTCGCCGTGGGCGGCGCCACGCCGAGGCCGAGGAACGAAAGCGTCGCCTCGAACACGATCGCCTGCGGCACGAGCAGGGTGCCGTACACGACGAGCGGTACGACGAGGTTCGGCAGCACGTCGACGACCATGATCCGCCAGCGGCTGGCCCCGAGCGATCGAGCAGCCTCGACGAACTCCCGCTCGCGCAAGCCGAGCACCTGGCCGCGCACCACCCGGGCGATCGGGCACCACGAGAACAGCACGATCACGACGATCGTGACCCTCAGCCCGGGCCCGACGAGCGACACCAGCGCGATGGCGAACAGCAGGAACGGCAGGCACAGCGTCGAGTCGATCAACCACGACAGGGTGCGGTCGACCCACCCGCCGAGGAAGCCGGCGGCGAGGCCGATCAGCGTGCCGAGGCCCACGGCCGCCACGGTGGAGGCCGCGCCGACGAGCAGGGAGACCCGCGCGCCGTAGGCGAGACGGACGAGCAGGTCGCGGCCGAGCTGGTCGGTGCCGAGCCAGAACTCGGCCCGCGGGCCGACCGGGAGGCCGAACTCGGTGAGGCCGGTGGCGCGGTACTGCTCGTTGACGGTGTGACCGGTGACCCAGGCCACGAGCGGCGCGGCGGCGGCGAGCACGATCATGAACACGATCACGCCGATCGACACCAACGCGGCGCGGTCCCGTCGCAACCGGGCGAACGCCAGCTGGGTCGGCGTGCGGGCGGCGACGCGCTCGGTGCGGAACGCAACCGGCTCAGGGGTATCGGCGAGGGTGTCCTCGATCGGGATCATCGTGCGGCCAACTCCGGCCGTGGCGAGCGGATGGAAGCACGCGGCGCGATGGTCTGTCGTGTCGCCGGTCTGGCTCTCGAGCACCGGCACCTCGGCGCGGCAGCGGTCGGTGGCGTGCCGGCAGCGTGGGTGGAACGCGCAGCCCGTCGCTTGGGAGAGCTGCGACGGCACGTCGCCGGCGACGAGGGCGCGGGCGCGGACCCGGGTGGGGTCGGGAACCGGCACTGCGTCGAGCAAGGCCCGGGTGTACGGGTGCCGGGGCGCGGCGTACAGCTGCGCCGTGTCGGCGATCTCGACGATCCGGCCGAGGTACATCACGGCGACGCGGTCGGCGATGTTGGCGATCACCCCGAGGTCGTGCGACACGACGACGTATGTGAGCGACAGCTCGCGCTGCAGCCGTTGCAGCAGGTTCACGATCTGCGCCTGCACCGACACGTCGAGGGCCGACACCGGCTCGTCGCAGATCACCAGGCTGGGATCGAGCGCCAACGCCCGGGCGATGCCGATGCGCTGGCGTTGACCGCCGGAGAAGGCGGCCGGATAGCGGTTGTGATGCTCCGGGTTGAGCCCGACGAGGTCCATCAGCTCGGCGACGCGCCGGTCCACGTCGTCCGACCCGCGCCGTGGATCACGAGCGGGTCAGCGATGATCGACCCGACGCGGCGACGCGGGGTTGAGCGACCCGTAGGGGTCCTGGAAGATCACCTGCACGTCTCGCCGCAGCGTCCGCAGCTGTCGCCGGTCGAGCACGCCGAGGTCCTTGCCGGCGATCTCGACGGCGCCCGCCGTCGGCGCGATCAGCCCGGCCAGCAGCCGGGCGAGGGTCGACTTGCCCGACCCGGACTCGCCGACGAGGCCGAGGGTCTCGCCCCGGTACACCTCGAGCGCCACGCCGTCGACGGCGCGCACGTCGGGACGGCGGGCGAACAGCCCGTGTCGGCGGCCCGGGAAGTACTTCACGAGGTCGGTGGCGCGCAGGAGCGCAGTGCCAGTCGTGTCCGCAGCCTGGTGACCGGCGGCGGCGACGGCCACCGGGACGGCGCTGGCGGCGGCGCCAGCGTCCGCTGGCAGCACGCACTCCGACACGTGCCCGTCGGCGATCGTCTGCAGCGGCGGCATGCGTTCGCGGCACTGCGGCTCGACGTGCGGACACCGTGGTGCGAACGCGCACCCGGACGGCAGTCGCACCAAGCTCGGCGGCTGGCCCGGGATCGGCACCAGGGCCGCCGCCCCGGGCACCGTGCTCGGCACGCATTCGAGCAGCGCCCGCGTGTACGGGTGGTGGGCGGCCGTGAGCACCTCGATCGCGCTGGCCCGCTCGACGATGCGTCCGGCGTACATCACGGCACCGGTCGGCCACCTCGGCGATCACGCCGAGGTCGTGGGTGACGAGCACGATGGCGGTCCCTGGTCGTGCTGCAGCTCGCCAGCAGGTCGAGCAGCTGGGCCTGCACCGTCACGTCGAGGGCGGTGGTCGGTTCGTCGGCGATCAGCAGCTTCGGTCGCAGGGCCAGCGCCATCGCGATCATCACCCGCTGGCGCATGCCGCCGGAGAACTGGTGCGGATAGTCGTTGATCCGGCGGCGGGCGTCGACGAGCCCGACCTCCTCGAGCAGCGTCGATCGCTCGCTGCTCGGCCTCGGCACGGCTGATCCGCTCGTGGGCGCGGATCGCCTCGACGATCTGGCGCCCGACGCGGTACTGCGGGTGCAGGCTCGACAACGGGTCCTGGAAGACCATCGAGATCCGCGCCGCCGCGCACGCGCGCATCGCCTTGGGCCCGAGACCGAGCAGGTCGACGCCGTCGAAGCGCACCTCGCCGGCAACCGCGGCGTCGGGGAGCAGTCGCAGGATGGCCTGCGAGGTGACGGACTTGCCCGAGCCGGACTCGCCGACGATCCCCACCGTCTCGCCGGGGGCGATGTCGAACGAGACGCCGCGCACGGCCTCGACGTCACCGTCCTCGGTCGGGAACGTCACCCTCAGGTCACGGACTGACAGCAGCTCGGTCATCGCGGCGTGCGGTGATCCCGGCGGTCTCCTACGACGAACGAACGACCGTTCATCGTGATCAGCGTAGTCGGGCACCGTCTAGCGTGCCGCCCATGAGCGAGCGAGTCTTCGAGCGAGCGAATGATCAGACACGGTCTTCGGCTCACTGGTGCACCGCCGCCGATGTGAGCGTGTCACAACGAGCGAGGGTGCACCAGTGAGCGAACGCCAGGATGATCGATATCTCGACGGGTCGTCGTTCGAGGACCTGGCGGGCTACGCCCGCGCCGTGCGCCGTGGCGACCTCATCGCCGTCAGTGGGACGACCGCTAACGACGGCCATGGCAACGCCCTGCACCCAGGCGACACGGCCGGCCAGACCGAGGCGGCGCTCCGCCATGCGCTCGGCGCCGTCGACGCCCTCGGCGGCACGATCGGCGACGTCGTGCGCACGCGCCTCCTGCTCGCCCCGGGCGCCGATTGGCAGGCCGCGGCCGGGGTCCATGCCCGCCTGCTCGGCGCCGTGCGTCCCGCCAACACCACCCTGTTCGTCCACGCCCTCGTCGGCCCCGACTTCCTTGTCGAGGTCGAGGTCGACGCCATCATTGCCAACACGGCGTTCCCCGGGGCCACGCAGGCCGCGTCGCAACCGCTCGCTCGCTGGCGCTCCCTCGCTCGCACGCTCACGATGGCACTCCAAACCACCCCCTCGAGCTCCGCCCGTCCCGCTGCGCACGAGCGTGCGCGTCAACAACGACGTCGGCGTCGACGAGTTCGTCGAGCTGGCCCAGATCGCCGAGTCCGGTGGCATCGACCAGATCTGGGTGTCCAACGACCTGTTCTTCCGCTCGGCGCCGGTGATGCTCGCCGCCGCGGCGGTGGCGACCCGGTCGATCGGGCTCGGCACCTGCGTGCTCAACCCCTACTCGATGCATCCGGCCGAGGTCGCGATGGTGTGCGCCACGCTGCAGGAATTGAGCGGCGACCGCTTCCTGCTCGGGCTCGCCGCCGGGTCCGCCGACGTGCTCGGCTGGGCCGGGATCACCCGCGACGCGCCGCTGCGCCGCACCGCCGAGGCGGTGGCGGCTATCCGGGCGCTGTGCGACGGCGGCGCGCCGGCCGACCGCGGCGGACGACGGGTCGCGATGGCAACCGGACGGCGCGACTTCGCGTACCCGCCCGACCGACGCCGATCTACCTCGGTGCGATGTCGCCCCGCATGCACCAGACTCGCCGGATCGGTGGCCGACGGCGCGCTCCCCCTGCTGTACCCGCCGGAGTCGTTCGGCGAGGTGATGGCGAACATCGCCGAGGGCGCCGCCGCCGCAGGCCGCGACCTCGACGACATCGACGTGGCGGCGTGCGTGTGGGTGTCGATCGGCGACGACCCGGCCGTCGCGGATCGACGCCTGGCCGACAAGCTCGTGTACTTCGGCCCGTCGTTCTCGTCGACCGTCCTCGACCGGGTCGGCGTGGCGGCTGCCGACCTGGCCCCACTCCGGTCGCTCGATCCGGACAACGCGGCGCGCGCCCTGCCACCGGCGATGATGTCGCTCGGCATCAGCGGCTCGCCCGATACGGTCGTGGAGCGCTGCCGCGGCCTCGTCTCCGCCGGGGCCCGTCACGTGTCGTTCGGTCCGCCGCTCGGCGACGATCGCCGGCTGGCCATCCGCCTGCTCGCCGAGCACGTCATCCCCGCCCTCCGTGGCGGGGACCACGCGAACGTGCGCTAGTTTGCCCCGCGTGGAGGACCGCGCATGGTGACCCGCGTGCTCGTCGCCAACCGCGGCGAGATCGCCGTCCGCGTGGTCCGGGCGTGCCATCAGATCGGCGCCGCCGCGGTCGTCGTCCACAGCGAGCCCGACGCCGGGTCGATGGCCGTCGAACTGGCCGACGACGCGGTCGGCCTCAGCGGCGCCACACCCGCCGAGACCTACCTCGACATCGACCGGGTCGTCGACGCCGCCCGGTCGTCGGGTTGCGATGCGGTCCATCCGGGCTACGGCTTTCTGGCCGAGAACGCGGCGTTCGCCGCCGCGGTCGTGGCGGCCGGCATCACGTGGATCGGGCCGTCGGCGGAGGTCATCGCGCTGATGGGCGACAAGCTCGCCGCCCGGCGCACCGCCGAGGACGCCGGCGTGCCGATCGTGCCCGGCGTCACGGTGCCCTCCGACGATGCCGACGCGGTCGCCGCCCTCGGCGACGAGCTGGGCTGGCCGATCGCGGTGAAGGCCGTGCACGGCGGTGGCGGGCGCGGCATGCGCGTGATCGAGCGCCGCGGCGACGTCCCCGCCGCCATCGACGCGGCCCGACGCGAGTCGCAGGCCGCCTTCGGGCGGCCCGACGTCTACGTCGAGCGCTACCTCGCCCGGCCCCGCCACGTCGAGGTACAGGTGCGTCGCCGACCACCACGGCGGCCTGGTCGTCGTCGGCGACCGCGACTGCTCGATCCAACGGCGGTACCAGAAGCTCATCGAGGAAGCGCCGGCCCCCGGCCTGCCCGAGTCGGTTCGAGCGGCGTTGGCGCGAGCGTCGATCCAGCTCGTGCGCGCCGTCGGTTACACCAACGCCGGCACGATCGAGTTCCTGGTCGAAGACGACCGGCGTCTACTTCCTCGAGATGAACACGCGCATCCAGGTCGAGCACCCCGTCACCGAGCTGGTGACCGGCGTCGACCTCGTCGTCGAGCAACTGCGCATCGCCCGCGGCGAGCCGCTGTCGTTCGGCCCGAGCGACGTCGAGCCGCACGGCCACGCCATCGAGGTGCGCATCAACGCCGAGGACACCACCGACGCCCGCTTCATCCCCACCCCCGGCGTGCTCGCCCGGCTCGACCTGCCGTCGGGACCGCGGGTGCGCGTCGACACCGGGTTCCGCACCGGCGACGCCGTCGCCCCGTTCTACGACAACCTGGTCGCCAAGATCGCCGTGTGGGGAGCCGACCGCGAGCAGGCCCGGCTGACGATGCTCCAGGCGCTGGACGAGCTGCGCGTCACCGGCGTGCCGACGACCGCCCCGGCCGCCCGCGCCGTCCTCGAGCACCCCGACTTCGTCGCCGTCCGGCATTCGACCCGGTGGCTCACCGACCATGGTGCCGGCCTGCTCGCGTCGTCGATCGCCGGCGGTGGCGACCGCGCGGTTGCGCCCGAGGATCGACCCGACGCCGAGCCCGCCGTCCCACCCGCGCGAGGTCGAGGTGCTCGGGAGGCACTACCGCATCCCCCGCTTCGCCGACGACCGGCTCGACGCCGCGGCCGGTCCCGGCGAGCCCATCGCCGGCGGCGACTCCGGCCCGGCGCGGCGCGCCACGGGCCGCGCGCCGGCGCGTGCGGCCGGCAACGGGCGCGTGCTCGCGCCGATGCAGAGCACCGTCCGATCGGTCGACGTCGCGGTCGGCGACGAGGTCACGGCGCACACCCGCGTCGCCGTGCTGGAGGCGATGAAGATGGAGAACAACCTGCTGGCCGGCATCGACGGGGTCGTGTACGCCGTGCACGTGGGCGCCGGCGACAACGTCGCACCCGGCACGCTGCTCGTGGAGGTCACCGCGGCGATCAGCGCCGGCGACCACACGCCGCACCCGGTCGGGGTCGATGCGATGAGCCCGTCGGTGCGCGTCGACCGCGACGGCGGCGTGGCCGAGATCGTGCTCGCCCGTCCCGATCGCCGCAACGCCCTCGACTACGCCGCGGTCCTCGAGCTCGTTGCCGCGCTGCACGAGGTGGAGGCCGACGACAGCGTCGGGGCGGTGCTGCTGCGCGGCGAGGGACGCTCGTTCTGCGCGGGTGGCGATCTCAGCGAGTTCCGCGACGGGCTGTCCTCCACGGCCTACGACTTCCACCGCGGCGGCGAGGGCTGGGCCGAGCTGATGCTGATGATCCCGAGCATGCGGACACCGGTCGTCGTCGCACCCCACGGCCACGCCCTCGCCGGCGGCTGCGGGATCGTGGCTGCTGCCGACGTTGCGATCGCCGCCGAGGGCACCGTGTTCGCCACCTCGGAGATCACGATCGGGCTGTTCCCGATCATCGTGTACCCGACCCTGGCGACGGCCATCGGTGCCCGCGCCGCCCGCGAGATGGCGCTCACCGGGCGCCGCCTCGACGCCGCCGAGGCGCTGCGCATCGGCCTCGTGCACCGCGTCGTCGACGCCGACCACCACCTCGCCGTGGCACGGGCCACCGCCGCCGAGCTCGCCGCGTTCGGTGCCCACGCCCTCGGCCTCGGCAAGTGGTTCATGCGCCAGGTCGCCGACCTCCCGGTGGAGGCGGCGACCGCGCTCGCCCAGTCGGCACGCGGTTCGTTCATGGCCACGCCGGACTTCGCCGAGGGCTTGGCCGCCTTCGCCGAGAAGCGCCCGCCGACGTTCCGGGCATGATCGGTAGCATGATTCGGGACGCGACGACCGACGACCGACGGCCGACGGGCCGCGACATCGGTTGACGGCTCCTCGGGGCGACCCTAGTATTCACGGAAACAAACGCTCGTTCGGCAACGGCGATCCGGGCGGGACAACGGGCAGCAGCCGGCGGATCGTGCCGCCGGGGAGGGGTGAGCGCACCGTGCACGTGGGAACCTGGGCATCGCGTGTGCCTCCGTCGGGCATCCGCGAGATCGTCAACCTCGTCATCGCTCGCCCCGACTCGGGCATCGTGCGTCTGGAGATCGGCGAGCCGGACCTCCCGATCGAACCGCACGTCGTCGCCGCGGCACAGGATGCCGCCGCCCGCGGCATCGGCTACACGCAGAGCTTCGGGATCGGCCCGCTGCGCGAGGCGATCACCGCCCGCTTGGCGCGCCTCGCCGGCCTGACGTACAGCGCCGACGAGATCGTGATCACCCAGGGCGGCGGGCAAGCGGTGTCGCTGGTGTTCTCGGCGCTGCTCGACGCCGGCGACGAGGTGCTCGTCCCCGATCCCGCCTGGCCCAACTACGTGATGAGCGCGCTGCTGCGCGGCGCCGTGCCCGTGCCCTACCAGCTGCGCCCCGCCAACGGCTTCCTGCCCGACCTCGACGAGCTCCGCAGCCGGATCACCGAGCGCACCCGGCTGATCGTGCTCAACAGCCCGGCCAACCCCACCGGTGCCGTCGTGCCGGCGACCACCGTCGCCGCGATCGTCGAGCTGGCGGCGGCCCACGGCATCTGGGTGCTGTCCGACGAGGTGTACGACGAGCTGGTGTTCGAGGGCGAGATGGCCAACGCCGCCCAGTACGACCGTGAGCACGTCATCGGGGTCTACAGCTTCTCCAAGACCTACTCGATGACCGGCTGGCGGGTCGGCTACACGGCGACCCCGCGACCGCTCGCCCGCCTGCTCGGCACACTGCAGGAACCGACGTTGTCGTGCATCTCGGCGGTCAGCCAGCACGCCGCGCTCGCCGCCCTCGAAGGGCCCCAGCAAGGGGTCGCCGACAAGCGCGAGATCTACCGTGGCCGCCGCGACCTCGTCAGCGGACTGCTCGCCGACGGAGGGTTCGACGCGGTGCGGCCGGCCGGCGCGTTCTACCAGATGGTGCCGCTCGCCCCCGGCACCGACAGCCGACTCGCCGCCCTCGACCTCGTCGAGCACGGCGTGGCCACCGCGCCGGGCACCGCCTTCGGCGACGTCGCCACCGACCAGCTCCGCGTGTCGCTCGCCGCCTCGGAGACGGCGCTGCGCACCGGTCTCGAGCGTCTGGTCGCGTGGAGCACGGCGACCGGCGCCGGCGCTTCCCTGGGCGGGCCATGACTATTACTGCGTTCCCCGGCCACGCAGGCCGGAGCTGGCCGCTCACTCGCTGGCGCTCGCTCGCTCGCACCGGAGACATGGTGCACGTCACTGCGTTCCCCGGCCACGCAGGCCGGAGCTGGCCGCTCACTCGCTGGCGCTCGCTCGCTCGCACCGGAGACATGGTGCACGTCACTGCGTTCCCCGGCCACGCAGGCCGGAGCTGGCCGCTCACTCGCCGGCGCTCGCTCGCTCGCACCGGAGACATGGTGCACGTCACTGCGTTCCCCGGCCACGCAGGCCGGAGCTGGCCGCTCACTCGCCGGCGCTCGCTCGCTCGCACCGGAGACATGGTGCACGTCACTGCGTTCCCCGGCCACGCAGGCCGGAGCTGGCCGCTCACTCGCCGGCGCTCGCTCGCTCGCACCGGAGACATGGTGCACGTCACTGCGTTCCCCGGCCACGCAGGCCGGAGCTGGCCGCTCACTCGCCGGCGCTCGCTCGCTCGCACCGGAGACATGGTGCACGTCACTGCGTTCCCCGGCCACGCAGGCCGGAGCTGGCCGCTCACTCGCCGGCGCTCGCTCGCTCGCACCGGAGACATGGTGCACGCATGATCGCCGAACCGGCGGTCCGGCTGCGCTCGATCCACAAGAGCTTCGGGCCGCACGAAGTGCTGAAGGGGGTCGACCTGCTGGTGTCGTCCGGCGAGCATGTCGTCGTGTTCGGCCCGTCCGGGTCGGGCAAGTCGACGCTCCTGCGCACGATCAACCTCCTCGAGCCGCCGACCTCGGGCTCGGTGCAGGTCTACGGCACCGAGTACGGCCCCGGGCTGCCCGGCGAGCAGGCGCGGCGCGGCCGGCCGATCGAGCTGCGCCGCACCGTCGGCATGGTGTTCCAGCAGTTCAACCTGTTCCCGCACCTCAGCGCCCTCGACAACGTTGCCATCGCCCTGCGTCGGGCAAAGCACATCGCCAAGCGCGACGCGCGCGAGCGCGCCGCCGTCGAGCTCCGCCAGGTCGGACTGCTGTCCCACGTGGCCAAGTTCCCCAACCAGCTGTCCGGCGGCCAGCAGCAGCGCGTGGCGATCGCCCGGGCGTTGGCGATGGATCCCAAGGTGATGCTGTTCGACGAGCCGACCTCGGCGCTCGACCCCGAGTTGGTCGGTGAGGTGCTCGCCACGATGCGTCAGGTCGCGGCGCTCGGCATGACGATGGTGGTGGTCACCCACGAGATGGGCTTCGCCCGCGAGATCGGCGATCTCAACGTGTTCATGGACGACGGGTGCGTGGTCGAGCAGGGCGGTCGCGAGCTGTTCGCGTCGGCCGCCAACGAGCGGACGCGCAAGTTCATCGAGGCCGTGTTGTGATGCTCGCCTACGACTTCAAGTGGGGCGCCGTCTTCGACAACCGCGACCTGCTGCGTCAGGGGCTCCGGAACACGCTGTGGATCGCCGTCGTGTCGATGGTGTTGGCGACCGCCGGCGGCCTCGCCCTGGCGTTGCTGCGCACGTCGCGCCTCGCGCCGCTGCGCTGGATCGCGACGGTCTACATCAACGTGATCCGCGGCATCCCGCTGCTGGTGCTGATCATCTACGTCTACTTCGGGCTGCCGTTGTTCCTCGGCATCGACCCGGCGAACTTCACCAACTTCAAGGCGGGCGTGCTCTCGCTCACCCTGTTCCACAGCGCGTTCATGGCCGAGGTCTTCCGAACCGGCCTGACCGCGGTTCCGCCCGGTCAGCGCGAGGCTGCGCTGTCGCTCGGCATGGGCCGGGTACGTGCGTTCAGCTCGATCACGTTGCCCCAGGCCGTGCGCGTCGCCGTGCCGTCCTGGGGCAACGACTTCGTCGGGATGGTCAAGGACACCAGCCTCGTCGGGGTGATCGGGATCTTCGAGCTGTACCGCACCGGCCAGAAGCTGGTGAGCGACACGTTCCTGCCCTTCGAGGTGTGGACCGGCATCGCGGTGATGTACATCGCCATCGTCTTCCTGATCGACGGCCTCGTCCGCTTGATCGAACGACGCTTGCGTCCGGGGACCCGGACGCGTGGCCTGCTCGCCGCGCGGCGCAACGCCGCGATCGCCGACCTCGTCGCCCGGGTCGGACGCGACGAGCCGTTCCCCGCACCGATCTCGACCCACCCAACAACACCAGACCCAACAACAGCATGAAGGAGACACCGTGAGAACCACCACCAAGCGGCGCACGATCGTCGGGATCGCGCTCGCCGCCACGTTCGCCGTGGCCGGCTGGACCGGCGCCACATCGGCGGGCGCGTCGGCGAGCCCGTCGAGCGAGCGGCTGCCGGCCAGCGCCAGTTCGGGCGGCTCGACGCTCGACGACATCGTCAGCCGCGGCGAGCTGCGCGTCGGCATGTCGCTGCAGTTCGAGCCGGAGATGTACCTCGACGACGCCGGCAATCCCGCCGGCTACGACGTCGAGTTGCTGAACCTGCTCGCCACCGACCTCGGCGTCGACCTCAAGATCGAGAACCAGGAGTTCGACGCGCTCGTCCCCGGCCTGCTCGCCGGCAACTGGGACATGATCTCGGTCGGTCTGGTGCCGCGGCCGCCGCGGCTGCTGCAGATGACGTTCACCGATTCGTACGTTCCGTACGAGCAGGTGCTCGTCGCCGCGGCCGACACCGACCGCGACGCCACGATCGCCGCGTTCAACACCGACGGCACCACGATCACTGCGCTCCAGGGCTCGACGGCGGCCGACCAGGTGACCACCCAGTTCCCCGCCGCCACGCTGGCCGAGTTCCCGCAACAGGACGCGGCGTTCCTCGAGGTGGCGTCCGGGCGCGCCGACGCCATCGTGGTCGAGCGCTATCTCGCCGATCGCTACATCGCAGCGAACCCGGGCCAGTTGGCGATCGTCGGCCTGGATGCACCGCTGCAGATCGAGTACGGCGCATGGGCCATCCCGCTCGGGGACTACAAGTTCCAGGACTACCTCGACCGCTGGCTGCAGTACTACAAGAACAACGGCACGCTCGACTCGATCTACGACGAGGTGTTCGGGTCGGATCCGAACACCAGCATCTGGGCGCGCGGGTGATCACAGCTCCGCACGGTGAGGGGGGTCGCGTCGCGGCCCCCCTCACCAGGGGTCGCCCGTGACGGTCGCCGTCGTCACGGGGGCCGGTTCGGGCATCGGCCGCGCCGTCGCACTCGCCCTCGGCGGGCGCGGCGACGCGGTCGTGTGCGCCGACCTCGATGCCGTCGCGGCGACGGCTACGGCCGAGCTGGTCGGGGCCGGGGCGATCGCGGTGCCGGTGGACGTCGCCGATCCGGCGTCGTGCGATGCCCTGGTCGCCGGCGCCGTCGGGCGCCTCGGCGCCGTCGACGTCCTGGTCACCTGCGCCGGGATCGAGCTCGGCGGTCCGGCCACCGAGCTCGGCGACGACGCCTGGCGGCGCGTCGTCGACGTCAACCTGTCGGGCACCTTCTGGTGCGCGCGTGCCGCGGCGCGGGCGATGATCGCTGCCGGCCGCGGCGGCCGGATGGTGCTGATCGGCTCGATCAACTCGCGCATCGCCCTCGCCGGGCAGGCCGCGTACTGCGCGTCGAAGGGCGGCGTCGCCATGCTCGGTGCGGCGCTGGCCGTCGACTGGGCGGCCGACGGGATCGCCGTGAACACGGTCGGTCCGGGCGTGGTCGACACGCCGATGTCGGCGGTCAGCCTCGCCGACCCGGGCCGCCGGCAGATGCTGATGGGCCGCACGCCGCTCGGTCGTCCGGCGACGGCGGACGAGATCGCCGCTGTCGTCGCCTTCCTCGCCTCCGACGCGGCGAGCTACATGACCGGCGCCTACGTGCCCGTGGACGGCGGGTGGCTCGCCGGATGAGCGCGGTTCCGCCGCCCGCGTCTGCCGAACGAACGCTCGCTCGCTCACGTCGGCGCACGGTCGCTAGAGTCGCCCCGTGACCGCCAGCGTCGTCAGGTCATCACGTTCGTGGGAGGACTTCGTCGTCGGTGACCGCTACCGCACGGACGCGCTCACCGTCACCGAGGCCCACGTGGTCAACTGGGCCGGACTGACCGGTGACTGGGTGCCGCTGCACACCGACGCCGAGTACGCCGCCTCGACCGCCTTCGGGCAACGCATCGCCCACGGCCCGCTCACCCTGGCCCTCGCTCTCGGGTTGGCCACGCGCACCGGCATGTTCGGCGACTGCGTGCTGGCCTGGTTGGGCCTCGACGAGGTGCGCCTCCCGCTGCCCGTCCTGTTCGGCGACACGATCCACGCCGAGGTCGAGGTGCAGTCGTGCCGGCCCACGTCCAAGCCCGGCCGCGGGCTCACCGTGTTGCAGTACGAAGTGCTGAACCAGCGCGGCGAGATCGTGATGACGTTCCTGAGCACGTTCTTCCTGAAGATGGCCGAACCCGGGTCGGACGGTCAATGAGCGACGTGGCGAACGTGACCGACGTGATCGACGAGGGGCCGAGCGACGAACTGCGCCGGCGCCTCGACGTGGCACCGGCGCGGCGGTTCCGACAAGGCGCGCGAGCGGGTCCTCGCCAAGGGCCAGCTGCTCGTTCGCGACCGCATCCGTCTGCTCTTCGACCGCCAACCCGACTTCGAGGACGGACTCCTCGCGCGCGCCAAGGACGGTCTGCCCGGCGATGCCGTGGTCACCGCCGTCGGCACCGTCGACGGCCGCACGACGTGCGTCATCGCCAACGACTACACGGTGAAGGCCGGCACGTGGGGCCGGCGCACGTTCGAGAAGATCACGCGCATGCAGGAGCTCGCCGACCAGATCGGTGCGCCGCTCGTGTACCTCGTCGACGCCGCCGGCGCCCGCATCGACGAGCAGTTCGACAGCTACGCCGGACGCCACGCGTGGGGCAACATCTTCTTCAACCAGATCGCCTTCTCGGGTCGCGTTCCCCAGGTGTGCGCACTGTTCGGTCCGTCGCCCGCCGGATCGGCGTACGTCCCGGCGCTCTGCGACCTCACGATCATGGTCGCCGGCCACGCCACCGCGTACCTCGGATCGCCGCGCCTCGCCGAGATGGTGACCGGCGAGCAGGTGTCGCTCGAGGAGATGGGTGGGGCCGAGATGCACTGCCGCGTCTCCGGCGTCGGCGACGTGCTCGTGCAGACCGACGAGGAGGCGATCGCCGCGGTGCGCCTCTGGCTCTCCTACTTCCCCGGATCGTGGGAAGGCTCACCGCCGGCGACCGGGGGATGGGACGCCGCCGCCCACCGCGCGATCGACGAGATCGTGCCCACCCGCGAGGACCTGCCGTTCGACAGCCAGGAGCTGATCGACGCCATCGTCGACGAGAGCACGTTCTTCCCGTACAAGGACCTCTTCGCCCAGGAGCTGATCACCGGGCTGGCCCGGCTCGGCGGGCACCCGGTCGGGATCCTCGCCAACCAGACGATGCACCGCGCCGGCGTGCTGTTCTCCGACTCCTCGGACAAGGCGGCGCGGTTCATCTGGATCTGCAACGCCTTCAACATCCCGCTGCTGTTCCTCACCGACATCTCCGGCTACATGATCGGGGCGGCGGTCGAGCGCGAGGGCATCATCCGCCACGGCGCCAAGATGCTCTACGCCGTGTGCGAATCGACGGTGCCACGGATCGACGTGCTGGTGCGCAAGGCGTACGGCGGCGGCTACCTGGCGATGTCGGGCAGCCCCACCCATCCCGACGCGGTGCTCGCGCTGGCGACCGCCAAGCCCGCACTGATGGGCCCCGCCGCGGCGGTCAACGCCATCCACTTCAACCGCGTGGTGGCGATCGAGGATGCGGACGAGCGGGCCCGCTTCGTCGAGAACGAGCGGGCCAAGGTGGAGGCCGAGATCGACGTCTTCGAGCTCGCCAACGACAACGCCTTCGAGGCCGTCGTGCCCGGCGACGAGCTGCGCGACGAGCTGATCCGGCGCTTCCGGACCTACCGCCGCGGGCACGGTCGCCAACGCGCCCCCGGCGCAACGGGGTGGTGCCGACATGAGCGAGCGAGTCTTCGAGCGAGCGAATCAGCAGGCATCGTCTTCGGCTCATTGGTGCACCGCCTCCAATCGGGACGCGTCGCATGGCACCAGGGTGCACCAATGAGCGACGGGCTGTTCCGCATCCTCGACGCCGAGGGCAACGAGGTCGGCCCGATCCCCAAGGCGCTGGGCGACGACGACCTGGTGGCGATGCTGCGGCTGTGCATCTTCGGCCGGGACTTCGACAAGAAGGCGATCTCGCTGCAGCGGCGGGGCAAGCTCGGCACGTTCGCACCGATGTCGGGCCAGGAAGCGGTGGTCGTCGGCAGCGTGTTCGCCCTCGACCGCGAGCAGGACTGGGTCGTGCCGCAGTACCGCGAGCAGCTGGCGATGCTGCACTGGGGACTCGACCTGTCGACGTACTTCCTGCAGCGCCAGGGCCACCCGCTCGGCTCGACACTGCCCGAGCACGGCCGGCTGTTCCCGCAGCAGGTCGCCCTCGCCGCCCACCTGCCGCACGCCGTCGGCCTGGCGTGGGGGCTCAAGCACCAGAGCATTCCCGCGGTCGCCGCCTGTTACTTCGGCGACGGGTCCACCTCCGAGGGCGACTTCCACGAGGCGTGCAACCTGGCCGGCGTGTTGAAGGCGCCGGTGATCTTCGTCTGCCAGAACAACCAGTGGGCGATCTCGACACCCCTGTGGCGCCAGACGGCCGGCGTGATCGCCGACCGCGCTGCCGGCTACGGCATGGCCGGGGTGCGCGTCGACGGGAACGACGCCCTGGCGATGTACCAGGTGACGAGCGAAGCCCGGGAGCGGGCGCTCGCCGGTGACGGCCCGACCCTGATCGAGGCGGTCACCTACCGGCTTGGCGCCCACACCACGGCGGACGACCCGACGCGCTACATCGACCCCGAGGACGAGGCCCGGTGGCGCACGCGCGACCCGTTGATCCGTCTGCGGGCGTGGATGCGGGCGACCGGCCGCTGGGACGACGAGGCCGAGGCCGAGGCGTCGGCGTGGTGCACGGCGGCGATCGACCGCGCCGTGGCCGAGGTCGCCGCCGCTGGCCCGCCGCCGCCGGACATGCTCTTCGACAACGTCTGGGCCGACGAGCCTCCTGGGCTCGCCGCCCAGCGCGCCGAGCTGCTCCGAGACCTGCCATGAGACCCATGTCCGAAGCACCCCGTCTGGTTCAGCGAGCGTCAGCGAGCGTCCCGGCGATCGAGCAGGCAGGCGCCCGGAGCGCTAGCGGAGGGTGCCGGCGCGACGGCCTGCGTGGCCGGGGAACGCCATGATCATGTCGATGGTGGAGGCGGTGTGCTCGGCGCTCGGCGACGAGATGGAGCGCGACGAGCGGGTGATCGTCCTCGGCGAGGACGTCGGCAAGTCGGGCGGCGTGTTCCGCGCCACCGACGGCCTGCAGAAGCGCTTCGGCGCCGAGCGCGTCGTCGACACCCCGGTGTCCGAGGCGGCGATCGTGGGCACGTCGATCGGCCTGGCCACCGCCGGCCTGGTGCCGGTGCCCGAACTTCAGTTCCTCGGCTTCAGCCTGCAGGCCTTCCACCAGATCGGCCACCAGCTCGCCCGCTGGCGCTACCGCACCAACGGCCGCTACCACGCCCAGGTGACGATCCGCGCCCCCTACGGGGGCGGCGTGCGCACCCCCGAGCTGCACTCCGACAGCTTCGAGGCGATCTTCGCCCAGATGCCCGGGCTCAAGATGGTCGCCCCCGCCACCGCCGCCGACGCCAAGGGGATGCTCCTGAGCGCGATCCGCGACCCCGACCCGGTGCTGTTCCTCGAGCCGTTGCGCGGCTATCGCCTGGTACGCGACGAGGTGCCCGACGGGGACGTGACGGTGCCCCTGGGGCCGGCGCGCCTCGCCCGACGAGGGAACGACGTCACCCTGGTGGCGTGGAGCGCGATGACCACGGTGTGCCTCGAGGCCGCGTCGGCGGCCGCCGAGGTCGGCATCGATGCCGAGGTGATCGACGTGCGCTCGCTGGTGCCCCTCGATACGGCGACGATCGCCGATTCGGTGAGCCGCACCGGGCGCGCCGTGGTGGTGCAGGAGGCGCCGCTAACGGCCGGGTTCGCCTCCGAGGTCGTCGCCGCCATCCAGGAAGGGGCGTTCCTCAGCCTCGAGGCTCCGATCGTGCGCGTGTCGGGCTGGGACGTGCCCTATCCGATGCCGCTGGTGGAGGACTACTACGTTCCGTCCGTCGAGCGCGTGCTCGCCGCGATCCGGCGCACCGTGGAGTACTAGGGATGGTCGCCCGATGACGGTGGAGTTCCGACTCGTCGACATCGGCGAGGGCCTGACCGAGGCCGAGATCGTCTCGTGGCTCGTCGCCGTCGGCGACCACGTGGTCGAGGACCAGCCCGTCGTCGAGATCGAGACCGACAAGGCGGTGGTGGAGATGCCGGCGCCGGCCACCGGCATCGTGGTGGCGCTCGGTGGGGAACCCGGCCAGGTCATCGCCGTCGGCGAGTTGCTGGTCACGATCGACGAAGACAGCGACGCCGCGGCGCCGGCCGCGCCACCCGCCGCTCCCCCGACGACGCACGCCGCAGCGCCCGCGCCCTCCGCCGCCCCGGCGCAACCGTCACGGGCGACGGTCGCCGGCGAGCGACCGCGCGCCACGCCGGCGACGCGCGCCCTCGCCCGCCGGCTCGGCGTCGATCTGGGGGTGGTCGGCGGGACCGGGCCGAGCGGACGGATCACCGACGACGACGTGACACGCGCCGCCGCGGCACCCGCCGGTGAGCCGGCGGCACGTGCGGCATCCGTGCCGACGGCCGAACCTGCGGTGCACCGGCCGGCGCCCGGCGTCGATTCGCGAGTTGCCCTGCGCGGTGTGCGCAAGCGCACGGCCGAGACGATGACGGCGGCCTGGCGGGCGGTCCCCCACGTCGACTCGTTCCACGAGATCGACGTCACCGAGCTGTTCGCCGTTCGCGAACAGCTCAAGCCGATCGCCGCCGAGCGCGGCGTGGCCGTGACGATCTCGGCGTTCCTCCTCCGGGCGACCGCGTTGGCGCTCGTCGAGCATCCCCTGCTCAACGCCAGCCTCGACGCCGACGCCGGCGAGATCGTGCTCCACGGTCGGCGCGACATCGGCGTCGCCGTCGACACGCCCGACGGCCTCGTGCTCCCGGTCGTCCGCAGCGCCGACGAGCGCTCGCTGTTCGAGCTGGCGGGCGAATTGGCCCGACTCGGCGAGGCCGCTCGCGCCCGCCGGCTGACCCCGGCCGAACTCGCCGGCGGCACGTTCACCATCTCCAACCATGGGGTGTTCGGGGGGTGGTTCGGCACGTCCCTCGTGCACGGGAGCGAGGTCGGCATCGCCGGGTTCGGCCCGGCGCGGCGCCGACCGGAGCTCGACGACCACGACCGGGTCGTGGCCCGACGGGTGCTCGTGATGAACCTCGCCGCCGATCACCGCGTCGTCGACGGCCGGGACATCATCAACTTCGGCCTCGCCGTACGGCGCCGCCTCGAGTCCCCGCTGACCCTGCTGCTCGAAGGCGTCTGATGGTCGCTGGCGAGATCGCTCGACCCGTCGACGTGCTGGTGATCGGCGGTGGTCCCGGCGGCTACACCGCCGCCGCGCGTGCGGTCGAGCTCGGACGCGACGTAGTGGTCGTCGAATCCGGCCCGCTCGGTGGCACGTGCCTCAACGTCGGGTGCATCCCTTCCAAGGCGTTGATCGCGTTGGGTCACGATCTCGCCCGGGCCCGCCGGCGCATCAGCGGCGGCACCGGTCTCGTCGGCGAGGTCACCGTCGATCTCGGCGCGGCCCAACGCTGGAAGGACGACGTCGTCGACCGGCTGCGCGACGGGGTGTCCACGCTGCTCCGCGGCGTCGAGACGCTCGCCGGCACGGCCCGCTTCGTCGGCCGCGACCGCGTGGCGGTCGAGTCGGCCGACCACGTCGAGCACCTCCAGTTCCAGCACACGATCATCGCCACCGGTTCCCGGCCCATCGTGCTGTCGAGCCTGCCTCCCGACGGTGGACGCATCGTCGACTCGACCGGCGCCCTCGCCCTGGCCGACGTGCCGACCGATCTCGTCGTGGTCGGCGGCGGGTACATCGGGATCGAGCTCGGTACCGCATACGCCCAGCTCGGCGCCAACGTCACCGTGGTCGAGGCGACCGACGGCATCCTCCGCGAGTTCGACGACGATCTCGTGGCCGTCGTCACCAAGCGCCTCGGCGAGCTCGGCGTCGACGTCCGCACCTCGGCGCTCGTCGTCGGCGACGATGGCGCCAACATCCTGGTCGAGCGCGGCGACGACACCGACAAGATTCCCGCCAGTCACGTGCTGGTCGCCGTCGGGCGCCGCCCCAACACCGACGACCTGCAGCTCGAGGACGCCGGCATCGTGCCCGCCGACGGCGGGCTGATCGTCGTCGACGAACAGCGAGCGCGTCGTGGCGACCCCGAACGTGTTCGCCATCGGCGACGTCACCGCCGGGCCGGCGCTGGCCCACCGGGCGAGCGAGCAGGGCCGCGTCGCCGCCGAGGCGATGTGCGGATTGCCCAGCGCGTTCGACCAGCTGGTGCCGATGGTGGCGTTCTGCGATCCGGAGCTGGCGGCGGTCGGCCTGAGCGAGCGCGACGCCGCAGCGAGCGGACGGCGCGTCGTGAGCGGGCGGGGCTCGTTCGCCGTGAACGGCCGTGCGCTCACCCTCGGCGAGGCCACGGGGCTCGTGAAGCTGGTGGTCGACGC
This sequence comes from Ilumatobacteraceae bacterium, assembly GCA_963719295.1. Lineage (GTDB taxonomy): Bacteria > Actinomycetota > Acidimicrobiia > Acidimicrobiales > Ilumatobacteraceae > Desertimonas. The sequence goes on from CAVRBV010000022.1 coordinate 153,816, forward strand.
CGACGACGGCGTGGTCGTCGGCGCCGGCGTCGCCGGACCCGACGCGTCGGAGCTGATCGCCGAGCTGACGCTGGCGATCGAGTGCGCATTGCGCCTCGACGACCTGCTCGGCACGATCCACGCCCACCCCACCCTCGCCGAGGCGATCGTCGGACGCGGCGCGCTCGGCGGACCGTCGGGTGCAGCGCGCCCGATCGCGTTGACAGACAAACGCTCGTTCGTGCACGTCGCTGGGTCGATATATAGTGATGTCACGTCAGTCAAAAGGGGGCACATGACATGACCGAGAACACTCGTCCGAGTCGGCGTCAGGTACTCGCCGGGGGGGCCGCCATGCTGGGCGGGGCGGCCATCGTCGGGGCCGGGGGCCGGGCCAGCGCCGCCGGCGTCCCCGACGCCCGAGCGTTTCCCGCGCCAGAGCGACACCAGCGGGTCACTCCTCGACAAGATCGTCAGCGACGGCAAGGTCAAGGTCGGCGTCGACCTCGGCTTCGAGCCGCTGCAGTACCGCGACCCCGACACGAACGAGCCGACCGGCTACAGCATCGAGCTCACCAAGCTGATGATGGCCGAGCTCGGCGCCGAGATCGAGTACGTCGAGATCCCGTTCTCCGAGCTGTTCGCCGCCGGCGAGGCGGGCCGCTACGACATCTCGGGCATCCAGGCCACGAACCTGCCGGCCCGTGGTCTGCGGGTCGCCTTCGCCGGCGCCCCGGCGTTCCTCGAGGGCAACTATCTCCTGCTCAAGCCGGACTCGACGATCACGAGCGCCGCCGACCTCAACAGCGGTGACGTCACCATCGCCGTGCTCGCCGGGTCGTCGCAGGCCGCCGCCGCCAAGCTGAGCTTCCCCGACGCCACGCTCAAGGAGCTGCAGGAGCAGCCGGCGACGGTCGAGGACGTGGTCACCGGGCGGTCCGACGCCGTCTACATCGGCGAGTTCGGCGTGTCCGACGCCGTCGACCAGGGCCTCAAGCTGCTCGACGAGCCGTCGGCGTTCGCCTCGCACAACACCTACTTCATGCCGCGCGGCGACTTCCCGCTGTGGGCGTGGGTGACGCAGTTCCTGATGTTCAAGGCCTCGGACCTGACGATGCGCCAGCTGTGGGAGCAGTTCGTCGGGTCGAAGCTGCATCCGCTCGGCGTGCCCACCAGCGGCGTCGTCGATCCCTGGCTCTCCGCCGCACGAGCCGAGTCCCAGTAAGGCCGATCTGGTCACCCACGTTCTCGATATCGGTCTGTCCTGCTGCATCCTGGGGTCGGCGACGACGGGTCCGGTCGGCGCGACGACAGGTCGGCTGGCTCTGAAGCGGGTAGGTGAGGGGGCGTGGTGCCAGGTCGGGCACTTTCGTCCGCGAAACGACGTCTCCCGCCGCTCGTTTCGCGGACCAAGCGAGACATGGCGACGCCGAAGCGGCTGTCTGCGCGGCGCAGCAGTGAGGTCGAAAATCCCTCAGATCGCTAGCCAGCCGCCGTCGACGACGAGCACGTGGCCGTGCACGTAGTCGGCGTCGTCGGACGCCAGGTAGGCGACCGCCGCGGCGATGTCGGCCGGGCGACCGAACGCGCCGCGTGGGATCCGCGCCGTCGCCCGGGCGAGCTTCTCGGGCGTGTCGAGCACGGCGTTGGTCAGGTCGGTGCCGATCGTGCCCGGCGCCACCCCGTTGACGTTGACGCCGAGCGGCGCCAGCTCGACCGCGGCCGAGATCGTCAGCTGGCGCAACCCGCCCTTGGTGAGGTCGTAGATCGGTTCCGGGGTCGACGACGAGGCGAACCCCGACGTCGACACCGTGTTGACGATCTTGCCGCTGCCGCGCTCGACCATGTGCCGCGCCGCGGCCTGCAGGGCGAAGAACGGCGCCCGCAGGTTCACGTCGAGCTGGGCCTGCCACTCGTCGGGCGTCGCCTCGAGCACCGAACGGGCGATCGCCACCCCGGCGTTGTTGACGAGGATGTCGAGCCCGCCCCGCCAGGCGATGGCGAAGTCGACCATGGCGGCGATGGCGTCGAGATCGGTCAGGTCGACGGCGTGGGCGACCGCCTCGGCGCCGGCGTCACGATGGCCCGCCGCCACGTCCTCGGCGGCATCGGCGAGCCGATCGGCCACGACCACGGCCGCGCCCTCGGCCACCAGGCGCTCGACGATCGCCTCGCCGAGACCGCGCGCGCCCCCGGTCACCAGTGCGGTGCGGCCCTCCAATCCTCTCATTGCGTTCCCCGGCCACGCAGGCCGCTCCGACCGCTCCCTCGCTGGCGCTCGGTCGCTCGCATCGTCACGATGGCAGTCCTTTCATGTCGTCGCTCCCGTGCCGCTCTGGATGGCGAGGTACGTACGCCACCGCCGTCGCCTCGGGAGCGGGCCGTACGTGTCGAGGTGCACCGACAAGCGGCGTTCGGCATACCTCCACAGCGCGGTCACGGCGAGCACGATCACGAAGTAGATCACACCGGCCGCGGTGTAGAACTCGAACGATCGGAAGTAGAACTGCGCCCACCTCTGGGTCTCGCGCATCAGCTCGCTGACGCCGATCACCGACAGGATCGCGGTGTCCTTGACGATGTCGACGAACACGTTGCCCATCGACGGGAAGGCCACGCGGATCATCTGTGGCACCACCACCAGGCGGGCGACCTGGCCGTCGCCGAGACCGATCGCCTGCGCGGCCTCGGACTGGCCGATCGGGATCGCCTGATGGGCGCCACGGAACACCTCGGCGAGATAGGCGCTGTTGAGCAGGCTGAGCGCGACGACGCCGGTCTCGATCGGGCTCAGCGTGATCCCGGTGGCGACGGCGAGGCCGTTGAACAGCCACAGCACGAGCACGTACAGGGCGATGCCGCGGAGCACCTGCACGAGCACGAACCCGAGCGCGCGCACCCAGTGCAGCCGCGAGGTGCGCAGCGCGCCGAGCGCCAGCCCGCCGATGACGGCGAGCACCATCGAGATCACGGCGACCTCGAGCATCGTGAAGATGCCGGCGAGCAACCGGGCGCGCTGGTCCCACACCGGGCCGAACGAGGTGTCGGCGAGGAGGTGGATCACCGGTCGCTCCGCGCCAGCTGACGCTCGAGCAGCCACGAGCAGCCGGCGGTCACCAACGTGACACCGATCACGATCACGGCGGCGGCGCTGTACAGCTCGAAGGGGCTGAAGGTGTCGAACGACACGGTGCGAGCCACGTAGAACATGTCGGCGAGGCCGATCACCGACACGATCGTGGCCCCCTTGAGCAGGCCGATCAGCACGTTGATCGCCGACGGCAGCACCACCCGCGCCGCCTGCGGCGCGATCACCGACCGGAACGTGGTGGCGCCGTCGAGGCCCACGGCGATCGCCGCCTCGTGCTGGCCGCGGTCGACCGACTGCAGCGCGCCGCGGTAGTTCTCGGCCATGTACCCCGACCCGGTGAGACCGAGGGCGACGACGCCCGATCGGAACTCGCTGAGCGTGAACCAGCCGCGGCTGGCCGCGGCGAAGTAGATCCAGTACAGGAACACGATCAGCGGAACGCCCCGCATCAGGGCGATCCACAGCGCCGCCGGGCGGTTGAGCAGCGGCGAGGACGACATCCGCATCAGCGCGGCGGGCAGCCCGAGCACGCAGGCCACCACGAACGCCAGGGCGGCCACCTGGAGCGTCAGCCACAGGCCGCTGATCAGCTCGCTGTGGTGGTCCCAGATGACCTCCCAGCGGAAGTCGTAGGCGAGCATCACACGTACACGCCCTTCAGCGAGCTGAGGAAGGCCTGGGTGCGCGCCTCGGTCGGCGCACGGAACCGTTCCGGTGGCCCGCTCTCGACGAGCAGGCCATCGTCCATGAACACGATGCGGTCGGCCACCTCCATGGCGAAGCGGAGCTCGTGGGTGACGACCAGCATCGTCATGCCGTCGGCGGCGAGCGCACGCATCACGTCGAGGATCCCCGCCACCAGCTCGGCGTCCAGCGACGACGTCGCCTCGTCGAACAGCATCAACTTCGGGTCGAGCGACAGCGCTCGGGCGATGGCGACGCGCTGCTTCTGACCTCCCGACAGCCGGGACGGGTACTGGTCGGCCTTGTCGGCGAGACCGACCTTGCCCAGCTCGGCCCGCGCCCACGCCCGCGCCTCGCCGCGCCCCATGCCAGACGTGTGACGCAGGCCGAGGGTGAGGTTCTTCTCAGCGGTCAGGTGCGGGAACACGTTGAAGTGCTGGAAGACCATGCCGATCTCGGCGCGCAACCGGGTGAGCCGGCGCTGCTCGTTGCGGCCGAGCAGCGGCACCCAGTGGTGCTCGGTCGGGGGCGGGTACTCCACCCCGTCGAACGCCACCGTGCCGCTCGTCGGCGGGGCGATGAAGTTGACGCACCGCAGCAGGGTGCTCTTGCCCGAGCCGCTCGGCCCGATGATGCACACGACCTCGCCACGCTCGACCTCGAGATCGATGCCGTGCAGCACCTCGACCGCCCCGAACGACTTGGTGATGCCCCGGAGGCGGAGCAGCGGTTCGGTGCTCATGAGGGCGATGGTAGACTGTGAACGATCGCTCGTTCGTCGGCAACGCTGGACCCCTCCGCCCCTGTGCGACCAATCCGGTGACCGGCTCGATCGGAACCGGTGCGTGCCGAAGGAGGTCACGATGGGAGCCACCACCCCCCACATGGAGGGCATCGACCTGCTCGAACCGCTGGCGTCGCGCTACGTCGACGTCTGCCTCGTTGCCGTGGAAGCCGACACCGAGCGAGGGCATCGACATGAAGGTGCTGCTCGAGGACAAGGAGTCGGGGCTGCTCACCGCGTTGTTCCGCTGGCAGCCCGGTGCCCACTTGGCGCTCCACGAGCACGTCGAGATCGAACAGAGCTACGTGCTCGAGGGATCGATCCAGGACGCCGAGGGAACCGTCGGGGTCGGCGACTTCGTGTGGCGACCGAAGGGCAACCGCCACGATGCCTGGTCGCCGGACGGCTGCCTGCTGATCGCCTTCTTCATCAAGCCGAACCGCTTCCTCGAAGGCCCGCTCGCGGGCACCCTGCTCGAATGAGCGAGCGAGTCTTCGAGCGAGCGAACGATCAAGCACGGTCTTCGGCTCAGTGGTGCACCGGCAAGGATACGGACGCGTCGCATCACGCCAGGGTGCACCAATGAGCTCGCGCGGTGCTACCGCCGACCTGCCGGCACGCGTCCTGATCCAAGAGGAGGGCCCACGCGAGGGCTTCCAGATCGAGCCCAAGCCGATCGCCGTCGACGACAAGGTGCGCTTCATCGAGGCGCTCGCCGAGACCGGCGTCACCAAGATCGACTGTGTCTCGTTCGTCAACCCGCAGCGGGTGCCGACGATGGCCGACGCCGAGGAGGTGGCGGCGAGCATCACCAAGCGCGACGGCGTGGCCTACACCGGCCTGTGGCTCAACAGCCGGGGTCTCGACCGGGCGCTGGCGACGCCGCTCGACATCATCGGGGCCATCCGGGTGACGGCGTCCGAGCAGTTCGCCATCCACAACACCGGGATGGGCCTCGCCGACACCCACGCCGAGCAGCGGGCGTGGCTCACCCGCTATCGCGACGCCGGCGTGCCCACGAAGTGGGGCTACGTGATGACGGCGTTCGGGTGCAACTACCAGGGCGACGTGCCGGCAGCCGACGTGTGCGCGCGCGTCGCCGAGATCCTCGACCTCGCCGAGGAGTTCGACGTCACCCTCGACTCGGTGTTCCTCGCCGACACCGTCGGGTTCGCCGCCCCGGCAGCCATCGAGCGGGTGATCGGCGCCGTGCGCGAGCGCTGGCCCGACCTCGTTCTCGGACTGCACCTCCACGACACCCGTGGCCTCGGTGTCGCCAACGCCTATGCGGCGATGCGACTCGGCGTCGATCGCTTCGACTCCACGTGCGCCGGTCTCGGCGGCTGCCCGTTCGCCGGGAACGCCGGCGCGGCCGGCAACGTGTGCACCGAGGAGTTGGTGTTCCTCTGCGACGAGCTGGGCATCGAGACCGGCATCGATCTCGAGGCGATGATCGAGTGCGCCCGCATGGCCGAGGCGCTCGTCGGCCACCCGCTGCCGGGCAAGCTCACTCGCGGCGGCACCGTCCGGGCGGCGCGCGCCCGCGCCAACGGCGCTCGGACCGCCGACGACCACACCTCCGACGAAGGGAACCGATGAACGTCGCTGCCCCGCTCGAGACCCCCGTCCGAGCGTCGACTGCCGAGCTCATCCGCGCTGCCGCGATCGAGCTGTTCTACGAGCACGGCTACGAGGCGACCAGCCTGCGGGCGATCGCCAGCGACGTCGGCATCCAGGTCGGCAGCCTCTACAACCACCTGGCGTCGAAGGAGGGCCTGCTCTACTCGATCATGTCCGACATCATGGAGGACCTGCTGCGCGAGTTCGACGCCCGCCTCACCGGGGTGACCGGCAGCGAGGACCGGCTGCGCACCGGGATCGAGGTGCACGTGTTCTTCCACACGGCGCGGGCCAAGGAGGTGTTCATCGGCAACTCCGAGCTGCGCAGTCTCAAGCCGGCGCACCGCAAGAAGGTGGTCCGCCTGCGCGACGTGTACGAGCAGCGGTTCATCGACATCATCGAGCAGGGCGTGGCCGACGGCAGCTTCGCCACCAGCGACCCGAAGCTCGCCGCGTGGGCGATCCTCGCCATCGGCACGAGCACGTCCACGTGGTTTCGTCCCGACGGGCGATTGCACCTCGAGAGCATCGCCGGGCTGTACAACGACCTCGTGCTCAACGGCCTCTCCACCAGTCGATGAGCACCGCCACCTCGACCGACACGGACTCGCCCCTCGCTGGCGCGGTGGCCACCCTTGCCGCCGACGTCTGGGAATGGCGGGCGCGCCAGCAACCGGCGTCCGGCGACGACATCCCCCGCCTGCCGCGCCCGTCGGGCTGGCTGCCCGACAACTCGGCCGCGGCCGTCGAGCGTGACCGCTCGACCCGCGACGCGTTCGCGGCGCGGTGGCGCGCCCTCGACGTCGGCACGCTCGACGTGGCCACCCAGATCGACCACCGCCTGATCGGCTCGGTGCTCGACCGGGTCACGTGGGAGCTCGACGTGCTGGAGAGCTGGCGGCGCGACCCGGTGTTCCACATCCATCAGGTGCTGCAGCCGTACTTCGACTTGTTGCTCGCCCTGGCCCCGTTCGACGACGCCCGGGCGGCCTCGATCGTCGCCGCCATCGACCACGTGCCGGTCGCCGTCGACCGGGCGATCGCATCGCTCGACCGCCCGGCGAACGCCCTCCGCCGGGCCGCCCTCGAGCTGCTCGACGGCATCGGCGACCGCGTCGAGGAGTCGGTCGGGGCGCTCACCGACCACCTTCCGTCGGCGAGCCGCGGCCCGTTGCACACGTCGCTGGCCCCGGCGCGGGTTGCGCTCGACCGCTTCACGCACCACCTCGCGACGCTCGGCGGCGAGGCGGGCGGCGAGGGGACCGCCGTCGGCGAGGCCGCCTTCGTGTGGTTCTTGCGCAACGTCGCCGTGATGCCCGAGACCCCGCAGGAGCTGTTGCGCACCGCTCGCACCGAGTGGGAGCGGGCGGTCGTCTGGGAGGCGGTGGCGATGCAACGCGCCGCCGCGGTGCCACCGGCGCCGCTGCCGGCGAGCGCGGCCGAGCAGGTCGCCCGCGAGGCCGAGGACGCGGCGGCCGTCGTCGCCTTCTACGAGGAGCGGCGGGTGGCTCAGCCAGCCGCCGGACCTGCGCCGATACCTCACCGCCGAGCTCCCGGCGTACCTCGCCCCGATCTCGTTCCTCGGCGTGTGCGACGAGCTCACCGACGAGCACCGCCTCGACATCGACGGCGTGTCGTACGTGCCACCACCGGACGGCGAGCTGGGCTACTTCGCCGCCGCCAACGCCCGCGACCCGCTGCCGGCATCGTCCACGAGGGCGCCCACTACCAGCAGCTGGCGATCTCCAACGGCCACGCCAACCCGGTCCGCCGCCGCTACTACGACTCGGCGTCGAACGAGGGCATCGCCTTCTACAACGAGGAGTACCTGCTGCACGCCGGCCTCTTCGACGACGCGCCGCACACGTGGACGGTGATCTGGAACTTCGCCCGGTTGCGCGCCCTGCGCGTGGAGGTCGACGTCCGCCTCGCCACCGGGTCGATGACGCTCGACGAGGCCGTCGAGTACTTCGTGCGCCACGTGCCGATGGACCGCGGCACCGCGTTCGTCGAGACCGCGGCCTACGCCGGGAACCCCGGCTTCGCCCTCACCTACCAGGCGGGCAAGACGCAGCTGCTCGGGCTCGTCGCCACGGCCGTCGAGACCGACCGCGAGGCGTTCTCGCTGCGCCGGGTGCACGACTTCGTGTGGCGCGAGGGCAACGTGCCGTTCGCCCTCCAACGGTGGGAGCTGCTCGGCGACCGCTCCGTCCTCGACGAGGTCGACGCCGACCCCGCCACGGGCGCCCCGGCCCCGGCCGCCGCCTGGAGCCGCTGACTTGCGCCTCGGCGCCAAGCTGCCGAGCTCGGGCCCGTTGCCGGCCGAGTTGGGCGTGCCGCAGATGGCCCGCCGCCTCGAGCAGGCCGGCTTCGCCTCGCTGTGGGTGAGCGATCACGTCGTGATGCCCACGACGGTGGTGTCGCGGTATCCCTACAGCGGCGACGGCGCGATGACATGGGTCACCGACGACCCCTGGTACGACGCCCTCATCGTGCTCGCCCAGGCGGCCGCCGTCACCGAGTCGGTCGAGCTCGGCACGGCCGTGCTCGTGCTGCCCCAACGCAACCCGGTGCTGCTCGCCAAGCAGGTCGCCAGCCTCGATCGCCTGGCCGGGGGTACGCGTGGTGCTGGGCGTCGGGGCCGGCTGGTTGGCCGAGGAGTTCGACGCGTTGATGACGCCGTTCGACTCGCGGGCAGCCGCATGGACGAGTGGATCGCCCTCCTGCGCGCCTGCTGGACGGGGACGCCGCCGGCGTTCGAGGGCACGCACTACCGCTTGCCCGACGGTGTCGTGTGCCAGCCGACGCCGGCGCGACCGGTGCCGGTGTTGGTCGGCGGCACCACTCCGGCGGCGTTGCGCCGGGCCCGCGAGCAAGGCGACGGGTGGGTCGGGATCCAGTCGGCCGACACCCTCGACGTCACCGCCGTCGGCGACGCCGTCCGCCAGCTCGGCGAGGACGGCCGGCGCGTGCTCCGTGTGGTCGGCTCGGCCGGGCGTGCCGCGGACGTGGCCGCGGTGATCCCGGAGCTCGCGGCAGGCGGGCGTGACCGACGTGGTGGTCGACGTCGACTGGTCGGGCGACGTCGACGACCAGGCGTCGCGCCTGCTCGCCGCCGTTAGGGCGTGAGCGAGCGAGCCTCGAGCGAGCGAGCCAGCAAGCAGGGCTTCGGCTCATTGGTGCACCATCAGTCACCTCGCGTCATCGCACGGGTAGACGGTGCACCAATGAGCGCGCACCTCGCCGAGCAGGTCGATCGACTGACGGATCGCGGCGTCGTCGACCAGCGGGTACTTCGAGCGGAACATCACGTGCAGGTTGTCACCGACGATGTCGCGGACGCGCGCCAGGATCGGCGCGATGTCGTCGGGCGTGCCGAGGAGGATCTCCGAGCGACGCTGGGCGACCTGCTGCGGCGTCAGCTGATCGGGGTACCACGTGGCGTACTCGGACTCCTCGAGGCCGTACCAGTCGCCGTAGACGCGGCGCGTGAGCATGTACGCCTCGGCCACCGTGGCCCACGCCGCGTCGGCGCCGTCGGGGTGCAGGAACCCCCCGACGTTGAGCGAGAACGCCGGCTGCTCGCTCGGCTTGCCGTGACGCTCGAGCGCTTCCCGGTAGAGGCGCACGGCCGACTCGACGCGGGCGAGCAGGTCGCGGTTGGTGCCCTCACCCTGTTCGTACGCCTCGGAGTCGGTGCCGGCATCCATGCAGAAGCGATCGGCGAACGCCGCGGCCCGGTCGATGGCGTTGGGGTGGTGGCCACCGATCATGATCGGCGGCCCGCCCGGCTGGTACGGGAGCGGGGTGACGACCAGCCCGTGGCGCTGGTAGTAGCGGCCGTCGTGCTCGACGGCGCGACCGCTCCACGCCTGCCGGCAGATGTCGATCAACTCGACCGTGCGCCCGACGCGCTGGCCGCGCGTCCCCCCGAACCCCTCGAACTCGATGTCGCGGTAGCCGAGTCCGAGACCGACGATGCAGCGCCCGTCGGACAGCGTGTCGAGGAAGGCCGCATCCTCGGCGAAGCGGATCGGGTCGTGCAGCGGCGCGAGCGCGAGACCGAAGCCGATCGTGATCCGCGACGTCGCCTGGACCATCGCCGCCATGTACGGCGCCACCGATCCGACGAAGCGCGCCGGGTGGAAGTGGTGCTCGCTCACCCACACGTGGTCGAGTCCGACCGATTCGGCGTGGACGACCTGGGCGATCGATTCGCGCAGCGTGGCGCCGTGGTCGAGTCCCGTGCCCTCGTGCCACTCCCCCGAGAAGATGCCCAGTCCGACCTCGACCACGACGTCACAGTAGCCCGTTCCGGGTTTGCCGAACGAGCGCACGTTCGTATACGGTGGAAGTCGGCTGCGACGATGTTCCACGGTCGCCAGCACGCACCGCCAGGGGAGGAACCGATGCCCGCCTTCGAACCCACGGTGTATGCCGAGCGCCGCAGACCTGCTCGGCGAGCGGATGCGGGAACAGGGCGTCGACGTCCTGTTCTGCCCGCCGTCGGGCGACCTCGAGTACCTGACCGGCGCGCGCCGGCGGATCCCCACCTTCGGCAACATCTCCTACACCCACGGCTGGGTGTGCGGGGCGTTCTTCCGCCCCGACCAGGACCCGGTGTTCGTGCTCCCGCGGATGGTCGCCGAGTTCGACATGCCCGAGGGCGTGCCGGGCGAGAAGGTCGTCGTCAAGGAAACCGACGACGGGGCGGCTGCGTTCGAGCGGGTGGTCGCCGGGCTCGGTCCGATCGGCACGCTCGCGGTCGAGCCCCGCACCTGGGCCCAGACGGTGCTCGCCCTCGGGCGGGCCGGCGCCGGCTCGGTGGTCGACGGCACGTCGCTCACCAACCCGATGCGCCGGATCAAGACGCCGGCCGAGATCGAGCGGATGGCGGCGGCGTGCCGTCTCGCCGACAAGGCGATGGGCGCCGTCACCGACGACGTGGCCGACGGCGTGCTCGAGCGCGAACTGGTCGAGGAGGTCGACAGCCTGCTGCACGGAGACGGCTCGCGGGGCGTGTCGTTCGACACGGCGATCTGGGCGATGGGGCCCGGCGTCGCCCGCGACGCGTTCGGACCGCGAGACCAGCTCGCGGATGAACGCCGGCAGTGGCGTGTCGTTCGACTTCGGCGCGATCATCGACGGCTACTGCTCCGACTTCGGGCGCACCGTCGCCATCGGCGATGCCGAGCGACGAGTACGAGCGGGTGTACGAGACGGTGATCGCCGCCCAGGCCGCCGGCCTCGCCGCGGTGCGGCCGGGCGCCCTCGCCTGCGAGGTCGACGCCGCCTGCCGCCAGGTGGTCGTCGACGCCGGCTACGGCGACTGGTTCCGTCACCGCACCGGCCACTGCATCGGGCTCGACGTGCACGAGTACCCCTTCATCAGCGAGGAGGACCGCACGCCCCTCGAGGCCGGGATGACGTTCACGATCGAGCCGTCGGTGTTCTGGCCCGGGCGAGTGGGCGTCCGCATCGAGGACATCGTGTTGGTCACCGACGACGGTGGGATGCGCCTCAACGAGTACTCCAACGACATGGTCGTGGTCGACGGCCCGGGCGGATCGCACTGAGCGATGCGCTTCGGGGTCGGTCTCTGGTGCCTGCAGTCGACGGCGTCGACGCCGCGCAGCCACGTGCGCGCCTACCGTGAGCTGCTCGATGCGGCCCGCCTCGCCGACGAGCTGGGCTACCACTCGTTGTGGTTGTCCGAGCACCACTTCTACTACGACGGGTACTGCCCGGCGCTGCTGACGGCCGCCTCCGCCGCGCTGTCGGTCACCGAACGTCTCCGCCTGGGCACCGGCATGCTGCTCGCGCCGTACCAGCGCCCGGAGCGGATCGTCGCCGGTGCCACCGAGCTCGGGCGGCGCTTCGACGGCCGGCTCGACATCGGGCTCGGCCTCGGGTACCGCGACGTCGAGTTCGACGGCAAGGGGGTTCCCCGTCGTGAGCGGGTGCCGCGGCTCGTCGAGGTCGTCCGTCAGCTCGACGCCGCCAACGACGGCCTGTACGAGGTGTGGATGGGCGCCCACACGCCGCCGGGCATCGAGCGCGCCGGGCGACTCGGCCGCCCGATCCTCCTGTCGGGCGCACTGCCCCTCGACGTGGTGCGCGTCCTCACGACCGCGCACCGCGAGGCGTGGGAGGCGGCCGGTCGGCCCGGCGGCACCCGCCCACGCGTGGCCGCCCTGCGCAACCTGTGGGTCACCACCGATCCGGCCGAGCGCGACGCCGTGCTCGACTGGCAGCGGGCGAGCTACGTGCTGTACCAGGGTCTCGGATGGACCGTCGAGGAGTCCGATGCCGGCGCCGCCCTCGATTTCGCCGGCGACGCCCAGCACGCGATCGCCACCGCGGTGGCGACCACGATCATCGGCTCGGTCGACGAGGTGATCGACGGTCTGCACGAAGTGGCCGACGCCGGCGTCGACGACGTGGTGCTGCGCATCGCCGTCGAGGGAGCGCCGCAGGAGGCGCTGAACACGGTCATGCGTGACTTCGCCGAGGGCGTGTTCCCGGTGCTCGCCGAGGCGGTGGCCTGACCGTGCGTCTCGGTGTGGTGCTCCCCAACGACGCCGCCGTCGAGCTGGCGGTGGCGGCCGAGGCGGTGGGGATCCCGTTCGTGTACGTCGCCGCCGCGCCGGGGACCGAGTCGATCGCCGCGGCGACCGTGGTGACGGCGACGAACACGGTGCGGATCGCGGTGGCGGTGGAGCTCGGCGACGAGAACCCGGTGACGATCGCCGAAGAGATCGCCGTGCTCGACATCGTGAGCAACGGACGCATCGTTGCCGTCGCCGATGTCGGTGCCCTCGACGCCGACGCTGCCGTCGAGGACGTCGCCGTGCTGCGGGCGGCGTGGTCGGGACGCCCCCTGCAACATCAGGGGCGGCGCTGGCAGGTGCCGGCGCGACTTTCCGGCCACGTCGCCCCACCGGCGGTGATGGTGACGCCGCCGCCGGCGCAACTGACGATGCCGCTGTGGGTGACCGGTGAGGCCGCTCGACCAGGTCGGGTCGGCGCTGGCGCTGCCCGTGCTCGCCGGCACGCCGGGGGACATCGAGGCTGCGGCGCCGATCGCTCCCGGTCGCACGGCGCTCACCGGCGACCTCGACACCGACCGTGCCACCGTGGTGGCCTGGGCCGCCGCCGGGGCGACGCACCTGCTCTGCGAGCTGGCCGACGCCGACGACCTCGCCGCGCTCGCCCGCTGGCTGGTGCCCGAGGCCGGGATGGTCGCCTTCCCTCGCGTCGTGGCCGACGCCCCGCTCCCCGCCCCCTGGCCCCGCTCGTCGACGTTCTGAAGGGCGAGACGCACCGAAACGGTGCATCTGGCTGCGGAGAACGTCGCGGTCAGGCCGGTGACGTGCGCAGCCGGCGCACCATCGCCTCGTCGGCGGCGGGCATCGACGGCCCGTACTGCGTGCTGTAGAGGCCCTTGCGTCCGCTCCGGCTCGGACAGCGCGAACAGGATCACCTCGTCGTCGGGGTCGGACTGGCCCTCGAACCGCAGCACCTGCTCGACCGTCACCGTGGCCGGGTCGGCGTCGGCGCCGGTCTCGGAGCAGCGCAGCATGCCCTCCTCGCTGGCGTACCAGTTGCCGGTGTAGCCCTCGGCCTGCAGGGCGCGCATCGCGTCGGACAACGTGCTCATCGAGTCACCGTCCATGCCGCCGACCATAGTGGCCGACCGAGGCCGGGGGTCAGCGGGTTCGGCGCCAACGCCCGGGCGGCGTCCCAGAACGTGACGTCGGGGTCGAGCGGCAGGATACGCCAGCGCCGACGTGGTGACGCCGTTGTCGAAGTAGCGCTGGATCGTCGCCCGGCACCGCTCCACGCTGCCGTGCACCACCAGGTCGTCGACGACCGAGTCCGGGATCGCCGCCGTGGCGGCCTTGCGATCGCCGGCGGCCCAGGCGTCCCACATCGGCTGCAGCTGCGGCGCCGCGCCCGAGCCACCGGTGGAACTCGGCGTACACCGGCACGTTGAGGTAGGCGGCGATCACCATGCGGGCGCCGGCGCGCACCCGGTCGGCGTTCTCGCTCGGGCACACGAAGATGCGCGCCACCAGCTCGCGCTCCGCACCGCCGGCGGCCTCGCCGAGCACGCCCGCCACCTTGATGCAGTCGTCGGGTGCGAGCCAGTTGGTGATCGCCCCGTCGGCCTCACGGCCGGCCAGGCGCAGCATGCCCGGCCGCAGGGCCGCGAGCAGGATCGGCGGTTGCTGCTCGACGCGCACCCCGAGCCGGAACCCTTGGATGCTGAACGTGTCGTAGGTGGCGGTGACCTTCTCGCCACCGAGGCAATCGCGCAGGAACCGCACGATGTCGCGCACCTTGCGGTACGGCTCGACGAAGGGCACCCCGTTCCACCGCTCGACGATGATGTTGCTCGACGTGCCGATGCCGATGGCGACGCGCCCCGGGGCGGCGTCGGCCAGCGACGCCACGCACTGGGCGAAGCACGCCGGCGTGCGCGTGTAGGCGGGCACGATCGCCGTGCCGAGGCGCAGCCGCGGCTCCCACACCGACGCCAAAGTGAGCGGGGTGAAGGCGTCGTGGGCGTCGGCTTCGGCCGACCACACATCGGTGTAACCGAGGTCGGCGAGCTCGCGCACGCCGTCGGCGTGGCTGTGCAACGGCCCGGGCAGGGGCACGGTCATGCCGGGCCGGACGGGGATCGTCATCACGTCCTCCTCTGGTCGGAGCGGTCGGAGCGGTCGGGCGAGGCGTCGGGCGCGGCGTCGGGCCAGTAGCGGGCGATGCAGCTCTGGCTGGCGGTCGCGAGCAGCGTGCCGTCGGTGGCGAACATGTGGATCACGCCGTGGCCGAAGCCGCGCTCGACCGCCTGCAGGTGGATGTCGAGCAGCACCCACGGGGTGGCCATCGTGCGCACGATGCGCAACGTGTTGTCGAGGCTGTTGCCGCCGCCACGGATGCCGAGCGCCTGGCTGACGCCGACCGGCACGTAGTCGCCGAGCACGGCGAGCGCGGCGGCGTCGATGCCGGCCGTGACCTCGGGGATGCGCGCCCACATCTGCGAGACCCCGTCGCCGGGCGTGCCGTCGAGCTCGTCCAGGTTGCGACCGACGCGCGATGCCGCTGCTCCATCCGGGCGAAGACCGAGCCGCTGAGGTCGGCGCCGCCGATCCGCTTCGGACACGCCTCGGGCGGTGGCACACCCTCGGGCATCAACTCGAACTGGCCGGCGCGGTCGAAGGGATGTTCGCCGAGCGCAGCGTTGACGGTGAGCACCTCGGTGTCCTCGACGTGGCACACCGCGCGCGCCTGGGTGATGTGATGCCCCTCGACGGCGAGGCGCACGTCGATGTCGACCGTCCGCCCCGTGTGGGCGTAGGTGAGGTACTGGGCGGTCGCCCACACGCAGCGCCGCCCCGACGTCGCCTCCATCGCCTCGATCGCCGCGGCGAGACCCACACCGCCGTACATGAACCCCATCGGCGTCACCAGTCCCGGCGTCACCGGCAGCTTCCAGCGGAAGCGGTTGTGCGTGGCCTCCAGACCGAGGAACGTCCGCGTGTCCACGTCGCATGTTGGCACGCCGGTGGGTGACGCCAGCGGGACGGGCCGGAGCCGGACCACGCCGGTCCTACGATGCGAGCGATGCGCGTGCCACTCACCATCAACGACTTCCTGCGTCGCGCCGAGCTGTTGTACGGCGCACGGACCGGCATCATCGACGAGCCCGACCAGCCGGCGTCGTCGTGGGGCACGCTGACCTACGCCGAGGTCGCCCGGCGCGCCCGGGCGATCGCCGCCGGGCTCGACCGCCTCGGCATCGCACCCGGCGAGCGGGTGGCGATCGTGAGCCACAACTCCGCCCGCCTGATCACCGCGCTGTTCGGCGTGTCCGGCTCGGGGCGCATCCTCGTGCCGGTGAACTTCCGCCTCGTCGCCGAGGAGGTGCGCTACATCGTCGGCCACTCGGGCGCCCGGGTGCTGCTCGTCGACCCCGAGCTCGACGCCGCGCTGGGCGACGTCGAGTGCGAGCACCGCCTCGTCATCGGCGACGAGGGCGACGCCGTACTGATGGATGACGACGCCGACCCGCGGCCGTGGGCGGCCGACGAGGACGCCACGGCGACGATCAACTACACGTCGGGCACGACGGCGCGTCCGAAGGGCGTGCAGCTGACGCACCGCAACCTGTGGATCAACGCGACCACCTTCGGCTGGCACCTCGGCGTCGACGACCGCGACGTGTACCTGCACACCCTGCCGCAGTTCCACTGCAACGGCTGGGGGATGCTGTACGCGGTCACCGGCATGGGCGCGACACACGTGGTGCTGCGCAAGGTCGACGGGGCCGAGATCCTGCGCCGGGTCGACGGCCATGGTGTCACGCTGCTGTGTGGCGCGCCGACGGTGCTCAACATGGTGCTCGACGCCGCCGCAACCTGGGACGGCGCGATCCCCGGAGCCGGGCGGACCCGCATCGTCGTGGCCGGCGCCCCGCCACCGACGCGCACCATCGAGCGAACGGAGTCCGAGCTCGGTTGGGAGTTCGTGCAGATCTACGGGCTCACCGAGACGTCCCCGCTGCTGACGATCAACCGGGGCCGCGCCGAGTTCGACGAGCTCGACGCCGCCGGGCGGGCCCACCGGCTGCGCCGCGCCGGCGGTCCGGCGATCGGCTGCCAGATCAGCATCGGCGACGACGGCGAGGTGCTCGCCCGCAGCAACGTGGTGATGGAGGGCTATTGGGAGCAGCCCGAGGCGACGGCGGCGGCCATCGTCGACGGCTGGTTCCACACCGGCGACGGCGGCGAGATCGACGAGGACCACTACGTCACCATCTCGGACCGCAAGAAGGACGTGATCATCTCGGGCGGTGAGAACGTGTCGTCGATCGAGGTCGAGGACGCCATCTTCCAGCACCCCGCCGTGGTCGAGGTGGCGGTGATCGGCGTCCCCGACGACAAGTGGGGCGAGCTGGTGATCGCGCTGGTCGTCACCGCCGAGGGCAGCGCGCTGACCGAGGACGACGTGATCGCGTGGACCAAGCAACGGCATCGCCGGCTACAAGTGCCCGAAGCGGGTCGAGTTCCGTTCCTCGCTCGCCCGCACGGCAACCGGCAAGCTGCAGAAGTTCAAGCTCCGCGAGCCGTTCTGGGTCGGTCGCGACCGTCAGGTGAACTGAGGCCGAGCGGCGCCCGGCGCCGCGCTCAGGCGACCGGCATCCGGGACAGGCGCCGCAGGCTGAGCCCGAACATGATCGTCATGATCCCCCGGAACAGCACCCGCAGTCCGAGGAGGATGGCGAGCACCAGCACGGTCGCTTCCGGCCACACGAGGGCCATCACGCCGAGCACGACGCCGAGCACCCCGTCGACGAGGGCGAGGCCCCACATCGGCAGTTGGCGGTGGTACTGGATGGCGAAGATGATCGCCGCGGCACCGACGGCGAGCAGCCCCACCCCGACGACGAAGGCGAGCGCCCACAGCGTGACGTCGGGCCACGCGAGGGCGAGCACGCCGGTGACCGCCCAGAAGACGGCGAGCACGTAGGAGGGCCAACGCCGGGTGTGGCGCTCGGCCTCGGCGATCTCCTCGATCGCGGCGACGAACAGGCCGAGCGACACGAGGATCGCCAGCGTGCCCACGGCGGCGCGCAGGTTCACCAGCAGCAGGACACCGATCACCACCAGGACCGCGCCGAGGGCGACCACCCACTTCCATCGCCGCAGGAGCGGCGTCACGGCGGTCTGGCTGAACCCGGCGATGCCGATCGTCGTCACGGACGCGAAGTCTTGCACCCGCGCCGGCACTGGTGGCGGTCCTCGGTCGCGTTACGCCACGGTGGTGGAAGTCGTCGGCGCGACGGCGGCCGGCGTGGTGCTGGGTGGTGGTGGTGCTCGTCGTGGTGGTCGTCGAGGTCGTCGGGGCCGGGGCGTCGATCCCGGCGTGGTCGAGGGCGTCCTGGAAGATCTCGGCGAGGTCCTCGGTGCTGTCGGGCACGTTGCCACTGACCGTGATCGCCCACGTCATGCCGTCCGGGCGGTGCACGACCATGGCGTGGGTGTTCTCGATCGTGCCGGTGTGGCCCCAAGAGCCGTTGGCGTACACGATCGTGGCCAGCCCGTACCACTGCTCGTTCGGGTGTCGATAGGTGATCCCCGCCTGCGCCCTGCGCATCAGCGCCGTCAGCGAGTCCGACAGCGGATGGAATCCGGGCTTGGTGTCGTCGAGCAGCGTCGACGATGCGCACCAGCTCCTGCGGCGTGGCGACCCATCCGCCGGCCGGGCCGAGCACCTCCATGTAGTTGCGGCCGGGACTCGAAGGGATGGATCACCTCCAGCGGGTCACGGTCGAACGTGCCCGCCAAGCGCATCCCGGTGATGCCGAGCGGGGTGAGCAGGCGCTGGTACACCGCGTCGAGGTAGTCCTGGCCGGTGACCGCCTCGATGAGCACGCCGAGCGCGCAGAAGTTCATGTTGGAGTAGTTGTAGGTGGTGCCTGGTGAGTACTCGAGCCCGCGACCGAGGCCTCGCCGCACGGCGTCCGGGCACGACTCGACGCCGCCCCCGAAGAAGGTGTTCTGGTAGACGCCGAAGCCGGACGTGTGCGACAGCAGCTGACGCACCGTGATCGACGCCGCCGGGGTGCCGCTGACGTCGACTCCGAGGTACGAGCCGAGGATCCCGCCGACCGCCTGGTCGAGCTGAAGGTCGCCGTCCTGCACGAGCTGCAGCACGACGGTGCCGGTGATCAGCTTGGACAGGCTGGCGATCCGGAAGCGGTCGTCGGTGGTGACCGGTTCGAGCGCCGGCGCCGTGGTCGTGGTGGTGGCGGGTCGAGCGGTGGGCCCGGCGGAGTCGGCGCTGGCGGCCGGCAGCACGATGTCCGGGTGATTGCGGGTGCCGAACGCCGCGGCGTGCACCGGCACCCCGTCGATGCTGACGGCTACCGAGAATGCGTAGTCGCCGGCGTCGGTGAGACGTGACTGGAGGTAGTCGTCCACGGCGCCCCACTCGGCCGGCGTCGGCGCGGGCAGGGTGCTCGTCGGCGCGATCCCGGGGAAGGTGGTGGTGGTCGCGGCGGCGGTGGTCGTCGCCGCGGGCGTGTTCGTGACGGCGGTGACGACGGCGGTGGTGGCCGCGGCCGCTCCGGGGCCGCCGACGGCGGCAGCGCTCGTGGGAGCGATCGTCGACCGCGGGGTGGTCGGCGACGCGCCGGTCGTGCTCGGCGCGATCGAGGTGGTGGACGCGTGCGGAGCCAGCGTGGTCGGCGGGGCGATGGCGCGCGACGCGCTGCAACCGGCGGCGATCGTCGCTGACACCGCCCCGATCGCGAGCGCGGCGAACGCACGCCGACCGACCCGGACCATCGCCCCATCATGGCCGGTGGGTCGCCGGGAAGGCTGTCACCTGACTCCTAGAATTGCCCGGCTGCCCGCCCAACGGGAAAGCTAGGCCCGTCACCGGACCGCCCATCGCTCCTGAGAGAGGACTGCTCTTCGTGGACCACCCATCCGCGTCGCCACGCTCGACGCCGCCCACGACCTCCCCGGCGTCGACCGACGGCGGCTCCGAGCCTGCCGCGGGGTCGACGACCACGACGACGGCACCCCCGCTGAACCCGTCCCGGGCCGACAAGGTGCTCCTCCAGCTCGCCGAGTCGGTGGAGCTGGCGGCGCGGGACCTGTACCAGTCGGTGCTGCCCGACCCGATGACGGACACCTCGTCGTCCGTGCCGGCGGGATCGGCCTTGGGCGACTACGAGGGCCTGTTCACGACGCTGCGGGAGAACCACGAGGAGTACGCCAACTCCATCGCCGGCTTGGTGGGCGAGTCGGCCGTCCCCCGCTCACGCGAGGTCTACGACAAGTTCGCCGACCGCTTCACCGCCACCGACGTCACCGAGCTGGCTGCGGCCGCCTACGACCTCGAGTCGATGCTGGTCGCCACCCACCCGGAGGTGATCGGCGAGCTGGTCGGCCTCGACGGAGCCGCCGCCCTCGCCGCGGCGGTGATCGTGGAGGCCCGTCAGGCATCGGCGCTGGCAGCGGTCGCCGGCAAGCTCGACGACCTCGACGTCATGCTGGTGAACTCTGCCGAGCCTGTCTCCCTGGCGGCCGCCACCGACCTGCTGGCCGCGGCCACCGGCGACGACGGAGGGCTGAGATGGAGCCCAGCAACCACGGCGCCCAGCCCGCCGCCACCGACGGCCGCGTTGAGCCGGCGCCGCCTGTTCGAGCTGACTGGCGCCGGAGTGGCGATGGCTGCGTTCCTCGCCGCGTGCGGCAAGAGCGAGGCGCCGGCACCGGGCCGCGTCGGCAACGCCCCCTCGACCACCGCGCTGCCGACGCTGGCGGTCACCAACGTCGTCTACCTGCGCACGATGGCCTCGATCGAGCAGACGATCATCACCGTGTACGAGCAGCTGTCCACGATCGACACGCTCGAGCCGGCGATCGCTGCGGCGATCAGCCGGTACACCGACGACCACCGCGCCGTCGCCGATCACCTCGACGAGCTCACCCGGGCGGCCGGTGGGGAGCCCTGGGAGTGCACCAACCCGTGGTGGATGGACCGTCTCGTGCAGCCGTCGCTCAATGCGATCTTCGGCAACGCCGATACCCCGCCCAGTGACGACCCGGCGCGTGACGCCGTGTCGTTCGTCGACGTGCTGGAGAAGGTGTCCGCGGCGTCGTATCAGTTGCTCGTCGGCTCGTACAGCGAGGCGAGCCTGCGCAAGGAGTCGATCAAGATGGGTACGGCGGCGTCGCAGCGGTCGGCGACCATCGTGCTGCTCGACAGCGGCGTGCCCGATGGCGTGGTGTCGCCGGCGCTGCTCGGCGGCACGGTCGCGCCCGATGCCGAGGGGTTCACGCCGGCCTACGCCATCGACACCCGCTTCGGCCCGCTCGTGCCGTTCCAACTGCAAGTCGGCGCGCCGAACGACCTCGGCGTGCGGTTCAAGGTCAACTACGAGACGCCGTCGGACAACTCGTACATCTACGAGGGCATGACCTGCGAGCCCAGCCCGTCGAGCACCCCGTCGAGCAGCGCCTCGAGTGGGCCCTCGAGCAGCGCCTCGAGGGCCCGCCTCCTCCTGATCACGCCGGCCAACGATTTCCACAAGCAAAATCGAGCGCGCGCGCTCGATTTCGCGCCCAGAATCACGGATCGGGCGCGCGGCCTAGCCTTGGAGGCGACGGTGAGTCGGCCGGGTGGCCGCGGCACGGCAACGACCGTGTCGAGGAAAGTCGGGACTCCATTGGGCAGGGTGCTGGCGAGAGCCAGGTCGGGGTGACCTGACGGACAGTGCAACAGAGAGAGACCGCCGCCGATGGCGGTAAGGGTGAAACGGTGCGGTAAGAGCGCACCAGCGTCCGGAGCGATCCGGGCGGCTCGGCAAACCCCACCCGGAGCAAGGTCGAGCAGAAGGCATGGGCGGCCCGTCCGCTCCCGCGGGAGCAGCCTTCGGGTAGACCGCACAGATGGATGGCCACCGGTCGCCCACGGGCGATCACAGGATCCCGCTTACAGGCCGACTCACCGTCACACAGGCCGTCTAGCTGCGGTTACGCCCCGCTCACGGGCCGGAATACCGCTAGCGAGTCATTTTCGAGTCACTGTCGCTTCACTCGTCCGGCCCGAGACGACCACAGGTTGACGACCTCAGGCATATGGATCGGCCGACAGACGATCCACCGCGACTCCGGATCACCATGCTCGAACCGCCGACGCCACTTCGGATTCATGCCGTGCGCCCTGGCGAAGTCCGGCCACCACGTTACGTCAACGTCGGGGACATCGACCGTCACTCGCACCTCGCGCTTGTTTGTGCCGTCCAGCGAGTTCAGCCCCCTCACCCCCGATCCCACGCCGAGCGCCACCGCGCTCGATGCCTCGACGTCGGTCAGCCACACGACGTCGGGTCCGACGTGCTCGCCGTAGGGCGGCGAGTCTGGCCATGGCGAGCCAATGTTGCTCTCGGTCGTCCGGATGAACCCGTCACGCCAGATCATGTCCATCCGCTCGGCGCTCGTGAAGTGGTAGAGAATCACAGCGCCACCTCGGTCGAGGTCGGAGCGAACGCCCGGTCGAGGCTCGCCGCGGCGCCGGAGCGATCGTCACGGAGCCAGTGGGCGTAGGTCTCGTGAATGGTCCCCACGGTGTCGCCGAGATGCCCGGCCACCTCCGTCGGCGGCCGCCCGTCGGCGAGCATCCAGCTGGCGCACCAGTGACGAAGGCTGTGGAACACGTAGGCATCCCGCGCCACTCCGGCGCTCACGAGGGCGGGCCGCCAGGCCGAGACGTAGAACGAATCCCGGCGCAGCGGGGCGTCCCGCCCGCCTCGGAACAGCAGCTCGCCGGATGACGGGTCGCCGTGCAGCTTCCAGAACGGGCCGTGGTCGCGCAGGTGTCGGCGCAGCTCCAGGATCGCCCAGCCGGGCAGCACGATCGTGCGTGTCTTCTCCCGCTTCGGCTTCTTGAACACGAAGCGGCCGTCCTGACGAACGAGCTGGCGGTCGACGTCGAGTGTGCGGTGCTCCACGTCCAGCTGACCGATGGTGACGCCCATCGCCTCGCTCACCCGCAACCCGCAGGCGCCGAGGGCGATGATCGCTCGGAACGGTGGCGCGGCGGCGCCGATGATCGCCAGCACCTCATCTCGGGTGGGGACGTCGTCGGGACCGACCCGAGCGTCGGCGTCGTCGCCTCGACGCACCGGCGGCTTCACACCGGCCGTCACGTCCTTGCGGATGCGATCGTTCTCGTGGGCGAAGCGCATTATCGCCTTGGCGTAGGAGAGCCCGATCGACGCCGTGTTGAACGAGTAGCCCGCGAGCAGCTCGCTGCGGAGGCGCAGCAGGGCCACTCGGTCGATCTGGTCGACTCGTCGGCGAGCGCCGAGGAAGCGTTCGAGCCGCTTGAGATGGGCGCCGAACGACTCGTGCGTGCCCGGTGCCCACTGCTGTACCGACTCCCACTCGCGGGCGAGATCGGTGAACAGGATCGCGCCGGCGTCGGGAGCGACGTAGTTGCCGTACGCGGCGGCCGACCTCGACGGCGAGCAGGAAGTCGACGAACTCGCCCTTGGTGGCGCAGACCTTCGATGTAGCCCGACTGGTGATCGGGTCTACGTAGGTGCCCCGCCACGCCTTCGAGCCGTCGCGGCGGGTGATCCAGCGGCCAGCAACCTTGCGTCGGGTCATGACGCCCTCCCCTTCTCGGTCAGCGGTAGATAGCCGGTGTCGCGTGCTCGCTTCACCCGCTGCGCTGCGGCGTCCCGCGAGATGCGGAGCCGCTCGGCGACGGCCTTTGTCGGCGGAGCGCCGACGGCGTGTGCAACCGAGTACGTGAGCGCCACCGACCAGAGCGGGTCGGGATTGTCGATCGGCGACTCACTGCTGTAACGCTCGCCGTCGGCACTCTCCAGAACGACCTTGTGGGCGACGCCGGCGGCGACGGCGTCGGTGATGTCGACCCGACGGAGCGCCTCGATGTCGAGTCCGGCGCCACCCGGCGGGGTCGCTTCCAGCCGGGTGATCCGGTAGCGCCGATCGATGAGTTCGAGGTCGATGTCGACGTGTGCGAGCCCCGGTTCGCCGGTGACGTCGACGGTCGCCGTGACTTCTGCCGGCATCAGCATCCGGCCACGTTCAACGTCGATCAGTGGCCTGTAACTCGTGCCCAGGGGGGCGTTCGCCGAGAACCGATAGCTGACTCTCGATTGCTCTGTGTTGTTCATGAGACAACACGCTAGCTCAAGGGCTGCTGACACTCAACGATATACAGACCTCAACGTCGTGCGAATCATTGACACTGGACCGCTCAGAGGTCAACGATGGCGCTCGTGATTCGGAAGCAATACACCATCGACGAAGCAGCTGCCGTCGCCCGGCGCACCCCGAAGGCGATGCGTCAACTACGTCAGCGAGACATCGCTCACGCTGCCAAGGGCGAGCCCCTCGAAGGTCCGCCGTTCCGCAAGATCGCCGGCCGGGTGATCGTCGACGAGGAGGAGCTGGCCCGGTGGCTCGGCCTCGCGATCGACGAGCCGGTCGCCTCGTAAGACGCGCCGGCCGACGACGCGTCCTGACCAGATCGCCTGTCCACCCCCGGACGAGCGACGGCCCCCGAAACGGAGCCGGGGGGCCGAACACCCCTGAGCGAACCCGTCAGAAAGGAACCCAATGAGTATGAACCATGTTACGCCCACCGCGGCACCGCCGCCCGAGACGATCACCTTCGGCGGTGAGCCGTGAGCGCCTTCAAGCTGTCCAAGCCTTCGTCCGGCGGTGACGACCGCTGGCCGAAGGACAAGCACCTCGACCACCTCCTCGTCTTCGTCGGCGACCTTGAGCGCCGTGTGATGGGGAGCGGTGACGACGCCTACGAGGTCGCCCACGTCGACTACGTGATATGCGTCGACTGCACGAAGGTGTGGACCGACCAGCTCGTCTCGGGCAAGGCGCTGGTCCCCCAACTCACAGGCGATCCCGATGCCGAGAGCATCCCCGGCCGACTCGGTCAGGGGCTCGCCAAGCCGGGAAAGACCGCTGCGTGGCTACTCGACGACCCGACGCCTGGCGATTTCGCCACGGCCGAGGCGTTCCTCAGCCGTACGCCACTCGGCTGCCGTCGGGGAAGCCCGTGATCGACGTCGACGCCATCCGTGCCGCCGGCAGCGACCCGGATCACTTCTGATGGGCGGGCCCGTCGACCCGGTGCTCGTCCACCGCGGCGATCTCGGCGTGGTGCTCATGCTCGTCGATCAGGCGGCCGAGCACCTCGACAGCCAGGAGGCCGCCGCCCTGGAGCGCCTGTCGCTCGTCGCCGGGTACACGCCCGACGCCGAGGGGCCGTGGCGCCGACGCACCGAGCGGCGGTGAGCGCCGACTACATCGCCGTGAGCCGGCACCTGGAGCAGGCGCTCCAGGTGCCGCCGCTCGTCAGGTTGAGCGGCAAGGTTCCGCTTGACAGCGAGTGGACGACTGGCCCCCGTCGGCGTCCGAGCGAGTGGCGCCACCGGCTCACCGGCCACGAGCTGAACGTCGGGATGCTCACCGGCGCCGGCTTGGTCGTGATCGACTGCGACTTGTACCACGAGGGCGCCGAGGACTCGAATCGAGGCGCTGCACGATCTCGGTCTGCCGCGCCAGACGGTGACGGCGATCACCGGCGGCGGCGGCCGGCACCTGCTCTACCGCACCGATGTCGCTGTCCCCTCGCGCCCGCTGGCCGGCTATCCGGGGATCGACGTCAAGGCCGAGGGCGGCCAGATCGTCGTCGCACCATCTACGCATCCGACGACCGGGCGCCCGTATGAGTGGGAGTTCGGCTGGGGCCCTGACGACCTCGAACCGGCGCAGTTGCCGGCGGCGATAGTCGAGCTGCTCACCGAGGCCGAGCCGGTCGCCCGCGATCTCGACGAGCGCGACGAGGCCGCCGTGAACCTGCTCGTCGAGCACCTCGGCGGTCACCATCCCCGCCAGCGCGCCGGATGGATCGAAGTCACCCGGCCCGGCAAGGACACCGGCGCGTCGGCCGCGGTGGGACGACTCGGCGCCGGTGTCGTCAAGGTGTGGTCGTCGAACTGGCCGCGGCTGCCGGCCGGCGTGTACGACGGTCGCTTACTGCGCAAGGTCGCAGGCGTACCCGAACCCAGGCTGCACGTTCCAACGCTTACGCTGCCCAACGGCGTGCGGCTGTGGCGTCCCGGTGACGATCTGCACCCGCCGACCCTCGACGAGGCTGCGTACCACGGTCCGATCGGCGACTACCTGACGTTCCTCGACGGCATCACCGAGGCGCACCCGGCAGCGATCGGCTTCTCGGTGCTCACCTACCTTGGATGCTGGCTGGGCCGGGAGGTCACCTACACCGCTGGTGAGGTGATCCGGCACCACCCGGCGCTGTGGGGCGCATTCGTCGGCCCATCGAGCTCGGGGGCCAAAGGCATCTCATGGGCGGCGGCCAAGCTGCTGCTCGACACCCTCGACCGCCAGGTTGTCGCCGGCCACAGCGCGTTCGGGATTCGGGTCGGGCGAGGCGCTCGTGGCAATGCTGCACGACGACGACGAGCACCCGTTCAAGTCCTACGTCGTGCACGACCACGAGCTGGCGTCGGTGCTGCGGGTCGCCCACCGTGAGGGGTCGACGCTGTCGGAGCTGCTGCGCAAGGCGTTCGACGGCGAGCTGCTCAAGAACCGCACTCGTAAGCACGGTGAGCTGATCGCCTCGCGCTACCTGCTCGCCGCCCTGGCCTCGATCACCGCCACCGAGCTGCGCCAGCTGCTCGACACCGTGTCGATCGAGAACGGGCTCGGCAACCGCCTGCTGTGGCTGTGGTCCGAGCTGACGACAATGCTGCCCTTCGGCGCCAGCATCGACCGCGTGCGGGTGGCGGCGATCGGCGACCGCATCGCCGACGCCATCGCCTCGATGCTCGACCGCGAGTACTCGATCGTCGAGGACTCGCCCGCCGGCGACGTGTGGGAATCGTTTTACAGACGCCGGCGACGCGGCGTCGGGACCGGCCCGGTTGAGGCGCTGACTGCACGCCACCACGTCCACGCCGCCCGGCTCGCCACCGTTTACGCAGCCGTTGACGGCGCCGCGACCATCGACGTCGATCACGTCCGAGCCGGGATCGCCTGGTGCGACTACAGCCTCGCCACCGTCGAGCTCGTCTTCGGCGAAATCGCCGGCGACGCCGCCAAGTTGCTGGAGGCGATCCGCCGGACCGGGACCGAGGGACTCGACGGCACCGCTCAACGAGACCTGTTCCAGCGGCACCGGTCTGGCGATGACCTCGACGCGTTGCGGGCCGAGCTCGAACGCCGCCAATTGATCCACACCGTCGACGTGCCGACCGCCGGACGCCCCCGACGTATCTCGTTCGCCACCACCCCCGAGGCGATACCCCATGCGACCTAGCGACCAAAGCGCTCCAGCGGCCCCCCGGACGCTTTCGTCGCAAGGTCGCAAGGGGTATCCACCGTCGGCGACGATCCCGCGGCCCGCCGATCGCGAGGCCTGGCTCGCCGCTCGCCGGCCATGGTTCAACGCCAGCGCGGCAGCGACCCTGTTCGGCGAGCACCCGTTCACGACACTCACCGACGTCTGCGCGGCAAGCTGGACCCCGGGGGCGAGCACCCCGAGAACGCCGCCATGCGACGCGGCATCTACCTCGAGGCGGCCATCGCCAACTGGTGGGCCGACGACCATGGCATCGCCCTCGACGAACCCGACGTGATGTACGTGCGCGGCCCGCTGATGGCGACACTCGACCGGCGCATCGTCGGCAACGACACCGACGCCGTCGAGATCAAGACGACGGCGAAGTACATCAGCCGTCCCGAGCGCTACTGGTGGTGGCAGTGCCAAGCGCAGATGTACTGCGCCGACCTCGAACGGGTCCACGTCGCCGTGCTCGACGCCTCGATGGCCCTGAGCACCTACGTCGTCGAGCGGGACGACGGCGCCATTGCCGACCTCGTGACGCGGGCCACCAGCGTGATGACCTTCGTCAGCGTCGACCAGTGGCCGCGCCACGTCCCCACCACCAGGCCCGAGACGATCGCCCACACCGACAAGGTCGTCGAGCTGGACGAGCGTGGGAGTCAGGCGCTCACGTCCTGGCTCGCCGTCCGTGACCAACTGCACGACCTGGAAGCCCTCGAGGCCGCCCATAAGGCGGCGCTGATCGAGGTGCTCGGCGACGCCCAGGCCGCCACGATCGACGGCGTGTCGGTGCTCACCTACCGCGTACACACCCGCTCGAGCATCGACCTCACACGGCTGCGGGCCGAACATCCCGGCCTCGCCGCCGAGCTGTCCACCGAGTCGATCGTGCGAGTCCTCAGGCCCACACGATGAGCGACGACACCGACGACCGGCTGTTCGACCCGCGACTGACGGTGCCGACCTCAAGACACCGCGACGACGACGTGGCACGTCAACCGACGCGGTGGCCGTAGTCGTCGTCGAGCCCTGGGTGGTTCTACGTCACAACCGGTCGGCGCCACAGGCGCATCTCCTCGCTCAGGGCGTGCGTCCAGACGGCTACGGCGTCGTGCGCGCCCGATGCGGTGCGGCGTCCACGCCGATCATCGAGCTCAAGGGCTGCCGAGTGCCGGCGTGCCCGCGATGCCACGATCTCACCACCCCACCATAGGCAGGGCCACATGAGTGAGGCGCTGTTTCGCCATCGCAGCCACGCCGGCTGCTGATCTGGATCGAGAAGACTTGTCCGCGACAGGCGCCCCGAGTCGACTGGTGAGTTTCCCCGGCCGATCGCGGAAGCTCACCGCTACGTCCACGTTGGTCGCGGACATTCGGGATCGCAGCGTTCTGACCGACCGGCTCGTCTGGTTCGGCGCTCCTTCCATGCGGTCACGGTCATGCGGGCGGAGTGCCAGCGAGAACGACGGTCGATAGTGCTACTCGCTGGAGTGCGGACAGGTGTCCGAGGTGACGTTGCGGGTCGGCGCGTTCGGCGGTCCGGGCGCGAACGCCGTGACCAGCTCGCGCGCCCGCGAGTCGTCCGTGGCGAAGGACACCGCGCGGGTTCTCTAGCCTGCGATGGACATGCCTCGTCCGCAGATCGTCATCGAGAACCCGATCCTGAACTCGCCGTTCGCGGCGCCGGCTCGGCACTTTCGCTTCGACGACGACGGGATCACCGACGAGATCGTGGAGGGTCGCCGCCCGTCGTCGTACTTCATGCCGATCCCGAAGGCGAAGAAGAAGGGCGGCCAGCTCGCCTTCGACGAGTGGACCGGCGACCGGATCGAGGAGAACCGGCTCATCAACCGGATCCGGGAGCGCATCGGGCGTTGGCGGGAGCTGGGCTGGCCCGGCGTCACTCCGACCACGCGAGGGCTGCTCGAGCACTGGACGAGCCCGGAGCGCGAGCGCCCGCTGTTCTTCTGCCAGATCGAGGCGCTCGAGACCGCGATCTACCTCACCGAGGCGCGCCAAGAACCTCGGCGACGCGTGGATCGAGAACGAGCTGCGCACCATGCGCCGAGGACGCCAACCCCGGCCTGTACCGGGTCGCCCACAAGATGGCGACCGGGACGGGCAAGACGGTCGTGATGGCGATGCTCATCGCCTGGCACACCCTCAACAAGTCGGCGAACCCGCAGGATCGCCGGTTCAGCGACGCGTTCCTCATCGTGGCCCCGGGCATCACGATCCGCGACCGCCTCCGGGTGCTCCTGCCGTCCGATCCGGAGAACTACTACCGGCCAGCGCGACATCGTGCCGCCCGACCGCGTGGCCGACCTGCGGCCGGGCGAGGATCGTCATCACCAACTTCCACGCCTTCCAGCTGCGGGAGAAGGTGAAGGCGCCGAAGCTGACCAAGGAGCATCGCCGGGCAGCGGCCCGGCGTGTTCACCGAGACGCCCGACGAGATGGTGCGCCGCGTGACCCGAGAGCTGGGCACGAAGCGCAACATCGTCGTGATCAACGACGAGGCGCACCACTGCTACCGGCGTCGCGTCGGTGCCGACGACAGCGAGTGTCTGGACCTCAGCGGGGAGGACAGGCGCGAAGCGGCGAAGCGAGACGAGGAGGCACGGGTCTGGCTCACGCGGCCTCCAGGCAGTCGCAGCGAAGATCGGCGTGCGCGTGGTCTACGACCTGTCGGCCACGCCCTTCTACCTCCGGGGCTCCGGGCTGGCCGGAAGGGACGCTGTTCCAGTGGGTGGTGTCGGACTTCTCGCTCATCGACGCCATCGAGGCCGGCCTCGTGAAGATCCCACGCGTTCCGGTCGACGACAACGCCCAGCAGTCCGGCGACCTGCCGACCTACCGCGGGCCTGTGGCTGCGCATCCGCGACGACCTGCCGAAGAAGGGCCGCAAGACCGACGCCGTCGACGGGCAGGAGCCGAGCGCTGCCGGCGCCGCTCGAAGGCGCGCTGCAGAGCCTGTACGGCAACTACGAGAAGGCATTCCGCCGGTGGGAGGAGTCGAGCAGCGGCATCGACGGCTCGACGCCGCCGGTGTTCATCGTCGTCTGCAACAACACGAACGTCTCGAAGCTGGTCTTCGACTACATCGCCGGCTGGGAGAAGCCGATGCCCGGACGGGACGACGCGTGGTCGTGCCCGGCAAGCTCGGGTTGTTCTCGCAACGCCGATGGCGGCCGGTGGTCGGCGCGTCCGAAGACGATCCTCGTCGACTCGACGCAGCTCGACTCGGGCGAGGCGATGAGCGCCGAGTTCAAGGCCGCCGCCGCGGCCGAGATCGAGGAGTTCAAGGCCGAGCTACCGCCAGCGGTTCCCGGGCCGCGACGTCGACGACCTGTCCGACGAGGACCTGCTGCGCGAGGTCATGAACACCGTCGGCAAGCCGGACAAGCTCGGCGAGGCAGTCCGCTGCGTCGTGTCGGTGTCGATGCTCACCGAGGGCTGGGACGCCAACACGGTCACCCACGTCCTCGGCGTGCGGGCGTTCGGCACCCAGCTGCTGTGCGAGCAGGTCGTCGGCCGCGGTCTGCGGCGCACGCTCCTACGCCGTCGGCGACGACGGCCGGTTCGAGCCCGAGTACGCCGAGGTCTACGGCGTGCCGTTCAGCTTCATCCCCGCCTCCGGCACCGGGCCCGACCCCAAGCCCGGCCCGATCCCGACGCGCGTGCGGGCCATGGAGGACCGCATCGCCTGCGAGATCACGTTCCCGCGGCTCGTCGGCTACCGCTGGGAACTCCCCGACGAGCACCTCGAAGCCGACGTTCATCGACGAGTCCCGCCTCGCGCTCGACTCCCGCGACGTGCCGACCCGCACCGACGTCGCCGCCGTCGTCGGCGAGACCGAGGAGCACCGCCTCGAGACCTTCGAGGCATGCGCGCCCAGCAGGTCGCGTTCCTCCTCGCCAAGCGCCTCCTCGACCGCTACTTCCGGGCCGCCGACGCCGACGGCCAACCCGGCGCCGAACGGCCCTGGCTGTTCCCGCAGCTCGCTCGAGATCACCAAGCGCTGGATCGCCGAGTGCGTCACGCTCAAGGACGACGCCTTCATCGGCCTGCTCGCCATGGCCGCAGCGCGCCGACGAGGCCGTCGAGAAGCTCTACCAGTCGATCGTCCGACTACCAGGCGGCGAGCGGCGGCTCGTGCCGCTTGCTGCGCCCGTACGACCCGGTGGGCTCGACCCGCTACGTCGACTTCGACACCACCAAGGACGTCTACGTCACGCACCCGGACCGCTGCCACGTCAGCCACGTCGTGTGCGACAGCGGCTGGGAGGCGCACCTCGCCGGCAAGCTCGAGGACCTGCCCGACGTCCGGAGCTACGTGAAGAACCAGGGCCTCGGCTTCACCATCCCGTACACGCATCGACGGCAAGCAGCGCGCCTACATCCCGGACTTCATCGCTCGCATCGACGACGGGCACGGCGACGACGACCTGCTCAACCTGATCATCGAGGTCTCCGGCGCCGGCCGGCGCGACAAGGAGCACAAGGTGAACACCACTCGCGACCTGTGGGTCCCGGCCGTCAACGACCACGGCGGGTTCGGTCGGTGGCGGTTCGTCGAGGTCACCGACCCGTGGGAGGCGGCAGGCGATGATCGACGCGGTCGTCAGCGACGTCGCAGGAGCGCCGGCGTGAGCCCAGCTCGCGAAGAGCGCCGAGCCGGCCCGACGCCCGTCGAGTCGACCCGTCACGCCGACACCCGGGTCAACATCCCGACCGGCGAGCTCGCCGACTTCGTCGCCGAGGCCGAGAAGCAGCCCGGCTACCGCGCTCTATCCGCGCGATCCCGAGCCTCGACCCGCAGCTCGTCTGGAAGGGCAAGGACGAGCAGGACCTCGCCGAGTACCTCGCGCGTCCCGACCGTGCCCGTCTACATCCAGGAGAAGATCGACCCGCGGGCGCTCGTCGAGAACCTCCGGGCACACCGCCGGCGGCGAGCCGCGAGCCCGAGCTCACGCTGTTCGACGACTTCGACGGGCTCGAGTTCGACCAGCTCGTCGACTTCTACCCCACGAGGGCAACTGGTCGAACCGGATGATCCTCGGCGACGCGCTGCTCGTGATGAACAGCCTCGCCGAGAAGGAGAACCTGCGCGGCAAGGTCCAGATGATCTACATCGACCCGCCCTACGGCATCCGCTTCGGCTCCAACTGGCAGGTCTCGACACGCAAGCGCGACGTGAGCGACGGCAAGGACGAAGACGTGACCCGCCAGCCCGAGCAGATCAAGGCGTTCCGCGACACGTGGGAGCTCGGCATCCACTCCTACCTCGCCTACCTCCGCGACCGGCTCGCCGTCGCCCGCGAGCTGCTCACCGAGTCGGGCTCGTGCTTCGTCCAGATCGGCGACGAGAACGTGCACCTCGTGCGGAGCGTGCTCGACGAGGTGTTCGGCAGCGAGAACTTCGTCAGCCTCATCACGTTCACGAAGACGGCGAGGCTACGACCGGCGAGTACCTGCCGGCGCGGTCGGCGACTACCTGCTCTGGTACGCGAAGGACCGTCGACCGGTGAAGTACCGGCGACTGTCTGCGAGACCGAAGGGCGGACGGGTGCATCGGCGCGCTAGTACACGTGTGGAACTGCCGGACGGTAGTGACGCGTCACCGACTGCCGAGGAGCGGCACACCGGCTGGATCCCGCTCCGAGGGCATCGGCTCTATCCGCTCGACAACCTCACATCGGCCCGAGTCCGGACAGGCGCGGACCGGGTACTTCCCTGTCGAGTTCGACGGGCGACACGTTCCTCCCGGCAACGGGCGAGTGGAAGACCAACCAGCGAGGGAATCGAGAGCCTGACGCTGGCGCGGACGCCTGATCGCCGACGGCGAACACGCTTGCGGTACGTCCGCTACCTCGACGACTTCCCTGCCTTCCCGATCACCAACGTGTGGACGGACACGGTCACGGCAGCTTCACTGACCGACAAGGTCTACGTCGTCCAGACGAACACGAAGGTCGTCGAGCGATGCATGCTCATGACCACCGACCCGGGCGACCTGGTGCTCGACCCGACGTGCGGGTCGGGAACGACGGCGTATGTCGCCGAGCAGTGGGGCGGCGGTGGATCACCATCGACACCAGTCGCGTCGCGCTCGCGCTCGCCCGCACTCGGCTCATGTGCGCTCGCTTCCCCTACTACCTGCTCGCCGACTCGCCCGAGGGCGCGGCGAAGGAGGCCGAGCTCACCGGCGCGACTCCGCCGGTCGGCAACGGCCACGCGGCGACGTCCGCAAGGGCTTCGTCTACAAGCGGGTGCCGCACATCACGCTGAAGTCGATCGCCCAGAACCCCGACATCACGCGAAGGCATGAGCCGCGACGAGATCGACGCGGCGATCGCCCGGCACGCCGAGACGCGAGCTGCTCGTCGACCAGCCCTACGAGGACCGCAAGAAGGTCCGCGTCACCGGCCGCTTCACCGTCGAGAGCCTGTCGCCGCACCGAGTCCTCGACGACGACCGGCCGCCGCCGACCGGTACCGAGGCCGCGGCGGCGACCGACGCCGAGGCGCCCTCGTTCGAGCAGACGATCCTCGACAACCTGCGCAAGGCCGGCGTGCAGAACACGTCAAGGGCGAGGAGATCCGCTTCGACCGGCTCGACCCGTACGCCGGGACCTGGATCCAGGCCGAGGGCGAGTTCACCGACGCGCGAGGGCGAGGCGCGCCGGGTCGCCATCAGCCTCGGGCCCGAGCACGGCACGGTCGGGCCCGACCAGATCAAGGAGGCCGCCAAGGAGGCGATGCGCGGCGCCGGCTTCGACATGCTGGTCGTCTGCGGCTTCGCCTTCGACCCCCACTCCGGAGAGACCGCCCGCGAGTTCGCGCCGTCTGGCGACGGCTTCGAAGTCGCCGTCGAGGAGCGGCGGCTCGGCCGGCTGCGCATCCTGCTGGCCCGCATGAACCCCGACCTGGCGATGGGCGGCGACCTGCTGAAGAAGACCGGCGCCGGCAACCTGTTCATGGTCTTCGGCGAGCCCGACATCGACATCCGCGAGCGTCGGACGGCGAGCTCGAGGTCGAGATCCGCGGCGTCGACGTGTACGACCCGACGACCGGCGAGGTGCGCTCCGGCTCGACCGACGACATCGCCTGCTGGTTCATCGACACCAACTACAACGGCG
Source organism: Ilumatobacteraceae bacterium (assembly GCA_963719295.1). Classification (GTDB taxonomy): domain Bacteria; phylum Actinomycetota; class Acidimicrobiia; order Acidimicrobiales; family Ilumatobacteraceae; genus Desertimonas. The sequence continues at coordinate 188,062 of CAVRBV010000022.1, forward strand.
AGAGCTTCTTCGTCCGCCACGCCTACTTCACCGGCGGCAACGACCCCTACGCGCAGCTCCGCCGCGCGCTGCGGGCCGACGTCGACGAGGACGCGTGGGCCTCGCTCTACTCGACGGTGAGCCGGCCGTTCCCGATGCCCGAGACCGGCAAGATCGCGGTGAAGGTCATCAACCACTACGGCGACGAGGTGCTGCAGGTCTACGACGCCGCGGTCCAGGAGCAGTCGAGCTCAGCCTCCGCCATTGTGCGGCCGGGAGGGCCCGGGTGAGCGCATGCGCACACGCCGGTCGAAGTCTTCCGTCGGATCGGTGGTGAGCCGACTCCGATCGGGTCCGTCCACCGCCATCGTCCAGATGTCACCCCCGACCTCGCACACCAGGCTGCCCTCGACGCGAACCCCGACGGTGCGCGGCGCCCGAGCCGACCCTGTGCCGTCCATTCGTCGCGGCGGGAACAGGGCCGATCACCCACGGAACAACGTCAGCCCAACCACCAGCGGAAAAGCCCGCCCGGATGGTTGTCGATCTAGCCTCGCCGTGTGCCGTCGCTGGCTGAAGCACACAAGGGCTACCTACATCAGGACATCGTTACCACGCTCGCGCTGGCCAGCCTCATCCTCCCACGTGCTGCTGACCAACGCGTGCGAGCAGACAAGAAGCGGTTCGATGGTGACGTCTTCGACGACCTCACTCTGCTAGGTCTGAAGTCCAGACGGGTCCAGATCAAGTCCCACTCGACGGCAGGGCGAGTACTCACGCTCGCGGATCTCAGCTCGACCGTGATCGACTTTCCGTTGGATCAAGCGGTGCGAAGTTTTCTCGCCGATCCGGAGCCCGCCGACGAATACCGTCTCCTGGTCACGTTCGACGGACCGGCCGATGACCTGCTGCCGTACCTCGTCCACGCCGACGACGTGGACGCGCTGCTGCCCGGCTTTGCGACCAGGCGTTTCAGGCTCGCGCTTGATCGCGTAGGCCCCCCGATGGAGAAGGATGGAGGCGAATCCAGGATCTCCACCGCTCGGAAGTGGATGAGTTCCTGTGTCGGTTCGTGGTCGAGATCGGCTGTCCGACCTCATCCCTCGATCTCCGTCATCCGGGGCCGCTTGACAACGTGTTGATGACGCTTCTTTCGGATCGCATCGGGATCACCCACCCACCAAATCAGCACATGGATTTAGCCAACGCGGGCAGCGCACCTCATCCTGCGCGCCCAGCTGCTGCGTGCGGGTGGGTTCGAGGGGTCGGCAAACGACGTGACGGCAGCCCTTCGATTGAAGATCGACTACGACCGCGTGGAGGAGATCCTGCCACTCGATCCACAGCGCCTCGTGAATCGATCCATGAGGTCGCGGCGATCACGAGCGCAATCGAAGGCGGAGGGCGACTCGTGGTCTCGGGTCCGCCGGGCTCGGGAAAGTCGTGGTTGCTCCACCTCGTTCGGGACGCGCTCGGTAGCCGACGGATGGCTGGTCGCCCTCCACTTCTGCTTCGTCGATCTGCTCGACCAGGCGCGCGTGCAGCGGACCACGATCACGACGATGTTCGGAAGCCTGATCGTGGAGCTGCTCGATGCTGACCCCGACCTAGCAACGGATCTGGTCCCCCGGTACGCGGTCGGTCCCGGCGAAGCTCGAGACGCTGCTTCGCGTCAGTCGTAACGATAGGCCGGAACGGCGAATCGCAATTGTCGTCGACGGGCTCGACCACGCTGACCGAGTGTCGTCGCTGTCAGTTCCGGGCGCGGCAGCAGACATCGCACAGGAGCTCGCTGACTCGTGCTGCCGGACGGGGTCGCACTGATTGTCGGCTCGCAGCCTGGAGATCATCTCTCAGCGCTCGGTCAGGAGCTGCCAACCCACACCGTGTCGCCTTGGCAACCCCCCGAGCTGGAGGCACTCGCCGAGCAGCTTGGAGTTCGGTTAGCCGCCGAGCCCCTGAGCATTGAGGTCACAGCGGTGGTCGACGCCATCGCGGACCGCTCCCGCGGGAACCCCCTCTATGCGACTTATCTGGTCGCGCTGTCACGGAAGCGCTGGCGGCGGACGAGGGGGGCTCGCTCAGCACTGCCGATGCGGTCGAACTCGCCGCGGGAAGCCCCGACGTTCGACGCTGATCTGGACGACTACTACGACTGGCTACTCGACGCACTGAAGGATAACCAGGGCGCCATCTACGTGGTCCATCTCATGGCAACTCTCGACTTCGCGATCACGGCAGATGAACTGATCGAGATTTATCCGATTCTGCGCCCTCTGATTTCGGGAGTGATCTCCCAGCTCGCGCCCGTGCTCGCGGATGAGCCCACGATGGGAGGACTGCGTGTCTACCACGAGAGCTTTCAGCGGTACGTCCGCCAGCATGCTCAGGATGCGGGCACGGATGTCGCAGCGGTGGTCGGGCCGGCGATCGACTGGCTTGAGCATCGCGGGTTCGAAAGCGACAAGCGCGCGTACAGGTCGCTGTTCGGACTCATGCAGGTCGCAGACCGCCACAGCGACGTGATCGATCGAGTACGCACCGACTTCGTCTCACCCGCGGTTGTCGAGGGGCAGCCCGGTGATGCCGTGATGAACAACCTCAGGTTGGCCGCCTCGTCCGCTGCCAGCCTCGGCTCGTGGCCGGATCTCCGCGGTTGATCGAAGTCGCACGATCGGCCGACTACCTGTATTCCTGGCGGCTCGACGACGAGTCTCTCGCCGAGGAGTACGGCCGGGGTTACGCCGGACTTCGTGGAGCGTCTGCCCTGGCTGATCGGCTGCTCCACGACGGCCGCTGTACCTTCCTTCCCCGTCCCGGACTGGTGCTCTGCGAACTGTGCGAAGAGCTGGGTGTTGCGGCACCTTGGACCGAGTACCTCGCAGCACACGATCACCTGCGCAAGACCGACAACACCCACTACGCCGGCGGTGAACCGGCCATTCACCACGCCCGTGCCGTGGGTGAGCTACGCGTCGCCGGGTTCGACGGGGCGATCGAGCCGCGCCGAGCAGTGGCTCACCAAGACCGAAACTGCTCCGGTGCATAGCCTGGATGTCGGGAGGGTGTTGGGGCACCTCTTCGGAGACGACGCCCTGACGGCACTACTCGACCGGATCGCTCCGGGGCCTAGCCACGCGTGGGTCGTTTTGGCTCGTGCGGAGCGGGAAGACGACGCAGCTGTTGCCGCTTCCTTGGCAGCGGACGCGCTGGTGGCTGGCCTACCCGAAGCCGGCCTCCGGCTCGCATCGCGTCTGGGGGCGACGATTGAGCTAGCCCTGGAGGACCCTCCTGATCTCCTCGCACTTACCGAGTCAGTCAAGTCGAACGATGCTCACCTACAGGATGGCCTAATGGAGCGCTGGCTCATCGCTCTGGACATCTCCGCAGCGACCGGCGACTACGCTGGACTCACAGCGGCAGAAGCGCTCATCCCCCCGGACTCTTGGTATCGCCGGTGGCTCGGGTTCACGGTTCTTCTTCACCGTGGCGACGTCGACGTATCAGTGTTGCTGACCGAATTGGACGCGCTAAGTCGGGATATCCACGTCTTCGAGGGTCAGCCGCGCATCGTCGACCTCTTTCCGCTTAATCGATACATCCAAGCGTCCTTTCGCACCGTGCTAACTCGTCTCAACGACGACGACATGTGGTGTGCTGCCGCGGATTCGCTGGCTCGGCTCAGCTCGGACCTGACGACGTGGCTCCGCGGGTCTCGTTCCGGGCCGCTTCGAATCGATGAGTTCCTTCGGATGCTCATGTCGACCGCAACCACTCAGCGCCGGGCGCTCGTCGCGGCTGAGCATGGCAAGTCTTTGTTGCACCCGGTCGGGCGCTCAGGCGAGTACTACGACACGCACGCCGCCGACCAGATCCTCCTTGCTCGGCTTCTCATCGATGCCGACGATCGGGATGGGGCGGAGGCGGCTTGGGCGGAGGCGGCTCGATACCTGACTGGCTACGGGTTCCGAAAGGACGCCACAGTGTTCGAGGTCCTCGATAACCTCGGTGCCATCGCGAGGGCCCGCCCCGACATGCTGCCGCTAGCGGTGAAGCAACTTCATCCGATTGTCGAGGGCGTGCTCGTTCACACCGACGGTAGAGAGACATGGCGGGCAATTCATCACTGGATCGATGCGGCCGGACAGCACGACCCCGTGAGCGCGCGCTCGCCTTCCTTGGCCGACGGGGCCTCGAGCACGTGCCCTCGTTCGGGACCCTCGATCACGGTATGTCGAGTGCCCTCGCGTCTTTGATGCCGACCATCGACGCCGACGTCGCGGTTGCCGGTTGGATCGGGATCGGATCGGAGGCCCGGAAGCAATTTGGCCCGGCCATCCTCGCTGCTGAGACGGAGCCCACCCCCGGTTGGGACGTGATCGTCGGCGCGTTGGTTGGTGATGGCGTTACCGCACCCGACGGGTCTGCCGAGGTGATCGCCCGATCCGCAGAGCTACTGCGAAAGGCCGAACCAGTGATGGTGGAGGCCGAGCGTGACTCGACCGCCACTGGCGAAACCGATGAGGACGAGTCGCCCCGGCCAGAGTTCGGCATCGGACCCGGGACTGGCCCGCTCGAGGGTGGCCCGCGCAGTTCGTCGGTGGCGGGACTCCAGAGTGAGTGCCCCAACGCCGTCGGTTGTGGAAGCGGTGGCGAGCTACATGTTGGCACTCGTTCAGGAAGACCACGCGACTGAGGCCGAGATCCTTCTCGGGCGCCTCGCAAGGGACACCCCTATATGGGATCAGCATCGGTTACTCGGTGGGCTTGCCGACACCTTGCTGGCCAACGGACCACCACGACTCGCGGCCATCGCTGCCACCTTTGCGTACACAAGAACGACCGATGGGTGGCATCGCTTTGGTGGCGAGAACGATCAAGTGCGCTTCATCGCCGCGCTTGCATCGGACCGCGACGCTGCGCTGATGACACTGATGTCCGAGGTTGCTGATGCTGTGCGCACGGGCGGCGACGTGGGGGTGAATCGTCACCTTGTTGAACTCCTGGCGCTAGCCGGCCTCGCGGGACGACGCGTGGGCGGCATGGTCAGAGGCTCGCATGGCAATTGAGAGCCGGCTGCCTACCGTTGGCGACGTCGACATCATTGAGGTCGACTATGAAACCACAACGATCGCCCCGGAGGCCGCTCTTTGCTGTGCCCTTCTCGCACGGCTCAACCACGCGATAATCCCGGAGCGGCGGGCGGCACTGGTTGGGCTGGCCCGTCTAATTCGCCGACCGGGAGTTGCGTGCGCGGACGCCGTAGCGATGGCAGCGGCTCATGCTCCGGCGTCGGTGCTGACGGCCTTGCTAACCCTAATCGAAGAGTATGAGCCGGCGCCCTACAACACCACTGTCGCGTCCGTACATGCACTGACGTCTGTCGCGTCCGGCGCTCGTGTCGTGGCTCGTGTGCTAGCTCGCAGTATCCTGGAACGCATCGGCATCGAGGTTCCGCTGCCCCAATCGGCGACGATGCCGTTGGGCTCCTCGATGCCAGATCAGAGGGTCAGGCAGCTGGCTGGTTACTTCGGACGCGGCGACGACTCGATCTTGTTGATGCAGAGTGGGACGGGTTCACGATCCTGGCCACCCAAAGTCTTGAGATCGGCCATCGCGTCGGACGACCTCAAGAACGGCACGCAACGCCTCCGGCGAAGAATGAACGGCAATCGAGTCGGACGCCGTCCCGAACTCTGGTGGCCCATGGATGAGGAGCAGGAAGAGATCCTTCAGAGGGTCGGAGCCTCGGCGCGGGCGCATAGCGCGGCCGCAGGCGACATCGACCCGACGGTTGAGCAGCGCGTTGCCCGCGATTCTTACCGACGTACGTCTGGGGGAGCGTCTGGCGGCTAGCGCTGTCCGCGGCCGGCATATCGCGCGGCATCCGTTGGAACAGCACGGGGCAGAGGTAGCGAACGTGTCGACTCGCGCGGGAGCCGTGCGTGGTTCCCGACGGTGAGTACCAGGGCTGGCTCGTAGTCGGTCACCACGAGATCGAGCTGACTCTAGGCGACGACTTCGGCACGCCCGTTACGGGCACCGTCGAGACCTGGTCGTCGCTCACGTTCGCAGACGAGCCGGTCGACCTCGGGGGCGCACTTCCCGTCGGATACGGACACCCTGAACTGTGGACTTGTAGGCGAGAGACGCCGCCGGCCTATTTCGTCGGTCCGCTAGCCGGCTTCCAGGTGGTCGGGGACGCCTTCGGGGTGCTGCGTCTGCTGTCGCCGCACGAGGTCCTGGTTACGGCCAGCGCACTCCGGCCGACCCCCCCGTCCTTCGGACTAGCGCTGGCCGACGCGGTCCGGGCAGGTTGCGCTGAGGCTGCGGACCTGGCGGGAGAACACTCTCGGAGATGACGACCACTTGGACGACTGGGAGCATCGCATCGTCGGTCTCGAGCTGATCGCCCGGCCGGATGTCCTGGAGGCGATTACCACCTTCTCGGCCGCGAAGACCCTGGTGGCGCTGTCCACTCGGACCGAGTCCGTCCGCGACCCGATCTGACCGCTCGAACGGGAGATCTGATCGAGTTAGTCACACCTTGCCGCTTGGGGGCGGAACTGTAGTACCAAGGGGCCCGCCGCAGCCGCCGACCGGCCCGACGACGGCCAGCCGCCGCAGCCGCCACCCGCGCCGGTGATACAGCGCCACGGCGTGCCCCGCTTCGAGCTCCCGCCGACGCTACGGCGAATTACCGTCTGCCAGGTGCGGGGTCGCCGCCGACACCTCGAGCCGATCGACGAGGCCGGCGTCGTCGCCGACTACGAAGCCGGCGCCACGCTCGCCGCCATCCAGCAGCACTACGACATCGGGCTCACCCGGCTCTACCGCATCCTCGACAATCATCAGGTGCCGCGCCGCCGACCGACCGCGCCGAGGCTCGGCAACCGGGTGCGCCAGCGCGTGCTCGCCGACTACCGCGCCGGCATGCACATCGACGACATCGCCCGCAAGCACGGCATCTCGCCGGCGTCGGTCGGCAACATCGCGCTCAAGGCCGGACTGACCCGTGGCCGGCGCTACACCGGCGACGAGCTCGTCGAGATGATCGTCGCCTGGTTCGTCGGCGACGACATCGGCGAGTCGGAGCGCGACGCGATCACGAAGGTCGGCGTCCACCTGGCGCAGCCGGGGTTGCGGTCGCTCGCCGACGTCGACCCGGCGATCGCCGCGAGGGTGCGGCATCGGCTGGCCGAGGTGCTCAGCGTCCGATAGCCGCGGGTGAGTCAGCCGAGCGTCGCCCATGCCGGTCGCGACTCCTCGCAGCCGATTCCGTTGTGGTCGCCGTCGAAGTTGTGCGGGTCCGGCGGCAGCACACGGAAGTGCTGGAACGGTATTCCCCCGCAGTCGAGGCCGGGCGGTGGCGGCGGGATGCACTCGTCCGGATAGGACGGGTCGCAGGGCGAGTCGATGAGCAGCGCCATGGCCGGCAGAGTCGTCGTCGGTTGGAAGACCGAGGTCCCTACCAGAGTGGTCGACGCTGTGTTGGGCGTTGGCGTCCACGGTGGTGCTGCGGGCCATGGCGACACGGTGCTCCGTGCCCATCGGTATGCCCAGGAGATGGCTGCCCGCATCGTTGCACGAGCAGCCGTCGAGAGCTGGGCGATTGGCCTGTATGTCCATTACGGCGGGCTTGACGCCGTAATGGCATTGGCGGACAGCTACCGATACGAGGTGAAGCAGCAGGTCGCTCACGTGCGACGTCACGACGAGGACTTGAAGCGTCGAAGAGCCAAGGTACGGAAGTCCAACTTCGCGAACCAGAAAGACGAACCGTGACATCATCACCTGGAACGCCGCACACGCTGACGCATACGCCAAACCCATCCTGGACGAAGCGCCTGAGCCCCCGGGCGTGATGCTGTACGCCGCCGATTGGGAGGCGGAGCACGCAGCGTGGGAGACGCGGTTCGGGGCCCACGAGGGGCGGGAACCCAAGGGCCTTCCGCTCGTCACAATCATCGACCAGCTGCGGACACTCACGCGCGAGGCCGGCGAGGAGGAAGCCTTCGACGCCGCCTACGTGATCATGGTCCGTGGCCTGTCCAATACTGGCGCGCACGCCAACATGAACGTTCTCGAGCTGGTACATCGACGAGCACGTGACGGGCGCGCTGGCCTTCGTCCGCATTCGCGAACACGCTGGGCCGCCCTCGTCGAGCATCCGCAACCTGCTGTCCGTGCTGTTGCTCACCACCCACCTTGCACATCGGGTACTCGACCGACGCGGGTGTGAGCATCCACGCGGTGGGACGCGATCATCGAGCGCTTTCTCAGCCACATGGCGGCGGAGACGGCTGACTAGCCCGAGCGGAGGATTGCGCCCGACGGAGCAGAAGGTCGAGATCATTGGTCGGCGGACTCGGGCGGGACCTCCGTCATGGCCTCCTCCATCGCCCACGGAACGCGCGTGACAGTGCCCATCCACCGGCCCTTCACGTAAAGGCGGCTTCCGTAGTCGCCGCTGTGGCCGAGCAGGCGGAGGATGACAAGGTCTGCGTACTCCAGTGCGAGGCGCCACGCCTCGTGGAGTTGTTTCCAGCTTGGCCAATCCGGCTTCCCACTCTTGCGGAGTTTCGGCGGATGAACCGACCGGTTTCGTACCCACGCGATCGCCGCCGGGCCATCTGGAATGTTGCGGTCAGAGGCCGCTAGCGCGGACAGGGCCTCGAGTTGCTCCGGGATAGCTGGATCGATCTCTGACCACCGGAGGAGCAGCCGGAGCCGGCCGGTGAGGTTGAGCTGCCCATCGCGGGGGTCGAGCCAGCCGAGATCGACTTGAAGGGCGGCCCACGCCAGCAACTTGAGGCAACTGAGCGCCGTGACTATGGAGACATCAAGCGGGTCCGCGCCGTTCGTGCTGACGCACTGACGGATCGCCCGCCGCAACGTCGTTCTCCAGAACGGATCCTCGGCATGCCTAAACCACCCATCGAAGAGGTCAGCCACGTCCTGGACGTGGAACTCGTCCAGCCACGACAATCGCCCTCGATATGGGTCCACGTGCCAATCCCGCTGCTGGTAGCCGACGATATTCCCGCCTGCGTCCAACCCGACGGGCAGGGCCAACCCGACGAGGCCTCCGGCGGCGAAGCTCGTCAGATACCAGAGTGCGTCGAGGACTTCCTCGGCGGCGGAGAACCCGAACGGCTCGCCATTCCACGCGTGATGCTCGCGATGTGCGTGCATCCGAACCCGCCGCGATCGCGGAGAGCTTTGAGCGTGGCTGTCGTGCCGGAGGTCCGCTCGACGATGATGCGCCATCCGCCAGCCTCGACGTCGAGGGTTGGTCGGTGCTCCCAGATTTGACCCACATAGTTCAACACCATCACCTGGAGCACGGGAAATCCGTCGGACCGGCCGATAGCCGAGTCCGATGGTTGATCTCCGTCGTCCTGATAGTGAAAGTCCTGCCCCCTCTCGGGTGTCCACCGGGCGACACCTGCAAGCGGCAGCAAATCGCTCTGGATTGCCAGCGGTTCGAAGCGCTTCACCACGCGATCGTCCTCATCGAACAGGCGACTCGGGACCTCGTCGCCCACGAAGTCCCACCGCACGCCAGGCGTTCGACGCCACTCGAACCGAAGCTGACCTACGCCGTCCACGTGGCCGTCGCCGACATGCAATCGCGGGGTCCGTCGTACAGAACGATCGGTTCCTCAAACGCCGATGGAGCGAAGATCGGCACATGGTCCATCCCTGCGAACGGTAGTAGGCCGACCCCAGCGGCCGGCCCGCGCTCGCATCGCGAAGCGTCGCTCGCACATCGCCTCGTCGCCGGGGGAACCGTAGAGTGGGTGCCCGCCCGCACCTGGCAGGAGGTCGTCACATCGGCGCCACGTTCTGAGCGGTCGCGGACGATATCGGCGTCGGCCGCTCGACCCGCGACCGAATGTCGGTGGTCGAGCAAGCCGGCGGAGTCTGGGTTCGTAACTGAACCGGCAGAGTGATGATTGGAGGGTGCGCTGGTCGTAGGTATCCGCCGTCTACCGCGGTGAGGTGTCTACGGTCGGTTCAGTCTCCGGGTCGGTCTGACTCTTGAACCGGCTGACGCCGTCGGGTTGTCCTTCGAACGATTCGTCGGCCGGCTCGGAGACGGCACTCACCGGTCGGGTGGGGAAAGGTTCCGGGCTTGCGCCAACAGGCCCGGTTCCCGGTCACCCTCCCGGCAAGTGCGTGCCACCCCTTGAACCCGTTGAAAGGAAGGGATGGCCATGACCATCGTAGAGACCACACGTCACGTGACTGGCGGGGTGGACACCCATGTTGATGTGCACGTCGCCGCCGTGGTGGATCACCTCGGCGGCGTGCTCGGTATCGAGGCGTTCGAGACGACCGAGGCCGGCTATCAGCGTCTGATCGGCTGGCTGCGTCGCATGGCACCGTCGACCTCGTCGGTGTGGAGGGCACCGGGTCGTATGGGGCGGGGCTGACCCGCCAGCTCGATCGTGCCGGGATCGAGGTGGTCGAGGTCGATCGCCCGAACCGGCAGGTCCGCCACCGCGAGGGCAAGTCCGACCCGGTCGACGCGGTGACCGCCGCACGGGCGGCGCTGTCGGGGCGAGCGTTGGGTGTGCCTAAGAGCCGCGGTCGGTGACGTCGAAGCGATCCGTGTGTTGACGGTGGCTCGCCGCTCGGCTGTCGGCGGAACGGATCGTCACGTTGAACCAGCTGCGACACTGTGCTTCACCGCTGACGAGCCGATCCGTCGCCGTTTCGAAGGGCTCTCGCGTCGCTCGGCTGATCGCTGCGGCGTCGGCGATCCGGCCTCGACCGTCCGACACGGTGCGCTACTCGACGTTGCTGGCGATCCGCGCCTTGGCCCGCCGGGTCGTCTATCTCAACGACGAACTCAAGGAGCTCAACGCGACGATGCGACCGCTCGTGGAGCGCACCGCTCCCGGACTGCTGGCGGTCTACGGGGTCGGCTACGACGTCGCCGCCAAGCTGCTGATCGCTGCCGGCGACAACCCGGAACGGCTGACCAGCGAAGCGGCGTTCGCTCACATGTGCGGCGTCGCCCCGCTCGAGGCGTCATCGGGCAAGACCCGCCGGCACCGTCTCAACCGTGGCGGCAACCGCCAAGCCAACAACGCCCTCTACTGCGTCGTGATCACCCGCATGCGCGTCGCATCAGCCGACCAAGGACTACGTCGCTCGGCGCCGCGCCGAAGGCAAATCGACCGGTGAGATCGTGCGCATCCTCAAGCGCTACGTCGCCCGCGAGGCCTTCAAGCACCTCCGCCCCATCGCCCAGACGGCGAGCATGGCGCGACCACAGTCCGCGCCGATCCGGCCGGCAGGCGATGACTGGCCACGAAACCGGGCTCCACAATCGCCTCTGAGCCATGAAACCGACCCGCGACGTATCAACGGTGCGGCCGATTCGACCCGCCCCGACGCCCGATGCCCGGTCGACGTATGACCTGACGCAACCGCCAGTCGACACCACACGAGAGGGTCTGACCCCGGAACCGGCCAACGCCTGACCTCGAGGCTGTTCGACGAACGAAATGTCGACCCGTTCATCAGCAACACATGCGGGCGGTGACCTACCAGGAGCCTGCCCTCAACCGAGTGACCCATCTCTGTCTTGTCCAATCCCGCCCGCCCCTTGACACCACAGGAGCATCGTTCGGTCGCGGGCTCTTTTCGTCGCCGCCCCGATGCTGGTAGTCCGCATCCCGGCCACCGGAGCAAGCCGGCTTGGTTCGTAACGACTATCCGCGCAGCGCTGAGACGGTCGAGGTAGTCGACATCGCCTGCGTCGTCTCGTTCACCGAAAGTCTCCACGGCTTTTTCCTGGGCGCACCTTTCGGGGACAGCTGTCCGGCGTCTCTCTCTCCCGAGGTTCGGCACGAAACCCTGATATCGGCTTTGACGCCTGCTAGCGGTGCTCAACGAGGCGATACGACGGCCACATCGGGACGAACCGGAGGCGTACGCTGGCCGTTATGGCCGAGGCCTGGGACCGTCAGCGGGGAGAGTCCGTGAAGGCATACGAGGCGTTCCACGCTTACCGGGACGCCGGCCGGATCCGCCCGACTGGCCGCCCCCGGCAAGCAGGTGGCCGGCCACGTCAGCCGCTGGTCGGTACAACACGACTGGGTGGACCGGGCGGCGGCGTGGGACTCCGAGTGCTACCGGATCGAGGACCTAGCCCGGCTCGAGGCGATCCGCACGATGCACGGCCAGCATGCCCGGGCGGCCCGGGTGGTGATCCACAAGGCACTGGAGGCCTTGGCGGCTACGGCCCCCGAGGACATGCCCACGGGTGCGGCGGTCCGGCTACTGAGGCTGGGTACCCGCCTGGAACGTGACACGTTGACGAAGTCGGTCGAGGAGCTCCAGGGCGTCGTCGTGGTCCCGGTTCCGCCCGAGGATCCGGTGGGAGGTGATCGCTCGGGAGCTGCAGGGCACCTGGGGCTGATACGACGTCGTGGATCGCCGTACGGCCCCTCTGGCGGGGTTCTCCAGGTTGTTGCATTGCGAACATGTTGGCCGGAGCTCGGACTACCCTTGACACACGCGGTGCCGACTTCGATCGAGCGTCACGGCCGCAGCGGATGGCTAGCCGGCTGCCGGTGCGAGGAGTGCCACGCCGACCTGCTCGCCTACTCGCAGCGACGGCGTGCGGTCGCCGCCGTGCGACGAGGCCAGGCACCCGAGATGCGGGTGCCGCCGAAGAGGGCTCGCCGCCAGCTCGCCAGGCTGCGTGCCGCCGGCCTGTCGATCGCCAGCATCGCCGAACGCTCCGGAGTGAGCGTCGGCGCCCTTCAACACCTGCAGCAGCGAGACCGGGCCCACGTCGCCCTGTCGACCCAGCACCGGCTCGAGGCGTGCCAGCCGTGAGGTCCTGGACCGCCAACGACGCTGCCGAGCTGTTCGACCGGCCCGCACGCCGCGACGACGCCTTCACCGAGCACCACGAGCCTTACGCCACGCCGGCCGGCCCGCTCGCCCAGTTCGTTCGGCTGCCACGCTGGCGTCGCTACGCCGCCTGCAAGGGTAGGTCGGACGTGTTCTACGCCAACGGACCGATCAGCGAAGCGATGGCCGTCGAGGGACTGCGACGGCTCGGATCCGAGTCGTGTCTCGACGAGGCGCTCGCCGCCGAGACCGGCGCTACGTACAGGTTCGGCATCGTCGCCGGCTACACCCCGAGCGAGCGGGTAGCGCTGTGTCAGTAGCGAGTCATTTGCGAGTCACTATCGGTCGGGAACCGCTCGAGTATTCACAGGGAACCCTGTGGATGATAACCGCAGCGTGCGGGGCATATTGAGCAATAGAGGGAACCGCTGTGGGCCCACTCTTCAGAATCCCGCTTACAGGCCGACTCACCGTCACCAAGAGCCCTGAGCAGGGGCGATGCGCTGATGACTCCTCGATCTGCGATTGGCCATGCGGCCGTTTCGGCAACTGTCGGAGGACGCTCGGAGAGCCGTCCGTCGAGCACCGCCGCCGGGACCTGCAAGATCGTTGCGCGGAGCCAGTGGAGTTGACCTTCGAGATCGTCCCGACGGTGTCCCCGAGGTGACCGGCGACGGCCGTGATCGGAGCACCCGCAGCGAGCATCGAGGAAGCGCACCAGTGCACGCAGGCGAGACTGGAAACTCATAGCGGTCGACCGCCAGTCCGGCAGCGACGAGCGCCAGTAGCCATACCTGCACGTAGAAGGCGTCGCGACGCATCCCTCGCCCTTGGAGCGACCGCCCGGAACAGCATGCCGTCACCGTCGATAGCGTGCTCCCGCAGGCAGTAATGCATCCTGATCGTCACCGTGCTGACGGCGTAGCCAGCATCGCTGCCTCGACCGACGTGCGGTCGAGCGCCAGCCGGTCGAGTTGACCCGGTTCGAGGTGCCCGAGGTGGGGCGTGATGCGCCGCATGTGCGGACCGAACGAACAGGGTGGCGTTGGTCAGGTCCTGGGTGATCAGCTCGCCGGTGAACGTCGGCGGCACCGTGTCGAGGGTGAAGCTCCCACCCATGTACTCGATTCTCCGGCTTCGCGCAGCCCTCAGCCGAAGAATCGCGTCCACTGCAGCGGCGATCTCCGGCCGGTGAGCTTCGAGCGCCCCAAAGTTGTTGCTCCGGGCGGCGTCGCATCGCCGCCCATGTCAGCGTCACGCCCGACAACGAGGAGCGCCTCCTCCGCTCTGGCGCTCATCCCGTCGGTCGGGCTACGCGGCGTCGACGTCGTGTTCTCGTCTCGCATGTGCACGTTCCAGCGTCGATGCCCGCCGTCGGCGATGCCAGTTGACGAGCAATCTCGATGCGCTTGCACGAGGCTGCCTCTTCTTCGTCCATGGTGCGCTCTCGACGTAAGCGTCGAGTTGGGCACCCAAGCCGTGGAGGATTTCGTCCGGCAAGATGGCGATCTCGTCACGCCCAGTAAACGGGTCGGCGGGATCGCTCGTTGCTGTTCGTCGTTCATCGAGTCTTCCTGTGCCTTCGCTCCAACTCGGCTTTCCGGTCCGCAGGGGACTCGGCGAACCCCTTCCCGACCGCGTGCAACCGCCGCGGACAGCTGCCCGTGACGGAGTGTGCGCACCGGACCGGGCCACCACCCCGGCAGCTTGTTCTTCGGGCGCCTGGAACACCGGAAGACAGGTCATGAAGCGCGACGGGAGCGGGGTTCCAGCAGCTTGGCGGAGGCCCGTCGCAGCCCGTGCCGGAGCCCTCGAGCCCGATGACCCGATGACCCGATGACCCGCCGGAGAGCCCATTGTTAACCTGCGGTTCATAGCTGATCGTGCATGCAGGATGTCCCGAGGAAGTTTGGCGTCGACAGCGCCGGATCAGCCACACTGGCATTCGCCGCTGCCGAGTGGAGCGGCGAACGAGAACGGGAGAATTGGGCGCTCCCTGACGATTCTGGGCAAGTCCAGCTGTTGAACCAGGCGTTGTCGCCCCCACGAACTCGTGCCGAGGTCAGCTGGATCAAAGTGCGGACGACAGCGGGTCATTGATCACGGCTGCTACAACAGCTCGTCCGGAGCCGCGTCAGATCGCGCAACAACGCTCCGTCCAATCGAATATCTGCATTTCTCCGCCAGAAAGGGCACCTCCATGGACGACAAGCCGACAACCCTGCTGACCCCCATCAACCCGCTCACGATCCGCAACGGCGCCCCTCCCGCCGAGAAGCCATCGCCGACGCCGTCGGACCGCTTCTTGCTGTTGGGACGCGTGGCTCGACATGCAGACCGCGGTGTCGGCCTCGATGGCGTTGCCGATCAGCAAGGGCGACTTCGCCACGAAGTACGGCTCGTTCCCGGCCATGGACCAGAGCATGATCACCGGCTGCGTCTCGTCGATGGCGGCGATCCAGAACCTGTCGACGCGCTTCGGCAACCCGACCACCATCAAGCAGCAGCTGGCGGTCGACGGCACCTACCTCACGTCGGTGACGCCGCCCGACCCGATGTACGGCCACATCGTCTGGCTGGCCGGACAGATCGAGAACGCGGCATCGACGTTCACCTCGACGTTCAGCATCCTCAGGGACGTGCTCTCACCGAGCGCCGGCACGGCAACCGAGCGGGCCGAGAATCTGCGGGCGCTGCTCACCGGGCCGGGTGGCCTCGCATCCACCGCCGACGACATGCACCAGAAGGCGGCCACGCTATCGTCGAAGCTCGCGCTGTTCGACGGCGACCTCGGCACGGCCGCCAAAGGGATCATGGACTACAGCGCCCAGGACTCCCAGATCATGAAGGCAGCCGACGACCTGCTGGGCAAGCTCACCAAGGACATCGAAGACCTGCGCAAGAGTGCCGACGAGGCGTACACCGAGTGGCGCAACTACACGATCGCCGCCGTCACGACCTCGATCGGGATCACGATCCTTTCGTTCGGCATGTTGTGGTAGGTCGGCGCGGCACTCGGGGTTGGCCTCGGCATCGCCGCCGCCAAACAGATGACCTTGTACAACAGCCTGATGGGTCAGGTGCACGGCAAGGAAGCCGACGTCTTGAAGAAGACGCAGCTCACCACCGACCTCCGCGGGCTGAACACGAGCATCCCCGGGCTCGTCTCGTCGGTTTCGGACTTCAAGACGAAGCTGTCGGAGATCGAGGGCGTGTGGATCAACATCGGCGGCAACCTCGGCTACATCGCCAGCAACTACACCGACGCGCAGCTCTCGAACCTGCCGTGGGTGACCCAGGCGACGAAGGTGCTCGACGCCCAGACCAAGTGGCAGACGATCTCCGAGTCGGCGAAGGACTTCACCCAGCACTCGTTGGTGTCCTACAGCAGCAGCGAATTCGGTTCGTCGCTGCCTTCGTTGTGACCGTCGATTGGGGAAAGCTGGCGGATCGTACGAAGAGCTTCGACGTTCTCGAGGCGCCGGTCGACCCCGGCGGCAAGGTGGCCGACGTGGTCGCCGTCGGCCTGCGTCTCAAATTGTCCGAGCTGACGGCCCGCTTTCCGTCGACGGGTGGCCGTTCGCTTGACAGATGTACACCGACAGCTAGCTCGTCGTCGGCACCGCGAGCCTCGCTGTCAAGAGTCTCGTCGTGGTGGCCGGGTACCTCGACACGACCGCGCTCAAGGGCGCCCCACTCACCGCTCCAGCGGATCCACGGCCGAGTTCCTCGTCGCCAACGGCAAGCTTGCCCATCACGAGTCCCAACGACACGACGAAGACGCCGACCACGACGATGGTCACTGGCATCGAACCGCTCACCGCGACCACGATCACCGGGCCGACGCTGGAGACGAGCACGGCCATCGATGATGCGAGCATTGGTGATCTGACGGGTCGTCCGTATGCGTTGAATGCGTTGCGGGCGACGTTCGCAGCGGCGACGTGGTTGTTGAACTCGCCGAGATAGGGCCGACCAGGCAACGGCTCGGGACATGCTGGCGTGGGTTGCAGTTGCGACGGGGCCGGCGGCGGCGACGACGGCGACCAGTCCGACGGAGTGGAGCGATCTTCACCACGTTGCGACTCCGTTGTTGTTGGCGGCGAACGTGGCTCCGGGTGCGACGTACGTGCCGGCGTTGTCGACGAACTTCTACGACACACAGATCTCCAAGTTGCTCGACACGCTCGATGCGTACGACCAGCAGTTGAACACGTTGACGACGGCGACGAACCTGGATCAGACGCTGGCAGCGGTGGCCAAGACGTTGACGGCGACGGCGACGACGGAGTTGGTGCCGTTGCAGACGCAGCTCGCCACGTTGAACCGCAACATCAACGATCTCAATGTCGGTATCAACACGTTGAACTATCAGTTCGCGCAGCAGACGAGCACGATCGATACGGCGTGGGCCGATCTCAAAGTCGCCCTCACCGACAAGCAGATCAGCGACTGGTTCAACGCCTGCATCGACATGGCGCTGTCGGCGCTCAAGATCGGCTTCGACACGGCGAAGCTCGTCGCCACCGGCGGGGCGGACCTCAGCGCATGGAAGGGCGTGATCACCGAGTCGGTCGGTGTGACGCAGAAGGCGTACGCCGCGATCAGCGCGGTCGCCAAGGACGTGACCACGACCGGCGAGCCGTTGGTGAAGTCGGCGGGCGAGATCGTCAAGATGCAGGACCAGTTACTGCACGCCTACGTTCGCGGCGCAGTCGGTCGAAGCCGCGGCCACGGTCTCCGACAAGCCGGCGGTCTTCGCCATCGACCCCGCGCTCGCCTGGGACAACTGGCTGGCCGAGGTCGATCGCTCGCTCTCCGCCCAGACGGTTTCGGCGGCGGGCAAGTTCCTCGTCTGCTTCACCGTGCTCGCCAACATCGGCAAGGCGATGTCGTCCAAGGTCGCGATGGCTTGTCAGCAGTTGTCGCAACGCCGGGTCGTGCAATCCCAGTACGAGGCGGCCAAATCGGTGACCGCCCGCTGGAACGAACTCGCGGCGAAGGCGACGACCGACGAGGAGAAGGCCGCCGCGTTGTCGGGCCTCATCACCACCAAGCGCGACGGCATCTCCCGCACGCTGTTCGTGGCCTGGACCAACTACGTGGGCGCCTACCGGTTCATCACACTGAAGGCACCGCCGGTGAAGATCGATCTCGACATGTCGACGGCCCAGCTCCGCAACGCGTTCTCGTCGGTCTCGACCTGGGTGGGACGACTCCTCGGCGACGGCGAGCAGATCCAGCTGCCCGGTTCCAACGTCCAGGTCGACTTCCGGTTCCCGATTGCAGTTGCCGGGACCGATGCCGCGACAACAGCTGGCGCGGTGCTCACTCCGGCGGCGGACGAGGCGCCGGCCACGATCACGTGGACGATCCCACCGACGACGACGCAGCTCGACGGAGTGCTGCCCGCCGACGTCGCCATCTGGATCACCAAGGCCACGTTCACGCTCGACGGCGTGAAGGCGAACGACGTTGGCAACGTGATCACCAAGGTCTCGACCTCGGGGATCTACGAGAACCCGGACCGCAAGGCGCATCGGGCGACGTTCGTGTCACGCAGCATCGTCGGCAACTTCGCCTACGCCGTCGGATCGCCGGAGCGCCCGACCAGCCCGTGGACGATCCCGACCGACCTGACGATGACGCCAACACCGTTCACCCAGTGGACGATGACCTTCGACCCCGACGGTGGCGATCCGTCGGCAGCAACGGAGTTGCACATGCATCTGACGGTGAACTACCAGCCTGTGAGCGCATCGTGACCGCGGGTGTGAACTGGGATCGCTTGGCGGATCGTACGAAGAGCTTCGACGTTCTCGAGGCGCCGGTCGACCCCGGCGGCAAGGTGGCCGACGTGGTCGCCGTCGGCCTGCGTCTCAAATTGTCCGAGCTGACGGCCCGCTTTCCGTCGACGGGTGGCAACTCGTTGACGGTGTACGCCGACACGCTCGTCGTCGACACCGCCGACCTCGCTGTCAAGAGTCTGGTCGTGGTGGCTCGCGTCCTCGACACGACCGCGCTCAAGGGCGCCCCGCTCACCGCTCCGGCGACCGCGGCCGAGTTCCTCGTCGCCAACGGCAAGCTTGCCCTCACGAGTCCCAACGACACGACGAAGACGCCGACCGCGACGATCGTCACTGGCATCGAACCGCTCACCGCGACCACGATCACCGGGCCGACGCTGGAGACGAGCACGGCCATCGATGATGCGAGCATTAGTGATCTGACGGGTCGTCCGTATGCGTTGAATGCGTTGCGGGCGACGTTCGCAGCGGCGACGTGGTTGTTGAACTCGCCGAATCAGGCCGACCAGGCAACGGCTCGGGACATGCTGGCGTGGGTTGCAGTTGCGACGGGGCCGGCGGCGGCGACGACGGCGACCAGTCCGACGGAGTGGAGCGATCTTCACCACGTTGCGACTCCGTTGTTGTTGGCGGCGAACGTGGCTCCGGGTGCGACGTACGTGCCGGCGTTGTCGACGAACTTCTACGACACACAGATCTCCAAGTTGCTCGACACGCTCGATGCGTACGACCAGCAGTTGAACACGTTGACGACGGCGACGAACCTGGATCAGACGCTGGCAGCGGTGGCCAAGACGTTGACGGCGACGGCGACGACGGAGTTGGTGCCGTTGCAGACGCAGCTCGCCACGTTGAACCGCAACATCAACGATCTCAATGTCGGTATCAACACGTTGAACTATCAGTTCGCGCAGCAGACGAGCACGATCGATACGGCGTGGGCCGATCTCAAAGTCGCCCTCACCGACAAGCAGATCAGCGACTGGTTCAACGCCTGCATCAAGATGGCCGTCGACGCGATCGGCCTGAGCCTGGACGCGGCCAACATCTACAACTCGGCCAAGAAGAAGCCCGACACGCCGAAGAAGGATGGCGGTGACGATGACGACGCCGTGGCGTCGGACAGCGACGACGACTCCTCGTCGTCGAGCAGCGAGGACGAGGATCGCCGTCGCTCATTCGGGTGCCCGATCCAGGACACGGGTTCGCCGACCGGTGGAATCTCCTTGCCGACTCCGACGACGACGATGGAGCAGGCGTGTTTCCGCCTCCGCCGCGGCCGCTGGAGCTCCGCGGCAACGACGACATCATCTCGGTCGACTCCGACCACGACTCGTCCAGCGAGGAGTCCAACGTCGTGATCGGCCCACCGCGGGAAGAACGCGTCTTTGATCTCGTCAACGACGACGCAGACCGCAGCGAGTCGGACGACGAATCGGAATCCGGAAACGATTCCAGAGAGGGCGACGACGGCAAGGAGAAGGCGAAGAAGGACGGCAAGCCCGACACCTCGTGGGCCGGTTACGGCAAGTTCGTGGCCAGCGCCGTCGGCGCCGTGCGCAACGTGCTCAGCGCCATCGACATCGCCACGAAGGGCATCGAGGGCCAGGCCGGGCTCATCAAGAGCGCCACGGACTTGGTCACCGCCCAGAACCAGGTATTGGTGACGTACCTGAGCACCGCCGGCGCCGCCGAACTCGTCGGTTCCCCGCCCCCGCAGCTCACAGCTGTGGACACGCAGCTCCGTTGGGACAACTACCTCGCCTCGGTGCACATCTCGCTGAAGGGCGTCACCGCCGGCGGCAAGCTCGATGTCGCCCTCACCGTGCTCGGCAACATCGCCAAGGCCATGGGCTCGAAGCTCGCCGCGGTGAGCTCGCTGCGAGCCGAGCGCAACGTCGTGCGCTCACAGATCGCGGCCGTGCAGGCGTCGGAGCAACGGTTCAGTGCGCTCATGGCAGCGGCCACGACCGACGAGGAGAAGCTCGCCGCAGCCCGCGGTGCCCTGCAGGGTCGGGTCGATGCCGTCCGGCGCTCGCTGTTCATCGCGTGGAACGCCTACCGCAACTCGTACTACTACCTCTACTTCTCCGAGCCGCCGGCCCAGGTGGACCTCGACATGTCGACGGCGGACCTGCGCGCCGCCTTCGGGGCGACGAGCGTTTGGGTGTCCAGGCTGCTCGGCGATGACCCGAAGGGCGGACGCATGCGCACTGCCCGCCCGGGGCGTGCCGGTGACGTTCACGTTCCCCGTCGTCGCTGCCGGCGACGATGGCGCGCCGGTCGAGGCGGCCTGGCTCCGACCGGCGACGGCGACCGAGCCGGCCGTGCTCAGTTGGATCATTCCTGCCGACACACAACAGTTGGTCGGCGTGTTGCCCAATCGGGGCAAGGTGGCCATCTGGATCACTGCGGCCGAGTTCATCCTCGACGGGGTGACCCCGAACGCCACGGGGAACGTGCTCGTCCAGGTCGCGACCTCGGGGTCCTACACCAACGGCTACGGCCCGACCGACGCCCACGCCTTCGTCGCCAAGTCGATGATCGGCTACTACGGCTACCGCGTCGCCGACGGCGTCGTGTACAACGGGTGGAACGTACCCGAGGCGGCGACGATGACCCCGACCCCGTTCACCCAATGGACGATGGCGTTCCCAAAGGGCGGCGCGGATCCCTCCACGGCGAAGACGTTGCAGATGAAACTGACGGTCACATTCCGGGAGGCTCAATGAGTGCGTTCGACTTCGTCACCGATGAGTGGCTCGTCCTCCAACCGTGGATGACCAAGGTCCGCCGCCTGCCCCGCTCGCCGGCCGACTTCGCCGCGACTTACGGGGCCTTCGCCGACACGGCCGACGCCAACCGCACGGAGTCGGCCCTCATCAGTGCAGCCGAGGCGGCCGACCTCCTCGGTTCGGCCTCCGACACCAAGCAGGCGATCGCCGGCGACGGGACCTATCTCACGTCGCCGACGGCGCCCAAGATGCTCTACGCCGCGTTGGTCTGGTGGGCGCTCCAGGTGCAGAACACCGCCACCCTCGTCGACCAGACGATGTCCACGCTGGCGACGGCGATCGGGGACGGGCACGCAACGCCCGACGACGTTCGGACGCTGCTGACCGATCCGTCGGCGGGCTTGACCGGCGCGCTCGAGCGCACGGCCGCCGCCGGGCGCGACATCGCGACGCAGCTCGGCAACCTCAAAGACCGCCTCCTGCCCCAGATCCAGACGTTCGCCGGCACGAAGATGGTCGAGCCGCGGCGAACCAGGCTCTCTCTGGCGCAAATGCGCGGCTCAAGACGCTCCGTGAGCAGGCCGCCAAGGACTATCTGGTGTGGAAGCACGAGCCGCTCGGACCGGGCGATCCGCCGGCGCTCGACCCGGGCGACGCCCAAGGCTCGTCGTCCTCGATGTTGTGGCCGTTCGGCAAGGGCAAGGAACGCAAGGCGAAGGCCGACTACACGCAGGTCGTCGAGCAGATGACCGCGCTTCGCGAGTCTACGGCGCCGAAGGCGAAGTTCGTGGCCGACGTCCGCGGACTCGACGTCGCCGGGGTGAAGGTTGCCCCCGCCATCGGCGACCTGGCCGCCGGGATCGGCAAGATCGCCGACACCCTCGACGAACTGGCGACGCGCTGCCGAAGCGTGGCCGCCAGCGCCAGCGACGAGCAGCTCACCGATCACGCCTGGCTGACGAAGGCACTCGCCACCGATGCCACCGTCGCGCTGGGTCGTGATGCACACGAGTTCGTCGGTCAGGCCCTGGTGGAGACGCAACCGCTGCCGCAGGCCGAGGCCGCCGGATGACCGCTCTCGACGTCACGGCGAGCGCTGCGGCGATCGCCACCGCCCTCGGATATCCGCGGCAGATCCACAGCGCGGCGATCGCCGCGCAGGGAGTCGCGCTCGGCCCGTGGCACCTCTCGGTGCGGTGCAACTACGGGTCGAGCGACAAGAACAGCTACAGCAGCGATGCGGTGTGCGACTTCTCGGCGCAGCGAGCCACGCTGCAGTCGGCGATGTTCGCCGCCGAGAACCAGGCCGACCAGTTCCTGTCCAGCTTCAACTTCGTATCCACGTGGGTCGCGACGACGTTGCCGGCTACCGCCGCCTCGTTCGCCGACGCCTCGGCCCCGGTCGCGGCGGCGATCGCGGCGAGCCGGGCGGGGTCGCTCACGCAACCCCAGATCGACGCGGCGACCGGCGCGCTGGCGACGTTGCTCGGCTTCCTGCAGCAGAGCTCGACCGACCTGACGCATGGCATGAGGGGCCTGGCGGCGTATTCGGTTCAGGTCGAGAACTACGCCGGCCAGATCCAGCAGGTCGTCACCGGCCTCACCACGTCGGCGCAGTCCACGATCGACACCATCCAGAACTCGCTGGGCTCGATGCCGTGTGGGGCCGGCGACGCCCAGAACCAGCTCAACGGGTTCCGGGCGCAGTTCACCACGGCGAGCGGTCAGCTCCAGTCGACGTTCAACGCGCTGGCGGGTCAGACGCGTGCCGCCAACAACGCGATCGGCCTGCTCCTCGGCACCGTGGTCACGTTCGTCAACTCCTACCAAGGCGTGATCGGCCAGGTTCGCCAGGCTCAGGCTCAAACGGTTGGCTCGCTACTCGAGGGGCTCCGCCTCGAGATCGCGACCAGGCAGTGGCAGACGCTCGCGTCCGACGCCGGGACGCAGCTCGGTGCCGAACGCCGGGCGCTCGGCGCCGACCTGGTCAGCGGCCACGGCCGCCCTGCCCCAGGGCACGAGCACGACTCGGTCGAGGGGCTTCATGAGCGTCCCCAGCCCTACCGCCCGCATCGACAAGGCGCTCGTCCGCGTGTTCGGGAGCGCATGATGGCGGGACTCGACCGGTTCGTCGCCTATCCGGGTTCGCTCGCCTCGATCTCGGCGCGCGCCCAAGGGGTCGGGATGGGCCACTGGATGATCACGGTGACGACCCGGGTCGGCTCGTTCCTGATCGACACGTCGAGCCTTCAGTTCGAGATTCCCATCGACTATCCCGACACCCGCCAAGCGATCTACGCGATCCGTGATGCAATCGAAGACGACTTCGAGGGCGCGTGGCCGGCGATGACGGCGGTCCAGGCGTGGATCGGCGACGGTCTGCAATCGCTCGCGCCGACCGTGGTGGCGGCGGGCTCCGGCGGCGACTTCGACGCGGCGATCGCCGCGGCGGCCGCCGCTCGCGACCTGTGCGCCGCGTCCGTCGACGTCCTGACGAAGGCGGCGGCGAGGCAATCCGACCACGTCGAGGCCGTTCGAGCCCTGCAGGCGACGATCAGCGACGAGTCGATGCGCCGCTCGGCCGAGCTGCAGGTCGCCCTGGCCGCCGAGCCCGCAGGCCGCGACGACGCCTTGGCCCAGTTCAGCGTGTTCCAGTCGATCCTCGCGGCATCGCTGGCGACGCTCACCGAAGCCGTCCACGACCTCGTCCACGAGACGGCTGCCGTCCTCGGCGAGCTGGGCGCGGTTGCGGGCGCGGCCGAGCAGTTGGTCGGCGACCTCGAACGATACGCGGTCGCTCCTCGCCAGCGGTGTCGACCCGGCCGTGGTCCAGTCCACGTTCGACCTCGACGCGATGGCGGCGTCCTGGGCTGCCCTCGCTTCCTCCACGGCGGCCGCGTCGGAGGGCGTGCTCCTCACACCCCTGCGCCCTGCGTCGTTGCGAGAACGAGCGACTCGACGCCGAGACTGACCGGCTTGGAGCTCGAGGTCGGTTCCTCGTCGTATTTCCGCATCCCACCCCAGCGAGGTTCCCATGGCCCTGCGCCGTACTCAGAGCATCGTTTCCGACCGGTCGCCGTCCGATCCGACGAAGGAATCCGACGTCATCATGACCGCCGCGGCGGTCGGCCTCGCCGCCGACTACATCGCCACGACGAAACAGCCGCTGCAGTTCGACATGGATCCGCTCGATGCCGGAACCGATCCGTCGAAGCTCGCGACGTTCAACACGACGGTCGCCAAGATGGACGGTGCCGTCGCCGAGTACCTGAGCCGGAACGGACTGGCCCCGGCGCAGGTACGGGCCGGGCTGAGTCCGGGGTATTGGCAGGGCGCAATGATCATGGGCGTCTACACCCTGGCTGGACAGGAACGACCCTCGGCCACGGATCCCAACACGGTCGCCTCGCCGCTCGTCGCGCCCGTCCTCTCGGAGAAGGGCCAGCGGCTCTGGAACGAGATCCGGGCCGTCTCACCGGCGAGTCCGCAGTACACCGGTCGCGGCGCCTACACCGGCTTCGTCGACAACAAGAACACCGTCGGCGACGTCGATCCCGTCGGTCCCCGGTCGACGGTGCGGATGGTCGCGCCGGCGACGGGCGCGGACGGCACACCGTCCGAGCGGTGGCTGCCACCGGAGGGGCATGCGCTGTGGGCGGCCCGGCAGCGGAAGGGCACGAACACGTTCGTGCCGTGGGGCCTGATCGGCGGCAACAGCGCCGGGCAGGATCCGGGGTCGAAGAACCCGACGAAGGCCGCCAACTTGGCCGACCAGATCGAGCACGAGATGCGCGACGTCTACGGCATGGTGTTCGCCAACGAGCCGGCGATGACGGACATCGCCACGTACACACATGGAATGATCCAGGCGATCTACAAGGCGTACACGCTCGGCCCGAGCTGCGTGCCGTTCGAGATCGCCGTCGGCGACTCGACGAAGAAGATGGCGTCGTGCCTCGGCTGCACGCTGTTCATGAACGCGACGGGATACCCGCCGACCTCGATCCACCTGGGCAGCGCCGAGTCGTGGGCCCCGCTCTACGCCCCCTACAACCCGAACGGTCCGACTGAACCGAACGAGCGCGGCGTGGTTCGCGATCTCAACAACGCGTGGTCGAGCGCGGTGCGGTGAGTGGTTGTCGATCGGTCTCGACGTGATGGACGATTCGCACGTCGCGGCCGGCCACCGCGCCAGCCGTGACGCCGTGCGCGAGTTCATGCAGGCGCGCGAGGGCGATCCCTCGCTCGGCGGCAACCTCGTCCTCGACGCGCTCACGGTGCACGACTCGGAACTGAACCGCATCGCCCGCACGCTCAGGTAGCCCGGCCACGCGTTTCGTGCTCTTCGTCGCGAACTGGGCAGCCGAAGGGAGCCGGCGATCAGCGAGGTCGTCGCGAGGGTCGACGAGCTACAACGACGACGCGCCGTGTCCGGGTTTCCGTAAGCGGTCTGCAAGCGCTACGGCGAGGACCGCGGCGGTTGGCTCGGGTCGCTGATCTCCTACTACGGCTTCTTCTCGCTCTACCGGTCCTCGTCGTGTTCGTCACCGCGGCGACGTGGATCTTCGGCCCGGCGATCGCCGAATGGGTAAGAGCGTGCGCCAATGGGCCGGGTGACGGGTTGGATCGCTTGGCCGGCACGGTGGTCGGCTCTGGAAGCTGGGGGTGGCGACGGTTCCGGCGTCCGCGTCCTCCAACTGGGCGCGGATCGTCCCACACGTGGATCCGGGCGCGATCAGTTGCGACATCCGCAACTGATCGCGCCCAGATGACCCGGCGGAACGGATCGCGCCCAGATCCGGGACGCGAACCTGGAAACCGGCGCGACGGCCGGCGACCTCCACCTTCTCGAGCATCCGACCGTGCCGCGGGTGCGTTTGACCGCGCGATGCCTATAGGCGCACGCTGAGCTAAGTCGCCATGGCGGATCGAATTGCTCGATGGTCCGGTGATGGACGACGGATGCGGTCCTCCTAGCGTTGGCGATGCGCTCTGGCGACCCGACCCGCATCGTGATGGATCGGGTAAGACAGGAGGTCTCGCATCGCGGCTCATGGCGCGACGCGGCGACACCCGAGGAGATCAGATATGGCTGACCAGGGACCGGTGACCGCGGCGGCCGCCGGAACGCTCGAGCTCGGCGGTGAGCTCATTGTCCATCGCCTCGGCTTCGGTGCGATGCGCGTCACGGGTGAGGGCGTGTGGGGTGATCCATCGGACCGTGACCAGGCTCAAGCGGTGCTGCGTCGAGCGGTCGAGCTCGGGGTGAACTTCGTCGACACGGCCGACTCCTACGGGCCCGATGTGAGTGAGACGTTGATCGCCGAAGCGCTGTTTCCTTACCCCGACGGCCTGGTGGTCGCCACCAAGGGCGGGCTCGAACGGCCCGGACCGGGACGATGGGTCCCCAACGGCGCACCCGACCACCTCGTGCGCGCCTGCGAGGGCAGCCTGGCGCGTCTGCGTCTGGAGCAGATCCCGCTGTATCAGTTCCACCGGCCCGACCCTCGGGTGCCGTTCGAGGAGTCGGTCGGCGCCCTCGTCGAGCTGAAGCAGCAGGGCAAGATCCGCCACATCGGGCTGTCCAACGTCGACGCCGACCAGCTTCGCCGCGCCCAGCGACTGACGCCGGTCGTGTCCGTGCAGAACCGCTACAACCTCACCGATCGCAGTTCGGAGTCGATGGTCGACCTGTGCGAGGAACAGGGGGTCGCCTTCTTGCCCTGGGCGCCGATCCAGGACGCCGACACGCCGATCGTGAGGGAGATCGCAGCCACCCACCACGCCAGCGAACGTCAGGTCACGCTCGCCTGGCTGCTCGCCCGCTCGGCGGTCATGCTGCCGATCCCCGGCACCGGATCACCCACCCACCTCGACGACAACGTCGCCGCAGCCGGACTGCGACTCAGCGCCGACGACATCGCCGCACTCAACGCCGCCGGCAACAAGAATTCCCGTCTCCGCCGCACCCTCAAATCGGCACGTTCGAGTCTCCGCGGCCACACGTCGCGGTGACGGATCATCGGCGCGATGAGGTCGTACTCCGGAGGGCGGTCGATGCCGGCGACGTCCGTTCACGTAACTCTCGCCATCGCAAGCCTGGCGGTCATCACGAACCGCGGGAGGTCGCGGCAGCGTCGAGTCTGCAGCCGATCGCCGTCATTGGTGGCCCGCAGCCGTCGGACGTCGACGCCGCTGAAGAAGGGGGCCAAGTCCGGGTCGGCGAGAACCCGATCGTAAAGGGCGCCGACTGCTGCGTCGATGCTGACGGAGCCACCGAGCGTGCGCCAATAGCCGGGTGACGGGCTCGATCGCTTGGCCGCCACGGTAGTCGGCTCTGGAAGCTGGACGTGGACGGCGACGGTTCCGGCGTCCGCGTCCTCCAACTGGGCGCGGATCGTGCCAAACGTGGATCCGGGACGCGAACCTGGAAACCGGCGCGACCGCCGGCGACCTCCACCTTCTCGAGCATCCGACCCTGCCGCGGGTGCGTTCGACCGCGCGATGCCTATTGGCGCACGCTCTTATGAGGATCGCATAGCGCGACATCACGACCATGCCGTGCTGACCAGGAAACCGCCGAACCCCAACGCGTCACCCGGCCCGCCCACCGTGCCGTCACTCTCGAAGATCGAACCCGACACCACCCCCGAGTTCAGCGGCGCCGTGAACACAAACGGATACTCGATCGCCTCGGCACCATTGTGGGCTCCCGGTCAGCGTGGGGACGGGGTGATCCGCGTTTGGGGCCAGGGGTTCGATCAGTGTTGCGGTTTCTCGACGACCGCAACTGGAAGGAACCCCTGGCGTGGACGACGGTATCGCGATGGTGGAGATGTTGTTGGGCTTGCCCGGCATGAGGGTGCTCGACGTGTCCGAGGGTGACGGCGAGCTCGTCGTCGGGGTTGAGACGACGGCGACGGTGGGGTGGTGTCCGGCGTGTGGGGTGCGTGCTCAGGCTCAGGATCGCTCAATGCGTTCGGTTCGTGACCTGTCGTGTTTCGGGCGTGCCGTGCGCCTCGATGTGCGGCGCCGCCGGTGGCGGTGCTGCGAAGCGTTGTGCGCGCAGAGGACGTGGACCGAAGACGTCGAGCAGCTCGACGCGACAGCGGTGTTGACCCGGCGGGCGGGCGCCGAGGCGTGCCGGCAGGTCGGTCAGCAGGCCCGCCCGGTGGCGGCGGTGGCTCGCGAGTTTGGGGTGTGTTGGTGGACGGTCATGAACGCCGTGATCGAGCACGGCACCCCGCTCGCCGATGACCCCGAGCGGGTCGGCACCGTGGCCAAGTTGGGTGTCGAGCGACCAGCTTCCAGGCGGCCCGACCCGGTCAGGCGACCTGCTACGTGACCGGACTGGTCGACGTGGAGCGGCGGGCGATGATCGACATGACACCCGGCAACAGCGCCGCTGATCTGCGGCGTTGGTGCGCCAACGCCGATCCGGTATGGCTCGCCAAGATCGCAGTGGTGGCCACCGATCTGGCCGAGTCGTACCGGGCTGGACTGTCGCCGCATTTGGATCACGCCACCCGTGTCGCCGACCCATTTCACGTGGTCCGCGTCGCCAACCGGTGCATGGACACGGTGCGACGCCGGGTGCAGAACGAGCAGCTCGGCCACCGGGGCCGCAAACGTGACCCGCTCTATCGGATCCGCAAGATCTTGCTGGCGGGCTCGGAACGTGTCATCGACGACGGCACCAACCGGATGCTGTTGGGCTTGCGCGCCGGCGACCCCAACGACGAAGTCCTCGGCGCCTGGCTGGCGA
>CAVRBV010000023.1:0-74315 GCA_963719295.1 Ilumatobacteraceae bacterium
CTGCCGGAGTCGCCGTTCTGCTGTCATCGGTGCACCATCTGTTTCGTGCGAGCGAGCGAGCGCCAGCGAGTGAGCGGCCAGCAACTGCGCAGGCGGTTCATGGCGTGGCCGGGGAACGCAATGACAGTCACGAGTCCTCCTCGGCCGAGCCGGCCGCATCCTCGAGGCGCCCGACGAGCGCCTCGGTGAGCACGTCGAGCTCGCCGTGGAGGACCCGCCGGCGCGCCGACACGTCGCGCTCGAAGGCGTCCAGGGCACCGACCAGGCCCTCGACCTCGCCGTAGGTGAGCTCGTCGAGGCGCCCGAACCCGTGCTCGGCGCACAACTCGTCGAGCTCGGCGGCGAGGGGATGGGCGCTGAAGTCCCCCGCCGGTCGCGGTGCCAGCGTGCTCGGCCCGCCGCCGAGCAGTCGGTCGGACAACACGTCACGCAGACCACCGGACACGTCGCCGCGGATGAACATCGGCGTCGGATCGCCATCGTCACTGGCGTAGGTGAGGGCGTCGCGAGCGAGGTCGGCGCGACCCTGGGCGACCCGACGCACGTACGACACGGCATCGTCCTGGTCGAGCAGCGCCGCCCGCATGGCCCGCAACTCGACGGTCGACAAGCCGGTCGCCGGGCGGGTCACTGGTGCACCATCACGCACCGGACCCGTCCGATCCGGCGACGGTGCACCCGTGACCGAAGACCGCGCCTGATGGTTCGCTCGCTCGAGGACTCGCTCACTCACTGCTCACCGCCCGACACCGGCGGCAGGACGGCGACCTCGTCGGCGGCGCCGACGACGGTGTCGGGACCGGCCGGCTCGCCGTTGACCCACACGCGACACTGACCGAGCACCTCGCCGAACGCCGGCCCGTAGCGGTCCTCGGCGGCGCGCAAGACGGCGGCGACGGTGACGCCGGGAACCTCGTCGATCCCTCGCCCCGCCGCGGCGCGGGCGCCGGCGAACATGCGCACCACAGCCACGACCCGATCGTACCCGCCACCTCTCCCTGAGATCCGTCCACGTCGGCCGCCACCGCGCCGCGTCGCGGTGGCGCTTCGCGCCCCGTGGGCACCCAACGACGCCAGCGGCAGAAGGCGAACCGCCAGCTCAAGCAGCAGCAAGAGGTCAAGCAGAGCCAGCGCAGCCGACTGGCGCGGCGCGGGGCGATCGTCGGCGGGCTCGTGGTGCTGTTCGTGCTTGCCGTGTGGTTGATCGGCCGCAACGGAGGCAACGGCAACAACAACGACACCACGACCACGGTGGCGGTCACGAGCGCCGAGGTCGTCGGAACCACCCCGGCTGCCGTCGCGACCACACCGGCCACGAGCCCTACCTCGGCGGCTGGTTGAGCGCGGCAGCGCGCCCGACGCGGCGTCGTCGCGGTCGGCGTTGCGGCGCTGGCCGTCGTGGTGGCCGCGTGCGGCGGCGACGACAGCGGTGACGACGTGACGGCGACCACGGCACCCGTGCCGGTGACGGCACCGGCGTCGGCCGGCGGCGCCACGGGTGGCGCGGCGTTCGCCTACGGGGGCGGCGCCTGCGCGCCCGCGGACCGCGCCGACCTCGATGCCCCGGTGCGTTCCTTCGACGACGCGCCACGGCGGTGCATCGACTCCGACGCCACCTACACGGCGACGTTCGAGACCAGCGAGGGCGCGTTCGTCGTCGCCCTCGACACGGCGAGCACGCCCGGCACCGTGAACAACTTCGTCACGCTGGCCCGCTATGGGTACTACGACGACACGCCGATCTTCCGCGCCGACCCGTCGATCGACCTCTTCCAGGCGGGCGGTCAGGACAACTCGTCGAGCCCCGGGTACGTGATCCCCGACGAGGGCGCCGGCTACACGTACCCCACCGGTGTGCTGGCGATGGCCAACCGCGGCAGCCCAGATTCGGGATCGGCGCAGTGGTTCGTGGTCACCGGCCCGAAGGCTGCGTACCTCGACGGCTACGGGACCTACGTGGTGTTCGGCCGGATCACCGACGGGCTCGACGTGGCCCAGGCGATCACCGCGCTCGGGGCTCCCGGCGGCACGCCGACCCGGCCGATCGCGCTCGACACGGTGACGATCACCCAGGTCCCGACGTCCTGAGCGGCGTCGTCACGCTCGGCAGCTCGCCGTGGATGGCGGCGTCCCCGACCGCCGACCAGGTGCCGGCTCGGTTGACGACCGCCGACCCGGTGGGCAGCTCGACGAACGGGGTGTTGGCGAGCTGTCGCGCCCGGTGCAGGCGCTCCGGGCTCCAGCTCTCGGTGCCGGTGACGACCGCGAGGCCCGACGCCAGACCGAGGCCCAGCGTGAAGGCGCCGCCGCGCTGGTCGAGCATCGGGTCGCACATCGCGGTGGCGCACGGTCCGATGGCGGCGACCAGTCCGCCGGCGGCGAGCACGCCGGCGATGGCACCGAGCACGGCCGTCGACTTGAGCACCGAACGCAGGTGCATCGACGACTCGCCGGCGAGGTAGACCGCGCGGGCACCGGCGACGACTGCGGCCGCGCCGGGATCCTCGGCATCGGCGCGGGCCATCACCATCAACGCCTCGACATCGACGTCGAGGCGTTCGGCCCACGACATCGCTGCGGCGATCAGCGCCCCCGGCCGCTCGAAGGCGTCCGCCGTCGGCAGCACGACCACCCGCGAGGCGCCGACCTCGCCGAGCAGCGAACGGTCGAGGTGGTCGTTGGCGACGAAGGCGCCACCCCCCATGCACGCCAGCGTCCCCGACCACGTCACCGCCCCGATCGTAGGCATCCACCCCGTTCGGGCCGGCACTCTGGGGAGTGTCACACGCCGGATCCGGCGTGCAATCCTCCCCGAAGGTGCTGCCACAGGACCCACAGGTCGTCGACCATCTCGTCGAGGCGGCCATCGATGGCGACATCGGTGACGCGCTCGACATGGCACCCGGCGAGGCGCATCTTCATGTCTCGACGACGGTCGTAGGCGCTCTCGGCACGTCCGCCGTGCCAGGTCAGGTGGTCGACTTCGACGTAGAACCGATCGTCGGGGATCCCGAGGTCGGGATGGACAACGACCCCGTCGCCGAGGTCCAGTCGGTGTTCGCGAACGAGCGGCGGAAACCCGCGGCGGCGAAGCACGCGTTCGAGGCGAAGCTCGTAGTCGGAGCGAACCGGTCGCCACCATGCCGTCCTCGAGGCCAGCACGCGCAACGGAACTCGGTGCTGCCCGCGCGACCGGGCCGGGCGAGGCGCCGGGACGTTGCGACCAGCGTCGCGACGATGAACATCTGGCGGTCGATGCCCTGCTCGATCATCGATTCGAGGTCCTCCGGCGAGACCACCGCGGCGGCGTCGAACACCGTCCGCGGCGGCGCGGTGAGCGCAATGCCGTCGCGGCGTCGCACCACGTCGCATGCATCCAGGTTGCGCGTTCGATGCACCGCCACGCCGGCCGGCGCATCGATCCGCCGTGTCCACGGCAACGCCACGTGGACATCCGTCGACTTCCGCAGTTCCCACAACGAGCCAGCCGTCGGGAAGCACACCACGCCGCCCGTCTGAGCACAGGCGACCGCCGCTCGCTGGGCGAGCGTCGCGCCGCCGCCGGATCGACCAGCACGCCGCGGCTCACGGTCACGAGCCGATGACGCTCGACCATCCGGTCGATCGTCCGTCCGGCATATCCGAGCGCCTGGAGCCTGCGCCGTGTGGTCACCCCATGACCCCGGCGCAACTCGGCAGCGAGCGACGCCTCATCCACAATTCCCTCATCCACAATTCCCTCCTCGACGAACGACGAAGGGGATGTTGGTGAGGAGCAGGATACGCGAGGGGTGTCATCGTCGACGGCCCCGCCCATCGCGCTCGTCCGTTGCTACCGGTGGGTAACTAAGCTGGGTGGCGCATGGGCGACATCGCGCTGGTCGGGATGTCGGGTCCGGGATCATGGGGATCGGGCTCGCCGAGGTGGCGGCACGGGCGGGGTTCACCGTGACGGTGGTGGCGTGTCGTGCCGACGCGGCGGAGGCGGCACGCGCGGCAGTCGCTGCCGGCCTCGACCGCGACGTGGCCCGGGATCGTCTCTCCGCCGCCGACCGCGACGGGGCGCTCGCCCGCGTCTCGGCCACCGACGAACTCGACCGGCTCGTCGACTGCGACCTGATCATCGAGACGATCGTCGAGGACCTCGACGCCAAGCGGGTGCTGTTCGCCGAGCTCGACCGGGTGGCCAAGCCGGGTGCCGTCCTCGCCACCAACACGTCGACCCTCCCAGTCGTCGACATGGCGATGGCCACCGACCGGCCCGACCAGGTCTGCGGGCTGCACTTCTTCAACCCGGCCCCGGCGATGCCGCTCGTCGAGGTGGTGCGGCCGATCACCGCGAGCGACGACACCGTCAAGACGGCGCTCGCCTTCGCCACCACCTGCGGCAAGGAGGCCATCGAGGTGGCCGACCGGGCCGGGTTCGTGGTCAACGCCCTGCTGTTCCCCTACCTCAACAGTGCCGTGCGAATGCTCGAGGCCGGCACGGCGTCGATGACCGACATCGACACGGCGATGCGAGGCGGCTGCGGCCATCCGATGGGGCCGTTCGCCCTCCTCGACCTGGTCGGCATCGACACCTCGGTGGCGATCCTCGATGCCCTCCACGCCGAGGACGGCGAGCCCAGCCACGCCGCGGCGCCGACGCTGCGCCGGATGGTCTCCGCCAGGCGGCTCGGCCGCAAGACCAAGCGCGGCTTCTACGAGTACTGACGTGGCGGTCGAGCCGGTCGCGTGCGGCCAGCGAACCTCCGCGAACCACTGGCGCTCGCCGCCCGGACTCCGCCGACGAGCACGGTGTCATCGGGTTCGGCGGTGACCTCGAACCAGGCACGCTGCTCGCCGCCTACCGCAGCGGGCTGTTCCCGATGCCGTACGGCCGGCGGCGCATCGCCTGGTTCTCGCCCGACCCACGCGGCGTGCTCCCGCTCGACGGTCTCCGCGTGACCGCTCGATGCGTCGCAGCGCCCGTCGCTACACGACCACGCGGGACACGGCGTTCACCGAGGTGATGACGCGATGCGGCGACGACCGCCGCGACGGGCGATGGATCAACGATGCCTTCATCCGCGCCTACACCCGCTTGCACGACCTCGGCTGGGCGAGCTCGGTGGAGTCCCGTGACGACGACGGTGTCCTCGTCGGCGGCCTCTACGGCGTGCGCATCGGTGGCCTCTTCGCCGGTGAGTCGATGTTCCACACGGCGACCGACGCCTCGAAGGTGGCGCTGATGGCACTCGTCGACTGGCTGGTGGCGAGCGGTGCCACCCTGCTCGACGTGCAGTGGGTGACGCCGCACCTCGCCTCGCTCGGCGCGGTGGCGATCCCCCGCCGCGAGTACATGCGCCGGCTGGCGGAGGCGACGCGATGACCGAACGCGACGAGCCGTGGCTGATGCGCACCTACTCCGGTCACTCCACGGCCGCGGCGTCGAACGCGCTCTACCGCACGAACCTCGCCAAGGGCCAGACCGGGCTGTCGATCGCCTTCGATCTGCCGACCCAGACCGGCTACGACCCCGACTCGCCGATGGCACGGGGCGAGGTCGGCAAGGTCGGCGTGCCGATCGCCCACCTCGGCAACATGCGCACGCTGCTGAACGGCATCCCGCCGGCGGAGATGAACACGTCGATGACGATCAACGCGACCGCGCCGTGGCTGCTCGCCCTCTACGTCGCCAACGCCGAGGAGCACGGCACGCCGGCGACCGAGCTGCGCGGCACCACCCAGAACGACATCGTCAAGGAGTACCTGTCGCGCGGCACCTACATCTTCCCGCCCGAGCCGTCGCCGCCGCTGATCGTCGACATGATCGCCTGGTGCGCCGCAGCATGCGCCGCGGTGGAACCCGATGAACGTGTGCTCGTACCACCTGCAGGAGGCCGGGGCCACGCCGGTGCAGGAGCTGGCCTTCTCGCTCGCCACCGCGGTGGACGTGCTCGACGCGGTCCGCGCGAGCGGCCAGGTCGACGCCGATCGTTTCGCCGGCGTGTTCGCCTCGATCTCGTTCTTCGTCAACGCCGGCATCCGCTTCGTCGAGGAGGTGTGCAAGCTCCGTGCGTTCAGCGAGCTGTGGGAGCGCATCGGCCGCACCCGCTACGGCGTCGACGACGCCAAGGCGCTGCGCTTCCGCTACGGCGTGCAGGTGAACAGCCTCGGGCTCACCGAGGCCCAGCCGGAGAACAACGTGGCGCGCATCGTGCTCGAGATGCTCGGGGTCACGCTGTCGAAGCGGGCTCGGGCCCGCAGCGTGCAGCTCCCGGCGTGGAACGAGGCGCTCGGCCTGCCCCGACCGTGGGATCAGCAGTGGTCGTTGCGCATGCAACAGGTGCTCGCCTTCGAGAGCGACCTGCTCGAGTACGACGACGTGTTCGACGGCTCGGTCGTGGTCGAGACGCAGGACGGCCGAGTTGGTCGACGCGGCGTGGGCCGAGCTCGAGACGATCATCGCGGCCGGGGGCGCCTTCGCCCAGATCGATGCGTTGAAAGCCCAGCTGGTGGCGTCGATGGCCGAGCGCACCCGGCGCATCGAGCAGGGCGACCAGGTCGTGGTCGGCCTCAACCGTTTCACCGAGAGCGAGCCGTCACCGCTCGGTGGCGAGGGCTCGATCCTGCGCGTCGACCCCGACGTCGCCGCCGCGGCCACCGCTGACGTGGAGGCCTGGCGGGCCGGCCGCGACGAGGCCACCGTCACCGCCGCGCTCGACCAGCTGCGGCGGGCCGCGGCCGGCGACGAGAACGTGATGCCCGCCACCCTCGCTCTGGCGCGCGCCGGGGGCACCACCGGTGAATGGGGCGCGGCGATGCGCGAGGTGTTCGGCGAGTACCGCGGCCCCACCGGCGTCGGGGCGGCCGGGGGCGGGCGGCGAGCCGCCCTCCAGTCGGTCGCCGACCGCGTCCGAGCGCTCCCGGGCGGGCCACCGCGCCTGCTGGTCGCCAAACCCGGGCTCGACGGACACTCCAACGGCGCCGAGCAGATCGCCGTGGCGGCACGCGACGCCGGGTTGGAGGTCGTCTACGCCGGCATCCGATCGACGACCGAACAGATCGCCGCCGCCGCACGGGACGAGGACCCCGACGTCGTCGGACTGTCGATCCTGTCCGGATCACACCTCGAGCTGGTCCCGGACCTCGTGAACCGGCTGCGCGCGGCGGGCGTCGACGCCCCGGTGATCGTCGGCGGCATCATCCCGGAGGAGGATCGCCCGCGGCTCGTGGCGGCGGGGGTCGCCGCGGTGTACACACCGAAGGACTTCGACATCTCGCGGATCATGGGCGAGATCGTCGACCTCGCCGAAGCGGCGCGCGCCGGGCGTCCGTGATCGCTGCCGTCGCGGCCGCCACCGCGTTCGTCTCCCTGGCCGTCGTCCCGTGCACCACGCCGCCACCGGTCACCCCGACGGGGTTCGACCTCGGCCGCATCGAGCTCACCGATGCCGCCGGCGCCGTGCGCATCCTGCCCGTCTGGGTCGCCGACACCGACGCCGAGCTGCAGCGTGGGCTGATGGGCGTCACCGACCTCGGCGCCGCCGACGGGATGCTGTTCGTGTTCGACGCCACCGCCGACTGGCGCTTCTACATGTGGCAGACCGTGATCCCGTTGTCGATCGCCTGGTTCGCCGAGGACGGGACGTTCGTCGGCAGCGCCGAGATGGTCCCGTGCACCAGCGACGACGAGTCGGGGTGCGAGCGCTACTCGCCGGGTTCGCCGTACCGCTTCGCGGTCGAGTTGCCGTCCGCCGGGGCGGCTCGGCTGGGGCTCACCGCCGGCGATCGCATGACGGTGCTCGGTCCGTCGTGGTGGCAGGCGACAGCCCTCGCACCGGGCTGATCGGCCCGGCCCCTCCCGGCCGACGACTCGCGACGACCGCCCGTCGACCGAGTCGACCCCACCACGGCGCGGTGGAACGCCAGCGCCGCGTGGCCGCTCACGACGTTCACCACACCGCTCCACGCCACGAGCGCGTCGGGCCCGACCAGCCGACGGCGGGCCTGGCTCCAGTCGATCGCCGACCACTGGTCGACCACCGCCAACGCCACCAGCGCCAGCGTGGCGCCGACCACGCCGTCGATCAGGTAGTGGTTCGCCGTCGCCATCACCACGAACAGCATCACCAGACCGGGAACCAGCAGCAGCGGCCGCCAGCGTCGCCACGGGAGCGCCGGCATCGAGGCCACGCCGGCGAGCACCAGCCACCCGACGTGGAAGCTCGGCATCGCGGCATAGGCGTTGGTGTACTGCATCGGGTGGGCCACGCCGCCCGCCCTGGAGAACAGGTGGACGGTGTCGACGAAGCCGTCGAGCATGCGCGGAGGGGCCACCGGGTAGGTGCCGAACACCACGAGTCCGACGGCGCCGGACAGGAACATGGCGTTCCGGTAGCGGGCGTAGACCGCCCGGTCGGCGATGCGCAGGGCGAGCAGCGTGCCGGTGACGATCGGCCAGAACATGTAGGTGTAGACGATGTTGCACGCCGAGACGAGCCACTCGTGGCCGAGGATGAGGCGCTGGATCTCGCGCTCCCACGCCAGGCCCACCTGGCCCTCCCACCACAGCAGGAAGCGGCTGTGCTCGAGGGCGATCGACTTCTTCGACTGCGTCGCGATGCGCACCAGCCGATAGGCCTGGTAGGCGAGGATGATGACGAGCACGTCCCAGAGGAGGCGCGCCGCGATCCACCGTGCACGCGGGCGCCTCGTCACGACGTTCATGACCAGATGCGTACCCAATCCGACCCACCAGCATCCACTCGATTCCGCGCCCGATGTCCGCGCCGAGGTGGTCGGCTGCCAGGATGAGCGCCATGAGCAAGACATCGCCTGACGATCTGGTGGTCGCGTTCCGCTCGTTCGCGCGCCGCGAGAACGAAGCTCTGGAGGCGGCCGACGGAGCCGCCATCGGTGGCTACGTCGGCGAGGTGCAGCAGCATCTGGCTCAGGCGGGAGCGCTGGTCGGTGCCGGCCCCGATCCCGCCGCGATCGCCGACGCCATCGCCGCCACGCCCGCCGATGCCTTCGACGTGCCGACGCTCGACGGACTGCGCGAGCACGCGCTCCAGATCGGCTCGCTGCTGCGCCGCATCGGCGAAGCCCACCACGTCGACGACTGACGACAGGCGAGTCGGCTCGCCCGAACGGCGATCTGGTCACTCACGTTCTCGATATCGAGAACCACGGTTGACCAGATCGGCGAAGATGCGTCAGACGGCCCGATTGGCGTCGATCCAGCCGGAGAGGGCCGGACCCGACTCGAAGCTCGTGATCAGCGCGTAGCGCGGAGCGTCACCGTTGTGCACGACGACGTGCCAGAGCCGTTGCGTGTCGACGACGAAGCGAGCGCCACGGTGCAGCGGCACGCGGCGCTCGGTGGCCGGGTCGGGCAGCCCGTCGACGCCGTTGTCCATCAGCAGCATGTAGCTGTCGGGGTTGTCGGTGAGCTCGACCCACGAGCGCACCACCCATCCCTCGTCCTCGGGGTTGAAGCGGTTGTTGTCGTCACGGTGGATCGAACGGATCGCCGCCTCGCGCGACTGCGGTTCGAGCTTGATGATCCGCACCCGGCCGAAGTTGGCTCCCACGGCACCGACGTAGTCGCGGACGGAGGGAACGAGGTCGGCGTTCGACGTCCACAGCGCGTCCTTGTCGGTCTTGCCCTTGTCCCAGAACCCGCGGCAGTCGAGCTCGCCGTCGGCCGAGCGCGATCGGCGCGAAGTTGGTGTCGCCACCGCTCTTCCAGTCCATGTACTCGAGCGCCTCGTACTGCGCCGCCGGCACCTCGAAGTCGGCGTCGGTGAGCGCCACGAACCCGCTCTCGGCGAGCTGCGGCAGACGACGGTGGCCCGTGGCGAGCGGGATCTTCACGCTCCAGTGCTCGGCCGTCGGCCAGAAGCCGGATGCGGCCGTGTCGGTGACGGTCATCGGGGAACCGGGAGGGCGGCGTTGCTGACCATTGCCCAGAGCTTAGGAGTGCCCGCGCGGCCAGCCGGGGCACCGGCGTCCGATGTCACATCGCCCGCCGGTGCGTCGTCAGGCGACGGTGGTCGTGGTGGTCGCCGCTGTCGCCACGGGCACCGTCGGCGCGAGCGTCGGCGCGGTCTGGCCGGGGACGGTGGGCGGGAGCACGGAGGCGACGATGTCTCGTGGCGGGATGGCGAGGATCTGACCGGCGAAGATGTCGTCCGGGTTGGTCAGCCCGTTGAGCTGCATGATCGCCGCCACCGGGATCGAGTAGGCGGCGGCGATCTCGGTGAGGGTGTCGCCTCGCTGGACCCGGTAGTACTGCGGCAATGTCGTGGCGGCGGCCACGGTGACGGTGACCGCAACGGTGGTCTGCATCGGGGCGAGGGTCGCCCCGTCGGTCGGTACCTCGTTCCCGCCGCACGCGGTCATCACGACGCCGCCCACCACCAGGCCGCACGCGCACCACGCGACCCAGCGTCGTGCGACCATAGACCAGCGAGCGTAGCCCTCGATCCTCGGCAACCCGGACGCCGGGCTCGGGGATCGGCCCGGTCGGGCCGACTCACTCGCCGCGCGTGACGACGAAGTCGGCGAGCGCGGCCAGCTCGCCGCGTGCCTCGTCGGTGATGTCGATCGAGGCCAGGGCACGGATGGCGACGTCGGCGAGGTCGGCCACCGTGCGCTCGAGCTCGCCGAGCGCACCGGTGTCGACGATGACCTGTTGGATCCGGACGATCTCGTCGGCGTCGAGATCGGCGGCACCCACGCGGTCGAGCACGGCACGCTGCGCTCCGTCGGCCGCGGCGACGGCGCGGGCGAGCAGTGGCGTCGGCTTGCCCTCGCGCAGATCACCGCCGACCGGCTTGCCCGACACGGTGGCATCGCCGAACACGCCGATGACGTCGTCGCGCATCTGGAAGGCGTCGCCGAGCGGCAGCCCGAAGCGACTCAGCGCGGGGAGCAGCTCGCCGGCACGCTCCGGCGCAGCCAACAGGGCGCCGACGTGCAGCGGTCGCTCGACGCTGTACTTGCCACTCTTGTAGCGGGCGATCCGCTCGGCCGCGGCGAGCCGGCGCTCGCCGCGCACCGCGCCCTGGAGGTCGAGGAACTGCCCGACGTTGAGCTCGGTGCGCAGCTCGTTCCACATCCGCCACACCGCGTCCGGCGCGCCGACGAGGAGCTGGTCGGCGAGCACGAAGGCGAGGTCGCCGACGAGGATGGCGACACCCTCGCCGAAGCGCCGTGACTCCCCGGCCCAGCCCTCGCGCTCGTGCTCGGCGGTGTAGATCGTGTGCGTGGTGGGCGCGCCCACGTCGCGTGGCGGCATCGTCCATCACGTCGTCGTGGAACAGGGCGCACGCGTGCATCAGCTCGAACGCCGCTCCGGCGTCGATGACCCTCGCGTCGTCCGGGTCGCCGCCGCTGCCCACGAACGCCCAATGGCAGAACGCCGGGCGCAGTCGTTTGCCGCCGGCGGCGACCATCCGCTCGATCTCGCCGAACGGACCGGCGAGCTCGGCGTCGAGCGCCGCCCACCGCTCGCGTTCGGCGCCGACGACGCTGGCGAGGCGATCGTCGACGCGCGCGGCGAGCAGGGCGAGGCCGTCGGGCGGTCGCCCGCTGCCGGCGGGCCGAGGAGGGATCACGCGTCGGCGGCTGGCGCGACGGGGCCGTCGAGGTCGGCGATCACCTGGTCGATGCGCAGGCGGGCGGCGCCGATGCGGTCACGGCACAGGGCGATGAGCTCGGTGGCGCGGGCCACGCGGTCGGCGAGCTGGTCGACGTCGACGTCGGA
The DNA here is from genome assembly GCA_963719295.1 of Ilumatobacteraceae bacterium. GTDB lineage: Bacteria > Actinomycetota > Acidimicrobiia > Acidimicrobiales > Ilumatobacteraceae > Desertimonas. The sequence goes on from CAVRBV010000023.1 coordinate 11,756, forward strand.
CGCCTCCAGCTCGGCGAGGATGCGCTCGAGCTCGCCGAGGGCATCGGCGTAGCCGAGCGGTTGTGGGTCGTTCATGGTGATCGATCGGGCTCCGGGGTGCGGCTCGTGGTCGCGACGGTGCTGGTGACCGAGCCGGCGGCGAGCTGGGTGACGAGGACGTCGCCGGGGACGACGTCGAGGGGCGAGCGCACGACGGTCCCGCCGGCGTGCCGGGTGATCGTCCAGCCGCGGGCGAGCATCACGACGGGATCGAGGGCGCGGGCGCGGGCGTGCAGCGACTCCAGGTGCCGGGTCTCGGCGATGAGCACCTGCGGCGGCCGCACGCGGGTTCGCGCCGCGGCCCGCTCGACCAGCGACGGCGGCGTCGCCGAGCGCCCGCCGGGCGGCGGTGTGCAGCCGGGCACGCCGTTGGGCGAGCCCCTCCTCGGCACGGACGACGGCGCCCTGGGTGCGCCGGGCGATGCGGTGGGCTCGGTCGGCGAGCACCGCGGCGGCTCGCTCGGTGTCGTCGCGTGCGGCGGCGACGGACGCGCTCGTAGGCGCGCTCGGCCTCGGCCAGGTACGTCGCGGTCATCCCGACCAGCGCCTGGGCGCACGCGGTGGGCGTCTTGTACGAGGCGTATGCCACCTCGTCGGCGATGCTCCGGTCGACCTCGTGACCGAGTCCGGTGAGCACGGGCACGGCCGAGGCGGCGATGGCGAGGGCGATCGGCTCGGCGTCGAACACCGACAGCTCGTTCCTGGCGCCGCCCCCGCGGATGACCACGATGGCATCGAGCGGGCGGGCGGCCAGCGAGGCGATCGCTGCGGCCACCATGGCGACGGCGTGGTCGCCCTGCACACGCACGTCGCACACCGAGAGCTGGAAGCCGAGACCACTGGCGGCCAGCTCCTGATGGAAGTCGTGCCACGCGGCCGAGCCGACGCTGGTGACGACGCCGACGTGCACCGGCGCCCGCCCGAGCGGGGTCCTCCGGTTGGCATCGACGAGACCGCCGGCGACCAGCCGCCGCATCACCTGATCGCGCTGCTGGGCCAGGTCACCGAGCGTGAACCGGGGGTCGATGCCGGTCATCACCAGCTTGATCTGGCCGCGGGGCGCGTAGAAGTCGAGGTAGCCGTAGATGCGGACCTTGATCCCGTCGCCGAGGCGGAGTCGATGGCGCTCGAGCATCGGGCGCAGGCGGTTGCGGCTGGGCGCGAACACCGCCACGTCGATGACCGCCTTGGCGTCGGGGGTGTCAGCGGCGTCGTCGGCGAGGGTGAAGTAGGCGTGTGGTCCGCGGGCGTTCCACCCCTGGATCTCGCCGCGCACCCACAACCCGTCCTCGCCGCCCCGGATGCGACGGTTGATCACCTCGGCCAACTCGCCGACGGTGTAGGTGCCCTCGGGATCGACGATCGCCTCGTCGTCGACCCCGTCCTCGAAGTCGAGCTGCGGCTGGGACATGACGGGCGAAGTCTTGCGCGGCGGCGGCCCGGTCGCTACCCGTCGGCGGTGAGCGAGCCGCGGTCGATGACCCGCAGCGCCGGCGCGATGGGCGGTTCGTCGGGCAGGTCGCCGTCGAACTCGGGGTCGACCGGGATCGCCCGCTGCTGGCGGAGCGCCTCGAGCTGGCGCAGCGGACGCTCGAGCTGGCGCTCGCGGGTGGTCATCAGATGGTCGAACTCGGCCTGCAGGCCGGCCAGGTGCCGGCCCACCTTCTCGGTCGACGCGACGTAGCGGCGCCACTGCTGGTTGAACGCGCCGACGAGGGCGAGCATCTCGTTGCTCGTCTGCTCGACCATGAAGTTGTCGAAGGCCTGGCGGATGACGCCGAGGAAGGCGAACAGCGTGAGCGGCGAGCACATCACGACGCGCTGGCCGAGGGCGTCGTCGAGCAGCGCGGGATCGTGCTGGTGGATGAACCCGGTGAGCTGCTCGTTGGGCAGGAACAGCAGCACATAGTCGACCGACGGCTTGGTGCTCCCCCGCTCGTACTCGCGCTTGGCCAGCTCCTTGACCCGGTCGCGGACGTCCTTCAGGAAGGTGCGCAGGTGCTGGGCGCGCGCCTCGTCGGTGTCGGCCTCGAGATGGCGCAGGTACGACGCCATCGGGAACTTGACGTCCATGTAGAGGACGTGGCCCTTGGGCAGGTCGAACGTGAAGTCGGGGCGCCCGCCCCCGCCGCCGGCGACGCCGGCCGCGATCGGCGCCTGCTTGTGGTAGTTGACGTGTTCGGTGAAGCCGGCCAGGCGCAGCACGTCCTCGGCCATGCGCTCACCCCACTGGCCGCGGGCCTGCGGGTTGGACAGCGCCTCGCGCAGGCTGGCGGTCGAGTCGTTGAGCCGGGCCGCCACCTCGGCATGCGACCGCAGCGAGGCGTCGACCTGGCCGAAGCGCTGGGCGCTGGTCTCGCCCATCTTGGCGACCAGCTCGCCGAGGCGCTCGAGGTCGATGCGGATCTCGCTGCGCACCTCGTCGAGGCTGCTGTCGATCACCTGGTGGCGGGCGGCGACCTCCGCCTGCACCTGGCGGGTCGCGGCGTCCATCTGGCTGCGATTGAGCACGTCGACCTGCTGCAGGGCCGCGGTGAGCACGGCGTCGCGGTCGGCGACCTGGCGCTCGGTGACGCGGACGACGGCGGTGTCGAACGAGCGCTGCGCCCACCACGCCGCGCCGGCGACGACGGCGAGCACCACGAGCACGCACGAGACGATCACGATGACCATGCCGACCATGGTGGCGGAAGGGTGTCACCGGGTTCGGGGATGCCCCCACGCTGGGCGATCGGTCTCTCTGCAGGCGTCAGACGTCGCGTCATTCGCGTACTCGACGCCTGAGAACGTGTGGTGACCAGATGCCGGGCGTCAGCGCAGCGGGATCGACAGGCAGCGGTCCTCGAGGCGCCCGAGGGCGTAGCTCGTGTAGTCGAGCCCGAAGTCGGCGTACAGCCCGCGGCACTGCTCGCTCCACGCCAGCGCCTCCGGCGACGAGATGCGATGGACGACCTGCACCACGCCGCCGTCGTACACCTCGTACTCGGCCCAGGTGCCGGGGAAGTCCTTCACGCACCCCACCTCGATGGCCGGCACACCCCCCGCCAGCGTGCGCACCAGATGGCGGTGGGTGTGCCCGGCCGTGTAGGCGATGATCGCCGGGCGACGGGCGACCAACTCGTCGAGCGCGGCAGTGCGCTCGCGGTCGAGGCTCATCTCGCCGCCGCCGTCGACCGACCACACCGGGTGGTGACCCATCACCACGACCGGGTCGGTGGCCGTCGCGGCGAGCGCGTCGAGCCAGTCGATCTGGTCGGCGGTGAGCGTGCCGCCGACCTCGGTCGGCAGCACCGTGTCCATCAGCGCGATGACGGCGCCGGGCACGTCGATGCGCTCGTCGCCCTCGTAGTCGTGCTGGTCGCGGTAGGCGTCGTGGTTGCCGCGCACGACGTGCAGCCGGTCGCCGAACGCCGGCCGATAGCACGCCTCGAACGCCCCCAGCTCTTCGGGGGTGCCGTCCTGGGAGAGGTCGCCCTTCACGAGCACCGCGGCGAACGGTCCCGCCTCGGCCTCCGACGCCTGCATCTCGGCGACCGCGCCGCGGCTCATCAGCTCCGGGTGCGGCGTGGCGCCCGGCGGACGACGCTGCACCGGCCCGAGAGCGTCGGACTCGCCGATGCGACCGGCGACGACCTCGCCGAAGTGGACATCGTTGACCGTGGCGAAGCGGCTTCGCAGCGCGCCGGCCGGGCGGGGCAGGGTCGTGAAGGAGATGCCGGCGTGCTCGTGGACCGTGCCCGGCGCGAGGTCGTCGAGCGTCTCCGCGACCGGGGCGCCGTCACCGTGGGTGTGGAACGTCGCCGAGGTGATGGCGACGGTGGTCAGCTCGACCGGCACGACCGCGCCGATCCCTCAGGTCCAGGGCCGTGCCCGGCGCACCGGGACCGGCTGGCTCCACCACCGACCGCTGAACCGCCACGCCGACGGGCGCCGCGCCGTCTCCCGGGCGCTGACCACGCGGGGCCACCACGCCGCGAGCGCGGCGGCGATCGCCGCGGCTTCCTCGGCGGTGGGCTCGGGGGTGATGTCCGCCATCGTGGCCGATGATAGGGGCGGGCACCGCTCGCCGCGGCCCGCCACGACGGGCGCGCCCTATCCTGGGACGCGATGCAGACGCTCTCGCATGCTCCCGTGGTGTTGCCCCAGGCCAACGACCCGTGCTGGTGCGGGAGCGGACGGAAGTACAAGCGCTGCCACAAGCGATCCGAGGGTCGGGTGCTCCCGGGCGTGGTGTCACCGATGCGCACGGTGCCGACGACGATCGGTCGGCCGCCGTACGCCGACACCGGCGAAGTGGTGCGCTGGGACGAGCCCCGCGTCAAGACCCCCGACGTCATCGCCCGCATGCGGGTCGCCGGCGGTCTCGCCGCCGAGATCCTGCGCCTCGCCGGCGAGCGGGTGCGCCCGGGCATCACCACCGACGAGATCGACGCCTACGTGCACGAGCTGCACGTCGAGCGCGACTGCTACCCGTCGCCGCTCAACTACCACGGGTACCCGAAGAGCGTGTGCACCTCGGTGAACGAGGTGATCTGCCACGGCATCCCCGACAGCCGCCCATTGCAGGACGGCGACATCGTCAACCTCGACGTCACCGCGTTCTACGGCGGCGTGCACGGCGACACCAACGCCACGTTCGGTGTCGGCGACGTCGACCCGGCCAGCCGCCAGCTGGTGCGCGTCACCGAGGAGGCCACGTGGCACGGCATCGAGGCCGTCAAGCCAGGTCGCCCGCTGAGCGACATCGGCCGGGCGATCGAGGACCACGCCAAGCAGTACCGCTACGGCGTGATCCGGGCGTTCATCGGCCACGGCATCGGTGAGCAGTTCCACTCCGACATCCAGGTGCTGCACTACTACGACTCGCGGGCCTCGATGATCATGCGGCCCGGCATGACGTTCACGATCGAGCCGATGATCAGCCTCGGCACGTGGCAGCACAAGATGTGGGACGACGACTGGACGGCTGTCACCGCCGACGGCAAGCGGACGGCGCAGTTCGAGCACACGATCGTCGTCACCGACGACGGCTGCGACGTGCTCACCGGCGGCGACGGCGCGGTGTCGCCGACCGCCCCCTGGAAGCGCTGACCCACCCGCCGATGCGCTGGAGGGCGCTGGCCCCGGTCGCCATCGCGGCGGCCGTCGTCGGCGGGCTGTCGTCGTGCGGTGACGACGACGCGCCGCCGACCTCGTCCGCCAGCGGCATCGAGGTCTCGGCGGCCTGGGCCCGGCCGACACCGGCCGGCACCTCGGTCGGAGCGGTCTATCTCACCCTGCGCTCCGGCGACGACGACGCGCTGGTGGCGGTGCACGTCGATCCGGCGATCGCCGGTGGGGCGGCGGTCCACGAGACGATGACCGAGGGGAGCGACGGGATGATGACGATGACGCCGGTGTCCGGCCCTTGCGCTCCCGCCGGGCGACGACGTCGTGCTCGATCCCGGCGGCGACCACGTGATGCTCACCGACCTGGCCGCACCGCTGACCGACGGCGAGACGTTCCCGATCGAGCTCGAGTTCCGTCGACCACGCCCCGATCACGGTGACCGTCGTCGTCGGCAACCCCTAGACCGCCCTGGTCGAGCATCCGCGATCGGCGCGACACGCAGGTGTACCTTGCGCGCGTGATCGTTGCCGAGGCAAAGGAGTCGTCCCGATGATCAAGGGTCTGTTGGTCGCCGTCCTGGTGTTCCTGGTGGCGACGTTCCCGGCCACGTGGCTGTTGATGCTGTTCCTCGGCAACGTCGGCCTCGGCCTGAGCTACTGGGGCTCGCTGCCCCTCGGCATCCTCGTGTCGGCGCTGCTCGGCGGCGTGTCCGGCTCGTCGATGAGCCGCTACTATCACTAGTCGGCTTCCGACGCCGGCGCGCCGGACGTCAGCATGCGGCTCGCCCGATCGAACGTCAGGTAGTTCCACGCCCAGTTGACGAGCACGTTGGCGCGGTTGCGGAAGCCGATCAGGTACACGATGTGCAGGCCGAGCCAGGCCAGCCAGCCGACGAACCCGCCCAGGCGCCGGATGCCGAACCACCGACGCGGGAACTCGGCGACGGCGTCGTGGCGGCCGATCGTCGCCATCGATCCCTTGTCGTGGTAGCGGAACGGCTCGCTCCCCGGCCCTCCAGACGACGCAGGATCTGGCGGGCGGCGTGGCGGCCGCCCTGGATCGCCGGTTGGGCCACCTGCGGCAGCGGCGCCTCGTCGCCGGCACTGCGGCTGGCGGCGACGTCCCCGATGGCGAACACCTCGGGACGACCGGGCACCGACAGGTCGTCGTCGACGACGATGCGCCCGCCGCGGCCGAGCTCGACGCCGAGCGCCTCGACCAGCGGGCTCGCCCGGACGCCGGCGGCCCAGACCACGACGCCGGCCGGCAGGCTCGTGCCGTCGGTGAGCTCGACACGGCGGTCGCCCTGCCCGTCGGCGCTCACGCGGTCCACGCCGACGCCGAGGCGCACGACGACGCCGCGCCGTTCCAGCGTGCGGCGAGCCCGCTCGCTGCTCGCCGGCCCGAACATGCCGAGCAGACGCGGCGCCGCCTCCACCACGGTCACCCGCACCGACGCCACGTCGAGGTCGCGGAAGTCCTTGGCCAGCACCTTCGTGAACAGCTCCATCATCGCCCCGGCGGTCTCGACCCCGGTCGGTCCGCCGCCGCACACGACCACGTCGAGCGATCGCCGGGCGAGCATCCCGTGGTCGACGGCCGCCCGCTCGAAGCGCTCGAGCACGGCCCGGCGCAGCGCCACCGCGTCGTCGAGGTCCTTCAATGCGATCGCGTGCTCGGCGACGCCGGGCACGCCGTAGGTGGTCGACACCGCGCCCGCGGCGATCACCAACGAGTCGTAGGCGAGGGTCGTGGGCGCCGCCGCGGCGCGCTCGACGGTCACCGTGCGGGCGTCGAGGTCGGCGGCCACGACCCGGCCGAGGTGCACGGTGACGTTGCGCTGGCGCCGGAAGATGCCGCGCACGGCATAGGCGACGTCGTCGCCGTCGAGCCCGGCGGTGGCCACCTGGTACAGCAGCGGCTGGAACAGGTGGTAGTTGTTGGCGTCGATCAGATCGACGTGCACCGGGGCGTCGCGGAGCGCCCTGGCGGCGGCGAGGCCACCGAACCCGGCTCCCACGATCACGACGCGGTGCACGGTTCCAGTGTGCAGGCGCGAGCTCGCGTCGCGAGCGTGACGTTCGCTACGAGCTGACGCCGTTGAGCGTGTCGACGACGTCGAACACGTCGCCGTAGGAGACGAAGTTCACGGCGACGAAGTTGGGGATCTGGCCGCGCTCCGACTCGCATTGCTCGGCACGCGGCAGCAACACCTCGCGCCGGTTCACCTCCTGGGCGCTGGTGACCAGCGACCCGAACCCGGACAGCCAGTGGTTGAGCAGGAACAACGGCGCGTCGGACGGCCCGCGGTTGGGGTCACAGCTGAAGTCGGCGGCCGTCGGGAAGGTGTACGGCGTGTCCTGGGTGAGCTCGAATCCGTTCACGAGCCACGGCGCGGCGTCGCCGCCGGTGCCCTCCTCGAGCATCACGACGAGGCGTTGGTTCGAGTCGATCATCTCCCGCAACGTCGGCCACGGCTGGCCGGCCTCGGGCTGGTAGACGAGCGGCAGCAGTCCCGACGACTCGATGTCGGCGGCGATGAGGTCGGCGTCGACGTGGTCCTCGATGAACAGCGTGACGACCTCGCCGGGGTTGAGCGCCAGCCACCCGCGGAGCTGGGCGAGCATGTCCTGGAACGGCGTCGATCCGATCTCGCACAGCCCGTGGCACATGTAGCGCGCCTCGGGACCGGTCGCCGGCCCGGCGACGGAGGTGGCGATGCGCAGGGCGGCGTCGACCACCTCGGGGCCGAAGTCGGCCCGGGCGACGTCCAGCGCCTCCTGGTAGCTGGACGCCGCGGTGCGTACGGTCGTGCCGCTCGTCGGCTGGCCCGACCACACGTCGATCAGCAGCGCCCGCACGCCCTGGTCGAGCTGGGTGGGGATCGGGTCGGCCTGCTCGCCGATGAACCAGCCGGGCGCGCCGGCGACCGACATCGAGTTGTGCGAGGCGGCGTAGGCGACGTCGTCGAACGTCCGCTCGCACAGCTCGACGTGACCGTTGCAGGTGTCGGGCACGGCGGCCGCGACCGGGACCTCGCTGCCCGGGCGGGCCTCGAGCACGACGAGGCCGACCAGCACCACCGCCGCGCCGCCGAGCACCCATCTCGCCACCACCCGGCGCCCGCGCCCCGCCGACGCCGGCGCCTCCTCGACCCGCTCATCGCCGGTCTGGGAACGGCGCTCGAGCGCCTCGGCGAGCGCCCGCAGCAGCTCGAGGGCGCCGAACACCACCAGCGCCGCGCCGGCGAGGGTGATCACCGGCTCGATCACGCCGATCGGGTCGACGATCGCGGCGATGCCGAAGGCGGCGACGAGCACCGCCCGCAGCGAGATCGCCAACACCCCGTGCGGTTCGGCGCTGACCACGCTGCGCAACCGGACGACGCGCTGGTCGACGGTCTCGCCGGTCGGGCGGCACGCCAACGCCACGAGGGCCCCGATCGCGCCGACGATCGCCACGCCCCACCACAACGGCCGAACCATCACGCCCCACGTCGCCTGGGCGAGCGCGCCGGCGAGCTCGTCGGAGTCCATCCGGCGCACCAGGAACCCACCGACGGCGAGCAGCAGGCCGACGCCGCCCGCCGCCCAGACGAGGGCCCGTCCGATCGACGCCCCGACCCACCAGCGGTCGCGCGAGAGCCACACGGCGCCGGCGAAGCGTCATCAGGGTGGCGAGGGGCAGCATCCATGCCAACGTCTCCACGTAGTGGGCGACCCAGGCCAGGGTGTCGCCGGGCTCACCGTCGCCCAGGGTCGCCAGCGTCACCGAGACGTCCGACGACACTGGAGCACGATCGGGCGCGACGGTGGCGAGCACGGCGGTGACGACCGCGCCGACGTCGGCGAGGCGGAGCACGATCGAGTCGTCACCGTCGACCAGCGCCGAGTAGGCGGCCTGCACGCCGGCCTGCACCGGCCGCGAGAGGAGGTCGCCGCCGGCGACGTTGATCGACACCTGTTGCACGAGCGGCCCGAGCGCGACGAGGTCGGGCTTGGCGCGGATCAGCGCATCGGAGATGGCGATGCCCACCTGTTGGGCGACGGCGTCGTCACGCCGGATCTCGTCGACGTTCTGGGCGAGCGCGGCACCGTCGAACACCTCGCGATTGACGTGGCCGGCGATCATCGACAGCGCGGCGAGCAGGCCCCCGATCACCACCAGCACGCGGGTCGCGGTCGAGCGGCCGGGCACGGCCGATGTCTACCACGCCGTGCCGCGAGCGCCCCGCCCGGCAATGGGGCACGCGGTCAGTCGTCGACGACCGTGGGGAGGCGGAACAGGGCGAAGCCGCCGACGGCGATGGCGAACACGGCCACGACCGCGGCGAAGGCGGTGACACCGCGGTCGAGCCAGTACGGCGCGGCCGTCGGCAGCAGGGCGCGCACCAGCCCGTCGCGCCGCAGCAGCACCCAGATCGCCAGCTCGATGCCGCCGAGCAACACGAGCGCGAACGACACCAGCGTCCGACCGAAGAGCACGGCGAGCAACCCGGACACGGCGGCGACGGCGGGCACGAGCCACCACATCCGCGAGGGCCCGGTCACCGCCGGCAGCGACTGGTACTGCCAGTAGCCGATGCCGGCGGCGGCGGCACCACCGGCCACGAGGATCCACGCCAGCCGCCGGCGGCTGGACAGCACGATCATCGTGAAGAACACCGCCACCACGGCGCCGGCGATCAGCGGCAGCCGCGACGGCGCCTCCGCCCATGTGACCGTCACCTCCACCGACACCGGGGTGCCGTCGACCACCAGCGGAATCGTGCCGCTGCCGACCTGCGCGCCCCGTTCGGCGTTGGCGGGCGGTGAGCGGAGCATCCAGTGGGCGCGGTGGTCGTGCCACGCGTAGCTGGCGTCGCTCGCCACCTGCTGCCACTCCGGCGCGGCGGTGGCGTCGGCGTCGGCCGGCACGTCGTCGGAGCCGTAGCGCGAGCGGTTCTGGTACAGCGTCGGCGAGCGGCGGTTCTCCTCGACCACGCCGTCGGCGCGGAAGTGCAGGTACGGCTCGTCGTCGTAGCCGAGCACCATCACCTCGGTGCCGGGGTCGGCGGTGAGCAGCACGAAGGAGTCACCGCCGACGACGCGCACGTCGATCGTGTCGGGGAGCTGGTCGGCGTTGACGATGGTCGACCGGAAGTCGGTCGGACCGGCGGCGTCGGCGTGCACGACGCCGCCGGCCACGAGCACGCTCGCCACGCCCGCCACCACGCCCACGAGCGTTCGCGTCCGACCACGCATGATCTTCGGAACGCTACGAGGCGTCGGCGTCGGCGTCGCGGAGCAGCTGGCGCAGGTCGGCGGCGAGGTCGTCGGCCGAGGTGCCAAACGGCCACGTGATCACCAGCGACCCGTGCTCGTCCACGGCGTACAGGAAGGTCGTGTGGGCGACGTCGATCGACCCGTCCGGCTTCGTCGACACCTGGTAGCTGACACCGAAGGGCTCGGCGACGGTGGCGAGCAGCGCCGGATCGTCGGTCGCCAGGGCATGGGCGTCGGGGACGAAGGTGCGCACGTAGTCGGCGAGCACCGCGGTGTCGCGGTTGGGGTCGACGGTCACCATGGCCACGTCGATCCGCGACCCGTCGTCGCCGAGGTCCTCCTGAGCGCGGGCGACGTTGGTCATCGTGGTCGGGCAGAAGTCGGGGCAGTTGGTGTAGCCGAAGTACACGATGAGCAGGTGGCCCGGCTGGGCCCGCATCTCGAACGGCTGACCTCCATTGCTGAGATCGGGCAGCGCGGCCACGTCGACCACCGGCTCGGAGTCACGCGTGTAGCCGACGAGCTCGTGCGAGCCGCCTCCGCCGCACGCGGCGAGCAGGGTGACGGCCACGCCGAGCGTCGCAGCGAAGAACCGCGTCCGGCTCATCGGTGCACCACCGATCCGTGCGGCAAGCCGAAGCCGGTGATGGTGCACCAATGAGCCAAAGACCGTGCTTGTTGGTTCGCTCGCACGAAGACTCGCTCGCTCACGGCGCGCCCGTCGTCGTGGTGCCCCCCACCGCACTCGAAGTGGTCGTGGCGCCGGCGCCGGCGCTGGTCGTGGTGGCGGAACCGGCCGGTGCGCCGAGCGAGCGGATGTAGGCGACGAGATCGTCGATCTCGTCGGGGTCGAGGTCGACCTGCGGCATCGCCACATCGAACCCCTCGGCCTTCTGCGCCGACGGGTCCTCGATCGAGCGGTGCAGGTAAGCGTCGTCGGCGACGACCGTGGAACCGTCTTCGAGCGTCACGGTCGAGCCGTACAGCCCGACCCAGGTCGGCCCGATGCCAGCGCCCTCGAGCTTGTGGCACGACTGGCAGCCGCGGTCCTTGGCCAGCTGTTCGCCGCGCTGCACGGCGGCGGCGTCGACCCCGCCGCCGCTCGCGGCGGTGGCCGACGGGGCACCGGCATCGCCGCCGTCGTCTCCCCCGCAGCTCGCGACCCCGAGCGCCACCGCCCCGACGAACAACAGGGCGGGAAGGCTGCGACGGATCACGACGGCGAGTCTCGCACCAAGCCCGGCTTGCGCGATTGTGCCCGGCCCGCGGGGGACGACTCCGGAAGCGCCGCCTGCCACCACGACGCGAGCTCGCGGCTCGTGACGCCGTACGCGGCGTCGACGGCGGCGCCGCAGCCGGCCAGGTCACCGGCGTGAAGGCGGGCCACCGCCCCGTCGAGCGCACCCGCCGGCCAGGGCAGCGCTTCGATCAGGCGCGGACCGACCCGCAACGAGCGAGCCGACAGGCCGGCTCCCGCCGCCCGGTGCCACGCCCACACCGACGCGATCGGCGAGGTGAGCACGGCCGCGATGTCGTCGACGGCGACGCCCGGACGCGGGACCACGGTCACCACCGGCACGGCCGGCAGCCAGGCGCCGTCGGGATCGGCGACCGCCTCGATCACCCGCGTCTGGTTGGCCACCAGCACCTTGGGCACGAGCAGCCGCTCGACCCAGCGCCGCATCGGCGCCGACAGCGCGGCGACGTCGACGCGGGGCCGCTGCAGGGATCGACCGGCGTACCTGGCCGAGCGCCGGCCCCAGTTCGAGCGCCCGGGGTCGATCAGCCCGCTGGTGAGCAGCGGCGGCCCGGCGTCGTGATCGCCGACGCCAGGCGCCAGCCCGTAGTACTCGTCGCGGAAGTTCGCTGATGCGGTCGCCCGCTCGCCGAGCGTGCCGTCGACGGCGAGCCGCGGCAGGGCCGGTACCCCGAGGCGCTCGGTGACCACCGAGGTCCACGTCGGGTCGGGCGCGCCGTCGTCGGCCAACGCATCGGCGCGTCGCTCGAAGCCGAGCGCGCACACGACGACTTGGGCGTCGAAGTGGCGTCCCGGCGCGAACCACGACCAGCACATCGCGGCCTGGCGGTCGACGGCGGCGCGGATCGGCCCGACGTCACGCGAGCTGAGGATCGACTGCGGCAACACCAGCCCGACGCGCCCCCCGCCGGGACGGGCGAGGCGCACGGCGAGGGCGAGGAACTCGCCGGCGGCATCGGCGTAGGGCCCGCCGCCGAAGGGCGAGGCGCGACCACGGGTGGTGCGTGCGGCGAGCTGCGACAGGTAGGGCGGGTTGCCCACGACGAGGTCGAAGCGGGCACCGCCCCAGTCGTGGGTGAGGGCGTCGGCATGAACGACGCCGGCCTCGACCGGGCCGAGCTCGGTGGCGAGGCCGGCGAGCCGCGGCACGCGTGGCCTTCACGGCGCCCGGATCGCTGTCGACGCCGAGCAGGCAGGGCCGTCCGCCGGCCGCGGCGACGGCGCGCGCCGCCACGACGAGGAAGCGCCCATCGCCGCAGGCCGGGTCGACGATCGTGACCACGCGCCCCGGCACCACCGGCGCCAGCACGCCGGCGACGACGGCTTCGACCAGCGCCAACGGCGTGGCGAACGCGCCGCGGACCTTGCGCCTCGCTCGCTCGTCGGTCCCGCCAGGGTCCGGCTCTGCGTCGACCACCGGTGCAGCGTAGGGTCGGGCGATGCACGAGGCCGCCAGCCGCTTCGTCACGATCGGCCGTGACGAATGGGCGGCGCTGCGGGCCGCCACCCCGCTCACGCTCCGCGAGGACGACCTGGCGAAGCTGCGCGGCATCAACGACCAGATCGATCTCGACGAGGTCGCCGCTGTCTACCTGCCGCTGTCACGGCTGCTCAACCTCAACGTCAACTCGGCCCAGGACCTCGCCCGGGTGTCGTCGACCTTCCTCGGCACGATCACACCGCGGGTGCCCTACGTCATCGGCGTCGCCGGCAGCGTCGCCGTGGGCAAGAGCACGTTCGCCCGCATCCTCCAGGCGCTGCTCGCCCGGTGGCCCGACCACCCCAACGTCGGCCTGGTCACCACCGACGGCTTCCTGTACCCGAACAAGGAGCTCAAGGCGCGCGGGCTGATGGAGCGCAAGGGCTTCCCCGAGAGCTACGACACCAAGCGCCTGCTGGCGTTCCTCCGCGAGATCAAGAGCGGCGCACCGGAGGCCAGCGCGCCGGTGTACAGCCACGTGGTGTACGACGTGATCGAGGGCGAGGAGTTGGTGGTGCCGCGGCCGGACATCCTCATCCTCGAGGGGCTCAACGTCCTGCAGGTGACGAACACGGCGAACGAGTTCGTCAGCGACTACTTCGACTTCTCGATCTACCTCGACGCCGACGAGGCCGACATCCGCGAGTGGTTCGTGCAGCGGTTCATGAAGCTGCGCGAGTCGGTCTTCACCGACCCCAACAGCTTCTTCCAGCACTTCGCCGTGCTGTCCGACGAGGAGGCGGTGGGGACGGCGCAGGCGATCTGGGACGGCATCAACGGCCTCAACCTGCGCCAGAACATCGAGCCGACCGCGAGCGGGCATCGCTGATCCTGCGCAAGGGACGCGACCACCGCGTCACCGAGGTGCGCCTGCACAAGCTTTCACGCGCCGCGATCTGGTCACTCTCCGTCTCGTTGCGCCATCTGGTCACCCACGTTCTCGATATCGGGTTCTTGTGACGTTTCCGTGGGTCGGCTCACGGGTTCGATGATCGTGAGATCACGTCGGCTGGCTGTTGAAGCAGGATGCCAGCGGACCGCGGCGACGGGTTCGGCCGCCTCCGACGGGATCTGGGCGGGCATCGTCTCGTTTCCGGATCTGGGCGGCCAACACCTCGAACCTGGGGCCCAGGCCACCCAGATCCACCGGTGTGACGCCGGACAGGGTCGATGTGGTCGCCGTTTGAGAGACCGACACTCGTGGCGGGCGGCCGCGAGGGATGGAAGTCCCTGCGGGACGACGGGCGGATTGCCCAGCTGACAGGCGTGGGGGTGCCTACTTGCCTGACAGACGCAGGGTGACCAGATGGCGACGGTCGCCGGTCGCACCGGCGCGACGGCCGATCACCGACTACTTCAGGGCCGACAGCCGTGACGTCGCCGCGCCAGGACCCGTCGAGGACCCACGGAAACATCAACAGAGCCCGATATCGAGAACCACAGTGACCAGATCGGCCTGTGGCGGTCTCGATGGGCCGAGTCAGGTGAGCTGCTGCACGGCCAGCACCACGGCCGAGACGGAGCAGGTGGCGAGCAGCAGCGGCCGGAAGTGCGGGCCGAGGAACCAGTGCCGCAGGCGGTGCGACGCCACGAGGCCGGCGACCACACCGGGGATCAACATCACGCCGAGGCGGAACTGGCGGGCGGTGAACTCGCCGGCGAGGGCGAGGGCGCCGATCGAGATCGCCGTACCGATGCTGAACACGACCGCCAGGGTGGCCCGCACCATGTGCGGTTCGGAGCGCTGGAAGAGCAGGGCGAGCGGCGGCCCGCCGACCCCCGTGGCCGTGCCCATGAAGCCCGAGGTGGTACCGGCGACGACGGTGCTGCCGGGGGTGACGCGGAACGGCGACGACCACACCGACAGGGCAACCGCCACGAGCACCGCCGCGGCGAGGCCGAGGGCGACCATCCGCTGACTGAGCACCGAGACCACCGCGGCGCCGACGAACGCCCCGGGGATCCGGCCGGAGACGGCGAGCGCCGCCGCCTTGGTGTCGACGTGGCGGGTGCTCGTCGCCGCGACCCACAGCGACAGGGGGAGCACGGCGACGAGGATCCCGCCGGGCACGAAGTCGGGGTCGATCATCGCGAGCAACGGAGCGATCAGCACGCCGAAGCCGAACCCGATCGATCCCTGGACGAGCGACCCGACGACGGCGAGCGCGACGCACAGCACCGCGGCGGCCGGGGACATCGCGACCGGGCCGTCAGTCGGTGACGCTGTCGTCGACGAACGCAGCGGCGAGAGCGGCGTCGCCGAACACGGTGACGGCGTCGAGCGGGAGGCGCCGCCACAGCACCAGCAACAGGTCGTTCGCCTCGCCGCGCAGGGCGGCGTCGGCCTTGGCGTGGTCGCGCGTCACGGTGATGCCGTCGCCCTCGGGGGTGACCGTCCACTCGCCGTCGGCGTCGGTGCAGTGGAGGTGCACGCTGCCGGCGACCGGAGGCGCGCCCGACTCGTCGTCGTGCACGAAGTAGGTGAGGAACTCGTCGATGCCGTCGGCGGCGAGCGCCACGTCGAGGCGGTGGTCGCCGCCGTCGACGCGCGCGGCGTCGATTCGGTGCACCGCGGTCTCGTGCGTCATCCGCCGCAGCACCCAGCCGACGGTCTGGTCGCGGCCGGACCAGTTCCACGCCGGGGCGGCGGGATCGGCGGCCGCGAGGACGCTCTGGAGCTCGGTCGAGGTCGCCGCGGCGAAGTCGATCAATCCGGCGTGGTCGTCGGGCCGGCGGTTGCGCCCGGCCGGCGGCGGTTTCCGTTCGCGGACCACGTGGCCCCAGAAATCGTGCACCTCGCCGATGTGCCACACGAGGTCGGCCGCCGTCCACTCGGGGCAGCACGGCACGCCGGCGTCGGGATCGGCGCGGCGGGCCGCGGCGAGCAGACCAGCGGCAGCCTCGGCCAGCGCCTCGAGGTAGGCGGCGCGCTCCATCACCACGACCGTACGAGCTCGGGCACCCGGGCCAGCGCGTCGACGCTGACCACGTCGCCGTCGTGCTCGGCGATCTCGTGGTCCCACGTGTACTGATAGGGCACGTGGATCGCCTGAGCGCCGATGCGCAACACGGGGATCACGTCGCTGCGCACCGAGTTGCCCGATCATGCAGAAGCGGTCGGGCTCCACGCCGACGTCGGCGAGCACGCGGGAATACGTCGCCTCGTCCTTCTCGCTGACGACGTCGACGTGGACGAAATGATGGGCGAGGCCGGACATCTCGATCTTGCGCTGCTGGTGCACGAGGTCGCCCTTGGTGATGACGGCGAGGCGGTGGTCCCTGCCGAGATCCTCGAGCACGGTGGCGACGTCGGGCATCAGTCGCACCGGCTCGATGAGCATCGCCATGCCCGCCTGCACCACCTCACCGATCACCGTGGCCGGCACGACGCCCTCCGACGCCGACACCGCGCACTCGACCATCGACAGCGTGAACGCCTTCACGCCGTACCCGGAGATCGGCACGTGGCGGCGCTCGGTCGCCCGCAGCGCGTCGGCCAGGTCGACGCCGTCGGGGACGTACGGACCGACGAGCTCGACGAAGCGCGTCTCGACGGCGAGGAACGAGTCCTCGCTGTGCCACAGCGTGTCGTCGGCGTCGAACCCGATGACGTCGAAGCGGTTCATGGGTGAACATCTCTCCGGTGCGAGCGACGAGGCGCCAGCCGAGGAGCGGCCACCAGCCAGGCCTGCGTGGCCGGGGAACGCAGTCATCGGTGGATGGCATTCAGGTAGTTGTAGACGGTGATCCGGCTGACGTTCATCGCGTCGGCGACGTCCTCGACGGCGCGGCGCAGCACGAACGCACCCTGCTCGTCGAGCAGGCGCACGGCGCGTTGCTTGTCCTCGCGTGGCAGGTCGCGGAGGCGACCGCCGAGCTCCGACTCGACGTTCTCGATCAGGCGGTCGAGGGCGCCGTGCAGCGGTGCGGTACGCACGCCGGCGACCACCACGCCCTCCCATACCAGCGGGATGTCCGACGCCAGCCGGTGGTCGGGGTGGATGAGCTGGGCGCCGACAGCGTCGAGCACCGGCTTCATCGCGACGACGAGTGGGTGAGGAGACGACATGTCAGGTGGGCTCGGCGGTGAGGTGGAGGGAGAGGTGGGTGGCGCCGTGGCCGAACGCCTCGGCGACGATCGCGGCGACGACGCCGGGCATCGTGACGGCGTCGGCGCGGCACGTCGAGCCGAACGGTCCGAAGTCGACGCTCGCACCGAGCGCCTCGACCGCCGCGACGGCGGCCAGCACGTGCGGGCCCGGGTGGCCCTCCACGAACGGCTCGATCGTGAACTCCAGCTCCAGCACGCCCAGAGCGTACGCAGGCCGCCGCTCCCCCGCCTCCCGCGATCTGGTCACTCTCCGTCTCGTTGCGCCATCTGGTCACCCACGTTCTCGATATCGAGAACCACGGTGACCAGATCGGCTCAGATCGTCGCGCCCATCACCTGGGCGAGCGCCGCCGCCCGGCTGCGGCACTCGGTGCCGGCGGCTCCGAAGGCGTCCTGCAACGCCTTGAGCGAGCTGGCGAAGCTGCCCGTCCACTCGCCTTCGAAGCGGTCGCGCGCCGGGCCCTGCCACGTGGTCGACGTGAGCACGCCGTTGACGTCGCCGATCAGGGTGGCGATCACGTCGACCTGTGCCGTCAGCTTGTTGCCGAGCGCCGTGAGCTCGTCGGGGTTGGCTCCGTACATCGTCATCGGTTGCTCCTCTCGTCGGACGCCCGGCGCGACGGCCGGCTCACCCTCCAGGGTGCGTCGGGGCGGGACGAACGGAACGCCGCGATCCACCGTCGGGCGCGGTCAGTGGAAGTCGCGGCTGGAGTGGATCGTGCTGGCGGGGAGCTCGAGCGGGGCGAGGTGCTCGGCCACCACGTTGATGACGCCCTCGGACCGCTCGACGCGCCCGCGGATCGTCATCGCCGGCGCCCCGCGGGCCACCCGGCTGAAGCGCCGCCAGCAGCCCTTCGACACCACGACGTTGATCAGCCCGGTCTCGTCCTCCACCGACAGGAACGTGGTGCCCTGGGCCGTCATCGGGCGTTGGCGATGAGTGATCACGCCGGCGATCAGCGCCCGCGCCCCGGGCTCGACGTCCCACAGCTCAGCGGCGGTGATCACCCCCTGCGCCGCCAACTGGGTCCGCAGGAACTGCGTGGGGTGCCCGTCCGGCGCCACCCCCGTCGCCCACAGGTCACTCACCGCCTCCTCCTCCGGCGACATGCCGGGGAGCTGCGGGGCGCGGGCGCCGGTGACGATGCCGGGCAGACGGCCCGGCCGCGACTGGGCGACGGCGCCCGCCGCCCACAGCGCCTCCCGCCGGGCCAGCCCGAGGCTCTCGCCGAACACCCCGGCGGTGGCCATCGCCTCGAGGTGGGCGAGGTCGAGCGACGGCACCCGCCGCACGAGGTCCTCCATGCCGGTGAACGGCCCGCCGGCGGTGCGCGCCGCCACGATCGCCTCGGCGTCGCGCTCGCCGAGGCCGCGCACCGGCTCCAACCCCAGCCGCACGGCCACCCCGCCGGCCGAGTCGGCACACGGCTCCAACGTCGCCCCGACGAGGGACCGGTGGAGGTCGGGCGTGCGCACCACCACCCCGTGGCGGCGGGCGTCACGGGTGAGCGTGTGCGGGGACCAGAACCCCATCGGCTGGGCGTTGAGCAACCCGGCGAGGAAGGCCGCCGGCTCGTGCAGCTTGAGGTACGCCGACGAGTACACGAGGTAGGCGAACGACACCGAGTGCGCCTCGGGGAAGCCGTAGTTGGCGAACGCCTTCATCTTCACGTACAGCTCGTCGGCCCGCTCCCCGACGATCCCCCGCTCGGCCATCCCGGCGAACAGCCGCTCCTTCAGCTGTTCCATCCGCGCCACCGAGCGCTTCGAACCCATCGCCGTTCGCAGTGCGTCGGACTCGGCCGGCGTGAACCCGGCCACGTCGACGGCGAGCGCCATCAGCTGTTCCTGGAACAGCGGCACGCCGAGCGTGCGCGCCAGCGCCTTCTCGGCGAGCGGATGGGGGTAGGTGACCTCTTCGGTGCCGGCCCGCCGGCGCAGGTACGGGTGCACCGAACCGCCCTGGATCGGGCCGGGGCGGATGAGCGCCACCTCGATCACGAGGTCGTAGAACGTGCGCGGAGCGAGGCGCGGCAGCGTCGCCATCTGCGCCCGCGACTCGACCTGGAACACCCCGACCGTGTCGGCGCGGCACAGCATCTCGTACACGGCGTCGTCCTGGGGGAGCTGGGCGAGGTCGATCTCCCGGCCGCGGTGCTCGCCCACGAGGTCGATCGTGTCGTGCAGTGCCGAGAGCATCCCGAGGCCGAGCAGGTCGAACTTCACCAACCCGACGGTGGCGCAGTCGTCCTTGTCCCACTGCAGCACGCTGCGACGGTCCATGCGCGCCCACTCCACCGGGCACACCTCGATGACCGGGCGGTCACAGATCACCATCCCACCGCTGTGGATGCCGAGGTGGCGAGGAGCGTCCTCGATCTCGGCGGCCAGCTCGAGCACCGGCTCGGGGATGTCGTGGCCCGGCGTGGCGCGGGTGGTGGCGATGGTGCCCCAGCCGTCGACGCGCTTGGACCAGGCGTCCTGCTGGCCCGGCGCGTGTCCGAGCGCGCGGGCCATGTCGCGCACCGCCGAGCGGGCGCGGTAGGTGATGACGTTGGCGACCTGGGCGGTGTGCCAGCGGCCGTGGGTGTCGAACACGTGCTGGATCACCTCTTCCCGACGGCCGGACTCGATGTCGATGTCGATGTCCGGAGGCCCGTCGCGCTCGGGTGAGAGGAAGCGTTCGAACAACAGCCCGAGGCGCACGGCATCGGCGTTGGTGATGCCGAGGGCGTAGCAGACCGCCGAGTTCGCCGCTGAGCCGCGGCCCTGGCAGAGGATGTCGCTGCGTCGGCAGAACTCGACCAGCTCCCAGACCACGAGGAAGTAGCCCGGGAACCCGAGCGTCTCGATGATCGCCAGCTCGCGGTCGATGGTGGCCCACGCCCTGGCGACCAGGTCGTCGCACGCCATGCCCGGCACGGGGCGGGCGCCGTAGCGCTGACTCCCACCCTCCTCCACCAGCTGGCGCAGGAACTGCATCTCGTCCAACCCGTTCGGGCACGGGAACGGTGGCAGCGACGGGGCGACCAGATGGAGGTCGAACGCTGCCGCCCGGCCGATCTCGGCGGCCCGCTCGACCACGCCGGGGTAGCGGCGGAAGCGGCGCAGCTGCTCGGCCCCGGCGCGCAGGTGGGCGGTGGCGGCCGCGGGCAGCCAGGGGTCGAGGTCGGCGAGGCTGCGTCGGGAGCGCACGGCGGCGATGGCTGTGGCGAGGCGGCGCTGGGCGGGAGCGGCGTAGTGCACGTTGTTGGTGGCGACGCACTCCACCCCCACCGCGGCGGCGATCTCGACGAGGGCGTCGTTGCGGGCGCTGTCGAGCGGGTCGCCGTGGTCCCACAGCTCCACCAGCACCCGGTCGGCGCCGAAGGCGTCGACCAGCCGGTGCAGCTCGCGGCGGGCGGCGGCCGGGCCGTGCTCGAGCAGCGCCGCCGGCACGGCGCCCTTGCGGCAGCCGGTGAGCGCCCAGGCGTGGCCGGCGAGGCCGGCGGCGACGTCGGCGAGGGTGAACCGCGCCGCCCCCTTCTCCCCGGCGAGGTGGCCGAGACTGGCGGTGCGCGACAGGCGGGCGTAGCCGGTGGGGCCGTCGGCGAGCACCACGAGGTGGTGGCCGCGAGGATCGGGCGCCTGGCGGTCGGCGGCGTGGCCAGTGGCGGTCTGGGTGACCGTGGTCGCCTCGTCGAGGACGATCCGCGCCGAGGGGTCGAGGTCGGTGGCGAGCGTGAGCTCCATGCCGAACACCGTCGGCAGGTCGACGGTGCGGGCGGCCTCGGCGAAGCGGACGATGCCGGCGAAGCTGTCGTGATCGGTCAGCGCCAACGCGTCGAGGCCGAGGCGGGCGGCCTCGGTGACCAGCTCCTCGGGGTGCGATGCCCCGTCGCCGAAGGAGAAGTTGGAGTGGCAGTGCAGCTCGGCGTAGGCGACGGTGCCAGTCGAACGCACCAGCTCGGCCGGCGGTTCGAAGGGCTGGCGGTGGCGGGTCCACGCCGGCCCGTCGCCGCCGGCGTTCCACGACGGCGTCCCCGGCGCCCGCCCGTCGCGACCGAGCCCCGTCGCGTCGTCGTCACGGGCCCGGGCCCGCCCGGACAGCGCCGCCTCCAGCTCCGCCCACGACCACGACGGGTTGTTGAACCCCACCGTGCCAGTATCGAACGTACGTACCCTCACCGCAACCCGGACGCTGTGCCCCGGAGTCAACGATTTCCACAAGCAAAATCGAGCGTCTACGCACGATTTCGCGTACCAGAATCAGAGATAGGCGCCATCTCTGATTCCGGTACGCGAATTCGAGCAGCGCGCGCTCGAAAATGCTTGTGGAAATCTTCTCTCCCCGGGCACGTTGGCGGGCGGTGATCGGCGGCGCGGCCACAATGGCGGCCGTGAGCGACACATCGGCGGAACGGGTGACCCGCCTCCTGCAGGAAGCGCCGGTCTTCGACGGCCACAACGACCTGCCGTGGGCGCTGCGTCAGCGCGGCTACGACTTCGACACCGACGACATCGCCGCGGTCCAGCCGCAGTTCCACACCGACATCCCGCGCCTGCGCGCCGGAGGCCTCGGAGCCCAGTTCTGGTCGGTGTTCGTCCCCGGCGACCTGCCACCGGGACAGGCCGTCACCCAGACGCTCGAGCAGATCGACTGCGTCCACCGCATGATCGAGCGCTACCCCGAGACCTTCCGCTTCGCCCGCACCGCCGACGACGTGCGGGCGGCGTGGGCCGAGGGGCGCATCGCCTCGCTGCTCGGCGCCGAAGGCGGCCACTCGATCGACGGCTCGCTCGGGGTGCTGCGCATGCTGCGCCGCCTCGGCGTCGCCTACATGACGCTCACCCACAACCAGAACGTCCCGTGGGCCGACAGCGCCACCGACGAGCCGGGCGTCGGCGGGCTGTCGCCGTTCGGTCGCGACGTCGTGGCCGAGATGAATCGCATCGGCATGCTCGTCGACATCTCCCACGTCGCCGCCACCACGATGCGCGACGCCCTCGAGTGGTCACGGGCGCCGGTGATCTTCTCTCACTCGTCGTGCCGGGCGGTGTGCGACCACGTGCGCGACGCGCCCGACGACGTGCTCACGACGCTCGCCGCCAACGAAGGCATCATCATGATCACGTTCGTGCCCAGCTTCGTGAGCCAGGAGTGCGCCGACCACAGCGCCGCCGAGCGCGAGGTGCGCGAACGCCTCGGTCTCACCGATTCGTTCGTCCCCGACGTGGCCCCAACGCCCGATGCGGCGGCCGTCGCCGAGCTCGAAGCGTGGCGCGCCGCTCATCCGGCGCCGGTGGCGACGGTGGCGCAGGTGGCCGACCACGTGGAGCACGCGCGTGACGTGGCCGGTGTCGAGCACATCGGCATCGGCGGCGACTTCGACGGCACGACGCGGCTGCCCGTCGGGCTGGGCGACGTCGCCGGATACCCGACGCTGCTCACCGAGCTGGTCGACCGCGGCTGGTCCGACGCCGAGCTCGGCGCGCTGACGTGCGGCAACATCCTGCGCATCCTCACCGATGCCCAGTCGATCGCCGAGTCCTGACGACCGATGGGTGCCAACGTGACCGTTCGGTCATGCTGGCACCCATCGGTTGCGGGTCTTGACGAGCGTTGAGACGTTCGAGTAGGTATTTGCGGTTCTGAGCCATGGAGAGTCTCGGCGAGTCGTACTTGACTCGCCGGCATGACACATGACACCGACACGATCGTGGTGATCGGCGCCACCGGCAAGACCGGCCGCCGCGTCGCCGCGAGGCTGCGGCGACGCGGCATCACCGTACGCGGCGCTTCCCGATCGAGCGCACCGCCGTTCGACTGGACCGACGACACCACGTGGGCCCCGGCGTTGCGGGGCGCCAGCGCGGCCTACGTCTCGTACTTCCCCGATGTCGCCATGGCCGGCGCGCCCGAGGCGATCGCCGCCCTCGCCGAACTCGCCGTGGCCGGCGGCACGCGGCGGCTCGTGCTGCTGTCGGGACGAGGCGAGCCGGAGGCGCAGCGGGCCGAGCAGTTGCTCCAGGCCTCGGGTGCCGACTGGACCGTGCTGCGCGCCGGCTGGTTCATGCAGAACTTCAACGAGAGCTTCTTCCTCGAGCCGCTGCTCGACGGCGAACTGGCGCTGCCGGCCGGTGCGACCGGCGAGCCGTTCGTCGACGCCGACGACATCGCCGACGTCGCCGTGGCCGCGCTGACCGAGCCCGGTCACGTCGGGGCGACCTACGAGCTCACCGGACCGCGCGCCATGACGTTCGAGCAGGCGGTCGACGAGATCGCCCGCGCGGCGGGGCGGGCGATGCGCTACGTGCCGATCACGCCGGAGGAGCACGCCTCGGCGATGGACGCCGCCGGTGTTCCCGACGACGTCGCGGCTCTGGTCTCCTACCTGTTCGGCGAGGTGCTCGACGGACGCAACGCCGCGGTCGCCGACGGCATGCCGCGGGCGCTCGGGCGGGCGCCGCGCGACTTCGCCGACTTCGCCCGCGACGCGGCCGCCACCGGTGTCTGGAGCCGGCGATGACCAGTGTCACGCTGCGCACGATCACCCTGCTCGGCGCCACGATCACCACCGGGCTGGCGACCGGCGCCTTCGCCCTCTACGCCCACACGATCATGCCCGGGCTCCGTCGGACGGACGACCGCACCTTCGTCGGTGCCTTCCAGGCGATCGACCGGGCGATCATCAACCCGTGGTTCATGGCGGGCGGCTTCGTCGGCGCACTCGTGTTCACGGCGGGCGCCGCCGTCGCCAACCGCCACCAGCCGGCGCTGGGGTGGATCGTCGCCGCGCTCGTGCTCTACCTGATCGCGTGCGTCGTGACGGTGGCCGTGAACGTGCCGCTCAACGACGCGCTCAAGGCAGCGGGCGACCCTGACCGCCTCGTCGACCTGGCCGGCGTGCGCGACCAGTTCCACGAGACCCGCTGGGCCATCTGGAACCTCGCCCGCACGGTCGTGTCCCTGGGTGCGTTCGGATGTCTCGGCTGGGCGCTCGTGCTCCACGGCCGGGCGACGGCGTGAGCGTGACCCGTCGCCGCGGACGAACGATCGGTCGCTCAACCGGAGGCGGGGGCGACCCCCATCGCCGGGTCGCTCGTGCCCGGCTCGCCGTTCTCGAGACGCCCGGCGAAGCTGCCCGGCTCGATCACGGCGTCGGCTTGGAGCTCGTAGGGCAGGGCACGCGAGGCGCGTCCCGGTCGCCTGCGCCGGCACCGCCTGCTCGAACGCCGGCGGCACATCCACCTGGGCCAGCTGTTCCTGCGCCGCCCGCACCCGGTCGGCGATGCCCCGGCTGGGCCCCGACAGCGACGACGGCGGGTCGCTGATCGGGGTTGGCGAAGTCGAAGGCCGACGTGAGGTCGCCGGCCACGGCCCGACGCCAGGGGCTGATGTTCGGCTCGCCCACACCGAAGCGGCGCTCGAGGAACTGCAACACCGACGTGTGGTCGAACAGCTGCGAGTCGACCCAGCCGCCCTTGCTCCACGGGCGAAACGACGATCATCGGCACGCGCGGACCCATACCGTAGACACCGCCGTCGGGCGGCGGCTGCTCGGTGGTGCCGGGCGGGTTGGGGTGCGTGAACCGCTCGGCGGCGACGTCGCATGTGGCGTCGCCGGCCGGTTGTCCGTTCGCGCCGAGGGCGGGCGCCGCTGGTGGAGGGGCGTGGTCGAAGAAACCGTCGTTCTCGTCGTAGTTGACGAGTAGCACCGTGCGCGCCCACACGTCGGGAGTCGGCGGTCAACGCGTCGAGCACGCGCCGATGATGTAGTACGCCCCTGATCGGGCTCGACGGGCTGGGGTGCTCGCAGTACGTCTCGGGGGCGACGATCCACGACACCTGCGGGAGACGGCCGGCCGCCGTGTCGGCCGGAACGCCTCGAGGAACCCGCCGTCGGGCATCGTGTTGGCGATCCCCTGTGATCAGCGGATCGACGGTCCTCGAACTTCTCGTCGTACACGGTGTACGGCGAGCCATCGGGACCGTTGCCCATCGCCGTGTTCGCCCGTCGGTAGTTGACGAACCCGGCGAGCGAGTTGTCGCCGAAGTTGTCCGGCATCGACTGGTACACCTTCCAGGTCACCCCGGCCTGCTCCAGTCGCTCGGGATACGTGGTCCACGTGTACCCGATGGTGGGCGCGCCGAGGCTGTCCCACTCGTTGACGACGGCCGCGACGTCGGCACCCGTCGGGCCGTTGGTCCCGGTCCACAGAAACAAGCGGTTGGGGTTGGTGCCGGCCTGGATCGAGCAGTGGTAGGCGTCGCACAGCGTGAAGGCGTCGGCCAGGGCGGACTGGAAGGGCACCTCGGCGCGCTGGTAGTACCCCATCGACCAGTCGTCCTTGACCTCCGGCCACGCCGACATGCGGCCGTCGTCCCAGGCGTCGTGGGCGTCGCCCCATGTGTGCGGCGTGCCATCGACACGCTGGGCGTTGCCGGTCGTGCTGTCGAGGTGGTACGGCTGGACGATCCGCGAGCCGTTGCTCTGTTGCCAGACCGTGCGTCCGTCCGGCAACGGAACCGTGAAGCGGTCACCGAACCCGCGGACGCCGTGGAGGGTTCCGAAGTAGTGATCGAACGAGCGGTTCTCCTGCATCAGGATCACGACATGCCCGACGTCGTCGATCGTTCCGGACGCCGAGTAGGCAGGGATCGACAAGGCCCGGACGATCGACGGCGGCAGCAGCGACGTGGCGCCGGCGGCCGCGGCCGCCGCTCCGACCAGGCCGAGGAACTCGCGCCGGCTGTGCTGGTCGATGTCGTCCATTGACGTCCTCCGATGCTGGGACCAACGTTGGTGAAGCTTCGCACATCGAGCAGTTGCACCCTCGAACAGGTGTTCGTAGCATGCGGAGATGATCCCCGACCTCACCGGCGTGCTGGCCCACGACCGCACGTTGCCGGTGGTCGCCCCGCTCGCCCCGCTGCTGCCCGACGGCGCACTGACGCGTGGGCGGACGTTCGCCTGCTCGGGAGCGGCGGCCACGTCGCTGTCGCTGTCGCTCGCCGTCGAGGCGGTCACCGCCGGGGGGTGGCTGGCGGTGGTCGACCTGCCGTGGGTCGGCATCGAGGCCGCCGCCGAGCTCGGCGTCGCCCTGGAACGCCTCGTGCGCGTCGACGGCGGGTCGTGGGCCGAGACGGTGGCGGCGCTCGTCGACGGCTTCGAACTGGTCGTCACCCGCCCCCCGGCGCGCACCTCGGCGGCCACCGTGCGCAAGGTGCAGACCCGGGTGCAGGCACGTGAAGCGGTGCTCGTGCTCGTCGACGAGCCGGCCGGGCGCCTCGCCGGCGCCCCGGTCGACGTCATGCTCACCACCTCCCGCCCCGCCTGGCACGGCGTCGCCGACGGCCACGGTCGCCTCGAGGTACGCCGCATCGAGGTCGAGTCCTCCGGACGACGGATCCCCCAACCCCGCCGGGCGACGCTGTGGCTGCCCGGCCCCACCGGCGCACTGGCCGCCGGCACCGAACAGGTCATCACGGTCGCTGATCCCGTCGCCGACCTCCGGACGACCCAGCTGCGCGAAGCCGGCCCAGCGCGTCGGAACAGTTCGCGGTCACACTGGCGCGATGATCAGCTTCGAACCCGAACTGTGGGTCGGCGACCCGGCCGGAGCCATCGACTACTACACACGGGCGTTCGCCGCAACGGTGCTGCACCGGGTCGGGCACGGCGACGAGATCGTTGCCCAGCTCGGCGTCGGCGACGCTCGCTTCTGGGTGTCGAACCCAGGCACCGAGCGCCTCGATCCCCTCGTCGTCGGTGGCCGGACGGGCCGCACGTTGCTCGTCACCGACGACCCCGACGACGTCGTCGACCGGGCCGTCGGGGCCGGCGCCTGCCGGACCGCAGCGGTGAGCGACGAGCACGGCTGGCGGCTCGGGCGCATCACCGACCCCTTCGGCCACGAGTGGGAGGTGGGGCACCCGATCGGTGTCTGGCCACCCCGCTGAGGTCGCCACCGGAGCGATTCCGAGGTTGACCATACCGAACGTATGTTCGTAGCCTGAGGTGATGGAGCGGCGCGTCGTCACGGTGTGGTGCCCGGACTGGCCGGTCGTCGCCGCTGGTGTCGACCTCGCCACCCCGGCGATCGTGCTGCACGCCAACCGGGTGATCGCCCGCTCCCCCGCTGCCGGTGCGCAGGGCGTCGCCACCGGCCAGCGACGGCGACAAGCCCAACAGCGGTGCCCCGACGCGCGGCTCATCGCCCACGACCCCGATCGTGACGCCCGCGCCTTCGAGTCGGTGCTGGTGGCGGTCGGACGGTTCACGTCGCGCCTCGACGTCGTCGAGCCCGGCTGGGTGTGCGTCGACGCCCGCGGCCCGTCGCGCTACTTCGGCGGCGACCAGCGCCTCGCCGACCGCCTCATCGACGCCGTCACCACCGCCGTGGCGGCCACGCTCCCCGGCCTTCTCGTGCGGGTGGGCATCGCCGACGGTCGCTTCGCCTCGGCGCTGGCGGCGCGTCACGCCCGCACGCCCTCGCTCGTGGTCACGCCGGGAGGATCACCGGCGTTCCTCTCCCCGCTGCCGATCAGCGAGCTGCAGTTGCTCGACGAGGTCGACGCCGAACTGGTCGGGCTGTTCGCGCGACTCGGGTTGCACCGTCTGGGCGATCTCGCCACGCTGACGCTCACCGACGTCGAGGCCCGCTTCGGCCCGCCCGGCGCCCACGCCCACCGGCTGGCGAGTGGGCGCGACCGCCGACCGGTGGGCGGCGACGAGCCACCACAACCGCGCCACGTCGCCCACTCCTTCGACGAGCCGGTCACCGAGCTCACCACGCTGGCGTTCGTCGGCAAGCACCTCGCCGACCGCCTCGCCGCCGACCTGGCCGGTGACGGCGTGGTGTGCACCCGGCTGGTCGTCACCGCCGAGACCGAGCACGGTGAGCGCAGCGAGCGGGCGTGGTACCGAGCGAGCGGGATGTCGGCGGCGGCGATGATGGAGCGCGTGCGCTGGCAGCTCGCCAGTTGGACGTCGGGGGTCACCGGGCCGACCGCCGGGGTGATCATGCTGCGGCTCACGCCCGAAGAGGTGCGCCGTGACGACGGCGAGCAGCCCGGGCTGTGGGGTGGGCGCACGAGCGCCGACGAGCGGGCGATGCGCACCATCACCCGCTTGAGCGGGATGGTCGGCGACGACGCCGTGCTCGTGCCCGCCTGGCACGGCGGCCGCCTGCCCGTCGATCGCTACGAGTGGGTCCCGGCGGCCACCACCGACCTCACCGACGGCATCCGGCGGGTGCGGCGCGACGACACCCCGTGGCCGGGATCGCTGCCAGCGCCCTCCCCCGCCGTGGTGCCGGCGACGTCACGGCCGGCGGTGCTCGCCGACGACGACGGCGAACCGGTCACGGTGAACGGGCGCGGCGAGCTGTCCGCCGACCCCGCCACCCTCGCCATCGACGACGCGCCACCACGGGCGGTCGTCGGCTGGTCCGGTGCGTGGCCGCTCGACGAGTGCTGGTGGGACCCGGCCCGCCACCGCCGCGCCGCCCGCCTGCAGGTGCTCACCGACGACGGCGCCGCCCACCTCGTGCTCGCCGAGCACCGCCGCTGGTGGGTCGCCGCCACGTACGGCTGACCCCGACGCGATCTGGTCACTCTCCGTCTCGTTTCAAATCTGGTCACCCACACGTTCTCGATATCGAGAACGTCGGTGACCAGATACCGCGTCGAACGCCGCGAGCCTGAGGCGTGCCGTGGGCCCACCGGTCCTACGATCCGGTTGCATGACCGACGAACAGCTCACACCCACCGTCGCCGCCGAGCTGCGTGACGAGGCGCAGGGCCAGCTCGACGCCACGGTCGCCCTGCGACGCACCTTGCACGAGTGGCCGGAGGTCGGCAACGAGCTGCCGATGCACCGCGCCGAGGTCCTCCAGGCCCTGGAGGGACTGCCCCTCGACATCACCGAGCACACGTCGACGAGCGGCATCACGGCGCTGCTCACGGGGGCCAAGCCGGGCCCGACGATCCTGCTCCGCGGCGACATGGACGCCCTCCCGCTGCACGAGGACACCGGCCTCGAGTTCACGTCCCGCGTCGACGCACCAGATGCACGCCTGCGGGCACGACACCCACACCGCGATGCTCGCCGGCGCCGCCCGGCTGCTCGCCGATCGCGCGCGGCGAGCATCGCCGGCCGGGTGCTGTTCATGTTCCAGCCCGGCGAGGAGGGCCACCACGGCGCCCGCTTCATGCTCGACGAGGGCCTGCTCGACGTGCCCGCGCTCGCCAACGGCACGGCGTCGCCGGTCGAGTCGGCGTTCGCCCTGCACATCACGTCGTCGCTTCCGAGCGGCTGGCTCACGTGCCGGGGCGGCGCGGCGATGGCGTCGGCCGACACGATCCACATCGACGATCATCGGCAAGGGCGGCCACGCCAGCGAGCCGCACCGGGCGGTCGACCCGATCCCCGTCGCCTGCGAGATCGTGCAGGCGCTGCAGACGATGGTCACCCGCACGCATCGACGTGTTCGACCCGTCGGTGGTCACCATCGCCCGCATCACCGCGGGCACGACCGACAACATCATCCCCGAGACGGCGCAGCATCGAGGGCACGATCCGCAGCGTCAGCGAGGCGACGCGCACCCGCGTGCACGACAACGTGCGGCGGGTGGCCGACGGCATCGCCGCCGCCCACGGCGTCGAGGCGCGGGTCGAGATCGTCAGCGGCTACCCCGTCACGATCAACGACGACGACGTCGCCGAGACGGCGCTCGCGGTGGCCACCGACATCGCCGGCGCCGAGCGAGGTGGTGCGCCTGCCCCACCCGATCATGGGCGCCGAGGACTTCAGCTACGTGCTGCAGCGGGTGCCCGGGCTCGATGATGTTCCTCGGCGGCACCCCGCTCGACCGCGACCTCGGCACCGCCCCGCCGAACCACTCCAACCGGGTGGTGTTCGACGAGCAGGCGATGGCGACCGGCATCGCCACCTACGCCGGCTTCGCGTTGGCACAGCTCACCGACGTACCGAACGGCTCCTGGGGGCTGCGCCCCCTCGGCGCCTGCGGCAGCTTCCCCATCGCCGACGGGCTCGCTGGCGCTCGCGCCATCGGGTCTGCTCGGAAGACCGAGCAGTTATGGTGACGCCATGGCCGAGACGTTGATGGTGTGGATCGATCAGGACCTGTGCACGGGCGACGGCATCTGCTCGGAGATCTGCCCGGCCGTGTTCGTCGGCCGCGACGACGGGCTGTGGGTCGTGAAGGAGGAGGCGTCCAACTTCGGCACCACGATCGTGTTCGACGGCCTCGACGGCGCCGGCCACGGGCCCGACGGCGGCAAGGGCGTCGCCCGCATCCCCGACTCGCTGATCGACTCCGCCGTCGAGGCGGCCGAGGAGTGCCCGGGCGAGTGCATCATGATCGAGCCCTACGACCAGGCCGCGATCGACGCCCGGGGCGTGTAGGCGTTTCGACGCTCACTCCGCTCGCTGCGCTCGCTTCGTTCGGTCGAGTATTTGGAGCGGCTACGCCGCACCCGACTGCCGGCGGCGGCGAGCAAGCTCGCCCGTGCCGCCGGCGAGGGGGCTACCGCCTCCTCCCCCTCCCCCGACGGAGCGCTCCCGCGGCCGAACGCCGACCGGTTCCAGCACCACCTGCCCCAGACTCCGTCACTCACTGGGGCGCCAAGGTGAGGCGCAGCGTCACCAGCTCGAACGGACGCACGGTGAGGGCGAGGACGCCGTCGGACACCTCGAAGTTGTCGCTGACGCTCCTCGAGCAGGTTGCAGGCCGACGCCGCGGCGATCGGTGCCGGCGCGGCGAGCGTCACCGAACGGCGGTCCCCGCCGCCTCGTGGAGGCGCACGACGAGGTCACCCGAGCCGTCGTCGGCGAGCTTGACGGCGTCGATCTCGAGTCCGCTCCCGCTCACGCGCAGCACCGGCGCGGGCACCGTCGGCACCCGGAGCAGCTGCGTCCGAGCCGGTGACCACCCGCAGCGGCACATTGAGCGCTCGGCCTCGCCGCACCACCGCGTCGAGGCCGGGTCCGTGCGGGAACAGGACCAGGGTCACCTCGTGGTGGCCGTGGTCGGCGCCCGGGTCGGGGTACTTCGCCGCCCGGGCCAGGCTGACGCGACGGTTTGACCCCGTCGGGCTTGGACGCCGTGGCCGTAGCGGCCGTCGTCGAGCACGGCGACGCCGAACGCCGGCTCGGCGAAGTCGACGAAGCGGTGAGCGCACACCTCGAACTTGGCGGCATCCCACGAGTTGGACGGCGTGCGTCGGTCGGCGACCGCGCCGAACTGCACGTCGCACGTCGCCTGTCGGCGTGCACGTCGAGCGGGAACACCATCGACAGCAGGTGCTCGTCGTGGTGCCAGTCGAGCTCGACGTGACGTCGAGCCGCGGCGAGCCGGCACGCAGCGTGTAGCGTCATCGTCGCCGCCGACGGGCCGAACGTCCGGCGGACGCCACCACCCCGACGAGCGGTCCGGCCGCGTTGACCTCGACCGACGTCGGGCCGTCGACGGGCGACACCGCTGCTCGACGTCCACGACTCGAGATCCCACGCGTCGTAGTCGACAGGACGGTCGGGGGCGAGCTCGAGCACGGCGCTGCGCCGGCCGGCCGGCACGCAACTCGCGGCCCCGCTCGACGTCGATGATCGAGGTCAGGTTCGCCGTCGAGGTCCCAGCTGACCGCCAGACGGCCGTTGGCCATCGAGCGGTCGGTGACCACGACCTGCTCGGCGACGGCGACACTGAGGTGGTCGCCCGTCGCAACGCGGGTCGAGCCGCGCCGAGCCCGAGCGCTCGGCACGCGCACGTCGGCCGGGGACGCCGTCGACGACGACGACCTCGTCGCGGTCGACGCCGCGGCGTTGGCGACCACGGTGGCGCCGGCGGGAACGAGGCACTCAAGGCGTCGGCGATGCGCTGCTCGAGGTCGCCGGCGACGTGCACGAACGTCGCCTCGGCGTCCTCGTGCACCCAGGCGATCGACGAGCCGGGCAGGATGTCGTGGAACTGCTGGGTGAGCACCTCGCTCCAGATCGCGTCGAGGGCGTGGGGGTCAGCGTCTCGGGGCCGGCGAGCGCCGGCGGTGGCCGACCACAGCTCGCCTCACGCAGCAGTCGCTCGCAGCGACGGTTGCCGAGCTTGGTGCCGAGCTGGCTCGGTCAACGTGCCGCGGTGCGTCTCGAAGTAGAGCTCACCGCGCCACACCGGCACCGGCGCGCCCGGCGGCGGCCTCGGCCTCGACATGGCCGAAGAAGTCGCTCGGGGGTGCCGAACGACACCGGCGGCACGCCGTCGAGGTCGGCGCAGCGCCGGGACGCTGGCGAGCATCTCTCGGGTCGGCCCGCCGCCGCCGTCGCCGTAGCCCGAACGGCATCAGCGACCAGCTGCTCCAGCCGTGCTCGTTGAAGTTGGTCGACGGCGTGGCGCAGCTCGACCGGCGATGATCTCGGCGTTGTAGGTGTCGACCGGCGGGAAGTGGGTGAGCACGCGCGAGCCGTCGAGCCCCTCCCACCAGAACGTGTGAGTGCGGGAACACGTTGTGCTGGTTCCACGACAGCTTCTGCGTGACGAAGCGGTCGCATCCCGGCCGGCCCGGAAGAGCTGCGGCAGCCCGGCCGGGTAGCCGAACACGTCGGGGATCCACACCTCCGAGCAGCGCACGCCGAAGTGCTCCTCGAAGTAGCGCTGGCCGTGGACGATCTGGCGCACCAGGCTCTCGCCGGACGGCAGGTTCATGTCGGCCTCGACCCACATGCCCGCCGACGGGGAGCCACTGGCCGGCGGCGACCTTCTCGGCGATGCGGGCGAACAGCTCGGGCTCGCGCTGCTCGATCCACTCGTACTGCTGCGCCTGCGAGGCAGCCGAAGCGGTAGTCGGGGTCGTCGTCCATCAGCCGCACCGCCGACGAGAACGTGCGCACGCACTTGCGCATGCGTCTCGCGGATCGGCCACAGCCACGCCGTGTCGATGTGGGCGTGGCCGGTGGCGACGACGCGGTGCGTGCCGGCGCCGGCCGGTCGAGCGAGCTCGCTGGCGAGGAGGCGACGCACGTCGGCCGGTTGCGCCCCCGGCGGCGACGGCGTCGAGGGCACCACGCGAGCACGCGCCGGGTGCGCGCCCGGTGCTGGTCGTGCGCCGGGCGGGTGCCGCATCAGCCTCGTCGAGCACGGCGAAGTCGTAGAGCAGCGCCTCGGCGGCGAGGTCGACGAGCACCACGTCGGCGCGGGCGAGGACGTACTGCGGATCGTCGCCGGCGGTGGCGAGCGACCCGAGCGGCGACGGCTGGAACTGTGGGAACGACGGGTTGGACGCCGCCTCGACGTCGACCGCGAACGGCCCGGCGACCGGTTCCACGGCCACGGCCTGGCGGCGCGGGTGCAGGCCGTGCACGGGCGTGGCCGTCGGCGTCGCGGACCAGGCCCTCCCAGCAGAACCCAGGCCCCGGACGACCCCAGCCGAGGTCGAGCATCGCCTCGATGCGGTGCCGCCCCCGGCTCGCGGCGTGCGCCCAGTCCTCGGGCACCGAGCCCGAGAAGCGGAACCACGTCGTGTCCCAGGGCTTGCCCCACGGTCGACCGACGGCGAACGGCGCCAGCTCGTCGAGCGCCGGCCCGGCCTCGACGTGGAGCGTCTGGCGGGCGGCGGTGACGAGCGGGAGCACCCGCTCGGCGAGCTCGCGGTGTGATGCGTTCCTCGACCAGCTCGGCGTTGTCGTGCACGCCGCGAACGGTACCGAACGGCGCGCCGGCGAGCCACGGGCGCTGTCCGATCGGATCGTTGGGCGCGTGTGCGCCGGATCGCTTCTGACGGAGCTACAGTTCGCCGCTGCGGGCCGACGACCTCTGGTCGTCGCCTGGCGGCCGCGGTCGCCGGGCTGTTTTCCACCGACAGCCCGGCGCCGGCTGGCTCGGCGTCATGTGTAGCCCACCCGGTGCGCTCAGCGGGGGACGCTGGGGACCGGCACGCTCGAGCCCGGGACGCTCGAGCCCGGCACGCTCGAGCCCGGCACGCTCGAACTGGCGGGCGAGCTCGAACCGCTCGGCGACGTTCCGGTGTCGGCCGGCTGCAACACGCGGTCGATGAGGTGCACGATCGCGTTGTCGGTCACGACGTCGGCGCACACCACGTTGGCGGCCCCGCCGTTCACGAGCGTGCCCCCGCCGGGCGTGGACGTGAACGTCAGCGGGCCGCCCAGGGTGTCGACCGAGCCGCCGGCGACGAGGTCCTCGATCGTGAGCGCCTCGCCCACCACGACGTGGACACGCAGCAGCGACTCGAGCAGGAAGTCGTCGGCGAGCAGGGCGTTGAAGACCGTGTCGGGGATGGCGTCGAAGGCGTCGTTCGTGGGGGCGAAGATCGTGAACGGCCCCTGGCCGGCCAGCTCGTCCGGCAGCTCGGTGGCGTCGAGGGCGGCGGTCATCGTCTCCAGCTGGCCGGCGATGGTTGCCGCGTCGCTCCACTGGCATCGCCCGATCGGCTGACCGGCCACCGGATCGAGCGACGGCGGGCCGGTGGTCGCCGCCGGTGCGGCGGCGAGAGCCAGCACAACCAGCAGCGACGCGGCGGAAGCTGGCACGCCCGCCGACGGTAGCCGCCGGGGGCGAGTCGGCGCCCGGCCGAGCTGGCACGATGGCGGCCGTGATCTCGCGCGTCCAGGCCATCGAGCTCGACGCCGCCGACCCGCTGGCGCCCTGGCGGGAACGGTTCATCACGCCAGCGTTCACCTACCTCGTGGGCAACTCGCTCGGGATGGCGCCGCACGCCACGCGCGCCCGGCTCGACGCTCTGCTCGACGAGGAGTGGGCCGGCGCGCTCGTCGCCGCATGGGAGCACTGGATCGACCTGCCCGCACGGGTCGGCGACCGCCTGGCGCCGGTGATCGGGGCGGCCCCGGGCACGGTGGTCGTCCACGACTCGACGACCGTCAACCTCTACCAGGCGGTGCACGCCGCCCTGGGCGCCGTCGCTCACGATCGCCCCAAGGTGATCGCCGTCGATGCCGGGGACTTCCCCACCGATCGCTACGTGGTGGCCGGCATCGCCGCGGCGACGCGGAGCCACGGTGCGCCGCGGGTGCGACGACCTGGCGGGCGTCGACGTGGCGCTGCGTTCGCTCGTCGACTTCCGCACGGCGGCGCGGGTCGACCTCGCCGCCGAGACCGCCCGCGCCGCGGAGCACGGCACCATGGTCGTGTGGGACCTCAGCCACGCCGCCGGCGCGGTGGAGGTCGACCTGACCGGTGCCGGCGTCGACATCGCCGTCGGGTGCACCTACAAGTACCTGCACGGCGGCCCGGGCGCGCCGGCGTTCACCTACGTGCGCCCGGACCGCCACGACACCCTGACGTCGCCGATCTGGGGATGGTGTGCTCAACGCGCCCAGTTCGAGATGGGCGACACGTTCGACCCGCAGCCCGACCGGCGCCGGTTCCTGCTCGGTACCCCGGACATCCTCGGGCTGACGGCGGCGGAGGTGGGCATCGGCATCACCGCCGACGCGGGCATCGCGGCGATCGCCGCCAAGGGCCGAGCCCTGACCGCGCTGGCCCTCGAGCTGTGCGACGACCACGACCTGCCTTCGCCGACGCCGCGTGACGCCGCCGCCCGCGGCGCCCACGTCGCGGTCGCCGTGGATCGTGAGGCGCTCGACGCCGTGCACCAGGCGCTGTCGGCACGACAGGTCGTGGTCGACCGTCGCCCGCCGAACCTGTTCCGGGTCGGTTGCTCGCCGCTCACGACACGCTTCGTCGACGTGTTCGACGGCATGTCCGCGATCGCCGAGGTCGTGCGAGACTGCCGGCCATGAGTGTCGTCAAGATCAACGCCATCTCGGTGCCCCCGGGCGCCGGCCCCGAGCTCGAGGCCCGCTTCGCCGCCCGCGCCGGCGCCGTCGAGACGATGCCGGGCTTCGAGGAGTTCCAGCTGCTGCGCCCGGTGGAGGGCGACGACCGCTACTTCGTGTACACCCGCTGGGACAGCGAGGAGTCGTTCCAGAGCTGGGTGCAGAGCCAGGCGTTCGGCCAGGGCCACGCCCGCGCCGAGTCTCCCGACGGCAAGCCGGTGTCGTCCGGGGCCTCCCTCCTCGCCTTCGAGGTCATCACCCGCGTCACCAAGCCCTGACGCCCCGCCCCAAGAGGGCAAAGATTTCCACAAGCAATTTCGAGCGCGCGGTGCCGAATTCGCGCCCCAGAATGTCGGCCGGCGCGGTCGGCAGCGCGATTCTGGGTCGCGAAATCGTGCGGGAACGCTCGATTCTGCTTGTGGAAATCTTCGGGCCGTTAGCATCCTCGCACCGTGGGTCTGATCGTCCAGAAGTACGGCGGCACGTCGGTCGCCGACCCCGACCGGATGCGCGCCGTCGCCGACAACGTGGCGTTCACCCGGCGCCACGGCAACGACGTCGTCGTGGTGGTGTCGGCGATGGGCAAGGCCACCGACAACCTGATCGCCCTCGCCGCCCAGGTCTCCACCACCCGGCCCGGCCGCGAGATGGACATGCTGCTGACCACCGGCGAGCGCGTCTCCGCGGCGCTGCTGACGATGGCGCTCGCCGACCTCGGGGTGCCCGCGGTCAGCTTCACCGGCAGCCAGGTGGGCATCATCACCGACACCACCCACGGCAAGGCGAAGATCCTCGAGGTCAAGGGTGACCGCGTCCGTCGAGCGCTCGCCGACGGCAAGGTGGCGGTGGTCGCCGGGTTCCAGGGCGTGAGCACCGACCACGAGATCACCACGATGGGCCGCGGCGCCAGCGACCTCACGGCGTCGGCGCTGGCCAAGGCGCTCGACGCCGATGCCTGCGAGATCTACACCGACGTCACCGGGGTGTTCTCGGCCGACCCGCGCATCGTGCCCCAGGCCCGCAAGCTCGCCCGCATCAGCTTCGACGAGATGCTCGAGATGGCCGGCGCCGGATCGAAGGTGCTCGCCCTGCGATCGGTGGAGTTCGCCCGCAACCACGGCGTCGCCCTCCACGTCCGCTCGGCATTCACGTGGGAACCCGGCACGTGGGTGAGCGACGAACCCCTCGGCGCCCGCGGCCCGGCCGACAGCGCAGCAAAGGACAGTGCCATGGAAGATCCGATCATCTCCGGTGTCGTCACCGACGTGAGCGAGTCGAAGGTCACCGTGATCGGTGTGCCCGACCAGCCGGGCATCTCGGCGGCGCTGTTCGAGCCGCTCGCCGCGGCCAACGTCAACGTCGACATGATCGTGCAGAACACCTCGATCGGCGGCACCACCGACATCAGCTTCACGGTGCCGTCGGCCGACATGGACGTCGCCGAGCAGATCGTGCGGCGCGTCGCCGCCGACATCGAGGCCACCGGCGTCGAGCACGACCAGGACATCGCCAAGGTGTCGGTGGTCGGCGCCGGCATGAAGTCGTCGCCGGGCATCGCCGCCAAGATGTTCCGCACCCTCGCCGACGAAGGGGTCAACATCGAGATGATCTCCACGTCGACGATCCGCATCTCGGTCGTCGTCTCCACCGCCGACGTCGAACGGGCGGCCCGCGCCCTGCACACGGCGTTCGGCCTCGACAGCGGTGACAACTACTCGGCGCCGTTGCCCGAGCGGCGCTGACGGCGCGTCACCGCCCGAGTGAGGGCGCTGGCAGCACCGCCGAGCGCGCCTGACACACTGACGCAGTGAGGCGGCGCGCACCTCTGATCCCGTGGAAGGTCGCCGGCCGGGCGACCGACGGACAACAGAACGCCGACCAGGTGGTGCGCACGACGGGCTGGGTGTTCAACAAGGAGACCGGCGAGGACCTCACGCTCGACGCGTTCGTGGCGAGCGGCACCCTCGAGGTCGATCGCTACCTCGACGTCTTCGGACTGAGCCGTTGGCGCCGAGGACCGGCGGCGGGCGCTCGTCGAGATCGGCTCGGGCATCGGGCGGATGACGTGCGAGTTCACCCGCCGCTTCGGCACGGTCTACGCGTGCGATCTCGACGCCGGGTTCCTCGAGCGCTGCCGCGAGGCGGTGGCCCGTTACGGTCGCGTCGACCGCCTGCGGACGATCGAGGTGGCCGACGGGCGAACGCTCGCCATCGGCGATGGCGTCGCCGACGTCGTGTTCAGCTACATCACGCTGCAGCACTGCGACCGCCGTGACGCCCTGTCCCTGGTGGGCGAGGCGGTGCGCGTCACCCGGCCGGGCGGCACGATCGCGCTGAACTTCCGGTCCCGATCGGTCGTCGACACGGCGCTGCTGCCGCTCGCCACGCTCGTGCGCGGCGTGTTCGGCATGCCGGTGCTCGGCGACCGCCTCGGTCGCCACCGCCTGCCGACCCGGCTCGCCTGGCAGGTGAATCGCCTCGATCCCCACCACGTGCTCGGGCCGATCGGCGAGCAGCTGGTCGACGTGGCGATCTGGCGCAATCCGTCGCGATCGGGCCCGGTCTTCGGCGCCGGCCGCTCGCGCCTCGAGTACTACGACATGGTCAACCCGAACCACTGGTGGCTGGTGGGCCGGCGCGCCGGCGACGGCCCCGAACGACCGTCGTGAGCGTGCGAGCGACGAGGCGCCAGCCGAGGAGCGGTCATATCCGGGCATGCGTGGCCGGGGAACGCAGCGACTAGAGCAGCTCGGCGATCTGCACGGCGTTGAGCGCGGCGCCCTTGCGGAGGTTGTCGTTGCTCACGAACAGCGCCACCCCACACCCGTCGGGCACCGTCGGATCCTGACGGATGCGACCGACGAAGCAAGCGTCGGCGCCGGCCGCCTCGAGCGGCGTCGGCACGTCGGTCAGCACCACGCCGGGGGCGTCGGCCAGCAGAGCGGAGGCCTCCTCGACCGACAGCGTCCGGGCGAAGGCGGCGTTGATCGACAACGAGTGCCCGGTGAACACCGGCACCCGCACGCACGTTCCCGACACGGCGAGGTCGGGGATGTCGAGGATCTTGCGGCTCTCGTTGCGGAGCTTCTGCTCCTCGTCGGTCTCGAACGACCCGTCGTCGACGAGCTTGCCGGCGAACGCCAGCACGTTGAAGGCGATCGGCTTGACGAACTTCTGCGGTGCCGGGAAGACGACCGCGGCGCCGTCGTGGGTGAGCTCGGCGGCGCGGTCGACGATCTGGCGCACCTGCTTGTCGAGCTCGTCGACCCCGGCGAGTCCGGCGCCCGACACCGCCTGGTAGCTGCTCACGATCAGCGTTCGCAGGCCGGCGGCGTCGTGGAGCGGCTTGAGCACGGGCATCGCCGCCATCGTCGTGCAGTTCGGGTTGGCGATGATGCCCTTGCGGGCGTCGGCGATCGCCCCCGGGTTGACCTCGGACACCACGAGCGGCACGTCGGGATCCATCCGCCACGCCGACGAGTTGTCGATGACGGTGACACCGGCGGCGACGAACTTCGGCGCCAGCTCGCGCGACGAGGTGGCACCCGCCGAGAACAACGCCACGTCGAGGCCGCGCGGATCGGCGAGCGCGGCGTCCTCGACGGTGACCGCCTCGTCGCCCCACGTCAGCGTGGTTCCCGCCGACCGCGCCGAGGCGAAGTAGCGAAGCTCGTCGACCGGGAAGGACCGCTCGGCGAGCAGCCGCCGCATGACGGATCCGACCTGACCTGTGGCACCGACGACTCCAACGCGCATGGGTCACCATGCTAGGGACGGCTGGCGTCCGATTCGAGCGTCGTTTCGGTAGCGGGAGAGACTGGCGGACGTGATCGACCATGCGGCGGAGCAGTCCGACGTGCGGGCCGCGTTCGGTGCGGCGGCGCAGGCGTTCCTCGACGCGGTGCGCGCCGTCGGAGACGACCAGTGGGACGCGCCGGGCGCCCTCGGCGTGTGGACGACGCGTGAGCTGGTGGCCCACGCCGCCCGGGCGTCGTTCGACACGATCGACATGTACCTCGTCGAGCGCGTCGATCCCGACGCGCCGCTGCTCGACGCCCCGGGCTACTACCGCGCGGCGATGGCCACGCCCAACATCCACGAGGGCGTGGCCGACCGCGGCCGCACCGCCGGTCGCGGCCTCCTCGACCCGGTGCCCGACGTCGCCGCCCGGGTCGGGCGGGCGATCGCCGTCGTGACGGGCGCGGACGATGATCGCGTGGTCGTCACCCCCTTCGGGGCGCTGCGCCTCGACGACTACCTCGCCACCCGGGCAGTCGAGCTCTGCGCCCACACGGTCGACCTCCAGCTGGCGACCGGCCAGCCACCGGCGGTGCCGGCGACCGCCGCTGCAGTCGCCGTGGCCGTGCTCACGCCGCTCGCCGATCCGGCGGTGCTGCTGCGTTCCCTGCTCGGCCGGGCACCCCTCCCCGACGGGTTCAACGTCCTCGGCTGAGCGTTTCGACGCTCACCCCGCTGCGCTCCGTTCGGTCGAGTTCGATGAGCGGCTGCGCCGCACCCAGCTGCTGGCGGCGGCCAGCAAGCTGGCCGTGGCCGCCGCACCGGGGGGCTACCGCCCCCCAGACCCCCCGACGGAGTAGGTGCGGCTCACGGGCGCCGACCGCATCTGCAAGCCGTGCTAGCGTGGGGGATGCCCGGGCTCATGGCGAACAGGAGCACGGCGTCCCAGCGCAGCGCGGGCAGCCGTCGGCGTAGCGCGACGCCGCATCGTCGAGGTCGACGCCGAGCTGGGCGGCGAGCGAGGCCAGCCACGCCAGCACGTCGCCGACCTCGTGGCGCTGCGCCCCGCCGGTGCCCTTGCGCGCCGCCTGGGCCAGCTCGCCGAGCTCCTCGGCGAGCCAGGCGACCGTCGCCGGGACGCCGCGGGCCCGGTCGCGGTCGCCATAGGTGGCGACGATGCGCCGCTGGAACTCGCTCAACTCCATGTCGTCACCACTGCATGCTCGCGGCGAGCAACGGCTCGAACCACAGCGTGGCGAACGTGGTCAGGTGGGTGACGTCGCGGTACAGCAGCAGGTTGCCGATCATCACCGGGCACTTGCTGTCGGTGCACAGCCAGTCGGTGGTGTCGACGAACGTCGCCCCGTAGCGAGCGGCGACGCGCCGCTCGACGTCGATGCGGCTCGCCGCGACGACGTCGGCGCGAGCGGCCACGCACGCCTCGGCGCTGCGCAGGTGGGCCGACAGGCATCCGGCCGGGTCGTCCTGGGCCGGCGGGTTGTCGCCGAGGACGATCAGACGGCCGGTGAGCGGCGCAAGGCGCGACAAGCGTGTCGTCGAAGCCCTGCGCCCACTCGTCGTCGGTGTTGGGATAGCCCGACCACCCGCTGACGATCACGACGTCGGGACGTTCGGCGGCGAGCAGGGCGATGGCGGCGTCGCGCCACTGTGGACACGTCCGCGCCAGCGTCGCCGTCGGGATCGACACCGCCGCGGTGGGGCAGCCACCCTTGGTGAGCACGGTGAGCTGGTCGCCGCGGTCCTCGACGATCTCCCGCAACGCCGGGAACCACTGCGCCGCGTGGGAGTCGCCGAACAGCACCACGCGCACCGGCACGTCGGGGCTCCCGTAGCGGCACGAGTCGCCGCTGGCGTGCACGTTGGCGTCGACGCCGATGTTGACGCAGCCGTCGGCGTAGATCGCGGCCCGGTCGGCGCCGGCCTGGCCGAGCGACGGATTCAGGTTGGACGGCACGTCGTCGATGGCGATCCCCTGTGCGAGCACCCGCTGGTTCGCCGCCACTAGGCCCGAGAGGTCGCTCCCCGCGAGCGGCGTCCAGCGTCACCGGCGTGGCGGACGCCGGAGCCGTCGTCGCCGTCGGCGCCGCCCTGGCGTCGCGGTCGTCGGCACGACGGGTGGTGCCGGTCGCCGGGTCCGGGGCCGCGACGGCGAGCACGGGGGCCGCGGCGACGGCCCCGGAATCGAGCACCGGGCCCGTGGCACGCGCCAGTCCGCCGACGCCCAGGGCGAGCGAGCACAGCGCGCCCCCCAACGCCAGCCCACGGGCGGGGCGCACGGCGAGCCATCGGAGGTGCCGCACCGGGTCCTCGATGTATGCGGTGGTGGCGGCTGCGAGGCCGACCGACAAGGCGACCACGGCCAGCCGCTGGGTGAGCGACAGCGGGCCGTACCGCGCCGCGAAGAGCACGAGCGCCGGCCAGTGCCAGAGGTAGATCGTGTACGACCGGTGTCCGATCCACTGCGCCGCGGGGTGGCGCAGCGCGGCGACCGGCCCGACGGCCAGCCCGCCGGCGCCACCGGCGACCAGCACGAGCACCGTCCCCAGCACCGGCAGCAGCACCGCCGAGCCCGGGAACGGGGTCGACGCGTCGTAGCGGAGGACCGCCACGGAGACCGCGAACAGCCCGAACCATCCGAGCCCGGCGCGCAGTCGGGCATCGACCGAGCGGAAGGCCGGGCCCGCCGCAGCGAGCGCGGCGCCGGCCAGCAACTCGCCCATCCGCGCCGGCAGGAGGTAGAACGCCCACGTCGGGCGCACGGCGGTGAGCCAGATCGACACCAGCAGCGAGACGGCCGCCCCGGCGAGGATGACGGTCAGCAGCAGCCGGCGGAACTGCCGCGGTCGGCGGGTGGCGACGAACAGCGTCAGCGGCCACACGAGGTAGAACTGCTCCTCGACGGCCAACGACCAGAAGTGCAGCAACGGCGACGGGCGTAGCTCGCCGAGCTGAGCGCCGAAGTAGTCCCCGAGGCGATGGGCGAACACGAAGTTGCTGACGAACGCGGCGCACGCCAGCGCATCCGTCGCCACCGAGCGTTGGGCCAGCGGGTCGAGCATCAACCGCGAGATCGCCACCGTGACCGCCAGGACGAGCACCGACGCCGGGAGCAAGCGACGGGCGCGCCGGGCCCAGAAGCTCGACAGCGAGATCGTGCCGGTGCGGGCCAGTTCGGTCAGCAGCAACCGGGTGATGAGGAAGCCGGA
Source organism: Ilumatobacteraceae bacterium (assembly GCA_963719295.1). Taxonomy (GTDB): domain Bacteria; phylum Actinomycetota; class Acidimicrobiia; order Acidimicrobiales; family Ilumatobacteraceae; genus Desertimonas. The sequence goes on from CAVRBV010000023.1 coordinate 54,793, forward strand.
CACGACGAAGAACACGTCCACCCCGACGAAGCCGCCCTCGAAGCCGGGCACCCGGGCGTGGAACAGCACCACCACGACGACGGCCAACCGCGCGCAGGCCCTCGATGTCGGGGCGGAAGGCGTCCGACCCGACGCCTGACAGCGAACGGACGACCGCGCGTCGCCGCGAGACGTCGTCGGGGCGCCGAGAAGGCGCGGTTGGCGAGGAGATGCCCAGACAATACTGAGACGGCTTGGCGCCATCCGTGGACCGTCGGGCCATTCAGTGACTGCCGTGGGCGGTGTCGCAAAGGCGCGATTCGCCGGCGGCGATCTGCCCGGCACCGATGCCCTCCAACGCGGCGAACGGGCCGCAGCGGTTGGGTGTGATCCACACGTGGATCATCGGGACCTCGCCGAACTTGACGAGCGGCGCGGTGCACGAGCCGTCGGCGTTGGTGACGCCGCCGACGCGAGGAGCGTCGGGATCAGCGGTGAAGCACAGGTTGTCGTGGATGTGCCACTGCATCAGCGCGCCGCCCCAGTCCGGAACGTCGTCGAGCGTGTACGACTGCGGGAGCATGTACATCGCCGACACGAGGCGGCGCGACCCGTCCGGCTGCGGCTCGTACACGAGGCTCTCCGGGTGGTCGGGGTCGAGGAAGACGTCATCGTCGATCCAGTCCCATTGGATGAAGTGCTCGTGCCCGGTGGCGCCGTCGCCGATCGAGCGGAAGCCGGCGGCCTCGGCGACGGCCGGATCGGACCACTGCGGGAGTCGCTCGAGCGTGTCGGTGACCAGGTTCTCGGCGAACGCCTGCTGCTCGGCGCTGACACCGGGCGTGCCCGACAGGTCGACGGGGAGGGTGGCGGTGTACGGCACGGCGACCGCCGGGACGGCGGCATCGCCGTGGTCGTGCTCGCTGGTCGCGACGCCGTCCGCAGTCGTCGATCCGTCGGCGCCGTGGTCGTGGCCGGACGTGCACTGGTCGGTTCGCGTCGCGTCGTTGGTGGTCTGGCCGGCGCCGTGGCCCTCGAGGGCGGCGAACGGCCCGCACGGGTTGGGCGCGATCCACACGTGGACCATCGGGTTGCCGCCGCCGGCGTTCACCGAACCGGGCGGGCAGTTGCCGTCGACGTCGCGCACACCCACCACCTTCGGGCCGTCGGAGCCGCCGGTCCAGCAGAGGTCGAGGTGGACGTGCCACTGCATCAGCGGCCCGCCGTAGCCGACGATCGAGGGGTCGTCGATGGCGACTCCGTTGGCGATGTACATCGCCGACACGAGCGTGCGCTGGTCGCCATCGACGCGATAGACGAGCGACTCCGGCGCGGCCGGGATCGAGGAACTTGTCGTCGCCGATGTACGAGTAGTTGATGTAGTGCTCGTAACCGGTCGAGGCGTCACCGATCGACTGGTAACCGAGCGCTCCCACCTTGGTCACATCGGCGAAGCGCGGCAGGTCCTCCTGCGTGCGTCGGATCAGCGCGGCGGCGCGGAGCTCCTCGGCCCGCGTCACGCCGGCGACGCCCGACACGTCGATCGGTGCGGTCGGGTCGTAGGCCCGCGGCCAGTTCAATCCGACGGCCAGACCGGCCGGGTCGGCAGCGGCGCCGTCGTCGGTGGTGGCGTGGCTGTGCCCGTCGGTGGCGTCGGGCGCCAGCGATGCGGCGTCGTCGTGGGTGTGCCCGGCGGCCTCGCTGTGACTGTGGTCGTGGGTGGCACCGAGCAGCATCGCCACGACGACGAACGATCCGATCGCCCACGCCGGCAGGCCGAGGTGAACGGCGGTCACCGCCGTGCGCCGGCGGATCAGCGCGGCGAGCGCGGCGCAGACGGCGAGCGCGCCGAGCGCGGCGCAGACGGTGTCGGTAAACGCCGGCGGCTCGGAGTGCTCGAGGCCGCCGATCCAGGAGATGTCGAACAGCCGGGTCGCCGCCCACGCACCGACAGCGACGCCGTTGACGACGAGTGTGAGCGCGGCGGCGAGTCGTCCGCCGCGCACCAGGGCGAGCAGGCCGACGGCGAGCTGGGCGATGGCGCAGACGACGAAGAGGCGGGCGAGCGTGACGTCGCTCGGCGTGGACGCCGACGGCACCAGCGTGGATGATGCCGGCGCCGATCGAGGCCAGTCCGGCGAGCTGCATGACGCCGACGCCGAACGTGAGCGACCACTGGGCATCCTCACCTGCGGGAGCGGGTGGCGGCGCCAGCTCGGCGACCGGTTCGGGCGTTGCGTCGCTCATTCGTTCGTTCCTCGGTGGACCCCTGCTCGCCCGGCCGGCGCCTCGCGTCCGCCGGATCGGACATCGAGGTTACCGTCCGTAGCCGACAGCCCTTGGTCGACCGCACCCGCTGCGACATTTCGTTGCTATCGCAACTATCTCTGGTAGACTGCCCCAGACGACCTCGAACGCAGGAGACCACGATGAACACACCCACCGCCTCGGCCGAGACCGAGCGCCGGGCCCGCCGTGCGCGTGAAGGAGCTCGGACACATCGTGTTGTACGTCCGCAGCCTCGAGCGGGCGATCGCGTTCTACCGCGACGTGCTCGGGTGGCCGATGGTCATGTCCCCGTCCGGGTTCCCGGCCGCCGGCTTCCGCGCCGGCGACACCCACCACGACCTGCTCCTCATCGAGGTCGGCCCCGACGCGGCACCGATCCCGAGCGGCCGGCGCGTCGGCATGTACCACTTCGGGGTCAAGGTCGGCGACAGCGACGACGAGCTGCGGGCGGTTCTCGCCGAGCTCGAGCGCCACCCCGACCTCGTCACCGTCGCCGGTGCTGGCGACCACGGGTACACCCACTCGCTGTACGTCATCGACCCGGATGGCAACGAGGTCGAGCTGTACATCGACGTACCCGGCGTCGACTGGACCGACCCGACGTTGTTGGCCCGTCCGACACAGCCGCTGCACCTCTGAGACGGGCGACACGGCGGTGCCACCGTCGCGCCTGGTCACAGGGCCCGGCGTTTAGCGCTCGGCGTGACCGGGAACCATCGGATCATGAAGAAACTGATCTTCTTCGTGGGCGTCGGTGCGGCGCTCGCCTACTACTTCGACCCCGTGAGCGGACGCGCTCGTCGTGATGCGCTCCAGCGGACGATGAGCAAGACCCCGCCAGTGCGGCCGGTGAGCACGGTCAGCGGTCTGTCGACCGCCTCGCCGATCGCGGCCGCGCGCTGAGAGCAGGAGGACCGATCATGAGCTCACCAACCGTCGGCCATCTCGCCGACAACGTCACCGACGTCGTCGGCGAGGTGCTCAGCACCGGCAAGGATCTGGCGACCGACGCCGCGAGGCACCTCCCCGAGGTCACCGAGTCGCTCGGCGACATCGCCCGCTCGACGGCGAGCACCGTCGCCGACCTGGCGACGACCGCGATCGCGCTCGCCCCGTTCACCACCAAGGCGACGTCGCGTCGGCGCCCGTGGTGGCTGATGGCGGTCGCGCTCGTCGGCTTGGTCGTCGTGGTCGCCTGGTGGAAGCGGTCACGGAGTGCCGGAGATGTCGCCGAGGCGGAATGGAACGCCGCCAGCAACGTGGCGCCGCTCACCCCCTCGAGCTCGGCCGCCACTGCCTGACGGCGCGCTGGGGCCTGCCGCAGCCGCCAGCGGCGGGCCCCGGCGCACCGTCGCCCGTCTGGGGTAGAACGGTACCCGACGGGGTTGGGATGGGTTCGGCTGCGGATTCCGCAGCCGAACCCATCCTGATCGCGTCCGTGTGGACAACGATGGTGTGATCGCCCCGCTCGCCGTGCCGCTGCTGACCCTGGCCGCCCTCGTGACGTCGATTCCCGCCGGCCGGAACTGGCTCGACCACGACCAGCGTCGGCGCGCCGACGAGCTGGTGAGCGCGTTCGAAAACAGCACCACCGAGGTCCAGTACGGCTACGCCGAGAATCTCGGCGACGGACGCGGTGTCACCGCCGGCCGGGCCGGTTTCACCACCGCCACGTGCGACGCCCTCGAAGTGATCGACGTGTATACCGACGGCGTCGGCGACAACGTGCTCGAGCCGTTCATGCCCGAGCTGGGGCGGCTGTGCGACGAGCAGAGCGACGAGACCGCTGGTCTCCCGGAGGACCACTACATCGTCGCGTGGACCGCGGCTCGCCGACGACCCGGAGTTCCGCGACGCCCAGGACGCGATCGTCGACCGCGACTACTACGTCCCAGCGATGGAGGCCGCCGACGTCCTCGGCCTGGAGTCGGCGTTGGCGCGGGCCGAGCTGTTCGACACGTCGCTGCAACACGGTCCCGGCGACGAGCCCGACGGGCTGTACGCGCTGATCGAGCGCACCAACGAAGCGGTCGGCACGCCCGCCGAGGCCGGGGAGCCGGCGTGGCTGGACGCCTTCTTCGACGTGCGCATCGACGACCTCATCGACCCGGCCGACGCCGACGCCGCCGAGGACTGGCGCCAGTCGACCGACCGCGTCGAGTGCATGCGCCGCATCGCCGCGTCGGGCAACTACGACCTCGCCGGGCCGCTCACCTTCACCGTCTACGGCGACGAGTTCACGATCGAGTGACCCTCGAGACCCCTGCGTTTCCCGTCAGTCGAGCAGGCTGATGAGGAACGCCCGTGTGCGCTCGGCTTCGTCGGGCGTAGCGGTGGACTCACGAATGGCGAGCTCGGTCGCGCCGGCATCGATGAAGCGCTGGGCCTGGGCTCGTGCGGTTGCCTCGTCACCGATGATCCCGATGTCGACCTGGCTCGAGACACCCTCGCGCTCGAGCATCGCCTGGAACACGGGAAACGTGGCGTAGGGCTTCGACGTCGCGGCGATCCTGGTGCGGGCGGTGTCGGGGTCGTCGGTGATGCAGGCCACGACGGCGGCGACGATCCTCGGAGCCGGTCGACCGGCATCGCCGGCCGCCTTCGTCAAGGACGGAACGATGTGCTCGGCGAGCACGCGCGGCCCGCCGCCGCGGTGACGATGCCGTCGGCGAGGCGGCCGGCCAGGGCCAACATGCGTGGGCCGAGGGCGCCCAGCAGGACCGGGGGCGGATCGACGCCGTCGATGTCGAGCGCGCCCACCATCGTCACTCGCTCGCCACGCGTGTCGGCCGTTTCGCCTCGGAGCAGCGGCAGCAGCGCGTCCAGGTACTCGCCCATGTACTGCGCCGGACGCTCGTACGACATGCCGAGCCGGCCCTCGACGACGTGGCGGTGCGACATCCCGACGCCCAGCGTGAGCCGGCCGGCGAGGGCGGCCTGAGCGGTCAACGCCTCGGCCGCCAACGCCTGCGGGTGACGCAGGACCGCCGGGATCAGCGCCGTGCCGATCTCGATCCGCGGCGCCTGGCGAGCCGCCGCGGCCATCGCCACGAACGGATCCAGACCGGACGCCTGGTGCGTCCACACGATCGGGAAGCCGTCGGCGTCGGCACGGGCGATGCGCTCGACGACGACGTCGAACGAACCGATTGCGTACGGACCAACTCGCACCGTCGTCGTGCCTCCCCGAAGAAGAGGATACTGATTCAGGCGAGGGTCGACAAGGCGATCAACCGGCGCACGCGACCACTCGGAAGATCGGATGCCCAGGACACCGGATGCGGACTGCCGCTGTAGCCGCACGGTCGGAGGCCGGGCGGTGGTGCTGGACGAGATCGCAGAGCGCCTCGGTGTCGATCGCCGGGCACACATCCCAAGTGTCGGGCCGTGCGGCGCTGGCCGGCGCCGAGGAAAAGGTCAGGAGCGTGGCGCTGATGACCGTCGCTACGCCGGTTCCGATCGATGTCCGAATCTTCATGGTGATCTCCTGTCGTGCTCAGCAACGCTGGTCGTGTCATCACGCTCATGTGCTGCGGTGGTCATTCGGTGGTGAACCGGTGGTCAGCAGCGGTTCGAGAGCGCGGAGGCGAGGACTACGGTGACCGGAGATGGAAGTCCGGGTCCTCGGACCTGTCGAGTTGGTCGACGGAACGGCACTCGTCCCATTGGCGCCGGCCGAGCGGACGTTGCTCGCCGCTCTCGCATCGAGGCGCGGCGAACGTGTCGCCGCGGACGTGCTGGAGGAATCGCTCTGGCCCCAGGGCCCTCCTCCGACGGCCCGCAAGACACTGCAAGGGCGCGTCATGCGGCTCCGCCGCGTCATGGGGTCGTCGGCGGTCGTCGCGAGCAGCGGCGGTTATCGACTGGATCCTCGACACGTCCAGGTCGATGCCGATCACGTCGGCCGACTCGTCCGTGATGCTCGCGAAGCGATTCGCCGGCTCGATCCCGACGATGCCCTCGGCCTGCTTCATCAGGCGGGGGCCGCGTTCCGCGGCGACCCGTACGCCGACGTACCGGATACCGCCCTGCCGGCAGGCGAGTTGCCGCGCCTCCAAGAACTCCGCTTGGCGATCACCGAGGAGGGGTTCGAAGCGCAACTCGCCAGCGGTGACGGTCACCGTTGCATCGCGGATGTGGAATCGTTCGTGGAGTCCAACCCGTACCGAGAACGGGCATGGGCTCAGCTGATGCTCGCTCTCTATCAGGCGGGGCGCACGGCCGACGCGCTCGCCGCCTACGGACGGGCGCGGCAGCTGTTGGCGACCGAACTCGGGCTCGAGCCCGGGCCCGGGCTACGCGATCTCGAGCGCTCGATCGTGACCCACGATCCGCGCTTGCTGACGGCAGGAACGGTGCGCGAGCAGTTGGGACCGTCGAATCTGCCGGCCGGGCTGAGCCCGATCATCGGCCGCCAGCGCGAGCTCGAGGCGCTCGACCGGCTGTGCCGGACCAACCGACTCGTCACGCTCACCGGCACCGGAGGGGTCGGCAAGACGCGCCTCACCGTGGACCTGGCTGCACGGGCCGGCGAGCGCCATGCCTTCGGCCCCTACTTTGTCGATCTCTCGCCGATCGAGTCGGTCGATTTGGTGCCCGGCGCTCGTCGCCGCCGCCGTTGGCGTGGAGGTCAGCGCACACGATGACACGTCGAGCCGCCTCCGGTCGGCCCTCCAGCAGCACTCCGTACTGCTGGTGTTGGACAACTGTGAGCACCTCCTCCCAGCGATTGCCCAGCTGGCGGCCGAGCTGCTCTCATCGGCGGCGAACTTGCACGTCGTCGCGACGTCCCGCGAGCCGCTCGACGTGGCCGGCGAGCGGCTGTGGCCGCTCGATCCCCTCGATGTGCCGCCGCCAACCGCGTCGATCGAACAGATCCAAGCGTCCGGGGCCGCCAGGATGTTCCTGGCTCGCCTGCCCGTCAACGTGGCGAGCGGCGACCTGAGTGCCGACGACGCCGTTGCGGTCGGCGCGATCTGCCGAACTCTCGAGGGGATCCCGCTCGCCCTGGACCTCGCCGCCGGGCGTAGCCGAACGCTCTCGTTGCCGGAGCTCGCCGATCGTCTCAGCCAATCGATCAGCGAGCTGACCACGGCTGGTCATGGGGTGCTCCCCCGCCACCGCACCATGCACGCGGCCCTCGATTGGAGCTATCGGCTGCTCGGCCTGGATGTGCAAGCGTCGCTGCGGGCGATGAGCGTGTTCGCCGGTGGATGCGACCTGTCGGCGTTCGCCGCCGTGTGTCTCGACGACCATCCGGACGCGCGCGCGGTGATCGACGAGCTGGTCCGAACCTCCTTCGCCGTCGTCGGTTTCACGATCGCCGGAACTCGCTATCGCCTGCTCGAGCCGGTTCGCCAGTTCGCCGGCGAACTGCTCGATCGTGAGGGAGAGCGCGAGCATCGACAGAACAGCCACTTGAGCTTCTACTCGACGTTCGCCAGGGTGTTGGACGAGGCCGAAGACTGCGGTGGACCGGTGCCGCTCGAAGCGATGCGGCGAGAGCTCGGCAACCTGCGGGTCGCCCTCGATTGGGCGAGCTCGGCCGCCGACCGCACGGAAGCAGGCCTGCTGTTGGCGTCCGCGATGTACTGCGTGTGGACGGGCGGGAGCGATCATGCCGAGGGCGTCGACCGCATCGTCAGGTTGCTTGGGACCGGAGCCGGATCACCGGACGCTCGGTCGCGTGCGGCACAATTGGCCGCCATCATCGCCATCCACACGGGCGACGGAGATCGAGCCCTGGCCCTTTGCGAACAGGCGCTCGACGAGGCGCATCGCGGAGGCGTCAGCGCCAACGAACGACGAGCCCGCCTGGTGATCGCGCAGATCCTCATCGATCGCGGCGACATCGACGCCGCCCGTCGGTATCTCACGCCGGCGCTGCCGGTCGACGGGCGCCAGACGAGCGACATCGACGCGTTCTGCCTGGTGTCCCAACTCTGGATCGACCTCGCCGCCGGCAAGCTCGACCGGGCTGAGGCGACGGCGCAGCAGGTCTTGACCGGGGACTTCAGCTTGTGGCCTTGGGTCGGCGGGGCCGTGCGCCATTTGCTCGGCGAGATCATGCTCGAGCGGGGCGACCTCGACGGGGCGAGGTTCTGGCTCGACGAACGGGTGCAACTCGCCGAGCGACTCGATGACACTGTTTCGCTGATCGACGGTCACCTTGCACTCGTCGCCATCGAGTGCGCAGCGGGCCGCCCCCATGACGCCGATGCCCACTTCCGCCTCGCCTCGGACCTCAGACGAGGCGAACATCGCAGCGGCGATCTGCAATTCCTCGAAGCTCGAGCGGCGCTGGCGCTTCACAGCGCATGCCCTCGCGTCGCCATCGACCTCGCCGAGGCGGCGCTGGAGGTCGCCAACGAGATCGGGAGCGCTCCCGATCGGTGTCGTTCGCTGCGGCTGCTCGGCGACGCTCAGCTGGCCGCCGGCGATCCCGCCCGTGCGGTCGCCACGTTCCAGGAGCTGATCGCCCGAGCCGACGCGGCCCCGTTTCCCTGCCGCGCGGCCGAGGGTCACGAGGGCGCAGCCGCGACGGCTCGTGTCCTTGGTCAACGGCGCATAGCCGACCGTCACCTCGCTGCCGCCACGGAGATCCGGCGTCAAACCGGCACGCAGCGTCTGCGCCGACCGGTGGTCGAGTCCCACCTCCTGGGCTTGGCTCCCGACGTGCCCGGCACCTCTGGTCGGGGTGAGAGGATTTGAACTTCCGGCCTCCACCAATGTCAGCGGCGACCGATCGCGACGGATATCGTGTGACCCCACACGACCAATACTCACTGGGCATTCGGCCGCGCTTGCCTCAGCGACGCATTGCCGCGCCGGCGGCATGCGGTGTTCTACCGATGCATCATCGTGTTCGACGGGCCGTCATCCATGTGGTCGTGCCAGTCGTTCCACACGCCCATGTGTTGGGTCATCCAGGTGATCATCTGGTTGCACCATCCGCTCGTTGCGGTCGCTCCGCCGGTCGCGGTGGTGTCGCTGCCGGGAGAGGTGCCCACCCATTGCAGGCAGGCATTGTGCATCGCCTCTGGGCTATCCCACATCGTCGTGCCCATCATCGAGCCATTGCTCATCTGGTCGAACATCCAGTCGCCGAAGTTGTTGCACCAGTCCTGGTCGGGCACGTCGCCCGTTGACGGCGGGTGGTCATCGAGCCACTGCTGGCACACGCCTTGGGACGCGGCAAGTCGGTGCCAGTCGTTCCAGTCGCCCATGTGTCGGGTCATCCAGGTGATCATCTGGTTGCACCATCCGCTCGTGGCGGTCGCTCCGCCGGTCGCGGTGGTGTCGCTGCCGGGAGAGGTGCCCACCCATTGCAGGCAGGCATTGAGCATCGCCTCTGTGCTATCCCACATCGTCGTGCCCATCATCGAGCCATTGCTCATCTGGTCGAACATCCAGTCGCCGAAGTTGTTGCACCAGTCCTGGTCGGGCACGTCGCCCGTTGACGGCGGGTGGTCATCGAGCCACTGCTGGCACACGCCTTGGTACGCGGCAAGTTGTTGCGTGTAGATGCTCGGACCGGTATCGGTGTGGTCGCTGCCTCCGGTGACCGCGAGCGCGGTCGCCGAGGCTGCGGTCACGGCGACGAGCGCGGCGGCGGCGGCGGCCCATTTCCACCTCGCACCGCGACTCGGCGAGGGCTCTGAGGTTCGGCGTATGTCCGTGTCGATGTGCAACTTGGAAGACCTCCGTGTGGGTCCATCATCATGCTTCGCCGGGGGCGAGCACAGGGCCGTTGGTCCCTCGTGCGGCAACAAGGTTCGATCGTCCGTCCTCCGGGGCCCACGCCTAAATTGAAGGTGGTGAAGGGCACGCTCGGGAACGGGCAGCGCCCGGCTCCAGCGGCTTCAACGCCGGGCTCGACGGCATCGCGTGACAGTCGTCCAGCTCAAGGTGCCGTCCGGGCAACTGTCGCAAGCATAGTCTTGTCGCCCAGTTCGGCGAGCAAGAACGCCACCGCCACGGTCCAGAACACCGATCGCTGGGACCGGGCAGCACGCGCCACGTCGTCGTCGCCGAGTTCGTCACCGCGGAGCGTCCGAACGCGAACCCCAGGAATGCAATCCCCGCGGTCACCGTGATCATGTCGGTCGGGAACGCCAGTCCCACAGCGGCGCCGACCAACACACTCAACAGGTGCACGACTGCTGTCGCCAGAGTGATCGCCGCCAGAATCGTCAAAGCGCGTAGCGGGCGGCGAACGTGAGCGCCATCAGTTGGCTCTTGTCGCCCAGCTCGGCGACGAAGACGATCCCGAAACTGAGCAGCAGCGCTTCCATGCGGTCCTCCGGTCGAGAGCCCGGAAGACGACTGGAGCGCCATCGACCGGGCATCGAGTGATGCCTGGCCGAAGGTCTTGCTCGCCCGTAGCGGGCCCGGGGACCGGGGCTCGTCGCCCAGCGTGTCGATCATCCGGCGGAGAGCTACTCCCCTTCGCCGATCCCCAGGCTCGCTGCGAAGGCCGCGAACGATGCGACCGCGACAACTGCCGCTCGGTGCGGGGGGATACAAACGCCACGCCACCTGGCTCCGCAGCCCGCTGCCCCGCTCCAACAGCAAACGGTAGCTCGATGCCTGCCCCTGCTCGACGAGCGTCACAGCGCGCCCAGCTGCAGCCCTGCAAGATCAGCCCGCTCATCGGCCAGCCGACCAACCACCACGGCACGGATCGACCAACACCGCCGACCGCCGCCGGGCTCGCCCTCACGTTGGCCGTGTTCGGAGGCGGCAACCTTGCTCGCTGAACGGGGCGCGGTGGCGGGCTCGAACCGTGGATGATCCTGAGCGACGCTGGTGGGACATCACGGCCGGTCAAGAAGCCTCGGTCTCGACCATGATCAGTTGATGATGGTCACCCTCAGCGCTCAACGCCGAGAGCGACTTCAACGGCGAGGGCTGCGCCTTGAATACACCACGCTCGGGTGGAACGCGGTCGAGATCGGTTTCCTGATCGTGGCCGCGGTCGCGGCGAGTTCGGTCGCCCTTTCGGGCTTCGCCCTCGACTCGTGCATCGAGATCTTCGCATCGATCGTGGTCATTCGGCAGTTGAAGGGCGTTGAGTCACCGCAGGGCGACCAGCGGGCGCTACGACGCATCGGCGTCGCGTTCCTCCTGCTCGCGGTGTACATCCTCGTCCAAGTGGTAGTGACCCTCGCACTTGGGATCCGACCCGACTCGTCGCCGCTCGGCATCGCCTGGCTCGCCGCGACCTGCCTCGTCATGCTCGGACTCGCGGTCGGCAAGTCACGCACCGGTCGCCTGCTCGACAATCCCGTTCTCGGCGCGGAAGCCAAGGTGACGGTCGTTGATGCGGCGCTGGCGGCAGGCATCCTCGTCGGCTTGGTCCTCAACGCGTCGTTCGGGTGGTGGTGGGCAGACATCGCCGGGGCGCGATCCTCGTCGCCTACGGATTGCGCGAAGGGCGGGAGCACCTGCGCCAGGCAGGCTGAACCGCGGACAAGAACACTCGATCGGCGATGCTGGCACCGTCGGGAGAGTACGTGGGCTGGTAGTCAACACATCGACGGCGGCGACATCTGCCGCGTCGAGGTCGATCGTGCGGCTTCCCGGTCGATGCCAGTGTCGTCAACGACAAGAACGGCCAGCATGTGAAACAGACCCAGTTCTTCGTGCGCGTCGCCAACGGGCATGAGTTGTGTTATGGAGCTGTCTGACTGATCTACGAGGGCCGATGCCCTCGCAGAGTCGGGGTGAGAGGATTTGAACCTCCGGCCTCCACGTCCCGAACGACGCCCGACCGTGACAGTTCATGCCACCGCATAGCGATCTATCAGGACATTCGCGGTCGAATCGGCCGATTCGTGACAGCGTATCTCGGCCCATACCAACGCGTTTGGCTCCCAACATGGCTCCCAACGTGCGTCGTCGGAGGCGGCGCTCCAACGATCGCGTGGAGACTCGCCGCCGGTACACGCTGCCGGTGTCGGAAAGTACCGCGGCTCGGCTTGTCGCCACGGAGGAGACGACATGCACCGGGGTCGACGTCGAGCGCCCGCGAGCCGCGCCGCGGCAACTCGGTCAGGTCGCGCGTAGCGGGATGCCGTGCATGCTCTGGGACACGAGCGGGCAGGCCGCGAGCAGCGCGGCGGCCGCGACGCCCATGGTTGCGGCGACGCCGAATCGTTCGGTGAACCATCCACCGGCAAGGGCGGCGAGGAGACTGGCGAGCAGTATCACGGTCCGCGAAACGGCGCCGACGCGGCCGAGCATGTTGTTCGGTGTCGCACGTTGACGAACGCCCGCGACCGCCACGTTCCACACCGCGAACCCAGCACTGCTGACGACGATCGCGATCGTCGCAGTGCCGACGGACGGTGCGAGCCAGACCGCCGCCAGGGAGAGTCCCATGCCGCCGAAGACGCCTGCGGCGAGCGCGGCACCGCCGGCAACGCTGATGCGAGGTGCGAGCGCGGCGCCGGCCAAGCCGCCGACGGAACCGAACGCGAGCAGTACTCCAAACGATGCCGCGCTCAGCCCGAGTTGGTCGGTCACGAGGACCACGAACATCGAGAACCAGGCTGCGTCGATTCCCGCCAGTAGTGCGGTTGCCAGATTGACGCGGCGCAACACGTCGGATCCGAGAAGGAATCGCAGGCCTGCCAGCATCGAGTCGGAGTGATGCGTCCGCGTCGCTGCGACCGGCTCGTGCGTGGCGATCAGCGAGAGGCCCCCGATCAGCACGAGCGCGATCGTCAGCATGCCGCTCGCCGAGACGAACGGGAGCCAGGCCACCACGGCGAACAGCGCGCTGCCGATGGCTGGACCGACCAACTCGTTGCCGATGATCTGGGCGCCGACCATGCGACCGTTGATGGTGTCGAGACGGTCACGCGGGATGACGCTCGGTACCAGCGCGGTCATGGTGTTGTCGGTGAATGCCTCACCAACGCCGAACAATGCGGCAACGACGACGACGAGCATGATCGGCGTCGCACCGGAAGCGATCGTGGCGGCGAGGACGAGCAGCATGACTGTTCTTGCAGCCGTGACCGCACGCAGGAGGCGTTGGCGGTCGTGCCGGTCGGGAGGACCGGCGACTGGGCCGAGCAGCACCGACGGGACGAGACCGGCCGCGAAGGTGGCAGACACCCAAAGCGGGCTCGATGTCAACGCGAACACGAGTAACGGAAACGCGGTCAGACGCACGCCATCCGCCAAGTTCGACATCAGATTTGCACCAACCAACCGCGTCGCGGGTGCCATCTGCTGCCAGGCCAACGTGCTCGTCATTGCCCGTCGACAGTACCCAGGACTCAGCCCGGCCGCCCACGTCTCGGATCAGGGTCCACGCAGTGCTGTGCACCGACATGGGCACATCGCCCGACCGACCGCAGCACCAGGCACCGCCCATGCGGTGGCAGACCGTGTCGCGCCGAGCGGCCAACGGGGGTGAGTACTCCGAGCAGGAAGACGCGTTGCTAACCGGCGCGATCGCTTTAGCCCATGTCTCCAACGACTGCCGGAAGGGAGTGGACGATGACTGGAATTGCTGAGCAGACACCGCGTGTCGCGTTCGTCAATGTCGAGGCCGCAGCACGGTTCTTGGGGATCAGCCGCGGCATGGCCTACCAACAGGCCCACCGACATCTCGATCACGGCGACGGGCTGCACTGCGTCCGCATCGGCAACCGGCTGATCGTCCCGGTCGCGTGGCTGGAGCAGCTCGCCGGCCTCCCCTACAACGCCCCCTCCGACGTCTGAGTAGCGGCCCTGTGGATTCTCGGTTGTTGGTGCCAGCGGGTCGTCCCGGCGTCAAGGGACGCGGCCGACGACACCCCGCCGTTGTCATGGCCAGTCGTTGGTGTGGTGTCGTCGGCCGCTCGTTGCCCTTGACCCCGTCCCGCTCCCGCCGGCAATCGGCCTGGGAGCGACGGACGAGTCCGTCGCCGCCAGCCAGCGCCCAGCTGCCCATCGGACACCGCGGGAGCCTCACGTGACGCGCCGCGACCGCGATCGCGTTGTCGTCGGGGTAGACGCCACGGCAGTTCGCCGTCGTGTCGGGCCGACGGCGTGGTGCGTGCTCGAGGCCATCGCCGCCAACGCTGACCGGCCGGCGTCGGTTCGTTCGCTCGGAGTCGAGCTCGGCATCTGCAGCAACGCCGTGCACCGCGCGATTACGGTTCTGCGCACGGCTGGTCTCGTCGCGCCGATCACACAGTCTCGTGATCGCGGCCGGTTCGGTGCCGGCGGATACCGCGTCGACGTGCCGCCGTCCGTGCTGACTCCAGGCACGACTCCCTCACCGCCTCCGATCGTTGAAGACGGTCGGTCTTCTCGTCGGTCTCGTCGTTCTGTTCGCCCGGTTGTGGGCGAGCAGCTCTCGCTGCTGGAGGTCTGAGGCCGTGTTCGACTTGGTTCCGTCTCGGGTGTTCGGGTGTGTGGGCAGACAGGTGCCCGCGGGGCGGCGGGGAGTTGCTCCCTGATGTTGCGGGTGACCACTCTGCACGCTTCGTCGGCGGCGGCGACGGCCGCCTACTACGCCCAGTACCTCACCGACGCCCCCGGTGAGGTCCCCGGCGTGTGGTCCGGCGGGCAGGCCGACGGTTTCGGGCTCGCCGGGGATGTCACCGTCGAACAGCTCGAGTGGTTGTTGTCGGGCCGTGACCCGATATCGGGGACGCTGCTCGGCCGGGAGCTCGTCGACCGGTACACCGTCCGATGGTCGGGTGGTGCGGGCGGTGTCGGGGTTCGACGCCACGTTCTCGGCGCCGAAGTCGCTGAGTGTGTGGTGGGCGTTGACCGGTGACGCACGTCTGTTGGAGGCCCACGACATCGCCGTCACGGCGGCGCTGGATCATCTGGAGCGGTTCGGGTCGACGACCCGCATCCGTTGCAACGGCGGCCGCCTGCATCCGGACACGGGCGGGTTGACGATGGCGACGTTCCGTCAGACGACGTCGCGGGCCGATGATCCGCAGATCCACACCCACGCCGTCATCTCCGCCAAGGTGCAGACACCGGACGGGCGTTGGTTGGCGTTGGACGCCAGGTATTTGAAGCGGCATCAGCGGATGCTGGGCGGGCTGTATCAGTCGGTGCTGCGCGCCGAGCTCACCCACCGCTTCGGTGTCGCCTGGGAGCCGATCGTCAACGGGCAGGCCGAACTGGCCGGCGCCCCCACCGAACTGTTGACACGTGTTCTCGAAGCGGACGGGCACGATCGACCGTGTCCTCGACGTGAGACTGGCCGAGTTCCGGGTGCGGGAGGGTCGGGATCCGTCACGGTTCGAGCATGCGGCGATCGCCCGTCAGGTCGCCGCCGACACCCGGGGCCGCAAGTCCGGTCACGGCGTCGCCGATCTGGTGACACGGTGGCAGCACGAAGCGGCCGACGTCGGCTGGACCGCACGAGCGCCTCGCCGCCGAGCTGGAACAGGCCGCCCGCCACGTCACTGCCGAGCCGGCGGGCTCGTTGTCGATCGACGAGGTGATCGACGCGGTGTCCGGGTCGCGGTCGTCATGGACCCGGGCGGATGTGGTGCAGGTGATCTGCGACCGGCAACGCCCCGTGTCCCGCTTCGGGGGACGCGACTGGGCTCGCGCGGTGGAGACGGCGGCGGATCGGGTGGTCGACCGGCTCGTCGACTTGGACCCGGACACCGCGGCGGAGCGGCGGGTGTCGGATGGGCGGTCGGTGTGGATCGAACCGACCGCCGCCCGCTACACCTCGACCGACGTCCTCACCCAAGAAGAAGCCGTCATCGTGTGGGCGTTGCTCGCCCAAACCGACGACCCGACACCCTCCACCACCCTCGACACCACCGGCCTCGACGACGGCCAGGCCGACGCCGCCGCAGCGGTCGCCGGCGACGACCGGCTGGTGTTGGTGGTCGGCCCGGCCGGGGCGGGCAAGACCCGCACCCTCGCCGCCGCCGTCACCGACCTGCAACGCCAGGGCCGCCGGTGCTGGGTGTCACCCCGACAGCGAAAGCGGCCCGGGTGCTGGGCCGGGACACCGGGATGGCGGCCGACACCGTCGCCAAGCTCCTCTACGACTGGCACCACCACCCCACGCTCACCGGCGTGTTCGACATGCCCGCCGGCGGCACCGTGATCGTCGACGAGGCCGCCATGTTGTCGACACCCGATCTTCACGATCTGATCGGTCTCGTCGACCAGCGACGGTGGCGTCTCGCCCTGGTCGGTGATCCGCGCCAGTTGCAGGCCGTCGGCCGCGGCGGACTCGTCGCCGAGCTGTGCGCCAACGGCCGCGTCGACACCCTCGAGCAGCTCCACCGGTTCACCCACCCCTGGGAGGCCGCCGCGTCCCTCGAGTTGCGACACGGCGACCCGGCCGCCCTCGACGCCTACCAGCGTCACGGCCGGATCCACGCCGGCACCCTCGACATCCACCTCGACCGGATCGCCCGACGGTGGCTCGCCGTTCACGCCGCCGGCGGAGTCGATCGCCGTGGTGGCGTCGAGCAACGACCACGTCGACATCCTCAACCACACCATCCAACACGCCCGCCGCACCCACGGACAGCTCGACGCGACCACGGCGGCGGCGGTCGCCGGTGGTGAACACGCATATGTCGGCGACGTCGTGATGACACGTCGCAACGACCGCCGCCTCGTCACCAGCATTGGTGAACCGGTCCGCAACCGTGAGACGTGGACCGTCACCGCCATCAACCCCGACGGCGGCGTCACCGTCCGACGCCACGGCGGGCAGGACCAGGTGGTGTTGCCCGTCGAGTACGTCGCGGGAGCATGTGCGCCTCGGCTACGCCGCCACCGAACACGGCTACCAAGCCGACACCGTCGACACCGCCATCGCCCTCGCCACCGCGCGACCAGCCGCCGCGGCCTCTACGTCGCCATGACCCGCGGCCGCGACCGCAACGACGTCCACGTCGTCACCGACACCACCGACCTCGCCGAAGCCATCGACGTCCTCGACGCCGTGCTCGCCGTCGACCGCGCCGACACCCCCGCCGTCACCACACGCCGCGACCTCGCCCAACACGACCGCACCCCACGACCCGTGCCCCGCTGCCCGATCCCGGACTGGTTCCCCGCCCACCTCGACAGGGCCCGCCACGCCGTCGCCGACGCTCGCCGGCACGGGCGCGGCTCGAACAAAACGTCCGAGACGCCGACGGTGGACCTCGCCAACGCCCAACGACGACTCGCCGCCATCGACCGCGCCACGTCACCGACCCTTGACATGCTCGCCGAAGCCAAGACCCGGGCACAGCACGCCCACTGGGAGCACAGCCGGATACAACGAGAATTCGCCGGAGCGCCGCACCGGCGACGACGCCAACTCCGCCACCAACTCGCCGCCGCCACCCGACAACTCGACACCGCCACCAACCACCTGCAACGCATCGAAGCGGCCGCCGCACCCGCCTCCCACGCCCACACCGAGGCGCTCGGCGAGCGATACCGAGTCGAACGACGCCGCAACGCCACCCGTGACGCCCTCGACTTCGACCGGCGCTTCCCTCTCCACGTGGCCGCCGAACAACGACTCGAAGCGCTAACCACCTGGCACGAATGGGCGAGCGGACGGCTCGTCCAGCCCGAACGACTCCGGGCCGCCCACTCCGTACTCGTCAGCTCACCCGAAACCGTCATCCTCGCCACCGGATGGGCCTCCGAGCCCGCCATCGCAACCATCCGCACCCAGCCGGAGCGACAGGCCACGACCCCACGGCTCACCGGGCCAGAACTCAGCTTCTGAGACGGTGTTCCCACCGTCATGGGCAGGAAGTGATGACATCGTCCAGCGCGTCCCGGACGCGCTCCCGCTGGTCGAGCCGCGCGTCATCGCACACTCGATATCGAACATCGCCGTCCGGCAGACGGAACGCGGAGAACGGCACTTATACGGGTGATCCACCAGCTGGGCTGACCGTCCGGGGAGTCTTCCTCGGGTGGAGCTCGAGCGAGGAGGATCGTCATGGTCTGGTTTCCGTTGGTTCGTCGAGTCGCCGAGGACGGTGATCGGCGACGTCTATCTGGTCGGTCATCCGCTGATCGATGACTTCTTGCGGTTCGCCGAGGGTCGGGCGCGGCCGAACACGGTCCGCGCCTACGCCCACGATCTGAAGACGTTCTTCAGCGTCGTCGCCAAAGATCCCGTCGACGTACGGGCGCAGGATGTGTTCGGCTTCATCACCGAGCAGCAGCAGGCTCGGGTCGGCGCGGAGAACGTGGCACGGATCTCCGATGGCGGGTTGGGGCTGTCGGCGGCGACGGTGCGTCGCCGGTTGGCGGCGGTGTCGACGTTCTACGGCTATCTCGTCGCCCGCGGCGATGTCGGTGTGGAAGTGAACCCGGTGCCTCGCGGCTCTGCCGACTCGTCGCCGCCGTCGTGACGGGCGGGGTTGCCGTTGGTGCGCGGGGTGCGTCGACTGCCGCGCATCTTGGAACCCGCCGAGGTGGCCACCCTGATGGCGGCGCTGCGCACGCAGCGTGATCGGGCGATGGTGCAAGCGATGGTGCTGGGCGGACTGCGTCGCTGCGAGGTGCTCGGCCTGCGCCTCGAGGATCTCCGCCTCGGTGAGTGGCGGGTGTTCATCGCCGATGGCAAGGGGGGCCATCAACGACTGGTGCCGCTGTCACCGAGCTTCTTCACCACGGTCGCCGCGTACATGAACACCGAACGCCCGCCGGGTGCTGCGACCGATCGGGTGTTCGTCGTGTTGAAGGGACCGAACCGGGGCCGGCCACTGTCAGCCGAGGGCGTCGATGAGGTCATCAGCGCGGCACGAGCCCGCGCCGGGCTGGTCCACGGCACCTGTCACGAGCTGCGCCACACCTGTCTGACCCGGCTGCTTGAGCACGGCATGTCACTCGAGGCGTTGCAGGCCCAGGCCGGTCACCGCTCGATCGCTTCGACGCAGCTGTATCTGCACCTCGGCGCCGACTGGTTGGCTGATGAGTATCGGCGGGCCGCCGAAGCGATCGAAGCCCAAGCGTTGGTGGGGGTGCCGCGATGAACGCCGTCCCCGTCCCCATCACTGTCGCCGCGCCGGCGCGTGCCTTGAGCCGGCGAGGCACTCCTGTCGACCCGAGCTGGGACGAACTCGCCGAACGAGCCCCGAACGTCGTGGCCACGATGATCGCCTACCTGGATCAGCTGGCGGTCTCATCACGCCCCCGAACCGTCGACGCCGCATCGATCGCGCTGCGCCAGTTCGCCGACCACCTCACCTCGGACGATCCGGCCTGCAGGTGCGTCGCCGGCATCGAGCGTCGCCACGTCGAGT
>CAVRBV010000024.1:0-50375 GCA_963719295.1 Ilumatobacteraceae bacterium
GCGTCTTCGACATGCCCGCCGGCGGCACCCTGATCGTCGACGAGGCCGCCATGTTGTCCACGCCCGATCTCTATGAGTTGATCGGTCTCGTCGACGAGCGAGGGGTGGCGTCTCGCCCTGATCGGCGATCCCCGCCAGTTGCAGGCCGCCGGCCGCGGCGGACTCGTCGCCGAGCTGTGCGCGAACGGCCGCGTCGAGACCCTCCAACGGCTCCACCGGTTCACCCACGCCTGGGAGGCAGCGGCGTCCCTCACACTGCGACACGGCAATCCCGACGCCCTCGACGCCTACCAACCCACGGCCGCGTCCACGCCGGCACCCTCGAACTCCATCTCGATCAGATCGCCGACGGTGGCTGGACCGCCCACACCGCGGGCGAGCCGATCGCGGTGGTGGCGTCGAGCAACGAGCACGTCGACGTCCTCAACCACACCATTCAACACGTCCGACGCGCCTACGGCCAGCTCGACACCACCACCGTGGTGGTGATCCCGGCGGGTGAACACGTCCATGTCGGCGATGTGGTGATGACGCGATGTAATGACCGCCGCCTCACCACCAGCGAGGGCGAGCCGGTCCGCAACCGCGAAACCTGGACCGTCACCGCCATCAACCCCGACGGCGCCCTCACCGCCCGGCGACACCGCGGGTGACGACCCCGCGGTCCTGCCAGTCGAGTACGTCCGCCAGCATGTCCGCCTCGGCTATGCGGCGACCGAACACGGCTACCAGGCCGACACCGTCGACACGGCCGTCGCCCTCGCCACCACCATGACCAGCCGACGCGGCCTGTACGTCGCGATGACCGCGGGCGCGACCGCAACGACGTCTGCGTCGTCACCGACACCAGCGACCCCGCCGAAGCCGGCGACGTGCTCGACAGGTCCTCGCCGCCGACCGCGCCGACACCCCCGCCGTCACCACCCGCCGCGACCTCCCCACCAAGACCCCACCCCCCGACCCGTCGCCCGCTGTGCGATCCCGGACTGGTTCCCCGACCACCTCGACCGAGCCCGCCACGCCCTCGCCGACGCACACCACAACCGGCAACGGCTCGAACAAGACGTCCGAGACGCCGACGCCGACCTCACCGCCGCCCAACGACGCCTCGCCGCCATCGACCGCGACACGTCGCCGGCCCACGACGTGCTCGCCCACGCCAAGACCCGGGCACAGCACGTCCGCTGGGAACAGGCTCGCCTACAACGAGAACTTGTCGCCGCGCCGCGCCGGCAACGCCGCCAGCTCCGCCACCAACTCGACGCCGTCACCCGACAACTCGACGCCGCCACCCAGCGCCTGCAACGCATCGAAGCGACCGCCACACCCGACCTGCACGCCTACACCGAAGCTCTCGGCGAGCGCTACCGCGTCGAACATCGCCGCGCTGCGGCACGCGACGCCGTCGACTTCGACCGGCGCTTTCCGCTCCACGACGCCGCCGAACAACGAGTCGAAGCACTCACCACCTGGCACGCCTGGGCCACCGGACAAACCGTCGAGCCCGAACGCCTCCGTGCCGCCCACTCCGTGCTCATCGGCTCGACCGAAACCATCGCTCTCGTGACCCAATGGGCGACCGAACCCGCCATCGCAACCGTCCGCACCGAAGCCGGAGCGCCACGCCACACCGCTGACCGCCCCAGACCTCAGCTGGTGAGCCGCACGTCATCCACGGGCACGATCCGGTGTCATCTACCGCGTGAGAGGGCCCATACGGCTCTCGTCTGCGTGGCATCGGGGCGGCGCGGGAGTCGGACATCGCGAGCCGCCAACGACCCGAACGTCGAGCGCCGGCGCTTCGAGAATGGCCGAGACGCCTCTCGGGCGGACGTTGCGCCACCAGGGTTGCACCTGCAGGGCAACGCCAAGATGACCGAGGGCGCCCAGATTCCGATCCGCAATGGCAAGTTGGCTACGTCAACGACACCGCCGGCGAGTACCTCGCCGCTGGCCAGCCGGTGAGCGGCGTCGACTGCTACGAGAAGCAGGAACCGGTCGGCGATGGCGCCAGCGTCGGCGCCGAGTGGGAACCCACGGCCGATTCCACCGAGTCGGCACCCCCATGACAAGCGAGACCCGATGCCGGCCGAGCCCACTGCAACGTGGAGTTACGCGACGTACGAGTTGCCGACTCGATCACGTCCTCTGGTGTTCCAGCCGCGGAAGACGGTGATGGCGCGGCCTCACTTCCGGCGGAGGACGGCGGTTCGATCAAGGCCGAACGGGCCTGACGGGCGGAGGTGGGGGTTCTCGCCCGCGGACCCAAGGTCGCCCGGCGGGTCGCCGAGAGCAACGCCGATCATCCCAGTGGGATCGTGCGGACAGCCATCCCGGGTTCGTCGTTGTAGCCGGAGAAGCCTCAGCCTTTGACGCCGCCGGTCGCGAGACCGGTTTGCCAGTAGCGCTGCAGGAACAGGAACGCCGCGATGAGCGGGATGATCGAGAGCAGAGAACCGGTGATCACAGTTGAGAACAATGCCTGCGCGCCGCCGCCCGCCGCGGTCTGCGATTGCAGCTGGGCGAGCCCGACCGTCAGCGGGTAGAGCGAGGAGCGGTTGAGCATGATGAGGGGTAGGAAGTAGTTGTTCCATGTCGCTACGAGTGTGAACAGCAGCACGGTGACGATTCCAGGGCCGAGTAGGGGGATGCCCACCTGCCAGAAGATCCGGAACTCACCCGCGCCGTCGACCCGAGCAGCCTCAATGAGTGTGTCAGGGATGGCATCCTGGGCGTACACCCGCATCAGGAAGACGCCGAATGGGCTCACCAGCGACGGGAGGATCACTGCAAAAGGGGTGTTGACGAGACCGACCGCGAGAATAGCAGGTAGGTCGGTATCGCGAGCGCCGTGAGCGGGATCATGATCGCGCCCAGCGTGATGCTGAACAGCAGCCGGGATCCGGGGAAGCGGTACTTGGCGAAGCCGTACCCGGCCATGGTCGCGAACAGCGTCGCACCGATCGCACTGACGCCCGCGTACAGCGCGCTGTTCAACGTCCAGCGCAGATACGCACCGTCGCGAATCGTGAAGACATCGACGACGTTGTCGAACAGGCTGAAGCGCTCACCGAACCATAGGCCGAACGTCGAGAACAGGTCGCCGGTGTCCTTCGTGCACGCGATGATGAGCCAGATCAGCGGCAGCACGAAGTACAGCGCGCAAAGCCACATCAGGACCGTGACGATGTTGGAGCGTCGCCGGGTGCGGTCGTAATTTCCCCGCCGCCGATGAGGCGCGGCCACGGGGACCGCAGCAGAGGGCTTCGGGATCTGTGAATGGCGGTCACGGCCTCTCCCTACGCTGGGAGCTGAATTGCACGACGTACGCCACCACTGCGATCACGATCCCGAGCAGGAATGCGATGGCCGCCGCGTAGCCGACGTCTTGGTTCACGAAGGCGAGGTTGTAGGCGTAATAGTTCGGCGTGAAGGCATCGTCGATCACGGTCGGCGCGAGTCGTCGAACAGCTGAGGCTCGTTGAAGATCTGGAAGCTGCCGATGATCGAGAAGATCAGAGTCAGCAAGATGGCCGGGCGGATCACGGGGATCTTGATGCTCCAGGCCATTCGCAGCTGGCACGCGCCGTCGATCTCGGCAGCTTCGTAGAGCTCATGGGGGACGACTCGGAGGGCCGAGTACATGACGACCATGTTGTAGCCAACAAACGACCACGTGATGACGTTCATGATCGAGCCGAGCATGTTCGGTTCGGAGAGGAAGTTGGGCGCTGGCAGCCCGACCGCCCGTAATGCTGGCCGATCGGGCCGAAGTCGCTGACCGTAGAGGTAGCCCCACATGAGGGTCGCGACGACACCTGGCACCGCATACGGCAGGAAGATGAGCAGACGTAGGGCGCCGATCCACGGGCGCGCCCGCTGTCGAGAACGAGCGCGAAGACCAGCGCGAGGCCGAGCATGATCGGCACCTGAACGAGCAGGATCAGCGCGGCGCGCCGCAAGCCGTCGAGGAAGCCCGGGTCGGCAAGTGCGCGGGTAGTTGTCGAGCCCGGCGAAGACCTTGCCGCCGATGAGTCGGTCCGGAACAGGCTGGTCAGGCGGCGTAGCCGAGCGGCACCACGAGCATCGCCACGAAGACGACGAAGAACGGAAGCACGAACAGGTATGGGGCGAGTTGCTGCTTGGGCCGGTTCGCGGAGCCGGGGCGGATCGGAGCGGGTGCGCCAGTTGCGACGAGGGTGGTCATGCGAGTGGCTCCTCCGGGCGTGGGAGAGGGTGGGGCCGGGATCGCGTCCCGGCCCCACCGGTGAGATCAGCCATTCACGGTGAAGCCCTGCTCTTCGCCGTAGCTGACCAGTGCGTCCTGCCAGGCGTCCAGCCCCGCCGCAAGGTCGCCCTTCTCGGCGATCGCCATGCCGATCGTCTCGTTCCAGCTGGTGAAGGCGTATTCCATGTACGGCAGCCACTGCGAACTCGGTGTCGACGGTCGTGGAGATCTCAGAGAACAGGGCGTTCACCTTCTGGCCGCCGAAGAACTCCGACTCCTGGTCGAGGAACGCGGGATCGCTCAGCACGTCGTTCTGCGCCGGGAACAGGAACTGCTCCGTGGCGAACCTGAGGGTCGATGACGTGTCGTTATTGATCCACTTCGCGAGCTCGTAAGCGGCGATGGGGTTCTCGGTCGTCGCGATCACCGCATCACTTGATCCGCCCCAGTTGCCGGAGGCGCTGTCACCATCCGTCCACTGCGGCAGCGGCGCGGCACGCCACAGCCCTGAGGTGTCGGCGGCGGTGCCCTGCAAGAACGTTGGACCCCAGGCGGCGGCCAGCCAGCCGGCGTATTTGCCGTTGGCGATACCCTGATACCAGTTGTCGTTGAAGTCGGCGTCGACCGAGACCAGGTCTCGCTGGATGAGGTCCTGCCAGTAGCTCATGACTTCTTTGGCCTCCGGGCTGTTCACGTTGACGGTGACGCCCTCGGCGCCGTCGTAGCCGAACGGCTTCACCCCGGCCTGCCAGAGCAGGCCGATCAACTGGCCGGCCTGGTTCTGGCCGATGTTCGAGATGTACGAGTCGGTCGAGTTCCTGACCGCCTCGGCGGCGGCCGCGTACTCCTCCCATGTCGTCGGCGGATCAGTCACGCCAGCCTGCTCGAGGATGTCGGCTCGGTACAGGTTGCCCATCGGGCCGGTGTCCTGCGGGATGCTCCACACACCGCCGCCGGCCGCGACCTGTTCCCAGACCCACGGCACGTAGTCGCCTTCGAGTTCCGCCGCCCCGTAGGGGGTGAGGTCGAGCAGGCTCTCGGTTACGAGAAACGATGGGATGTACTGGTACTCCATCTGGGCGACGTCCGGAGCACCCTCGCCCGAGAGCAAAACCGTGCGCAGCTGCTGGTAGTGGTCGGCGCCCTGGCCAACGTTCTCGACCGTCACCGAGATGGCCGGATAGGCCTCCTCGAACAGGTCGACTTCGTTCTGGATGTCTGGCACCCAAGTCCAGAAGGTCAACTCGGTCGGCGTCGAGAGCGCCTCGTCGATCTCCTCCTGCGAAATCGGCCCGGTCTCGCTCTGGCCGGAGGCCTCGGACGCGAATCCGGAGATTGCGAAGATGCCGCAGCCCAGGGCCGCTGCCACTCTTGGTGCATTCCTTCTCATGGATCTCTTCTCCTTGTTGGTCGCCGCCACTATGACGGGGTGGTCACCTCTCGATCGCCGTTAGACACGACCATGGTGCGAGGGAGATCGTCGTGCCCGCATCGAGTGCGGCACCCGAGTCGAGATCGGTCAGCGCTGCCGGGACCGTCACCGTGGCGTCGCTGCCCGACCAGTTGTGCACGAACCACACGCGCCCGCCGTCGGCCACTCGGCCTGACGAGACGCGCACCGCTGAGCCGACGATCCGCCACCCGGCCGCGATTGGCTCCGGCACCGCCCAGCGCATCAGCTCGGCGCCCAGGGCGGGATTGGGCACGGTACCGACGACGGTGATGCGTCCATCGCCGTGCTCCCGCGTCGTGATCGCGGCGAACCGACCGAATTCCCGGTGCCGGTAGCGTGCGAGCACGTCTGCGCCGTCGGCGAGAAGTCCGTCGGCCCAGCGCGTGGCGTGCGCCGCCGGGGTGAGCGTCAGTGGCGCCGCCGCGTCGAGTTCGAGCGGCGCGGCGAGGTTGCTGAACTCCTCGTACCAGACGCCGGCCGGCTTGGTCAGCACGTCGGGAGCGATGGCGAACCGGGCGCGGGCCTCCTCGTCGCCGTAACCGGTTCGGATGCCGACGATCAGGTGGCCTCCCGCCTCGGCGTAGTCAGCGAGAAGCTGCAGCTCGGCGTCGGTGGCGACGTAGACGGCCGGCGCGACCAGCACCGGGAAGGAGTGTGCGAGCTCTGCACCGCCCAACTGCACGGCCTGTCCGACATGCAGCACGCGCGCCTGGGCTCCGGCGTCGAGGATGCCGCGGTAGCTCGCCTCGAAGATTTGCCGGTAGGAGAGAGCATCGGGGGTTCCGGTTTCGTCGGCGAGCGGCGGTTGGTATTCGAACGCAAAGCGGGTGTCGGTCGACCAGAGAATCGCCACCTCCGCGTCCGGTTCATAGCCCTCCAGTACAGGCCCGAGGCGTGCGAGCCGTCGCCCGAGCTCGGTGACCTCCCGGTACACCCGGCCGGGCTGCTGGCTGTGCGGTAGGACTCCGCCCCAGTACGTCTCCGTGCCGTAGTGCAAGGTGTGCCAATGCCAGTACTCGATCATCGCGGCGCCGCGGGAAACGAGAGCGAGCCCTGCCTGGACCAGCTGCCCCGGATACGGCGGCAGGTTGCTCGACGGGCCGCCGATCGACTGTGCGTTGGTCTCGGCGATCAGGAACCGTCCCTGCTTCGAGGAGAACGCGCGGTCGGCCTGCAGCATCAGCCCCCATACGCCGGTCGTTGCCCAGGGTTGAAACGGTGGGATGTCGAGTGAGGCGTCGAGATGGTCCTGCATGCCGTAGTACGGGTTTGCCGAGGTCACGTCGAGCACCTGCGTCACCGCCTCGTCGTCGACGGCGGGACGCGTGTAGGCGATGCAACATGTGATGAACTGGTCGTCGCGCGTACTCGCGCACGATGCCCGCCTGCCAGGCGATGAACTCGGTGGTCAGCTCGGCCTGGTGCCTTCGCCAAGCGAGGTCATACTGCGGCTGCCAGTTGCCGTCAGGCACCCACAGCTCCTCAAAGCTGTTGAGCCGATGCGACCAATAGGTGAGCCCCCACTCCCGGTTGAGCGTCTCGACGTCGCCATACTTCTCACGCAGCCGGTCGAGGAACCGGTCGAAACTGCCCCTGTTGTGAAACAGTTCGAGCCCCGGCTCGTTGTCGACCTGGTAGCCGATGATCGCGGGATGGTCGACGTAGCGAGCGACGATGGCCCGGACGACGCGTTCGGCGTAGGGACGGAACTCGGGATGCGAGTAGTCGACCTCCTGCCGACCTCCCCAAGGACGGCGTACGTCGGTCGCGTACTGGGCGGCAATGTCCGGGTGCTTCTTCTGCAGCCACGGAGGAACCGCGTACGTGGGGGTGCCGAGGATCACGGAGATGCCGTGCGCCTGCGCGGCGTCGAGCACCGGCTGCAGCCAGTCGAGGTCGAACTCGCCGTCCCGCGGCTCCCAGGTCGACCACACTGATTCGCCGACGCGGATCACAGTGAAGCCCGCCTCCGCCATCAGCCGGAGATCTCGCTCGAGGTCGAGCTGTGGCTGGTACTCCGGATAGTACGCGGCGCCGAACAGGACAGTGGCCGAGAACCGGGCGGGCAGCGAGGTCATGCGCGGCGACCCGCTTGGAGAGCGATGTTATCGGTAACATCGCGCACGTTAGCGCGATGGTATTAGCGCTCACAAGAGTCAATTGTCCGGGAATGCGGGCTCTGCATGCCCTCACACGCCGCTCGCCTCAGCGCGGAGCGGGCCCGCTCGACTCCCGTACCCGCAAGTGCGGTTCCCGGTCGTTCAGATCGGGTGCGGCATCGCGGCCCTCGATCTGTGCGATCAGGCGAGCGATCGCCGCCCGGCCCCGATCGATATCGACCGAGACCGTCGTGAGCGACGGGCGGAAGTAGGCCGCTTCCGGGATGTCGTCGAAACCGACGACGCTGATGTCGTCCGGGACGCGAATGCCACGCTCGGTGACGGCTCGTATGACTCCGAGCGCCATCTGATCGTTACTCGCCAGCACGGCGGTGACCGACCCATCGAGCGGAATCCGGTGTCCCGCCGTATACCCGGACGCCGCTGACCAGTCGCCGTCCAGGACGCCGCAAGAGATCAAGCCACGGGCCTCGAGCGCCCTGGTGTAGGCCACGACCCGGTTGCGCGCCGAGACCCACTCACGGGGGCCAGCAAGGTGCAGGAAATTCCGATGCCCTAGCCGGAAGAGGTGTTCGACCAGCATTTCAGAGCCCCGCCCGTTCGGCGTCGCCGGAGCCGCGTACTGCGCCTCCTCGAGCTCCGCATCGACCACGACCGGAACCGCGAATCCGGCGGGCTCGACTGCCGCTGCGACCGCGTCGGCTGCCGCGAACACCATCACCCCCGCCAGTTCTTGCTGCCTGAGGATCTGGATCGCCTGCTCGATCGCGTGCGGGTCGCGGGGGTCGATGCTGACGACGTCGAGCAGATATCCGGCGTCGTGGGCGCCATGGCTCGCACCGTCGATGGTCTTCGACGGGCCGACCTCCGTCAGATCGTGCGTCAGGGCGCCGATGCGATGCGTCCGGCCGTTCTTGAGCGATCGCGCGGCCGGGTTCGGGCGGTACTGCAGCTCGGCGATCGCTGTCTCAACCCGGGCCCGCGTCTCCGGCCGGATCCCCTTGACGCCGCGGAGCAACCGACTCACAGTCTGGTGCGAGACACCGGCCGCCTCCGCGACGTCGTAGATGGTCGGCGGACGAACCCGCGAGGACCTACCGATCGTCACAAACACCTCGCTCTCGCTGATCCCACGATACCCCCGGCTTCCGCTCAGCCGCGAGGGCCCAGCCAGGTCGCGTGTCGCCTGGGGATCCGGTGGCGATGGCGCACACCGCCATGCGAGGGCCGACGCCGCGCCGTCGCCAGCGGCCTATGCCGATCCGATGGGCGCCGGTGACACCGCCAAGGTGACAAGCATCCTCGCCGTGTGAGTCAGCCAGTACGCCGGGTCGAACAATCGGGCGCGAACACCGGGAGGGCGGGCTCGCAACTCGGGAGCACCGATCGGTCGCGGGCCCGGCTTCGTCCCCGGCGAAGCGATTGACAGCGCGTGGACGCCCGTGATGGGCGCCACGGCGCCAGGGCGAACGCACACTGAACGTGTGGACACAGGTGTCCGAGAAGGCTGGGGGATATCGCTCGGCCGAAGTGACCGCTATAGCCGGCAGTGCGACGTTCACGTTGCGTTGGGTGAGTACATCGGCGGCGATCTGGGAGGTGACACCCTGCCGTCGCCCAGCCTCAGACGTGCGGTGCGGACCGCGTCATCCCGTTGACAGATCCGGAAGCGAACGAGGGTCCAGCAGCCGCCGGGCGGCGTCTGCGGTCGTGGCCGGGCGGCGGCCGAGGTGGCGGACATAGCCGCTGGTGGTGGCGGGAGCCGCGTGGCCGACGTGGCGGGCGATGTCCGCAAGATCGAGACCTTCCTCGGCGTACAGGACGGTGATCGCGGTGGACCGGCCGGCGTGGGTGCCGAGCCCCGTGGGGTCGATCCCGGCCGAGGTCGCTGCCGATCGCAACCGCCTTGGTGACCGCCTGCCGCAATACCAGTCCGCCCGTCGTCGTCGTGAACACGAGGTCGACGGCTCGACCGGCATGGATGTGGCTCTTCCAGGCGTCGCCGGCTCGTTGCCGTTCCTCGAGCTGTGCCGCGCGGCGGCGGTGCAACAGTTCGACCACCACCGGGGTGAGGAGATGTTGGCCAGCGGCCCCGTCGGTCTTGGGTGGTCCGAGCATCATGCCGATGCCGTCCGCGTAGACGCAGGCCCGCGACACCGTCGCCGTGCCGGCAACGAGGTCGACGTCGCCCCAGGCGAGGCCGAGCACCTCCGACACCCGCCAGCCCTGGACGAACAGCAGCGCGATCGCCGCGCCGAGCCGATCGGGTGCGCCCGCGCTGACGAGGGCTCGCGCTTCGGCGGCGGTCAACGCCCGCTTGCTCGCCGCTCGCGCCTTCGGCGGTCGAACCCGCTCGACCGGATTTGACGCGACGAGGTCGAGATTGACCGCCTCGGCCACCACGGAGCGCAACGTCGCCCTGGTGTCGGCGACCGTCTTTGGCGACAGCGACTCGAGCAGCGTGGCCTGCCATCGAGCGATCTGTTCGACGCGGAGGTTTCCGATGCGCACGTCGCCGAGATGGGCGGTGATCCGTTCGACGCGGTCGACGTACTTGCCGAGCGATGAGGGCCGGACGCGCACCGCGGCGATGTTCTGCAGCCACCACGACGGCCACCTCTGCGACCGTGCTCACGCTGGTGAGCGACGTCGCCGACACCGAGCGGGACTGTTCGGCCAACGCCGTCGTGAGAGCCGCCCCGCGACGGCGCAGGGCCTCGTCACGCGTCCGCCCCCGCACCCGACGCGGCCGGCTCTCGCCCGGCACGCGATACGTCGCCCGCCATGCGCCGTCAGCCTCCCGGTAGAGGGAACCCTCGCCGTTGGCGGCCTTCGAGGACACGGTGTAGGAGCCGTCGCCCGCCTGGATCCGCTTGCCCCGCGACTTCCTCACCCCTCCACAGGACCCCCGGCCGCAAGTTCTGCCGGGAGTAACCGGGAGTTACCGCGGGAGTAACGCTCCGTGGAACAGCTTGGCAGCCATTGTCACCGGATGTACGTTCTCCCTGCTCGGAACGCATTTTCTCGGACTCATCGTTACTCCCTGTAACGACAAAAGCCCTGTTGGCGGAAGGAGTGGGATTCGAACCCACGGAGACCCGAAGACCTCAACGGCTTTCGAGGCCGTCCCATTCGTCCACTCTGGCATCCTTCCGTCGCAGGAGGCTAGCGGTCGCCCGAGCGGCTCCGGCGGGCGGCGAAGAACTCCACGAGCAGTCGCCCGCAGCGCTCCGCTTCGACACCGGCGACCACCGGCATCCGGTGGTTGAGGCGGGGATCCTCGACGATCGACATCAGGCTGCCGGCGGCGCCGGCCTTGGGGTCGGGCGCCCCGTAGACCAGCCGTTCGATGCGGCCGTTGACCAGCGCGCCGGCGCACATCGCGCACGGCTCGAGCGTCACCACCATCGTGCAGTCGTCGAGCCGCCAGTGTCCGACGACCGACGCCGCGTCGCGAAGGGCGAGGATCTCGGCGTGGGCGGTCGGGTCGCCGGTGAGCTCGCGCTCGTTGTGGCGGGCGGCGATCACCGCGCCGTCGCGGACGACGACGGCGCCGATCGGCACGTCGTCGTGCGCCGCGGCGGCGCCGGCTTCGACAATGGCGCGCTCCATGGCCGCGGACCACCGATCGGTCGGGAGCTCATCGGGTCGCCCACCGCGCTCATTCTGCTGCCACTTCCTGCCCGGAACCGGGCAGGAAGTGGTTCGAAACTGGTTCGACCGGAGCTCAGACGCCGGTGCCGGCCGGCGGGGTCTCGACCGGCGGCTCGCTCGCCGGCGTGGTGGTGCCGGTCGAGGGCTCGGTGCCGACCGCGGCCTCGGTGGTCGGCGTGGCTTCCTCGGTGGTCGCCACCGCTTCCGTGGTCGGCGTGGTCGCCTCGGTGGTCGCGATCCGTGGCCTGGCGCCTCGGTGGCGTCCGTGGCTGACTCGGCGCTCGCTGGTGCCGGCGTGGCTGCGCTCGGAGTCGGCGGCGGTCGCGTCGGCCGCCGTCGGTGGCCGACTGCGAGACGCTCGCGCCGAGGGCTGGCGCGGATGTCGCGCCGGCCCGAATGCACACCCAGATCGACTTGACGGATCGTCGTTCGGGCGTCAGAAGGCCCGCGCCGCTGTGTGGCGCCGCCTGGGTAGTCGTAGTGACTGCCGCGGATAGGGCGGGGTGTTCGACTCGACGTCGATCGCACGATCGGGATGGTCGAGGTCCAGTCGAACGCTGATCGCTCCGCGGCCGTCACGCATGTTGTGGACCGTCAACTGGCCGCTGAGCAGCGAGTTGCCGTTCGTCAGGCCGTCGGACCCGGGTACGCCTCGACGAGATCGTTGCACGGCGGCAGGCGGCAGCGTCGTCGTCGTGGTGGTCGACGGTACTCGTGTGGTGGTCGACGTGCTCGTGCGTGCGTGGTCGGCTCGGGTCGTCGTCGTGGTGGTGGTCGTCGACGTGGTCGTGGTCTCCGGGATCGTCGTCGTGGTCGTCGTCTCCGGGATCGTCGTTGTCGTCGTCTCGGTCCACGTCGTGGTCGTCGTGGTCGTCTCCGGGATCGTCGTGGTCGTCGTCTCGCAGTTGGGCGGCGTCGTCGTGGTCGAACCGTTCGGGTTCGTGGTGGTCGGCTCCTCGGGGTTCGTGGTGGTCGTCGTCTCGCACGGCACCGTGGTCGACGTCGTGGTGGTGGTCTCGCAGCCGGGCGGCGTCGTGGTGGTCGAACCGCCGTTCGGGTTCGTGGTGGTGGTCGCGCCGTCGGGGTTCGACGTCGTTGTCTCGCCGCACGGAGGACCGAAGGTCGAAGTCGACCCTCACCGTGGCGAGCGCCTGGGCGACGCCGCGCGTGCGCCAGTTGGCCGGGCCGGCGATGGTGGTGTGGATGATGCCGGACACGTCGAAGGTGACGGTGCCGGTACCCGAGAACACGGCGAGCACGGCCGGATTGGTGATGACGAGCACTTGCTCGCCGTTGTCGGCGAGGTTGAACCCCGTCGGGACGTTCGGCGCCAGCGTGTTGGCTGGCGCTGGCGCCGGCGAGGACGTGCAGGATGACCGCCGCCGGTCCCACGTCGTCGTCCGAGGCGGTGAACGACAGCGTCGAATTGCTCGCCACCGACGAGAGGTTCTCCACCGTCGACTGCACCGATCCCGCCAGTGTGGCGGTGACGGTGATGCTGGTGAGCGGGCCGAGCGACGGATCGAACTGGTCGATGACGACCGGGGCCGAGCTGGGCAGCGAGCTGAGCTCGATCGAGCCGCTGCGCGTCTGGATGTCGGCGCGCGCTGATGGCGACGCGGCGAACGTGACCGCCGTCGCCGCAGCCACTACCGCCATGATCGCCAGAATCGGCTTGTGTCCGAGCCGCCTCATCCCCGCCTCCGCTCTTTTCTCGTCGGAGGACGGAGTCCTCCGAAGGTGCCGGAATAGTAGCACGTGCGACTGTTGCGATGTGATACTTTTCCCGATCGCACGGCGAACCGGGCGCCTCCTCGAGGGGATGACCCGGGGCAACAGCGATAGGAGCATTCGTGGGCGAGGGACGGATTTCCACTTCACGTTCGGGCGCCGGCGCGGTCTGGTGGTCGCCGGCATCGGAGCGGCGGTCGGCTTCGGCCTGCTCCTCGTGCCCGGTGCGGCCAACGCCGCCACGACGAGCTCGTCGTCGAGCCAGACGCACACCCTGCAGGCGCTCACCGGCGGCACGGTCGACAAGTTCGACCCCTCGCTCGGCACGCTGACGCGGGTCGACTGGACGACCGAGGTGTCGGTCACCACCGAGCTGTGCGCCGAGAACCTCAGCACCGCCGCCGGCGCGGTGCCGTCGGGCACCACGGCGGCAGAGGTCACGGTCAACTTCCCGGCGGGTACGTCCACCACCGCATCGGTGTCGGGAACGGTGCCGCCCGTGTCGCTGAGCGTCTCCAACGGCAGCAACGACTGCCTCGGCGCGCTGGTGTTGGGGAACGACGCGGCCGGTCAGCCACCGTCGTTCCCGGGCGGTGCGTCCGCGTCGGACGTGTACTTCAACGCCGACACCGACACCCAGACCGGCTCCGGCTCGATCACCGACCCGGCCGCGCTGGCCGCCTTCGTCGGACCGGGCACGTTGCCGTACACCGTCGACCAGTCGAGCGAGGGCGACGTGCTGCAGTCGAGTGAATGGGACATCACGTTCCTCGCCCACGGGGCGGTGGCGGTCACCGTCACCTACACCTATGAGGGCACGAGCTCGACGACCACGACGGTGCCCGGCACCCTGCCCCGCACGCGCTAGTCCAACGGGCGCGCCGCGGGCGCCGGCCGAGCGGAGGGAGTGGGATTCGAACCCACGGTGAGTTGCCCCACACACGCTTTCCAAGCGTGCCGATTCGGCCGCTCTCGCACCCCTCCCGGGTTCCCCGCCGCTCGTGTCCCGGCGGGGTGGACGAAGGGTAGCGGGCGGCTAGCGTGGGCCCACCGACGGGCACCACGGTGCCCGGTGAGGTGACGGTCGGGTCCTGTGCAACGGGCGCCCGTGAACCAGGTCAGGACCGGGAGGTAGCAGCCTTCAACGGTTCCGCTCGTGTGCCGCAGATCGCCTGGCCGTCGCCTCACCGGGCACCAGTGGGTCGTGCGACTCCCTGGGGATGGCAGGCTGCATCGGTGTCCGACCGACCCGACGAGGTGTACTCGCACGGCCACCACGAGTCGGTGCTCCGCAGCCACGAGTGGCGCACCGCCGAGAACTCGGCCGGTTACCTGCTCGCCCACCTGACGCCCGGCGACGACCTCGTCGACGTCGGCTGCGGCCCCGGCACGATCACCCTCGACCTCGCCCGCCGGGTGGCGCCGGGCCGGGTGGTCGGGGTCGACTCGGCGGCCGCCGTCGTCGACCAGGCCACCGAACGGGCCGGGCTCGAGCGGCGTCGGCAACGTCACGTTCACCCACGGCGACGCGTACGCACTCCCGGCCGATGATGCGTCGTTCGACGTCGCCCACGCCCACCAGGTGCTCCAGCACCTCGCGCGACCCGATCGCCGCACTCGTCGAGACGCGCCGGGTCCTCCGCCCCGGCGGGCTGCTCGCCGTGCGCGACAGCGACTACGCCGCCTTCGCCTGGGCGCCGACCGACGAACGGCTCGATCGGTGGCTGCAGATCTACCACGGCATCACGCAGCGCAACGGCGCCCAGGCGGACGCCGGCCGGTGGCTACCGCACTGGGTGGCGAACGCCGGGTTCGTCGACATCACGGCGTCGAGCTCGACGTGGACCTTCGCCGACCCCGAGTCCCGTGCGTGGTGGGGCGGCCTGTGGGCCGACCGGGTGCGCGTCTCGTCGTTCCACGAGCAGGCGATCGCCTACCAGCTGAGCGACGCCG
The DNA here is from genome assembly GCA_963719295.1 of Ilumatobacteraceae bacterium. Lineage (GTDB taxonomy): Bacteria > Actinomycetota > Acidimicrobiia > Acidimicrobiales > Ilumatobacteraceae > Desertimonas. The sequence goes on from CAVRBV010000024.1 coordinate 15,140, forward strand.
CCGAGCTCGACGACATCGCCGACGCGTTCATCGCCTGGTCGACGGCGCCGTCGGCGCTGTTCGTCGTGGTGCACGTCGAGGTGCTCGCCCACCGCCCGGCGTGACGCGGCGGTCTCAGCGCTCGCGGTCCTCGGCGCGGGCGATGCGGTCCGGGTCGTCGAGCAGCGCGCCGGCCTCGCGGAGCTCGGCCACGTCGACGTCGCTGTCGTCGTCGGTGGCGCCGCTGTAGGCGTGGCGGGTCTCGTCGAACGGGGTGTCGTCCGGCTCGGCGAGGATGTCGGCCACCTCGTCGGCGTCGGCGACGTCCCGCTCGGCCTCCAGCTCGGCGACGAGCTCTTCCTCGTGGTCCACCTCGTCCTCGTAGTCGTCGAGCTCGTCGGTCACATCACGATTGTGCGTCGCGGCGACCCCGCGATGCCAGCCCGACCGCCCGACCCACCAACTCGGGCGCCTCCAACCGCTCGGCGACGGCGCGGAACTCGTCGGTCGGGCCGGTCCATCGCCAGTCGTCGACGGCGCCGACATCGATGTCGGTCACCACGGTGGCGATGCGCCGGAACAGCAGGGCCAGCTCCATGTTCTCGCGCAGCGTCGCCGCCAGCTTCTCGGCGCCGCGGAGCCCGTCGACGTCCCACTGCCCGGGCTGGGCGGGGATGTCCTCCAGGTGCCGGTAGCGGGCGAGCACGGCCGACGTGCTCTTGGCCCCCCACCCCGCGAGCCCGGGGAACCCGTCGGCCGAGTCGCCGACGAGACCGAGGTAGTCGGGGATCGACGCCGGCTCCACGCCGAACTTCGCCACCACGCCGTCGTGGTCGATCAGCTCGCGCTTGCGCCGGTCGAACTGCACGACGCGCCGCCCGCGGACGCACTGGCCGAGATCCTTGTCGGGGGTGACGATCAGCACCTGGCGCACCCGCTCGTCGGCGTCGGCGAGCTGGGCGGCGGCGGCGAGGGCGTCGTCGGCCTCGTGCTCGACCATCGCCCACACGGTCACGCCCATCGCCTCGAGTGCCTCCTCGCACGGCGCGATCTGGGCGAGCAGCTCCGGTGGCATGCCGGCGCTCGTCTTGTAGCCGGGCCAGAGGTCGTTGCGGAAGCTCTCGATCACGTGGTCGCTCGCCACCGCCACGTGCGTGGCGCCCTCGGCGAGGAGCCCGAGCGTCGAGCCGAGCACGCCGATCGTCGCGGCGAACGGGCGCGGGTCGTCGCGTCCGGAACGCCCGAAGTTCTGGCGGAACAGCTCGTAGGTGCCGTCGACGAGGTGGATGTTCACGAGCGTCGAGCCTGGCACACCGCCGCTCAGGCGGCGACCGTCGTCGTGGTCACGGCGACCGCGGCGCGTGGTCGGCGTCACCGTCGTCGGGGCGGCCGTCGTCGGGGCGGCGGCGGTGGTGGTCGGTGCCGTCGTGGTGGGCGCCGTCGTCGTCTCGCTGCCGGCCGGCTCGGTGGTGAGGGTGGCGCTGATCGCGGCGATGTCGTCCCACACCTGGTCGTCCTGGTAGCCGAGGGCGAACAGCGACACGCCGAGCAGCCCGCGGTCGACCGACATCTGCATCCGCAGCCGTGCCCCCTCGGCGTCGACGTAGTTGACCTGGCGGGTCTGCGTGCACGTCGGGGTCGCCTCGGGGAAGTCCACCTGGTAGGTGAACGAGGACTCGCCGGTCGTGGCGTCGAACACCGGCGTGGCGTTGCGCCGGGTGATCAGGTTGTCGACGCGTGCTGAGGAAGATCGGCTGCGTACCCGGCGCGTCGTCGGGGCACGTGCCGGTCGTCGACACGACCCAGTTGCGCCCGTAGAGCGGGATGCCGAGCACCAGCTTCTCCGGTCCACCGGCGGCCTTGGTGGCGGCGTCGATGATCGTGGTCACCCAGTCGAGTCGGGGGCGATCGGGCCCGGCTCGTCGCTCGAGTTGTCGTAGGCCATGATGCGGATGGCGTCGACCGACGGGGCGATGCCGCCGTAGTCGTACACCCAGTAGCCGCTGTCCGGGGACTGACCGGTGTCGTAGATCGGGGGCACGGTGACGGTGAGGATCCGCCCGTCGGCGTGCAGGCGGGCGCCGAGCTCCTGGACGAACGCCACCCAGTTGGGGCGCGTCGTCGCCCACGTGCTGCGGTCGTCCTTGAAGGCGAAGTTCTCGTAGTCGAGGTCGATGCCCTGGAAGTTGTGGACGGCAGCGAAGTTGGCGATCGCATCGACGTGCGGGGCCCGCTGTCGCCGGGTCGGCGAGGATCGCCGCCATCGCCCCCGGGTCGGTGCTGTCGTACAGCGAGGTGATGATCGGCACGCCGCGCCGGCGGGCGTCGGCGATGAAGTCGGCCGCCTGCTGCTGCGCCTCGGCGCCGGCGTTGCGGTCGAACTCGAAGGTGTCGAGTCCGTAGGCGTGGTACCAGAACGGCGACACCTGGTGGAAGACGTTGGCCTGCTCGTCGAGTGCGGGAGTGGCAGCGTCGAGCGGTCCAGTAGGGCACCCACGTGTGCACGTTGAAGGCGCCCGGCCGATAGGGCGGGGTGGTGTCGCGGATGGCGAACCACCACACGCCGGCACCGATGAGCACGAGCACGAGTGCCAGCGCGCCGAGCGAGCGCCAGCCGCCCCGAACGACGCGCTGCCACCACAGCGCTAGACCACCGCCGCGGCGGGGGCGGTCGTCGCCGCCCGTGCCGGCGCCGGTCGTGACGGGCGCGCCGGTGGGCGGCAGCGGCGTGGTCTCGATGATCTCGCCGAGCAGTTCGGGGGTGAGCCCGACGAGCGTGCGCCGCAGGACGCGGCCCGGCGCCGGATCGATCGGCACGTGGTTGGGCACGGCCACCACCACGCACCCGGCGGCTTCGGCGGAGCGGGCGCCGGTGGGCGAGTCCTCGATCGCCACGCACGACACCGGGTCGACGCCCAGCGCCGCGGCGGCCCGCCGGTACGGCTCGGGATGGGGCTTGCCGTTGGCCACCATGTCGCCGGTGATCACCGCCTGGAAGGTGCGCGGCGGCAGGTGCAGCATCACCTCGTTGGCGATGTCCTGCCACGACATGGTCACCAGCGCGCACGGCACGCCGGCGGCGTTGAGCGAGTCGAGCAGCTCGCGCGCGCCGGGGCGCCACGGCACGTGGCGGCGGATGCGCGCCAGCACCCCGGCGGCGAGGTGGTCGACGATCTGCTGCGGCTCGATCGGGAGGCCGGCCCGCCGCTTGATCACCGCGGCGGAGTTCAACAGGTCGAACCCGACGATCGACATGGCGTCGTCGTCGGTCCACACGCCGCCGAAGGAGCGCACGAGCTCGTGCTCGCACTCCATCCAGTACGGCTCGGTGTCGATCAGCGTGCCGTCGAGGTCCCACAGGACGGCCGCCGGGAGCGTGCTCACGAGGGCGGCGGCCCCGCTTCTTGGACGAGCTCGATCAGCGTGCCGAAGCTGCCCTTCGGGTGGACGAAGGCCACGGTGGTGCCGCGGCTGCCCGGTCGCGGCGCCTCGTCGATCACGGTCGCGCCGGCGGCGCGCATCGAGGCGAGGGCCTCGGCGCAGTCGTCGACGCGGTAGCCGACGTGGTGCAGTCCCTCGCCGCGCTTGTCGATCGCCTTGGCGATCGGCGAGTCGGCGCGCGTCGGGGTGAGCAGCTGGATGTAGCTGTCGGCGACCTTGATCAGGGCCTCCTCGACCCCGTCGCGCTCGACGACCTCGCGGTGGGCGACGGTGGCCCCGAAGGCCCGCTGGTAGTAGTCGATGGCGGCCTCGAGGTCGCGCACGGCGATGGCGACGTGGTCGATCTCGGTGAGCAGCATCGGATCAGTATAGCAGCAGTCCCCCCGATTCCCGTGGCAGCCGTGCCCCCGCAACCGATGGGTGCCAACATGACCGTACGGTCACGCTGGCACCCATCGGTTGGGTTCAGGCGCGCGGAAGACGGTGATGCGGTCGTCGCCGATGCGGGCGCGCTTGTCGGGATCGTCGATGCCGAGGCCCTCGTCGGGCGCCAGGCAGAGCACGCCGAGCTTGCCCTCGTGCAGGTTGTGGTGGACCTGACCGGCCGCCGACCGATGTCGTCGAGCGGGTACACCGCCGACAGCAGCGGCTGGATCCTGCCCTGGTCGATCAGCCGGTTGGCCGCCCACGCCTCCTCGTAGTTGGCGAAGTGGCTGGCGACGAGGCGCTTGAGCTTCATCCAGAAGTGGCGGTTGTCGAACTCGAGCATGTAGCCCGACGTCGCCGCGCACGTCACGACGGTGCCGCCGCGCTTGCAGGCGAACATCGACGCACCCAACGTCTGGCGCCCGGGGTGCTCGAACACGATGTCGGGGTCGTCGCCGACGAGATCGCGGATGCTGCTTCCCGAAGCGCCGCCACTCCGCCTCGTCCTGGGTGTGCTCGTCCTTCCAGAAGCGGTAGCCCTCGGCCGGCGATCGATGACCGCCTCGACGCCCATGGCGTTCAGCAGCTTCACCTTCTCCGGCGACGACACCACGCCGACCGGCATGCCGCCGCCGTTGAGCACGTACTGGATGGCGTAGCCGCCGATGCCGCCGGTGGCGCCCCAGATCAGCACGACGTCGCCCTGCTTCATGCGGGCGCCGTGCTCGCCGACGAGCATGCGGTAGCTGGTGGAGTTGCACAGCGCGTTGACCGCCGCCTCCTCCCACGTGAGGTGGCGGGCTTGGGCATCAGCTGGTTGGCCTTCACCACGGCGAGGTCGGCGAGGCCGCCGAAGTTGGTCTCGAACCCCCAGATCCGCTGGTTGGCGGCGAGCATCGAGTCGTCGTGCGCGGACGGGTCCTGGTCGTCGACGTAGTTGCAGTGCACGGTGACGCGGTCGCCCGGCTTCCAGTTGCGCACCGCTGAGCCGACGCGCAGCACCACGCCGGCGGCGTCGGAGCCGACCACGTGGTCGTCGCGGACGTGGCGGGCGCCCCACTCGCTCTCGCGGCCGAGGCGGGCGAGGAACCCGAACGTCGGCAGCGGCTCGAAGATCGACGTCCACACGGTGTTGAAGTTGATGCTCGACGCCATCACCGCGACGTACGCCTCGTCGGGCGCCAGCTCCGGCGTCGCCACGTCGCCGACGTGCAGGCTGCGCACCGGGTCCTTGTCGGCCGACGCCACGCCGGCGAACATCTCCGTCTCGTCGCGGCGCACGTGGGCGGCGCGGTAGTGCTCGGGGATCGGGCACGGCGGCGAGCTCGTCGCCCGACGCCCCCGCCTCGATGGCAGCGAGGATCTGCTCCATGCGCCGATGTTACTCACCGGTAGCTTCCGACCGTTCCGAAGACACGGATGCACCGAATCGGTGCATCCGTGTCATCAGAACGTCGGTCCCCGCGACGGTTGCGCTAGGAGATGTAGATCCACAGGTCGTAGGCGCCGACGATGCCGGCGTAGTTCGTGACGACCACCTCGTAGTCGCCGCTCGAGCTGAGCCCGTCGACGCTGATCTCGTACTGGTCGAGCCACAGCGGCTCGCCGGCGGGATCGAACCCCGAGGTGGTGATGTCGCCCACGTCGGAGTCGATCAGCACGGTCATCACCTGCCCGGCCGCCGCACCGAGGATGAACGTGTGCGTCACGTCGGGGGTGATGCTGTTGCGGATCTCGACGTGGTCCGCGCCCGGGGCGAAGTTCACCCGCTGCACCGATTGGCCGGGGCTCTGACGCAGGGCTCTGCTGGCGTCGGCTGTTGCGTCGGCGTCGCCCCCGGTGATGCGCACCGTCATGGTGTAGGTGGCGTTGCCTCGTGTCGGCGAGATGGCGATGCGGTAGTCGCCGTCCTGCGGCAGCGGGCCCGACCAGGTGGTCCGCTCGCCGGGCGCCATGAGCGCGGCGCCGTCGGGGCCGAAGACGTCGAACGTGCTGTTCGCTTCCACCGACGAGACCGTGACGTCCATCTGCTGGCCGGCGCGGGCGGTCAGGTACCACTGGTCGGTGGCGCCGAGCAGCACCGCCCCGCCGACGGTGCCGGAGTCGGCGCCCGGAGCGAACGACATGCGCTGCAACAGCCCGACGGGCTGGCGGAAGGCGGCGTCGATCCACACGTCGAGGGCGTAGTAGCGCCGCCCCGCCGGTGCCGGCGACCTCCACCGAGTAGTCCCCGTTCGCCGGCAGCACGCCCTGCCAGAACGTCTCGCCCTCGGGCGTGTTCGACGACACGGTGCCGAGCACCGTGCGGTCGGGCGTGAACACGGCGAACACCGTGTTGTCGTCGATCGAGTCGATGTTCAGCGCCATCGTCTGGCCGGCCCGGGCGTTGAGGATCCAGCGGTCGCTGTGGGTCGGGTCGACGGCGCCGACCCGGGCGGCGTGGTCGGCGCCCGGCTCGAACTCGATCCGCTGGCTCGTCGAAGGTCGGCGCCGCGGCGGCCGACGAGGCGCCGGCGACGACGACGGCGATCGTCGCGGTGAGGGCGACGGCGAGGTGGCGCCAGGTGGCGCGGAGGGAGCGGCCGCCACGGTCGGATCGGGTCGATCATGGCGTCAACGTACGAGGGCGGCGTCCGACGCCCGTCCGAGTCCACCACCGATGGGCGAAACGTCCGTCCGGTCCAGTTCGCCATCGGTCGTCGAGCGACCGCACGACAGGCGGTACCGTTCGAGGCATGGGTGCACTCATCGTCGCCGGGGCCCGCACGCCGATCGGGAAGCTGTCGGGCGCCTTCGCCACGCTCTCGGCGGCCGACCTCGGCGCCGTCGCCATCGGCGCCGCCCTCGAGCGCGCCGGTGTCGCCCCCGACGAGGTCGACCACGTGATCATGGGTCAGGTGCTGATGGCCGGCCAGGGTCAGGTGCCGAGCCGCCAGGCGGCGGTGAAGGCCGGCATCCCGATGAGCGTGCCCGCCGTCAACGTCAACAAGGTCTGCCTCTCCGGGCTCAACGCCATCTACCTCGCCAACCAGATGATCGCCGCCGGCGACGCCGACGATCGTGGTGGCCGGCGGCATGGAGTCGATGACCAACGCGCCCTACCTCGCCGACGGGGCGCGGGGCGGCTTCCGCTACGGCAACGCCCAGCTGCGCGACGCGATCATCGCCGACGGGTTGTGGTGCGCGTTCGACTCGTGCCTGATGGGCCTCGGCACCGACCGCTACAACGGCGGCGCCGTGAGCCGCGAGCGCCAGGACGCCTTCGCCGCGCTGTCGCACGAGCGGGCGGCGAATGCGATCAAGGAGGGCCGACTCGCCGACGAGATCGTGCCGGTGTCGATCCCGCAGCGCCGCGGCGAGCCGCTCGTCGTCGAGCACGACGAGGGCGTGCGTCCCGGCACCACCGTCGAGAGCCTCGCCGGGCTGCGGCCGGCGTTCGACGACGCCGGCACCGTCACCGCCGGCAACGCCAGCCAGCTGTCCGACGGCGCCAGCGCGGTGATCGTGATGTCGCCCGCCGCGGCCGAGCGCCGCGGCGTCACGCCGCTCGGCGAGTACGTCGCCTACGGCATGGTCGCCGGTCCCGACTCGGCGTCGCTGCTGCACCAGCCGAGCGCGGCGATCATCGCGGCGCTGGCGAAGGCCGGGCTCGGCGTCGGCGACGTCGACCTGTTCGAGATCAACGAGGCGTTCGCCGCCGTCGGGATCGCGTCGATGGAGGACCTCGGCATCACCGACGAGGTCACCAACGTCAACGGCGGGGCGATCGCCCTCGGGCATCCGATCGGGATGAGCGGCAACCGCCTCGCCCTCACCGCCCTCCACGAGCTGCGCCGCCGCGGCGGCGGCACGGCGGCGGTCAGCCCTCTGCGGCGGCGGCGGCCAGGGCGACGCGCTGATCCTGCGCTCGGTCGTGTAGCCGCCCGTCTGAGGCGCGAATCGTCCCACACCCACATCTGGGCGCGATCGGTTGCGGATGTTCCGCAACTCTCCGCGCCCAGATCTCGCCCTCAGAATTCTCGCCCACGCCTTCCGTTCGGGCTCGCTCGACGCGCCCTGGAGGGGTGTGAAGGGGTCCGTGTTCGAGGGCATCGCGAGATCGGCTACGGTCGCCGGCCAGAAACGCTTTCGAGGTTCTGCCGATCGGGGGGTGGGCATGACCAGCGCGGCGACTGCGCCTTTCGGAGCGGCGGGGGGCCGGGTCTCGACCGGCGCGGCGCCGCACGACCTCGCCCACTCGAGCCCGGGCGTCGTGACGGCGCTGACGACGGCCACCGTCGCCGCGGCGGTTCTCGCCGTCGCCCTCACCGGCCACCTCACGTGGGCTCCGGTCATCCTCGTCGCCGGCGTCGCCATCGCGTGCGGCATCATCGACCGCCGCACCGGGGTGATCCCCAACGGACTGGTGCTCGACGCGCTCGCCGTGGTCGTGCTCCTGGTCGGGCCGGTGACGGTCTTCGACGAACGCCCGCTCGCCGAGCTCGGCGGGGCCCTGCTCGCCGGGCTGGCGCTGTCGGGGGCGCCGCTGTTGTTCGCCGTGTGGCTCGTCGCGCCCCGGCTGATCGGCGGTGGCGACTGGAAGCTGTTGAGCGTGCTCGGCCTCGCCGCCGGGTACCTCGCCCCGTCGCTGGCGATGGTGGTGCTGCTCCTCGCGCTCGGCACTCGCGCTGGTCGCCGGCGCGTTGTACCGCCGCCGTCACGTGGCCCTCGGACCGGCGCTCGCCGTTGCGTTCGTGGCCGCGATCGTGCTCGGCGCCTGGCGACCCGATCTTGGTAGGCGGCTGGATCGCGACGGCGGGCCGGCGGTGACCGTCATTGCGTTCCCCGGCCACGCAGGCCGTCGCTGGCCGCTCCTCGGCTGGCGCCTCGTCGCTCGCACGCGAGAGATGGTGCACTCGTGACCCTCATCCGGGAGGATGCGTCCGCTGTCGGCAACGGCTCGGCGCCCCGCGCCGGATCGCCCGCCGCCGAGCTAGCGGCTTCCCGCGGCCTGCGCCTCCGCCCGCACCGGCCCGTGCGGGCGCTGGCCGGGGCGTTCCTCGTGGTCGCGTCGGTGGTCGCCGCCATCACCCTCTACTCGCGCCTCGGCGATCGCACCGAGGTCCTGGCGGTCAACCGCACGGTGCTCGCCGGTGAGCAGATCACCGGCGCCGACCTCGAGATCGTGTCGATCTCCTCCGACGACCACATCGCCTTCCTGCCGGCGAGCGAGCGCAGCACTCGTCATCGGCCAGTACGCCCGGGTTCGTCTCGCCGCCGATTCGCTGCTCGTCGACGACAGCCTGCAGGCCCAGCCGCTCGTCGACCCCGACCGCGTGCTGATGTCGGTCGAGGTGCCCGCCGGTCAGGTGCCGGTCGGGCTGCGCGAGCAGTCACGCGTGGTGCTGGTCGTCACGCCTCCCGGCGGTCCGTCCGACGTCGCGCCGGTGCTCGTCGAGGCGGTCGTCGCCGCGGTGCCGGGTGACCTCGCCGAGGTCGTCGGGGCCGGTGGCGACAGCCGTGTCACCGTGGCGCTGTCGGTCGAGGTGCCGCCCGCTGACGTCGCCCTCGTGGGGTCGGCCGATGCCGTCAGCGTCGGCGTGCTCGACCCGTCGGCCGCGTTCCCCGTGCCGGCTGCCGCGCCGACCACGGTCGCACCGGACCCGGTGCGCCGGCATGAGCGAGGGAATCTTCGAGCGAGCGAACCATCAGGCACGGTCTTCCGCTCACTGGTGCACCGCCGCCGCATCGGGTGCATCCCACCGCCGACGGGTGCACCAGTGAGCATCGTCGCGGTGTGCACCGCGCCGGGCACCGCGGCGGCGACCACCACGGCGCTCCTGCTCGGTGCGATGGCACCGCCCGCCCCGACCCCGGTCGTGGCCGAGTGCGACCCTTCTGGCGGCGACATCGCGGCGTGGGCCGGCCTGGCCCCCGAGCCGGGCTGGTCGACCGCCGTCGCTGCGCCGCAGCCGACGTGGTCGGTCGTCGAGCGTCACGCCCAGGCACTGCCGAACGGGCCGCGGGTGATCACGGCGTCGTCGCGCCCCTCGCAGGCGCGCGGGCCGATCACGCGCGCCGCCGCGCTCGTTCGCTTCCATGCTCGCCGCCGCACCCGACGTGCTCGCCGTCGCCGACTGCGGACGCGTCGACACCATCGCGCCGGCGTGGGTCGGCGTCGCCCAGCTGTCGCTGCTGCTCGTGCGCCAGGCGCCGACCGCGGGGGCGACCGTCGCTCGCGTTGATCGCGCCATCGAGGTGCTCGAGGTGTTGAGCGCCGCCTGCCCGCGGGTCGGCGTCGTGCTGATCGGCCGGGCGCCGTACCCGCCAGCGGAGGTGGAGGCCGCCCTGGGCATGGCGCTGTTCGCCACGTTGCCGGAGGATCCGGCCGGTGCCGCGCTCGCCGGCGGCGGCTGGACGATCGGCCGCGGCGCCGGTCGCAGCGCTCGGCGCAAGCGGCGGCCGTGCTCGCCCGCCGCGCCGTCGAGGCGGTCGGCGACGTCGACGCCGGGCTGGTGTCGGCGTGAGCCGGCGACGGGTTCGCCCCGCCCGCGTGCCGCTCGATCCGACCGCCGGCGAGCTGCCGGTGGCGCGAGCGCCGCGCTCGTGCGCTCGATCGCCGACACGGTCGGTCAGGCGGTCGCCCAGCGTGCCCAGCGCGCCCATGACGCCGGACAGGCGATGACCGCCGAGGCCGAGAAGGTCGGTTCGGCCACCGAGATCCAGCGGCAGCTCGTCGCCTACAACGAGGGTCGCGTCCGCCGCGGGCTGACACCGTTGTCGGCGGCGACCCATGAGGCGCTCGTCGAAGCGGTGATGGCCCACGTCTACGGGCTCGGTGAGCTCGAGGCGCTGTGGGTGCATCCTGACGTGGAGAAGATTGACGTCAACGGCGCCGACCAGGTGTTCGTCGGTTCGACGGCGGCCATCCGCCGTTGGCCGCCGATCGCGTCGACCAGTGACGAGGAACTGGTCGAGCTCATCCGGCGTGCCTCTCGCCGGTCGTCGTTGAACGAGGTGGAGTTCGACGCCCGTCATCCGCAGCTGGACGTGCAGTTGCCGGACGGGTCGCGGCTGTTCGCCGTGTTCGGCGGCACGGCCGGCAATGGGGCTGGCGGTGCGGCCGACGATGTCGATCCGACGTCACCGCCACCGGCCGTCGGCATGGACGACTGGTCGCCCTCGGGGTGATGCCGGCCGAGGCCGCCGAGTTCCTGGTGGCGGCGATCCGGTCCGGCGAGAACGTGATCGTCGCCGGCGACCATTACGCCGGCAAGACGACGCTGCCTGCGGGCGATGTGCTTCGACGCCATCCTGCGTCATGAGCGCGTGATCACGGTCGAGGCGTGCATCACCGAGCTCGGCCTGCACACCGGCGGCCGCCTGCCCGAACACGGTCGCCCTCTACAGCCGGCCGCGCATCGGCCGAGGGCGAGGGCGAGGTGACGGTGGCCGATCTCGTTCGGCGTGCGAGCCGCCGGCTGAACCCGACCCGGGTGATCGTCGGCGAGATCCTCGGTGACGAGGTCGGCCCGGTGCTGGACGTGTTCTCGGGTTCGACACGTGGTTCGGCGTGCACGATCCATGCCCGCTCGGCGCGCGGCGCCGTCCGCCGCTTCGAGCAGTACGGGCTCGGCGCCCGTCCGCCGGTGCCGCCGGAGGCGATCGCCTACGGGTTGGCCGAGGCGGCGCCGATCATCGTCCATCTCGCCGGCGACGAGTCGTCGGAGGGCCGAGCTGCGCCGCTACTGCACGTCGATCGTCGAGGTGACCGGGCTCGAGGAGGGCGGGGTGGCGACGACGGAGCTGTGGGGGCTCGGCGCGGCGGCCGGCTCGTGCCGCAGCCATGCGCTGTCGAGCGCCCGCCGTGAGCGGCTGGCCCGCGCCGGGTGGGATTGGCACACCTGCGGGTGGGTGCCGGGCCCGAGCCGCCGATGAACGGTCAGACGGTCGGAGCGGTTCGACGGCGCTCGCCGTCGGGTTGATCGGCGGGCTCGCGGCGTTGGGCGTGTTGACGATGGTGTCGGCGTGGACGTCGCCGCCCGCCAGCCGTGAAGCGACCGTCGCGCCGATGGTCGGTCCTGCGGCCGCCGGCGTCGGCGGCCGTGGCGGCGCCGCGTCGCGCTCGCCGCCACCGGGTGGGTGGTCGCCGGGTTGGCGGCCGCGTCGGGGGTTGGCTGGCGGTTGCGGGCGTGGGAGGCCGCGCGGGACGCGGCGCCACGGGACCAGGCGCGCATCGAGGCGCTGGCGGCGTGGTGCGAGCAGCTGCGCGATCTGTTATCGGCCGAGCACGGGATCATCGGCACGATCGCCGCGACGGTGCGCACCTGTCCGGCGGCGATCCGTGCCGAGGTCGCCGGGCTGGCGGCAGCGTCTCAGCCGCCAATCGGCCGAGTTCGGCGGTCGGCCAGTTCGCTGACCGAGCTGGACGATCCGTCCGGCGATTTCGTCGCCTCGGTGATCCTGCTGGCGACGACGCGGTCGTCGCGCACCGGCGAGATGTTGTCCGAGCTGGCGACGACGATCCGTGACCGGGCGTCGATGCGGCTGCGGGTCGAGGCCGACCGCGCCGGGCACCGCAGCGAGGCCCGCTTCGTGGTCGTCTTCAGCGGCCTCGTCGTGCTCGGGGTGTCGTCTTCGGACGGGGCAGCGAGTTCCTCGAGGCGTACGACGACAGTACCGGCCAACCCGTGCTGGCCGTGGTGGTCGGCCTGTTTGTGATCGGGGGCTGGTGGCTGCAGCGCCTGACACGCTTCGAGCGGCCGGCCCGCGTCCTCGCCATCGGCGGGCACCGGTCGCGGCCGACGAGGCACGGAGCGTCGACCGGTGATCGGCGTCGTCGCCGTCGCCCTCCTGTTCGCCGGTGGCGTGTGGTTGCTCGTCGGGCGCTGTGGCCGGCGCCCGATCCGATGGCGGTGGCGCTGCGCGCGCCTGCACGCGACGGGCTGGGGTGAGCCGGAGCGCCGCCGCGCCCGTCGGCGCGGGACGTGGGTGACGTCGTCGGGCGTGGGTGGTGCGCCACGCCCGCGCCGGCGCGCTTGCCGACGAACAGACCGCAGTCCGACCTGGCGCTGCTCGATCGTCCGCCTCGAGCGTGTTCGCCGGCACGAGCGTGTTCTGTGCGCATCGCCGGCTTGCTCGCGGGGCCGGCGGTCTGGGCGGTCGCCGGGGTGACCGGCACGCCGCTGCCGATCGCCCTGCCGATGTGGCTGATGATCGTCGGCGCCCTCGTCGGATGGATCGTGCCGCGGGCGATGCTGCGCAGCGACGCGGCGCGGGCCCGGCGCGACTTCCGCCACGCCCTCGGCGCCTACCTCGACGTGCTGGTGCTGCTGCTCGCCGCCCACGAGGGCACCGAGTCGGCGATGGACCTGGCGGCCCGCGCCGGCACCGGTCCGGCGTTCGCCGAGCTGCGTCGGGCCGTGTCGCAGGCCCGCCTGTCCGGCGACCCGGTGTGGGATCGTCTCGACGAGTTGGGTCGGCGGGTGCGGATCCCCGAGCTGCGTGAGATCGCCGCCACCGGCTCGCTCGCCGGCGAGTCCGGCGCCGCGGTGCGGCGAAGCCTCACCGCCAAGGCGCGGGCCTTGCGCACGGCCGCCCTCGCCGAGGCCGAGACGCGCCGCTCGGCGCAAGTCGCAGGCGATGTTCGCCCCGCTGGTCCTGATGGGCCTCGGGTTCGTGCTGTTCCTGATCTATCCGCTCGTGACCAACCTCAGCATCGGCGGCGCCCGATGACGTCGCGCCGCCCCGTCCACCTCCGCCCCGACCGACCAGGAGGCTCCCATGACCCAGTACCAGCTCGCACGCGTCTACCTCGAGGTGCTGCTCGGACGGTTCGTCCGCACCGTCGGCCACGACGAGCGGGGCGAGGTCGACGAGAAGATCATCGTGGTCGGTGCCGCGGTCGTCGGCGCGGCGGTCGTGGCGGCGATCATCTGGGGCAAGCTCACCGACGGAGCGAACAACATCCAGACGCCCGCGCCATGACGGCGCGGTGGCGCGACCCTCGGGGCGTGGCCGCCACGATCGTGCTCTTCCCGATCTTCGTGGCGGTGACGTTCATGTTCGTGCAGGGCGTCTACTGGCAGCTCGACCGTCAGGTGGCGGCGGCCGCCGCCGACCGGGCGAGCGAGGCGGTGGCGATGTACGGCTCGTCGGCCGGGGCGGCCGAGGCCGTCGCCGTCGCCCAGATGGAATCGGCCGGCATCCGCGATGTGTCGGTGAGCGTCTCGCGGGGCGCCGACCTGACGACGGTGACCGTGTCGGGCACGTCGCCCGGGATCATCGCCGGCACGTCGGTCCACGTGAGCGCCCGGTCGGTCACGCCGAGCGAGGGAGTGCGGGAGCGATGACTGCGCCGTGTGCGTCGTGATCAGCGCGGCGACAGCGACGTCGCGGCGATCATCGTCGTGGTCCCGTTGGCGCTGGCGGTCGTGCTGCTGTTCGTCCTGTTCGGCCGGGAGGGCGCCGGCGCCGAGGGCGTGACCCACGCCGCCGCCGTCGCGGCACGGGCGGCGTCGCTCGAGCGCTCGGCCGGGGCCGCCGAGGCTGCCGCCGAGCAGGCGGCGGCGTCGACGCTCGCGGCCACCGGCACGCGCGTGCGCCGGCGGTCCGGCCGTCGCGGTGTCGGCCTCGGAGTGGGCACCGGGCGGCGTGGTGTCGGTGACGGTCACGTGCCGCATCGCTGGCATCGGCGCGATCGGCGCCGGTGATCGCTCGGTGTCGGGCTCGGCGCGAGCCACGATCGACCGCTTCCGCGAGTTCGGCTCATGAGCGGCGAGTCTTCGAGCAAGCGAATCATCAGGCACGGTCTTCGGCTCACTGGTGCACCGGCGCAGACTTGGACACAACCGCATTGCGTGGTGGTGCACCAGTGACCGGTCACCGTGCCGGTCGCGGCCGTCGTTCCGACGGCGCCTGGGGTCGCTTCGCCGGCGCGCTGGCGGTGCTCGGCCTGGTCGTCATCGGCATCCCCGCGCTGCTGATGGTCTGCGCCCGGGCCGGCGTCGGCTCGGCCTCGCCGCTCCCCGGGATCGGCTCGGCCGACGAGATCCGCACCTTCTTCGAGCGCCAGCTCACGACGACCGAGATCGTGCCCATCGCCGTGCGCGCCCTGCTGATCGTGGCCTGGCTGCTGTGGGCGGGACTGGTGTCGTCGGTCGTCGTCGCGCTGCTGCAGGCGAAGGGGCATCGCGCGGTCGGGCTGCCACGCCTGGCGATGTTCTCCGGCCTGGCGCGATGGATCGCCGCCGGGTTGGCGGCGGCCGCCACGCTCACGCCGAGCGTCGCCGTCGGCGCGCCGACGGTGCGGGCGCCGGCCTACTCGCTCGTCGCCAACCACGCCCTGCCGACGGGCACGCGCAGTTTGCCGGCGGCGCCGCGTCCGGTGGCGTCGGGTTTCGCACGCGTGCAGGCGGGCGAGTCGATCGAGATGTTCGCCGAGCGCACGCTCGGCGATGCCGGTCGGTGGACCGAGCTGTGGGACCTCAACCAGCACCGCGTGGTCGGTGAGCAGGGTGAGCGGTGGGTCGCGCCGTGGAAGGTGTCGGCGGGATGGGACCTGCGCCTGCCGGAGCGGGCCGCGCCCGCGGTGGCGCGGCTCTCGTCGTCGGCGGTCGTCGGCGTGCACGACGTCGTCGCCGGCGACAGCTACTGGGCGATCGCCGAGTCGCTGCTCCCGCCGGACGCGGCGCCCGGTGCGGTGCTCGACTACACCAACGCGCTGATCGAGGCCAACGCGTCCGCGGCTGGGCTACGACGACCCACACCTGCTCCGTCCGGGTGACGTCCTCGACGTCGTGGCCCCGCCGTCCGGCGACGCGGTGCCCCCGACACCGGTCACCAGCCATCGCGTGGTCGCCGGTGACTCGTACTGGGCGATCGCCGAGGAGACACTCGGCGACGCGGCGCCGGCCGCCGACGTCGCCGCCCGGACGCACGAGCTGATCGACCTGAACGCACCGCGCCTCGGCTACGACGACGAGCGGATGATCCACCCGGGTGACGAGGTGGTGCTTGCGGTCGCGGCGCCGGCACCGCCACCGGCCGCTGAAGTGTTCGACGACCTGTGGAACGCGCCGGCTCCGCCAGCGCCCGCCCCGCCGCCGGAGACGGTGCCGCCCACGACCACGACGCTGCCACCACCGACCACCACGACTTCGACGTCGACCACGACGACGACGACCACCACGACGCTGCCGCCGCCGATCGGACCGGGTGCCGCCGGCGCGCCCACCGGCGAGCACCCGTCGCCGAGCCCCTCGCCGATCGGGCTCGGCGAGGCCGGCTTGCTCGCCGCAGGGATCCTCGCCCTGCTCGGCGCCCGCCGCCGGGCGCGCCTGCGCGCCGCCGAGGCGCCAGCGCGTCTGCCGCTGCCGCGGCCGCAGTCGGTGGCGCTCGAGCGGCGGCTCCGGGCGATCGGGAGCAGCGAGCGGCTGTTGCGCGTCGACGTGGCGTTGCGCGCCGCCGCGCCGGCGGTGGCCGCGCACGACCAACGGGTGCTCCTCGTGCGCGTCGGCGCCGACGGCACGATCGAGCTGGTCCTGTCCGGTCCCGCCGAACTGCCGGCGCCGTGGGAGCGCGCCGGCACGTGGTGGTCGCTTCCACCACACGTCGCGGTCGACGAGTTGGCCGCCGCCGCCCGGACCGTCGGCGCACCGTGCGTCGCCGTCACGACCCTCGGGACCGACAGCGGCGGGTGCGAGGTGCTGGTCGACGTCGAGGCTCTCGGCGTGCTGTCGATCGACGCCGGCGACCGCGCCGACGACGTCGCCCGGGCGATCGCCGTTGGGCTGGCCTCGTCGGAGCTGGCCGAGGTCGCCCACCTCGTGGGTGTCGGACTCGACGCCGAGCGGCGGTTCCTCGTGCCTGCTCGGGCACCGCAACGCCTCGGTCGTCGACACGCTCGACGAGGCGATCGAGCTGGGGACCGAGCTGATCGGCGCCCGCTCGGAGACCCGATCCGGCAACACCTTCGCCCTGCGGGCGCGCCATAGCGGCGGTGAGGCATGGGAGCCGGCGGTCGTGATCGTGGCGTCGGCCCACGCCGCCGAGGTGGCCGGCGCGGTGCTCGCCGACGTCACCGCTCGCCCCGGCCTCGCGCTCGTGGTGGCGGGTCCGGTACCGGGCGCGCCCTGGAGGTTGGTGGCCCGGGCGACGGCGTGGACGCTCCAGCCGTTGGGGCTGTCGCTGACACCGGTCGGGGTGAGCGTCGAGCAGGCCGGCGAGCTCGCCGAGTTGATCGAGCCGGCCGAGCCCGCGGCGTCGTCGGCCGTCGACGAGGCCTTCGCCGCGGTCGTCGGCCACGACCTCTTCGCCTCGGTCAGCTCGGTCGAGCAGTTCCCGCCGATCGTCATCGACGACGCCGGCGCAGCCGTCCCGCCAGTGACCACCAGCAACGGGAACGGGCACGCGGCCGGCACCGGCAACGGCCCCCCGACGGTCGAGGGCAACGGCCACCGGATCATCGGCACCGGTCGCGACGTGACGATCCCCGAGTGGGACCTGCTCGTCACCCTGGTCGGCCCGGTGGGCGTCGTCGATCGCGCCGGTGGTGCCACGTCGTTCGAGCGGGCCAAGTCGCTCGAGCTCGTCGCCTGGCTGGTGACGCACCGCGAGCAGGCGAGCCGCGGCGCGGCGCGCACCGCGCTGTGGGAGCACGAGGTGCGCCACGCCACGTTCGCCAACGTCGTGTCCGACGCTCGCCGGGCGATGGCCCGCCACGTCGACCCGCCGCCCGACGACGAGTGGTTGCGCCGCACGCTGACCGACGAGCTGTCGCTGCATCCCCGCGTGCTCGCCGACGCCGACGTGATGCGAGCCCGGCTCGACGCGTCGGCCGCGCTGGCGCGCGACGAGGCGATGGCGATGTTGCGCCCAGCGGTCGAGCTGGTACGGGGTCTGCCGTTCGCCGCCACCTCGTACCTGTGGCCCGATCCGGAGGGGATCACGTCGGAGTTCGTCGTGCTGGCGACGAGCGTGTGTCGCCGTCACGCTGAACTGTCACTCGAGGTCGGCGCGGTCGACGACGTGTTCTGGGCGACCGGCCGCGGGTTGGCCGTGCTCGCCGGGCACGAGGCGCTGATCGGGTTGCGGATGCGCGCCCATGCCCTCGGCGGCGACCTCGCCGCCGTGCGCAACGAGTGGGACACCTACGAGCGGGCGATCACCGCCGACAGCTGGAGCGACGGCGAGCCGGCCCCCCAGCTCGTCGAGCTCCGCAAGCAACTCCTCAACCGCTGACACCGCCCCCGCGCCAGAACCGATGGGTGCCAACATGACCGTACGGTCATGTCAGCACCCATCGGTTTCACTCCTGGCCGGTGAATTGCACCGAGATGACCTGGGTGCCGGAGCCGGGGACGGGGCGGCGGTCGGTCGAGGCCACGAGCAGGCCCGAGGTGAGGTCGTAGTACTGGGTCACCTGGTCGGCGGGGCCGCTGAGCACGATCGCCGCGGCGTTGTTCTGCACCCCGGCGAACGTCACCACCTGGCCGGTCACCGGGTCCTGGTCGAGCACCTGCTGCGGCCGCAACTGCGCCAGTGCGTCGATGGGGATCCACAGCCCGTCGAACATCGCGCTGGCGAACGCTCGGTCGCTGGGGGTCGTGGTCGGCGCCACGCCGGCGGCCGTCGCCGACGTCGCCAGCTGGCGGCCGACGAACGCCGTGCCGACGTTGCGGTCGAGCACCTCGTCGATCGACAGGGGGATGCCGGGGATGCGACGGCATCCCGGCCGACGGGTCGTACTCCACGCCGATCTGGCCCTGGTAGTGGGTAGTGCGGCCGGGCACCGCCCAGCTCGGCGCCGGCGCGGTCGCCCACGGGATCGTGCGCTGGCGCACCGACACCAGCTGGCGGTGCGAGTAGCTCACGGCGCCCGACGACTGCTCGAGGGGCAGGCCGCTCTCGTCGGTGATCAGCACGCCGGGGCCGGCGGTCATCGTGCCGCCGACGAGCAGCAGGCCGCTGGCCAGGTCGTACGTGGAACCGGTGTAGGTGCCAGCCCCGGTGGTCGACACGCCGACGGTGTCGAAGACCTGGCCGTTGATCTGGCGCTGCCCGTGCACGATGCGGGTGGTGCCGTCGAAGCCGTCCTGCAGCGCCGCCAGACGCGCCGGCGGCACCCAGTAGTCGCCGAACCCGTCGGGCGTGCCGACGACGACGGCGGTGCCGGCGGGCACGTTGATGTTCTGCTGCAGGTCGGTGTTGAGGAACAGGCGGAGGTCGCCGACGATCGACCCGCCGGTGTTCGACAGCACGTCGATCTGCTCGTAGCCGACCCCGCCGTTGCCGCCGGTCGACTCGACGCGGTGCCACTGACCGTCGCGCCACAGCCAGCCGTCGGGGTCGGGCACGAGCTTGGCCCCCTGCAGCGTGGCGTCGCCGGAGCTCCAGGTGAGGCGTGAACCGACGGCGAAGATCGCCGGCACCGGGGCCGTCGTCGCCGCGGTCACGGGAGGGGCGGCGCCACCGAGGACGCCGATGCCGACCGTCGCCATCGCCGCCACCACGACCACTCGGGCTCGGGCCTGCACCATCAGTTGCATGGCCGCCGACGGTAGGCAGGGGCGTCCGCCTCCCGTCCGAAGGGGACATCGCTGGGCCGCTCGTGTCGGGACGATGTCGCCGACATGTCGATGATGACGCCCGCGTTGCGGTTGCGTTACGAAGCGTGATAGACCGTTGCCCTTCGCACCGGGCGAGCGGGCCCGGCGGAGCCAGCATCATGACGAACCACTTCGACGACGACGACGCCTTCTGGGCGCCGCACGACGACCACCGGCCGACGTACGGGGGTGCGTACGACGACTGGGAGCTCGACGATCCCGACGCCACCCAGCCGGTGCCGCGGATCCATCGCCAGCCCGAGCGCACACGGACCCATCACGTCGTCCAGCGCGATGCGCACCGCCAGGCGCTGCACGACTCCGACGACATCCTGTGGCTCGAGCCCGAGTACCGCCGCCGGCGCGGCGCCGCCGACCGGAAGTCTCGGCGGCGTCGACCCGCGGGCGCTGTCGCTCGGTGCGATCACCCTCGCCGCCGTGCTCGCCGTGCCGCTGTTCCACGCCATCACGGCGGGTGGCGGCGACGCCGGCAGCACCGATGCCCTCCGGGTCGTCGCCACCGCCAGCACCACGACGGTGCCGGCCACCGCCGCGCCCACGACGGTCATCGCCGTGACCGCCGACATGTCGACGCCGGCAACCACGCAGGCGGCGATCGCCGGCGTGCGGGCGGGCGGTTCGTCATACTCCGCCGACGCGTCCGGTCAGTCGTCGAACGCCGCCGCCACGGCCGCGCCGGCGCAGGTGGCCACCACCGCACCGCCGCCTCCGCCGTGCACCAACACGTACTCGGCCGTCGCCGGCGACTACTGGCTGCGCATCGCCGGCGCCGTCGACGTGTCGCTCGGCCAGCTGCTCACGCTGAACCAGGCGACGGCGCAGACGCCGCTGTACCCGGGGTCCGAGGTGTGCCTGCCGCCCGGCGCCGCCGCGCCGGCCCCGCCGACCACCCAGCCCGCCACCACCGCGCCGCCCGCCACAACGGCCCCGGCCACCACGTCGCCGCCGGCCACCACGGCGGCACCGACGACCGACCCGCCGACCACGGCCGCGCCGACCACCGACCCGCCGACCACCGAGTCGACGACGACCGAGCCGGCGACCACGCAGGCGACCGACCCCGCCGACAACGGTGGCGGCGGCGGTGGTGGCATCCCGCTGCCGCAGGACCCGCCGCCGAGCGGTGGTCAGGTCGAGCAGATGATCCGCGACGTCTGGCCCGACGACCTCGAGGACCAGGCCCTGCGCATCGCCTGGCGCGAGAGCAACTACCGGCCCGACGTCACGTCGAGCTCGGGATGCTGCGTCGGCGTGTTCCAGCTCAACTGGGACTCGCACCAGGGGTGGATGGCCGCCCTCGGCATCACCTCCCGCAGCCAGCTCTTCGACGCCCGCACGAACATCGAAGCCGCCTACGCCCTGTACCAGCGCTCCGGCGGCTGGGGGCCGTGGACCTAGCCGACCCAGCCGGTCAGCGCAGGAAGGCGTACCAGTACGCCGTGTAGATGCAGTCGGCGAAGCCGTCGCACGGCGTGGGGATGGCGCTCATCCGGGCGTCGTGCCCACCGTCGTCGGAGTGGTCGACCTGATGGGCCGTGACGCCGACCGTCGCGACCGCGGCGAGAGCAACTGCGGCGGCGCGGACGTGGCGCTTGGTGCGCCGGTGCCGCGGGGCGGCGATGGCGTCGGACGTGCTGGTGGTGGGGGTGTTGTTGGACATGCACTGGTGATCCGCGACCGCCCCCGCTGATACAGCGATTTGCGTTGGCGGCGCGCTACTCGCCGGTCGAGCCGTCGGCGGCCTCGCGCAGGATGTCGGCGTGGCCGTTGTGGCGGGCGTACTCCTCGATCATGTGCAGCATGATCCAACGCAGGCTCGGGGTCCCGCCGTCGGACCAGCTCCAGTCGGCGAGACGCTCGAGCCCGCCGGCCGCCGGATCGGCGAGGGCGTCGGCGATCCGGGCCCGCGCCCGCGCCACGGCGTCGTTCCACATCGCCCACAGGGCGTCGGGCCCGTCGTCGAGGGCGGTGCGGAACTCCCAGTCGGGATCCGCCTTCCAGTCGACACCGTCCCACGGCCGGCCGCAATCTGGTCACCCCACGTTCTCGATATCGAGAACGAGGGTGACCAGATCGCCATTTGAGACGCAGGGTGACCAGATTGCGGCGGCGGCGGGTCGGGTCACTCGCCGCCCGGCGTCACCTGCACGTCCATCGGGGCGTAGTCGGTGCCGTTCACGTCCACACCGGCGGCGGTGAGGGCGTCGACCGCCGCCTGGGCGAGGTCGGTGCGGAAGGCGTCGTCGGTCGGGGCGGCGGTGATGATGCCGCCGTCGAGGCCGACCTTGACGGTGCGGTCCCACGCGTCGGAGTCCATCATGCCGATGCCCGCCGGGCTCGGCCAGATCAGCTTGTTGATCTCGTTGAGCATCCAGGTCATGTGGCCCTGGCCGAGCGTGGTGCCGGCGTCGAGGACGATGCCGACGCATCCGTCGAAGTCATCGCGGCACGACGTCCACCCCTTGAACGACGCCTCGAGGAAGCGCTCGGCGATGTCGGCGTTGTCGCCGTCGGCCAGCCAGTCGGCCTGGGCGTAGATGCCGTCCTCGAGGCTGTCGTAGCCGAGCTCGTTGAGGTTGATCGCCACGAAGTCCTCGGGCTGGTACAGCTCACCGGTATCGGGGTTGGTGGCCTCGAGCAGCTGGGCGTACTCGTTGTACGTCTTGGCCTGGATGGTGTCGACCTCGCGGCGCAGCAACAGCGACGTGTCGAAGGGCTGCTGCACGATCTCGGCGTCGACGTTCGGCTCGATGCCGGCGCCGCGCAGGGCGGCGTAGAGGATCAGCTCGTTGCCGAAGCCCCAGCTGCCGACCTTCGTGCCGCGCAAGTCCTCGATGGTCTTGATCCCCGAGTCGGCCCAGCCGACCTGGAGGTAGCCGCCGCGCTGGAACACCTGGGCGATGTTCACCGGATCGGCGCCCTCCTCACGGGCGACCATGGCGTTGATGGCGTGGTCGATGGCGAACTCGACGTTGCCGGACGCCAGCTGCTGCATCGGCACGATGTTGCCGCCGGCCTCCTGGATGGTGACGTCGAGGCAGGCGTCGTCGTAGTAGCCGAGGTCCTTCGCCGCGTAGTACCCGGCGAACTGCGACTGGGCGACCCACTTCAGCTGGACGGTCACCTTGTCCTTCGACTCGCACTCGGGCGCGGCCGACGCCGGGCGAGCGCTCGTGGCGCGGCCGGCGGACGCGCTCGTGGCGGCGGGCACGCACAGGGCGATGGCGGCCATCGCCACCGTCGCCTGCACGGCACGGGATCGGAACATGGACATGAGCGGTACTCCTTGGGTTGGTGGTGGTGTGGTTGGGGACTGGTGACCAAGTAGAGGGCTAGGCGCGGCTGACCTGTCGGACCGAGACGTGCCAGGGCATGACGAGCTTCTCGAGCATGACCACCGCGCCGTAGAGCACGAGGCCGAGGCCGCTGGCGGCGACGATGCCGGCCCACGCGGTGTCCATGCGGGTGATCGCCGCCGCCTGGGCGATGTACACGCCGAGGGCGTCGGTGGAGCCGCCGAAGTACTCGCCGACGATGGCCCCGATCACGGCGAGCGACGCGGCGAGCCGCAGCGCGCTGAAGAAGTGGGGGAGGGCGTTCGGCCACTGCACGAGGCGCGTCATCTCTCGGGGGCGGGCGGCCCATGACCGCATCGCGTCGCGTTGGATCGCCGGGGTCGACTGCAGCCCGCGCGACGTGTTGACGAAGATCGGGAAGAACGCCATCAGCGCGCAGATCGTCACCTTCGACCAGATGCTGGTGACGCCGAAGAGGTTGTTGGCGATCGGTGCCAGGGCCACGATCGGCGCCGAGTTGACGATCACCGCGATCGCCAGCACCGGGCCGCGCAGGTCGACGAAGCGAGTGACGATGCTCGCCATCACCGCCCCGAAGCTGACGCCGATCAGCAGGCCGAGGAGCACCTCCGACACCGTCTGGTGCAGCGCCGACCGGATCGCCGGCCACTCGTCGAGGAACGTCGAGCCGATCGCCGAGGGCCGCGGTAGCACGAACGGGTCGACGTCGAAGACCCGCACGATCACCTCCCAGGCCCCGATGATCACGACGGCGAAGCAGGCCGGGACGACGACGCGTCGCACCCGCGTCGGCCAACTCACGGTGTCGACCTCGTCGCCGTGCACCCCGTGCAGCACGGCGCGGGCGCGGGCGACCTCGCTGAAGTACTCCGGCGTGCTGCGCGTCTCGGCGGTGCGCTCTCGCGGCAGGCCGACCTCGATCAGCTCGGCGAGTCGCCCCGGACGCGGCGACATGACGGCGATCTTCGTGGAGAGGAACACGGCCTCGGTCACCGAGTGGGTCACGAACAGCACGGTGAGCCCGGTGGTGCTCCACAGTCGGATCAGCTCGGTCTGCAGGTACTCGCGCGTCATCTCGTCGAGAGCGCCGAGCGGCTCGTCCATCAGCATTAGCTGCGGCCGGAAGGCGAGGGCGCGGGCGATCGACACGCGCTGCTGCATGCCGCCCGACAGCTGCCACGGGTAGTGGTCGGCGAACTCGGTGAGCTGCACCAGCTCGAGCGTCTCCATCGCCCGGGCCCGGCGCTGCTCGGGCGAGAAGCCCATCAATCGCAGCGGAAGCTGGACGTTGCGCACGGCGGTGCGCCACTCGAACAGCCCGGCCTGTTGGAACACCATCCCGTAGTCGCGGTCGAGTCGGGCCTGGTGCGGCGTCTTGCCGTTGACGGTGAGGCGCCCGGACGTCGGCGTGTCGAGGTCGGCGACGAGGCGCAGCAGCGTGCTCTTGCCGCAACCGCTCGGGCCGAGCAACGACACGAACTCGCCGCGCTCGACGACGAGATCGATGTCGTCGAGGGCGAGCACGCCGCCCTTGCC
Organism: Ilumatobacteraceae bacterium; assembly: GCA_963719295.1. GTDB lineage: Bacteria > Actinomycetota > Acidimicrobiia > Acidimicrobiales > Ilumatobacteraceae > Desertimonas. Next base: position 39,447 of record CAVRBV010000024.1, read on the forward strand.
GAACTGCTTCGACACCGACTCGACGCGAACGGCCGCGTCGGCGGGGGGCGACGACGCGGCCTCAGTCATGGCGCGGCCGGTTCCGCAGCACGAGACGGTCGAAGTAGGCGATCACCTGCACGAACAGCACGCCGACGAGCGAGGCGACGATCACGGCGACGTACAGCTTCTCGGGGCCGTTGGTGTAGAAGTAGCTGAACGTGAGCAGGTCGCTGCCGATGCCGCGCCCGGTGCCCGCCGACAGCTCGCCGACGAGCGCACCGACCACCGCCGCGGTGGCGGCGAGGCGCAGGCCGGTGAAGATGTACGGCAGCGCCGTCGGGAGACGCAGGAAGACGAGCGTCTGTGAGTGGCTCGACGCGTAGGTCTCCATCAGCTCGAGCGACGCGTGGTCGGGCGACGTCAGCCCGCGGATCGAGTTGACGGTGATCGGGAAGAAGGCGAGGTAGGCCGAGATCGTGGCGATCACCAGCCACGGCGGCCAGTCGAGCTGGCCGCCCCAGATCACCACCATCGGCGCGATCGCCACGAGGGGGATCGTCTGGGAGATGACGATCCACGGCGTCAGCCCCTCGCGCACGACGCGGAACCGCAGCATCACCAGGGCCAGGCCGAACCCGAAGACGAAGGCGATCGCCAGGCCGGCGGCCGCGGCGCCCACGGTCGCCACGGCCGAACGCGCCAGCGCGACGACGAGGGGCTCGGTGTCGCCGCGCCGGGGCGGGTCGAAGAAGGCGGCGATGATGTCGCGCACGTGGGGCATGGCGAGGTCGTCGGTGGCGACCGGCAGCTTCCAACCGAGGCCGGGCAGGCGGTCGTCGAAGTGCTGGCCGAAGGCCTTGTAGCCCTCCCACAGCGCGGCGAGCACCACGAACAGGGCGAGGCCGGTGACGATCGGGCGCAGCGCGGCCCACACCCTCGAGCGCTCGCGCTCGGCCATCAGTACTCGCCGGGCGCGTGCGCCGAGCCGAGCATCTCGGCGTAGAGGTCGTCACGCCGGTCGCGCAGCGGTTGGTTGAAGGGATTGCCGTGGCGCTCGGCGCGACTGCCGATCGGATCGATCGTCGCGGTCAGGATCGCCGGGTCGGTGGCGCTCGCCGGTCCGGCCAGCGGGGCACCGCTGTGGTCGACGATGATCGAGCGGCCGATGAACGGCTGCCCGCGCTCCACGCCGACGCGGCTGGCGGCGACGACGTACACCAGGTTGGTGTGGGCGGACGTCATGCAGAGCATGTTCGCCATCGCCGGCACGGCGGGGTCCTGTGTCGGGACCGGCACCCAGTTGGCCGGCACGCACACCACGTCGGCGCCCTGCAGCGCCTCGACGCGGACCACCTCGGGGAACCAGCCGTCGTAGCAGATCTGGATGCCGATGCGACCGATCGGGGTGTCGAACACGCCGAAGCCGAGGTCGCCGGGCGTGTAGAGGTCGTGCTCGATGCCCCACAGGTGCGTCTTGCGGTAGTGGCCGACGAGGCCGTCGGGCCCGACGAGCACGGCGGCGTTGTAGAGGCGGTCGCCGGCGCGCTCGACGATGCCGGCGGCGACGTGCAGGTCGTGCGCGGCGGCCAGCTCGCGCCACGTCGTCAGCGCCGGGCCGTCGCCGCCTTCGACGTCCTCGGCGACGGCCGCCGCCTCGTCGACCGACTCGAAGCAGTAGCCCGTCGTCGAGCACTCCGGGAGCACCACCAGGCGGGCGGCGCCAGCGGCCGCCTCTTCGATGGCGGTCCGTTGGTGGGCGAGGTTGCCGGCGACGTCGCCGAGCACGGGCTCGGTCTGGATCGCCGCCGCGACGATCGCCGCGCCGTGCGCAGTCATCGAAACTCACCTCCCCCGGTTCACTAGACGAACCATTGGTCTAGTCTAGATCATCGAGCCGGCGGGTCGACCGGCCGCAGTGTGAACTCCGTGTTGCACGACGAGGGAGAGATCGATGAGCGCAGTGGGGCTGGTGCACAAGACGGTCGCAGTGCTGCGCTCGGTGGCGGCGAGCAACGGCGGCATCGGCCTGAGCGAGCTGTCGCGCGTGACCGGGATCCCCAAGGCGACCTGCCTGCGCATCGTCGCCGTGCTCGAGGAGGAGCAGTTGGTGGCGCTCGACGCCGAGTCCAAGCGGTACGCCGTTGCCCTCGGCGCGCTCGCCCTGGCGGGGTCGCTGCTCGACCCCGGTGGTGCGCATCGGATCATCGCCCGTGAGCTGGAGGCGCTGGCGTCGGCGACCCAGGAGACAGCCGGGCTCGACGTGCTGCGAGGCACCGAGGTCGTCGTCATCGAGCAGGTCGCCGGGCCGCAGCTGATCGGCCAGACCGCCAAGCCGGTGCCGCGCTCGCTCGCCACCTGGAACACGTCCACCGGCAAGGTGCTGCTCGCCTCGCTCGACGCCGACGAGCTGGAGTCGACCCACGCCCGGGCGCTGGCCGAGGCGGCGCGTCGCCGTCGCTCCGAGCGGGCGTTCCGTCGAGAGCTGGAACGCGTGCGCACGAACGGGTACGCCGTCGCCCACGACGAGATGGAGCAGGGCGCCGCCGCGGTCGCCGCGCCGGTCGTCATCCGCGGCGACGTGGCGGCCGCGGTGTGGATCGGCGGGCCGACGTTCCGGCTGACCGACGCCCGGGTCGCCGAGGTCGCCGACGACGTGATGGCGTGCGGCCGGCGACTGGGCGATGCGCTCTCGCTGACGGGGGCGCGGCCGCGACTCCGTTGATCGCTGCCACCGTCATGGCCTATAATGGTCCAACGGTTCAGTCAATGAACCGAAGGAGGAGAGGGCCCGTGGAGATCGTCGTCCGCACCCTGGTGCACCACGTCGCCGAGACCCGGCGCGAGAGCGGCCGCGATCTCGAGCGGCCTCACCGCGTGGCGCTGGTGGCGGCGGTGATCGAGAACCCGTATCCCACCGACCGCTACGTCGCCGACCTGCTCGACGGGCTCGACGATGCGGCCGAGGAGCTCGGCCGGCTGATCGGCCCCCCGACGGTGGAGCTGCTCGGCGACGACGTGGAGGCGTACGGCAAGGCGGCGATCGTCGGCATCGACGGCGAGGTGGAGCACGGCTCGGCGTTGATCCACAACCTCCGCTTCGGCAACGCCTTCCGCGGGCCCGCCGGGGGCACCGAGCTGTTGCCGGCGGTGGAGAAGGTCGGCCCGACCGGCGCCTCGGTCGACATCCCGCTCAAGCACACGCTCGACGCCAAGACCCGCTCGCACCACCAGACGTTCACGTTCCAGATCGCCGACGCGCCGCGGCCACGCGAGATCGTCGTGGCGTGCGTGGCGGCGAACCAGGGCCGACCGCTCGCCCGGCTGGCGACGTTCGGTGCCGAGGTGGCGCAGTGACAGCATGCGTTCCCCGGCCACGCTAGGCCGTGCTGGCCGCCGCTCGCTGGCGCTCGCTCGCTCGCATCGGCGGTGGGCGCTCGTGACGGCCACCGACACCGAGCCGCTGCTCGGCATCCACCCCGACGACCCCGAGTGGGTCGCCGCGGCGCACCGCGAGTTCACGATCACGTCGTGGTCGACCCAGTCGAACGTCCACCCGTTGCCGATCGCCGGCGGTGAGGGCAGCTGGTTCTGGGACCACACCGGCAAGCGCTACCTCGACTTCGAGTCGCAGCTCGTCAACCTCAACCTCGGCCACCAGCATCCGCGCCTCGTCGAGGCGATCAAGCGCCAGGCCGACCGGCTCTGCTACATCGGGCCGGCGATGGGCAGCGACGTGCGCAGCGAGCTCGGTGCCCTCCTCGCCGAGATCACGCCGGGCGACCTCAAGGCGTCGTTCTTCACCACCGGCGGGGCGGCGGCGATCGAGAACGCCGTGCGGCTCGCCCGCCACGTCACCGGGCGGTCGAAGATCGTCACCCGCTACCGCTCCTACCACGGGGCGACGGCCGGTGCGATCAGCCTCACCGGCGACCCCCGGCGCTGGGGTGCCGAGCCGTCGATGCCGGGCGTGGTGCGGATGTTCGACCCCTACACCTACCGGTGCCCGGCCGGCCACCCCGACCCGTGCCCGGTGTGCAGCGGCGCCCCGCACCTCGAGGAGATCCTGATGTACGAGGGCGCCGACACCGTCGCTGCCGTCGTGCTCGAGACCGTGACGGGCACCAACGGGATCATCCCCCCGCCCGACGGCTACCTGGCATCGGTCCGCGAGGTCTGCGACCGCCACGGGATCCTGCTGATCCTCGACGAGGTGATGGCCGGCTTCGGGCGCACCGGGCGGATGTTCGCGTGCGACAACTGGGACGTCGTGCCCGACATCCTGTGCGTCGCCAAGGGGCTCAACTCGGGGTACGTGCCGCTCGGGGCGATGATCGTGTCGGCGCCGATCAAGGACTGGCTCGAGACGCATCCGTTCCCCGGGGGTCAGACCTACGCCGGTCACCCGCTGGCGTGCGCCACCGGCGTCGAGACGATCCACATCTACCGCGACGAGCGGATCGTCGAGCGGGCGGCCGAGCGCGGCGCCGAGCTCGGGGCGCTGCTGAACGGGCTGGCGGCGCGTCACCCGTCGATCGGCGAGGTGCGCGGCGTAGGCATGTTCTGGGGCATCGAGCTGGTGAAGGACCGCGAGACGCGCGAGCCACTCGTGCCGTTCAACGCCAAGGGACCGGCCGCCGCGCCGATGAGCCGCATCAACGCCGCGGCGATGGAGGCCGGGCTGTACCTGTCGTCGTTCTCCAACGTCATCCGCGTCACGCCGCCGCTCGTCATCTCCTCCGACGAGTTGCGCCACGGGGTCGAGGTGCTCGACTCGGTGCTCGGCCTCGCCGACGAGCTGGTGGCCTGAGCCGATGGCCGGCCCGGCGCGGGAGTTCGCCGTTCGCGGCGGCACCGTCGTGACGTCGAGCGACGCCGTCGTCGCCGACGTGCTCGTCCGCGACGGACGCATCGTCGCCGTCGGCGCCCTCGACGACGCGCCGGACACCGTGATCGACGCGACGGGCTGCTTCGTCATCCCCGGCGGCGTCGATACCCACACCCACCTGGAGAATCCCTCACTCGGCGTCACCCGCTCGGCCGACGACTTCGAGACCGGAACGCTCGCCGCGGCGTGCGGCGGCACCACGACGATCGTCGACTTCGTGAAGAAGGAGCCCGATCGCTCGCTGTACGACTCGTTCGTGCGCCGCAAGGAGCGGGCCGAGTCGGTGATCGGCATCGACCTCGGGCTGCACCCCGTCGTGCCGTCCGCGGCGCTGACCGACGGCTCGTTCGACGACCTCGAGCGCCTGACCGCGGACTTCGGCACGACGAGCTGGAAGTTCTTCATGGCGTACCCCGGGCTGCTGATGGTCGACGACGCCACGCTGATCGAGGGGATGCGCCGCTGCGAGCGCCTCGGCGTGCTGGCGATGGTGCACGCCGAGAACGGCCACCTCGTCGCCGATGCGGTGACGCGGCTCGTCGAGGGCGGCTGCACGGCCGAGCACTTCCACCACGACGCCCACAGCCACATCGCCGAGGCCGAGGCGGTCAATCGGGCGATCGCCATCGCCGAGACCACCGGGGCGACGCTGTTCGTCGTGCACGTGTCGAGCCGCGACGCCGCGGCGCGGATCGCCGCGGCTCGGGCCGCCGGCGTGGCGGTGCACGGCGAGACCTGCCCGCAGTACCTGCTCGGGTCGCTCGAGCAGTACGAGCACCTCGGGTTCGAGGCGGCGGCGTACGTGTGCTCGCCGCCGATCCGCGAGCGGGCGAACCAGGAGCACCTGTGGCGGGCGCTGCAGACCGGCGCGCTGTCGACGATCGGCACCGACCACGCCGCGTTCACGATGTGCCAGCCCGACGACCTGCCGCCGCAGAAGCCGTACGGGCGGGACTACTTCCCGAGGGTGCCGAACGGAGTGCCCGGCATCGAGGAGCGGCTGGAGGTGATGTACGAGGCCGGTGTGGTGCAGGGCCGCTTCGACATCTGCCGGTTCGTCGACCTCGTGGCGACGGCGCCGGCGAAGCTGTTCGGGCTGTACCCGCGCAAGGGGGCCATCGTCCCTGGCGCCGACGCCGACCTCGTCGTGTGGGACCCGGCGGCGCCGCACACGATCGACGCCACCAAGCTCCACCACCGCGCCGACTACTCGATCTACGACGGCATGGCCGTCAGCGGCGCGCCACGGGTCGTGATGTCGCGCGGCGACGTGCTCGTGTCGCCCGACGGTGTCGACGTCGAACCGGGCCGCGGGCGCTACCTGCACCGGTCGCCGTTCCGCGGTGCGGCGGTGGCGCGGTGAAGTTCCCGCTCGGCGTCCACGTCGGCGAGCGGCTGTCGCTCGCCCAGACGATCGACCAGGCGGTGTTCGCCGACGAGCACGGCTTCGACTGCGTGTGGGTGGCCGAGGGTCGCCTCGCCCGTGACGGCGTCGTGCCGGCGGCGATCCTCGCCAGCCGCACCAAACGGGTGCGCGATCGGCACCGGCGTCGTCAACAACAAGACGCGCAACGTCGGCCTGATGGCGGTGACCTTCAAGACGCTCGACGAGGTGGCGCCGGGACGGGTGGTGCTCGGCATCGGGGCGTGGTGGGAGCCGCTGGCGTCGATGCTCGGGGCCCCGCTCGACCGCCCGGTGGCGTCGATGCGCGAGTACATCGGTGTGCTGCAGGCGTTCTTCCGCAACGAGGTCGTCGAGTTCGACGGCGAGTTCGTCACGGTCCGCGGGGCCCGCTTCGACTCGATGTACCGGCCCAACGTGCCGGTCGCCATCCCGATCTACGTCGGCGCCGTCGGCCACCGCATGCTCGAGCTGTCGGGCGAGATCGCCGACGGCGTGCACCTCGACTTCCTGCTGCCGCCGTCGTACCTCGACGGGGCGCTGGCGGCGATCGAGCGGGGCATCGCCAAGCGCACCGACGGGAGGTCGGCGATCGACGTGACCCAGATCGTGTCGTGCAGCGTCGACGACGCCGACCCGCAGGCGGCGATCGACGCGTGCAAGGCGTTCCTCACGCTGTACCTGATGCAGCAGCCGCACATCGCCGAGCACTGCGGCGTCGAGCCCGAGCTGGTCGGCCGGCTCAAGGAGATCGCCGGCTGGCCGGCGAAGCCCGACGACATCAAGCGGGCGATGGCACTGGTGCCGAACGAGCTGGTGCAGCGGGTGACGGCGTGCGGCACGACGTCACAGGCGTACGACACGTTGGCGGCGTACCACGAGGCCGGCGCCAACTGCCCGGTGATCTCGACGCTGGGCGACAAGGAGCAGACGCTGCGGGCGCTGGCGGAGGCGAACCGGTGAAGACCGTCGTCGCCGCCGTGCAGCTCGCCGCCACCGACGACGGCGAGGCCAACGTCGCCACGGCGGAGCGCCTCGTGCGGGAGGCGGCCGCGGCTGGGGCGACCTTGATCGTGCTGCCGGAGATCTTCGCCGCCCCGTTCGTCGCCCCCGAGCCCGACCTCGACTACTTCCGCTGGGCCGAATCGGCCGACGGCGCGTCGAACTCGATGGTGCGGCGGGTCTCGGAGGAGCTGGCGGTGACGGTGCTGTCGCCGATCTTCGAGCGGACCGACGTGCCCGGCGTGCACCACAACAGCGTGTACACGTTCTCGAGCGGCGAGCTGGTGTCGGTGTACCGCAAGTCGCACCTGCCGTTCTCCAACGGGTTCCCGGAGAAGTTCTTCTTCCGCCCCGGCGGCGAGCCGCCGTCGGTGGTGACCCTCGGCGAGCTCACCGTCGGCACGATCATCTGCTACGAGCGCCACTTCCCCGAGCTCGGCCGCCTCGTCGCCCTCGCCGGTGCCCACGTGATGTGCGTGCCGGTGGCGTGCGCCAGCGAGCCGACCAAGGAGGTGTTCCAGCTCGAGCTGCGGGCCCACGCCGCGTTCAACAGCATGTACGTGGTCTGCGCCAACCGGGTCGGCGTCGAGGGCACCAAGTGCTACTACGGGATGAGCGGGATCTACGGCCCCGACGGCACGCCGCTCGCCGTCGCCGGCGACGAGCCGGGCGTGGTCGTCGCCGAGATCGACACCGACGTCGTGGCCCGCCGCCGCGTCGTGCTGCCGTTCTTCCGTGACCGCCGCACCGACCTCTACGGCGGTTTGTCGGACCGCTGACGATCAGCCGACGTCGACCCAGACGAGCCGGTGGTCCGAGCTCGCCAGCGGTTGCAACGTGACGAGGCGGGCGAGCTCGTCGTCCCTCGCCGGCCAGAACACGCCGGCGTCGACGACGTCGAACCCGTCCGACGGCAGGACGTAGTCGGTGCGCAGGTTGCCGAGGGTGTCGTCGGCAAGGTCGGCGGTATCGAGCGCCGGGTCACCAGCCTGTGTTCGGTTCGCCAGTCCTTGGGCGACGGCCGCCTCGACCGCCCCGTCGCTCGCCGGCGCCGGGTCCTGCACCTGTTCGAGGGCGAGCACCTGATCGACCGCGCCGGCGACCGAGTCACCGTCGGTCGGGTCGCTGTTCAAGTCGCCGGCGATCACGAACGCAGCAGCAGCGGTCAGGCCGCCGGCCCCGCCGGCGTCGTCGACGATCCAGGCGGTGTCGGTGCCGGCCACGTAATCGGCCCAGAACCCGATCTCGTCGGCGTTGCGCATCCCGTTGCGATCCTCCGGCCCGTCGCCGGTCGGCGCCGCCGGGCGCGACGCCAGCACGTGGACGAGCCGGCCGGACACGTTGATCGGTACGTCCCAGTGCGACGTCGACGAGAGCGGTAGCACCGCCAGCTCGTCGGCCGAGTACCAGTCGGCCGGATCGGGCGTGGCCGGGTCGTCGGGCAGGCGGGCGCCCGGCACCGCGGCCCACAGCAGGTGCTGGAACGTGCGCACCTGGCTGGTCGCGATCGGGAACCGCGACAGCAGGACCATCCCGTGCTGGCCGGGGAAGTCGCCGTAGCCGAGGGCGTCGTTCGCTCCGCCGACGGTGCCGTCGTTGTCGAGGTCGAACCCCGACGGCGCGCCGGTGTTCGACGGGGCGACGAAGACGTGCGGGTAGTCGATCGGCTGGGCGCCGTTCTGCGACAGCAGCAGGTAGTTGGTGCGGAACTCGTCGACGACCGCCGCGCTGTCGACGTCGATGTCGGTGAGCAGCAGCACGTCGGGACGCGTGCGCTGGATGATCGCAGCGACGTTGGCCGCCTGCTGATCGTCAGGGGTCGCCAGGTCGGCGGCCAGCTCGCCGGGCGTGCCGCGGCTCAGTGCGGCGTCGAAGGTGGCCACCCGGAAGGCGCTGATCGGTGCCGACGTCGGCGGGGTCGCCGGTGCCGTCGAGGTGGCAGTGGTCGGCGGGGTGGCCGCAGTGGTCGTCGCCGCGCCCGGCGCGGTGGTCGTCGTGGCTCCTTGCTGTGTCGTCGGCGTGGCCGGCTGCGTCGTCGTGGTCGTCGTCGTGGTGTCGCCGGGTTCGGTGGTTGCGCCGCCGGGTTCGGTCGTCGCCGGGGTCGCCGTCACGTCGATCACGACGGTCGCGGTGGCGAGGACGATGTCATCGAACGTGATGATGTCGAAGCCGACGTGGTCGTAGGTGAACGTGTCCTGGCCGACGAAGCCCGGGTCGGGGGTGTAGGTGAACGAGCCGTCGGCCTGCAGCGTGACGGTCCCGTCGGTGGGTGCCTGGTCGACCTGCAGGTTGGTGAGGTCGGGGCACTGGAAGTCGTTGCCGAGCACGCCGGGGGCGCCGACGGTCAGCGGCGTGTCCACCGTCGTCGAGTAAGCGTCGTCGGCGGCGAGGCAGGGCGGCTTGTCGACGACGACCGTGGCGACGCCCGTGGCGACCACCGCCTGGGAGGCGTCGAGGATCTCGTAGGAGAACGTGTCGTTGCCCCAGAACCCCGGCTCCGGCGTGTACTCGAACGACCCGTCGCCCGCGACGATGACATCGCCGTGCGACGGCGGGGACGACAGGGTGGCCACGTTCGGCTGGCACACGACCGTGTCATTGTCCAACAGGCCCGGCGCCGCCTCGGCCAGCGGGGTCTCGAACGCCGTCGTGTAGAAGTCGGCGAAGGCGATCGCCGCGCATCCGTCGGTGACGTTGATGTGGGCCTCCGCCTGGTCGGCGACCTCGGCACCCTGGTACAGCGTGTAGGTGAACGTGTCGGGCCCGGTGTAGCCGAAGTCGGGCTGGTAGATGAAGGCGCCGAAGTCGTTGGGGACCTTGAAGGCGATGCCGTGCGGGGGATCGGAGAGGTCGGCGATCGTGTAACCCGGTCCGCTGCACGTGAGCACGTCGTTGATGCCGAGGCCGGCCGCGTACGGGACGTTGGTGGCCACGTTCATCGCCACGGTGTAGTAGTCGTCGATGGCGTCGCGAACGCACGGCGGCGACGGTGCCGGCCCGGGTACGGGCGCTTGCTCCTGCGGTTCGACGTCGGGGCTCGGTGGGGCGGGCGGCGGCGGCGGAGGGGCGGCCGACGACGACGACGACGCGGCGCTGGTCGGTGCGGGTGGAGGCTGCGTGGTGGTGGGTGCCGGAGCGTGCGTCGTGGTCGCCCGAGGCTCGGTCGTGGTCGGCCGCGCCGGCGTGGTGCTGGTCGGCCGGCGGCACCGTCGGGCGCGGCGGGCCCGCGGTCGTCGGGGGCGGCACGATCGCGCCCGGAGGCAGCACGATGGCGAGGTGCGGCGTGGTAGTCGACGTCGGCGGCACGACCGCGTCGGACGGTGCGGCCGCCGCGAAGAGTGCGGCGACGACGCCGACCGCAACGGCTGGGATGACGAGCACGCGGCGCCGTTTCGTCGCCGGGTCCCGGGTCACGTTCGACATGTGCGACCTCCAGCGTCAGCCCCTCCGAGCTTCGTCAGGAACCCCGCGGCGCCGTCCGCTCCCGCGAGCCTCGCGCCGCTCGGCCCGTGGCGGGGGCGAATTACCCGGGGCAAACCTGCGAGGGCTTGCCACTGCGTGGTCTCGCCGCCGTAGCCGCCTAGACTTGCCGAGCCATAAGCACCAGCGCCCGTAGCTCAATGGATAGAGCATCTGACTACGGATCAGAAGGTTGGGA
>CAVRBV010000025.1:0-102152 GCA_963719295.1 Ilumatobacteraceae bacterium
TCGCCGGGGTGGGCTGCCGCGCCGTGGCGACGGTGACCGGTGACGACCGTGACCGCGGCGGACAATCCCGCATCGTGACCGGGATGCCGGCCGCGGCCGGCGCGGCCACCGCCGACGTGATGCCGGGCACCACCTCGAACGCCACACCGGCGTCGCTGAGCGCCACGGCCTCCTCGCCGCCGCGCCCGAAGACGAACGGGTCGCCGCCCTTCAGTCGCACCACCGCCCGGTCGCTGGCAGCGAGCTCGACGAGCAGGGTGTTGATCAGCTCCTGGGGCACGCCCCGGCCGGGCCGCTTGCCGACGTCGATCAGCTCGGCGTCCGGCCGCGCCAGGGCGAGCACGCCGTCGCCGACCAGGGCGTCGTGCACGATGACGTGCGCCTCGGCGACGAGCCGGGCGGCGCGCACCGTCAGCAGCTCGGGGTCGCCGGGACCAGCACCGACGAGGGCGATCACGAAGTCCCTCGCCGCCCGCCGCCGCACGACCGGCTCGGGCAGCCACGTCTCGATCGTCGCGCGCGCCGATCTCGCTCGGCCCAGGCGACCGAACGTGCCGGCGTCGCCACCGTCGCGGCCGGCGACCTGTCGCTCTCGGCGTAGCGGGCGAACACGGGGGCCAGGGTCGCGGCGAGCTGGTCGAGCGGCACGTCGCTGCGGATGCGCTCGCCGAGACGGTCGCCGTACGCCGAGCCGCCGACGTAGACGTCGTAGCTCTTCTTGCCCCGCCCGACGATGCCGATCTCGGCGTTGTAGGGCCGGGCGCACCCGTTCGGGCAGCCGGTCATGTTGAGCCGGATCGGCACGTCGCCGACGCCACCGTCGGACAGCGCCTTCTCCAGCTCGTCGACCAGCGCCGGCAGCACCCGCTCGGCCTCCCCGAGCGCCTGGCCGCACGTCGGCAGCGCCGGGCAGGCGATCGCCAAGCGGCGCAGCGCGCTCACGTCGCCGGCGAGGGCGACGCCGTGGTCGCGCAGGCGCTGCTCGACCTCGGCCACCCGCCCGACGGCGATGCCGTGCAGCAGGAGGTCCTGGCGGGGCGTGACGCGCAGCTCGGTCACGGTGCCGTCGCCCACCAGCTCGCGGAGCGCCCGGCGCAGCTGCACGCCGCCGTGGTCACGCACGCGCCCCGACGGCACCGGCACGCCGACGACGCCGTCGCGCGTCCCGTGGTGGTGGTCGACGGTCCACGGGGCGATCGCCACCGGATCGCCGATCGGCGCGCCCAGGCGTCGCTCCACCTCGGCGCGCATCCACTCGGAGCCGCGCTCGTCGACGAGGTACTTGAGCCGGGCGCGGTTGCGGTCGTCACGGTTGCCGTAGTCGCGCTGGGTGGTGACGACGGCCTCGACCGTGTCGATCACGCGGTCCGGGGTGACCCATCCCAGTGGCGATGCGAGCCGCGGGTAGGTGTCGTCCTCTCGCGCCCACGCCATGCCCATGCCGCCGCCGACGTACACCATGTAGCCCGTGACCGCCGGACCGTCGCCAGTCGGCGACGTCGCCCGGTTCGGCCAGGGTCGGCACCAGCGCCACGTCGTTGGAGAACACGTCGACGCAGTTGTCGCCCGGCCACGCCACGCCGATCTTGAACTTGCGCGGCAGGTACACGTCGCCGTACACCGGCTCGGCCGCGGTGCCGCCTTCGGTCAGCGCCGGCACGGCGGACACGGCGCGCTCGCCGTCCACCCACAGCTCCCAGTACGCCGCCGTCTGCGGACGGAAGCGGGCCACCAACCCGGCCAGCAGCGGGCGCACCACCGCCTGACGCTCGTCCGGCCACGGGCAGCCCATGACGTTGCGGACCACGTCGCCGCACGCCGGCAAGGGTGGTGAGCAGGCTGCGGTTGATGCCGTTCACCAACTCGTGCAGGTCGCCCTTGTGGACCATGTGGAACTGCACGCCCTGGCGGGTGGTCAGCCGCAGCGAACCGTCGGCGAGCTCGGCCAGTCGATCGAGCGCCAGCCACTGCTCGCCGCTGATCAGACCTCCCGGCACCGCGGCGCGCACCATGCACGAGTAGTCGAGGGGCAGCTTCTTCGACGCCCGCTCGCGGCGCACGTCGCGGTCGTCCTGCTGGTAGATGCCGTGGAACTTGAGCAGGACGGTCGAGTCGTGCTCGAAGGCGTCGGCGTCGGCCGTCAACTCGGCGGCCAGACTGCCGCGGAGGTGGGCGCTCTCGCGCTTGACGTCCTCGACGGTCACGGCCGGACCCGTTCGATCGTGCGAGCGACGAGGCGCCAGCCGAGGAGCGGCCAGCGGCGGCCTGCGTGGCCGGGGAACGCAATCACGGCCGGACCGCGTCGACGTGCAGGCCGCACTCGGTCTTGGCGCTACCGGCCCAGCGTCCGGCGCGGGCGTCGTCGCCCGTCGCCCACCGGCACCGTGCACGGCCAGCAGCCGATCGACCGGTAGCCGCGCGGCGGCCAGCGGGTGCTCGGGCAGCAGCTCCATCGCCGCGTAGTGCTCGACCTCGGCGTCGCTCCACGTGGCGATCGGGTTGACCTTGACGACCCCGCGCAGCAGGTCGTGATGAACGACCGGGGTGGTGGCCCGGCTCGGCGAGTCGGCGCGGCGCAGTCCGGTGACCCAGGCCGACTTGCCGGCCAGCGCCCGCTGCAGCGGCTCGACCTTGCGCGCCGCGCAGCAGCCCTCGGTGTCGGTCTGCCACTGATCGGCCAGCACGTCGTCGCGAGGGCGCACGATGCGCAGGTTCAGTCGGTAGCGGTCGCGCAGGCGCTCGGCGAACCACTGCGTCTCGGCGAACAGGTACCCGGTGTCGAGCAGCACGATGTCGGCATCCGGCAGCACGCTCGCCACCACGTGCACGAGCACCGCGTCGCCGAAGCTGGCCGTCACCACGAGACCGTCACCGAAGGCGTCGCCGGCCCAGCGCAGGACCTCGGCGGCGGTGCTCGCCTCGAGGTCGGGCAGCACGCCGACGGTGGTGGCCGCCGCGGTGGTCTCGGGCACCAATCCATTCAACCACGAATTCCGACAAATCCGATCAGGAATAGGTGAAATCGACCGCTCGGACCGGCCTAGGCTGCGCCGATCGACGACGCACCGCGCTTCGGCTACCCGGTGCTGCTCGACCTCCACGGTATCGACGTGCTGGTTGTGGGCGCCGGGCCGATCGCCGCCGCCAAGGTGGCCGGGCTGCACACCGCCGGTGCCGACGTGCGCGTGGTGGCGCCGACGGTGTCGCCGGCGATGCGGGCCCACCTCGACGCCGGCCGGGCCCGCCTCGTCGCCGAGCGCGCTCTACGCCGACGGCGACCTCGACGGCGCCCGCCTCGTGGTGACGGCGACGGGGGTCCCCGAGGTCGACGACGCCGTGGCGCACGACGCGACCGCCCGCGGCGTCTGGGTCAACGCCGCCGACCACCCGTCGGCGTGCTCGTTCATCCTGCCCGCCGTCGCCCGCAACGGGCCGCTCACCGTCGCCGTGGGCACCGACGGCGCCAGCCCGGCGCTCGCCCGCCGCCTGCGCGACGTGGCCGGGCGGATGCTCGACGACGACGTGGTCGCGCTCGCGGCCCGCCTGGCGGCCGCCCGTGCTGCGGTGCGCGCCCGGGGCGGATCGACCGAGGACGTCGACTGGAGCGCCGAGATCGACGCCGTCGTGCCGCCGCCCTGACGTCATTGCGTTCCCCGGCCACGCAGGCCGTTCCTGGCCGCTCCTCGGCTGGCGCCTCGTCGCTCGCATCGTCGAACGGGTCCGGCCGGTGCCCGCAATCGCCACCCCCGTACGCGCCACTAGGGTGACGCCCGGTTGCACCAACGTCGACTGGGGGTACCGCATGAAGACCAACGCCGCCATCCTCTGGGAGATCGGAGCGCGCTGGAGCGTCGAGGAGATCGAGCTCGATCCGCCCGGCCCGGGCGAGGTGCTGGTGAAGCTGGCCGCCTCCGGCCTGTGCCACTCCGACGAGCACCTCGTCACCGGCGACCTGCCCTTCGCCCTGCCGATCATCGGCGGCCACGAGGGCGCCGGCGTGGTGCAAGAGGTCGGACCGGGTGTCACCTGGCTCGCCGCGGGCGATCACGTCGTGTTCGGCTTCATCCCGTCGTGCGGGCGGTGCGAGAGCTGCTCCACCGGGCACCAGAGCCTGTGCGACCTCGGTGCTGCGCTCGGCCTCGGCCGCCAGCTCGACGGCACGTCCCGCCACCACGCGGCCAACGGCGAGGACCTCGGCTTGATGTGCATGCTCGGAACGTTCAGCGAGCACACCGTGGTCAACGAAGCGAGCTGCATCAAGGTCGACCCGGGAACGCCGCTCGACCGGGCCTGCCTGCTCGGGTGCGGCGTGGTGACCGGGTGGGGGAGCAGTGTCTACGCCGCCGAGGTGGGTCCGGGGGACGTGGTCGCCGTCGTCGGCATCGGTGGCATCGGCGCCAGCGCGCTGCAGGGCGCCCGTCTCGCCGGCGCCAAGCAGATCTGGGCGATCGATCCGGACGAGTCCAAGCGCGAGCGGGCCAAGCAGTTCGGCGCCACCCACACCGCGTCGTCGCTGGAGGAGGCCCACCCGGCGATCGCCGAGGCGTCGTGGGGACGCATGGCCAACAAGGTGATCATGACGATGGGTGTCGGCGACGGCAGCCTGCTCGCCGCGGCGCTCGCCATCACCGCCAAGCGCGGCCGGGTGGTCGTCACCAACATCCATCCGGCGATGGAGACGATGGCCAACATCAGCCTGCTCGACCTCACCCTGATGGAGAAGCAGGTGATCGGCTCGCTGTTCGGCTCGGCCAACCCCCGCGCCGACATCCCGCGCTTGCTCGAGCTCTACCGCAACGGGCAGTTCGACCTCGACGCGATGGTCACCCAGACCTACGACCTCGACGGGGTGAACCAGGGCTACGACGACATGAAGGCCGGCAAGAACATCCGCGGGGTCATCCTCTACTAGCGTTCCCCGGCCACGCAGGCCGTCGCGCCGGCGACCTTCGCTAGCGCTCCGGTCGCCTATCCGCTCACCCGCCGGGCTGCTCGCTGACGCTCGCTGCGGTCCTGGCGATCGCTCGCTGAGCGCTCCCCGGCTGAACGAAGCCATGGCGGCGCTTCGCTAGCGCACCGGTCGCCTATCCGCTCGACCCCCGGGTGCTCGCTGAAGTCCCAGCAATCGGTGCCGGTCAGCAGGTGACGTCGCGGGGCGGGGTGATCCCGAAGGGGTCCTGCTGGGGCGTGCCCGGCGGCAGCGAGCTGGCGGTCGCCGAGTCGCCGGGCGCCGCCGTCGCCTCGGGCACCGTCGCCAGATCGGTCGACGGCGACGCGCTCGATCCATCACCGGTCCCCACCGCCGCCGAGTCGCTCGGCGCCGACCCGTCGCTCGCCGCGGTGGCGTTGGCGATCGTGGTGGTGGCCCCGCGTGGCGCCGCCGTCGTCGTGTCGCCGAGCACCTGCTCGGGCATGTCGGCCAGCGACGTCTGGCCGGTGAACAGCGACAACACGGCCTGCATGTTGTCGCCGTCGATGGTGGGGATCAGCACCGACGCCCCGTTGATGTTCCGACCGGTCGCCTCGATCTGGTAGGTCACGATCGAGTTGGGATCGACGTCGTTCATCACGCCGGCGAACTCCATCATCTTGGCCGGCGTGAGGTCGCGGTCGGTCACCACGTCCTCGGTGGCGGCGCGGATCAGACCGCGGGCGACGGTGGGGTTGAGCGGGCCCTTGTCGAGGATGCTCGAGAGCACGCGGCGCAGGAAGTCCTGCTGGCGCGAGATCCGCCCGCGGTCGCTCGTGCCGTCGCGGTGCCAGTCGCCGCTCCCAGGCGGGTCCTCGTACTCGTAGTACCGCGACCGCACGTAGGCCAGCGCCGCCTCGCCGTCGAAGGCGTAGCACCCGGCCTGGGGGACGTTGAGCCCGGTGTGGGTGTCACGTGTCGGGTACTCGAACGGCACCGACACGCCGCCGACGGCATCGACGAGCGTCTTGAAGGCGCAGAAGTCGACCTGGATGTAGTGGTCGATCGCGATCCCGAAGTTGGCGTAGATCGTGTCGACCAGCTTCTGTGGGTCGTCGCGCTCGTACGCCGAGTTGATGCGCGACTTGTTCCCGGTGTCGGCGATCTCGACGTAGAGGTCACGCGGGAACGACAGGATGGCGACGCGCTTGCTCGACGGGTCGACGCGCAGGACCATGATCGTGTCGCTGCGCTCGCCCATGTTCTCGCGGTCGCCGAAGGCGCCGGCGTACGGGGAGTTGGGATCGACGCACGCTCCGTTGTCGGCGCCGGTGATGAGGAAGTTCTGCGCCTCGGGGTCGACCGGTGGGAACGTCGCCGTCGGAGTCGGCGCGGCGTCGGTGACGGCGGCGGCGGTCGCTGCCGGCGGGGAGCCCTCGGTGGTGACCGCGGCAGTGTCGACCCCACCCGCCCCGGCGGCCGTCGCCGCGGCGCCGGCCGCCCGTCGTGGCGCTGGTGGCAGCCCCGGCGGTGGTCGTGGCGCCAGCGGTGGTCGTGGGCGGCGTCGTCGTCTCGTCGCCGCCGGCGAGCACCACGATCGGCGCGACACCGGCGCCCACCTGGGCGACAGCCCGCTGGGACGGGTCCTCGAGGTCGACGACGTTGCGCTGGCGGGCGATCAGGTATCCGCCGACGAGCGCGGCGGCGACCACGAAGCACAGGCCCGCCGCCAGGAACGTCGTGGCGATCGTGAGCCGTTCGGGCCACGTGCGGTGGCCGCGCTTGCGACCGGGCGAGTGGTCGGTGTCGTCGCCGGGACCGGGCTGCGGTGCGGGCTCGGCGGGCGACGTCACGGGCGCCGACACTACCCGGGCGCCGGTCCGATCCACCGGCATCGGTCCAGCGTGACGGCGCCGTCGGCGCCCCCGAGCGTCAGGCGGGGGCCAGCTCCACCGCCACCGACGCCGCGTCGGCGGGGCCGGTCGTGAGCGTCTCGACGGTGAGCGCCTCCACGAGGTCGGCGCGGGCCGGTTCGATGTCGGCGAGCCACGCCTCCGGGCCGACGAGCTCGAGTCGGGCCACGGTCGCCCGCTGGCTCATCTTGGCCTCGGTCTTGGCCCGGCGCACGTGGGCGAGCACGTCGCTCGCCGCGTCGAGTGACAGGTCGGCGCAGGCGCCACTCGCCGTCGGCCAGGCCGCGGCGTGCACGCTCGAATCGTGCCACCAGCTCCACACCTCTTCGGCCACGAACGGCAGCGTCGGCGCGAACAGCCGCTGCAGCGCGTCGAGCGCGACGCGCAGGGCAGCCACCGCCGATGCCGCGGCCTGTGGCCCCCGTGAACCGAACGCCCGGTTCTTCACCAGCTCCACGTAGTCGTCGCAGAACCACCAGAACAGCTCCTCGGTGCGCTCGAGCGCACGGGCATAGTCGAAGCCGTCGAAGGCGACGGTGGCCGCCTCCACGGTGGCGTCGACCCGAGCGAGCATCGCCAGGTCGACCGGGTCGCTCGGCGTCGCGTCGGCCGCGGGAGCCTCGAGCGACAACACGAACTTGGTGACGTTGAGCAGCTTGGTGGCCAGGCGGCGGCCGACCTTCATCTGGTCCTCGCTGAACGCCGTGTCGACGCCCGGCCGCGCCGACGTCGCCCAGTAGCGCACGGCGTCGGTGCCGTAGCGCTCGAACAGCCCCATCGGCGTGACGACGTTGCCCTGCGACTTCGACATCTTCTTGCGGTCGGGGTCGAGGATCCAGCCGTTGATCATCGTGTTCGCCCACGGCAGCGACCCGTGTTCGTAGTGCGAGCGCACCACGGTGGCGAACAGCCACGTGCGGATGATCTCCGGGCCCTGGGGACGGAGGTCCATCGGGAACACGCTGGGCGAACAGCTCGGGCTCGTCGACCCACCCGGCGGCGATCTGCGGGGTGAGCGACGACGTCGCCCACGTGTCCATGATGTCGGGGTCGCCGACGAACCCGCCCGGCTCGCCGCGCTGGGCTGCGGTGTACCCCGGTGGCACGTCGGCCGACGGGTCGATCGGCAGCGTGGCCTCGTCGGGCCGGATCGGATGGTCGTGGTCGACCTCGCCGTCGGGCCCGACCGGGTACCACAGCGGGATCGGCACGCCGAAGAAGCGCTGGCGGCTGACCAGCCAGTCGCCGTTGAGGCCCTCCACCCAGTGGTCGTAGCGGTGGCGCATGTGGTCGGGGTACCACGCCAGCTCCTTGCCGCGGACGAGGAACGTCTCCCGGCGGTCCTGGTCGCGGCCGCCGTTGCGGATGTACCACTGGCGGCTCGTGACGATCTCGAGCGGCCGGCTGCCCCGCTCGTAGAACTTCACCGGATGCGTCAGCGGCCGCGGCTCGCCGTGCAGCTCGCCCGACGCGCGGAGCGCCTCGACCATCGCCGCCTGGGCCTGCTTGACCGTCAGGCCGGCCAGCCCGGCGTACGTGGCGCGTGCGCCGTCGCTGTCGAGCCACACGGGGGTCGCCGCGAGGAAGCGCCCGTCGCGCCCGATGACGCTGCGCGTCGGGAGGTCGAGCTCGCGCCACCACGTGACGTCGGTGGTGTCGCCGAAGGTGCACACCATGGCGATGCCGGTGCCCTTGTCCGGCTGGGCGAGGGGGTGGGCGACCACCGGCACCTCGACGTCGAACCGCGGCGTGCGCACCATCGTGCCGAACAACGCTTGGTAGCGCTCGTCGTCGGGGTGGGCGACCAGGGCGACACAGCTCACGATCAGCTCCGGCCGCGTCGTGTCGATGAGCACGTCGCCGTCGCCGCCGTGGAAGGCGATCAGGTGGTAGGCGCCGGGCCGCTCGCGGTCCTCGATCTCGGCCTGGGCGACGGCGGTGCGGTCGTCGACGTCCCACACGGTCGGGGCCTCGGCGCTGTAGGCCTCGCCGCGGGCGAGGTTGTGGAGGAAGGCCACCTGGCTGGCCCGGCGGCTGCGGGCGTCGATGGTGGTGTACAGCGTCGTCCAGTCGAACGACATGCCGAGGCGCCGGAAGAGCTCCTCGAAGGCGGCCTCGTCGATCGCCGTCAGCTCCTGGCACAGGGCGATGAAGTTGGGCCGCGACACCGGCACCTCGCGGTGGGCGTCGGCTCCCTTCTTCGAGGGCACGTCGCCCCGGTACGGGGGCACGAAGTCGGGGTCGTAGGGCTGGGTCGGGTCGCAGCGCACCCCGTAGTAGTTCTGCACGCGGCGCTCGGTGGCGAGACCGTTGTCGTCCCAGCCGATCGGGAAGAACACGTTGCGGCCGCGCATGCGGTGGTAGCGGGCGACGGCGTCGAACTGCGTGTAGCCGAACACCGTGCCCATGTGGATCGACCCCGACACGGTGGGTGGCGGCGTGTCGATCGAGAACACCTCGTCGCGGTCGCCGCTGCGGGCGCGGTCGAAGGTGTAGGTGCCCTCGCGGTCCCAGCGATCGGTCCAGCCGGCCTCGATGCCGTCGACGGTCGGCTTGTCGGGGATCATCCGCACCAGGCTACGGCCGGGCGCCCCGGGCGAACGGGTGCGAGGGCGTCGACAGGCGCCGGCGAATCCTCCCGCCTCGCCCACCGTTGCCGCTGCGTAGCCTGGCCGGGTGCTGCGCCTCTACGACACCGCCACGCGCACGACGCGCGAGCTCCAGCCACGAGAGCCGGGGACGGTCGGTCTCTACGTCTGCGGCCCGACCGTGTACGGCCCGCCGCACATCGGGCACGGGCGGATGTCCCTCGAGTACGACGTGTTGGTGCGCTACCTCCGCTGGCGCGGGCTGACGGTGCACTTCGTGTCCAACGTCACCGACATCGACGACAAGATCATCGACCGGGCGAACGACGAGGGCCGCGACTGGCGCGAGATCGCCGAGCGGTGCGAAGCGGTGTGGTGGCAGGCGATGGCGGGCATCGGCGTCGCCCGTCCCGACGACACGCCCCACGCCACGGCGTACGTCGACGAGATGGTGGCGATGATCGGCGAACTGGTCGACATCGGCCGGGCCTACGTCACCGACGACGGGGTGTACCTGTCGGTCGCGTCGGTGGAGGACTACGGGCTGCTCGCCCACCAGTCCCTCGACGACATGCGCGCCGGCGGCGGCGACCGCGAGGTCGTCGGCGCCGACACGAAACGTGATCCGGCCGACTTCGCCCTGTGGAAGCTGGCCAAGCCGGGTGAGCCGGCGTGGCCGTCGCCGTGGGGCGAGGGCCGCCCGGGGTGGCACACCGAATGCGTGGTGATGAGCCTCGACCTGCTCGGCGAGGGCTTCGACATCCATGCCGGCGGGATGGACCTGCGCTTCCCGCACCACGAGAACGAGCGCGCCCAGGCGGTCGCCCTCGGCCGGCGGTTCGCCAACCTGTGGATGCACAACGGCTTCGTCGTCGACCCCGAGGGCGAGAAGATGTCGAAGAGCCTGGGCAACTTCGACAACCTGCTCGACCTGCTCGAGTCGTACGACGGCCGCGCCTACCGACTCGTCGTGCTGCAGAGCCACTACCGGTCGCCGGTGCGCGTGAGCGGCGACAGCCTCGGCGCGGCGCAGCGGGCCCTCGCCGGCCTCGACGCGTTCGCCGCCCGCACCGACGCGCTCGTGCCGACGAGCGGGCGCGACGACGCCGACGCGGCGGTGCTCGAGCGGTTCGTCGACCTGATGGACGACGACCTCGACACGCCGGGTGCCACGGCGCTGCTGTTCGACACGGTCCGGCGCGCCAACACCCTCGTCGACTGCCGGGGACCTCGACGCGGCGTCGCCGCTGGTGGCCGCGGTGCGCGAGATCGCCGGGGCGTTCGGGTTGACGTTCGGGTCGACCGACGCCGTGCCCGCCGAGGTGAGCGAACGGGCCGGTGAGCTCGACGCGGCGAGGGCCACCCGGGACTACGCCCGCGCCGACGCCATCCGGGCCGAGCTGCAGGATGCCGGCTGGATCGTCGAGACGACGGCCACCGGCACGACCGTCCGCCGCTGAGCCGTCGGTCGTTCCGAGTTTGTGTCAGCGTGTGTGCGCCGCAAGCGCGCACACGCTGACACAACGGATGCCGGCGGGCCGGCGGTCAGCCGAACGAGCGGTACGGCGCGCCGAGCGAGCCGAGGCAGCGCTCGACGGCGAGGAGGTTCTCGGGGTCGGCGCCGATCAGCGTGGGGTCGAGCTGTAGCTCCCCGACGGTGAGACCGTCGACCTCGGTGTCGACCGTGACGTCGTCGGGAAGGCTCGCCGCCACCGCCGGGCTGATGGCTTCGATGCACGCCCGCAGGCTCGCCCGTTGACGGGCGAGGAGGTCGGCCGGGTCCTGCGGGTTCGCCGCGTCGTACAGCCGGCGGGCGTCGCCGAGACGGTCACGTGCACACTCCGCCTGCGCCGAACGCAGGCGGGCGCCGGCGGGGTCGTCGCCGGTGATCGACAAGCCGTCGAGCACCGGACCGACGTCGAGCGACACGTCCCACGCGTACACGCCGTGCACTCCCATCGCCGTCAGGCAGTCGATGTACGAGCGGTACGCCGCCTCGAGCTCGTCGGCGGTGACGGTGCTGTCGCCGGTGATCGTGCTCGAGGAACGTGTCACCGGTCGCGGTCGTGTCGAGCGGTGGGGCGGCGTCGCGGCCGATCGTGTCGTCGGGGATCGACGGCGGCGCGATGCTGCCGCCGGGCGCGGTCGCCGGCGGCTGGTCGGCGGTGTCGTCGCCGGAGCAGGCGCTCAGCCCGACGGTGACCGCCAAGGCGACGGCGGCGATCGCGCCGAACAGCGCGACTGGTCACTGGTGCACGATCTGGTGGGTGCGAGCGACGAGGCGCCAGCCGAGCGAGCGGCCAGCAACTGCGCAGGCGGTTCATAGCGTGGCCGGGGAACGCCGTGACGGTCATGGTGCGCCATCCTGGCAGCCGGCACGAGACGCCCGGCGGTCACGCGCCAAACTGTGAGTTTGCCGAGACTTTGCCAGCGTGACGAGACACCACCGGGGGCCGGCAGTAGACCGGCCGCCATGAGTGCGTTGCCTTCCCCGTCACATCCCCTCCCCGGCGGGCAGCCCCTGAGCGACCCGCCGGCGTCGCCGGGCGCCCGGCCACCGCGTCACTCGCGACGGACGGCCGGGCGCCGCCACCTCGCCACCGGCGCGGCCGTGCTCGCCCTCGCCGTCGGCGGTGGCGGCGTGGTCGTCGCCAAGACCATCGGCAGCACGACCGACCCGACCGCTGCCAGCACGACGGTGGCGGGCACGGCGGCGCCGGCGTCCGCGGCGCCAGGAGCGACCACCGCCGCGGACGCCGCCAGCGCCATCGCCAACGCCGACATCCACGGCGCCCTCGACGTCTACGACGTCGCCCAGGCGATCCGTCCGAGCGTCGTGACGATCAGCTCGTCGATCAGCGAGCAGACGAGCAGTGGCCAGCTCAACGGCGAGGCCGTGGGCACGGGCGTCATCGTGTCGAGCGACGGCCAGATCCTCACCAACGCCCACGTGGTGGAGAACGCAACCGACATCCACGTGCGCTTCGCCGGCGACACCGAGCCCACGCCGGCGACGCTGGTGGCGTCCGACCCCAGCAACGACCTGGCGCTGTTGAAGGTCGACGTCGACCGCGACCTCGTGCCGGTCACGTTCGCCGACCAGTCGGGGATCCGCATCGGCGATCAGGTGATGGCGATCGGCTTCGCCCTCGACCTCGACGGCGACCCGACGGTCACCACCGGCATCGTGTCCGCGATCGGACGCACGCTGCCGACCGGCGACCAGGACGGGCGACGTTCTCGACGGCTTGATCCAGACCGACGCGGCGATCTCGTCGGGCAACTCGGGCGGCCCGCTGGTCGATGCCGCCGGCCAGGTGGTGGGCATCGACACCGCCGTGGCGCGCAGCGACAGCCAGAACTCCGCCAGCAACATCGGTTTCGCCATCGGCAGCGCCGAGGTGCAGCGGGTGCTCGCCCAGCTGCAGAGCGGCCAGACGCACGCAGGAGGGCTACCTCGGCATCTCGGCGGCGCCGCGGACCGACGGTGGCCAAGGAGCGGTCGTCAGCTCGGTCGAGTCCGGGAGCCCGGCCGACCAGGCCGGCATCCACGAGGGCGACGTGATCGTGGCCATCGACGACACGGCGATCAACGGCGCCGAAGGTGTGGTCGCCGCCGTCCGCGATCACGAGCCAGGGGACACGGCCTCGATCGTGGTCGTGCGCGACGGCGCCCGCCAGACGATCGCCGTCACCCTCGGCCAGCGCCCGACGTCCTGACGGGGGCGATCGGCCGGGTGGACGCCGAGGTTACCCGCTGGTAACTTAGCCGCCATGGCACAGTTCTCCGCTGCTCTCGACGAGGACCAACTGCAGATCCAGAAGTGGGTCCACGACTTCGCCGAGGGCGTCGTGCGCCCGGCGGCGTCGGAGTGGGACGAGCGCGAGGAGTTCCCGTACCCGATCGTCGAGCAGGCCGCCGAGATCGGCCTCTACGGGGTCGACTTCATGCTCAACGCGATGCAGGACGACTCCGGGCTGACCCTGCCCGTCGCCGTCGAGGAGCTGTTCTGGGGCGACGCCGGCATCGGCATGGCGATCATGGGCACCGCCCTGGCCGTGGCCGGCATCGCCGGCAACGGCACGCCCGAGCAGGCGCTCGAGTGGGTGCCGCAGTGCTACGGAGCACCGGGCGAGATCGCCCTCGGGGCGTTCTGCGTGAGCGAACCCGACGCCGGCTCCGACGTCTCCAGCCTGCGCACGAGCGCTGTGTACGACCAGGCGCGCGACGAGTGGGTGCTCAACGGCACCAAGGCGTGGATCACCAACGGGGGCATCGCCGACGTCCACGTGGTGGTCGCCGCGGTCGAGCCCGATCTCAAGGGTCGCGGGCAGGCGAGCTTCGTGATCGGACCCGGCACCAAGGGCCTGTCGCAGGGTCTGAAGTACCGCAAGCACGGCATCCGGGCGTCGCACACCGCCGAGGTGGTGCTCGACGACGTGCGGATCCCCGGAAGCCAGCTGCTCGGCGGCAAGGAGAAGCTCGACGCCAAGCTCGCCCGCGCCCGCGAGCGCGGCCACTCCGGCGAGAAGCAGCCGGCGATGGCGACGTTCGAGGCGACCCGCCCGACGGTCGGCGCGCAGGCGCTCGGCATCGCCCGCGCCGCCTACGAGTACGCCCTCGACTACGCCAAGGAGCGCAAGGCGTTCGGCCGGCCGATCATCATGAACCAGGCGATCGCCTTCAAGCTCGCCAACATGGCCACCGAGATCGACGCCTCCCGGCTGCTGATCTGGCGCGCCGCGTGGCTCGCCCGCAACGGCGGCTACACCCACGCCGAGGGCTCGATGAGCAAGTACAAGGCGAGCGAGGTGTCGGTCCGCGTCACGGAGGACGCGATCCAGATCCTCGGCGGCTACGGCTACACCCGGGACTACCCGGTGGAGCGCTGGCACCGTGACGCCAAGATCCACACGATCTTCGAAGGCACCAGCGAGATCCAACAGCTCGTCATCGCCCGGGCGATATCGGGCCTGCGTATCGAGTAGATCGGGCGCTTCCGCTGGTGGAGAGTTCGGCCTCGGTGCTGAGCTCGTCAGCCCCCACATCGGTTGGTGGTGGAAGCCCCGGTGACCCGGTCACGTTCTCGCTCGACGCCAAAGGCGATCCGCCCCGCTGCGAGCGGAACCTTTACGGGCCACCACGTCAGCCACGTCGACGGCCACGTGCTCGCCGACTTCGGCGGCGACATCACGTGTCATGACGGCCGGCGAGGGTGCAACCGCGCCGCAACCGCGAATGCGCTGGGTCATTTCGATTCACGGCGCTCAGCAGGCCGGCTGTGGCACGATCGAGAACGCGGAGCCGCTCGCGGGCAGTCGGCCCATCATTGACCCTGACACGACGACCGTCATCGACATCCATCGACTCGCCGAGCAGATCCGGACCGGATACCACCGGTCGGCGCGGATCTCGAGGCCGCCGACGTCTCGTCGATGATGGTCGACCCCGACTCTGGTCAGGCTGCCGACCGCGACGTGGCCGCCGGACCCGACGAACCCCGAGGAGGGAAGCTCCGGCGCTGAGCCGAAGCTTCCCCGCCTCGGTCGGTCAACGGGCCGCTGCGGCGACGTCGTGGACGGCGCTCACCACCACTTCGAGCCCGGCCGCGTCGGCCGCTTCGTTGCTGTTCACGTTGACGACGACGGAGATGCCGTCGGCGTAGCGCAGCAGGAACGTCCGCGTGCCGAGTGCAGCGGGTTTACGGCCGATGGCGGTGGGCTCGATGCCGCCGTCGACTTCGGTGCAGGGGCAGTAGCCGTTGAACGGAATCCCGAGGCCGACGAAGGTGTCGGGGTTGCCGGCAGGATCGGGGGCGAAGCGATCCGGGGCAGGGGTCCGATCGGTGGTGAACAGCTCACCTGTCGACCAGACGTCGAGCAGATCGAGCAGGTCGGTCGGCGTCGACACCACCGAGTGCGTCGCCAGGTTCCACGTCACGAACGACGTGGGCGCGAACCCCGAGGTGTCCGTCGGTGTCCCGTTGTAGGCGAACACCCCGTGGCGATAGCCGGCCGGAACGACGCCAGTCCCGTCGAGCAACGCCGGTGTCGGCGAGCCCGGCCGGCTCGGCCACCATCTCACGAACGAGTTCGGCCAGCGGTCGGCCGCCGACCTCTTCCACGATCAGGCCGAGCACCATCTCGTTGGCGAGGCCGTCGTTGGTGCGTGTGCCTGGCTCGGCGAGCGCGGTCATCTCCGCGGCCCGCAGCTCCACCGCCTCGCGCAGCGTCCACGCCCGCTCGAAGTCGGTGACGACGGGGTCGGGTTCGACCGGGCCGTAGTCGCTCCAGCCGGTCTCGTTGTCGATGACCATCTGCACGGTCACCCGGTCGGCGTTGGGGAGGAGCGTCGGCACCCACTGATCGACGGTGAGCGTCGGGTCGAGCACGCCGTCGTCGACCAGCTGGAAGGCGACGCTCCGCACGAGGGATTCAGTCACGGACGACGGTCGGGCCACCGCCGATGCGCACGTCGAGGTCGCCGGCCGCCTCCTGGGCGAGGTCGAGCGCGTCCTGCGGTCGGGCGTCGACGAAATGGAACACGGTGCCGCCCTCCATCTCGATCGGCGGGCGCGAATGGTACGTGAGCACGAACACCGGCGTGCGGAACGGCGGGTGCGGCCCCCACCAGCCGCGCCACTCGTCGTCGGTGCCGACATCGGTCCACGGGCCGGTCCTGGGGCTGAACGTTCCGCGGCCCATGGTCTCGGCACCATGCCGAGGCCGTGGCACTCGGCGAACGAGTCGTCGACACCCGAGGTGCCACCGGACTCGCCAACCATCGAGCGCCAGAATCCGAATCGGGTGGCGAACATCCACTCGTGCAGACGCTCTCCGTTGTGACCGAGCGGGGCGTCGAACCACTCGTGCGGTGCCGGGCAGCCCGCTTCTCTGGCCGGACGCTGAACGGTCCTGGACGCCCTGAGAACCTGGCTTCTCTGAACGGTACGGCGACCGGCCTGATGCGGTGGCGCGAGGTCAGGCCACGGCGAGCTGGACGCGGTCCGGCTCGGGCTCCGATGCCGAGGCGATGATGACCGCGCCGAGCAGCGCCACGGCGAGGGCGGCGATCGCCGCGACGGCGTGCCACTCCGGGTTCTTGTCGAGTCGTTCCTGCAGGACGAGCGCGCCGAGCAGAACACTGACGACGGGGTTGACGACCGAGACGGTCGCCACCGACGTCACCAACTTGCCGGTCGCGAGCGACACCTGCTGGAAGTAGAACCCGACGAGCCCGGCGCCGGCCATGACCCACAGCTGCCAGCCAGCGAGCAGGTCGCCGACCCCGTCGGAGTGCCACGTCTCCACCACCGGCTTCATCAACACCGCCGAGAGCCCGTACAGCGTGCCCGCGATCGCCCCGAACACCGCGGCCTTGGTCTCCAAGCCGCCGCGCCCGCCCACGAGCAGGAGCGCGATGCACACCGCGAGGATCACCACCAGCGCGGCGATCCAGTCCGATGTCGGCGCGTTGTCGATGCCGCCCGCCGGGTCACCGACCACCGCGAACACGGCGAGGCCGACGACGATGATCGACGCGCCGGCGATGTGACGGTGAGTGATGATCTGGTGGGTCAGCAGGTATCCGAGTGGCAGCGCCCACACCACGGAGGTCACGAGCAACGGCTGGATGATCGCCACCCGGCCTCGGTCGAGCGCCGCGGCCTGCAGTGCGACGCCGAGTCCCTGCGCGGCGAGACCGAGCAGCCACACGCCGTTGGTCAACAGCCCGACGAGTCCGCTGGTGTCTCCGGGCCCGACACCCGCATCCATCGAGGCGCGCTGCCACAGCGTCGCCGCGAGCGCGAAGGCCGCCGCAGCGACGAGGGCGAGGACGGCCGCGACCGCAGTCATCGGCCGAAACACTAGGTGCGGCCGACGACGCAATCGGCGATCCCGCACCGCGCAGCGGATCGCGCCGACCCTTGACGAGGGCGCCATCCGCTGGCCATGCTGCGGGGGACCCGACAACAAGATCAGAGGACAAGCAAGATGAGCAAGCAAGTCGTTGTGGCTATTTTTTCGGACGAAGCGGCGGCGGACACCGCCGCCCAGGCGCTCAAGGATTGGGACAAGCTCGACGACGACGTGAAGCTGAACGCGATCGGCGTCCTGGCGCTCGGTGAGGACGGCAAGGTCAAGACCCAGAAGCTGGGCAAGCGCAGCTGGGGCAAGGGCGCCGGCATCGGTGTGGTGCTCGCCGCGTTCACCGGGCCGGCGCTGATCGTCGGGGCGCTCGCCGGTGGTGCGCTCGGGGCTCTGCACCACAAGGACCTCGGGATCGACAGCGCCGAGCACGACGAGATCACCGGTGCGCTGCAGGACGGCAAGGCCGCCGTCGCAGCGTTGGTGCTGGACAGCCAGGCGGCGGCGGTGTCGGACAAGCTCACCGAGCTCGGCGGCGAGCTCCACGTGCTGACCCCCAGCGAGGAGGCGGTCGCCGAGGTCGACGCCGTGGCTGCCGACGTCGAGAAGGCGGAGTCCGCCGAGACGTCGGCTGCGCCGGCGTCCGGTGACGCGCCCACCGACGCCGCTGGCGCCAGCTGACCAGCCGCGACGAACCCACGCGTCGGCCTCGCCGAACGCATCGACGGGCCGCGGCGACAGCTCCGCGTGAGCTGACTCGCCGCGGCCGGAATCCTCGGCCACGCCCCCGTCGTACACTCCGCACCGGCAGTCACGGAGGTGTGGAATGGCGACGTTCCAGGCAAGCGGAGTGGTGCTGGTCAACGGTCGTCCGGCGGCCAACGTCGGAGTCTCGTTCGACCTGAGCGGCAAGTCGTCGCCGTTGTCGCGGCGCGGGGTGCCGGCGGGCGTGCGTACCGACAAGGTCGGGCGTTTCGCCCAGACCGGGTTCGTGGAGGGCGTGTCCTATGCCGCCGCGGCGTCGTCCGCAGGCGTCACGTTCTCACCGGCGCGGGCGACGCTGACCGCGACCCCATGCGTCCCTGCGCTTCGAAGGGACGGTCGCCACCTTCGCCGCCAGTGGAGTGGTGCGGGTCGCCGAGGTGACCCTCGGGGCGGGCAAGCCGCCCGGCATCCCCGGCGTGCAGATCTCGTTCCGCGCGTGGCCGGACGGCTCGACGGTGCCGTCCCGCCGTCCGTGGTCACCGACGCCAACGGCGGTTGGCGACAAGTCGGGTTCCAGGTCGGGGGGTCGTACAGCGCCGCGGCCACGAAGGCCGGCGTGGGGTTCACCCCGTCGGCGGTGGAGGTGCGCGCCGACGTGAGCAGCGAGTTCACGGGCGGCTCCTCCACGTTCGGCGCGTCCGGGCGAATCGCCACGCTCGGCGGCGCACCGGATCCTGCCGTTGCGATCCACGTCGAGCGCACCTCGGGCAGCGGTCCCTTGCCGGCGGCGACCGCCACCGACGGAGCGGGCGCCTACTCCGTGAACGGGCTCGATCGCGCCAGTCGGTATCGCATCACGCCGCTGAAGCCGGGGGCGACGTTCGATCCGCCGGAGTCGCGACGTGGCGTTCGCCGCGAACTCGTTCCCCGTCGTGCTGGCGTCGTTCACTCGAAAGACCAACCTCGTGGTCACCGGCCAGGTGCTGACGACGGGCGGTGCCGGCCTCGTCGGCGCAGTGATCGTGTTCACCCGCAGCGTCGGCACGGGTGCCGTGCCGTTACCGGTAACGACGACATCGAACGGCGAGTACCACGCCGCCGGCCTCGACGCCGGTACGACCTACATCGTCACCGTCAGCCGCGACCAGTTCTCCTCGGCCCCCACCCAGCTGCGTGCGGCCAGCCCGGGCACGACGACGCTGAACCTGACCGCGTTCCCGGCGTACGAAGTGTCCGGCAAGGTCGTCGACCTCGAGGTCGGCGACGTCGCCGGCCTTCAGTCGCTGGCCGACCTGCCGGGTGGTCCCGGCGCGATCGTGTCCTTCCACGCGAGCGACGCCACCGGCTCGGCACCGCCGACCGTCATCACCGGACCTGACGGCACGTTCCACCAACGCGGGTTCGAGGTCGGGCCCACGTTGGTCGCCCAGGCCTTCGCCGCCGGCTTCGTGCCCTCGCAGTTCGGCGACATCTTCGGCGACATCGGCGGGGTGATCGGCGCGTCGTTCGGGGTCTTACCGGCGTCGAGCGGCCCGCCGGCGGACCTGTCGACGGCGACCTTCAGCAACGATCGGCCAACCCTGCTCGAGAACGTCTTGCTCTACCTCCAGCGGCAGTCCTGACACGATCCCACGTCCCCCGCCGCCGGCCGTTTGCTGGGCGCGGCTACGGGCCGCCGAGCACGTCGCTCAGGCGGCTGCCGTGTGGCAGCGCCCCACCCGGTCACCGCATCCCAGCCACTCGTCGCCCGGTACCCCGGGAAGAACGCCCCGGTGTAGCCGTAGTAGAAGGTGTTGTCGCCGGCGACCACGTCCCGGAACGCCCCCGTTGAACCGGCGGCGTAGAGCAACGGGTTGATGTATCCGACCCGGGTGCCCAACCGCTGGTTGATCCGAGCGATCAATGCGGCCCACAGCGGCGCCGCCGAGCTGGTACCACAGATGATCCTGGTGCCGGCGCCGGTCACCTGCACGAGGTAGCCGGTGCGTGGATCGGCGTTGGCCGCGACATCGGGAACGCCTCGCCCCGGCGATGCGCCGGCGTTGAGCGACCGCGGGAGCGCGACGTGCTCCTGCCACGACGGCACCGGAAACAGCCGGCTGATGCCGCCGCCGGTGGTCTGGCCCATGCCCGGCCGACGTGTTCCACACCGTCTCGGCGACGATCGAAGTACCGAGCGAGGCCAAGGTCGTGCCCCCGCACGCGATGACGTGCGGGCTCGATGCCGGATAGTCGACCCAGGCCTCACCGTCGTGGAACGTCGTCGCGGTCCCGTAGTCGCCGGCCGAGCACACCACCGTGATCCCGAGCAGGGCGGCGTCGACGAGCACGTCCTCCATCAGGTCGACCATGCCCGGCGTCGCCATCCAGAAGCCCTCCGAGAGGTCCCAGCTCACCGAGATCACCGACGGTCGGTTCACCCGATCGTGGATCGCGGCTATGGACCGTTTGGACGAACCCCTGGCCGGTGGTCTGCCCGAAGTAGCACACGATTCGCGCGCCGGGTGCGGCCCCGCCGACCACTTCGATGTCGAGGCAGACCTCGCCGTCGACCGGTTCGCTGATCCCCGGTCGGTTGGCGCCGCCGGCGACGGCGACGTCGCGGACGTCCGGCACGGGGACGTCGAGGAACTCGAAGTACTGCTCGAGGGTGGCGCGGTCGTAGCCGCCACCGAGCTCGATGATCGCGACGCACTCGCCGGTGCCGTCGCTGTCAGCGGGGAAATCGTAGAGCTCGGCGACCTGCGGGGGGGTCTTGACGCCGAGCGCGTCGAGCACCGCGAGCGTCGCTCGCTTCTCGGCAGCCGCCACCGCATCGGCGGCGGCGCCCGCGTACGTGCGGGCCGTCTCGGACGCCGCGGTCGATGCCTCGTGCACCGCGGTGCCGAGGGTCATCGCCTCGCGCAGCTGCCCAACCGGGTCGCGTGACGCGGCGGCCCGCAACGATCGACCGACCTGCTCGCCGACCGCGGCGACCGCTGGGTGCTGGCGGAGCTCGGTGTTCGACCGCTGCTGGAGCGCCGCCAGCTGCGTTCCCAGCCGGCCGGCCGCGAGTGCGGCGCGCTGGCGCGCGTCCACCACCTGGGCGACGTCGAATGTGCCGGGGTGCGAGGTCGGTACCCGGGTTGCCATCGGCCGTTCGTCGAGGCCGACGACCCCCACGACGACATCGGCGATTCGGGCTGGCAGGGCGATCGGCGCGTCGTGCCCGCGGAAGACGTCCTCGCCGAACGAGTAGCGCCGAAGGTTCACGCCGAACGCCTGGGAACACCGCGCTGCGATCCCGGCGAGCGTGACCGTGCGACGGACGAGGTCGACACCGACCGTCTCCAACCCGTGGTCACGACCGAACTCGGTCACTGTGGCGACGTCGGCGGGGCTGGCGCCGTACTGCGCCTCGAACTCCTCCGACGTGAGGTGGTGTCGCTGGCGGACGGGCTGCCGGCCGAGGTCGTCGATGTCGGGGAGGGCAGGACCGTCGGGTCGTCGACGGAGCACGACGCCGACCTCGAAGCGGTCCGCGGGGTGGACGTCGCCGAGCATCGTCGCGCCGGGCATCGGCCAATGCTCGGCGACTGTGGTCAGCCGTTCCGAGCGCGGGAGCGCAGCCACCCGTCCGACCCTAGTTCCCTCGGTCAGTTCCCTTCGTCGCTCCGCGTGCGAGCGCTGAGCGGCCGCATGTCGGTCCAGACCACTTCGATGTGGTCGAGGCACTCGGACTTGGTGCCTCGGGTTCCGATCGTCCGCCAGCCGTGCGGTACTTCGCGATCGGCCGGCCAGATCGAGTACTGCTCCTCATGGTTGACGACGACCTCGTACACGGTGTCGTCTTCGCGATCCGTCATCGGTGGCCGACGCTAGTCAGGTTCCTGACGCGATGCCACCGACGGCGAGCGACCGAAGTCGGTTGCACGTCCGCGGGCCCTGGGCCACAATGGTCGAAGCGTCGACGTCGACGCGGGAGGTGGTGCACTTGAGCACGACAGGTCGCACCGTCGGCGACCGGAGCGGGGACGACGGCCAGATCTCGCTCGACCTCCCGACCGTGCTCCAGCGGTGGGCCGTGACCGGTCAGGCGCTCATCGCGCGCCTGCAGGCGTTGCAGCAGCTCGGCGCGATCGCCGGGCTCGACGGGGGCACCCGACCCGGCCTTGCCGAGTACGACGCGGCCGTGGAGGCCTACCTGGCCAAGGTGTGGGGCATCTGGCAGCAAGAGCGGGGCTTCGCGGCTCAAGCCGGTGGCGCCGAGGGCGGGGACCGTGCCGAGTCCCATGGGGCGGCGGGCCAGCCGGACTTCGTCTCGCGGCTGGTGGACGACCCGACCAGCCCTCCGTCGACGGTGCTGTTCGTCGGCTTTCCGGGCGACGCGGCCGAACCCGGCCACGTTCGCTTCTACGTCGATCCGGGCCTGTCGGCCTTCATCGAGGTGCCGGGCGACCTGGTGCTCCACGCCCGTGATCTCCCGGCCAGCCACTCCTCTCTCGGAGGGCAGTACGTGTGGGTGCAGCGTGAGGACGACGTGCTCGACCAGCTTCAGCGCGCGCTCGCCCATGCCGCCCGGCTGCAGCAGCAGATCTGGACGACTCGTGGCAACGGCGACGTCGCAGGCGCGGCGACCATGTCGCCGTTCGCTGGCGTCGCCGGCGAGACCGACGATCTCGAGCCTTTCGGGGCCGGGGTCGACAACGACGACATCCCGCTGCCCGCGGGTTGGCCGACGGCGACCAACTCGTGACCATCACCGCCCGATCGATCGAGGAGAACATATGAGCGACGTACCCACCCCTGTCGCCGCGGCGTCGGGTCCGGCCGCAGCGGCGACACCTAAGAAGTCCGCCGCCACGAAGACGGCGGCCAGGAAGACGGCGGCCAGGAAGACGGCGGCCGCGAAGACGGCCGCCACGACGACGGCCGCCAAGAAGACGATCGCCAAGAAGACGATCGCCAAGAAAGCGGCCGCCAAGAAGACGGGGCCGGCGACGACGGTCGCGGCGGCGAAGCGGGCCGACGGACCGAGCGTGCCGCCTTCAGTCGTGTCGGACGGGCGCCCCGAAAGCGTCTACATCATGGCCGCCCTCGACGCCGCGTCCGAGCTGAGCGCAGATGTCGAGGCCGCCGGGCGCCAGCTCGGGTCGCGCCTGCAGGCGATCGGCGAGCGGGAGGCCGCCACGGTGCCCGGCCCGGTGCTCGACGCGCTCGGCGCCGCGGCGCAGTCCACCGACGTCGCCGACTTCCTGCGCGCCCACCAGGCGTACTCCGACGCGGTCCGCTCGGTCGTCGACGACGCTGTCGCCAAGTACAACGCGGCCGTCGCCGACTATGCGCATCAGCTGGAGGTGAGCTGGAAGTCGTCGCGCGAGCAGGGTGCCAAACTGTTCGCCGACTACGTCACGGCGATCACCGGTCAGCTCCACGACAGCTCCAGCGACCCGGCCACGGTGGCACAGGTCGGCTGGTCGCTCGTCGCGATGGCCCAGTTGGCGGCGGCGGGTCAGGCCGGGGGCTGAGCGCCGGCCAGACGCAGTGCTTCGTCGCCGGCCCGTCGAGCGACCTCATCCGGGCGGTCGGTCAGGAAGAAGTGGCCGCCCGGGAACGTCACGACCTCGGCCGACGCGGTCGAATGCCGGGTCCATCCCGCGACGGCGGCCGGGTCGACGACTTCGTCGTGCTCACCGGCGAACGCCACCAGCGGGATGTCGATCGGGGGACCTGGCGCCCATTCGTACGTCTCCACCGCGGTGAAGTCGGCGCGGAGCGCCGGCAGGACGAGGTCGACCAACTCGGGGTGCCCGAAGACCTCCGGCGGGGTCCCTCCGAGCTCGCGAACCGCCGCGACGAACTCCGCGTCGGGGAGCCCGTGGATGTGCGGATGCGGATCGATCACGTCGGGAGCACGCTGACCCGACACGATCAACCCCGCCGGCGGCACGAGACCAGCGCGCCACCATCTCCCGGGTCAGCTCGTAGGCGACGGTCGCGCCCATGCTGTGGCCGAAGAGCACGAACGGCGGGTCGACGAACTCGGGAAGCACCTCGGCGAACTCACTGACGAGCGTGGCGATCCGGTCGTGGGGCGGATCGGAGACCCGCCGCTCGCGCCCGGGTAGCAGCGCCGCCCGGAGCTCGACGGTCGGCGGCAGCCATGCCGGCCAAGCGCGGAACACCGACGCCGAGCCGCCCGCGAACGGGAACGCGACCAACTCCACCTCGGGCGCGGTTCGTCGGCGGTCGACGGTGAACCAGGGACGGGTCACGAGCGCGTCGACGGCGAGGTCGAGGCGGACGCATTCCACGTCGCTCTCGTCGTGATCGGCAAGCGAGTAGAGCTCGATCTCGGCGTCACCGGGATCCTCGGCCACGAAGATCAGTCTGTCGCCCTCGGCACGGATGTGACCACCGCGAGTGAAGAGCTTCAGGTAGCGGTCCGGTTCGGTCGCGTCGACCCCGCGCTGGCGCAGCTTGCGGCCCGGCTCGACGGGCATCGAGTCACCGACCGCCAGACGCTTGCGGCGCCGCACTCCCGCCGCCCGTCGAGCGCCGGTCGTGGCCCCGGGCGTCGGGCCGGCCGCGGGCCGAAGAGCGACCCGCCCCACGACCTGCCGCGAGATCAGGCGCGCCGGGACCGGCGCGGACCCGCCGCTCGAAACCCGGAGCACCAGGTTCCCCACGGCCACCGAGCGCGTTCGTGCCGTCGGCGTCGACGAGCTGCAAGCCCGCCGGCGCGTCCACATCCGGCACGAAGTCGCGTGGAATCTGGAACGTCGCCAGGAGCTCGAGCAGCGTGTCGTGGGCGACCTCGCGCCGCGGGCACTCGTACGACTCGATGAGGAGGAGATCGTCGGCTGACCCGCCCGGCCGCTGCCACGTCGTACGGCCGACGCAGATCCCGTTCGGGAGGGTCGCGCGTCGGGTCGACACCATGTGCCACTCGTCCACGTCGGGCTCGCGGACGCGGTAGTTCCAGACGAACAGCCGGTCACCGCCGACGTCGGCGGTCGGGAACCCGTCGCGGCCGATGGCTGCCTTCATGCGTGCGGCCCGTGGTGAGACCATGACGTGACTCCTCAGCTTCGTGGGATGATCGTTCAGATGACGAACCGGCGCTCCCGGTTCTGGGGCTGGGGGCGGCAGAGCAATTGCCCAGCGGCCGTCGCCAGGAGCTGGCGGTACCGTTGCTGCCCGACACGCCCGAACTGCATGCTGGCGGGCACGATGGGCTGGATCGTGCCGGGCAGCCGGCCGGCGAGGCAGGCGTCGTACACGAGGTCGTCGACGTCGCAGTCGCCGGTCCAGGCCACCTCGTGGTAGTTGAACACCCCCGCCCCGCACACCGGCCGGAACGACCGCTGGCCGATCAGCTGCGCCGGGTTGACCGGGAACGGCTGGAGTGCATCGAACATCTGCGACTGCCAGAGATCGCACCCGAGGGCGTTCGCGAAGGACGACACGATCGTGGCGCAGTCGGAGCAGTTGACGTTGCGGCCGTTGCCCGGCAGTCCGGCGAGCCGCTCGAGGAACGCCGTGCAGTCGAACGCCATGAACGAGTAGTTGGGAGGCGCTCCGAAGTTGCAGCTGTACGAGATGGCGCGCGTCCCGAGCGCGTACACGCTCCAGGTGACCGCGACGGCGACCGATGCGGTGTCGTGCAGTCCCGGTGCCCAGGCGCACGCCCAGTCGAGCACGTCGGTCCACGGCAGCTGGGTGTTGCGATCGTCGTACGGCAGCTGCAGCCAGGGCTCGGTCGGTACGTCGAGCAGCCCGTACACCCGGTGCGAAGTGGTCGTCATCGGGTGCCACGCATCGGTCGGGTCGTCCCGGTACTGCCAGTCCCAACTGACCAGGTACACGCCGACGCCACGGTGCTGGAACGGCGGGTTGGCGAGCTCGAAGTCGACGAACGGCGCCTCGCCGTCCGGCCCGAAGTCGACGGCGCGAGCGCGGACCGAGCCGAGTGCCCCGGCGTGGTGGTCCCAGAGGGACCGCAGCGACACCTGGTCGAGCCCGCCCAGCCAGGGCATGGCCGGCCGCGAGCAGGTTGATCGGCGCGGGGCTAGGTCGGGCCCGCACCTCGGCCGACCGCCCTGCGTGCTCGGGGCTCGAGAGCCGCACGCGGATCGTGATGACCTCGTCGAGGGTGGCACCGATCGCGTACACGACGCGCGACGGCTCGAACTGCCCCTGCTGCCATTCCGGAACGGTGACGAACTCGGTCGAGTTGCGGCGGACGTTGAGCGCACTCCGGCCCGACGACGTGGGATCGTGGTTGAACTCGATCGCGAGCAACCGCATCACTCGGCCCCGTTTCCCTCGACCTGGCTGTTGCGCCGACGCGCATCGCGCCGCACGGTTGCGATTCGGTCGGTGTTCGGCGGCGTATCGGCCCGACTGTCGATCAGCGCCGCGAGCGATTCGATCGTCGGATGGTCGAAGACCTCGCGCAAGGCGACGTCGGCATGCAGGTCGCGCTGGATGCGCGACAGCACCTGGGTGGCGCGTAGCGAGTGGCCCCCGAGCTCGAAGAAGTCGTCGTGAATGCCGACTGCAGTCGCGCCGAGCACCTCGCACCAGACGGCGGCGATGTGGCGCTGCGTCGGCGTCGCCGGTTCGGCCCGGTCACGCTGCTCGTCGGCTACGGCGCGGGCGGGTTCGGGCAGCGCTCGGCGATCGATCTTGCCGTTGCTGTTGAGGGGCAGCGACGTCAGGACGGTGATCGACGACGGCCGCATGTAGCGCGGGAGCTCACGCCGGAGCAGCGCGGCGACGTCGTGGGCCAGATCGGGCGCGGGGTCGGGGTGGTCGTCGGCCGGGTCGGGTGCGACGTAGGCCACCAGGTCGCGGTCACCGTCGTGGGCGGCGCGGACCACCACCGCGCAGGCCGCGACACGGGGGTGGGACATCACCACCCGCTCGATCTCGCCGGGCTCGATCCGGAATCCCCGCAGCTTGATCTGCTCGTCGACGCGACCGACGAACTCGATCCCGGCCGGCGTGGCGCGCACGCGATCGCCGGTGCGGTACAGCCGGTCACCTGTCCCGGCGGGATCGGGGACGAATCGTTCGGCCGTGACGCCTGGTCGGCCCAGGTAGCCGTGCGCCACGCCGATGCCCCCGACATACAACTCGCCGACGGCGCCGATGGGCGTCGGGCGCATGCGCCGGTCGAGCACCTGGACGGAGGTGTTCGCGATCGCCCGCCCGATCGGAACCGTGACGGCGTCGTCGGCGACGCGGTCGACTTCGTGCCACGTCGCGAACGTCGTGGTCTCGGTCGGTCCGTACACGTGGAGCAGCCGGCCGCGGCGCGCCGGCATCGAGGATCCGCCGCACCCACTTCGGATCGACCGCCTCGCCGCCGAACAGCACGACGTCGACGGTGGCAAAGGCCGTCGGGCGCTCGGCGGCGATCCGGTTGAGTAGCGCGGTCGTGACGAATGCGACCGTGATCGATCGCTCGGCGAGGAATCGTGCGAACCGGTCGGGCCGCAGCGCGGTGTCGTCATCGACCCCGACCAGCCGAGCGCCGTTGAGCAACGCACCCCAGATCTCGAAGGTGGCGGCGTCGAACGAGCAGTTCGACAGGTGGACGATCCGGTCGTCGGGCCGGATCTGCAGGTAGTCGGCGCCGAGTACGAGCCGATTGATCGCCCGGTGCGGCACGACGGTGCCTTTGGGTTCGCCAGTGGAGCCCGACGTGTACATGACGTAGGCCGCGTCGTTCGGGCCGCGACGTACGGGCGGCATTCGTCGGGGCCGCGGGCTGGCCTGGCCCTCTGCCGACACCGTGAGCACATGCACCCCGAGGTCGTCGATGACGGGGTCGTGCTCGGCCGGCGCGAGGATGCAGCGACGCGCCGGTGTCGCCGAGGATCGCCCGCAGTCGCGATGCCGGATTGCTCGGGTCGAGGGGTACGTAGACCGCCGCCGGCCTTCAGCGTGGCGAGCAGGGCGATCACGAACTCGGGCGAGCGCTCGGCGAACACGCCGACCCGGTCGTCGACGTCGACGCCGGCATCGACGAGCCGTTGGGCGAGTGCTTCGGCCGCCGCGTCGAGCTCGCGATAGGTCCAGGTACGGTCGCCGAACTCCAGGGCGATGTCGCTGGCGTGGGCCGCTGCCGAGCGCTCGAAGTTCTCGTGGACCGTTCGCTGGGGCGAGGCGTCGGGGAGGCGAATGCCACCCGTCGATGACGGCGGCGTCGGTAGGCGTGAGCGTGGGGAGCTCGCGGAGGAGGCGGTGGGGTTCGCCGCCCAGCGCGACGAGCATCATCTCGTAGCGCTCGGCCAACCGCTCGACGGCCGAGCGGTGCAGGTGGCGCTCGTCGAACAGCACGCGGAGCCTGAGTCGCTCCCCGGGCACGATCACGGCACTCAGCGGGTAGTTCGTACGCTCGGCGAACGTCGCCGGTGCGGCCGCGTCGCCGTTGCGGGCCACCGCGATCGGGTAGTTCTCGAACGCGACGATCGAATCGAACAGCGGCGTGCCGGCGGGGAGCCCGCCCCAGCGATGCACGTCGACGAGCGGCGAGTACTCGAACTGCCGCGCCTCGACCATCAGCCGCTGCACGTATCGCAACCATTCCGCCACGCCGGCGTCGGCGTCGATGCGCACCCGGAGCGGGATGGTGTTGATGAACAACCCGACCATCTGCTCGACGTCGTCGAGCTCGCCGGGTCGGCCCGACACGGTGATCCCGAACGTGACATCGTCGGACGCGGTGGAGAGACCGAGCGTGAGCGCCCACGCGGCCTGCGCCACGGTGTTGAGCGTCACCCTGCTCTGGGCGGCGGCGCGCTCGGCGGCCTCGGTGGCGGCGAGGGAGACGACCGCTTCGTGATCGGCGAACGCCTCGGTGGTGGTCGTGCCCTCCGACCAGAGCGGGGTCGGACCGCCCGCACCTCGGAGCGCCTCGCGCCAGTGCCGTTCGGCTGCATCGAGGTCCTGCGACCGGAGCCAGAGGAGGTAGTCGCGGTAACGCCCCGCCGGAGGCAGCCGGGGTACCTCCCCGCGGGCCCGTTGGCGGTACGCCGTGCCGAAGTCCGCGCAGCACCAGCTGGAGGCTCCAACCGTCGAGGATCATGTGGTGGAAGCTGAGGACGAGGGCGAGGTCGCCCGGTGCGCTGCGGACCAGCGCGACGCGGAACAACGGCGGTCGCTCGAGGTCGAACCCCCGGGTTCGGTCCGCGAGCTGCACGTCGGCGAGCCGCCTTGGACCCGGTCGGCCGGATGCGTCGAGGAGGTCGATCGCGTCCACGCTCATCTGCGCGTCGGCGTGCACCACCTGCACGGGCGTCGCGATGCCGCTCCAGTGGAACGAGGTGCGCAGCGCATCATGATGATCGGCGACGTCCTGCCAGGCACGCCGGAACGCCGGCCAGGCGACGGCACCGGCGAACGGGACCGTGATCTGCTCGACGTACAGCTGCGATTCCGGTTCGAGCAGGGCGTGGAACAGCATGCCCTGCTGGAGCGGGGTCAGGTCGTAGACGTCGCGAACGGTCACCGACACGTCAGCCGCCCTCCCCGTTCGATGGGTGGTTCAGCCGCGCGAACACCGCGTCGAGGTCGCGTTGGGCGACGCCGGCGGCCGGGAAACGAGCCCGTTCCGGCGCCGCGCCGTCGAGGTCGGCGACGGCTCGACGCAGTTCGGTGCACAGATCGTCGGCCAGGTCGCGGATCCGGGAACGCGTCGTGGAGCTCGCGGCTGTAGCTCCACCGGAACGTCGAGCCGCTCGCCGACGACGCTGGCGTCGACCTCGATGAGGTGGGCGCGCGCGCCGTCGGGGTGACGCATCGGTCCCGCCGGTTCGGGCGCGGCGCGGATCGCGCCGTCGCCCGCTGCGTCGCCATGGCCGCCGAACTGGCCGAGGTAGTTGAAGCTGATCGGCCGCGGCGGGAGCGCAGCGAGCTGGGCCCGAACGCCCGGATCAGGCGAGAGGTAGCGCAGGACGCCGTATCCGATCCCACGATGAGGGCGGGTGGCGAGCCTGGCGCCGATCGACCGCGCCGATTCGGCGAACGTCTCGTCGTGCTGCACGGTGCAACGCGCCGGCGAGATCGCCGTCAGCCATCCGACGGTCCTCGACACGTCGAGGTGCGGTGCAAGCTCCTCGCGGCCGTGGGCCTCGACGTCGATGCTGATCGTGTCGCGCCCGCACCACCGGGTCACCGTCCGGACGAGCGCCGCGACGAGCACGTCGTCGACGTGGCCGCCGATGACGCCCGGCACGGTCGTGAGCACCGCTCGCGTGGTCGGTGGGTCGAGATCGGCCTCCACGACGTCGACGTCGCGGACACGGTTGCTGCCGCTGTCGCGGACGGGGATGGCGACAGTGTCCGCGTCGGCCTGTTCGTTCCACCATTCGAGTTCGTCGAGCGTCGCTGGCGCCGCCGCGTGCTCGAGGAGGTGCTGGGCCCAGTCCCGCACCGAGCTGGTCTTGTCGGGAGCACGACGGTGCCCCCGCCGACGAGCTGCGAGTACGCGAGCCACAGGTCCTCCAGCAGGATTCGCCACGACACGCCGTCGACCACGAGGTGATGCACGGCCAGGAGCAGCCGTGCCGGCCGGCCGGCGCCGAGCGTCGAGGAGCGCGGCCCGCACGCACCGCCCGCCTCCGATGTCGAGCCCGCCCTCGATCGAGCCCGCCCACGCCTCGACGAACGCCGCCCGTTGTGCCGGCGCGACGGCGGTGCCGTCGTGACGCTCGAGGTCGACCCGGCCCGCCGTGAACGCCGCCAGCCAGCCGTCGACGGTGGGCTCGAACCGGAGACGCAGCGCGTCGTGGTGCGCGACGACGGCATCGATCGCTGCCGCCAGAGCGCCGGGATCGATGCCGTTCGGGGAGCTCGAGCATCACCGACTGGTTGAAGTGGTCGAGACCCGGCGCGCCGTGCTCGAGGAACCAGAGCTGCGCCGGGAGCAGCGGGTGGTGCCGGTCATCGCCCCCTGCTCGGCGACGATCTCGGTGGGCCTCGTCACGTACGGCGCGAGCTCGCCGACGGTCTGGTGCTCGAACAGCTCCTTGGCCTTGAACGAGAGTCCGGCGCTGCGAGCCCGGGCGATGATCTGGATGCACTGGATCGAGTCGCCGCCCAGCTCGAAGAAGTTGTCGTTGACGCCGACGGCATCGACGCCGATGACCGCCGCCCAGATGTCGCACAACGCCGATTCGACCTCGTCGCGGGGTGCGATGAACTCCTCCACGACGGCCGCGCGATCGGCGTCGTGCCGCGGTAGGGCATCGCGGCGCACCTTGCCGTTCGGGGTGAGCGGGATCTCGTCGATCAGAACGAACGACGACGGCACCATGTAGTCCGGGAGACGCCCGCAGAGATACTCGCGGAGCCGGGGCACCAGCTCGGATGCCATCGACGCGTGCCGCGGATCGTTCGCGACCGGGCCGCGCCCCTCCGCCGCTCGCCGGACGCGGGCATCGGCGTCGGTGCTGCTCCACGTGCCGATCCGAACGTGACGTCCATGGTGTGCGCGCCAGCCGAGGCCGAAGGCCGGAGCACGACGCCGCGACCGCTCGCCTCGGCGATCGCGATCAAGTCGCCGTGGCGCACGTTCGGTCTGGCGGTGTCGTCGCACGCCGAGCGGATGTCGCCGACCCGCACCTCGGGCCCGGCATCGCGCAGCAGTTCGACGGCGCGCGTCTGGGCGATGACCCGATCGTTCGGTACGTCGCGCACGTGGATCTCGCCGACCGTGCTGTGCGTCATGGCCGCCAGTGCGTCCATCGACAGCTCGTCGCCGAGCCAGTCCACCACGGTGACGTCCCGGCCTTCGGGCGGCGCGTCGTCACCCACGGTGAACACCACGTCGTACCGATAGCGGAACAGCTCGTTGTCGACGTCGCCAGCCTTCCAGGTCGCCACCATCCGCGTCGTGGGCGCGTGAGCGGCCGCAACCTCCTCGAAGAAGCGTGGATCGAGTGCGAGCTCCCGCTCCTCGCCGACCCGTCGCAGGGCGGTGGCGAAGACGTCGGTCGCCGGCGTCTGGTCGTCGGCGTTCGCAGAGCGCGACCTCGACGTGCAGTGTCTCGAGATGCCGAAGACTGCGGACGTCGCCGACGAACAGGCAACCGCCTGGGGCGAGGCGGTCGAGGGCCTTGGCCAGCACGTCGCGGGCGTAGTCGGCCGAAGGGAAGTACTGCACCACAGAGTTCAGGACGACCGCGTCGAACGGTCCGTCGATGCCACCGAGATCATGGGCGGGGCGGTGATGCAGCGCGACGGCCGCGCCGAGGCCCGCGGACTCGATCTCCCTGCGCACGCGCGCGACGACCGTGCCGGAGAGATCGGTCGCGACGTAGCGGTCGACTTCGGGGGCGATTCGGAACAGCAGCAGGCCCGTGCCGGCGCCGATCTCGAGGACGCGGCGTGGGCGGAGAGCCAGGATCGGTTCGACGGTCGCGTCGAGCCAGGCCTCCATCTCGACGAGAGGAATCGGGTCGCCGGTGATGCTGCTGTTCCAGCCACGGAAGTCTTGGCGGGCGTTGCCGGCCGCCGAGCGCGCGGTACAGGTCGTCGTAGAGCTCGCGCCAGTTCGCGAGCAGGTCCGACCCGGCGTCGGACCCGATGTCGCCGCAACCCGAGGCCGGAACGATGTACGCGGCGAGCCGGCGCCCCTCGTCGGCTTGGTGAGCGACGACCACGGCCGCCGCGACGTCGGCGTGGTCCGCGAGCGACGGCCTCGATCTCGCCCGGCTCGACCCGGAAGCCGCGG
The DNA here is from genome assembly GCA_963719295.1 of Ilumatobacteraceae bacterium. Taxonomy (GTDB): domain Bacteria; phylum Actinomycetota; class Acidimicrobiia; order Acidimicrobiales; family Ilumatobacteraceae; genus Desertimonas. The sequence goes on from CAVRBV010000025.1 coordinate 32,710, forward strand.
ACCTTGAGCTGGCGGTCGCGGCGGCCGAGGAACTGGAGCACGCCATTCGACGCCCACTGGACGAGGTCGCCGCTGCGGTACATGCGACCTCCGGGTTCGGTCGCGTACGGGTTGGGCACGAAGCGCTCGGCGGTGGTGCGCGCGTCGCCGAGGTAGCCCCACGACAGTCCGGCGCCGCCGATGCACAGCTCGCCGGGTACCCCCACCGGTGTCGGGTGGAGACGATCGTCGACCACGACGACGTTGGTGCCGTTGATCGGTCGGCCGATCGGGATCGCGCCCTCGCGGTCGCTCGCCGCGTCGACCTGGTGGCAGCAGGTGAAGGTGGTGTTCTCGGTCGGTCCGTAGCCGTTGACGAAGCGGCATCCAGGATTGTGGTCGTGCACGCGCGCCACGGCGGTGGGGCTGATGACGTCGCCGCCCGACAGCAGTTGGCGAACGGTGGTCAGCGGCGTCGAGATCTCGCTCGGCGACGAAGTGGAAAAGGCCCGAGGTCAGCCAGAGCGTCGTCACGGCGTGCCGCTGGAGTACGGCGTGCAGCTCCGCTGGATCGAGCGGGCCGTCCGGCGCGATGACCAGCCGGCCGCCGTTGAGCAGTGGTCCCCACAGCTCGAGCGTGGTCGACGTCGAACGTGAGCGGGGCGAGCAGGAGCATCGTCTCGCTCGGGCCTAGGTCGATGTAGTCGGCGTCCCGGACGAGACGCACCACCGCCCGGTGCGGGACCATCACACCTTTGGGTTCGCCGGTCGAGCCCGACGTGAACATCACGTACGCGAGGTCGTCCGGACCGGTCGGCGGATCCGGGAGGCGGAGCAGTGTCGTCGTCGGCGGTCCACGCGGCAGCCCTGGCGTCGGCGATGGCGATAGGCAGCGTTCGGAGCCGATCGATGTCGTCGTCGGCCGAGGCCACGACGAGCGTCGAACCGGCGCGATCGAGCATGAGCTGGAGGCGTTCGGTGGGGTCGGTCGGGTCGACCGGCATGTACGCGGTGCCGCATTCGAGGATCGCCAGGATCGCCACGACCGCCTCGATCGATCTGGTGGACGCGACACCGACGATCGCCCCCGGCTCGATTCCGTGCTCGCGGCGGACCATCCTCGCGAGGGCCATCGACCGCCGTCGGAGCTCGCGGTACGTGAGCTGTTCGTCGCCCGCGACCAGGGCGATCGCGTCCGGCGATCGGTCCGCCTGGGCGTGGAAAAGCCGTGCGATCGTGTCATCGCTCGTCGCGCGCTCGGTCACGCGCCCCACCGGGCCAGCGACCGCGCCTCGGTCGTCGTCACGAGCGGCACGTCATCGATGCGCGAGCCGGGGTCGCGCGCCATCGCTGCGAGCACGGCGAGCAGGTGCTCGACCATCCGCTCGATCCGATCGTGATCGAACAGATCGGTGCTGTACTCGATGACCCCGCGGAGTCCGTCGGGACCGTCGAGCATGTCGAGTCGTAGGTCGAACTTGACGGCCGACCGCTCCACGTCGAGCTCGGTGAAGGTTCCCGCCCCCGAGGCCCCCGTCGCCGCCGGATCGCTGCGGACCTGGAAGATCGTCTGGAACAGCGGGTTGCGACTGAGGTCGCGCCGCGGGTGGAGCTCCTCGACCACCTTCTCGAACGGGACGTCCTGATGCGCGTACGCGTCGACCGCGGTGCGCGCGCACACGCTCGATGAGCTCATCGAAGGTGGGGCCGCCCGACGCATCGACACGCAGCACGAGGGTGTTGACGAAGAAGCCGATCAGGTCCTCCAGCTCGCGTCGGGTTCGGTTCGCGATCGGGCAGCCGACCACCACGTCATCCTGGTTGCAGTAGCGGTGCAGCAGGACGGTCAACCCGGCGAGGAGGGTCATGAATAGCGTGACGCCGCGCTGTTGCGAGCGGCGCTTCAGCGCCGACGCGACTGCCGGTGGCACCACGAACCGGTGATGTGCGCCGGCGTAGCTGAACGTCGCCGGCCGTGGGCGATCGGTGGGCATGTCGAGGGCGGAAAGGTCGGCGAGCTGCTCACGCCAGTACCCGATCTGCGACTCCATCCGCTCGGCCAGCCATGACCGCTGCCACGCCGCGTAGTCCGCGTACTGGATCGGAAGCGGAGGCAGCGGGTTGGGGCGGCCGGTCGAGATCGCCGCGTAGATGGCCGAGAGCTCGCGGGAGAACACCGACGTCGACCAGCCGTCACAGACGATGTGGTGGATGGCCAGGAGGAAGACCCACTCGTGGGGACCCAGGCGCAGCAGCGAGGCGCGCAGGAGCGGCGGGCGCGAGAGATCGAAGGCGTGGCGCGAGGACTCGAGGGCGAGTCGACGGGTCTCGCTGGCGCGAGCGTGGGCATCGAGACCCGAGAGATCGACAACTGGGAGCTCGACGTGCACCTCGGGGACGGCGGTCTGGAACACGTCGCCGCCGACCTCGTGGAAGGACGTGCGGAGCACCTCGTGGCGCCGCACGATCTCGTTCAGCGTCGTCTCGAGCACATCGGGATCGATCGCCGATCGGAAGTGGATCGCAGAGCTCTCGGTGTAGAACGGGCTCTCGGGCACGAGTTGCTGGAGGAACCAGAGCCGTTGCTGGGCGTAGGACAGTTCGGCCGGGGTCGACGCCGTTCGCGGCGTGATCGCACTGCCCGACGTGCGCCGCGGCGGGCGGGCGCGAGAGCCGACGGCGCAGCAGCTCCCGCCGATCGGCGCCCGGTGCGGATGCCTCGGCCGCCGGGATCGCCTCGCCCGCCGGCGGTGGTGGCGTGACCTCGCTCGTCACGACCGGAGCTCGCGATGCACGTCGTCGTCGCTCATCGATGCGATCTCGGTCATGATCAACTCCTCGAGCCCAGCTGCCATCTCGCCCAGCTCGGGTCGCTCGAAGACCATCGTGAGCGGCATCTCGACGCCGAATCGTCCCCGCACGAGCGATACGAGCCGCGTCGCCAGCAGCGAGTGGCCGCCGATGTCGAAGAAATCGTCCTCGACACCCACGCGCTCGACATCGAGCAGGTCGGCCCACACCTCGGCCATCTGCTGCTGCGCCTCGGTCGACGGTGCCACGTACGCACGGCCGGAGACGGCCGGAGCGCTCAGCGGCGGCGAGCGCCGAACGGTCGATCTTGCCGTTCGGCGTCAGGGGAAGCGACTCGACGAGCACGAACGTGGCCGGCACCATCTGCTCGGCGAGATGCCGGCGGGCGTGGGCCCGCAACTCGGCGACGTCAGCGTCGCTCCGCACGAACGCGACGAGGTGGCCGCCGTCGGCCGCCGCATCGGTCCACAGCACGGCCGCCTGAGAGACGCCAGGATGATCGAGGAGGGCGCACTCGACTTGTCCGAGCTCGACGCGGACCCCTCGGACCTTGACCTGGTCGTCGCGCCGACCGAGGAACTCGATCGTACCGTCGCGGCGCCAACGTCCTCGGTCGCCCGTGTCGTACATGCGTGCCCCGGGCAGGCGCGAGAACGGGTCGGGAACGAACGACGCCGCGGTGAGCGCCGGTCGGCGGTGGTAGCCGCGCGCGACGTTCGCGCCGCCGGCGAAGATCCGGCCGGGCACCCCGAACGGTACGGGCACCCCGCGCTCGTCGAGGATGTGGATGCGGGTGTTCGCGATCGGGCGCCCGATGGTGACCCAGCCGGACCCCGGTGCGACGATGCCGGCGGTCACGTCGCCGGCGATCTCGGATGATCCGTAGAGGTTGACCAGCTCGCGGCCAGGCAGGAACTCGCCGAACCGCTCGACGAGAGCGGGCGTGAGGACCTCGCCGCTCGTGAACCAGCGCTCGAGCTGGGGGAGTTCGAGGCCGATCTCGCGACCGCTGTCGAGCAGTGCCCGCAGCAGCGACGGCACGACCAGCAGCCGGGTGACACCGTGGTGGGCGAGGGCGTCGACGAGGGTGCGTGGATCGTCGCGCCGTGTCGTCGGTCAGCACCACGGCAGGAACGCCAGCCAGCAGCGGCCCGAACGTTTCCCAGATGCTGTCGACGAAGCTCGGCGCCGTCTTCAGCGCGAGCACCTCGCCCGCCTCGAACGGGAACGCCTCCCACATCCAGGCCAGCCGGTTGTGGATGCCACGATGCTCGACCATGACGCCCTTCGGGCTGCCCGGTCGAACCCGATGTGTAGATGAGGCATGCGATGTCGTGGGCGTGCGGCCGCATCGCACGGATCGCGGCGGCGCGGCTCGACCCGCCCCGGCGCGTCGACGTGGATGACGGTGGTCGTGCCGGCGATCCGGTCGGCATGCCGTGACGCGGTGACCACCATCGATGCGCCGCTGTCGCCCAGGATGTGGTCGAGGACCCGCTGCGGAGTAGCCCGGGTCGAGCGCGACCCAGGCCCCGCCGAGCGTGACGATCGCAAGCTGGCTGGCGATCGCGTCGACGGATCGCTCGAGGCACACGCCCACCACCGATCCGGGTGAGAAGCCTGCCGGCGAGCATCCGGTCGCCGATCTCGCGGGCGTGGGCGTCGAGCTCGCCGTAGGTCCAGCGACGGTCGCCCTCGACGAGCGCAATCGAGTTCCGCGTGCGAGCAACCTGGCGATCCCAGAGGTCGGCGAGGGTGAGCGGCCCGTCGACGACGAGATCGGGTCCGACGGCGAGCTCGGCGAGCTCGGCGCGATCAGCGCTGGTGACGATCGGCAGCCGCGACACGGGCGTGTCCGGCGCATCGATCGCAGCCCGCGTGAGGACGACGTACTGGTGCGCCATGCGCCCGCACGGTGGCCGGGTCGAAGAGGTCGCTGCAGTACTCGATCTTCCCGCGAATCGCGCCGCCGTCGTCCCACAGGTGCAGGAACAGATCGAGGATCGCCGTCGTGCGTCGCACGGCGACATGTTCGTGCGGTCCGCCCGTGGCGCCGTCGGTGTCGAAGTACTGGAACATCACCTGGAACAATGGGTGCCGGGCGAGGTCGCGTACGGGCTGGAGCTCCTCGACGAGACGTTCGAACGGAACGTCCTGGTGGGCGAACGCCGCGACGACCACGTCGCGGGTCCGGGCGACCAGCTCGCGGAACGTGGGGTCGTCGGCGAGGTCGACGCGCACGACGAGGTTGTTGAGGAAGCAGCCCACCAGGTGCTCGAGCTCGGGTCGGTCGCGACCGGCGATCGGAACTCCCACCACGATGTCGGTCTGGTCGGCGTAGCGGGCGAGCAGACTCGCCCACACGGCGAAGCCGACCATGAACGTCGTGACGCGCTCGCCACGGGCGAACTCGGTCAGCCGGGCGCACACGCCGGCCGGAATGACGAAGCGCTCGTCGCCGCCGCGGTACGAGAACGTGGCCGGGCGGGGGTGATCGGTCGGCAGTTCGACGATCGACAGCCCAGCGAGGTGCTCCTGCCAGTAGCCGAGCTGCCGCTCGACGGCGGCCGACCGCTCGTCGGAGCGTTGCCAGATGGCGTAGTCCGCGTACTGGATGGGCAACTCGGGGAGCTCCACCCGCTCGCCCGTGACCAGGCACCGGTACAGGATGGACAGCTCGCGACCGAATACCTGCATCGACCAGCCATCGGTGATGATGTGGTGCATCGCGAGCACGAGGACGTGGTCGTGGCGGGCGAGCCGCACGAGGGTCGCCCGCAGCAGAGGGCAGCGTGGTCAGGTCGAACGGCGTCGTCGCCCGTTCGAGGACGATCCGATCGAGCTCGTCGTCGCGGCGGGCCGGCGCGACGACGGCGAGATCGACGAGCTCGAGCGGCACTCGGGTCGAGGGCGCGATCCGCTGGAGCGGTCTGCCGTCGACGCTGGGGAAGCTCGTCCGGAGGATCTCGTGACGATCGGCGACGGCACCGAGACTCATCTCGAGCGCCCGCGGATGGATGGCGCCACGGAGCCGGAACGCCGACGTCTCGACATAGAACGGGTTGGCGGGAGCGAGCCGGTCGAGGAACCACAGGCGTTGCTGGGCGAACGACAGCGGGAGCTCGTCCGGCCGGTCGGCGCGGCGATGGCACCGTTGGACGCCCCGGACGTGCGGGCGAGCTGATCAACCGCGGACATGCTCGACTTCCCGCTCGCGGTCGACGCCGGTGCCAGGTGCGTCGCTGCCGCCGGCGGCGTCGATCTCGGCCGCACCACCGATGTCGACGCCGAGTCGGCTCGACGCGCGCAGCGCCGACGCCATCGCCACGATCGTCGGCGCGTCGAAGACGAGCTGGAGTGGGACGTCGGTGTCGAGCACGCTGCGCAGGCGGGCGGCGAGGCGGGCGGCGAGGAGCGAGTGCCCGCCGAGCTCGCCGAAGAAGTCGTCGTGCGTGCCGACGGCGTCGACACCGGTCACCGCCTGCCACACCTCGACGAGCAGCTCCTCGAGCCGGTCGATCGGCTCGACGAACGGGGTGACCCGGGCGCTGCGGTGGAGGCTCGGGGTCGGCGAGCGCGGTGCGGTCGATCTTGCCGCTCGGGAGCGTCGGGAGCTCGGGCATGACGACGAAGCGTGCGGGCATCATGTACTCGGGCAACCGCCGTTCCAGCTCCGAGCGGACACGCGGGATCAACGTCGCCGCCAGCGAGCCGCGTTCGGGTTCGTTCGACCGTGGCGCCGACGGTCGGCGTCCTCGGCCCGCACGCCCGGCGGCTCGATGCCCGGGCGGCAGAACAGCGCATCGAGACGGCCGGGTACGTCACCGATCGACGGCCGCAAGGTGAGTTCGCGTGCCGCCCGCCGCCGCGATGTCGCCGAGCGCGACGTCGTCGGGCGCGTCGCCGACGCCGCCCGCCGGTTCGTGGCCAGCGGTGAACGCCTCCAGCGGACCGTTCACCAGCCCGTCGGGGATCCCCGAGACGATCACGACGTCCGCGGCAGCGTCGACGACCGACGCCGCGAGCCGATCGGCGTCGAGCTGGTGGCGTCGCCAGTCGAGCCCGATCACCGTCGGCGGCTCGCCGGTTCCGGCGGCCGAGGCGGATCACCGCATCGAAGCGGTAGGCGCTCATCTCGGTGACATGCCCGTTGCGCTTGAGGAGCACCTCGCACCGCGCCGGTGCGTAGCGCTCGGCGATGTCGATGAAGAATTCCGGAGACAGGACGAGCTCCTCCTCCTTGCTCACGGCATCGTCGATCCGCCGCCGCAGCTCGTCGACCGGTTCGGAACCCTCGGATCTCGCCGTCTCGACCGCGGCGTGGAACGCTGGGAGCAGGGGGAGCGAACGCACGTCGCCGACGAACAGCGCACCGCCCGGGCGCAGGCACCGGATCGCGTCGTCGAGGACCTGTTCGAGGTAGCGCGCCGACGGGAAGTACTGCACGACCGAGTTGAGGACCACGACGTCGAAGTCCTCGCCGTGGAGGTCGTCGAGGGCGTGGGCGGGCCGTTGGAGCAGCTCGACCGAGGGCATCGAGCCGCGCACGACGTGCTCCTCGACGTACCGGAGCGCGGGCGCTGAGAAGTCGATCCCGACGTAGCGGTCGGTCTCGGGTGCGACGCGGCTCAGGATCATGCCGGTGCCGCACCCGATCTCGAGCACGCGGACGCGGCTGGAGCGCGAGGATGCGCTCGACGGTCTGGTCGCGCCATGCCGCCATCGCGGCCCGGTCGATGTAGCGGCCGGTGAAGCTACTGACCCATCCGATCGCGTCGAGGTCGTCGGGATCGACATCATCGCGGTCGAGTCGGTCGGCTTCATCGCCGGTCGGCGTCCCGGAGAGCTGCCCGTAGATCTGCTCGTAGATGTCCTCCCACCGGTCGAGTGCCTCCTGTTCGGCCTCGTCGACGTCGTCGCTCGCCGATCCGGCAGCCGGCTCCGGTGCGACGTACGCGACGATCTGGTCGGCGTGCACGACGGCTGCCGTGCGGCGGACGCCCGAGCACGCCTCGACCGCTCGCTCGATCTCGGCGAGCTCGATGCGGAACCCCCGCACCTTGACCTGCAAGTCGCTGCGGCCGAGGTACTCGAGGTCACCGTCGGTCCGGAACCGAACGAGGTCCCCGGTGTCGTACAGGCGAGCACCGGGGACGTCACCGAACTCGTCGGGGACGAAGCGCTCGGCCGTGAGCCGCGGCTGGCCGAGGTAGCCGAGCGCCAACCCCTCGCCGCTCAGGTGCAGCCGACCGGGCACGCCTATCGGCGTCGGCCGCCCGGATCGGTCGAGCACGACTGCGCCGGTGCCAGCGATCGGTCGGCCGATCGGGACGCTTCGCCCCGACGCCGGGCGGCACCGGTGGAACGTGGCGTCGATGGTTGCCTCGGTCGGCCCGTAGAGGTTGACGAGCGGTACGTCGAACATCGCCCCGAAGTGGTCGCGGAGCTCGTCGGGGAGCGCTTCGCCACCGCTGAAGACGACGCGCAGCGTGTCGGCGGCCAGGAAGTCAGGCTCGTCGAGCAGGGTATGCAGCAGGCCGGGCACGACCTGCAGCACCGTGATCCGGTGGTGCCGTACGGCCGCCGCGATCTCGGCCGGGTCGCGCTTGGCGGCGGCGCCGAGCAGCACCAGCTGTGCTCCGGCCATCATCGGAGCCCAGAACTCCCACACCGACGCGTCGAAGATCGGTGTCGTGCGTTGCAGCACCCGGTCGTGGGGCCCGAACTCGAACTCGGACAACATCCACGCCATGTGGTTCTCGAGCGCCGACCGCGGGATGACGACGCCCTTGGGAACGCCCGAGGAGCCGGACGTGTACAGCACATACGCCGGATCGGCGCCGCTGCCGGTGGGGGCGATCGGCGCGTCGACGCTGCCGTCGAGCTCGTCGAGCTCGTCGAGTCGGACGACCGGCGGGCCGGCGGTCGGCAACATGTCGGTCGCTCCAGCGATGATCGCCGTCGGTCCGGCGTCGGCGAGCATGAAATCGAGCCGTTCGCGGGGCTGGAGCGGGTCGAGCGGGAGGTACGCCGCGCCGAGGCGGTGTACCCCGAGCATCGCTGCCGGGAGCCAGGACGAGCCGTCGGCGAGCAGTGCGACCAGATCACCCGACCGAACCCCGAGCTCGCGGAGTCGGTGTGCGACTGCGCCTGCCCGCGCGTCGAGCTGGCGGAAGTCGAGTCGTCCGTCGTCGGCGACGACGGCGATCGACTCGGGCGCCGACCGCACCGATGCCGACACCGCATCGGTGAGGGCGTCGATGCGAGGCGGTGACGGGATGCGTTGGGCCACGAGGAGATCTCGTTCGGGCCGGGTGAGGAACCCGATGTCGGCAAGTCGCACATCGGGGTCGGCGACGACGGCGCTCAGGAGCAGCCGATAGTGGGCCGCCAAGCGGGCGATCGTCGCGTTGTCGAACAGCTGGGTGCTGAACTCGATCATCCCGCGCAGCGGTCCGGGCGAATCGACGATCGTGAACGCCAGGTCGAAGATGGCCGACCCGCGTTGCACGGTCGGGGGCGCACCCTGGCCCCCAGCGCCGGCGGAAGGGGTGTTCACGAGCTGGAACGTGGCCTGGAACAGGGGATTCCGGGCGAGGTCGCGCTCGGGCTTGAGATCTTCCACGAGCCGCTCGAACGGAAGGTCCTGGTGGGCGTAGGCGTCGAGACACGTGCGGCGCACCCGCTGCAGCACCTCGCGGAAGGTCGGCTCGTCGCGCAGGTCGCACCGCACGACGAGCGAGTTCACGAAGAACCCGATGATCTGCTCGGTGTCGGCGATGTTCCGGTTGGCGATCGGCGTACCGACGACGATGTCGTCCTGTGCGGTGTACCGGCCGAGGAGTGAGGCGAAGGCGGCCATCAGCGCCATGAAGGGGGTGGCGCGCTCGCGCTGCGCGAACGCACGGACCTGGGCTGCGAGGTCAGCGGAGAGCTCGACCGGGATGTAGGCGCCGGTGTAGTCGAGTACGCGTGGGCGCGGTCGGTCGGTCGGCATCTCGAGCACGGGCAGGCTGTCGAGCTGCGTGCGCCAGTAGTGCAGCAGTTCGTCGAGGCGATCACCGCGTAGCTGTTCGCGCTGCCACATGGTGAAGTCGGCGTACTGCACCGCGAGCTCGGGAAGCCGAGCCGGTCGGCCGCTCACCTCGGCGACGTACAGTTCGGACAGCTCACGGCAGAGGATGCCGACCGACCATCCATCGGCGACGATGTGGTGGATGGTGAGGAGCAGCTCGTGATCGTGGGCGCTGCGGGTGACCAGCGTCGCTCGGATCAGGGGGCCGGTCCGCAGGTCGAACGGCGTGCGGGCTTCGGCCGTCGCCAGTGACTCGACAGCGTCGGCGACGTCGCCGGCGAGCAGATGGTCGACGCGCCGGTGGGCGAGCTCGATCGTCCGCGACGACCTCACGACCTGCGACGGCTCGCCGTCGATGACGTCGAACGTCGTCCGCAGTGCCTCATGCCGCCCGATGATCGCGTTGAGGGCGCGTTCGACCGCCCCCCGGTCGATGCGACCGCGCAAGGGGATCCGGAGGGGGATGTTGTAGAACGGGTTACCCGGCGCGACCGCGTCGAGGAACCACAGTCGCTGCTGCGCGAACGACATCGGGAAGACGTATTCGTCGATCCCGGAGGGCGGAGCCGGCTGACCGTTCCACCCACCCCTCGCGTTCATGGTTCCCCTTCGCGGCGGCTCGAGTCCCCTCGGTGACGGTAGCGAACGGGATTTTGGGGCGCAACCGAAATCACGTCGATTCGCCGGGTTAGCGCAGCGTGAGGGTGGCGCGAGCGGTCGGGCCTGCCCCGCGTACGGTTGACTAGCCCGGCGAGTGGCCGTCCGGTTGCTCCGGCGCTATCACGCCCATACCCCGGTGCGCGTGCGGCCGAGCGGCTGTGCACCCGCCAACGCCGCCACCCACCCCGGCCCGGCATCCAGGTCTCGCACCGACCACCCTTCGACGACCGCCGCGCGCACGTCCAGCGTGTCGGGCGCCCGGCCCACCAGACCCCCGCCGGCGGCCTTCAGCAGCGCTTCCTTGCGACACCACAGCCGAGTGATCGCGATGACGTCGTTGGCCGCGACCACACCTCGCTCGGCGGGGGTCAGAGCAACCTCGTACAGCGCGGCCGCGCCCGCGGGGTCGAGGCGTTCGAGGTCGACACCGATCGCCATCTGCGCGCCGGCGATTGCGACGACCGCGCGCCGCTCGCGGCTCGCCACGCTGAACGACACGTCGTGGCCACCGACGATCTGCGGCTTGCCGTGGGTCGGATGGCCGCATCGCTGACAGGTCCGGTCGATCCGCAGCGAACGCGGTTCGACCCCGAGGTGGTGGGCGACGACCGCCAGGGCGAGCGAACGACGCGATCGGGTGGCGGCCGCCGAGCGCCTCCGATGCCCCCCGTCGACGTCGAGCTCGCGGCCGAGGTCGAGCCACCAGACGGCCACGTCATCCGGTGCCGGCTGGTCGCTCAGCGCCGGCCGGTCGCCCCGCTCAGCTCGGATGTCAGGGTCGGTTGGCTCGTCGAACCGATGAGACATCTCGCTCATGGTAGGTAGGGCTTCCGCGCCCGGACGCCGATCGCTCGCGATCGCCCCGCTGATTCGCCCTGCGCGTCGGGCCGATCCCGTGTCACGAACCCGCGTCGGTGTGGGCGCGCCCAGATTCGCGTTCGCGCCGGTGTCTGCATCGTCGGCAACGGACAACCACGAGGAGAACCGAAGATGGGCAAGATCGTCGTCAGCACGAACACGTCGCTCGATGAAGTGGTGCAGGACCCCGACGGGGCAGAGGATTTCACGCTCGGTGGCTGGTTCGGCCGGTACGGCGGAGCCGACATCGAGGCGTGGGCCAAGGTGATGCACGACGAGGCGTTGGGTACGGACGCCCTGCTGTTGGGGCGCCGGAGCGACGAGTACTTCGGGTCGCGCTGGACATCCCGCAGCGGGGAGTGGGCCGATCGCTTGAACAGCCTCCCCAAGTACGTCGTGTCGTCGACCGTCGACGACACATTCTGGATCAACGGGACGGTCCTGAGCGGCGACGTGGTCGACGCGGCCTCGAGGCTCAAGCGGGACATCGACGGCGACATCGTCGTCTACGCCAGCTACCAGCTCGGCCGCACGCTGCTCGACCACGACCTCGTGAACGAGATCCGGCTGTTCGTCTTCCCGGTCGTGCTCGGCGCCGGCGAACGCCTCTTCGGCGCGAGCAGCCACCCGAGGCCGATCCGGCTCGTCGACAGCCGCACCGTCGGTGACGGCCTCCTCTTCGTCACCTACGAGGTCGTCCGGGATGGCCGCTAATCCCGACTGATAGAGTCAGGATTATGGGTGCGTCTCCGCGTCGAACGATCACGACGACGTTCGCATTCCCCGCCGTCGTCAACGAGAAGGCGGCGCGTGTCGTCGCCGCCGGCGTGACCCTCGTCGGTCTGGTGACGCTCGTGACCGGTTGGTACTGGTTGACGATCCCGCTGGCACTCGGCTTCCTGGCTCGGGTGCTCGCCGGCCCCACGCTCAGCCCGCTCGCCCGCCTGGCCACGGCGGCCGTGGCGCCGCGGCTCGGCGTGCCCAAGCTGGTGCCCGGCCCGCCCAAGCGCTTCGCCCAAGCGGTCGGGCTGGTGCTCACGCTGTCCGCGGCCGCAGCCGGTGTGGTGTTCGACCAGGGCGTCGTGGTGTCCGGGCTGCTGGTCGTGCTCGTCACCTTCGCCACGCTCGAGGCGGCGATCGGGTTCTGCGCCGGCTGTTGGACGTTCTACCAGCTCACGCGGGTCGGCGTGATCCCGGCCGCGGCGTGCCTAGCCTGTGCCGACATCCGCGGCCGACCCGCCGACTGAGTCCGATCACCCGCCCGCACCGGTGCAATGTCGACGTTCAGGCGTGCGGGAGCTCGTGGACCTCGACGGATGCCGCGACCCCGGCGTGGTCGCCGTGGTCGCGCAGCACGTGATCCTTGACCTCTTCGTGGTACTCGAACCTCAAGTCGCAATACGGACAGGTGTGAGGCTGCTCGTTCACACGATCATCGTCGCATCGGGCGGCATCGATCGCCAGAGGCATCGGTCCCAACTTTCCACGATCGGTGGATCTGGTCACCCACACTCTCGACATCGAGACCCACAGTGACCAGATCGCCGTTCGAGACGCACGGCCCGCCGGGGTGGGCTCACCAGTCGCGGGCGAACCAGCGGGCGACCCGCGTGGTACGGAAGCGAGCCTTGTCGGCGGTGAGCTCGACCGACGGTCCGGCGATGAAGCCGAACGGCGCCTCACCGGCGACGAAGGTGACGTCGACGGTGGCGACACCCTGGCTGCCGAACTCGACGTAGCACACACCGTGCCCGTCGTAGCCCGCCGCGGCGCCGCCGCGGACCGACGAGGTGATCTCGGCGGCGACGACCGCCGCCTGGCCCTCGGCGAACACGCCGGCCTTGGGCGTGCCGACGCTGGTGACGTCGCCGACGGCGTAGACACCCGGCCACCGGGTTGCCAGGGTGACGGGATCGACCGGGATCCATCCGTCGACGCACATCCCCGACTCGGCCACCACGTCGGGCGCCCGGTGCTTGGGCACCCCGAGGAACAGGTCGAACGCCATCTCCCCACCGTCCTCGAAGCGGGCGACCTTGGCCGCGGGATCGAGCTCGCGCACCAAGCGGTTCGGGTGCCACTCGATGCCGCGGTCGGCGAACGCGGCGAGGATGACCTTCGAGGCGTCCGGCGAGGGTGGGATCGGGACCGGCAAGGGCATGACCAGGGCGATCTCCGACCGCTGGCGCATGCCGCGTTCGGTCAGGAAGTCGTGCATCAGCAACGCCGTCTCGCTCGGCGCCGGCGGGCACTTGAACGGCGTCGACGTGACCCCGACGACCACGCGCCCGCCGTCGAAGGCCTCGAGCACGTCGCCGGCGGCGAACGCCCCGGCGACCGTGTAGAACTCGTGGCCGCACTCGACCAGGCCGGGGGTCGCCGCCGGGTCGAGGTCGGCGCCGAGGGCGACCACCATCACGTCGCCGGCGAAGGATCCATCGTCGGTCTCGACCGAGCGCGCCTCGGGGTCGATCGAACGGATGGTCGTGCGCACGAAGCGCACCCCCGGCTTGACGGTGTCGCGGTACGCGTGCACGACGGTGTCGGCGCCGCGGCGACCGAACATGACGTCGAGCTTCGAGAACCCGAAGACGAAGCCCTCGCCCTGGTCGATCAGCGTCACCTCGACGTCGTCGCCCATCTTCTCGGACAACGTCGTCGACAGTTCGAGTCCACCGAACCCGGCACCCAACACCAGCACGTGCATGGCGACCGATGATAGGAGTCGGGGGTCGTCGACCGGCCTCGTCGACCGGGCCGAACGGCGCCGGGCAATCGGCCGACGGGGGTCGTGGGCCCGTGCCGTATCGTTTCGTCGCGTGGCGATCGTTCGCACCGTCGACGAGTTGGAGGAGCTGTACGACACGCCGGTCGCGTCGTCCCTCCCCAAGGAGGTCGACCACGTCACGGCGCTCCACCGCGCCTACATCGAGGCGTCGCCCTTCGTCGTGGTGGCGTCGTGCGGGCCGGGTGGACTCGACTGCTCGCCGCGTGGCGACCCCGCCGGCTTCGTGCGCGTCGTCGACGAGCGCACGCTGCACCTGCCCGACCGGCGCGGCAACAACCGTCTCGACACGCTGCGCAACCTCGTCGTCGATCCCCGTATCGGGCTGCTGTTCCTCATCCCCGGCGTCGGGCGTGACGCTGCGCGTCAACGGAACCGCCGTCCTGTCCACCGACGCCGAGCTGCTCGCCGCCCACGAGTGGCAGGGCAAGCGGCCGACGTGCGTGGTCGTCGTCACGACCACCTCCGTCTACACGCAGTGCCCGAAGGCACTGATGCGCTCCAACCTCTGGGATCCGGATCGGTACCGCACGTCCGACGACCTGCCGAGCGTCGGACAGATCAACGAGTTGATCACGTCGGGCGCGTTCGACGGTGCGGCCTACGACGCGGCATACCCGGAGCGGCTCCGCCAGACGATCTACTGACCGATCGCCCGCCCGGAAATCCGACGACGGGTCGGTCGCAGGACCGTACGGTCCCACCGTGCCTGGCGCACGAGCTGGTCGGGTCGTCGCGCTGACGACCGGCAATCTGGTCACCCACGTTCTCGATATCGAGAACCACGGTGACCAGATCCGGCCGATGAGACGCAGAGTGACCAGATGGCGGCGGTGACCGGCGGCACCCCCGCGACGGGTCGGTCAGCGGCTGCGGCACTCGGCGCAACGGCCGTTGAGCGCGGTGTGGTGCAGGTCGACAGCGAAGCCGTAGTCGCGTGCGACCGCTGTCGACACCGTCGACAGGACGCGGTCGGGAACGTCGATGATCGCCCCGCAGGCGGTGCACACGAGGTGGGCGTGACCGAGGTTGCGCAGGTGGTAGAAGGTGGCGTGGTGTCCCGAGTGGACGTGCTCGACGACGCCGAGCTCGTCCAGGCGCTGCAGCACCCGGTAGATCGTCGACTCGGCGATGCCCGGTGTGCGCCGCTCGGTCTCGGCGATGATGTCCTCGGCGGTGAGGTGGCGATCGCCGTCGAGCAGCGCCTCGACCACCGCCCGCGTGCTGACCGTCACCCGACCCCCGGCGTCGCGGATCGCGTCATAGATCAGCTCCGGCTGCGCAGGCACGGTCACACGGTAGACCGCCGCCCTCGGCCCGTTGATGGGGAGCAAGCGGTTTCCAGGTGCCGTGGAGCCGTCGTGACCGTCATTGCGTTCCCCGGCCCGCAGGCCGCAGGCGGCCGCTCACTCGCTGGCGCTCGCTCGCTTGCACACAACGATGGTGCACCAGTGACCGCCATCGACAAGACGTTCACCGCCCCGCTCGTGCACAGCGGCGCCCCGGGAGGCTGGACGTACGTCGTGACGGACTGGAGCGCCGAGTACTTCGGCACGCGTGGCCTGGTCAAGGTCGCCGGCACGGTGGATGACGTCCCCTTCGAGGGATCGTTCATGGCCCTCGGCGACGGCACGCACAAGCTGCCGATCAAGGCCGCGTTGCGAAGGCGCTTGGGCAAGGGCGCCGGCGACATGGTGCGGATCCACCTCACCGAGAGGCGGGGGTCGTGACACCGCTCGACCACGCGGCCCGACGCGTAGCCTGCGCCGAGTGGAGCTGGAGTTCAGCGGCGAGATCTGGTTCTGGCGGGGACCGGCGCCGTGGTACTTCGTCACGGTGCCCGAGGACGAGAGCGTCGAGCTCGAGGCGATCTCGGTCCACGTGACCTACGGCTGGGGGATGATCCCGGTCACCGCCCGGATCGGCCGGACCAGTTGGTACACCGCGCTGTGGCCCAAGGACGAGCGCTACATCGTGCCGCTGAAGGCCGCCGTGCGCCGCGCCGAGCGGCTCGAGCTCGGCGACGTGGTCGCCGTGCGACTCGACATCGGCTGAGCCGCCTCCGCACCGCGCGCCGCGCTCAGCGGTCGGACGTCGACTCGTCGAACGCCGGGGGATAGCGGACCTCGCCGCGGAGTGACGGGTCGTACGCCTCGAGTCGGAGGAGCTGGGCCGCCTCGCTGGGCGCCCAGCCGGGCAGCGTCATCTCGACGCCGTGCGGTACCGAGTGCTCGAAGCCGAAGCGCCCGTAGTACGCCGGGTCTCCTTCCAGCACGATCATCCCAACACCGGCGGAGGCGCAGCGGGCGATCACCTCGCGCACCAACGCCGAGCCGATCCCTTGGCGCTGCCACGCCGGCGCGACTGCGAGCGGCGACAGGCTGTGGACGAGCCGTGTCCCGTCCGCCGCCACCAGGTCGACGAGGCTCACCATCACGTGTCCGACGATCTCGCCGCCCACGTCGGCGACCAGGCTCAGCGCCGGCAGGAACCGGTCCGATGCCCGGATGGCGGCGACGAGCCGGGACTCGACCGGCGATCCGAACGCGCTCGCGACGACCGCGGCGATGCGGTCGATGTCGTCGGGTGCTTCGGCGCGGATCGTCGGGCGGACGGACACCGGGCCATCGTGTCGCGGCGAGGCCCGCGGGACGAGCACCGATTCGGCGCGTGACCTTCGAACGGATCGACGTCGAGTCGTGATCGGACATCTGGCAGCGACCGGCAAGTTGTTATAACCTCCTAACGACCTACCGGATCGACCTCAGGGGGAAACATGTCCGTACGCCGTCGCACGGTGCTCGTCGCAGCCGCTGCCTTCCTCGCCGCCGGCACCTCGGTGCTGGCACCAGGTCTGACGTCCGCCTCCACCCCGGTCGCCGGTGGCGAGGACGTGAGCATCTCCTTCCTCACCCACTGGCCACCCGAGACCGTCGCCCTGCTCGAGGCCGCGGCCGCGGCGTACAGCACGGCGAACCCGAACGTCACGATCGACATCCAGGCCGTGCCCTTCGGCGACCTGCTGACGACGATCCGTTCGCAGTCCGGCAACGACGCGCCGACGATCGCCGGGATCTACGACCTCTGGCTGCCGGAGCTGGTGCGGGACGGCATCGTGGCGCCGGCGCCCGAGGCGGTGTCGACCGACGTGACGACCAACTGGCCGGCGGGCGTGGTGAAGGCGGCGACCTCCGACGGTGCGCTGTACGGCGTGCCCAACGAGATCGACCTCTACGCCCTGAACTACAACAAGCGGCTGTTCGAGGCCGCCGGCATCGACGGTCCGCCGACGACGTGGGACGAGCTGATCGCCGATGCCCAGGCGCTGACCGTGCGGGACGGCGATCGCATCACGCAACAGGGGTTCGGGCTGATCAACTCGTGGGCGGCCGGCGTGGTGCACCCGTTCGCCTCGCTGCTCGCCTCGAACGGCGGCGCGCTCATCAACGACGACGGCACGCCCGCCCTCGACTCGCCTCAGGCGCTCGAGACGTTCCAGCTCTACGAGAACCTGGTGTCCGGGGTGAAGGTGACCGATCCCACGATGGGGACCTCCGACGCCACCACCACCGGCCCGTACCTCGACAACTTCGTCGCCGGGAACACGGCGATGATCATCATGGCGAACTGGTGGGAGTCGGCGTTGAAGACCGGCATGGGTGATGCGTTCGCCGACATCGCCACCGCACCGATCCCGGTCGGCCCGAGCGGCGAGTCGTCGTCGAGCATCTCCTACTCGTGGATGACCGTGGTCAGTGCCGCCGCCGACGATGCCCAGCAGGCCGCGGCGTGGGACTTCCTGCAGTGGCTCAACGGCCCCGATTCCGGTGAGAACGGGTCGTCGGCGATGGGCGACATCCTGATGTCGATGGGCATCCTGCCCAGCCGTTCGTCCGACGTCGATGCCCACGGCGACCAGCTCGCCGACCCGTTCCTCGAGGGCTACGTCAGCCAGCTCGAGTCGGCGACGCCGTTCCCGATCGTGCTCGGCGGCCAGGAGTTCACCGACGCGCTGCAGGCCCAGATCGAGGCGCTGGAGTTCGGCCAGACCGACGCCGCCGGTGCGTCGCAGACCGCCCAGTCCGACGCCGCGTCGATCCTGTCGGCGGCCCAGGGCTGACCACCACCCCCGCCGCCCACCCGACCACTCGTCTCCCACCCACCCTCCGCGATGACGACCATCGCCGTCGCGCCGCCCCGGCGTAGCCGCCTGGGCTCGCGCCGGCGATGGTCGTTCGCCTTCCTCGCCCCGAGCGTCGGCCTGCTCGGCCTGTTCGTGCTGCTGCCGGTCGCGCCTGACGATCTGGCTGTCGTTCCGCGACTGGTCGTCGCAGACGCCGTTCAGCGCCTCGACCGGCGCCGGGCTGGCCAACTACCGCTCGCTGTTCGACGACGGTCCGGTCGGCCGTGACTTCCGCCAGGCCATGCGCAACACCGTGGTCTACGCCGTGGGATCGATCCTGCTCATCGTGCCGCTGTCGCTCGGGTTCGGGCTGCTGATCCACCGCGTCGCGGTCCGTGGCACCGGCGCTGCTGCGCGGCATCCTCTTTTCGACCTACATGGTGCCGATGATCGCGGTCGCCCTGGTGTGGTCGAAGCTGTACTCGCCGACGGAAGGGCCGCTGAACCAGGCCCTCGGGTGGTTCGGAATCCCGCCCCAGCCGTGGCTGTCGTCGCCGGACACGGCACTGCGCTCGCTCGTGCTGCTCAACGTCTGGCAGCAGGTCGGCTACTTCACCGTCCTCGTGGTGGCGGGGCTGACGCAGATCCCCGACACCGTCTACGAGGCCGCGGCCATCGACGGGGCGAGCGGGCCGCGGCTGTTGTGGCGGATCACGCTCCCGCTGATGCGCCGCACGATGCTGTTCATCGTCGTCATCGCCCTGATCAACGCCGTGCAGGTGTTCGAGCCGGTGGTGGCGATCACCCAGGGCGGCCCGGTGGGTTCGACCAACACGCTCACGTTCCACATCCGCCGGGTGGGCATCGAGCGCACGCAGGGCGGGCTGGGATCGGCGATGGCCGTGATGCTGCTGCTGGCGCTGGTGGCGGCGGTGGGGCTGGTGTTCGCCCTCCTGCGACGGGACGTCGAGTCGTGACCGCTGGCCCTGGCCCGCGCCGAGGCTGGCCGCTCACTCGGCGCCGCTCGTCGCAGACAGATGGTGCACCAGTGACCGCTGCTGGCGCGGCGCGCCATGCGCTGGAGCGCGTCGCCGAACTGGCGCCGTGTGCTCGCCGGCGCGGTCGTGCTGGTGTGCTGCGTCGTGGCGGCCTTCCCGCTCGCGTGGATGGTGCTCACCAGCCTGAAGACCGCCCAGGAGACGGTGCAGTCGCCACCGGTGTGGTTCCCTCGCCACCCGTCGCTCGACGCCTACCGCCAGGTGACCGCGGTCATCGACGTGCCCCGGTCGTTGCGCAACTCGGCGGTCATCGCGACCATCACCACCGCCGGCATCCTCTGCACGAGCCTGATGGCCGGCTACGTGTTCGCCAAGTACCGCTTCCGCGGGCGCAACCTGTTGTTCGCCCTCCTCATGATGACGATGTTCCTGCCGCCGATCGTCACGCTGATCCCGCTGTTCCGCATCGTCACCCAGCTCGGGTTCGACGGACGCCTCGTGGGTGTGATCGCGCCGGGACTGGCCAACGCCTTCGGCATCTTCCTCATGCGCCAGTTCATCCAGGGCGTGCCCGACGAGCTCATCGACGCCGCCCGCCTCGACGGGGCCAGCGAGCTGCGCATCCTGGTGGTGATCGTCGCCCCGCTCGTGGCCCCGGCCCTGGCGGCGCTCGCCCTGTTCGCCTTCGTGTACCACTGGAACAGCTACCTGTGGCCGCTGACCGTGCTGCGCGGTCAGGAGGAGCAGTACCCGATCGTGCTCAGCCTCGGGCGCTTGCTCAGCTACACGGGCGCGGCGAAGAACACCAACCTGGTGATGGCCGGCGCCTCGCTGGCGGTCATCCCGCCGCTCCTGGTGTTCGCCTTCCTGCAGCGCTACTTCGTGCGCAGCATCAGTCGCAGCGGGTTCGGCGGATGAACGGACGGCGGCGATGACGGCTGCGACGAGTGGTCGTCGGCATCGACCTCGGCGGGACTCGCCTGCGCGCCGGCGCCGCTCGCGGCCGGGCGGGGATCGGCGATCGCCGACACGGTGGTGCGCCTCGCCGACGCTGCGGCACCGTCGACGCTGGGCGAGCTGGCGGCGGCGCTGGGCGACGTGACGCGGCGGGCCGCCGACCTCGGCGCCCTCGCTGCGATCGCCTTCACCGTGCCGGGGCTGGTGGTCGGCACGACCTGCACCTGGGTGCCCAACCTCGCCTACCTCGACGGCGTCGACATGCGCTCGTTCGTGGCCGACACCGTGACGGCGCTGCCCACGGTCGTCGCCAACGACGCCCACCTGGCGCTGCTCGGCGAGGCGTGCGAAGGAGCGGCGGCCGGTCGTCGCGATGCGCTGCTGCTCGCCATCGGCACCGGCATCGGTTCGGCCCTGCTCGCCGACGGGCGCATCCAGCGGGGGAGTCGTGGCGCGGCGTGCTCGTTCGGCTGGGCGTGCGCCGACATCGCCGACGACGGCGACGACCAGCTCGGCTGGCTCGAGCGACGCAGCGCCGGGCCGGTGCTCGACGCCGCCGGCGCGGCGATGACCCCGCCGCGCGACGGCGCCGGCGTGGTGCGGTCGGCGATGGCCGGCGATCGCGGTTGCCGGCGCGGCCGTCGATGCCGCTGGCACCGCCCTCGGCACCGCCCTCGCCGGTGCCGTGGCCTTGGTCGACCCCGGCCTGGTGATCGTCAGCGGGGGCCTCGCCGACGCCGTCGCCGCCCTCGAGCCGTCGCTGCGGCGGGCGCTCGACCGTCACCTGCCGCCCCACCTGCGCGGTGTCGAGGTGACCGCCGGCCGTCTCGGTCCGGCGGCCGGGCTGGTCGGCGCCCTCCACGCGGCGCGGCGGGGCGAACGGTGGTGGGAGGTCGGCGACCGATGAAGGCGTCGCACGGTCCATGACCGCCACCCTGGCCCGGCCCGACCGCCGCCGGCCGGAACCGTTGTGGCACCAGGTCGAGCAGTCGATCCGGGCCACGATCGACGGCGGCGGGTGGCACCCCGGCACACGCATCCCCGGCGAGGACCGGCTGACGTCGATGCTCGGGGTCAGCCGGATCACCGTGCGTCACGCCCTGGCGAACCTCGAGGCCGCGGGGGTGCTGCGGCGCGAGCACGGCCGCGGCACGTTCGTGCGCACGCCGCGTCTGGTCGCCGGCACCCGCGCCCTCACCAGCTTCAGCGAGGAGATGGCCGCGCTCGGGCTGGAGATCAGCACCCGGGTGCTCGACGTGCGCCGCGTGGCGGCGGGCGAGCCGGTGGCGGCGGCGCTCGAGGTGCCGGTCGGCACGCGCGTCGTGCGCCTGCGGCGCCTGCGGTTCGGGCGGCAGCCACCCGATCGGCGTGCAGACGGCGCACCTGCGCCTCGATCGTGTCGACGGCCTCGGCGCCGCCGACCTCGGCGAAGGTTCGCTGTACCAGCTGCTCCGCGATCGCTACGGCATCCGCCCGGCGGGCGCCGAGGAGGTGTACCGGGTCGCCGGCGCGACGAGCCGCGACGCCGCGCTGCTCGGACTCGATCCGGGCGACGCCGTCTTCGTCGTCGAGCGCGTCACCAGCGACGAGCGTGGACCGTTCGAGTTCACGATGTCGACGATGCGCGGCGACCGCTACGAGATCCGGTCGTCGCTGCGCGCCACCTGACCGCGGACAGCCGTCCGGCGAAACACCACCCACCACCACACGCCACCCACCCACCCACCCACCACAGGAGTCCACATGCCCGACCAGTACCTCCACCGCCTCGCCGACCTGATCGAGCGCGCCGGCGCCACCAACGACGCCGCCCTCGACGAGGTCGCCGGACGCTTCGCCGACACCCTCGCCGGCGGCGGCCTGGTGCACCTCTACGGCTCGGGCCACTCCGTGCTGCCGTGCCAGGAGGCGTTCCCCCGCTACGGCAGCTACGTCGGGTTCAACCCGCTGACCGACCCGCGGGTGATGTGGCACAACGTGCTCGGCGCCGGTGGGGTCCGCGAGCTGCTGTGGCTCGAGCGCACCGAGGGCTACGTCGACAAGTTCCTCGCCCACCAGCCGCTCAACGAGGGGGACTGCCTCGTCGTCTACAGCCACTCGGGCCGCAACGCCGCCGGGATCGAGGTGGCCCAATACGCCAAGGTGCGCGGGCTGTTCGTGGTCGCCGTGTCGAGCGGTCGCCAACCGGGCCCAACCGTCGTCGCACTCGTCCGGCCAGCTGCTCGCCGACGTCGCCGACGTCGCTGGTCGACACGGGCGCGCCGGTCGAGGACGCCATCGTCCCCGTCGAGGGGTGGAGCCGCCCGGTGGCCGGCTCGTCGACGGTGCTGGCGATGGTGCTCACCCACGAGTTGATCGCCCGCACGGCGGTCGCCCTCGCCGGTCGCGGGGTCGAGCTGCCGACGTTCGCCTCGCCGACCGTCCCCGGGGTCACCCTCGGCGACACCGACCGCGTGTACGCCGTCTACCGCGAGCGGATGCTCGACGCCCAGCGCCGTCAGCTCCCGGCGTTCCGGGCGGCGATGGGCGCCGACGCGTGATCGTCGCGGCGTCCCCGGCCACGCCACCGATGGGTGCCAACAGGACCGTACGGTCATGTTGGCACCCATCGGTTCGTGGGGGCGCGGCGGCTAGGAGGAGAAGTCGGGGCTCGCCGTCCGGGCGGACTCGGAGCGGCCCTTCGGCTCCTCCCACTCCTCCTGACGTCCGAGCGCCGTCAGGTCGAGGAAGTAGTACGACCCGCCCGTGCCCTCGAGCGCCGCGGGCGTACTGCGAGTAGGTGTGGTACACGCGGCCGTCGACGGCGAGGAAGCAGCTCCGGCCGGGCATCTCGAACGGCTGCTCCGAACCGAAGAAGCCGGGATCGATCGCGTCGAACTCGTCCTTGCTGCGGTAGTTGTACGAGTCGCCGCCGTGCTCGGCGTCGATGGTCACGCCGAAGTCGATGTTGAAGTCGGTGCCGTACGACGAGTACCAGGGGATCGTCCAGCCGTGGTCGGCCGCCCACGCGGCGAGCTTGGCGTAGGGCGCCCGCGACACCATCGCGTAGGTGGTGTCGCGGATGTGCAGGTGGTCGAGGAAGCCCCGGGAGATCTCGTCCGTTCCGGCGGTACAGCTCGGGCACCCGGCCTCCCAGTCGGGGCCGTACATGAAGTGGTACACGATCAGCTGGCGGCGACCCTCGAACAGGTCGAGGAGGTGCACGGTGCCGTCGGGACCCTCGAACGTGTAGTCCTTGTCGACCTCCACCATCGGCAGGTTGCGCCGCTCGGTGTTGAGGGCGTCGCGCTGTCGCGTCTGCTCCTTCTCATTCGCCAGCAGCTCCTTGCGGGCTCGAAGCCACTCCTCGCGGGTCGCGATCGCGGGCAGGCTCATGTCGTTCCTCCTGTGTCGACGCCGGTCGTCCACGGTGCAGACCGCCGCTGTCGCTCCAACTCATCGGCGAACGCCGCCGGGTACCGTGGCGGCCGTGGCGACCCTCGATGACGTGGCCGCGATCGCGCTCGATCTCCCGGGCGTGACCGAGGGCGACCGACATGGCGGGCGCATCTGGGAGGTGGGCGGCAAAACGTTCGCGTGGGAGCGCGGGTTCAGCAAGGCCGACCTGCGCCGGTTCGGCGACGACGACCCCGCCGGCGTCTCCGATCGTGGCCGTCCGCGTCGACGACCTGGGCGAGAAGGAGGCGGTGCTGGGCGCCGGGCACAAGGGCTTCTTCACGATCCCGCACTTCGACGGCTACGCCGCCGTGCTGATCGAGCTACGCCTCGCCGGCAAGCGGGCACTGAGCGAGGCGATCGTCGACGGCTGGCTGGCCTGCGCGCCCGCCCCGCTGGCGGAGTCCTACCTGGCGTCGCACCGCCGACGCTGAGCCCGAACCGGGTCGCCGGAAAGCTGGACACTGGCTGACCACTTCACGGGGGTACCGTCCGCGACATGGAAGACAGGCGGACCTATCCCAGCGGCGTTCCCTGTTGGATCGACATCGAGCCGGCCGACGCCGACGGGGCGCAGCAGTTCTACGCCGGCCTGTTCGGCTGGACGTTCACCGACGCCATGCCACCGGGTGCGCCCGGCTACTACCTGAAGGCCGAGCTCGACGGGCGGCCGGTCGCCGCCATCGCCGCGCCCGAGCCGGTGTCGACGGGCTCGTGGAACACCTACGTGGCGGTCGATGACGCCGACCGCGCCACCGAGGCGGCACGCGCCGGCGGGGCGAGCATCACGAGTGCGCCCCAGGACGCCGGGCCCGCCGGTCGGTGGGCCGAGATCAACGACCCCACCGGTGGTCGGCTGCGGCTGTGGCAGGCGGGATACCGCGCCGGAGCGCAGGCGGTGAACTCGCCCGGTGCGTGGAACTTCAGCGATCTGCACACCGCCGATCCGACCCGGGCGCGGGCGTTCTACGGATCGTTGTTCGGGTGGGAAGCCGACGACGTCGGCGGCGGGGCGGCGATGTGGCGCCGCCCCGGCTACGGCGATCACTTGGCGGCCACGATCGATCCAGGGATCGGCGAGCGTCACGCGGCCGTCGGCGCGCCGGCGGGGTTCGCCGATGTGGTCGCCTGGCTGAAGCCGCTGGCCGAGGGCGAGTCGCCGCACTGGCACGTGACGTTCGCTGTGGATGACCGAGACGCGGCGGTCGGGGCCGCCGAGCGGCTCGGCGGCTCGATCGTGTCCGGTCCGCACGACGATGCCTGGACGAGGTCGGCCATGGTCCGCGACCCGCAGGGCGCGGTGTTCACGCTCAGCCAGTTCGCGCCGCAACGCTGACCACCACCACCACCACCACCGCCCGCACGAGGCGAGCCGCCGTCAGCCCGACGCGGCAGCGAGGTTCAACTGCCAGGTGACGCCGTAGCGATCGGCGATCCAACCGAAGCGCTGGCTGAAGCCGTAGTCGCCGAGCGGCATCAGCGCCGCGCCGCCGTCGACGAGGGCGGCGGCGAGCCGCTCGATCTCGTCGAGCGATTCGCACTCCACCCACAACGAGATCGCCGGTGTGAACGTGAACTCGTGGGGTGCGGCGCTGTCGATCGCCATCACGCGGTGACCGCCGAGCTCGAAGGTCGCGACCCGCACGGTGCCCGCCGGCTCGGTATCGCCGGGGCCGTACCGGTCGACCGAGATCACCCGCGAGTCGTCGAACACCGAGCAGTAGAACTCGATCGCCTGCTCGGCCTGGCCGTGGTGTTCGCGGCAGAACATCAGGAACGGGGTCAGCGCACGCATAAGTTCATCCTTCCTCGGGTGGTGTCGTTCGCGGCAGTTCGAGCACGACGCGCACGCCGAGCAGCCGGACCGGCCGGGCGAGCTCGAAGCGGTGCAGCACGACGAGCGCGGCGGCGGCGACGGCGGCCGGGTCGGTCGTCGGGGCCGGCAGCTTGGTGATCTTGGTGCGGGTGAAGAACGTGGCGTAGCGCAGCTTCACCGCGACGTGCGTGACTCGACGACCCTCGGCGGTCACCGAGCGGGTGACCTCGGTGGCGAGGCGGGTGGCGTGGTCGTCGAGCTCGTCGATCGACGTGATGTCGCGCACGAACGTCTCCTCGCGGCTGCGGCCGCGGGCGACGTGCGGTTCGGCGCTCACCGCGCCGCGGTCGCCGCCGAGGCCGAGGATGCGCAACCACGGGCCGATGCGCGGCCCGAACCGGGCGGCGAGGTCGTGGTGGTCGGCACGAGCGAGCTCCTCGACGGTGTGCACCCCGGCGTCGGCGAGCCGCCGCGCCGTGCGGTCGCCGATGCCCCAGATCGCCGTCACGGGCTGGGCGCCCATGGTGGCGATCCAGTCGGCGCGGGTGAGTCGGGCGACGCGCCCGGGCTTGGCGAAGCCGGTGGCGGTCTTCGCCGTGAGCTTGGTGTCGCCGATGCCGACGGCGCACGACAGGCCGGTGGCCGAGCGAACCGACGCCTGCAGCGACGCGGCGAGCGCCTCCGGATCGGCGGCACGCACGGCGACGAACGCCTCGTCCCACCCGATCTCCTCGACGACCACGTCGGGCGTGGCCCGCAGCGCGGCCATCACCCGCGCCGACGCCTCCTCGTACGCCGGTCGATCGGACGGCAGGAACACGGCGTCGGGGCACCGGCGGGCGGCCTCGCCGAGGGGCATGCCCGAGCGCACGCCGCACGCGCGCGCCTCGTACGACGCCGTGGCGACCACCTGCCGCGGACGTTTCGGGTTGCCGTCGCCGCCCACGACGACGGGACGGCCGGCGAGCTCGGGGCGGCGCAGCACCTCGACCGCGGCGAGGAACTGGTCGAGGTCGACGTGGAGGATCCACGCCGACGGCTCCGCGCCGTGTGACGGGGTCGCCGGAGGCGACCCGCCCTGCGGAGCGACCTCAGCCGCTATCGGTCCGCCCCTCGAGCTCGTCCTGACCGCGGAGGACGCAGAACTCGTTGCCCTCCGGGTCGGCCAGGACGAACCACCCGGTGCCCGGACCGCGCACGCCGCGGTGATCGGCGACCACGGTTGCGCCCAGCGCGAGCAGGCGCGCCACCTCGGTGTCGCGCGTCCCGGCGCGCGGCCGGAGATCGAAGTGCACACGGTTCTTCGTCGTCTTGGACTCGGGCACCTCGATGAACAGCACGCGGTGGCCGGTCGCCGGATCCTCGATCATGCACTCCTCGTGGCCCGGCTCGTTCGGATCGTCGGGAAGGTCCCGGTAGCCGAGCACGCCCTTCCAGAACTCGGACAGGGCGTAGGCGTCGGAGCAATCGATGCTCGTGTGCGAGACGACGGACGTCACGTCGACCATCCTGACGCGCGCCGAGCACGGCGTGAAGCCGGTTGTGCATGGCCGGCCACGTCCGGCCGGTTCGTGGCAGCATGGCCGGATGAACACCGCGTGCACGCACCTCGACGACCTGAGGCCGGTGGAGCCGTCGAGCGACGGGTGTGAGGACTGCCTGAGGATCGGTGGCCGCTGGGTCCACCTGCGGATGTGCATGGAGTGCGGCCACGTCGGCTGCTGCGACAACTCGCCCAACCGCCACGCGACGGCGCACTTCAACGCCCACCCCGAGCACCCCCTCATCCGCTCGTACGAGCCCGGTGAGGACTGGTGGTGGTGCTACGTCGACGAGGAGCTGTTCATGGTCGACGGCGCCCCGCCGGCGCCATCGCACCCCTGAGGGCGAAGTGCGAGCGCTCCGTACAGTTTCCGCCCGCTGGGCTCGCACTTCTTGGCGCACTCCTGAGCGGCCGGGTCACCCGAGGCGCCCGTCGACGTAGCACCAGCGCCACAGCTCGCCGGGCTCGGCACTGCGCATCACCGGGTGACCCGTCTCGTTCGAAGTGGGCGGTGGCGTGGCGCCCGAAGGACGAGTCGCAGCAGGCGATGTTGCCGCACGCCAGGCACACCCGGAGATGGACCCAGCGCAGTCCCTCCTCGATACAGCGCCGGCAGACCGGCGCCGCGGCGACCACCGGCTCGGGCCACTCGAGATCGAGGTGGGCACACGACTCGGTTGCGGCGGCGAGCAGCGGGTCGCCCTCGCTCGTGTCGATGTCGTCGAGGCCCGGGTCGAGCAAGGATTCCTCGATGTCGAGCAGGTGCCGGAGCTCGCGCATCAGGTCCTCTTCGAGCAGGCCGGCCGCCCGGCGGCGTTGGAGCGCCGCCCGCTCGGCGGTGAGCATCTCCAACCGCAGGCGGCGGTAGGTCTCGCTCGGGGTCTCGTCGCCGCCGAGCCGGCCGAGACGCTCCCACGACGAGTTGGCGCGGTCGAGCGACCGCTCGCGGAGGCGCGCCAGCAGCTCGGGCGGCACCCCGTCCGATAGCTCGTCGAGTCGGGCGAGCCCGGCTCGCGTCGCCTCCTGGAGGGCGGCGGCCTCGGCGAGCGCGTCGGCCGCGGGGTCCGGGCCGCGCACGTGCAGGCGGCGGGCGAGCGCCGGCAACGTCGATCCCTGGAGGAGCAGCGTGCCGGCCACCACCACGGCAGCGGCGAGCACGAGGAGCGGACGCTGCGGCGTCGACTGCGGGAGGGCGGCTGCGGCGGCGAGCGTCACGACGCCGCGCATGCCTGCCCACACGATCGTGGTGGGGTACTGCCACGGCGGCGGTGGGTCGCGCCGTCCGATCGCCGGGATCATCCGCGGGATGTAGGTGGCCGGGTACATCCACACGAAGCGGGCCACGATGGCGGCTACCAGGACGGCCGCGCAGACGAGCACGATGCGGCCGGCGTCGAGGTCGGTGTCGATCACGTCGTCGATGACCCCGCGGAACTGCAGCCCGACGAGGAGGAACACGGCGTTCTCGAGGACGAACTGGATCGTCTCCCAGTTGATGCCCTCGGCGAGGCGCGCCGTGCCGGACTGGATCACGTCGCTGCGGGCCGCCAGGACGACCCCGGTGACAACGACGGCGAGGACGCCGGAGGGATGGGCACCGTCGATCGTCACCTTCTCGGCGACGACGAACGCCACGAACGGCGCGAGGATCGACACCGACGTGTCGACGACGACGTCGTCGATGCGGCGTCGGGCGGCGATGAGTGCGGCGGCGACGAGTACGCCGATCACGAGACCACCGAGCGTGGCGACCGTCGCCTCGAAGCCGATCCGCCACGCCGTGACCGACCCGGCGAGGGCGGCGATCGCGGTGCGCAGGGCGACGAGGGCGATCGCGTCGTTGACGAGGCTCTCGCCCTCGAGGATGTTCACGAGTCGCCGCGGCAGGCCGATCCGGCGGGCGACGGCCGTGGCGGCGACGGCATCGGGCGGGGCGACGATGGCACCGAGGGCGAAGCCGGCGGCGAGGGGCAGGCCGGGCACGAGCCACCACGCGACCACGCCGACGACCAGGGTCGAGAACACGACCAGCCCGACCGACAGCAGGGCGATGGCGCGCTTGTCCCGACGGGCGTCGATCAGCGACGTCCGCAGCGCCGCCGCGTAGAGCAGGGGCGGCAGGATCCCGACGAGCACCACGTCGGGATCGAGCTTGTACTCCGGGAACGCCGGCACGTACGAGGCCAGCACGCCGGCGACGACGAGGAGCAGAGGGGCGGCGACGCCGATGCGCCGGGCGAGGGGAGCGAGCACCACGACGGCGCCGGCGAGCAGCACCAGGTCGGTGGCGTTGTCCACGGCGGCTCGTCAGCTCGGGTCAGCGATAGTCGGCGGCGTCGCCGACGCGACCGCGCTCGGTGTCGGCCATGTAACGCCAGGCGTCGGGTCGGCTGCCGTCGATGTCGGTGAACCCGTACTCGGGGGCGAGCGCACCGGCGGTGACCGACTGTTGGTTCCATCGGGCACGCCGCGGATCGGCGGCGATCGCGGCGACCGCCCGCCCGACGAAGCGCGGTGACTCCGACGCGGCGAAGCCGGGTGGGGCGGCCGCGGAGCCCCAATCCGCTTCGGTGGTGTCGAACGCCTCGAGCATCAGCTCCGAGCGCATCCAGCCCGGGGTGAGCGCGACCGCGGTCGCCTCGTACGGCGCCAGCTCGTGGCCCAACGAGAAGGCGAGTCGGTTGACGGCGACCTTGGCGAGGTCGTAGAAGGCCGAGATCCGGTAGTGCTCGGCGTTGTAGTCGTTCGTCCCGTCGGTGAGCTCCACGAGCAGGCCGCCGTGCCTTCGAACGAGCAGTGGGAGCAGCGTGTGCGCCGTGATCAGGTGGGTGTCGACGGCGAGGCGCAGCAGCCGGAGGCCGTCGGCGAGGTCGCACTCCCAGATCGGCCGGTCCCAGTCGGCCGGGCCACCCTTCAGCCGCTCGCCGCCCCAGATGTCGTTGACGAGGACGTCGAGGCCGCCGTGGTCGGTGTCGACCCGGTCGCGCAGCCGGCCCACCTGATCCGGGTCGAGGTGGTCGACGGCGATCGGGATTCCGATGCCGCCCGCCGCGTCGACGAGCTCGGCGGTCTCCTCGATCGTCTCGGGGCGCCCGACGTAGTCGGACGACAGCGTGTGCCGACGGCTCGACCGACCGGTGCAGATGACCGTCGCGCCGGCTTCACCGAGCGCGACCGCGATGCCGCGGCCGGCCCCGCGGGTGGCGCCGGCCACGATCGCCACCCTCCCGGCGAGGGGTCCGTCGCTCCGGCTCGATGCTGTCGTCACGGTCGCCATCACCCTCATACTTCCCGATGACGCCCTCGGCGCGCCTCGTCACAACCGCCGATCTGGTCACCGATGTTCTCGATATCGAGAACGTGGGTGACCAGATCGATCACTGTTCGCCGTGAACCGGCTGACGGTCCCGGCTACTGCGCTGATGGTCGTGCAGCAGGCCTCGCAGGCGGCGGTGCCGATCTGCTCGAGGACGCGCTGCGCTGCTGACGGCGCCACACAGCGCCGATCTGTTCGACGCGAGCGTGTTGGAGAACATCGACCCGACCGGACGTCCCGGCGTGCCGAGCGAGTCGGCGCGGGTGGCGATCCACGCGGCGGCGTTGGGGGACGTCGTCGAGACCGTTGCCCAACGGCCTCGCAACGCGCGTCGGTGAGGGCGGCGTGATGCTGTCGGGCGGTCAGCGCCAGCGGGTGGGGCTCGCTCGCGCCCTGGCGGCGCGCCCGCCGATCCTGGTGCTTCACGAGCCGACCACGGCCGTCGATTCCGTCACCGAGGCCCTGATCGCAGGCCGCCTCCGCGACGCTCGTCGTGGCGCGAGCACGCTCGTGGTCACGACCTCGCCGACGCTGCTCGCGGTCGCCGACCGCGTCGTGTGGATCCGGGCCGACGAGGTGACGGTCGGTCAGCACGCTCGGCTGATGAACGATCCCGACTACGCGGACCAGTTCGCATGATCCCGACCGAAGACCGGCTACCGACCGCCACCGGTGGGCAGGTCCTCAGGCCCCGAGTTTGGCGGGGTCGGCGTGAATGTCCTGGTAGATCGGGGTGTGTTTCGGCGTGTTGTCACTACACGGTGCCTGGTAGGTGGGGTGGGCGCTGGCCAGCTGTCGCGTGAAGTCAGCGGCAACCCAGTCAGGTGATGGGGGCCTGGTCCCAGGGGTGGTGTCGACGTGCAGGGCGCGCAGGATGCGGGCTTGGAGGGGGGTGCGGCGGGTGACGACGTTGATGGTGCGCCCGCCGGCGTTGAGGGTGACGGCCCGGATCCGGTCCGAGCTCGCGTAGCGCCCGAGCGGAGCTGAGGTGCTGGTCGGCGAGGTCGGGGTCGCGGACGTCGGCGGCGTGGAGGTCGTGGGTGATGAGGGCTTCGATGATGGAGGCGTAGACGCAGATGGCGATGTGCCCGCGGACACGGGTCTCGGTCAAGTGCCGCACGGGTCGGAGATGGAGGAAGTCTTTGAGGACCCGGAAGCGGTGTCGATTTCTGCAGCTGCTGGTAGGCGGTCACGACCGGGCGGTGGACGCCTCGGCCGGTGAGTGAGGTGGTGAGGACGTAGTGGCCGGCCAGGGGTTCTTCGTAGGCGAAGGCGGCGTCGTTGTAGTGGTAGAGGAAGCGGCCCGGTCCGATCTCGACATCGAACAGCCGCCCGACCCCGGAGGGCCCGAGGATGCGTTGGGCGGCGCGGCCGATCTTGCCGGCGTCGGTGAGCAGCCCGTCACGGACCCGCCACTCGAGTGCCGACGAGCTTGGCTTCGGTGCGGGCCACCAGTTCGGCGGTGCGCACCGTGTCGCGCGGCCAGGCGTTCGGGGGAGGACACCACGACACAGCGCCGCCCGTCGACGTCGACGTCGCAGGCGGTGCCGTTGCTGTCGGGGACTGGCGACCCACACGGCGTCCTCGGCGGTGGCGGCGTCGAGGGCGGCGGTGCAGGTGGGGTCGCGGTGCAATCTGGTGGCCAGGACGTGGGCAAACCCGTGGCCGTCGAGGATCTCCACGTTGTCGGCCGAGATGAGCCCCCGGTCGGCGACCACACAGACCCGCCCCACTCCGAAGCGGGTCTGCCAAGTCGTCGAGCACGCCGGGCAAGGTGGACACATCGGCGGTGTTGCCGGCGAACACGTGATGCGCGATCGGGGTCCCGTCGCCGGTGCACAACAGGCCGATCACCACCTGGGGCCGGTCGCGCGGCGGTCACCGTGAGTAGCCGAAGGCCCGGGACGGGAACCGGGTCGACGGGCGTGGATGACCCTTCGAAGTAGGTCGACGTCAGGTCGTACATGACCAGACGCAGATCCAAGTTGGTGAGATCGGTGAGCATGGCGTACAGCTGGGTCTCGGTGGCTTCCTTCGTGTCGGCGACAGCGTCGAGGGCCCGGTAGTACTGATCCGACGATGGGGCCTGCCACCCGGCGGGCATCACCACGTCGGCGCTCGGTCCACTCCGCCAGGCCCGCTTCGAGCACGGAGCAACGAGCCGGTTGGCGACCATGGCGAACACCGCGTGATCCAACACCTCGGCGCCCCGCTCGCCGCCCACGGTGGCGAACCAGCGTCCAGGCCGAGGCGCTGCCACAGCGTCCACACCGCCGCCACCGACCCCACCGCCGGAGCCGCCTCCGCGCCAGCGATGCGACGTCGAGCCGGCACGCCCTCGGGGTGGGTCTCCAAGGCGGCCACGATGCGGTCCAGCTGGCCGATGCGCGCAGCCCGTCACCTCACCGAGGCGGAACAGGGTGCGGTGACCGATCTTGGTCGCCGTCGCGCACGGCCTCCACCAGCGACAGATACTCGTAGGTCTTGTCGTCCCGCTTGCGCCGGGTCGTCTTCACGAACACACCACCATTATGGCCCATCCCACACTCAACGGGTGGATCTGTTGCCCCTACAATCTGAGCTCCAAAGCGCACGCTCGCAACCCGAAACACCAGGCCACAACCCTGCACCGCATCGACATGAGCACCTACCCCGCCAAACTCGGGTCAGGGGGCTCCGACGCATCATGCGCGGGCAGTGGGTCGCCGCGGCGCTGATCGCGTTGGTGATGAGCGGCGCCGCGGCGGTTGGTCTCGTGATGCCGATCGCCCTTGATCCAGGTGTTCGCAGTGTGGTCGTACCTGCGTGTCGCCCCGCCTTTGTTCGACGAGGCGATGGCCGTCGGGGGACATCGTTCCAACCAGGTGATCGGATCGTTCCGGGGCGCCCGGACGGTGATCGCGTTCCGCCAGACCGAGGCGCACCTCGACCGCATCGCCGCCGCCACGTGGCCCGTGGTGCGGTACGGCCTGCTCGTGCGCATCGTCTTCAACCGCCTCTTCACCCGGCTCACCGCGTCGGAGCTCGCCGGGCTCGTCGGCCTGCTCGCGGTCGGCTACCGGCTGGTCGGCGCCGAGCAGATCACCGTCGGCGAGGCGACCACCGGCATCCTCCTCGTCTTCCGCCTGTTCCAACCGATCCGCCAGATCCTGCTCGTGACCGACCAGATGCAGCGCGGGCTGACCTCGCTGGCCCGTGTGGTCGGCGTCCTCACCGTTCCGATCGACGGTGTCGACGAACCAGCGCCGGGAGCGGACGTCGACGGAAACCCCACCGGCGGTGCACGTCCGCGACGTCCGCTTCGCCTACCACCGCGGGCACCCGGTCCTGGACGGAGTGGACCTGCACATCTGCTCTGGCGAGCACGTCGCGCTCGTCGGCGCGTCCGGTGCCGGGAAGACGACGCTGGCCACGTTGATCGCCGGCGTTCACCGCCCCGACAGCGGCGCCGTCCTGATCGACGGGACCGACATCGCGACCCACGATCGGGCGGCGCTCACCGAGGACGTCACCCTGATCTCCCAGGAGACGCACACGTTCGCCGGACCGTTGCGCGACGACCTGACCCTCGCCACGCCCGAAGCCACCGACGACGAGATCGACTCGGCGCTCCGGCTCGTCGGAGCCGCCGACTGGGTCGGAGCCCTTCCCGGCGGACTCGGGTGCATCGTCGGGGGACACGCCCGCCACCTCACGGCCGCCCAAGAGCAGCAACTCGCCCTCGCCCGGCTCGTCCTCAAGAACCCGTCGCTCGTCATCCTCGACGAGGCCACCGCGGCGGCGGGGAGCAGCAGCGCGCGGCTGCTCGAACGAGCCGCCGACGCCGCCGTCTCCGGGCGGACCGCGCTGTTCGTCGCCCACCGCCTCAGTCAGGCGGCGCGCTCGGGCCGCGTCATCGTCATGGACCACGGCCACATCGTCGAGGACGGCACGCACGAGCAACTCCTCGCCGCCGGCGGGCGCTACGCCGATCTGTGGGAAGCGTGGTCCGCCCACCGCTGACGAGGGGTGGTGACCATGTTCAGCGCACGATGCGGCGGCCGCTGATCTCCTCGGGCAGGATCGCCACCCAGTCCTGCCGCGGCACCGCGTCCGCCCACGAGTCGAGGGCAAGCGGTTCGGTCTCCGCCTCTTGCATGATGTGAGGCATTCCGCGGATCACCACGCTCCAGCCGGAGCACGTCACGGCGTCCCAGGCGTCGGCCTCGAAGGTCACCGGTCGGTCGTTGAGGCTCTCCGCGAGGAGTGTGCCGCGCGCCGTGCGGAAGGCGACCCGCCGCCCGGTGAGCGTGAAGTTCACCGGTAACACCATGGCCTCACCGTCGGAGAGGAACCGACGCGACCGATCGGCACGCTCGCCAAGAGCTCCCAGCACTCCTCGACGGTGAGCACCTCCATGCCTTGGTGATCGACGACCTCGCGTACCATCGAGGCCACGCTACGACGACGGCGGAGGCGCCGCTAGGGTCGGAGGTCCCCGAGGGCCGCTCTCGCACGCACGCCGCTCGGCCCACGGGTGAGTGTCATTCGACCTGCCGCATGCAGGCTCTCGGCAGGTGGCAACCGGCGCCAACCCGCCGTAAGGTCGCATCGGTGTCCGCCTTTGCCCGTGCCACGCCATCGGCACGCGGCGTCGACGCCGCTGGAGTGCTCGCCTTCGTCGATGCGGCCGAGCGCCGCGGCCTCGGACTCCACAGCCTGATGATCGCCCGCCACGGGGACGTGATCGCCGAGGGCTGGTGGGCGCCGTACAGCGCCGATCGGGTGCACCTCGCCTACTCGCTGTCGAAGACGCTGACGGCAACCGCAGTCGGGGCCCTCGCGTCGCAGGGCGCGATCGACATCGACGCGCCGGTGCTCTCGCACTTCCCGGAGATCGACCCGGCGACCGTGTCCGACCGTTGGCGCGCCGTCACGATCGCCCACTGCCTGTCGATGTCGGTGGGACACGCTGTCGATGCCGCCGCGGTCATCTGGGATCCCGCCGACGCCGCGCCGGGGGCGACACCGCTCGGCCAACTGCAGCGGATCTTCGCGACCGAACTGGCCGCCGAGCCCGGCGAGTTGTTCACCTACAACCAGGTGGCGACGTACCTGCTGTCGCTCGTGGTCGGCCGGGTGACCGGCGAGCCCCTGCACGCCGTCGTGCGATCGCGCCTGCTCGATCGCCTCGGCGCGCGCGAACTGCCGTGGCACACCGAGTCGTTCGGTTTCGACCTCGGGTTCAGCGGAGCCCACGTCACGACCGAGACCATCCTCGGCGTCGCCCAGCTCGCCCTCGAGCGCGGCCGGTGGCACGACGAGTCGATCGTCGCCGAGTGGTGGTACGACCGACGCGACGCGGCCCGGCGCCCCGGTGCCCCCGCCCGATCCTGCTGCCCCGGCCGACTGGCAGTACGGCTACGGCTTCTCGTACTGGCTCCAGCGTGAGGGCTTCCGCGGTGACGGGGCCTTCGGGCAGTACGCGATCACCCTCCCGGCGCGGTCGATGGTGATCGCCATCACGTCCGAGGTGGCCGACATGCAGGCCACCCTCGACGCGGTGTGGGAGTTCGTCGTGCCGGCGGTCGATCAGCCCACGCCGACCGACGGTGAGGCCGACGCCGAACTCGCGGCGCGCCTCGCCGGGCTCGGCTATCCAGCCGGCGGCGGTGCGGCCGGCGCCGGGGGACCGACCGACCGCGTCGACTTCGACCGCTCGGCCTCGTCGGACCTGGCGGCCGAGTACACCGCGGTGACGGTCGAGCCGTCGGCCGGCGGGCACGCCCTGGCGCTCCGACGCGACGACGAGTGGATCGGCGGCATCGCCGTCGGTGACGGCGAGTGGCGCGAGTCGTCGATGACCGCCGGCGGGTGGCGGCTGCCCGTCGTGGCGAGCGGCGGCTGGGTCGAACCCGAGCGCTTCGTGGCCGAGGTCCGGCTGATCGAGACACCGCACCGTTTCACGGTGAACGCCACCGTGGGGGGCGAGGCGGAGCTGCGGTGGAACCTCGTGCCGCTGATGGGCCCCGACCCGATGTGGTGCTCGGTGCGACGGGCCGCCGACTGACGATCGACGATCTGACGACCGGCTCGCCGCGATGGCGGTGGGTCAGGGCGTGCGGCCGATGAACGCCAGCAGCTTCGTCTGCACGTCGGCGTCGTCGGGAACGGCGACCCGCGGTCCGTACTGCCCGCTCGAGCGCAGCACGTCGTCGAGCGGCTCCATGCCGGCGAGCATCTCGGCGCAGATCGCCGGGTCGAGCCGCTCGTCCAGGCCGGTCGCCCGGGCGAGGTCCCAGCGGTGCATGAAGACGTCGGCGGTGTAGATCATGTCGACGGCCTGGCCGAGCGGCATCGATCCGATGTGGGGGAGGTCGTGGACGCGGTCGGCGGTCTCCGGGTCGTCGAGCAGGGCTTGCACGGCCGCGGTCTGGGCCCGCCACGCGCCGCTCGGGTCGTCGTCGACCGACGGCCCCGGCGTGAGCTCGATGCCCGTGGCGCCGGCGAGGAACGCGGGGAACCAATCGGTGAGGTGACGCACGACGTCACGGGCGGTCCACCCGGCGGGCGGCGCCGGCTGCTCCCACGCCGCCGGATCGACCGCATCGACCGTCGCGGCGAACTCGCCGGCGACGCGGCGGTGCGCCTCGGCCGGGGACAGGCCGTTCACGCCAGCTCCGCGAGGAGCGCGTCGAGCTTGGCGTAGCCGTCGTCGACCCCGACCTCCATCCCGCTGGCCAACCACTGGTCGCGGGCTTCGAAGCTGTCGACGAGCGACTGGGCGTGCAGGCGCGTCCGGCCGTCGCCGAGGTCCTCGAACCACAACGTCTCGAGGGCGACGCTCTCGGGCATGCCGTCGAACGTGAACGTCTGCACGATGCGGTCGTCGCCGACGTCGTGGAAGCTGCCGTGGAACCCGTACTCCTGTCCGTCGTGGCGGCTGACGTAGCGCCAGCAGCCTCCGGTGCGGGCGTCCCACTCGACGATCGTGTTCTCGATCCCGTTCGGCCCGACCCAGCGGGCGAACAGCTCGGCGTCGGTGTGGGCGCGCATCAGCTGCGCCGGCGTGGCGTCGAAGTCCCGCGTCATCGTGATGACCGGCACGGTCGGGTCGGCCTTGATGTCGACCTGGTAGCGGGGGCTGGTGGTGCTCATGATGCTGCTGCTCCTCGGTGGGTGTGCTGCTGGTGGGAGGTGCCGTCCTGCAGCTCGGCCAGGACGGCGTCCAGGCGCTCGTAGCGCTCCTGGGCTTGGCGGCGGTACCGCTCGATCCACTTCGTCATCAGCTCGAAGACGCCGGCCTCGAGATGGCACGGCCGTCGTTGAGCGTCCTTGCTGCGGCTGACGAGGCCGGCGTCCTCGAGCACCTTGATGTGCTTGGAGACGGCCTGCAGGGAGACGTCGTAGGGGTCGGCGAGCTGTCCGACGGTGGCGTCGGTGACCGCCAGGCGGGCGACCATGTCGCGGCGCGTCGGATCGGCGAGGGCGGCGAAGACTCGGGACAACTGGTCATCGGCCACGTCGGGCTCCTTGCTCAACTGAATGGTTGAGGACAACGATACCGATGGGTCCGGTCGTTGTCAACCAGTCGGTTGATCACGCCGCCATCTGGTCACTCTGCGTCTCAAACGGCGATCTGGTCACCCACGTTCTCGATATCGAGAACGTGGGTGACCAGATCGACGCCTCCGGCGTCGCGCCCGACCGCGCGTTGACATCGAGCGGACATCGCGCGCTAAATGACTAGGTGACTAGTGATTTGATGAGATCCGGATGGATCTGACGTTGCGGGTGGACGGCGGAAGCGGCGTCCCGCCGTACATGCAGATCGCCGAGCAGGTGCGCCAGGCGATCGGTGCGGGCGTGCTGCGACCTGGCGACCAGCTGCCGACGGTGAAGGACATCGTGGCCATGGTCGCCGTGAACCCGAACACGGTGTTCAAGGCGCTGCGCGAGCTCGAGCACGAGGGACTCGTGCAGGGTCGTCCGGGCGCGGGGACGTTCGTGCTGCGTCGTCCGCCCGGTCCGAACCCCGGGCGTCACGCCGCGATGCGCCGGTCGCTCGAGCGTTGGGTCGCCCAGGCGCGCGGCGCCGGCATGGACGATCGGGCGATGGAGGGACTCATGCGTCAGGTGCTGCTCGACCTCGACGAGCGGGCGGCGACGGCATGAGCGAGCGAGTCCGCGAGCGAGTGGCGGTGCAGCGGTGAGCGCGGCGATCGTCACCGAGGCGCTGGGCAAGCGCTACGGATCGACCTGGGCCCTCCAGGACGTCGACGTCAGCGTTCCGGCGGGAGCGGTCTGCGCGCTGGTCGGGGCGAACGGCGCCGGCAAGACGACGTTCCTGCGCCTCGTGGCCGGCGTCTCGACCGCCACCCGCGGCTCGGCCTCCGTCGCCGGCCGGCGACCGGCCGACGACGTCGAGTTCCTCCGCCGGATCGCCTACGTCGCCCAGGACATACCGCTGTACCGGCGCTGGACCGTTGCCGACCATCTGCGCCTCGGCCGGGAGCTGAACGAGCACTGGAACGACGACATCGCTCGTGACCGCCTCGACGCGCTCGGCATCCCGCAGCAACGCAAGATCGGTGCGCTGTCGGGCGGGATGCGGGCCCAGGTCGCACTGGCACTGGCGTTGGGCAAGGAGCCCGAGGTGCTGATCCTCGACGAGCCGCTCGCCGCCCTCGATCCGCTCGCCCGGCGGGAGTTCATGGCCACGGTGGTCGCCGCCGTCGCCGCACGACCGCTCACCGTGTTGCTGTCGAGTCACCTGCTGCCCGACCTGGAGCGGATCTGCGACCACCTGGTGGTGCTCGCCGCCGGGCGCCTCGTCCTGGCCGGCGCCATCGACGACGTCGTGCGTGAGCACAAGCGGTTGACCGCGGCGGCCCGCGAGACGACCGTGCTGGCGCGCGATCACGTCGTCGTCGACGTGGC
Organism: Ilumatobacteraceae bacterium; assembly: GCA_963719295.1. Classification (GTDB taxonomy): domain Bacteria; phylum Actinomycetota; class Acidimicrobiia; order Acidimicrobiales; family Ilumatobacteraceae; genus Desertimonas. The sequence goes on from CAVRBV010000025.1 coordinate 71,985, forward strand.
ACGAACGGCGCGACAGGTCAGCGCGGTCGTCCGGCTGTCGGGTCCGCTGCTCGAGCCGGGCTGGGATGTCGCCGACATGTCGCTGGAGGACATCGTGCTGGCGTACCTCGGTCACCGGGACGTCACGGCGCCACCCACCACGGCGACGCTGTCACTCGTGGAGGACCCCCGATGACGTGGCTCCTGTGGCGACAGCACCGGGCCGGCGGTCTCGTGCTCGCCGTCGTCCTCGTCGGGTTCGCCATCGCAGCGGGCATCACGGGCGTGCACATGGCGCATCTCTACGACTCGGCGTCGGCGAGTTGCGCGGCGGGCGCCCTCGGCTGTGACGACGTCTTCAACCGGCTGTTCAGCGGTTACGGAGCGATCATCGACAGCGTCCACCTGACGATCGCGCTGCCGGTGGTGCTCGGGGCGTTCCTCGGCGCCACGCTGATCGCCCGGGAGACCGAGCACTCGACCAACGTCGTGGTGTGGACGCAGGGCGTCACCCGCCGGCGCTGGACGCTGACGAAGGTCGGGTTCGCCCTGCTCGCCACGACCGTCGTCGCCGGCGTGACGTCGGCGCTCGTGACGTGGTGGTCGGGCACGCCGAACGCGATCAACGGCAACCGCTTCCAGGGCGCCGAGTTCGACACCCAGAACATCGTCCCGGTCGCCCACGCCCTGTTCGCCGTCGGGCTCGGGCTGGCCGCCGGGGCCGTGCTGCGACGGTCGCTCGCCGCGGTCGCGACGACGGTCGGCGTCTACGTCGCTGTGCGCATGGTCGTCACCGTGTTCCTCCGACCGCACTACGCGGCGGCCACGGTGCTGACGACGCCGATGGACCCGCAACAGTCGGCGATCCCGCCCGGCTCCTGGACGTTGTCGCAGTCGATCGTCGGATCGACCGGCCACGTGGTGAGCGGGCCCATCGAGGTACCGAGGAGCTGCGCCGACGCGGGACGCGACGCCGCCGACCAATGCCTCGCCAACCTCGGCTACCACGGCCTCGTGCGCTTCCACCCGCCGACGCAGTACTGGCGGTTCCAGTGGACCGAGAGCCTGCTCTACGTGGCGGTCGCCGCCGTCCTGACGGGGATCGCCATCGTGGTCACGCTGCGCCGGGACGCGTGACGCGGGGCGCCGCGTCGTCCTGTCTCGCTTGGGTCCGCGAAACGAGCGCTGGGAGACGTCGTGTTGCGGACGTAAACGCCCGAGGCCCAGTCGCACCGTCGGGCGGCACCAAGCTAATCGGGCTGATCGTCCGCGATCCGGCGTGACTCGGGGAGCACGAAGCCGATCTCGGCACCCCCGCCGGAGCGCGGGCGGGCGAAGACGTCGCCGCCGTGGCTGCGCACGATCTCGTGCACGATCGACAGGCCCAGACCGGAACCTGGCTCGGTCCTGACGTCGACGGCACGGTAGAAGCGTTCGAAGATCCGCTCGGCGTCGTCGCCGGCGAGCCCGCGGCCGCGATCGGCGACAGTCACGGTCAGCCCGTCGACGACGATCTCGACGATTGTCGTCGGCTCGCTGTACTTCACGGCGTTGTCGACCAGGTTGCTGATCGCCCGTTCGAGTTGTCGCGGGCGGCCGCGGATCTCGTCGTCGCCACGCTGGTCGACGGTGATGGTCCGGTCGCTGCGGCGACCGATCGCGCGGCGACGGTTCGGGCGAGATCACCAAGGTCGGTGCGCTCCTCCGGTTCCGCTGTGGCGAGGTCGCTCGCCAGGTCGACGAGCTCGCCGAGGAGAGCGGACAGCTCGTCGACATCCTCCAGGACGTCGCTGACCACCTCTCGACGCTCCGCAGCGGGGAGCTCCTCGATCCGGCCGAGCAGTTCCACGTTGCCCCGAAGGCTCGTCAGCGGGGTGCGCATCTCGTGGCTGGCGTCCGAGACCAGCCGCCGTTGCTGTTCCTGGGAGCGGCTGAGCCGAGCGACCATCGACGCGAAGCTGGTCGCCACGCTGCCGACCTCGCCCGGGGCCTGGGCGGACTCCGTGTCGTCGCGGTCACGCCGGCGGGCCCGGACGCGGTCACGATCGAGATCGAGGGGCACCACCTGAACGAGCTGCGCGCCGAGGCCGGTCAGTTCTTCCGCTGGCGGTTCATGACGCCGGATCACTGGGGCAGCGCCCACCCGTTCTCGCTGTCGGCGCCGCCGACCGACCGCCGACTGCGCCTCACGGTGAAGGCCCTGGGCGCGGGAACCAGGAAGCTGCAGAACCTCGAAGTCGGTACCCGGGTCGTCGCCGAAGGGCCGTACGGCGCGCTGACGGCCGGCCGGCGAACGCAGGCCGACGTGCTGCTCATCGCCGGGGGCGTCGGGATCACACGCCTGCGGGCGCTGTTCGAGACGATTCCGCTCGCCACCGACGACGACCTCGTCCTGCTCTACCGCGCTCGTTCACCAGCGCACCCATGTTCCGCGACGAGCTCGACGCGAGAGCCGCCCACCGTCGTGCCCGCGTCGAGTTCCTCGTCGGCGGGGACGACGACTGCCTGTCGCCGAGGGCGCTCGCCCGCGCCGTCCCAACGTCGCCGAGCGTGACGTCTACCTGTGCGGGCCCCCGACGATGACTGCCGGGGTCCGACGCAGCCTGCGAGCCCTCGACGTGCCGGAGTCTCAGGTGCACGAGGAGAGCGCTTCGGCTGGTGAGCCGGCGTCGCAGTCGCATCTGGAGGGCCAGCTGGACCGTCCGCTCGCCGCAGAGGCGGGCGACGGTGACCGCCGAATCGACCGCGGACTGCACAATAATTCTTGCTGGGAGGTGCGTCGTGTCCGATCGTCGAGCGCTCGACGCATGCGCATGACGTTCGCGCCCACGCTCAGCTGGGAGCTGGTCGTCGCCCTGATAGCGCTGCTGGTGCTCGCCGTCGTCGCCTCGCACGTCGGCCACGTCGGGATCGAGCGCGATGTCGTGGTCGCCACGGTCCGCGCGGTGGCGCAGCTGGCGATCGTCGCGCTGATCATCGGCGTGGTCCTCCGGCGGAGCTGGGCGTCGTTGCTGTTCGCGATCGTCATGTTCTCGGTTGCGGTCGCCACGGCCAGCGGGCGGGTGACCGCACGTACCGCGTGGCCGTGGATCGCCGTCGCCCTGGCCAGCGGCGTCGTGCCCGTGCTGACGATCATCTTCGCCCTGCAGGCCGCCGCGTTCACCGGGCCGGCGATCATCGCCATCTCCGGCATCATCATCGGCGGGGCGATGACCGCGCACACGCTCACGGCCCGCCGAGCCTTCGACGTCATGCGGGCCGAGCGTGGTCAGGTGGAGGCGGGCCTCGCCCTCGGGCTAGAGCGCCGCGCGGCCATCGGCCTGGTGATCGGACGCCACGCCCGGGAGGCTGTCCTGCCGGCGATCGATCAGACCCGCACCGTCGGTCTCGTCACGCTGCCGGGGGCGTTCGTCGGCGTGCTCCTCGGCGGGGGCAGCTCGGGCGATGCCGCCGCGTCGCAGATCCTGGTGCTCGTCGGTCTGCTGGCCGCCGAGACCTCGGTCGTCGTCATGACCCATCGCCTGATCGGCGACGGCCGGATCCTGTCCGACGACGTACACGCGTCCCTGCCGGCGCGGTGACCGCGCCCCACGGCGCTCGGCCGCGGGGCTCGGCGGTGCCGGAACAGTCAGACCAGGAACTGCACGACGATCACCTTGATGATCATCGCCAGCGGAAACACGAGCGCGTATGCGCCGGTGACGCGTTCGTCGCCGCCCGTGCGTTCGTTGGCGTAGGCGAGGGCGGCCGGCTGGGTCTCGATGCCGGCCAGCATGCCGACCGTGGCGACGACGTCGCGGCGCAGCAGGAGCTGGGTGGCCAGCGGTACGAGCCCGGCGAACGCGCCAGCCACGAGGATGCCGGCGATCGCAAGGTCGAGTCCATGGCGCGTGACGATGGCGTCGGCGAACGTCGTCCCGGACGCCAGACCGGCGCAGGCAAGGAACATGAGGATCCCGAGCTGGCGGAGGACCAGGTTCGCGGCGTGAGGGATCTGCCAGGTGATCGGTCCGGTTCGCGACACCACGCCCAGGCCGAGGCCGACGACGAGTGGCCCCGCGCCAGCACCCAACTCGATGTCGACGCCGCCCGGCAATGGCAGCCGGATGGTGCCCACGAGCAGCCCGGCGGCGATACCGAGGGCGAATCCGAAGGCATCGACCTCGGCGATCCGTCGTTCGGAGTCGCCGAGGAGCCGGGCCACCCGGCCGAGCTGCTCGGCCGGTCCGACGACACGGACCCGATCACCGAGTTCGAGCACGGTCTCGTCACCGGCGACGAGATCGTCGTCGCCGCGCCGGATGCCGCGTCGCCGTCACACCGAATCGGGATGTGAGGTCGAGCTCGCCGAGGCGTTGCCCTGCCAGTCGGCGATTGGACACCACGATCCGGCGGAAGTCCAGCGTGCTCCGGTCGAGGGCGAGGTGGCGGTCGCTTCTCTCGCCGAGCTGCTGGCAGCACGCGGCGACCGCCGCCTCCGGGCCGAGGACCACCAGGCGGTCGCCGGGCGCGACCCGCTGTTCTCCGGTCGCCACCCTCACCGTCCCATCGTGTTCGATCCGACTGAACGTGATTCCGGGAAGCAGCCGGCGGAGCTCGACGAGCGCCGGTTGTGAGTCGTGCGTCACGACGACCGTCCAGTTGATGATGGGCTCAGCTCGCCCGGGCGGCGCCTGCGGTTCGAGCTTGGCCGGCAGGGGAAGGTGGTGGCCGAGCAGCAATGTGACGATCACCAACATCGAGATCACGGCCGCCGGGTAGGCCAGCGAGTAGGCGACCACCGGATCCCCACTCGTGAGCCGCGTCGCTGGCGGCCTGCAACGACGGTGTGTTCGTGGCGCTTCCGGCGAACAGGCCGGCGCGATCGGCAGGCGAGAGCCCGAACACCTCGGCAACGATCGTGCACATGCCGGCGAGGGCGACAACCAGCGCCGCCGTCACCACCACGGCGCTGGCGCCGCCTCGCCGGAGACCGGTGAGAAACGCCGGTCCCGACGCCAGTCCGACGGTGTAGGTGAACAGCACGAGGCCGAGTTCGCGCAGCAGGCCGAGACCGTCGGCGCCGCTCAGCGACTCGTCGAGGGCGCCGATGGCGAGGCCGACGAACAGCGCCGCCGCCGGACCGAGCGCCACGCCTTTGATGCGTACCGCGCCGAGACCTGCTCCGAGGCCGACGGTGACGAAGACCAGCAAGATCGTGTCGTCGGACAGGATGTTGACGATGGTGCCGAGCTGGAACATCCGCTCAGGCGCCCGGGTTCTCCGAGCACGGGCCCTCCCGTGACGCCATCGGGCCACAGTAGCCGTCATGGCGTGCCATCGGACGAGAGTCCAGGGTGCGCTTTCCGCCCCCGGTCAGCGCTCGCCGAGACGTCGAGGTCGGTCGGTCGACCGCCCCGAGCGGATGGCCGAAGGTCCCGCCGCGAGTCGACCAACGCCTCTGCTGTGAGCGGTCAGACCGGAGTCAACTGTTGATAGGCGACCCAGGAGGATGTCATGCACGCGAGGCCAGGGGACCGGATCATCATCAGGGGACACCGGACGGGCGAGCCCGACCGCGACGGCGAGATCCTCGAGGCACACGGCACCGACGGCGGCCCGCCGTTTCTCGTTCGCTGGGACGACAGCGGCCATGCCGCCCTGCTGTTCCCGGGATCCGACGCCGTCGTCCAGGAATTCCATCCGAAGAAGCGATGAGTTGCCACCGAAAGAGAGATGACGATGCACACCATTGAAACGCTCCGGCGATCCGGTGTGGCGATCCCGCCCGACGCCACGATCAGGGTTGCTGCCGGCGTCATGGAGGGCGCCGGTGTCGGCGCCCTGGGCGTCGTCGAGGACGGTCGCCTGATCGGGATCGTGACCGACCGGGACCTCGTGCGGCGGGCGATGGCCCGTGGCCTGCCGCTCGACGCCCGCGTCGACGCAGTGATGACCGCTCCAGTGGTCACCATCGACGTCGGCGCCGACGTGCACAGCGTGTTCGCACTGCTGCGTGCCAACGCCGTTCGCAGGATCCCAGTCGTCCGTGGCCACGAGTTCATCGGCATGATCACCGTCGACGACCTGCTGGTCGGGCTGGCCGCCGATCTCGGCGACGTGGCTCGACCCATCACCAAAGAATCGTCCTCCGCCCACCGCGACGCCCCGGTGCCCGCAACGGCCTGACGCGCCCGGCGGTCAACGCCCACTGCTGCGTCCACGCGCTGATGGCCTGGCGCAGCTGCGGCGAGAACGGCAGCTCGTCCCCGTAGTGGGCCGAAGTGCCCGACGGGTCGACCTTCAGGGTGTGCGCCATGTCGGTCAGGTGGCTGAGCGTGACGTCGGCCCCCGCCGTCGTCGCGGCGGCGGCGAGCCGCTCGACATCGGCGCACGCCACCTGGATATCGGCGTCGGAGCACGACAGCAGCACCGGCATCCCGGCCGGCAGCTGGGCGGCGACGGCCGGGGGGTCGATCGCATCGTCGGTGCGCAGATAGGTCAGCACCGTCGACGGGAACAAGCCGGCGAGCGGCGCGGGCAGGTCGCTCGGCAACGGCGACCCGGCGCGCACGGCAGCGACCGCCGCGGCGAGCCCGTCGAGCAGGACCGCCCCATCGGCGTCCGACACGTTGCCGGACGCCTCACCCTGCTGCACCTGCGCGGTCACCTGGGCCGTGAGCACGTCGAGGATCCGCCCGGCCTGTGGCTCGAGCCCGGCGATCGCCTGCACCGTCGGAACACCGTCGGCCTCGCCGTGCTGGCCCGCGGCGAGCAGCACGGCGAACAGCCCACCCTCGCTGTGGCCGACCACGCCGAGGCGCCGAGCGTCGACCCCGGGTTCTGACGCGACGAACGTCAGGAGCTCGGCGTTCATCGTCAGGTAGTCATCGACCGTGACGGCCGCGGCCGACGTCGCCGTGAGATTGCCCAGCCCGGTGCGACCCCGAGCCGGGCTTGTCGGTCCGCAGCGTTGCGACGCCGTCCGCGGCCAGCCAACTGGCGACCGCGGCGAGATTGTCGATCACCAGTGGGACGTTGGCCGTGTTGCCGTCGCGATCGGTGGCCCCCGACCCGCCGATGATCAGGGCCGCCGGCACGGGATCGGCGACGTCTCCAGGGTGCGTCCAGGTGCCCCACACCGTGCCCAGGTCGGTCGGCACGGCGACCTCGTCGGTGATCCATCCGTCCGGCAGCGGTGGCACGTTGCCGGGGGAGGAGGGTGTCGACGTCGTCGATCCGGCCGATCCGGCGAGGGCGACGATCACCACCAGCGCGATGCCGAGGTTGGCCGACCGGCGGACGATCTTGGGCATCGCAGGGCCTCCTATCCCGGGGGCGCGGAACGGGACGTCACCCTGACCGGTGTGCCGCGGTCCCAGGCGGTGCGGATCAGCCCGGTCAGCACGTCCTCGTCGACGTCGCTCAGTCGCTTGATGTACAGGCACCCCTTGCCGGTGGTGTGCGGCCCGAGTTGATCGAGCACGGGGTCCGCAGGCCAGTAGCCGTCGTGCACGCCGTAGATCGTCGTGGCGGCCCGGCGCGGCGAGAACCCGACCACGAACCAGTCGTTCGTGCCGCTCGAGTTCGTGTACGGCTGCGTGCCGAACCCGACGATCGACGTTCCCCACATCGTCGCCGTCGCGCCGGTCGTCTGCTCCATCAGCCCTCGAAGCGTTCGGGCGTCGGCGCGGCGATCGCGGGTCGGCCACCGACTCGAGAAAGGCATCGACGTTGCCGTCGCTGGGCCGCGTCTTGATCGTCGCCATCCGGCCCATCATCGCGCCGTGCTCCCCGGTGGACGTCTCCCGGACGAGCCCGGCTCGAACCGCTTGACTATCGAAAGTCGATATATCATACTTCGAGCATGAAACGAGCAGCCAAGCCGCTTCCCGCCGCCTCGCTGCACATCGTGCTGGCCCTCCTCGACGGCGAGCTCCACGGCTACGCACTGATGCGCCGCGTCGGAGAGCTGAGCGACGGTGCCGTGCGGATGGGACCGGGCACGCTGTACGGAACGCTGAACCGGTTGGTCGCCGACGGCCTCATCATCGAGACCACCGACCGCGTCGAGCGGGACGAGAGCGAGCGGCGCCGCTACTACGAGCTGACCACGGAGGGCCGGGCGGTGGCGCTGGCCGAGCTCGCCCGGTTGACGACCCTGGTGCACCGAGCGACGGGTCACCTGGCCGGCGGGGCGGCGGGGTGAACGTTGACCGGCCGGCCCTGCGCCTTTATCGCGTTCTGCTTCGCCTGTACCCGCACGAGTTCCGTGACGAGTACGGCGCCGACATGGTGCGGTTGTTGCGGGACCAGAGCGCGGACGAACCGGCGTGGCGGGTCGTTGCCCGAGCCGCTGTCGACCTGGCGATCACGATCCCCGCTCAGCACTTGGAGGCCCACATGAACCGACCCTCGAACCACCTCGTGCCATTGCTGTACACCGCGCTCGCCTGCGGCGGCCTGCTGTTCGCAGTGGTCGGTGGCAGCAACGCCGCAGTTGTCGCCGTTGGGTTGACGATCGCGGCCGTCGCCGGAGCGACTGGCGCAATCGCGTGGCGACGGGCCGCGCCGGTCGGGCGCACGGTCTCGACGCGCGGGTGGTGGAAGCTCGTGGTTGCCGGACCGGCCATCATCGGCGCCGTCATCGTCGCCGCCGGCCTCGGGGTCGACGCGTGGATCGTCGGCATGCTCGCCGTCCTGGTCGCCTTCGTGGTCACCGGGCTCGGTCTGCTGTTGGGCATCGTCCGTCTCCTCGGACGGAGTTCACGAGCGATGCCGACATGACATCGCAACTGCACGTCGTCGGCCTGTCGGTCGCGTTGTGGGCCGCGTTCGTCGCCTGTGGCGATACCGAGACCGCCACCTCCGGCACGGCCGCCGACGCCAGCCCGGTGAGCGGCACCACCACGAACCCGGCGGACACCGCCTTTTGCGATGCGATGGCGCACCTGATCGTCCTGCTCGCACCGACCGAGAATTCGAGCCCCGACGCGACCAGGGCGACGTTCGCCGAGGCGGCCGGCTGGTTCGAGCGGGCGAACGACGCTGCCCCCGCGGCCATCGCCGACGACTTCGCCACCTACAAGGCTGCGTACGACGAATACGTGCACTACCTCAGCACCGTCGACTTCGACCTCGACGTGGTGTTCTCCACCCCGGAGGGCAAGCAGCTCGCCATCGACACCTCGCACACCCTCACGCCCGCCATCGTCGAACACGTCGTCGGCGAGTGCGGTCTCTCCTTCGGCGACGAACAGCACGATCCGCCGGCCACGTCGGCCCCGTGATCCGTGCTCATCCCCGCCGCTCCTCGACGACCGACCTCGTCCGGAGCGCCGGCGCTCCACCCGGCCGCCCGCCGCCGCCGGTGCTGCCGATCCTCGCCGTCGGGGCGGTCGGTGGGTTCACGCTCGGCGTCATCGCTCGCGCCTGGATGCGCCTGATCTCGGAGGACCCGGAGTTCACCTGGTCGGGCACGACCTTCATCGTCGCCGGCTTCACGATCTTCGGACTCGCCCAGTCGATCGTCGCGGTGGCCCGCAGCCGAGTTCACCGCCGGTCGCGGTTGACGATCGTTCGAACGATCGGTGCGGTCGCGATGCTTCCGCTCTTCGTCGCCGCCGGAGCGTTGATGATGCCGACCGTCGTCGGATGCGGCCTGGCGATCGTCCGCACGGAATGGCGGTCGATCACCAGGATCCTGTGCCTGGTCGTGGCGGCAGCCCCGGTGCTGTTCGTCGGCCACGACCTTCTCGACTCGTTCGGCTGGTCGCTGCACACGCTCGTCGGGTTTGGCGTCATGCTCGCGATCTACGCGTCGATCATCTTGGCCACTCGTTTCACGTTCGCCGCCCAACCCGACGGCTGGAAGCTGCCCCGCCGAGCGAAGGTCGTCATAGCGCTCGTGGTCGCGGCATCCGTGCTGGGGCTGTTCGTCGGTGGCGGCGGCTTCGACTAGCAGCGGTGCTCAGCGCCGATGATCGTGATCCTCGGCGGTGCGTGGCCAAGTCCACGAGCGCCGGGTCGGTCGTCTACGTTCCGCCTTCGTGAACACCCGCACCCCCGCACGAGCCGCGGCGGCGCTCGCCGTCGCGCTGTTCATCCACCAGCCGGTCGGTTCGACGGCCGAGCCGGCATCGCCGGCCACCGGGCACGCCGAGGTGATCGCCCAAGGGGTCGTCACCTTCGCGGCCGGACCCGTGCACTGGCAGTTGACCCCGAACCCGGTGGCCGAGACCGACGTGGAGATCGACACCAGCGCCCCCACGTTCATCGTGTCCGATGGTCCCGACGCCGTCGTGGTGAGCGGACCGGCCGGACCGATCGCTCGCCTCGCCGAGGGCGAGGCGCTGTTCCGGGCCGGCGACGAGACCACGTCGCTGCGGGCCGTGTCGGCGCTCGGTAGCGACGGCGCCGGATACTCGATCGTCGCCGGTTCCGGCGATCCCGCGCTCACCTTCACGCCCGGCGAGGGCACCCGCGACGTCGACCTCGTGCGCGACGTGCTCGACGTCAACGACGCGTTGGTGCTCCACACCGATGTCTCGGCCTTCGTCGTGGTGACCGAAGGATCGGTCGACGTCGCAGGCGCGACGCTCGACGCTGGTTCGACGACGATGGGCAGCGGCGATCTCACCGTGATCAACACCTCGGCGGAGCGGGCGGTCGTCGCCGTGGTCGTGATCGGACCGCTGCTGGGCGGCACGGGGCTCTCCGCACCGACGTCGCAGGCGCCTGCGCCGACGACGACCACAGCCGCTCCGTCGCCGCAACCGCCGCCGGCGACGAATCCGGCGACCAGTCCGGCCACCACCACGACGACCACCAGCACGACCACCACCGCGCCCACCGATCCCGACACCGACGGTGACGGGCTCACCGACGCCGACGAGGCGCTGTTCGGCAGCGACCCCAACAACGTCGACACCGACAGCGACGGGCTGAACGATGCCGAGGAGCAACAGCACGGCACCGATCCGCTCGACAACGACACCGACGACGACCAGTTGGGCGACGGCTATGAGGTCAACTCCGCCGGCTCGGATCCGACCCGGCCCGACACCGACGGTGACGGCCTGCAGGACAACGTGGAGAACGGCGTCACCCACACCGACCCGCGGATCCCCGATCACGACAACGACGGCGACGGACTGTGGTCGACGTTCGAGGGCTCCATCGGCACTGAACCCGAACAACGCCGACACCGATGGCGATCAGATGTCCGACGGGTACGAGGTGGAGCACTCGTTCACCGATCCGCTCAAGTCCGACACCGACGGCGACGGGGTGCCCGACAACGTCGACAACGAGAGCTGCGACCCGCTGAAGGCCGATACCGACGGTGACGGTCTCTCCGACGGCCAGGAGCTCAACGAAACACACACCAACTGCCGGCTCGCCGACACCGACGGCAACGGTCAGAACGACCCGCTCTGAGCCGCTGAGAACGCCGACAACGACCGGAAGGCGTCAATCTGGTCACCCACGTTCTCGATTTCGAGAACCTGGGTGACCAGATTCGACCCTTAGGTCGTTCGGGTGGTCACCATCTCGCGCCGCCCGGGTCGATGCCGAGGAGGGCCTTGCCGATGGCTTCGTGGGTGAAGGCGTCGGTGCCGGGGTGGAAGCGGGCCCGCGGACGTCGCGGGACAGCCGCTCGAGCTCATCCCTCGTCGGAACGACGCACCGCCGCTGACCTCACTTGTGAGGTCGACCACGCGCAGGGCGGCGGTCGCCGCCCGCCACTTGGCGGTGAACACCTGGATGGGCCAGGCCGGCCCGTGGTCGACCCCGCTCACCCAGTCGGAGGCGAGGCGATCCAGGACGGCGCGGGCGGCGGCCAGCTCGAGGTGCATGTCGGCGACCTGGTGCTGCACGTAGGGGTGGTGGGCGAGCGTCCCGGCCACCAGGGCGATGGAGGTCTTCTGGCCGGCGTCGGCGATGGCGAGCTCCATGGCCCGCTCGGCGAGGCCGAGGTAGACGTTGCTGATCAGAGTGAGCGCCCACACCGCCATCGCACCGACCGCCGGATCGTCGGACGGCCCGGCCGGGACGACGGCGAGGACGTCGCCGTCGGCGACGAAGGCACCGTCGAAGACGGTGTCGTGGCTCTCGGTGGCTCGCATGCCCTGGGCGTCCCAGGTCTCCACGACCGTCACCCCTGGTGCGTTGCGGCCGATGAAGCCGTGGACCACGACCGGGCCGGTCGGACCGGTGGCGTCCATGGCGTGGACCCCGATCCGGTCCCACACCGGTCCGAGCGAGCCGAACAGCTTGCGGCCGTGGAGCCGCCACCCGCCCTGCACCCGCTCGGCCCGGGTCGTGGACAGAGCCAGGGGGACGTCGTTGCCGGCCTCGGCGTGCCCGGAGGCGAGCACCTCGCCGTCAGCCACCCAGCCGAGGATGCGGGCACCGAACGGGTGGCCGAACCGGTGCAGATCGGCGGCCAGGCCGACCCAGTACAGGTGCATCGACGTCGACAACGCGGTGGCCGGCGCGTAACGGGCCATGCGCCGTTGCTCGGCGGCCACCGCAGCCAGGTCGAGGCCGAGGCCGCCGAATTCGGCTGGCGCCGGTGCGGCCAGCCAACGCGCCGAGACCAGATCGGCGAGGTCGTCGCGTCGGATACCGGCCAACGGTGTCGTGGTGGGCAGCCCGGGCCCGGAACCGTTCCAGCATTTCCTCGGGCAGGCGGGTGGGGCGGGTCAGTGTGGTCGTTGTGGTCGTGTGCATGCCGCCCACTGTCCGCCCTGGACCAGCGACGCCGCATCGGTGGGATGCTCCATCCGCCGGTGGAGCGAACCGCGCATCCGGGTCCGGTCAGGCCAGGCCGGCGTCGAGCGCCATCCGCGCCGCCGCAGTGCGGTTGCGGACAGCCGAGCTTCACGAAGATGTTGGACAGATGCCGGTTGGCGGTCCGCTCGCTGATGAACAGCCGATCGGCCAGCTCCCGGTTCGTCAGCCCCTCGGCAAGGGCGGCGAGCACCTCGCGCTCCCGAGCGCTCAGCGACCCCAAGGCCCCCACAGTGCGAGGAGCCGGCGGGTCACTCGAGTCGTCGGTTCGGGCGGTGGGCAGTGTCGGTGGCTGGTCCGTCTCGATCTCGACGTGGCGCGCCAGCCACCCGTCGACGCTGCCCGGTCCGAACTCCAGGGCCCACTGCCCGAGCTCGACCTCACCCAACGGCACACGGCCGGGGAGCGCGCACGAATCCCATCGGTTCCACGATCCGCGGCCACCGCCGCCACGTCGACGGCGTTGACGTACACGCGGGCGAGGGCCGGGCGCAGCTCGAGATAGGTCCGCTTGAGATCGATCACCAAGGCCGCGAAGTCGCGTGACATCAGCTCGCCCGCTCGCGCTCGTGAGCACCCAGCGCACCACGAGCGCACGCTGACCGGCCTCCAACGGTCGGCTTCGCAGGTCGTCGGCGATCGCCGTGACGACGGGGTCGGCGACGGCACGGGCGTTGATCTGGTCGAACGGGCGCACCGTTGCAAAGCCGCGCACCTCGCCGTCGTCGCCGCGCAGAACACGGAACGCGTCGGGGTGGGCGATCCACCAGCGATCGAGCACCGCGGCGTGGGCTCGTTCGTCGACCGCGCCTGCCAAGGCGACGATGGCGTCACGATCGGCGGGCCGGCCCGCCTCGATCGCGTGCTGCAGCCCGGGAGGCGGGATGAACGCGTAGCGGACGATCGGGTTCTGCACGAGGTGCAACAGGTCGGCCGTGGCGTCCCAGCCCGGCGCCCGCCCGATCTCGACCATCGCCGCCCGGCCTGCTCGACGCCGTATCTCACGGGCGCGGCCTGGCTCGCGCAGCTCGAGGCCGGCGGACAGCACGTCGTGGACGACGCCGTTGAACTCCAGGCCACTGCTGCGTACCTGCACGAAGGGCAGGCTGCGCACCGTCCGCCAGGCGTCGTCGAGTTCGGCCGGCGTCGGGTCGCCGTCGAGGATCGCCGCCAGCATCGGGGTCGTCACCCGCCGCAGCATCGCGGCCGCCTCGACGACCTGCCTCGCCACCGGGTCCAGGTCGGCGAGCAGCACGTCGAGCAGCTCTTCGACGACCTCCGGCGGAGGTCCCTCACCGATCTCCAGCCCCGGGTGGCGCGCGAACGCACTCGCGGCCGAGCTCGAGGGCCAGCGGGTGACCCCGGCCGAACCTGAGCACCTTGGCGATCACATCGGCTCGGTGTTCCCGCCGGCCCACGAGGGCCGCGGCATCAGGCTCGGTCATCGGCCCGACGACCAACTCGGCTGTGATGTCACGCCAGCCGGGGTCGTTCGCCAGGCCGCGTTCGGCGCATTCCGCCCGACGATGATCGTGACGGCGGACGCGGGTAGGGCCGGTACCAGGGCGTTGCGCACCCAGTCGTCCACCAGGCCGAGTCGCTCGTACGGGTCGAGCACGACGATGACGGGTTCCCCGGCCAGGGCCGCGGCGAGCTGCTCCAAGGTCGAGACGTCCCCATCGACCTGGCCGGCGACCACGCTCAGCAAGGACCCGGGCGTCGGCTCGACCATGGTGGCGTCCACCGTGATGACCGGCCGGCCCAGATCGGCCGTCACGGCGGACACGAGCACCGACTTACCGATGCCACCGGCACCATGGACGAACACCACGGCAGGCCCACCCGGCCTGCACAGCTCGACCAACTGCGCCCGCTCCCGAACCCGTCCCACGCACGCACCCGCCCGAGCCTCCGCCAAGAGATCGGCCACCCGGCCACCACCAAGGTTGGAGACGCTACGCGTCATCGACTGGAGAGTAGCGAGCCACCGATGGGTGAAGACATGACCGTACGGTCATGTCTTCACCCATCGGTCCACCTCAGCTCGCCCAGGGGCCGACGCCGCCGATGCGCTCGACGGTGATGTGGATGACGTGGCCAGGGGGCGGGTTGTCGAACGGCGGGAACTTCACGCCTTGCCCGACGTATACCTCGGCCAGTTGCTGCAGCAGCTCGGGGGCGCCACCGTCGACAAGTCGGGCGGTGCCGTGTACGAGCAGGTAGTTCGTCATGCCGACCGGGTTGGCGCCGTCGGCCTCGACCGTGAGCGCCACCCGTGAGTCACGAGCGATGTTGGTGACCTTGCGGCCGTGCATCAGGTGGCCGATGACGATGTCGTCGCCGTCGAGGCCGATCCACACCACACTGGCCTGCGGGCTGCCGTCGGGGTTGATGGTGGTCAGGTGGCCGAGCCGCCCCGAGGTCAACGCCCGACGTATGTCCTCGGTCAGCGTCACAGCAGCCATGACTTCACTGTGACAGAGACAGACCGGTCTGTCCAGGGCTACGATGTGAGCGAACTTCTGAGGAGCGTGATGGCCACCGCTGAGACCGAGTCACCTCGCGATCGTGTGCTGCGCACCGCCGGCGCGCTGTTCTACGAGCACGGTTTCCACGCCGTCGGCATCGACTTGATCATCGGGCGGGCCGAGGTGGCCAAGGCCACCCTCTACCGGCACTTCCCCACCAAGGACGACCTCATCGCCGCCTACCTCGACGACGCCAACCAGCGCTTCTGGTCCTGGCTCGCTGGCGCGATCAACCCCACCTGGCCCCCCGCCGAAACCCTTGCTCGCGTCTTCGACACCATCGCCACCCTCGCCACGAGCCCGGCCTGTCTCGGCTGCACCTTCCAGGTCACCGCAGCGGAGTTCCCTGACACCACCCATCCCGGCCACGCCGTCGCCCTCGCCCACAAGCAGGCGGTCCGCCAGCGGCTCTACGAGCTCGCGATCGAAGCGAAGGCGAAGCGACCGCACGAGCTGGCCGACGGTCTGTTGCTGCTCATGGACGGCGCCTTCGCGGCGGCGCGCATGTACGGACCCGACAACCCCGGTCGGCACGTCGCCACCGCGGCCCGAGCCCTCATCGCCGCCAACACCCCCGCCCGACCTCGGACCAAGCGCCAGTGACCGCCGTGTTCTCCTCGCTCGATTTCGTCTACATCCCAACCCTCGATGTCGACACCGCCGTCGACCACTACGTCCACGCACTTGGCGGCGAGCTGCGGTGGAAGGTGCGGGCGATGGACACCACCGTGGCGGCCGTCCGGCTCAGCGGCATCGGACCGCTCCTGCTCCTCGCCGGCCACCTCCACGGCGAGACACCCGTCCTCATCTACCGCGTCGACGACTACGCCCGCACGACGACGACGCTGCGAGCCGCCGGCGTCGAGCTCGACGAGCTCGAGATCCCTCACGGCCCGTGCGCCGCGTTCGGTGCCGAGGGCGGCCAACGTCTCGCTGTTTACCAGCTCACCCGCCCAGAAGCCGCGACCCACTTCGACGGACGCAACGATCCCTGACCGGCGAAGGATGCCTGCCGGGTAGTCAAGCGACGACGCCGGGTCGAGCGTGTGCCGCATGCGCGGCCGGAGGACCGTAACTCCCGCGCCGCGGCCAAGGCTCGGCGCGCACGCTACGCAGGATCGGCCCAACGACGGCGCCTCCCCAAACGGGGGGCCGATGACCTTTGCCTCTGTTGGACTCGGCGCTCGAGGGCGCATCCTCGATTTGGAGGACCGCGAGAGGGAGCCATGACGGTGCCCGGGTCGTGCGAGGCCTGAGCGGAATGCTCGAGTTCCGCGCCGCCACGAAGACGCTTCGGAACGCTTCGCGCCCTCGACGCCTGCACGTTCGTCGCTCGCCCGGGACGAATCACCGGGTTCCTCGGACCCAACGGCGCCGGAAAGACGACCGCCATGCGCACCGTGTTCGGACTTGTCGAACTCGACAGCGGCACGGTCACGTGGAACGGCGCGCCGATCACGATGGAGTGCCGGGCCCGGTTCGGCTACATGCCGGAAGAGCGCGGTCTGTATCCCCGCATGCGGGTCCGCGACCAGCTCGTCTACCTCGGGTCCTTGTGCAGCCGAGACCAGCCGCGACGTCGGCCACACCGTCGACGGCTGGCTCGAGCGCTTCGACCTCACCGCCCGCGCGAATGATCGCCTCGACGCGCTGTCCCATGGCAACCAGCAGCGAGTCCAGCTCATCGCCGCGCTGGTCAACGACCCCGAGCTGCTCGTGCTCGACGAACCGTTCTCCGGGCTCGACCCACTCGCCATCACCAACATGTCCGCGCTGCTCACCGAGGTCGCCGTCGGCCGGAACGACCGTGCTGTTCTCCAGCCATCAACTCGACCTCGTCGAGGACCTCTGCGAAGACGTCGTCATCATCGACCACGGCCACATCGTCCTCGCCGGCGACCTCGACGAGCTCCGCGCCGCCGTCCCTCAGCGGTTCGTCGACGTGCGCTACCGCGGCGCCGCTCCCGATTGGACGGCGCTACCGGGCGCCGACCTCGTCGAGTCGAGCCAGGGCCACGCTCGACTCCGCCTGATCCGGCACGTCGACATCGCAGAGGTCGCCGCGTTCGTCGAACGCAACGCCGAGGTCGACAGCTTCAGCTACGAGCCGCCGACGCTGTCCGAGCTGTTCCGGCAGGCGGTCGCGGCATGAACGGCGTCCGCCAGGGATGGCTCGTCGCGAAGCGCGAGCTCCGGGAACGCAGCCGGTCCCGCGCCTTCCTGGCGTCCCTGGCGATCATGGTCATCGCGGTTGTCGGTGTGATCGCACTCCCCGCGCTTCTCGACACGTCGGGCGGCACCAAGGACGTGGGCGTCACCGGCTCCACCCCGGCAACGCTCACCGCGGCCATCACCGCGCAAGGAAACGCCGTCGGAACCAAGACCCGCGTCCACCACTACGACACGGTCACCGAAGGCGAACAAGCCGTTCGCGACGGGAAGATCGACGTGCTCATCGTCGACGCCAGCAAGCTCGAGTGGCAGCGACGCGCCGACGAGCAACTCAAGGCCCTCGTCACGGCAGCCATCCAGATCAGCGCCGTCCAAGACCGCGCCGGAACCTTCGGCATCACCGACACGCAGCTCGGCGGCCTGCTCGCCCCGGTCCCCGTGACCAGCGTCGAACTCGGACAAGTCGCGGGACGCTCCCCTGACGACGAAACCGCCGCGTTCATCATGACCGTCCTGTTGTTCATGACCATCGCGACATACGGCGCGATGGTGCTCAACGGAGTCGTCGAAGAGAAGGCCAGCCGCGTCGTCGAAGTGCTCCTCGCCCGCATACCTGCACGAACCCTCCTCGCCGGGAAGATCACCGGGATCGGACTGCTCGGTCTTGGCCAGGTCGCGGTCACCGCGCTCGCCGCGCTCGTCGCGGCCACCACCATCAGCGGCGTCGACCTGCCCGCCGTCCGAGGTGGCGTGCTCGCGTGGGCCGTCGTGTGGTTCGTCCTCGGCTATGCGCTCTACGCCACCGTGTTCGGCGCCCTCGGATCGCTCGCGTCACGACCCGAAGACGCGCAGAGCGCCGCCGGACCGGTCAGCGTCTTGCTCGTTCTCGTGTACTTCGTGTCCTTCGCCGCCATCGGCAGCCCCGACACCACCTGGGCACGCGCCGTCTCCTGGCTTCCGATCACCGCCCCCATCGCCATGCCCACCCGCATCGCCATGGGAGCCGCCGCATGGTGGGAACCCGCCGTCGCTGCGGCGCTGACACTCGCAGCGATCGCCGGTCTCGTCGTGCTCGGCGGCCGCGTCTACGCCGCCGCCGTCCTTCACAACGGACCGACGCTCAAGCTGCGCGACGTCTGGCAGCGCACCGACACTCGCCACACCGATCCGCCGCTCAGCTCACCACCGACGCGCCACGCGCGGCACGGGCAAGAAGCCAGCCACCGCACCGAGCTCATCGAACCGACAAGCACGTTCCGCCGTGATCGCAGTGCTGGTCGCAGCAGCCGCGGGCGGTCTCGCCATCGTCGTCACCAGCGACGTCATCATCGGCGTCGCCGTCGGGGCCGCTGTCTTCGCGCTCATCGACCGCGTGACGAAGGCGGGGAGACGGCCTCCGCCCGAGCAACGCGGGCGCCGGCCCGGATCTCGTGGCCTCTGGCGCTGATCGACCACGACGAGCAGGAGCGCACATGACGAGCGACGCGAGTATCGGAACAGTCCGGTCACCACGACCCGACCACCGAAGCTGCCACCGGCATGGTTCAAGCACGCATTCTGGCGGGTCCACCGCGCGCTGTACCGGCTCAGCGGCGGCCGGTTCCTGTGGACCACGTCGAGCAAGCGCGGCTGGGGTGCGCTGCGCCTCACGACCGTCGGGCGGAAGTCCGGACAAGAGCGCAGCGTCATCATCGGCTACCTCGAAGACGGCCCCAACCTCGTCGCCCTCGCGATGAACGGCTGGGACGAGGGCCATCCCGCGTGGTGGCTCAACCTCGAGGCGCATCCCGACGCCGTCGTTCGACTGGCGCACCAGCAGCCCGCGCCCAGTGCACGCACGCCGTCGCCGCCGGAGAGGAACGTGAACGGCTGTGGCAGCGCTGGGCTCGAGATCGAGCCCGAGGTCGACGCCTTCGCCAGTCGGCGCTCGACCGAGACGCCCGTCGTCGTGTTGGAACCCACGACGTGACCACCGCACAGCGTGCCATCCCCGACAACTTCGGAGACTGGCGGGCACCCCGAAACGGACGCCGTCCACGACGGACGCTGGCCGCGGCGGCGGGGCCCCTCCTCGCCGTGCGCAGCGATCGCGACAACCCGCACTGACTCAGGTGACTTTCGGGTTCCCGCTACCTTCGGGTTTCGTGGCGCGACCTCGGGTTGTGAGCGTGGATCACGGAAAAGACGGCTTGCGGGTCAGGCCATTCACGACATGAGCATCTCTCTCGACGGCTACGGCGAACCCAGGATCCTGGGATGGATCGGCCGCGTGCGTGGGGCGACCATGAACGGTTGAGCGGGTCTCGCCGAGCCGCAGCGGTTCGGCGACGAACCCGTCGACGGAGTACAGCCCACCATGGAGGAACGATTGAGCGAGCCAGATGGTCACCGACGCGGGCATCGGCTCGGCCGGCTGAGTTCACCGATCGACCGTGGGGGTCTACCTCAGTCAAGTGGCGAACCGGTTCGCTTGACTTCCGGTTCGCCCGCCGCGTACTCTGTGGCGAACCGGTTCGCTAACCGCTGTGTTGGCGGACGGGGAGAGGAAGCGGTGAACGGCGGCCTCTCGCTCGAATCAAATGGGGGACCTCGACCACGAGGCGGCCCGAGGAGGATCAATGTCTAGATTCAGCGTCCGCGGTGAATTCGCGCTCACGACGATGGTGGTCGGGTTCCTCCTGACCACCGTCGGTGGCACTGCCACCGCGGCTCATTCAACAGGCACGGCCGCAGGCACGACCACACCCGAGATTGCCTTCTGGGACCCGTATCCCCAGCACGAAGACGGATCAGAATGGGACACCTTGGTGAAGAGCTGCGCTCCCGAGGGGTCCACGATCACGCGCTCGAGCGCCCCTCAGACCGACTTGTTCAACCAACTCACGACGGCGGTCAGGGAGGGCAACGCCCCGGACGTGGTGCTCCTGGACAATCCGCTGACACCGGAAGCTGCCTCCTCCGGTCTGCTCGCCACGGCGGAAGAGGTCGGAATCGACACGACCGGGGTCGATGCGAACCTGCTCGGTCCGGGTGTCGTCGACGGCGTCACCTACGGCGTGCCGATGGGCTCCAACGCCCTCGGCCTCTACTACAACGAGGAAGTCATCCAGAGCGCCGGCGTCGATGTCTCGTCCATCCAGGATTGGGACTCCCTCAACAGCGCCATCGAGCAGGTCGTGGCCAGCGGCGCCAAGGGCATCACCTTCTCGGGTATCGCTGGGGAGGAGGGTGTCTTCCAGTTCGAGCCGTGGTTCTGGGGAGCGGGAGCAGACTTCTCCGACATCGCCTCGCCTGAAGCGATCAGCGCCGGCCAGCTGCTGTCGGACTGGATCGGCAACGGCTGGGCGCCCCGTTCCGCGCTGACCGACAACCAATCCGCCTCGTGGGATCTCTTCCTCACCGGCGAGTACGGCTTCGCCGAGAACGGCTCATGGTTTGCCGGTGCCGCAGCTGAGAACGAGGACTTCTCGGTCGGCATGATCCCGATCCCGGGCAAATCCTCACCGATTGCGCCGGTGCCCACGGGTGGCGAGTTCGCCGTCGCACCGATCCAGTCCGACGACGCCGCCGATCATTACGCGAACGCCGCAGCTGTGATCGAGTGCCTGGTGGGCGGGGACAACGCCGCCACCTCGGCCGAGACGCTCGGCTACCTGTCGGCCAACCCCGAGATTCGGGCTGCACAGGTCGAGTCGAACCCACTGTGGGAGCCCTGGGTCAGCATCATCGAGGGCGCGCAAGGGCGCACCACCGACCTGGGTGCTGACTACCCTGCCCTGTCCGGGCAACTCTCCGAGGCGATCCAGGGTGCGCTCAATGCAGCGGGTGATGCCGACGGCGTCGAGACAGCGTTCAACGACGCGGCAGGAAACTGACCGCCGACCGTTGCTTTGGTGGGGTTTCCCCCAGCCCCATCAAGGCAGCGCGACGCCCGACGACCGAGTCGGAATAGACACAGCTCAGAGAGGACGCAGACCTGGCCCAGATGACCGCGGACGTGCCAACGACGAAGTGGCGATCGGCCAGATCCCGCGGGCCGAGCTGGACAGCCATCGGTTTCGTGGCACCTCTCGTCATCTATCTCGCGATCTTCTACGCCTATCCGTTGGCGCAGAATGTCTCGATGAGCCTGCATCGCTATGACCGAGCAACGTTCGTCAGCGGCAGGGCTCCGTTTGTTGGATTCGACATCTACCGCGAGGTGATCGGGCAGAAAAAGTTCTGGCGCGTTGCGAGACAGACGGCGACGTTCATCCTGGTGTCGATCACGTTCCAGTACGTCATCGGGTTGGCGTTGGCGGTGTTCTTCCAGCGCAACTTTCGTCTGTCGGCCACCCTTCGCGCCCTCTTTCTCGTGCCATGGCTGCTGCCGGTCATCGTGTCCGGCACCACATGGCAATGGATGATGAATCCGGACAACGGCGCGATGAACACGTTCGTGGGGTGGTTCGGAGTCGACCCAGTCTGGTGGTTGTCGGCTGACAAGTCGTTGATGTCGGTGACGATCGCCAACATCTGGCTCGGCATCCCCTTCAACCTGGTCATCCTGTATTCAGGCCTGCAGAACATCCCGACGAGCCTCTATGAAGCAGCGGCCATCGACGGTGCCGGTGCGTGGCGCCAGTTCAGGTACGTCTCGTTCCCGTTGCTCCGCCCCGTGTCATTGATCACCCTGCTGCTGGGCTTCGTGTACACCTTGAAAGTCGTCGACATCATCTGGATAATGACGACGGGAACCGGGAAGTCGGAAACCATCGCGACGTGGTCGTACGGCATGGCATTCGGCAAGGGGACCTCGGGAGTGATCCGGTACTCCGAAGCGTCAGCGCTAGGCAGCATACTGCTCGTCGTGGCCCTGGTATTCGGGCTCATCTACGTCGCGATTCAGAACCGTTTGGAGGGTTGATGGCAGCCCGAGCTTGGTGGAAAATGCCGTTCGCAATCGTGCTGACGGCGGTCATGTTGTTCCCCGTCTACTGGATGGTCAACGTCTCGCTCACGAATCGCGGATCGATCCGAAAGAACCAGTTCTTCCCTTTCGACTTCACCATCGATCACTACCGGGTCGTGCTGGAGGACCAGGTGCCATTCCTGGCAACCAGTTTGGTGGTGGGGATCGGCACGGTGATCTTGACCATCGCGATCGCCGCTCCGGCGGGTTACGCGCTGGCAAGGCTTCCGGTTCCGTGGGGCCGGCCACTCGGGTTCATCCTCATCGTGGCCCAAATGGTCCCGGCCGTGGTCATGGCACTCGGCTTCTACTCGATCTACAACAAGCTCGGGCTCTTGAACACCGTTCACGGCCTGATCCTCGCCGACTCGACCATCGCGGTCCCGTTCGCGGTCATGTTGTTCACGGCGTTCATGCGAGGGATTCCAGGCGAGATCCTCGAGGCCGCCGTGGTCGATGGCGCTTCAACGTGGCGGCGCTTCACGTCGATCGTATTGCCGCTCTCTCGCAACTCATGTATCACGGTGGGACTGTTCGCCTTCCTGTGGGCCTGGTCAGACTTTCTGTTCGCGTCGACGCTGGATCGCGAGGGTGGTGACCGGCGCCCGATCACGCTCGGGATCTACAACTACATCGGGGCCCAGAACCAGGAATGGGGCCCGATGATGGCCACCGCGGTCGTGGCCTCGATTCCCACCGCGCTCCTCATCGTGCTCGCCCAGAAGTATGTCGCCGCCGGCGTCACCGCCGGGGCGGTGAAGGACTGACGGACGCCCGCGTGTCCGACTGCCACCTCGAGGCGAGGGCGGGAGCAACCACCGCGGATTTCAGCAGCACGTCGACGAATTGGTGCGGAGGCCGAGATGACAGTGTCCACGAGGCCAGGCGTGAATGAGGTGCCGCGGTCGTCAAGCCGGCTGTCTGGACGGCGTTGGCTGCCCGAAGATGGTGCACACGCGAGTCGGTACGGTGGAACTCCGGTTGATGCCGCGTTCGAGAGGGAGTGACGATGGCAACAATCGGCGATGTGGCACGCGAGGCCGGTGTTGCCCGGAGCACGGTGTCGGCGGTGCTGACGGGACGCAAGCTCGTGTTGCCGGACACTCGCGCTCGTGTCGAGGCAGCGATCGCCAAGCTCGACTACACGGTGAACTCAGGGGCACGCGCGCTCGCCACGCAACGCACCATGAACCTCGGCCTGGTCGTCCGATTTCACCCAGCCGAGTTCAGCGCGGCGTTGGCGACGTACATCATCGCAGTCACCGAGGCGGCGCGGCAGCATGGCTATGGGGTGCTCCTCTTGACCGAGCCGGACGGAGCAGCCGGGATTCGTGTGGCTCTGGCCTCGCGGCAAGTCGACGGATTGCTCCTCCTCAACGTTGTCCAAGATGACCCACGCATCGAACCAATCGTCGCAGCGGATTTCCCAGCGGTGCTCATCGGAATGCCGCGCGACACCTGCGGCCTCGACGCGGTCGACCTCGATTTTGCCGCCGGAGCCAGGATGCTGGTTGATCATCTCGCGGACGCGGGACACGCCGAAGCCACGTTTGTGACCTGGCCCGATGAGATGTTCTCGTCGGGGCGGACGTACGCCCAGCGGTTTCGCGATGCGACGTTCAGCGAGGCGGCACGTCGTGGGTTGCGATTGGACGTCGTCCCGTGCCCGGCGGAACCGGAAGGCGCACGGGATGCCCTGCGAGCGGCACTGACCAAACCCGACGCCACCCAGGCTCTGCTCGTTCACAATGACGCTGCGGTTGCGATGCTGCCGATGGTGCTTCACGAGCGCGGTTTGCGTGTGCCCGAGGACCGTGCCGTGGTGAGCCTGTACTCCGCCGAGCTGGGCCGACTCTTTGCGTTGCCGTACACGGCAATCGAATCCCAGCCTGCTCGAGTGTCGACGCTGGCCGTTGACCAGCTCGTCCGCCGCTTGACGGGCGCCGGCGAATCCGGCGCAGTGTCGTCGCTCGTGACGCCGCGGCTGACCGTGCGAGGGAGCGTCGCGCGTCTCGACTCTGCGACCCGACGTCGCGCCACCGATCGTTCCGCCGCGCTGTCATGAGCTTGACTCGGTCCCGCGCCCGATGACAAGGTCTGGCGAACCGGTTCGCTGAACTGCGTTCTTCACAGGTGTGCCGGGATCAGCGGTCACATGCAGTGGGCGCTACGCCTCCACATCGAAACCCAACCTCCCCCGGAGCGCATCAATGGAAGCCGTGAGCCCGTTTGAATCGACGCATGACGGATTGATGTGGCGCGGGGACGGCGAAACGCTGCTCGTGCAGGCATGGGGAGCCAATTCCCTGAGGGTCCGAGCGACTCGTGCCGGCTCAATCGTGGACACCGACTTCGCGTTGCTGCTCCAACCTGAGCAGCCGATCGAGACACGGGTCGACGGCGATTCCGCCATCCTGACCAACGGTCAGATCACTGCCGTTCTGACTGCGTCCGCTGCTGTGGACGGCGCGGTCGGGCACGTCGTGAGGACCTGTACGATCGAGTTTCGCGACCCCGACGGCCGATCCGTGCTCCGTGAGCTCGGCGCGGGCGGCTCGCTCAAGCTGCGCGCACGGCGCTACGAGCCAGTCGTCGGTGGCGACCACCGGATCATCGCCGCGTTCGAGGCGAACCCGAGCGAGAAGCTGTACGGAATGGGGCAGTATCAGCAGGCCATCCTCGACATCAAGGGATGCACGTTCGAACTCGCTCACCGCAATTCTCAGGCCAGCATCCCGTTTGTGATGTCGAGCGGTGGCTACGGATTCTTCTGGCACAACCCAGCTATCGGTCGAGCAACCTTCTCGACGAATCGCACGGAGTGGGTCGCCGAATCCGCCGTGCAGCTGGATTACTGGATCACGGCCGGTTCCACTCCTTCCGAGATCATCACGGCGTACGCCGATGCAACAGGGCATGCACCGGTCATGCCCGAGTACGGCCTGGGATACTGGCAGTGCAAGCTCCGCTACTGGAATCAGGAGCAGCTCCTGGAGGTCGCACGGGAGCACAAGCGGCGTGGCCTGCCGATCGACGTCATCGTGGCCGACTTCTTCCATTGGCCCAAGATGGGCGACTATCGCTTCGAGGACGAGTTTTGGCCCGACCCGGCTGCGATGGTCGCCGAGCTCCGCGAGCTCGGCATCGAGCTCATGGTCTCGGTCTGGCCCCAGGTGTCCTTCGAGTCCGAGAACTTCGAGGAGTTCAACCGTCGGAACCTGCTCGTTCGCACCGAGCGCGGCATGAGTGCCCAGATGGGTTTCGAGGGCCTCAGCGTCTTTCTCGACACGACGAACCCCGAGGCCCGCGCTGCAGTGTGGGAGGTCTGTCGCAGGAACTACCACGACCTGGGCATCAACGTCTTCTGGCTGGACGAAGCCGAGCCCGAATACGGCACGTACGACTTCGACAACTACCGGTACCATCTGGGCCCGAACCTCCAGGTCGGCAACCTTTACCCGCGGGCGTTCGCGCAGGCGTTCTACGAGGGCCAACTCGATGCCGGCCAATCCGAGATCGTGAACCTCCTGCGCTGCGCCTGGGCCGGCAGCCAGCGCTACGGCGCCCTCGTATGGTCAGGGGACATCCACTCGACGTTCACCGATCTCCGGCGCCAGATCACCGCCGGGATCCACATGGGCGTGGCCGGCATCCCGTGGTTCACCACGGACATCGGCGGCTTCCACGACGGACACATCGAGGATCCGGCGTTTCATGAGCTGCTGATCCGCTGGTTCCAGTTCGCCACATTCTGCCCCGTCATGCGAATGCACGGCGACCGCAAGCCGGTTGAGCCGATCACCGCCGCTGACGGATCACGTCGCCTGGCGAGCGGAGCAGCCAACGAGCTGTGGAGCTTCGGCCCCGAGGTCTACAAGATCCTCGCCGACTACGTTCACCTGAGGGAGGTCCTGCGACCCTACACACGCGCCCTGATGACCGCAGCGCACGAGCACGGTCAGCCAGTGATGCGCGGCATGTTCTACGAGTTCCCCGCTGACTCGACATGCTGGGACTTGGCCGACCAGTACATGTACGGTCCCGATCTGCTCGTCGCACCTGTCGTCCAGCCGGGCGCCACGTCTCGCGACGTCTACCTGCCGAGCGGAGCGACATGGACAGACCTCGTCTCGGGGAAGGTTCTCGGTGGTGGGCGGTGGGTCACCGTCGAGGCACCGATCGAGACCATACCGGTCCTCTCGCGTGACGGACGTCGCATCGAACTCCACGGACGGATCGGCAGCTGACCAAGGAATCTCACCTCGCGGAGCTCACCGCGGATGGACTCGCCGCGCGATTGAGGCCGAACATGCCACAAGATGGAGAGCCGTTTGTGGGAATCGAACCCACGACACAAAGTTGAGTACAGACAGATCAAGTTTCTTTGGTGCGCTAGTAGCATGCAGTCATGAAGCGGGTCATGGTTGCGGGACTGGCAGTGGAGGCGGCATCGGGGGTGCCGTTGGTCATACTTCGCGAAGACGATGCACCGCACCGCCTGCTACCAATCTTCGTTGGCGGCCCGGAAGCTGCGGCCATCGCCCTTGCCGTGACGGGCCAGGTGCCGCCGCGTCCGCTCACCCACGACGTGATGGCTGCGCTCGTGCAGAGCCTCGACGGTCATCTCGACTCGATCGAGGTCACCGAACTACGCGAGGGCTCGTATCTGGCCAGCCTCTCCGTGCACGGGCCGGCGGGCGAGCAACGCCTCGACACCCGCCCGTCCGACGCGATCGCGCTGGCGGTGAGGCTCGGGGCGCCGCTGTTCGTTGCCGACGAGGTGCTGGACGAAGCGGGAACGCTGCCGGCGGCTCAGAGCGACGAGGCGGTCATGGACGAAGCGACCATCGACCAGACGGTCGACGAGTTCCGCGCCTTCCTCGACGACATCGACGCCGCCCAGTTCGCAGAGGGCGCCGGCGGAGCACGCACCGAGCCGGGGCGCGGCGAGGCCGGCGGGGATCGCACGCGGGACACCTCGAACACAACGGGCACGGCCACGGATTCTGAAGAGTCCGGCGGTGACGACCAGACGACCTGAGCACACCGTGGACCGTTTCACCGTCGCCACCAAGTACTGGCACACACTTGACGACGGGCGCGTGCAGTGCGACGTGTGTCCCCGCGCGTGCAAGCTCCGCGACGGCCAGAAGGGTGTGTGCTTCGTACGTGGGCGTCAGGGTGACGGCGTCGTGCTCTCCACCTATGGCCGTTCCAGCGGGTTCTGTGTCGACCCGATCGAGAAGAAGCCGCTCAACCACTTCCTGCCCGGCAGCTCGATCTTCAGCTTCGGGACCGCCGGCTGCAACCTGGCCTGCCGGTTCTGCCAGAACTGGGACATCTCCAAGTCGAAGGAGATCGACACCCTCGCCGACGAGGCCTCACCGGAGGCGATCGCACGGGCGGCCGCCGAGCTCGGCTGTCGCAGCGTGGCCTTCACGTACAACGATCCGACGATCTTTCTCGAGTACGCGATCGACGTCGCCGACGCCTGCCACGACCGGGGACTGAACGCGGTGGCGGTGACCGCCGGCTACATCTGCCCTGAACCGCGCGCCGAGTTCTACTCCCATCTCGACGCCGCCAACGTCGATCTCAAGGGGTTCACCGAGGACTTCTACCGGCACACCTGTGGCTCCGAGCTGGGCGCCGTACTCGACACCCTGGAGTATCTGCACCACGAGACGGACGTGTGGTTCGAGCTCACGACCCTTCTGATCCCCGGCCTCAACGACTCCGACGCCGAGCTCGACGCGATGACCACATGGGTGGTCGAGCATCTCGGGCCCGACGTCCCGATGCACTTCACCGCGTTCCATCCGGATTACCGGATGCTCGACCGGCCACCAACCCCGCCCGAGACGCTCCGCCAGGCTCGCCGCATCGCGCTCGGGAACGGCGTACGTCACGCCTACACCGGGAACGTTCGCGACGGCGAAGGCCAGAGCACCTACTGCCACGCCTGCGGCGCACGCGTCATCGAGCGTGATTGGTACACGATCGGCGACTATCGGCTCGACGACTCCGGCAACTGCCGCGCCTGCGGGACGAGGATCCCCGGCCACTTCCACGGGCCGGCCGGCGGCTGGGGCGCGACCAGGCTGCCCGTGCGGCTCGTCGGTCGGCTGAGCGCGGGCGGCGACCGGTGAGCCCGGCGTCCGTCGTCGTGCGCCCTCCGGCCGTCGCGGGCAGCTTCTACCCGGCCGATCCGGGCGCCCTCCGTGCCGCGATCCAGCGATCCGTCAGCCGGGGCGGCGCGACTCCGGGTCGACGCGCCGACTCCGAGCGCGATCGTGGTACCCCACGCCGGCTACATGTATTCCGGGCCGGTGGCGGCCAGCGCATACCTGCGAATCGAGCCCGTCCGCACGTCGATCCGTCGCGTCGTGCTGCTCGGGCCCAGCCACCGGGTGCCGCTGCGCGGTCTGGCGCTCAGCAGCGCCGATGTGTGGGCGACGCCATTCGGGCACGTGCCGATCGACACCGAGGCCGCGAGCCTTCTGCGCGAATTCCCGCTGGTGGGGGTCAACGACCTCGCCCACCGCCCCGAGCACAGCCTCGAGGTCCAGTTGCCGTTCCTGCAGACCATGCTCGACGACTTTGCCTTGGTCCCGCTCGTGGTGGGGGTCGCCAGTTCGGACGAGGTGGCATCGGTCATCGAGGCGCTCTGGACCGGTGCCGACACCCTCGTGGTCGTCAGCACCGACCTGTCGCACTATCACCCGTACCACCTCGCTGTTCGCCTCGACACCCGCACTGCGGCCGCGATCGCCGCCCTCCGGCCTGAAGAGATCACGGACGAGGCGGCGTGTGGCGCGCGCCCCTCCGCGGTCTTCTGCCGCGTCGCAGATCAGCGACATCTGTCGATCGAACAGCTCGACGTACGCAACTCAGGCGACACCGCCGGCGACAGGCACTCAGTGGTTGGCTATGGGGCGTTCGCAATCAGCTGAGACCCCGATCGCAGAGGACGACGCCGAGCTCCTGCTCGACATCGCCGAACTGACGATCGTCACCGCACTCGTCGGCCGCCAGACCGACGCTGCCACCCCTCGAGCACCTTCCGAGCAGCCTGCACGACCGGGTCGGCGCGTTCGTGACCCTCACCGTCGCCGGCGAGCTCAACGGCTGCATCGGCAACGTCGAGGGCATCGAGCCGCTCGGGCACGCCGTCGCCCGGCTGGCGCTGTCCGCTGCGTTCGACGACCCTCGGTTGCCCGCCCTGCGACCCGTCGACTACCCCCACCTTACAATCGAGTTGTCGCTGCTCTCGGGGCTTTCGACGATCGCCGCCGGCTCGCGCGCCGACCTGCTACGGGCATTGCGTCCGCACCACGACGGGGTGGTCGTCACGGCGGGTCCTCGCCAGGGGCTCTTCCTGCCGAGCGTTTGGGAGCAGCTCCCCAGTCCCGACGAGTTCCTCGACCACTTGTGGATCAAGGCCGGGCTCACACCGCGCACCTGGCCCACGGACTTGCGCGCCTTTCGCTTCACCGCTCAGGCTTACCGACGCCGCGCCGGCATCGGCGGGGCCAACGCCGCAGCCTGAGAGGCATTTCCCAGGGTGCCTGGATGACCTGTCCGGCGCCTTGTTCGCGTGTTGTTCTCATCTCCTCCAGAACGTCGGAGGCCCTCTCCGATTTCTCGGAAAGGGCCTCTGAGCTGGTCTTTAGTTGGTGGCGGGGGCAGGATTTGAACCTGCGACCTTCGGGTTATGAGCGTGCAGAGCCACGTGGGCGCTGGGGCCATCTCGTCGGTATCCGA
>CAVRBV010000026.1:0-350201 GCA_963719295.1 Ilumatobacteraceae bacterium
GCTCGGCGACGTCCTGCAGGGCCCGGCCGTGCCACCGAGTGCGAGCGCGCCGCGGAGTGTCGTGCGTGCGGCGCGGCGTCGCTCGCCGACAGCTGCGCGGCGCCGGCTTCGGCCTGACGCTCGAACTCGGCGGCGTCGACGATGACCGAATCGGTGCGCAGGACGTAGCCGGCGGCCTGGCTCTGGAGGCGGTCACCGAGGACCTTGCGCAGCTGGGAGATGTGGCTCTGCAGGGTCGCCATGGCCGCCGGCCTCGGCGAACCGTCCCACACGTCCTCGATCAGTGCGTCGGCGCGCACGACCCGGTCGGCGTCGAGGAGCAGCCGGGCGACGAGCGCTCGTCGTCGGGCGCCACTCAGCGGGACCGGTTCGCCGTCGCGCCTCGCCTCGGTCGCGCCGGCAACCGGAACTCGATCGTGTCGCTCAACGGCCCTCCATCCCCCGGCTCGACGCTTCCCGCGATCGTCGCACGCCGCGCACGTTTGCAGGCGGTTTGCAGCGCCACGGCCCATCGTGGGCGCAACGAGGACCGAGGAGGGGCGATGCAAGCAACGGGAGCGATCATCGATCGTGGGGTCGGCGCCGACGACATGTCGGACTGGCTCGTCGACCGGCATGTGCGGGCGGGGAGGGGCGACCACGTCGCGCTGCGAGAGCGCGACCGGGCCGTGAGCTATCGAGAGCTGGCGACGCTGGTCGCCCGGACCGGCGATGCCCTGGCGAGCCTCGGCGTGGCGCCCGGTGACCGGGTCATGCTCGTGATGCTCGACAGCGTCGAGATGGTGGCCGCCTTCCTCGGCGCGCTGCGTGTCGGCGCGGTGCCGCTACCGGTGAACCCGTTGCTGGGCGGCGCCGAGCTCGGCGTCGTGGCGTGCGACGCCGACGCCCACGTGGCGATCGTGTCCGCCGAGCGCGGCGACCTCGTCGAGGCGCTCCGGGCCGCGGCGCCCGCTCTCACGCGGACGTGCTCGACCGACGCGGGCGGCGCCACGCCGGGCCCGGCGCAGCCGGGAACGATCCGCTGCTCCGACCTGCTGGCGGCGGCGCAACCACCGCTGGCTGTTTCGCCGGCGCCGAGCGCGGCAGCTACTGGCTGTGCACCGGCGGGACGACGGGACGACCGAAGCTGGCGATGCACCGGGCCGCCGACCTGCGCACCACGTGGGAGACGTACGGCCGGCACGTGCTCGGCGTGCGCCCCGACGACCGGCTGTACTCCGTCGGGCCGATGTTCCACGCCTACGGGCTGGGCAACTCCCTGGCCATGCCGCTGGCCGCCGGCGCAACAGCGGTGCTGGAGCCGACACGGCCTCCGACGCCCGAGCGCGTCGGGCGGACCGTCGCCGAGCAGCGCCCCACGATCCTGTTCTCCGTGCCGACCAGCTACGCCGCGCTCGTCGGCTCCGACCTGCCCGCTGACGTGTTCGCGTCGGTACGGACCGCCGTGTCGGCCGGGGAGACGCTGCCGCCGGCGCTGTTCGAGCGGGTCCGCGAGCGATTCGGCCTCGAGCTGCTCGACGGGATCGGCTCGACCGAGCTCGGACACATCTTCCTGTCCAACCGCCCCGGGACGGCACGGGGCGGTTCGTGCGGCACGCCGGTCCCCGGGTTCCGGGTCCGCCTGCTCGACGACGAGGGCGGGAGGTCGGACCGCGACGTGCCGGCGAACCTGTGGGTCGCCGGGCCCTCGGCTGCGACCGGCTACTGGAACCTCCCCGAACGGACGGCGGCCACGTTCGTCGACGGGTGGGTGCGCACCGGAGACACCTATCGACGCACCGCCCACGGCGACTACTGCTTCGTCGGCCGCACCGACGAGCTGTTCAAGGTCGGCGGCGAGTGGGTCTCGCCGTACGAGGTCGAAGCGGTGCTCCTCGAGCACCCGAACGTAGAAGCGGCCGCCGTGGTCGCCGGGTCGACGGCGGCGGGAACGCTCCAGACGGTGGCCTTCGTGGTGACCCGCGACGGGGCGGGGTGCGAACCGGACGGGCTCGTCGAGCACTGCAGCAGGCGCCTCGCCGGCTTCAAGCGGCCCCGCCAGTGGCGCTTCGTGCCCGAGCTGCCGAAGACGGCCGCGGGCAAGGTGCGCCGCAACGTGCTGCGTGACGAACTGGTGAAGGACGGATCGGGTGACCGCTGACCGCGACCGCAAAGGTGGCGTGCTCGAACGCTTCCGCCTCGACGGCCAGGTTGCGCTCGTGACCGGGTCGTCGCGCGGCATCGGGCGGGCATCGCCGTCGCCCTCGCCGAAGCCGGTGCCGACGTCGCCCTCGTCGCCCGTAACGGCGCCAGCCTCGCCGAGGTCGCCCGAGCCGTGCGGGCGGCCGGCCGGCGCGCCGAGCCGATCGTGTGCGATGTGACCGAGGCCGACCAGTCGACGGCCGCCGTCGCCCACGCCCTCCGAGCGCTCGGACGGATCGACATCCTCGTCAACAACGCCGGTGGCCCGATGTTCAACGCCTCCTTCCTCGACACCCGCGACAGCGGCTGGCGCAAGGTGCTCGACCTCAACCTGAACAGCGTCGTGCACTTCTGCCGGGAGGTCGGCCGGCACATGGTCGAGCGCCGCTCGGGCTCGGTCATCAACGTCACCTCGCCGGCCACGATTCGCCCGTGGCCGGCGATCACCGCCTACGGATCGGCGAAGGCCGCCGTGCTCAACCTCACCCAGGCCCTCGCCCAGGAGTGGGCCGCCGACGGCGTGCGGGTCAACGTGATCTGCCCCGGCTGGATCCGCACCGACATCAACCGCGCCTTCACCGACAGCCCGGCGGCCAGCGCGGCGACTGCGGCCGACGTCCCACTCGGACGGTGGGGCGAGCCCGCCGATGTGGTCGGCGCCGCGGTGTGGCTGGCGTCCGGTGCGGCGAGCTACGTCACCGGCGCCCACATCACGATCGACGGGGGCTTGACCGTCGCCGTGCCCGAGGACTGGCGGGCGTTGCGCACCGACCGCACCTGGCTGGCGAGCTCGACCTAGCTAGACGGGCGGGAGCGCCCACAGCAGCGACTGCAGCATGAGCGTCTCGTTGGGGTTGTGCTCGAGCGTCTCGATGGTGCCGTGGATGCGGTGCACCGCCGCCACCAGCGCGTCGGTGGACGTGTGGCGGCCGGGTCGTCGACATCGCCGGGCGCCTCGGCGCGGGCGACGAGCGCGTCGCGGTAGACGCCGGCGATCACCGCCAGCCCGCTGCGGATCTCGTCGGTGCGGTGGCGGCGCAGCTCGCGTTTCTGGCGCGCCTCGATCGTGGCCCGTCCGCTGCCGCGTCGACCGATCTGCTGCTCGCGTGCGTCGAGGGCGACCAGCTCGTCGGCGTGACGTGCCGTCAGCGGCGTGGCGGCGGCTTCGATGCGCCCGAGCAGCTCGGCGACGACGGTGACCACGGTGTGCCCGCTGCCGTCGAGCCGGGCGGGCACGCCGGAGAAGCGCGGTGGCGCTCGACGAAGTCGGGGTCGGCGTCGAGCAGCCGGGCCCGATCGAGGTCGCCGCCGGCGACGCTGGCGATCTCCTCGGCCCGCTCGGGCGGGGTGCCATCGGCGACCAGGCGCGCCGCGATCGTGGTGGCGGCGATCGGCACGAACTCGATGCGCACGCACCGCGACGCGATGGTGACGAGGTCGGGAGGCACGAAGTCGGCGAGCACCACGAAGTGCGTCGAGGGCGGCGGCTCCTCGAGCGTCTTGAGCAGCCGCCCGGCACCGGCGGCGTTGAGCAGGTGGAACTCATGGAGCACGAGGACCTTGCGCGCGCCCTCGACCGGGGCGAGCGACGCCTGGCGCACGATCTCGTCGGCCTGGTCGGCTGGAGATCGCCGGCCCGACGCGCAGCACCTCGTGGACGTCGGGGTGCGCGCCGGCGAGCACGAGGCGGGCGTCGCGGCT
Source organism: Ilumatobacteraceae bacterium (assembly GCA_963719295.1). GTDB lineage: Bacteria > Actinomycetota > Acidimicrobiia > Acidimicrobiales > Ilumatobacteraceae > Desertimonas. The sequence goes on from CAVRBV010000026.1 coordinate 3,883, forward strand.
GTCGGCGTCGTCGCGCCCGGTGAGCAGGACGGAGGCGAAGGCCCGCGCCGCCCGCTCCTTCGTCGAGCCGGGCGGGCCGACGAACAGGTAGGCGTGCACCGGGCGCTCGGCGGTCCGGCGCAGGGTCGCCACGGCGTCGTCCTGGCCGACGACGCCGTCCCACACCGTGCTCAGTTGCGTCCTGGTGACCCGGCGAGCCGCTCGCGCACCGCCGCGAGGACGTCGGCGGCCACGGCGTCGGCGCTGCGCTCGGTGGCGACGGTGATCCAGCGCTCGGGGTCGGCGGCGGCCATCGCCCGGAAGCCCTCGAGCACGCGCTGGTGGAAGGCCGCGCCGGCGAGCTCGAAGCGGTCGAGCTGGCGGCCGTCGAGGCGCTGCGCGGTCAGCTCGGGCGGCGCCTCGACGTAGACGACCAGCGTCGGCCAGTGGCCCTGCACCGCCCACTCGTTGACGCGGCGCAGCTCGTCGAGGTCGAGCTGGCGGCCGTAGCCCTGGTAGGCGAGGGACGAGTAGACGCTGCGATCGCTGACCACGGTGCGGCCGGCGGCGAGCGCCGGGATGACCACCTCGGCGAGGTGTTGGGCGCGGTCGGCGGCCACGACCAGGGCCTCGGCGCGCGGGTCGAGATGATCGAGCGAGGTGTCGTGGAGGATGGCCCGCAGGCGCTGACCGATGGCCGTGCCGCCCGTCTCCTGGGTGAGCACCGCGTCGAGGGCGTGGGCGAGGCGGCGGGCCTGCGTCGACTTGCCGCTGCCCTCGGCACCCTCGAAGGCGATGTACGGCGGGGACGTCGGCATCGTCCGCCACGCTACGGGAAGCGTGCCACAGAGTCGTCCGACCCCATCGGCGGTCGACCGCTCGGATGTCGCCGGACCGCGGACGCCCGGCGTCGCGTCCACTCGGTGCGGCGGGCGCTGGCGGCGCCGGCGGACTTCTTGCCGCGCGGTCTTCTTGGCCGCGCTTCTTGGCCGGCGATCTCTTGGCGGCCGGCTTCTTCGCCGGGCCGCCCTTGGCCGCGACCTGCTCGCGTCGCACCGCCAGCAGCTCGTAGGCGCGCTCGGGCGCCATGTCCTCGAGCCGGTCGCCACTGCCGATCGACGCGTTGGTCTCGCCGTCGGTCACGTACACGCCGAAGCGGCCCTCCTCGCGCCACGACCGGCCGTTACGCTCACCGGATCGGTGCCGAACTCGCGGAGCGGTCCCTTGGCCGCCGCTGACTGGCCGCCGCCGCCGGTACACCTTGGGCTGGGCGAGAAGATCGCAGAGCTTCGTCGAGCGTGACGGTGAGCAGCTGCTCCTCGTTGTCGAGCGATGCGGTAGTCCTTGGCCTTCTGCACGTACGGCCCGTAGCGCCCGTTGTCGGCGACGATCGGCTCGCCGTCGGCGGGGTCCACGCCGAGCGTGCGCGGCAGCGACAGCAGCGCCTCGGCCTCGTCCATCGTGATGCGCTCGAGCGACATCGTCTTGAACAGGCTCGACATCTTCGGCTTGTCCATCCCGGGCGGCGGTGGTCGGCGGTGCCCCACTGCACGTAGGGCCCGAAGCGGCCGTTCTTGGCGAACACCGGGAGCCCGTCGAGCTCGCCGATCGGCTCGTCGGACTTGGGGCGGCGAGCAGGCGCAGCGCCATGTCGAGCGTGAGCTCGTCGGGCGTCAGGCTCTCGGGGACGCTGGCGGTGTCGTCGCCGCGCTTCACGTAGGGGCCGTAACTTGCCCGGCTTCACCACGACTCGTTGCCGTCGGGGTCGACGCCGATCGGGAAGGTGTTGATGCCGCGGCGTCGATCTCGTCGAGGTTCTCCTCGACCAGCCGCTTCAGGCCCGGGCAGGCCGTCGTCGCGTCGCCGAAGTAGAAGCGCTCAGCCAATCGGTCCTTCTGGCCTGGTCGCCGTTGGCGATGGCGTCGAGGTCGGTCTCGACGCGGGCCGTGAAGGCGTAGTCGACGAGCTCGTCGAAGTGCTGCTCGAGCAGGCTGACCACGGCGAACGCCGTCCAGGTCGGAACCAGCGCCTGGCCCTTCTTCCACACGTAGCCACGGTCCTGGATGGTCTGGATGATCGACGCCCAGGTGGACGGGCGGCCGATGCCCAGCTCCTCGAGCCGCTTCACGAGCGACGCCTCGGTGTACCGGGGCGGCGGCGTCGTGGTGTGGCCCTTCGGGTCGAGCGATGCGACGGCGACGGCGTCGCCGACGGCGAGCGGCGGCAGCAGCGCCTCGCGCTCGTCGCGCCGTCGGCGTCGTCGTCGACGCGCCTCGACGTACACCTGGCGGTAGCCGGGGAACGTGATCGTGGTGCCCGACGGCGGCGAACTCGGCGTCGCGTGCCGTCCGGCGTGGTGGCGCCGAGCGCGGACGCTGACGGTGTGCCCGGTGGCGTCGGCCATCTGGCTGGCGAGCGTGCGCTGCCAGATCATCCGGTAGAGCGCCAGTCCTGGCCGTTCAGCTCGCCGGCCACCGCCTGCGGGGGCGCAGCGGGGTGGTCGGGCGGATCGCCTCGTGCGCCTCCTGGGCGTTCTTCACCTTCGACGTGTACCGCCGCGGCGACGGCGCAGGTACTGGGGCCGTACTCGCTGGTGACGTCGGCCCGCACGGCCGGCGACCGCCTCGTCGGACAGCACGACGTTGTCGGTGCGCATGTACGTGATGAAGCCGCGCTCGTACAGGCCCTGGGCGACGCGCATCACCTGCGACGCCGACAGGCGCAGCTGCGGCCGCCCTCCTGCTGGAGGGTCGAGGTCATGAACGGTGCCTTCGGCGACGAGCGGTACGGCTTCTCCTCGACGCGCGACGGTGAAGTCGGCCGGCTCCAGGCCGCGCCAGCGCCCGCGCGCGGGCCTCGTCGAGCACGACGACGCCGGCGCTGGCCCGGCCGCCGGCGTCGAAGTCCTGGCCGGTGGCGACCTTCGCGCCCCGTCGACGGCGACCAGGCGGGCCGTGAACGGCGGGGCGGTGGCGCTCGTCCAGCTCGATGTCCCAGTAGCCGGCGGCAACGAACGCGATGCGTTCCCGCTCGCGTTCGACGATCAGTCGCACCGACGGGCTCTGCACGCGACCGGCCGACAGGCCGCGGTTGACCCGCCGCCACAGCACCGGTGACACCTCGTAGCCGTACAGCCGGTCGAGGATGCGCCGGGTCTCGGCGGCGTCGACGAGCCCGTAGTCGATGCCGCGCGGGTTGGCTCACGGCGTGGTCGATCGCCGCGGCGGTGATCTCGTGGAACACCATCCGCTTCACCGGCACCTTCGGTTTCAGCTGCTCGAGCAGGTGCCAGCTGATGGCCTCGCCCTCGCGGTCCTCGTCGGTCGCGAGGTAGAGCTCGCTGGCGTCCTTCAGCGCCGCCCGCAGGTCCTTCACCACCTGCTTGCCGCGGTCGGTGAGCTCGTAGGTGGGCTTGAAGCCGTTGTCGACATCGACGGCGAGACCCTTCGACGGCAGGTCGGCGACGTGGCCGACCGAGGCGCGCACGTCGTAGCCGTCGCCGAGGAACTTGGAGATCGTCTTGGCCTTCGCCGGAGACTCGACGACGACGAGTGGCTTGGCCATGGCCCCTTTCCCTAGGACGTGGGCGTTGGGGCTGTCAAGCTAGCGAGTCGCCGGGTCAGCGGCTCGACGAGACGGGCTCGGCCTCCTCGTCGAGCTCCGGACGGCAGCGGCTCGGCGCGGTGGTGGCCTTCGACGTCGATCTTGGGCAGGATGCGGTCGAGCCACTTCGGCAGCCACCAGTTGGTGTCGCCGAGGAGCTCCATCGTCGAGGGCACGAGCACCATGCGCACGACCGTGGCGTCGATGAGCACGGCGACCGCGAGGCCGAGGCCGAACAGCTTGAGCGCCCGGTCGTCGCCGAGCACGAAGGCGAAGAACACGCAGAACATGATCAGCGCCGCGGCCGTGATCACCCGGGCGGTGATCGCCAGGCCGTCGGCCACGGCGGTGCCGTTGTCGGGGTGGCCTCGGCGCACGTGCGGTCGTACTCCTCCTTGATGCGCGAGAGGAGGAACACCTCGTAGTCCATCGACAGGCCGAACACGATGGCGAACAGGAACATCGGGATCCAGGCGTCGATCGGTCCCGATCTTGTCGACGCCGACGATGTCCTTGCCCCAGCCCCACTGGAAGATCGCCACCAGCACGCCGTAGGCCGCGCCGATCGAGAGCAGGTTCATGACCACCGCCTTGAGCGGCACGACGAGGCTACGGAACACCACCATCAGCAGGATGAAGCTGAGCAGCAGCACGACGCCGATCAGCAGCGGCATGCGGCCGGCGAGGTACGTAAGCGAAGTCGGACGACCCGGCGGTCTGACCGCCGACCTTGGCGACGGTGTTGGTGCCATCGGTGAGCGACGGGATGATGTCGGTACGCAGGTCGTGCACGAGCTGGTCGGTGGCCGCGTCCTGAGGCGCCGTGGTCGGGGTAGACGATGATCAAGGCGAGGTCGTCGGCGAGCGGCGGCGGGACTGGCGTGAACGCGATGCCGTCAGGGTCGGCATCCTGCATGCCCTGCGCGAGTTCCTGCACGCCGTCGGGCTGCGACACGACGTCGCCCTGGACGGTGATGAAGATCGGGCCGTTGTTGCCGGGACCGAAGCCCTCGGCGAGCAGGTCGTAGGCCCGACGGACGGTCTGGTCCTCGTTGGCGTTGCCGTAGTCACCGAAGCCGAGGCGGATGGAGAACAGCGGGATCGCCAGCAGCACGAGGATCGACGACGCCGATGCCGAGGTTCGACCACGGGTGATGCTGGATGTTGCGACTCCAGCGGTACCAGAAGCGCTGCTCGGCGGGCTTCTCGGCGCGGTGGGGGATGAGCTCGCGCAGCTTGGCGCCCTTGAACAGCAGGCTGGCGACGATGACCAGGATCGAGACGACGAGGCCGAGCAAGCATCACACCGGGGGCCTGGAAGGCGACGCCGATGAAGATCGTGACGACCAGGACTGCCGACCGAGAGGAGCGCGGCGCGGGATCGTGTTGTCGATGCGTGCACCGACCCAGCCGAGGAGTGCCGGCAGCAGGGTGAGCGAGGCGATGACCATCAGCAGCACGCCGACGGCCGAGGCGATGGCGACGCCGGTGACGAACTTGAGGCCCATCAGGGACAGGCCGAGCAGGGCGATGATCACGGTCGTGCCGGCGAAGATCACCGCCCGGCCGCTGGTGTCGAGGGCCTCGGCGATCGAGTCCTCGACCGTGGACCCGGCGTGGAGCGCCTCTCGATATCTGGTGACGATGAACAGGGCGTAGTCGATGCCGACGCCGAGGCCGATCATCGCCACCATCGCCGACGTGAAGTCGGGCATCGACAGGGTATTGCTGAGCAGGGTGACGACGGCACTGGAGACGCCGAGCCCGAACAGCGCGATGCCGATGGGAGGCCCATCGCCAGCACCGAGCCGAAGGCGATGATGAGGATGATCACCGCGGCGAGCACCCCGTAGATCTCGCTGGCCGGGAGCTCGAACTCCGAGAACAGGTCGCCGCCGTACTCGACGACCATGCCCTCCGGGAGGTCGAGGCAGTCGCCTTTGTCTCGGATGGTCGTGCCGAGGTCGGCGAGCTGCTCGAACGGTCGGTCACTGATGTCGAGGGTGGCGAAGGCGAGTCGTGAAGACCGTCCTGGGAGATCTGCTGGGCGTCGCCGGCGTCGAACGGGCTGGTGACCGAGATGCCCTGTTGTGCCGCGGCGACGTCGAGGATCTGCTGCAGGGCGGCGCGGTCCTCCGGGTTGTCGACGCCGCCGGGGTCGTAGGATCACGATCGAGGAGGAGAAGCCAGCGCGGTCGGGATTGTTCGCCTCCAGCAACTGCTGCACGTCCTTGGCCTCGCCACTGGGCAGGGTGAAGTCGGTGCGCCAATCGGGTCCGGCCGCGCTGGCCGCCCCCCAGGCGAGGAACATGATGACCACCCACGCACCGATCGTGAGCCAGCGATGATGCGCGCAACCGCGCGAGGCGTTCGAGCATGATCGCGATGTTATGCACCGCCTCGCGGCGATGCGTCGGAAGTTTGTGAACGCCGGGTTCTGTTACCCGCGATCGCCGGTCGCCATGCCCGGGTCGCCCGCTCGGTACCGTCGCGTGCGTGCCGACCGACGCCGACGCCCTCCGCGCCCTGGGCTGGGGTGACGACTTCGACGCGGCCTGGAAGGAGCTCGGCTCGCCGGGGTCGCCGGTGCGCGTGTCACGCCTCGATCGCGGTTGGAGCACGACGCTGGCGCCCGGCGCCGAGGACGGGGCCGTCGGCCGGGTGCGCAACCTCGGCGTCGACGTCGCGGTGGGCGACTGGATCGTCGCCTCCGCCGACGGCGAGCGCGTCGAGCACGTGCTCAGGCGGCGGTCGGCGTTCGTGCGGCGGGCGTCGTTCGAGGGCGCCCGCGCCGAGTCGCACACGCTCGCCGCGAACGTCGACACGATGTTCCTGTGCCACTCGTTCGGCGTGGCACCCAACCAGCGCCGGCTCGAGCGCGAGCTGGTGCTGGGTTTCGACAGCGGTGCCGATCCCGTGGTGGTGCTCACCAAGGCCGACCTCGTCGCCGATCCCGAGCCGGCGCGGCGTGAGCTGCAGGAGGTGGCGCTCGGCGTGCCGGTGGTGGTCACGAGCGGGCGCCGGGACACCGGCCTCGGGGAGCTGCGATCGTTCATCTGGACCGGGTCGACGGTGGCGTTCCTCGGCGCCAGCGGCGTGGGCAAGTCGACGCTCGTCAACGCGCTGATCGGTGAGGATCGTCAGGACACCACGGCGGTGCGCACCGGCGACCAGCGCGGTCGCCACACCACGGTGGCGGCGCAGTTGATCGCCGTGCCCGGGGGCGGGTGGCTGATCGACACGCCGGGCGTGCGCGCCCTCAGCCTCTGGTTGTCGGGCCAGGGCCTGGAGCGGGCGTTCGCCGACGTGTTCGAGCTGATGGACCACTGTCGCTTCCGGGACTGCAAGCACGATCAGGAGCCGGGCTGCGCCGTGCGTCAGGCGATCGCCGACGGCACGCTCGATCCGGAGCGCTTCGCCAACCTGGAGCGCCTGGTCGCCGAGGAGGCTGCCCTCGAGGCCGAGCAGCGGGCACGTGATCGTCACGCCGATCGCCGCCGCGTGCCCCGTGCGGTGCGCAACATCCAACCCGGCACCCAGCGCCCGCCCGAGGAGTGAGCGGCCCCGCAGCCTCAGCGGGCGTCGAGGGCTGACCGGACGGTGACGGCCCGATCGAAGCCGGTGACCGCCAGGCGCGCCCGCCGATCGGGGTCGCTGCACACGACCACCAGGTCGCCGTCACTACGCCGGGCACGCCCGGCGGCGCCGAGGAGGACGCCGAGGCCGGCATCGTCGAGCGAGTCGACCTCGTCGAGGTCGACCGTCACGACCGAGCCGGCGGCCTCGGTGACCACTCGACCGAGCGCTCCGTGCAGCGTCGGCAGTGTCGACAGGTCGATCGCGCCGCGGCACACCGCGACCACCCGGCCGTCGACCGTCTCTGCGTCGACCCGCAGCGCCATGCGCGGCCACGGTAACCGCGCCGCCACCGCGCCGGGTCAGGCTGATGGCCCGGCGGATCCGGTGAGCAGCACGGCGGCGCCGTGCACGCGGCCGGCGGCGAGGTCGGCGAGCGCCTCGTCGGCCGCGCTCGAGCGGGTACGGCGTCGTCTCGACGCGAAGGCCGATGCTCGATGCGAGGGCGAGGAGTTGCGCGGCATCGCGGCGCGTGTTCGCCGTGACGCTGCGGAGCTGACGCTCGTCGAACAGGTGGCGGCGATGGTCGAGTGGCGGCACCTCGGTGAGGTGGATGCCGGCGATCACCGCCGTGCCGCCACGATCGAGCGCGGCCATGGCGATCGGCACCAGCGTCCCCGACGGCGCGAACACGATCGCCGCGTCCAGAGGCTCCGGCGGCGGCTCGTCGCTCCCACCCGCCGACGTGGCGCCGAGCGCGAGCGCGAGCTGCTGGGCGGCGGGTGAACGAGTGCGCACGTGCACCGTCGCGCCCTCGGCCAACGCCAGCTGGGCGGTCAGGTGGGCGGAGGCCCCGAAGCCGTAGATGCCGAGACGCCCACCGGGCGACAGCTCGGCGCGGCGGAGGGCACGAAAGCCGATGATGCCGGCGCACAGCAGCGGTGCCGCCTGTTCGTCGCCGAAGCGGTCGGGAAGGGTCAGGGCGTAGGCCTCGTCGACCACCGCCCACTCGGCGTAGCCGCCGTCGTCGTCCCAGCCGGTGAACCGAGGGGTGGCGCAGAGGTTCTCGTCACCGCGAACGCACCAGGGACAGCGCCCGCACGTGTGGCGCAGCCAGGCGATCCCGGCCCGCTGACCGGGCTCGAAGCGGGTGGCACCCGCCCCGACCGCGTCGACGACGCCGACGATCTCGTGACCGGGAACAACGCCCCGACGCCGCGGCTCGACGTCGCCCTCGGCAAGGTGGAGGTCGGTGCGGCACACGCCGCAGGCCGAGACGCGGACGCGGATCTCGCCCGGGCCGGGCACCGGGCGCGGTCGGCGGATGGCGACCAGCGGGCGGGTGGCGATCGGTCCCGGGCGATCGACCACCCAGGCGAGCATCTCGTGGTCGTCGCTCGTCATCGCGGTCATCGCTCGGCGGGGTGGGCGATCGCGCCGCCGGCCGGCAGGAGGTAGTAGACGGCAAGGCCGCCGATGATCGCCAGGCTGGCCGGCGCACTGACGAGGGCGACCACCATCGCGGCCACGTACACCGGGCCGCCGATCCGGAAGCGGATCGAGCTGTGCCGGATGGCGGCGTCGGTCAGGCTGTCGACCACCAGGCGGCGGCCGTTCGTCGCGTAACGCCACAGCGCGCCGAACGTCACGCCCATCGCCGCCATCACGCCGGCGTAGACGAGCGCGGCGGTGCGTTCGTCGGCGCCGCCGGTGCGCATGTACTCCGCGGTCAGCTGCGTCGGCCAGGGGATCAGCGACACCCAGCCGAGCAGGGCCAGGTTGAGCAGCAGCACCGTGCGGTCGACGGCGACGAGGTTGGCCATCACGGCGTGGTGGTTGATCCAGATGATGCCGATCGTGAGGAAGCTGACGACGTAGGCGGCGTACGCCGGCCACTGCTCGGCGAGGGCGTGGGCGAGACTGCCGTCGGACGGGGTGGGGAACGTCGAGCTCGAGCACGAGCAGGGTGATGGCGATGGCGAACACGCCGTCGCTGAACGCCTCGAGACGGTCCTTGGGCACGGTCGGCTCAGCGGCTCGGTCGCCGTCGGCGTGTCGATGCCGCTCGTTCCGACGGGTCCACGATTCCCGACATGACACCGACCGTACGTCACCGCCATCAGCGGGTGCCGACGATCGGCGTCGGTGGGCTCACGCCGCGCCGGGCGCCGGAGGTTCGAGCGCCATCACCGCGCTCGCCTGCAGGGCGACCGGGGCGATGACGTCGCCGATCAACGCCACGTCGGTGGGATCGACGAAGCGCACGGTGACGCGCACGGCGTCGCCGATCAACTCGACGGCGACGTCGACCGGCTCGAGCCGCGTGGCGCGTCGTGCGGCCGCGGTGGCGGCGCCGACCGGGTCGGCGGACACGCTCGCCGCCCGGGCGCCCTCGCGTGCCGCCAGCTCGATGGCGACGCGGTCGCGGGCGACGAGCGCCACCTGCACGGCGCCGAGCACGAACAGCACCACGACCGGCAGGGCGAGCGCCAGCTCGACCGCGGCCTGGCCGTCGCGGTCGTGGCGGAGCGCGGGCGGCGATCACACCTTGTCGATCACGGAGTCGATGACCCGGTCGAACAGGCGCGCCACCTTGGCCGCCCCGCCGCCGGCCGTCGCCCACGCGACGACGAGCAGGGCGACCAGCGCCGCGGCGAGCAGGACGAGGGCGTACTCGGTGGTCGCCTGGCCGCGGTCGTCGCGCCACCGGCGCGGCGCCTCCGGCGTGAACGAGGCGCCGAGCGCGACGAGGGTCAGGTGCAGGCGGAGCGAGGAGCTGGTTCATGGGTGGAGCACCTTCCGGTGAGCGTCGTGGGGGCGCGGCGGGTCACGGGGCGGTGCCCCGCAGCGTCGAGATGGCACCGAGCACGGCCGGCGCGATGGCGAGCAGCACGAACGACGGCAGCGTGCAGGCGACGAGCGGGAACGAGAGCCGCACCGGCAGCCGGCGGGCCGCCGCCTCGCCCTGGCGCCGCCGGGTGGCGTTGGCGTCGTCGGTCATCCGGTCGAGGACCGGTGTCAGCGGCAGCCCGTCGCGGACGGCGGCGCCGACCGCCGTCACCAGCCCCAACGCCGACCGCCCGCACCGCGCCGTCAGCTCGTCGAGCGCGTCGCCGACGCCGTCGCCGCGGTGCAGCCGGTGTTCCACCGCGGCGAACGCCGGGCGAACGGGCGCCGGGGCGATGCGCGCCAGCTCGACGACGGCTTGGGCCGGCGAGCGGCCGGCGTGCAGGGCGACGACGAACAGCTCGACGGCGTCGGGCATCGCCGCCTCGACGGCGCGCTGCGTCGCCGCTCGTCGCTGGCGACGGTGCCACGCCGCCATCGCCGCGACCGCAACGGCGACCAGGATCATCGCCGCCGGGTCGATGGCCACGACGGCCAGCGTGCCCACGCCGATCAGGGCGGCGACGCGGCCGTCCGAGGGCGGCGCGACGTGACCGGTGCGATCGGCGCGTGGACCGGCAGCGCCGAGGGCGCGCCCGCGCGATGACTCGCCGCGGGCGGGTGCGCCGAGGACGGCGCGCCCGGCGAGCGCGACGGCCGCCGCGACGAGGACCGCCACCGTCATCGTGGTGCCGCCACGATCCGGCGCATCCACCACCACCCGACGAGGTTGAGGCCGAGCCCGGCGGCGATCGCCGCGCCGCCGGCCGGCCGTGGCGACGGCCGCGCGCACCCGGTGGTCGGTGACGAGCAGCAGACCGAGCAGGGCCACCGGCACCACCGTCAGCACGCGCGCCGACAGTCGGGCCTGAGCGCTCTGTGCGGCCTGTTCGTCGGCGACGGCGGCGCGCACGCGCAGCATCGCCGCGACGCGGTCGAGCGGACCCGCCGCCGGGCCGCCGAGCTCGGCGCACGTGCGCAGCACGGTCGCGGCCATCGCCGTGGGCGGGACGCGTGCACCGCTCGGTCCGCCGTCGGTCGCGAGGTCGGCGAGGGCGTCGGAGAGGGGTCGTCCGCGGCGGACGGCCTCCAGGACGCGGGTGACGCCCGGCGCCATCGCCGGCGCGTCGTCCGTCGCCGTTGCCATCGCCGCCGTGAGCGACTGCCCGCTGCGCAGTGCGCGCGCGGCGTGCTCGCACCAGGACGCGACGTCGACGTCGCTCGGTGGGCTCGGTGGCCGACGCGACCGTCGTCGAGGCCGGGTGACCGCGGGCGCGCCACTGAACGTGGTGGCGGGCGAAGGTGGCGGGGCGACGCCTGCGCCGGCCCGACCCGCCGAGGATGGCGACGGCCGCGGCCACGAGCGCGCCGACCGTCAGCGCCACCGGGGTCATCGCCGCGTCCTCGCGAGCGGGGCGAGCACTGCTCCGCCGCTCGCCAGGCGGCGCAGCTCTGGCACGCCGCCCGGCCGATGCCTCGACCACCTCGCCGACCTCGACGATGCGCCGCGTGCCGTCGGCGGCCCGCTCGACGTGCACGACGACGTCGATGCACCGGGCCAGGTGGTCGCGGACCGCGGTCAACGGCCACGCCGGCACCGTCTGCACGACGAGCGTCTCCAGCCGGTGCAGGGCGTCGAGGGCACTGTTGGCATGGCACGTCGACATCGCCCCGTCGTGGCCGGTGTTCAGCGCCTGCACGAGGCCGACCACCTCGGGCCCGCGCACCTCGCCGACGATCAGGCGGTCGGGGCGCAGCCGCAGCGCCGTGTGCAGCAGTCGCTCGAGCGGCACGGCGGCGGCGCCCTCGGTGCCGCCCGGGCGGGCTTCCAGGCGGACGAGATGGTCGACGGCGGGGTGCAGCTCGGCGGTGTCCTCGAGCGTGACGATGCGCTCGCCGGGACGCGTGCGGGTGAGCAGGCTGCACAGGAGCGACGTCTTCCCCGAGGAGGTGGCGCCGGAGACGATGGTGTTGCAACGCCGGTCGAGCACCTCGTCGAGCAGCGCCGCCACGGCGTCGGTGGTGAACGCCGACAGCGGCAGCGCCCGCCTCCGGAACCGGCGCAACGCCAGGCACGTGCCGCCGACGGCGACCGGCTCGACGACCGCGCAGACGCGGGAACCATCGGGCAGGCGGGCGTCGACGATCGGGGTGGTGCGGTCGACGCGCCGGCCGAGCGGAGCGAGGATGCGTTCGATCACCACGGCCAGGTCGCCGGCGGCGATCGTGCCGGCGCGCGTGGTCGTCCCGGCACGGTCGACCCAGACCTCGCCGCCGTGGTTGACGAGGACCTCGTCGACGTCGTCGTCGACGAGCAGGGCGTCGAGCGAGCCGAGGCCGTCGAGGCGGGCGACTGCGGCCCGCACGAGGCGTTCGGCGGCGATCGGCCCGGCGAGCGGGGCGAGACGGCCGACGTGGGCGCGTACCGCGGCTTCGGCTCCTCCGGGCTCGGTGGCGGCCGCCGCGCACAGGGCGTGCACGAGGCGCTCGTCGATATCCGTCACCTGGCGGCCCTCAGCCGGCGAGGCGCAGGCGCTGGGCGGCGCGGGGAAGCCGGGCGACGGCGAGCCCGGCGTCGACGGCGCGGGCGATCGCCGGGTCGTGCTCGAGGCGGGCGACCACCGGCACGCCGAGCGCCCGCTCGACGTCGTCGGGGCCGAGCGAACGCCACGGTTCGTGCACGAGCACCACGCCGTCGGCGCGCCACCCGGCGGCAACGGCGCGGGCGAGCGCCAGGAAGCACGGTCGGATGACGAGCAGCACCCGCGCCTCGCCGGCGTCGTCGGGGCGCAGGCGGGCGGGGTCGCCGAGGCCGGCGTCGACGATGACGTGGAACGGGTGCGGCGCCGCCAGCCAGCCGGCGAGCTCGCGCCAGCGCTGACGACGTCGAATCGAGCACCGCGGTGCCGCGGGCTACCAGCCGTGTGGTGTGGTCGACGTCGACGGCAAGGGTGCCGACGGCCGCGGCGGGTGCATCGGACTCGAACCAGTCGGAGAGGCCCTGCCCGGCCGGCGGCGTGAGGCCGAGCACGACCGGCCCGTCGCCGTCGAGGTCGACGAGCACGGTGTCACGCTTGGGGTGGAGGGCGAGGAGGGCGGCGACGACCGAGGTGCCGCTGCCACCCTTGACCGAGCAACAGATCGTCAGCAACGAAGGCTCCCAACACGAGCGGCCCGCAGGCGGTCCGGGTTCGTGAGGGATGTCGGCGGGCGGCACGGTACCGGCCGGCGCCGGCGAAGCCGCCGGCGTCCGTCGTCAGCGTTCGCATCGTGGCGGAAGCGTCGGACGGGCACGGGTGCTCGCCACGTCTGGGCGCGCACATGGCTCATCTGGTCACCCACGTTCTCGATATCGAGAACGTGGGTGACCAGATCGGCCCTTGAGACGCAGAGTGACCAGATCGCCGGGGGCGGGCTCGTCAGTCGGCGCTGGCGTCGTCGAGGCGGTCCCGCCGCCGTCGCAGCTGGCGGCGCAACGGCTCGGAGGGAGCGAGCGCGATCGCCCGGTCGAGCTCGCCGCGTGCCGCATCGGTGCGACCGGCCCGTGCCAGCAGCTCGCCGCGCGCCGCCGGGCACGACGTACAGGTCGCCGAGCTGGTCGGCGACGGCGTCGAGCTCGCGCAGCCCGGCGAGCGGGCCGTCGCTCATGCCGACGGCGACCGCCCGGTTGAGCTCGACGACCGGCGACGGGTACACGTCCATCAACTCCTCGTACAACGACACGATCCGCAGCCAGTCGGTGACGCCCGCGTCGAGCTGCCGTCGCGTGCACGGCGGCCAGCTCGGCCTGGATGCGGTACGGGCGCCGCAGGGCCGTCGGCGCGACCGACAGCAGGGCGAGGGCTTCGTCGATCGCGGCGCGGTCCCACCGCGAGCGGTCCTGCTCCTCGAGGGTCACCAGCTCCCCGTCGACAACTCGGGCGGCGTGGCGCGAGCTCTGCAGCAACATCAGCGCCAGCAACGCCCGCGCCTCGTCGGCGTCGGGCATCAGGGCGACGAGCAGGCGGCCGAGGCGGATCGCCTCGAGGGCCAGGTCGGCGTCGGGCATGGTGTAGCCCTCGGTGAACACGAGGTACACGACGGCGAGCACGCCGTCGAGGCGCTCGGCCAGGGCGTCCGGTGGCGGGACGCGGTACGGGATGCCGGCGTCGGCGATCTTGCGCTTGGCGCGCAGCAGGCGCTGGCTCATCGTCGCCTCGGTCGTGAGGAAGGCGCGGGCGATCGCCGCCGTCGGCAGGCTCGACACCACCTTCAGCGTCAGCGCGACGCGCGCCTGCATCGACAGGGCCGGATGGCAGCACGTGAACACGAGGCGCAGCCGATCGTCGTCGAGCGGCCCGAGCTCCGCGGTCTCGCCGGTGAGGTCGTCCGCCATGGTCAGCTCGGCGAGCTTGGCTCGTTCGGTGCCGCGGCGGCGCAGGACGTCGATGGCGCGCCGACGGGCGGTCGTGGTGAGCCACGCCGCCGGGTTGTCGGGGATGCCGTCGCGGCTCCAGCGCGCGAGCGCACGCTCCGACGCGTCGGCGAGCGCATCCTCGGCAAGATCCCAGTCACCCGTGGTTCGGATCAGGGCGGCGACGATGCGCAGCCGCTCGCCGGCGATGGCGTCGGCCACCGCGCGACGAGCGGCATCGTCGGGCCGTCCGGTCAACGCGTGGCGCCGTCGCCCCGGTCGACGTCGAACGCACGCAGTTCGAGGCGCCCGAAGCGCGCCATCGGGTGCTCGGCGGCGACGGCGATCGCCTCGTCGATGTCGGCGCACTCGAGGATGTCGAAGCCGGCGATCCACTCGCGCGTCTCGGCGAACGGGCCGTCGGTCACCAGCACCTCGCCGCCGCGCACGCGCACGGTCCGCGCCTCGCCCGTGGGGCGCAGCGCATCACCGATCACCCGCGTCCCGGCGGCGTCGTGGCGTTCCACCCAGTCCTCGACGTCGTCGAGCTTGGGGTCGCCCGTGGGCGGGTCCGGTGCAGTGTCGGTGCAGACGAACATCATGTACTTCACGGCTGGTTCCTCCGGTCGGTTGGCGGGTGTCGGTCCCACGACGAACGGCGCCGGCCCGATCCGACACCCGGCGACGAGATCTTTCGGCTTCTGACGTGCGGCGCGTCAGAAGCCGCTGCAGCAGAACGGCGCCCACGACACGCCGAACAGCGCGTCGGCGAGCGCCAGGGCACGGCTGTCGCGAACGTCGATCCGGCCGGCGCCGGCGAGTGCGGTCCACTTCGTGCCGCCCAGGTAGGCCGCGGCCAGGTCGGTGACGGTGAGGGCGAGGTCGGCGGCCCCGTGGTCGGCCGGCCCGTCGGCGATGCGCTTGGCTCCGGACGCCGAGATCTCCCAAGTGCCACTGTTCGCGGCGAGCAGGGCGTCGGTCACGTCGACGGTGAACGAGCCGTCGGCGTCGGCGTAGGTGCGGGCGCCGAGTGCGGCGTCGACGTCGAGGAGGCGCAGCCACTGCTCGTCCCACACCGAGCGCACCCGATGGGCGCGGTGATCGTCGACGGCGAACTGCACGACGTCGTCGACGGGACGCTCCTCGGCGTGCCACTCGCGCACCAGGTCGACGCTGCAGATGTAGTCCCACAGCGCCAGCTCCACGCCGGGATCGGTGCCCCACAGGTCGTACACCTCGCCCTCGCCCTGGGGCACGAGGAAGCGCTCCTCCTTCCACTTGACCGCGTAGTGGACGAAGCCGTCGTCGACGCCGTCGGTGGAGGTGTGCACGGCGACGAACTCGCCCTCGCCCCCGAGGGCGATGGCGTTCTGCAAGTACCGCTTCCACATCCACTCGGGTCGTGTGATCACGCCGGGTCGGGTGGCCGCCCGTTCGTAGATCGGGCTGACGGCGTCGACCATGTCGTCGGGCGCGACGAGGCGCATCGACCCCGGTGCGGCGCCCGAGATCGGCCGGGCGGCGCGGGGATCGACGACCACCTCCGCACACTCGCCGGCGAGCCCGAACCCGTACCGCGGGTAGATGACGGTCTCGCTCGCCCGCAGGCTGGCGAGCACCTGGCCGCGGTCGTGGGCCTCGGTGAGCAGCCGCTCGAGCAGTCGGCGGGCGATGCCGCGACGGCGGTGGGTCGGCAGCATGCCGACGCGGGTGACGCCGTTCGTCGGCAGGCGCGCCCCACCAGGCACGAGCGTGTCGAAGCGGTAGCCGGCGACGTGGCCGACGCACACGTCGCCGTCCCACGCGCTGAGCGAGTCGCTGTCGACCCACGACGGCTCGCTCTTCGCCCAGGCCTCGTCGTCCTGGGGCGCGTGCATCAGCGCGACCGACACGACGGCACTCGCCCGGCGCCATTCCTCGGGCGCGGTCGGACGGATCACGATCTCGGACATGGTCACGATCGTCGCGCGCTCACCGCGCCCGTGGCGGAGCGAGTTACGTGGTTCTCCAGCAACCGACGGGTGCAGGCATGACCGTCGGGTCATGCTGGCACCCATCGGTTGCAGGGGACCGGGCGAGTGCGGGCCTCAGACGGCGAGGAGGTCGCGGGCGCCGGTGTCGCTCGACGGGTGGCGCAGCTTGCTCATCGCCCGCGCCTCGATCTGGCGGATGCGCTCGCGGGTGAGGTTGAAGTGCTCGCCCACCTCCTCGAGCGTGCGCGGCTCGCCGCGGTCGAGGCCGAAGCGCAGCTTGAGGATCTCGCGCTCGCGGTCGTCGAGGGGGGCCAGCAGGCGGGCGATCTCCTCGGGCAGCAGCGCGGTGGCCGCGACCTCGAAGGGGCTCTCGGCGGAGCGGTCCTCGACGACGTCACCGAGCTCGGCGTCGCCGTCCTCGCGGAACGGCTCCGACAACGACAGCGGCTCGGCGGCGAAGCGCAGCGCCTCGGTGACCTTGTCCTCGGGCATCTCGACCTCGCGTGCCAACTCGGCGAGGGTGGCCGGCCGGCCGTACTTCAGCTCGAGGCGCGACCGCGCCTTCTGCAGGCGGGCGAGCGTGTCGCCGGCGTGGACCGGCAGGCGGATCGTGCGTCCCGTGTTGGCGATGCCACGCGTGATCGCCTGGCGGATCCACCACGTGGCGTACGTCGAGAACTTGAAGCCCTTGCGCCAGTCGAACTTCTCGACGGCGTGCATCAGGCCGAGGTTGCCCTCCTGGATGAGGTCGAGCAGCGGCAGCCCCGACGCCTGGTACTTCTTGGCGATCGACACCACGAGCCGCAGGTTCGACTGCACGAACTGACGCTCGGCCTCCTCGCCCTGGCGCGCCGTGCGACGGAGCTCGCGGCGACGGCTGGCGGTGATGTCCTTGCCGCCGGCGTCGAGCTGAGCGATCGCTTCCTTGCCGAACTCGATCGCTTTCGCGAGCCGGACCTCGTCATCCTTGGTGAGCAGCGTGTACTGACCGATGTCGGTGAGGTACAGCCGCACGAGGTCCTCGTCATCGCGGTCGACGCGATCTTTGGCCACGGTAGCTCCTTGTCCTGCCGACCGGTTGATCGCCGGTGTCGTGCGAGCGGGTCCGCAACTCCCGTGCCTCCGGGGTGTGCGATCGCGTCACGATACCGACCGCCCCGCGACGACCAACCGAAATCGCGGTCACGACGTGCGGCATCGCGCACATCGATGGTGCGTCACCGCCGATCGGTCGCAGCGATGAGCACTCAGTGGTGCCGTGAAGCAGCAACGGCGGGGGCGATAGAATCCACGACAGGGCTCCCGAACCGTCGGCGAGCACGCAGACTGGAGAACCGTCCCCATGCCCAATCCCGTCCTCAACGAAAAGGCGATCGCAGAAGCGAGGGCCGGCTGGGCGGCGCCGAAGCCGCCGAGCCCGGGTGGCACCACCTGGGCACCGCCGAGCGGTCCATTCACCGGCGCCGAGCCGATCACCGACGGGCCGGTGTCGGAGTGGCGCGGTGGGATGACGGTGCGTGGCGTCATCAACCGCACCTCGGTGCTGCTCGTGCTGCTCGTGGCATCGGCCGCCGTCGGCTGGGCCGCCACCCCGGTCACCACGCAGATCGTCGGTGGCACCGAGACGCAGGTCGCCGAGTTCCCGGCGATCGCCATGCTCGGCATCCTCATCGGCTTCGGCATCTCGATCGGGATGTACTTCCGGCCGATGTGGGCCAAGTACCTCGCCCCGATCTACGCCCTCGCCTTCGGGTTCGCGGTCGGGTGCATCTCCAAGGGCTACGAGGCGTTCCAGAACGGCATCGTGCTCCAGGCCGCCGCCGCCACGGTCGCCGTGACAGCGGTGATGCTCGTGCTCTACCGCACCAACATCATCAAGGTCACCAACCGCTTCCGCAAGGCGGTCATCTTCGCCACCCTCGGCATCATGCTGATGTACGGCGTCTCGTTGATCTTCACCCTGTTCGGCGCCAGCGTCGGGTTCATCAACTCGCCGTCGGCGTTCGGCATCGGGCTCAGCGTGGTGATCTGCATCGTCGCCTCGTTGAACCTCGCCCTCGACTTCGACTTCATCGAGAAGGGCGCCCGTGCCGGACTGGCGAAGGACTACGAGTGGTTCGCCGCCTTCGGGTTGCTCGTCACCCTGGTCTGGCTGTACCTCGAGCTCCTGCGACTGTTCGCCAAGCTCAACTCGCGGTGACGCCGGCCGCCCCCCGGCGGTCGCTCTGTCTCGAGACCCTCGCCGTCGCCGGCGGTGGCGGCGCTCTCGCCGCGGCCGCATGGTGGTGGTCGGGCCTCGGCCCCGTCGCCGGGGTGGTCGGCGCGGCCAGCGGTGCCCTCGCCGGACACCATCGCATCTACCGCTGGCGGAAGCCCACCGGCCCGCTGGCGTTCGCCCTCGACTCGACGTGGGCCCTGCCGACCACGGCGGCGGCGCTGCTCGCCCACACGGCGGCGGCGTTGCAGCGTCGACCCGACAACCTCGTCGCCGAGCTGAGCGAGCGGTGCGACCGCCACGTGTACGTGCGCGGGCTGACCGTGCGTCCCGGGTTCATGCTCACGATCGGCAACGTCGTCAACGGCGCCGGTGCCGACGTGCGCACCTCGCCATGGCGGCGACGGATCGTCACCGACCACGAGCACGCCCACGTGTGGCAGGCGCGGTGGTTCGGCCCGCTGTTCCCACTGGGCTACCTCGTGTGGACCGTGGGCGGTGGCATCGCGGGCGCGGTCGCATGGGTGCTCGGCGGCCGACGCGAGCGACTCGCCAAGTCCGTCGAGACGTGTGCCTACTACCTCAACCCGTTCGAGTGGTGGGCCTACAGCCGCGAGGATCGCTGGCCGCCGCCGGGCGTCGTCGCCCGTCTCGCGTGGCGGCGGCCGCTCGCCGCCGCCCGCACGCCCGCCGACTGATCGGTGTCGTCGGCCGCCTCGCTACAGCTGGGACCGGAACGCCGCGAGGTCGGCAGCGACGAGGTCGAGGATTCGCGCCGTCGGGCCGTCGAGTCGTGCGTCGATCGCCGCGCGGTGCTCGTCGATCGCGGCCGCCAGCGACGGCAGCGTCGCGTCACGAAGTGCGGCCACCTTGGAGGCGGTGTCGCCGGCGCCGGCTCCTTCGAGGGCGCGCCGCACGGGCTCGATCCACGCCGCGGTCTCGGCGACGAGTCGGGCGCCGAGCTCGTCGGCGCCGACCCGACCCTGGTAGGTGGGCAGCCGCCCGCGCCACAGCTCGGCGTGCCCGGCGAGCCGATTGCACCACGTGGCGAACACCCGCTTGGTGAGCGGCTCCGGAACGGCGCGGACCCACCGCCCGAGGATGTCGAAGAGCAGCTCGTCGAGAGCGATCCACCGCTGGACGCGGGCCGCCAACTCGTCGATGGTGTCGCGGGTGTGGTCCGACCCGGCCGTCATCACGTGCGCCACGCCAGCTCGGCGGCCCCGAGCTCCGTGGCCGGCGGCGCGCCGGTGCGGTACTCGAGCAGCATCTCGCGCCACGGCCCGGTCGCACCGAGCTTGCCGAGGATCGCGCTGACGCCCCACACCACCCGGTCGAGGATCACGAAGCTCGCCGGCATGTTGAGCGCGGCGATCACGTCGCGGTACGGCCCGCCGACGTCGAAGATCCCGGCGAGCGTGGCGCGCATCCACTCCCGCGTGAACGTGAACGTGTCGGTGAGGTACGGCTGGTAGGGCAGCGACACGTAGTCGTAGATGCGGCGCGGGTCGACGTGATGGTCGGGGGCGCAGGAATCCGGCCGTCTCCATCGCCGTCACGAGCTGGTCGGCGTCGCGTGACACGACGATGGCGTCGAGCGCCGGCTCGAGGCGCTCCCACTCGCCCGCCTCCCACCGCTTCACCAGCCCGAAGTCGAGGAAGGTCACGCTGCCGTCGTGGTGGAAGCGGTAGTTCCCCGGGTGGGGGTCGCCGTTGAACACGCCGAGGCGGTGCACCGAGTGCTGGGCGAACCGCCAGATCACCTCGGCCGCACGCTGCTTCGTCGCCGGCGGCGCGGTGGCCATGAGCTCCGACCAGTTCAGCCCGTCGACCCACTCGGTGGACAGGACCCGTCCGGTCGACAGGGCGGGCACCACCCCCGGGATGCGCACCCATGGGTGCCCGGCGAAGTGGGCGGCGAACTCGCCGAGGTTCGCCGCCTCGCGGCGGTAGTCGAGCTCCTCGCGCATCCGCGAGCGCAGCTCGTCGACGAGCGCCCTCGCGTCGAGGCCGTTCAACGCCAGCGCCGAGAACATCACATACATCACCTCGGCGGCGTCGAGGTCCTCCTCGATCGCGTCGCTCACCCCGGGGAACTGCACCTTGACCGCGAGCTGCCGACCGCGACGGTCGGTGGCGCGATGCACCTGGCCGATGCTCGCCGACGGCGACCGGCAGGTCGTCCCACGTGCCGAACACACGCTCCGGGTCGCCGCCGAGCTCCTCACGGATCACCGACGCCGCGAGCGACGGCGCCATCGGAGCGGCGTCGGCTTGGAGCGCGGCGAGGGCCTGCTGCGCCTCATCGGGCAGCCCCTCGGCGATGAAGCTGACCATCTGGCCGACCTTCATCAGCACGCCCTTCATCTCGCCCAACTCGGCGGCGACGTCCTCAGCGGTACGCACGGCGAACTGCAGGTCGAGCTCGGCGCGGCGTTCGGCGGGCGTGACGATGCGCCGCGCCCGAGTGCCGGCGTAGCGTCCGGCGCCGCGCACCGTCATCCCCCACATCCGCCGTGAGCGCCAGGACACGATGTCCCCGAAGCGGCGCCGCAACGTGGCTACGAGCGCGCCGAGCCCGACGCCACCGGCGGCGACGGCAGCAGCGGTGGTGGCTCGCGACGGCGCCATGAGTGCTCAGCCGTCCGCGGCGTCGCCCGACCGAGCGTCGGCCTCGGCTCCGCTCGAGGGCTCGGTCGCCGCTTCCTCGCCCGCCGGCCCGACCCGCGGCACGCCGTGCGGTGGGGTGACCGGCGGCCCGAACGGCACGTACACCGCCCGTCGCGCCGTGGGGTGTTCGGCGAGCGCCCCGTCGCTCAGGGCCTCGCCGGTCACCTCGTCGGTCCAGTAGGTGCCGTCGCCGAGACGGTCCAGCGCCTGTTCGGCATCGGCAAGGTCGGCGGCGACCGCGTCGAGGTCGGGGTCGGGATCGGGGGCCGGCGGGACCGATGCGTCGGGTTGCGGGGCATCGGCGGACATGGGCCCGAATGTACCCGGGACCGCCCTCGGCGCCCGCCCGTGACGTCGTTGCGTTCCCCGGCCAACTATGAACTGCCCGCGCCGCGCCTGGCCGCTCCTCGGCCGGCGCCTCGTCGCTCGCACGCCATAGATGATTCACCTACTGTTCGGCCGTGGGGAGCGTGGGCCCGACCGCCGCTGGGCCGCCGTCGGCGAGGCCGGGACGTCGTCGCCGCTGGGGGGACCTTCCGGCGGCGATCCTGCTGCTCGCGCCATCCGCCGTGATCCTCGGCGCCTTCGTGATCTACCCGCTCGGCAAGGCGATCTGGCTCGGGCACGAGCGCTGCGACGTGCAGGGCCAGAACTGCCACTCGAACGGGTGGGACCAGTACATCGACGTCCTGCGCAGCAACGAGTTCCGCCACGCCGTCGCGGTGACGGGCAAGTTCGCGCTGATCACCGTGCCGATCGGCCTCGCCCTCGGCGTCGGTCTCGCCGCGCTCGCCGACAAGTACGTGCGGGGCGTCGGGGCGTTCCGCGCCATCTTCTCGTCGACCGTCGCCACCTCGGTCGCCGTCGCCAGCCTGATGTGGCTGTTCCTGCTCGAGCCGAGCGTCGGCGTCCTTTCCAACATCGGCTGGGTGCGTCACCTGTTCCCGGTGGTCAAGGCGCCGGGCCTGTTGCGGGATCCGGGCACCGCGCTCGGGGCGGTCGCCGCGTCGAGCGTGTGGGCCGGGCTCGGGTTCACGTTCATCCTCGTCACCGCCGGGCTGCAGGGGATCCCGCGCGAGCTGCACGAGGCAGCGATGGTCGATGGCGCCGGCGGCACCCGTCGCTTCGTCAGCATCACCCTGCCGTTGCTCACGCCGACGCTGTTGTTCGTCACGATCGTGCTGACGACGCGGGCCTTCCAGGCGTACGGCGAGATCGATCTGCTGACCCAGGGTGGCCCGCGCCCGTACCAGTCGACGACCACGCTCACCTACCTCACGTACGGAAGCACGTCGCTGATCCGCAACGACCAGGGGCTGCAAGCGGCGACCGCCGTGCTGCTGTTCCTCGTGCTGCTGGTGCTCTCGGGCCTGCAGCTGCGCGGGCTGGGGCGGAGGGTCCACTATGGCTGAGCCGGCGGCGACGATGGCGTTCGACTCGCCGCGCGGGTGGCGGGCGTTCGGGCGCTACGTGCTGCTGGCGCTGGTGACGTTCGTCGTGCTGTTCCCCGTGTACACGACGGTCATCGCCGCGTTCAAGCCGACCGATCGCGTGCTGCTGCACCCCCTCGTGCCCGACGCGTTCACGCTCGACGTGCTCCGCGAGGCCTGGACCGAAGGCCACCTCGGGCGCTACCTGTTCAACTCGCTCGTGGTGGCGATCATCGTGACCCTCGGTCAGGTGGTCAGCTCCGTCATGGCGGGGTACGCGTTCGCGATGCTCGACTTCCCGGGCAAGAACGTGGTCTTCCTCGTCTTTCTCGCCACGCTCCTGGTGCCGCTCGAGGCGACGGTCGTCGCCAACCGCCTGACCATCGACCGTCTCGGCTGGCTCAACTCCTACCAGGGCCTCACGGTGCCGTTCCTCGCCACGGCGTTCGGCATGTTCCTGGTGCGCCAGGTGCTGCTGACGTTGCCGCGCGACCTGCGCGACGCCGTGCTGATCGACGGGGTCAGCCACATCGGGTACCTGCGTCACATCGCCGTGCCGTTGATCCGCCCGACGCTCGGGGCGCTCGCCCTGTTCGCCTTCCTCGGTACGTGGAACGCCTACCTGTGGCCCAACCTGATCACGACCGAGCAGTCGATGAACACGGTGCAGTCGGGGCTGCGTCAGCTCAAAGCACAGTCGCTCGATGCCCCGAACCTGCTGATGGCGGGCACGATCATCGCCGCCGTCCCCATCTTTGCCATGCTGATGATCTTCCAGCGCCAACTCGTGCGCGGCCTCACCGCCGGCGCGGTCAAGGGCTGACGGGTTGGTCGACGAGCCGGTGACGAGCCAACAGGAGGTGAGGTCGATGACAGCGCTGACCGCACGGACCCGGCGCACCGCCCGGCTCGCCGCCGCCGGAGCGCTCATGACGCTGGCTGCGTGCGCATCGGGCGAGTCGATCCTCAACGCCGGCAACGACGCCACCACGACGACCGCGGCGCCGACCACCTCGGCCGCTGCCGGCGGCGGGGGAGCGGCGCCGACCACGATCAACCTTGTCGGCGGTGGCGGTGGTGCGGTGCCGACGACGATCAACTCCTGTCGGTGGTGGCGGTGGTGCGGTGCCGACGACGATCAACCTCCTCGGAGCGGGTTCGGGCGCCGACGGTTGGAGGACCCCGGCGGCGGCACCGCCCGACATCCACCCGTGCCCGGTCGACGCCCTCGGACAGCGCCGACGGGCCGGTGCACATCACCTTCTGGCACACGATGACCAACACCCTCGAGGACGCACTGGTCGGCGCTGACCGACCTGTACAACGCCAGTCAGGACCGGGTCGTCGTCGAGCTATCAGAACCAGAACGGCTACAGCGAGGTGATCGACAAGTACTTCCAGTCGAGCCAGGGCGATCGCCCGGACATCGGCAGATGCCCGAGTACATGGTGCAGCAGATGGCCGACACCAACTCGGTGGTCCCGATCGGCGCGTGCATCCAGACCGAGGGCTTCGACATCACGCCGCTACCTGCCACGCGCGCTGCTCGAGTACGAGACGGCGGGATCCAGTGGTGGATGCCGTTCAACGGTCGCGAGCCCGTGCTCTACTACAACCGCAAGATGTTCGAGGCAGGCCGGCCTCGACCCCGACGAGCCGCCGATGACGCTCGACCAGATGCGGGAGAACTCGCAGAAGCTCGTCGACTCCGGGGCGGCGACCACGGCGGGCGCTCGACACGGGGGTCGACTCCGGCGGCGGGTGGTTCCTCGAGCAGTGGTTCGCCCGACCGGCGTGCCCTACGCCGACAACGAGAACGGCCGGAGGGCGCCGATCGACGCAGGTGTACTCTCGACCGGGCCGATTCGGGATCGAGCTGATGACGTTCGTGCAGTAGATGGTGCAGCGACGGGCTGGCGGTGTACGTGGGCGACAACCCGAGGGCCAGGACGAGCTGCTCAAGCTGGCCGACCCGAGTCAGCCGGCGGCGATGGCGATCACCACATCGGCGGCGCTGGGCACGGTGTCGTCGGCGCTCAACGGTGGTCTGATCCCCGGGATCACGCGCGACGACATCGGCGTCGGGCCGATGCCGGGGCCGGGCGAAACGCCGGCGCCCGGTCGGCGGGGTGCGCTGTACATCGCGGCGGGCAAAGGCGACGCCGAGGCCGCGGCGGCGTGGGACTTCATCAAGTTCCTCGTCAGTGCCCAGGCGCAGTCGCAGTGGGCGGCCGCAGACCGGCTACGTGCCGGTGCGCCAAGGACGCCCCGAGCTCGACCCGCTCCGGTCAGACGTACCGAGGACGACCCGCGGTTCAGGGTCGGCGTACGACCAGGTCGTCGCCGGCACCGACGACTTCGCCGCGGTCGGTCCGGTGCTCGGCCCGCAGCGCCAGGTCCGTGGGGTCACTGCCCAGCGCGGTCGCCGACGATCTTCAACGGGGCCGACGTCGCGTCCTCGCTCTCGACGCGGCCGCCCAGTCCAACGCCCTCATCGCCGACTACAACGCCCGCAACTCAACCCCCATCTGGGCGGGATTCGTCCCAACCCTCCATCTGGGCGGGATTCGTCGCGGATGTCGCGACAAATCCCGCCCAGATCGTGGGGTGTTTCCCTTTCCGGGATCTGACGGCGCCCAGTGGGGGCATGCAACTTGTCGCCACTCGACGGGTACGCCGAGGACCACCACGGGCTCGTCACGCGTGCGCCGCGGAAACGTCTCGGGGTCTCGCGCGACGGCGTGGTACCAGCGCGATGCCGACGGGGTGCTCGCGCCTGCTCCCCGGCGTCGCCCGTCTGTACGGGAGCCGGCAGACGCGGGAGCAGATGATCGCCGCCGCCGTGCTCGCCGCGGGGCGGGGCGCACATGGCGTCGCACCGGTCGGCCGCGAACTGTGGGGTATTCCGCGGCCGGACGACGATCCAACCGAACTGATGCTCGTCGAGCGAAGTCGGGAGGCGACGCTCGACGGCGTCGTGGTGCATCGTCCACGTGACCGCCGCGACCTCACACCGCGCGTCTGCCATGGCATCGCGACCGCGAACATCTGCGCATGCTGTGCGACCTCGGCGCCGTGGATCCGGGCGGCGTCGTCGCGGCGGTCGGTCACGTCGTCACGAATCGGCTCGCTTCGCCGGTCGCGTTGTACTCGGCGATCCGCGTGCATTCGCGCGCGGGCGGCGCGGCGTCCCGGCGCTCGAGGAGCGGCACTCGAGGAATGGGTGATCGATGGCGAGCACTCGACAGCGAGCTCGAGCGCCGGATGAGGTCGCTGTCGGGGCAGCACCACCTTCCCCGGTCGGGAGTTCCACGCGCGCATCCTCGGGTATGAGGTGGACTTCTGGTTCGATCGACACGCCGATCGTCGCTCGAAGTGCGACGGTTGGGAGTTCCATGACAAGCGGCGTGAGCGGTACGAACTCGACCGCCGCCGCGACGCCGAGCTCGCCGCCGCCGGGTACATCATCGTGCGGTTCACCTACCGCATGCTCACGAGCGCAACCGAAGTGGGTGGTGGCGATGATCCGGAGTGCCCTGTCTGCGGTGGTCGGGCACGGCACAGTCACGATCTGGGTGGTCGGGGCGTCGGGTTCGAGAGGTCGGCCGCCCAGATCGACGATCTGAGGGAGATCCCGCCCAGATTGCGGCGGGTAGGGTCGGGCGTCATGGCTACCCCCTTTCCCCCGCTCGACGGATCGGCACCCAAGACGCAGCAGTTCTCCTCGCCGCCCGAGCTCGGCATCGATCCGGCGAAGCGGTACACGGCCACCATCAGCACCTCGCTCGGCGACATGGTGGTGGCGCTCGACGCCGCCGCGGCGCCGAACACCGTCAACAACTTCGTCTTCCTCGCCGGCCACCACTACTACGACGGGGTCATCTTCCACCGCATCATCGACGGCTTCATGTGCCAGGGCGGCGACCCGACCGGCACCGGGCGCGGCGGTCCCGGCTACAAGTTCGCCGACGAGCTGCCCGAAGCCGGGGCGCTACGAGATCGGCTCGGTGGCGATGGCCAACGCCGGTCCGAACACCAACGGCAGCCAGTTCTTCATCGATCTCCGGGCCGAGCGGCGTCGGCCTGCCGCCGCACTACAGCCTCTTCGGCAAGGTGGTGAAGGGACTCGACGTGCTCGAGCAGATGCAGCACGTCGCGACCGACCGCCAGGATCGCCCGCACGAAGACGTCGTGATCAACTCGGTCACCCTCACCGTCGCCGACGAGTGACGACGCCAAGCGCTCGCCGGGCGCACGGCCGTCGTGTCGGGCGCCGGGCGCGGCATCGGGGCGGCGATCGCCCGGTCGCTCGACGCGGCCGGCGCGCGCGTCGCCCTCGTCGCCCGCTCGGCCGACGAGTTGGACGCCGTCGCCGCCGACCTCGTCCACGATCCGGTGACGATCGTCGCCGACCTCGGCACGGTCGACGGCCCCGGCACCGCCGCGGCAGCGGCGATCGATGCCCTCGGCGGGCGCCTCGACGTCCTCGTCAACAACGCCGCGATCTCGCTGCGCAAGCCCACCGAGGAGCTGACCGCCGAGGAGATCGATCGCGTCCTCGGGGTCAACGTCCGTGGCGTGCTGCTGCTCACCGTCGCCTGCCTGCCCCCGATGATCGCCGCCGGTGCCGGATCGGTGGTGTCGATCACCTCGATCAGCGGCCGGCGCGGCACACCTCGGCGCGGCATCTACGGCCCGTCGAAGGCGGCGATCGACGGGATGACGCGGGCGTTGGCGATGGAGTACGGCCCGCGCGGCATCCGCTTCAACGCCGTCGCCCCGGGCGTGGTGCACACCGAGATGTGGCGCGCCGAACTGGCCCTCGACGGCGTCGAGTCGACGGTGCTCGGCACGATCCCGGCGCGGCGCCTCACCGACGCCGACGAGGTGGCCAACGTCGTGACGTTCCTCGCCTCCGATGCGGCGAGCGCGATCACCGGGGAGACCATCTCCGCCGACGGCGGGATGTTCGCCACCACCAACCTCTACCCGACGGTGTAGCCGGTGGCGGTCACCTCCATCGTCTCCGTGGCCGCCAACGAGCCGCGCCGAATGTCGGCGGATGCGGCGCGCCGCACCGGCCCTCGCCGCGCAGGGCTTCGCCCAGCCGCGGCCCACCGGCCGCATCGACCGCCGACACCTGCGGCGCGTGTTCGACCAGATCGGCGTCGTCCAGATCGATTCGGTGAACGTGCTCGTGCGCAGCCACGAGCTGCCGCTGTTCGCCCGCCTCGGGCCGTACCCGCGCACGCTCATCCCCGACGCGGTGGCGGCCGGCGAGCTGTTCGAGTACTGGGCGCACATGGCGAGCATCCTGCCGACCGCCCACCTGCCGTTGTGGCGCTGGCGGATGGATCGCCATCGCAGCGGCGAGGTGGCATGGGCCCTGCCCACGCACAAGCGCCCCGTCCTCGACGTGGTGCTCGCCCAGGTGCGGGCCCGCGGCCCGCTGACCGTCGGCGACATCGAGGGCCGCGTCCGCAACAAGGGGTCGTGGTGGGACTGGGACGACAGCAAGGCGGCGCTCGAGGAGCTGTTCGTCGCCGGCGTCATCGGCGCCACGCGGCGTCCGAGCGACTTCGCCCGCCGCTACGACCTGATCGAGCGCATCGTCCCCCCGGCCGTCCTCGCCGGGCCGGCGCCGGACGAGGCCACCGCCCGCCGAGGAGCTGCTGCTCATGGCGGCTCGCTCGCTCGGCGTCGGCACGCTCACCGATCTCGCCGACTACTACCGACTCAAGCCGAGCGACGTGCAAGCCGGTCGTCGACGACCTCGTCGCCGCCGGGCAGCTGGTGCCGGTGGAGGTCGACGGCTGGCGCCGCCCCGCGGTGCTCCACCCCGATGCCGTCGCACCGAGGCGCGTCGAGGGCCGGGCGCTGCTCAGCCCGTTCGATTCGCTGGTGTGGTTCCGCGAACGAACCGAGCGGATGTTCCGCTTCGAGTACCGCATCGAGATCTACACCCCGGCGCCGAAACGGATCTTCGGCTACTACGTGCTCCCGTTCCTGCTCGACGGCCAGCTCGCCGGGCGGGTCGACCTCAAGGCCGACCGGTCGGCGGGCGTGCTGCGGGTGCAGGCCGCCTGGATCGAGGACGACCTCGACGCGCCGGAGGAGCGCAGGTACGTCGCCGAGCACCTCGAGGCGGAGCTGGCGGCGATGGCCGGCTGGCTCGGACTGGGCACGGTCGGCGTGCGCCGACGCGGCACGCTCGCCGCCGACCTCCTCGCCCGCGGGCTCGACCCGATCGACTGAGCGTGACCGCTCAGCGGGCGAGCGCGCCGGCCGCCAAGGCGAGGGCGATCGCCTCACCCGGGCAGCGGTGGACGCCGGCGCCGAACGCCAGCCCGCCGCCGAGGGGCACCTCCACCAGCGCGCCGTCCGGTGCGACCCGGCGCGTGAGCGCCGCCGGAGGGTCGTCGCGAAGGACGTCGTCGACCGTGGTGCCCCGGCTCACGGAGCGGATCAGCGCAGCGGTCGCCACGGCGGCCTGCACGAGCAGACCGATGCGGTTGGCGACCCGAAGGCCCTCGTCGTCGTCGCTCGCGGCCACGAGCGCGGCGACGGCGCGATCGGCCGCGGCGATCGCGGCCTCGTCCGCACCCGGCTGATAGGCCGCGGCGACGGCGAACACGTCGTCGACGACGTCGCCGGCGAAGCCGAGCGAAGCCGCGAGCACGCGCACCGGCACGGTCGCCGCATCGCCGTCGCACGAGCAGGCCCGTGCCCGCAGCTCGCCCGGATCGAGCGCGCTCACCAACTCGTCGGTGACCGCCCGCCGCTCGGCGTGGGCGGCGCCGCTGCTGAAGCGAGGAACGGCGGCCCGCAGCCAGGCGAGCGTGCCCGGCGGGCCGCTCTCGGCCTGCGGCACGGTGTAGCGCTCGTCCTCCAGCACCGCCCGGGCGGCGGCCGGCGTGTCGATCCTCACGGTGGCGAACGTACCTCGGCCGGCGGATCGCGGGGCCGAGGGTTCGGGGTGGGCTGGTTAACCTCCACCCTGATGACCGACGAGCACGCCGAGAGCGAGCCGGTCGACTCCGGATTGCCCGAGCCGGCGCACGGTCCGGTCATCGCCGGCACCCGCATGCCGCAGTGGGTGATCCCGGCCACGATCATCTTCTGGACCGGCGCGCTCGCCGCCATCGCCATGCGTTTCGTGTGGGCGCGCCTCGGCGGCACGATCGTGCTGCTGGTCATCTCGCTGTTCCTGTCGCTCGCCATCGAGCCCGGGGTCAACCGCCTGGCCAAGCACGGGTGGCGGCGCGGCAACGCGACGGCGGTGCTGCTGTTCGGTGTGGCGCTGCTGTTCCTGCTGTTCCTCGTCGCCATCGGCACCCTGGTCGGGTCACAGATCGCCGACCTGCTGCAGAACACCGAGTCGTACATCCGCGACACGGTCGAGTTCCTCAACAACACGTTCGGGTTCCACATCGATCCGCAGGACGCCATCGACGCGTTCAACGATCCCGACGGCGCCGGTGCAGCGGTTCATCTCCAACCAGCAGGGCACCGCCGTGCACCTGTCGGTCGCCGCGCTCGGCGTGCTGCTGAAGCTGTTCTCGGTGATGCTGTTCACCTTCTACCTCATCGCCGACGGGCCGAGGCTGCGGCGGGTGATCTGCAGCCGCCTGCGCCCGGAGCGCCAGGAACGGATCCTCAACATCTGGGAGCTGGCGGCGAACAAGACCGGCGGCTACCTCTACTCGAGGGCGCTGCTGGCGCTGCTGTCGGCGATCTTCCACTGGATCGTGTTCCAGTCGGTCGGCACCGCGGCGCCGGTCGCCCTCGCCCTGTGGGTCGGGATCGTGAGCCAGTTCCTGCCGGTCGTCGGCACCTACCTCGCCGGCGTGCTGCCGGTGCTCGTGACCTTCCTCGACTCGCCGCTGAAGGCGCTGATCGTGCTGATCGCCATCGTCGTGTACCAGCAGATCGAGAACTACCTGCTCTCGCCGCGCATCACGGCGCGCACGATGGAGCTGCACCCGGCGCTGGCGTTCGGGTCGGCCCTCGGCGGCGCCGCCCTGCTGGGCGCGGTCGGCGCCATCCTCGCCCTGCCAGCGGCGGCGATGGCCCAGGCGCTGCTGTCCGAGCTCGGTTCGCGTCACGAGGTGATCGAGAGCGACCTCACCCGCCTGCCCACGCCCCGGGTGCGCTGGCTGGCGCGCCATCGCGATCCCGACAAGCCGTGGCGCAAGCTGCCGGCCACCCCGCGCCGGCTCCCAGCGAAGGCCCATCCAGAGGCCGTGAGCGAGCGAGTCTTCGAGCGAGCGAACGTCAGGCACGGTCTTGCTCACTGGTGCACCGCCACTCGATCGACGGCGCGGTCAGGCGAAGGTGCACCAGTGAGCGATCCCAGGGCGGTCGTGGCCGTCGCCGAGGTGACTCGAAGCGGCGTCGTCGAGTCGGTCCACGACGGCGTCGTAGTGGCGTTGCGTGGACTCGACTCGATCGCCTGGAGGGCCGGCGACCCGATCCTGCCGCAGTACCCGCGCTCGGCGCTCAAACCGCTGCAGGCCCAGGCGATGTTGAACGCCGGGCTCGTGGTCGACCAGCGCCAGCTCGCCATCGCCTGCGCCAGTCACAGCGGTGAAGCCGAGCACCTCGCCGTCGTGCGCGGGCTGCTGGCGTCGGTGGGCCTCGACGAGTCGGCGCTGGACAACACCCCCGATTGGCCGCTCGGCGCCGACGCGGCGCGGGAGCTGGTGCGCGCCGGCGGCGCGCCGGAGCGCATCTACCAGAACTGCAGCGGCAAGCACGCCGCCATGCTCGCCACCTGCGTCGCCAACGACTGGCCGCTCGACGACTATCTCGACGTCGACCACCCGCTGCAGCGGTGGATCGCCGCCCACATCACGGCCGTCACCGGACCGGCCGACCACGTCGGCATCGACGGCTGCGGAGCACCGACGGCGTACGTGTCGTTGCTCGGCGTCGCCCAGGCCTACCAGGCGCTGGCGACCTCCGACCATCGCGTGGCGCGGGCGATGCGCACCCACCCCGAGCTCGTCGGTGGTCCCGGCCGCGACGTCACCGAGCTGATGCGGGCGGTGCCCGGGCTGGTGGCGAAGGAGGGGGCCGAGGGCGTGTACGTCGCGGCGATGCCCGACGGCCGAGCCGTGGCGCTGAAGATCGCCGACGGCGGCGAGCGGGCGCGGCTGCCGGTGATGCTGGCGGCGCTGCGCTCGCTCGAGATCGACGTGTCGGCGGTGACGCCACCGCCGATCCTCGGGCACGGACGTCCGGTCGGCGCGGTCAACGCCCTCGTCGGCGCCTGAACCGTCATGGCGTTCCCCGGCCACGCTATGAACTGCCCGCGCAGTTGCTGGCCGCTCCTCGGCTGGCGCCTCGTCGCTCGCACGCAACAGATGGTGAACGTCGGAGTCAGTCCCCGTCGCCGAGGCGGGCGAAGTGCGGCGGGCGGCGTTCGAGGTAGGACTGCACGCCTTCGGCGAAGTCGGCCCGCCCGAAGCTCTCCAGCATCAGCCGCACCGACTCGTCGTGCGCGGCGCCGAGCCCGGCGTGCAGCTGGGCGTACACCTGGCGCTTCATGATCGCCATCGAGGTCGGTGACGATCGCTCGGCGAGATCACAG
The DNA here is from genome assembly GCA_963719295.1 of Ilumatobacteraceae bacterium. Classification (GTDB taxonomy): domain Bacteria; phylum Actinomycetota; class Acidimicrobiia; order Acidimicrobiales; family Ilumatobacteraceae; genus Desertimonas. Next base: position 36,200 of record CAVRBV010000026.1, read on the forward strand.
ACGTACTGGTGGGCGGCGGCGAGCAGCTCGTCGGCCGGGAGGGCGCGGTTGACGAGCCCGATGCGCTCGGCCTCGGTGCCGGCGACCTTGCGCGACGAGAACATCAGGTCGAGGGCGTGGGCGGGGCCGACGAGGCGGGGGAGCAGCCAGCTCATGCCCCACTCGCCGATCAGCCCGCGCTGGGCGAAGGCGGTGGTGATGATGGCGTCGGACGCCATGAAGCGGATGTCGCACGACAGCACCAGCGGCACGCCCATGCCGGCGACGGCGCCGTTGATCGCGGCGATCACCGGCTTGTCGAACGACAGGAAGTAGGCGTTGGCGCGACGCAGCTCGTCCGGTGCCGCCGGGTTGCCGGCGAGCTGGGGTTCGCGCAGCGCGCCGTGGGCTCCGTCGACACCGTCCGCGCCCTCGCCGCCACCGATGCCGGCCAGCACGTTCATGTCGGCGCCGGCGCAGAAGCCGCGCCCGGCCCCGGTGAGCACGATGCCGACGACCGCACGGTCGCGGTCGGCGCGCCCGGCCGCGTCGGCGAGCTCGGCGCCCATCTGCGGGGTCCACGCGTTGAGCGCGTCGGGCCGGTTCAGCGTGATCGTGGCGACCGGGTCGGTCACCTCGTAGAGGATCTGCTCGTACGACATCGGCATCCGTTGTAGCCGCCGAGCATCCCGATGCCGTCATCGCAGCGGGCGCGGCCGTCGACCCCACCGTGATGCCGAGGTCGCTGTCGTCGTGGCACAGTACCGGGATCGCTCGACACGAAGGGGGAGCGATGCACACCGAGTACACGTTCGACGAGCACGTGGCCGAGGTGACGTCGCGCTACTCGGGCACGCAGGACCCTCGACTGCGGGAGATCATGGAGGCGCTCACCCGACACCTCCTCGCCTTCGCCGACGAGGTGGGGCTGCGCCGCACGGAGTGGATGGCGGGTCTCGACTTCCTCACGAGGACGGGCCAGAAGTCGGACGACCTGCGACTCGAGATGATGCTGCTGTCGGACCTCCTCGGCCTGTCGGCGTTGATCGACATCATCGAGCACGGCGGCGACGACGACCGCCTGCGCGGCGACCGACCCGACGTTGCTCGGTCCCTTCTACCAGCCGGGGGCTCCCGCTCGTGAGTACGGCGACTCCACCCTGGAGGCCGACGATCCCAGCGAGCGACTACGGGTCCGGGGGGTCGTCGACATCGGCCGATGGCTCGCCGATCGGAGGAGCCCGGGTCGAGGTCTGGCAGAACGGCCACGACGGTTGGTACACGATCCAGGATCTGCAGCGATTTCCCAGCGGGCATCTGCGGGGCACGTACCGGACACGAGGCGACGGCTCGTTCCTGATCAACTGCCTCCGTCCGGTCGACTATCCGGTTCCCATGGACGGTCCCCCCGGCGAGATGTTGCGGGCCACCGGACGGGAGGGGATGCGCGCCGCCCACCTGCACTTCCGCGTGTCGGCCGACGGCCACCAGACGCTCGTGACCGAGTTGTTCGACTCGCAGAGCCAGCGGCTGAACACCGATGTGGTGTTCGGCGTGCGGCCCTCGCTCATCCGCACGCCGGCGCCGGCCGCCGACGGCGTGATGGAAACCGAGTTCGACATCGTGCTCCGACCGGCCGATCGCATGCGTGGCGATGGTCCACGTGGACGGACGGACGTCCGCCCGTGCTGACGTCGCTCGCCTACGGATCCGGCCGCCTCCTGGTCGAGGTGCCCGACGACGCCGTCGTCATCGAGCCGCAGCCACAGCCGGCACCGGTGAGCGAGGTCGAGGTGCTCCGGTCGGCGTTGCGGTCGCCGGTCGCCGGCCCACCGCTGCGGCAGCGGGTGAAGGCTCACCAGACGGTCGCCATCTCGGCGTGCGACATCACCCGCCCGCAACCGAGGCAGCTGATGATCCCGGCGATCCTCGACGAGCTCGACGGGGTGGTCGACATCGCTGATGTCGTGATCCTCGTCGCCACTGGCACCCATCGAGCGAACACCGATGCCGAGCTGCGCGGGATGTTCGGCGATGCCGTCGTCGACGGGGTGACGATCGTGAACCACGATGCTCGCGAGCAGTCGGAGATGGGCTGGGCCGGCCGCCACGGACGCGACGTGCCGGTGTGGCTCAACCGGCGATGGCTGGACGCCGACGTGCGCATCACGACCGGGTTCGTCGAGCCCCACTTCTTCGCCGGGTTCTCCGGTGGACCGAAGATGGTCGCCCCCGGGCTCGCCGGGCTGGACACGGTGCTCGTGCTCCACGACGCGACGCGGATCGGCGACCGCCGGGCGACGTGGGGGATCACCCACGGCAACCCGATCCACGACGACATCCGCGCGATCGCGGCTGCGACCGGCGTCACCTTCTCGCTCGACGTGGTGCTCGACCGCGACCAGCGGATCGTCGGCGCGTTCGCCGGAGACCTCGCTCCGATGCACGAGGCGGCCGTCGCCCGGGCGCGGTCGATCGCGATGCGACCGGTCGCCCATCGCTTCGACGTCGTGCTCACGACCGGGTCCGGCTATCCGCTCGATCAGAATCTGTACCAGGCGGTGAAGGGGATGTCGGCGGCGTACCAGGTCGTCCGCCGCGGCGGGACGATCCTGTGCGCGGCCGAGTGCCGGGACGGGTTCCCCGACCACGGCTCGTACCGCGCCGAGCTGACCCGCGGGCTGAGCCCGGCCGAGCTGCTGGCCGACATCGAGCAGCGGACGACGACGGTTCCGGACCAGTGGCAGCTCCAGATCCAGGCACGCATCCAGACCCACGCCGAGGTCGTGATGCACACGTCCTACCTCACCGACGACGCGTTGGCGGCGGCCAACCTCGAGCAGGCCAGCGACATCGAAGCGAGGCTTCGAGACGCCGTCCGTCGCGCCGGGCCCGACGCGACGCTCTGCGTGCTCCCCGAGGGCCCGCAGACCATTCCCTACGTCACGGCCGAGCGCGACCGTCGACCTCAGGACGTCGGCGGAGGGCGATAGTCGATGTTGCGATCGACGTGCCGGTACACGTCGTTGGCCACGGGATCGGTCATCTCCTCGGCGAGGTGGCCGAGCAGCCCGGCGCATCGGGCCAGCAGGGCGACTCCGCGGACGACACCGAGCGGGAGATCGAGGTCGGCGAGCACGGCGCCACACACGCCGGCGCCGTTGAGGGGCAGGCGGCGACCGAGCACCTCGGCGTGGGTCCGGCCGATCGCCGCGAAGAGCTCGAGGTGCGGTCCGTAGCAGTCGTTGTCGCGCGCCAGACGGAACAGCACCGGCGTGCGCGGGTCGGCCTGCTTGTGCACGGGGTGACCGAGCCCGGGGACGAACGATCCCGTCGCCCGCGTCGAGCTCGACGAGCTCGCGGGCGACGTCGTCCCAACCGGCGTCGTCGGCGGGGAGCACGTCGATGGCGGGCGATCGCGTCGTGCAGGAACCGCGCCGCGTTCTCGGTGACGCCGAGGAATCGAGACCCACCGCCGAGCAGCCCGGCGGCGAGCGCGCCCTGGACCGAGTCGGGGGCGCTGAGCAGCGTCAGCCGGGCGGCGATCGCGGTGGGCGTGAACCCGTGGTCGGCGAGGGCGACCAGGACGGCCTCGAACATCGTGCGTTGTCCGGCCGTCGGCCGTCGCTTGGCCATCAGCCAGAACGCCAGCTCGCCGAAGGTGATCTGGCCGATCAGGTCGTCGGCGAGGTCGTAGCCGAGCAGCGTGATCGACTCGAGGTCGGATGTGCCGAGCCCCGTTCGGTAGCGGGCGGGTGCGGCGGCCGCCGGGTCCGCGGCGTCGTCACCGGTCACGTCGGCGGGGTCGCCAGCCATGCCCGCAGCTCAGCGTCGTGCTCGCCGAGCTCCGGGGGCGGCAGGTCGTAGTGGAGGTCGCTCTCGCTGAACCGGATCGGGTTGCGCACGAGGTCGACCGCCCGCTCACCGTCACCGAGCGTCACCCGCGGCTCGAGCCCGAGGCGCTCGGCGAGCTCGACGCCTTCGGCGATCGAGTTGATCGGTCCGCACGGCACGCCGACCTTGTTGAGCGCCACGAAAAGGTCGTCCGCCGACCACTCGGCGAGTCGCCGGACCAGCAGCGGATGGAGCTCGGCCCGGTTCGCCGTGCGGTCGGCGTTGAGCCGAAATCGCTCGTCGTCGGCCACCTCGGGGATGTCGAGCACCTCGCAGAGGGCGCGGAACTGGCGGTCGTTCGCCGGCGGTGATGATCACGTCGCGGTCCCGGGTCGGGAAGGGTTGGTACGGGTAGACGCTGAGGTGGGCGTTGCCCAGGCGCCGGGGCACCGCGCCCGCGGCTGTGTAGGCGCCGGTCTGGTTGACGAGCGCCGACATCGCCGACGACAACAGGTTCACCTCGACGTGTTGACCCTCGCCGGTCTGCTCCCGTTGGCGCAGCGCCGCCAGCACGCCGATCGCGCCGTGGAGGCCGGTGACGACGTCGAACACGGCGATGCCGGACCGGAACGCCTGGCCTTCGGGTTCTCCGGTGAGGCTCATGAGGCCGGACACGGCCTGGACGACCAGGTCGTAGCCCGGCAGCCACGCACCTTCTGCGGTGCCGAAGCCGCTGATCGAGAGGTAGACGAGCCGCGGGTTGAGCTCGTGCACTCGGGTCGTAGTCGAGGCCGAACTTCGCGAGCCCGCCGGCCTTGAAGTTCTCGATGGTGACGTCGGCGCGTCGGAGCAGCTCGCGCACGAGCCGGAGGTCATCGGCGTCACCGAAGTCGAGAACGATCGAGCGCTTGTTGCGGTTGATCGACAGGTAATAGGTCGAGATGCCCTCGTGCTCGGGCGGCACCCACGAGCGGGTCTCGTCGCCGCCCGGGCTCTCGACCTTGATGACGGTCGCGCCGAGATCGGCGAGCAGCATCGAGCAGTACGGGCCGGCGAGCACCCGGGAGAGGTCGGCGACGAGCACGCCGTCGAGCGGCCCCCGCCGGGTCGCGGTCACACCCAGGCGGGCGAGGAAGTCGTCGTGCACCGGACCCAGGTTCGCGCGAACGCCCGGAAGTGTGAGCCACGCGTGCAGAGTTCTGCACGCGTGGCTCACACATCCGCTCGGCCCGCCGCCTGGATCACCACCTACGCTGGGAGGGCCGCGCTCCTCTAGCTCAACTGGCAGAGCAGTGGACTTTTAATCCATTGGTTCTGGGTTCGAGCCCCAGGGGGAGCACCAGGAGAAATGGGGCGCTAGCTGGCCATATTGAGGCGTGCCGATGGGTCAGAACTGACCGCTGGACACCCCTAGAGACCGTAATTTGCCGCTATTTGTGGGAGGAGCGTGGGAGGAGATTCGCCCCCTCCCGACCGCTGGAGCGGGCGCGTGTGCCAACATGGCGTCGCGCTCGACGCCGATTCTGTCGCTCGAGTCCGTGCAGGATTGTGCGACATCTTGACCGGCCGGCCGACAATCGTGCGTGGCCGCGTGGCGTTTTGCTCGGCACGAGACGCTCTAGCCGCCATGGCACCTCCGCGACCGACGCCACTCGCTGCCCGACCCCTCCGTCGTCCGTTGCTCAGCGTCGAAGGCCTGGCTGAGGTACTCGGTGTAGAGGTGCGCTTCGTCCGCCGATTGATCGCCGAGCGCCGCATCCCGTACATCAAGGTCGGTCACTACGTCGGGTTCGACGCAGACGAGATCGAGCGATGGATCGACAGCGCCCACGTCGCCCAGCAGCGACGGTGATGCAAGCTGCAAACGAGTCAATGCGAACAGATGAGCTTGTGTGTGGCTGCGGGTTGTTGCGCAGGTTGCGAGTCGCGATGTAGCGGTCGGGGTCGTCGTCATCGAGTGCGGCGAAGTTCTCCCCCGTCGCGTACCCGGCATCGGCAAGCAGCATGGCGGGTCGTTCATCGATTCCGGCGTCGGCGAGCGAGCTGGTGGCCACGATCATCGTGTGCAGCTGGCGCCGGTCGTTGCACTCGTCGATCACCTCTGCAGCAACGTGGTCTGATCCTGGTTTGCGAGCGACTGCGCGTTGTAGCCCTGCACGAACCCGTTCGCGGTCGACATGACTCGCCGCCGAACGCCGCTACAGCAACGCGTTCTCACAGGTTGCGTCGGACGAACTCGTCGAACATCGGCACAGTGAACGCGAGCTCTCCGTGGCGCGGGGCGTAGCAAAGCCCTCGCTTGATGAGGCTGTCGCGAACGGGGCCGGTTTGGGTGGTCTTCTTGCCGAGGCGGCGGGACACGTCGCCCGACCGATACGGACCTGCTCCACCCAGTGCAGCCATCGCGCGGAGGTAATCGCGTTCGGTGTCAGTCGTCTTGTCGATTCGTCCGCGGAAGAAGCCCTGGTCGAGGTCGTCGATGGCAAGGCACGTCGCAGCCTCGACGTCGGCACGTGTGATGTGATCGCCTTCGGCCACGTTCCAGGCTTGCTTGCCGAACTCCTGCAGAAAGTAGGGATATCCCTGGGTCGCTGCGAGCACGAGTTCGACGCCCGCGGGCTGCCAGCTCGCGCCTTCGTGCTCGACCGGTTTGATGATCGCTTCGGCGCGTCGTCAGCGGTGAGGGAGCCGACATCGGAGTACCGAAAGTGACGCTCGGCGTACGATCGCGCCTCGCCGGCCAGCCCTGGAAGCGACGGCAGGCCCGCACCTGCGACGAGCAGCGGCAGCCCCAGCTGCGACACGCGATGCAACCCAATGATCAGGTTGGCGAGGTCGTTTCGGGTGAGATACTGCAGCTCGTCGATGGTCAGCAGCACACCCTTTCCCGACCGCGCGCGCCGCCTCGCCCACCTCGGTGAACAGGCCGCTGAGATCGCTGTCGAGGTCGCCTGAGTCGGCGGGCCCCGGCACTGCGTCGAAGTCGATGACCAGTGACCCGGCGTCCCCACCCAGCGGCACGTGCACCTTGATGAAGCTGCGAAGCGCTCCGAGGGCCCTCGACGCACGATCTCGTCCGCACGTCGCACACTCAGTTCCAGCAGTGCCCGGCGGCTGAGCGATGCGACGGCGCGAGCGAGTACGACATCTTCGGTCGCCTCGAGGTGGGTATGTACCCAGCCCTGCTCGCCCGCCATCCGACCGAACTCGTTCAGCAGCACGGTCTTGCCGACGCCGCGCAGACCCTTCAAAAGCACGCTGCGTTCGAAACGGCCGAGGGCGAGCCGCTGCAGTGCGACGCTCATCGCCTCCAGCTCGGGGTCGCGCCCGACGAGCAGTGGCGGGCGACTGCCCGCCCCGGGGTTGAACGGGTTTCGCACGCGATCCACCTCCGGGACCTTATAGCCCACTGTGGCGTTTATAGCGCTACGCGCTATAAACGCCGCAGACGTCGCTATAAGCGCGCACCGCGCGATCCAAGTGGAAGTGGACTGTCGACGTCCGGCGCTCATGCTCCGCGGGCGTGGTTGAAGACTCGCCCGCCGGAGCGGCGTTGACCGCCGCAGGTTGCCCGGAGGGGAACCTGCAAGGGTGCCTCGCTCGGAGAATCGAGCCGACCCGATCCCTCGGACCCGGCAGATCGGGTCTCGCGAGAGGGCGAGGCGGTCCCGCGCTACGCCCTCGGACCCGACCGCGAACCGCTCCGTCATCCGACCCGACGCCGCCCACGGCGCGCAGGTTCGACACGACACCGGCGCGTGCCACGGGGTCGCTGCGCCGCCGGGGGAACGGCGCAGCGACCTCGGCGATGCCGTGGTCACCGATCGGGACCCGTGAGCAGCGACGGTTCGATGGCCGGCCGAAGGGCGGCGGCGGTCAATGCCTCATGGAGGCGGGTGCCGTAGGGCGACAGGCGCCTGACCAGCGCGTCGTCGAGCGTGCGGGCGTAGCCCGACAGGCCGATCACGCCGACGCGCTTCGCGCCACACGACCAGCCCGTGGTGGTGCAGGCGGCGCAGCGCCGACAGCACCTTGCTGGGTGGCACCTGCAGCGGCGTTGCCAGCGCTGCCAGTGACGTTGCGTGGGCGGGCGGCTGGCCGGTCATCAGCAGCGCCAGTCGACGAGCGACGGCCATGTGCGGTGACGCCGAGCGTCTCGACCCACACCAGCTCGACGTACCGGTCGTTCAACGGCCAGCACTGCTCGTCTCGGCGGGGCAGGCGGATCAGCGCCAGCCTGGACGTCGGTCGCAGCCCGCCCTCCAGCGCCTCCGGACCGGCCGGCGAGCTCGACATGGCATCGCCATCCACGATCGGGTAAAGCGCCCGCTACCCGGCCCGGCGCGACATCGCAGGATGCGTGCGCTCCGGTCGCCAGCAACGCTGGGCGACCTGTCCGCACGCGTGGTCGTGTCGCGATCGGTGGAGCCCTCTGCGCTGTAACCCGATGTGACCCGTCTGACACCCGATCGGTGCCTTGAGCTGGTGGTTCGGGTCACATCGACCGGCAACGTCGGCGGCAACCGTCCTCGGGGGACGTTTGACCCGATCTGGGCGTTGACCTGGTGGTTCGGGTCGGATCGGGCCGCAAGCGTCGAAGCATCTTCGGTGCACCCGATCGCCCGGCATCCGCTGCGCCGCCGCACCGGACCTGGTGGCTCGGGTGAAGTGGTACCGTGCGGGAGACGTCGCAGCGACAGCTGCAGATCGCCGTTCCCACGGCCAGCCCCGCACGGGTGGAGGTGCCTGATGGGTTTCGCGCCTGGCGACCACGTTGACGTTTTCCGTCTCGACCGGACGATCGAGCGCCGCCGGCACGTGAGCGTGTTTGCCGCCACCGACAGTCGCCGGCACCGCGGCGACGGTCACGGTCGTCACCGCGCACGATGCGTTCACCGTCGACCGGCTCAGCGACCGGCTGCAAGCGGCGGCGACGCTGCCCCCGCACGCCGAGATCGCCGCGGTGAAACAGTGGGGCCGCCTCGACGACGGCTGCTGGTACTCCACCGATCCGCTCGCGGGGGTTCGACTCGCCGACCTCCTGCGCCGTCTGCCGGCCGGCAGCTCGATGCCGCTCAACGACGCCCTGCAGGTCCTCACCGATGTCGCCACCGGCATCGACATCGCCCATCGCCACGGCATCACCCACGGCGCCCTGTCCCCACAGACCGTCGTCGTACGCATGGGCCGGCCTCGCCACGCCGTCGTCACCGACCTCGTCGCCGCCGAGCCCGCCGACGACTACCAGCCACCCGAACACGACCCGGGCACGGCCTCAGCGGCCGGTGACGTGTACTCGTTCGGTTGCCTGGCGCACACCCTGCTCACCGCAGGCACCGAAGCACGAAGCCGGCGTCGACGACGGCGAACAGACCGCCGGCCGCCAGCAGCTGTTGAACGCAGTACGCCGGCCGCTGGCCGAGGCGACCGCCGCCGACGCTGCACAGCGGTCGACATCGTGCACCGACGTCGTCTCGGCCCTTCATACCGCGATCACAGGGGCAGCACTCGAGCCTGTCGTCGCGCCCGGCGACGAGCACCAGGTGTTGGCCATCCCCAACGCTCCGATCGGGCCGTGGTATCGCCGGCCTCGGGGGGCGGCGGCCGTCGCAGCCCTGGCGGCGCTCGTCGTCATCGCCATCGGCGTCGCCATCACCTCCCTGCGCTCGGGCAACGACGACGCCGACACGACACCCGTCACGTCACCCTGCCAGCCACAGTGCCGCCAACGTCCACCGCACGAACGACCACTTCGACCACGGCCACCACCACGTCGACGACCACGACGACCACGACCATGGTCCCGTTGGGCGCCTACGGCCTGCGCGTCGGCGCCCCGGTCACCGCCGCCACCGGCCCCGAGACCGCCTACGCACTCGCTGTACGCCAGCGTGGCGACCCCGCACAGGTCGCCGGCCAACGGGTTCGTCGGCGTTTCTGTATCTGCAATGGCTGCGCATGGCCGAACCGTCGATTCCGGCCCAGCCGGTCACGGCCGCGCCGGCGGGGCTCGACGTCGTCGCCGATCAGCCCGTCACGCTCACCGACTTCGTCGTCGACGACAGCGGGCGCGTATCGACGTTCAGCGAATGCGTCAACGGCGCGACGTGCGCAGCGATCGACGCCTCACTCCAACGCCCTGACCAGACGTGCCAGCCCAGCCCTGGGTGTCCGCACGGCTGCCGATCGCGTTCTTGATGCCGCCGTGGGCGTCGGAGATGACCAGCTCCACCCCACACAGGCCGCGGGCGACCAGGGAGCGCAGGAACGCCGTCCAGCTCGTGGTGGACTCTGTGGTGACGACATCGAACCCGACGATCTCCCGGCGACCCTCGACGTTCACGGCAGTGGCGATCACCGCGGAGACATTGACGACGCGGCCGCCCTCGCGGACCTTCTGGGTGAGCGCGTCGATCCACAGATACCGGTAGGGCCAACGTCCAAGGGACGTTCGCGGAACTCGGCCACCTTGGCGTCGAGCTCCGCCGCCAGACGTGACACCTCCGAGCGGGAGATGCCTTCGATCCCTATCGCCTTGACCAGATCATCGACCCGGCGGGTCGACACACCTTCGACGTAAGCCTGAGCGATCACCGACGCCAACGCCTGCTCGGCCCGGCGCCGATGGGTCAACAACCATGCCGGGAAGTAGGAGCCCTCACGCAGCTTCGGCACGGCCAGATCGATCGAGCCGACCCGCGTGTCCCAGCGCCGCCCCCGGTAGCCGTTGCGCGAGTTCGTGCGTTCGTCGCTGCGTTCGCCGTAGGCGGCCTGGCACTGTATCGACGCCTCCGCCGACATCAACGTCTCCGCGAACGCAGTCAACATCGACCTCGCCAGGTCCGTGTCGCCGTCGTCGGACTCGAGATGGTTGCGCAGCCAGCCGGCCGCGTCCAAAGTAGAGGGACTGTCACCGTGTTCTCCTCAAGTAGTTGCTGGAACTTCTCCTTGAGGCTGACGCGGTGACCGTCGCGTCCGGGGGACCCCCGACTACCTACCGCCCATACACCACTCCCCGGGACTCAACTCACGGCCGACACGCAGGCGGCGCGGGGTCGCAAGCGGCGGGCGAAGACCGATCGCAGCGACTGTCGGCTGTTGCGCGAGCTGTTGCAGGATGGCCGGTTGCCGGCGTCGTGGAGTGCGCCGACGGTGGTGTTGGAGTGGCGCGAACGGGCCCGGCTGTACAAGACGTTGGTCGATCAACGCTCGACGTGGGTGCAACGGATCCATGCCGAGCTGTATCAGCACGGGGTGACGTTGCCGGAGACGTCGATCCGTTGGGTGAAGACAGGCGAGCTGCTCGAAGACGACGGGCTCGAGATCAGCCCGGCGGGCCGGCAACGGGTGCTCACGGCGTATCGGATGATCGACGCGATCACGATCGAGTCACGTCCGTTGAAGGCCGACCTGCAACGCTTCGGCCGACGTCAGCCGGGCTGTCGGGCGTTGGTCGAGCACCAGTACGGGATCGGTGGGCTGTCGGCGGTGGTGATGTGGTCCGAGCTCGGCGACTGCCAACGCTTCAGCCGTTCCGAGCAGGTGGTGCGCCACAGCGGACTGGACGTGACCGTCGATCAGTCGGATCGGCGACGCGCTGGTGGGTTCATCTCCCGTCAAGGGCCACAGACGTTGCGCTGGGCGCTCTACGAGGCGGCGACGAACGCATCGCATCAACGCAGCCCGGATCACGACTACTACGCGGACGTGAAGGATCACCTGAACGGCAAGTTGGCCACCATCTCGATGGCCCGCAAACTCGCCCGCCGCTGCTTCCACGTGCTCCCGCGGTCGACCCCGACGCGGTCTACGCGACGCCCTGAATTCTCCCGTCGAGGTTGGTGGCCGGCACCGCCCACCTACACATCACGGGTCGTCCCGCAACCGGCGTGCCCGCCAGCATCCGTGCTGGACGGCCTTCGAACATTGACGCGACCGCGGACCCACGATCGTGGGGGACACCCAATCCGAGATGTTGTCGCCGACGACACGTTCGTCGAGCACCCAGGTAACGCAGGGCGCCTCCGCACCATCAAGCCTCGGCCCATAGCCAGCATGCACCGGCCCTCGGGTCGGTCAAGGTCGTTCGTCCTCGATTCGCTGCGGGCCCTCCACCTTGACCAACACCTGCGGCCCGGAGACTGCGCACGAAGAGGGCCTTGACCCCTGCCGCCCGAACAGGTAACGCCGGGTGGTGGCGCGTCGAACGGTCGGCGACAGCGTGACTGCACGCTGCCCTAGATGATCGATTCCAAGGTTTGGGGGTCCGCGGGTGGGCGTTGAAGGGCGTCCATGATCGGCGTTGCTAACCCAACCTGATCTTGGAGGATCTGATGGACGCCGATCTGGACACCCTCGCGATTGCACTGTACGCGCGCATCGATGACACGTTGAAGGACCGGCCCGAGCTCCAGCCGTGGCGCCCGAAGGTCGGCATCGCACCGAAGCTGTCCGATGCCGAGCTGTTGACGTTGGCGGTGATGCAAGCCTTGCTGGGTCACGCCAACGAGACCGGCTGGCTGCGTTACGCCGGCAAGCATCTGGCCCATCTGTTCCCCTACTTGCCTGGTCAGGCCGGGTACAACAAGCGGTTGCGCAAGTCCGCCGTGCAGTTGCAGGCGATGATCCGGCTGCTCGGCGAGGACACCGACGTGTGGGCCGACGACACCTGGCTGATCGACTCGACCCCGGTCGAGTGCGGCCGATCCCGGTCCACCGCGAACGCTCGAACCTCGCCGGCTGGGCCGGCTACGGCTACTGCGCGTCGCACTCCCGCTACTTCTGGGGGCTGCGGCTGCACCTCGTGTGCACCCCGACCGGGCTGCCGATCACGTTCGCCCTGGCCAACCCGAAGATCGATGAACGCGACGTCGCCATCGACATGTTCGAAACAGAACCCAGCCTGCTCGCCGGTCGCCACGGTCAGACGATCATCGCCGACAAGGGATACGCCTCGGTGGAGTTCGAGCGCCGTCTCGCCGACCACGGTGTCGAACTGATCCGTCCGGCCCGCGCCAACGAGGCCCGCCGCCGTGGCGCACCGCAGCTGCGACGCCTCCGCCAGATCATCGAATCAGTGAACAACACCCTCAAAGCCCAGCTCAGCCTGGAGGACCACGGAGGCCACACCGTGCAAGGAGTCACCGTTCGCATCCTCCAACGCATACTCGCCCTGACCGCGGTGATCTGGCACAACCACCACGCCGCCCAGCCCGTCCTCCGCTCGCTCACCCCCTACGACCACTGACGACCCCTTGGCATTTTCCATCTAGCGCCGTCCGCGCTGAATCGGCGGTCGGGCAGGACGGTGGGCTCAACCTGCCCGGCTGCGCCGCCGTCAGACGACGACCTCACGCGTAGCGCGCGATCGCGGCGGAGGCTGCGTCTACGTATCCGCCGCCGAACTTGATGGCGTGCACTACGAGCGGGGCGATCTGGTGGAGGGCGACCCGATCCGCCCACCCGGGGGCAAGCGGGAAGACCTCCTCGTACGCGGCGAAGCAGTCGTCGCCGAAGCCGCCGAACAGCCGCATCATGGCGAGGTCGAACTCGCGATGGCCGCCGTGGGCGGCCGGGTCGATCAACCAGCTACGCCCCTGGGTGTCGACGAGCCGGTTGCCAGCCCAGAGATCACCGTGCAGCCGCGCCGGTGGCTCGATGGGACCACCGACGTCGGCCAGCCGACCGGCGAGCGCCCGCAGCCGATCGATCGTCGCTGGCGCCAGCGCGCCCGCGTCGGCCGCCAGTCGGGCGAGCGGCAGCAGGCGACACGTGCCGTAGAACTCGGCCCACGTCGTGGCGGGATCATTCGGCAGCGCCCGGCTCCCCGTCGTGCGGCCGTCCTCTCGACCGAAGCACGGCGCGCCGGCTCGGTGCAGGGCGGCGAGTCGCCGACCGAGGTCCTGCTCGGTCACACCACGGGCGCTGCCGCGCTCGATCCACGACAGCACGAGCAGCGACGGCACCTCGTCAGAGACCGCCAGCACGGACGGCACGTCAACCGCTCCCGCCTCACCGATCCACGCCAGCCCCGCGGCTTCCGTCGAGAAGAATCCCGACGGCGGGGCGCGGTGCGTCTTGACGAACACCCGGCGACCGTCGACCAGCTCGACGCCGTAGGCGACGGCCACATCGCCACCGCGCAGCGGCACCCCGCGAGCTACTCCCGATACCGAGTGCCCGCTCAACAGCGGTGACCAGCGCCCGATCCACCGCTGGAGTCTGCCCTGGCAGCAGCGCCTCGGTGCATGGGCCAGCGACCATCCGAATACCGCAGCCGGCCGACGCCTCGTCAAGCGGGGTAGATGTGTGGCGGCTGCCGCGGCGCCCGACAGTCTTGGGCCCTCCTAGCGAACGATTCGGAACCAGTTGCTGCTCGATCGGCCTTGCGGATGGCCACTGTCCGGCTTCACCCTGGTTCCATCGAACTGCTCGTTCATGATTGCCCTTCCCGAGGTCGCGAAGCCACGCGTGCGTTCCCACGCCGACCCACCCGTTCGAGGCCTGGTCCGACGCCGAGATGCTCACCGGCCCGAAGTCACCGGCGATCGTACGACTGGCGGCGTCGACCGGGTGACCGTTGATGCTCGGCTGAGCGAAGATCGCGTCGGCGTCGAACGACCCGTTCACGAGGTGCGCCTGGACCAGCTGCGACGACAGTGACGGGTCGACGAGGATCGCATCGATGTTGGGCACATCCCGCATCGCCTGGTCCGACGGGGCCAGCACGGTGATGTCGGTGGCCTCCAACGCTTGGCCCATGTTCGCCGTGGTCACCGCCTGGTTGAACATCGCAAAGTCGCCGTCGGCGACGATGTTGGCGGCCGACGGTGACCCGGTCGGCGCGACGGTGGTGGGCACGGCGGTCGTTGATGCTGACGTCGGCGGCACGAAGGTGGTCGTCGGCGTGGCCGGCGCGATCACCGGGATGTCGTACGTCACCGGCGGCACCGTTTCCAGCGGGAGCGACTCGGGGTCGGTGATCCAGATGCTGATGTTCAGCCCGTCGTCGGGGTACGACCACTGCGCCGCGTACTGCCCCCAGGCGTCCTTCTGAAACCCGTCCTTCGCACGGGTCTGGGCGACGTGGCTGCGTACGTCGCCCGGCATGGCGAGATCAACGGCGAGGCAATCGAAGAGCAACCCGAGGAGCAACCCGGCGGGCGTGTAGTACTCGCCACCGGCGTCGGGTTGGTAGGCGCCGTCGATCGTGACCGTCGCCTCGTCGGGATTGAACGTGTCCGCCAGCAACACTCGCCGGACGTACTCCGTGGGCGTTTCATCGTCGCCCACCAACGCGGACGAGATCTCGGACCAGATCTCCCGGTTGTCCGGAGCAACCAGCGGGTCCATGGACTCCCAGTCGACGAAGATCGAGTCACCGATGCAATCGGCGTGAACGGCCGCCAGGTCGTTGGGATCGATCGGCGGCTCCGTCGTGGCCCTGGCGAGTCCGGGGCCGATCACCACCGCCGCGCCGATGAGAGCCACCACGACGCGCCTCATGGCACGCTCTGCATTTCGACCCACGCCATGACCCCCGGAAGCCGCCACTTGCCCGTCGACGGCGCATCCTACGGCGCGCAGCCCATCAACGAGATCGCCGCCACCGTGCTCGCCGAGTTCCCCACGGCTGTCGGCGACCTCCGGGCGGCTGAACCGGCTGGCGGCGATCGTGGGTTAGCAGGAGCGGCGACCGGTGCCGTTCGCGCAACCTTCCCGGAGCCTGCTGAAGCTGATCAAGGACCGGCGAAGGCGCGCCTTCGGCTGGCCGCCATGCACGGGCCGGGGTGACCGTTTCCCGGCTGGCTGGATCGGGCACCATGGTTCGGCAGCCAGATACACGAGGAGGGCCAGCCATGTTGCAGCGAATCGACACCCCGGACAACGTTCTTGCGTTCCGCGCCGTCGGCAAGATCGAGGCATCCGACTACGAAACCGTGTTGGAACCAGCGATCGAGCAGATGATCACCGACCACGACGACGTGCGTTTTGTGTATGTGATTGGCGATGACTTCGACGGCTACACGGCCGCCGCGGCCTGGGAGGACGCCAAGCTCGGTGTCAGCCACGTCTCGAAGTGGAAGCGGATCGCGGTCGTCACCAACCACGATTGGATGCGCCATGCCGTCGGCATGTTCGGCTGGATGGTGCCCGGCGAGGTGAGGACGTTCGCGGTCGACGAGGAGTCGAAGGCGATCGACTGGGCCGCCGGGTGACCTCCCCGCTGAATGCGTGGAACGCCTCAGTACGGCTCGGATCAGGTCAGTGCGGCTAGGCACATCGGACCGGATCAATACCTAGGTCTACCAGGCGTTTTGCCGCGATTTGGCCCTTGGCGGCGGTCGTCCAGAGCGCGCATGCTCGGGCGTATGACCATCACCGAAACACACCGACGCGACCACTTGTGCATGACTCTCGGCTCTGAGCACGTCGCCATCTGATTCGAGATCGTCAGTACGCAGTCGAAGCCCTGCTCCCGGGCGACATCGAGGTAGCACTCGACCTGTGGCCACTCGAGCTCCGAACTGCCGGTCTTGACCTCGACGAGGCACGTCCACATGCGACCAGCGTGAGGTCTGTAACAGACCGACGGGTACACCCGTTGCCTCGGCGTGCTCGGGGTGGTCGTCTTCGGCCAGCGCCTCGTCGTGCCGCGGCGCGGGGACCAGGCCGCCGCCATCGATGGCCCGCTGGTCGACTAGAACGGCCCGGTGATCACCACACACCGTGACTCGCCGTGCCGAATCCTGCCGAGACCGCCGCGATCTGGTCACTGTGCATCTCGCGACTTCGGCCGAGACTGGGTGTGACTGCTCGGCGGCTCGGTGCTGTGGTCGCGAAAGGGAGCCGCTCCACGGTGCATGCCCGTGGGCGTGACGCTGTGGTCAAGGTGCCCTTCGCGGCGACCCCCGATTCGTGGATCCGTGACGAGGCCATTTACAGTGACGCCGCCCGTCGCACCGGCGCACCGGTGCCTGAGTTTCTCGGCTTCGACCGTCACCACGGCCGACTGGCGAGCGTTTACCGCCGCGCTCGCGGTCCGGTGATGTCCACCGCCGTCGTCGCCGACCCGTCGATCGCAGATGGCTGCGGCCAGACGCTCGCCCGCCTCCAGGCCGACCTCGCAGCGCGGCCGGCGCCCGTTGCGATCCCCCGCCAGATCGACCGGCTTCGCTGCAAGATCCGTATCGCCGCCGCACACCTCGACGCTCGGCTGGACATCGCGGCTGCATCCCTCCCCCCGGTCGAGCGATGCCTGCTCTGCCACGGCGATCTCCACCCGAGCAACATCGTCCTCACCGCCGATGGGCCGATGCTGGTCGACTGGTTCGACGCCTGTCGCGGCGAGCCGGTCGCCGATGTCGCCCGTACGTGGTTGCTGCTCTCGCCGGCCCTGTCGGCGACCTCCCACCTCGGCGCACCTCCCGACGAGCTCGTCGATCGCGTCCGCATCGCCTACCTCGAGGCGGCACGAGCAGCGTTCGCCATCGACGAGAGCGACCTGGCACAGTGGCAGGCGGTCGCCGCCGTCGCACGCATCGCCGAGGGCTTCGAAGCGCGCCCGCTGCTGGCGTTGTGGCGGCGGTGGGCGGCGACGCGCGCGACGGGCGAGGGGGGTCAGTCGCCGAAATCGATGACGGCGCGGAATTCATCGAAGACCAACGGTGACGCCACCGTCACCAGGCCCTCGTTCTCCGGGCACGGCAGCTCGACCGTGGCCCCGGCTTCGGCGGCCACCAAGGCCGCTGCCGAGTAGTCCCACACCTTGATGTCACGCTCGAAGTAGGCATCGGTACGCCCGCAGGCGACCCAGCAGATCTGCAGCGCCGCAGACCCGAAGCAGCGCACGTCACGAACGCGAGGTAGCACGTGTGCCACCACCCGGCCCTGCTCGGCGCGAACCTCGGCGTCGTACGAGAATCCGGTGGTCACCAGGGCCTGCTCGATGCTGCGGACGCCGGAGCTGGTGATCGCGATGCCGTCCGCGCGGGCTCCACGACCGAGCGCCGCGCTCGAACGTCTCGTCCTGCAGAACGTCCACGACCGCGCCGGCAACGATTCGACCGTCGACCGCGGCGGCGATGCTGACCGCGAGCACCGGTAGCCCGTAGAGGAAGTTCACCGTGCCGTCGAGGGGGTCGACGATCCACTGCAGCCTCTCGCCGGTCGCCGTGGTGCCTCCTTCTTCGCCGACGAAGCCCGCTCCTGGAGTGGCGGCGGCCAGCCGAGCGCGGATGAGGCGCTCGCTGTCGAGGTCGGTCTGCGTCACCACGTCGGTCGGCGAACTTTTCGTCGACAAGCTCGCGCCGTGACCGAGCCGGGCGCGTACGAGCCCCGCGGCATCACGGGCCACCTCCGTCGCTACGCACGACAGGTCGACGGCGTCGGCGGGAGGAGGCATCGAGTCACACGCGGCGCACGTCGACACCGTGCGCCGAGATCGCATCGACCGCCGCCTCGTCGGCACGCGCGTCGGTGATCAGCACGTCGAGCTCGTCGAGCCCGGCGAAGTTGAACAGCTGGTCGTTGCCGAGCTTGGACTGGTCGACGATCGCCACGACGTGGCGAGCGGACTCGATCATCGCCCGCTTGAGCAGCGACTCGTCCGAGTACGGGGTGGTGAGGCCGCGGGCGAACGAAAGGCCGTCGCAGCTGATGAAGATCACGTCGACACGCAGTGCGCGCAGTGCCTGCACGGTCGATGCGTCGACCATGGCGAAGGTGTTCGTCCGGACGCGGCCGCCGAGCACGGTGAGGTTGCGCACGCCACGCCGCACCAACGTCGCACCGGTCGTCAGGGAGTTCGTGATCACGTGGACGTCACGGTCGGTCGGGAAGACCTCGGCGAGGCGCTGGCCCGTCGATCCCGAGTCGATGATCACCGAGCCGCGTTCGGGCACCTCGGTGATCGCCTCACGAGCGATGCGCAGCTTCTGTTCGGCGTTGAGGACGTCGCGGGCGTCGATCATCGGTTCGTGATCGTGGCGCTCGTAGGGCACCGCGCCGCCGTGCACGCGCCGCACGAGCTGTCGCTGCTGCAGGTCGGACAGGTCGCGCCGGATCGTCTCGGTGGTGACGTTGAAACGGCGAGCGAGCTGGGACACGTCAACGGTGCCATGCTTCAGGGTGAGGCGATAGATGTCGCGCTGGCGCTGGTACTGCAGAGTGCCCGACCCGGCTTCGGTGGACGTCACGCCCACGGTTTACACGGTCGTCCGCACGCCCGGCTCGTCGGGCATCGCCAATGCCCCGAGTGCTCCGCGCTCGTCGATCGCTCGCACGGCGGCCACGAAGGCGTCGCGGAACCGCGACGTCCTCACGGAGCGTCGCGGAGAACACCGCGTCGTAGTCGAGGAACCGCAGCGGGTCCACGAGCGCGGCGGTGGCGAACTCGCGTGCGCGCACCCCGACGCGTCCGCGGCCTGACGCTCGAGGGGCGTTGTCGCGAGGTAGCGCGCCCACCCGGCGAGCGCCAAGGCCGACCGCGTGACCGGACCGCCCGCCTCGAGCTGGTAGACGATCGTCGGCACGAGGAACGTCGGGAACTTCGCCGAACCGTCGATGCACAGCCGGGCGATCTGGTCGCGCACCCCCGGGTTGGCGAAGCGCTCCACGACCGTCGCGGCGTACTCCTCGCGCGTGTGCCCGTCGATCGGTCGCAGCGACGGGATCGCCTCGTCGGCGAGGAAGCACTGGAGGAAGTGCCGGACGGCAGGCTCGGCGAGCGCCTCGTCGACGAGCGTGAGCCCGCCCAGCGCACACAGGTAGGCGATGCACGAGTGCCCGGCGTTGAGCAGGCGCAACTTGTACAACTCCCAGGCGTGGACGTCGTCGCTCAGGATCACCCCGACCGCCGGCCAGTCGGGCCGACCGGCCGCGAAGTCATCCTCGACGACCCACTGCCGGAACGGCTCGGCGACGACCGGCCAGTTGTCGAGATGCCGTGAGCCTCGAGCAGCCACGCCCGGTCGGCGTCGGCAGTGACCGGGGTGATGCGGTCGACCATCGAGTTGGGGAAGCTGCAGTGCTCTTCGATCCACGTCGCCAGCGCGGCGTCGACGCGTGCCGCAGCGGCGAGCGTCGCCCGCCGGGCGGCAGCCCCGTTGCCCGGCAGGTTGTCGCAGCTGAGCACCGTGACCGGCGCGCCCGAGCGGCGCCGTACGTCGAGCGCGGCGGCGAGCAGCTCGAACGTCGGGGCACCGGGCCCGTCGAGGGCGTAGCCGGCCTCGGTGATCGTCATCGACACGATCGCCACGCCGGGGTCGGCGAGGCGATCGATGCTCTCCTGCGGACGCCCGGCCGTGTGCCGGTAGTCGACGAGGCTGCCGATGACCGCGGCGTGCGGCTCGCCGGCACCGCGTTCGATCAGGGTGTAGAGGCAGTCCTGCGGTCCCAGCGCGGCGGCCATCGCGCGGTCGGCGGGGAGCACGCCGAGCCCACCGATGCCCCAGTCGCCGCCGGCGGCGGCCAGCTCGTCGAGGTACACAGCGAGGTGGGCCCGGTGAAAACCACCGACGCCGATGTGGGCGACGCGGGGCGCCAACCGGCCACGGTCGTACATGGGCACGGCCACGCCGCGGGCGGCGACGTCGGTGAGCCGGTCGGGACCGAGGGCGACCGGCGTCCCGGCGGCACGCGCTGGCGTGTTGCGGGCGGCGGCGTTCGCCTCCTTGCCGGTGGCCGGTTGTCCCCCTGGCTCGCCCACATCGAGGGACGATAAACCACACATATCCACCTGGCAAGTGTTGTTTTCGGTGGTTTTCTCTTGAAATCAACACGCAACGCGGCGATAATGCTCCGCACGTGCCGGCACGAGGGGTGCCGGTACTTGAACGTCACGAGGGGGAGCACATGGCGCACACGCCGACGCATCGACCTTTCGGTCATCGACGGTTGGGGAGGCGCGCCGCGATCGCGGCCGCCGCCGGGCTGGCGATCACCGGGCTGGCCACCTGGGGCCCCTCGGCCGGCGCAACCGGCGCGCCTCCGGCGAACGGCGGCACGCTCAAGGTCGCGCTCGTCGCCAACCCGCAGATGGAGGACATCGCCAACCTGACGCCCGAGCTGTTCACCGCAGACACCGGCATCAACGTCAACTACACCGTGCTCGACGAGGGCACGCTGCGCGAGGTCACCACCCGCGACGTCGGAGCCGGCGGCCAGCAGTTCGACGTCGTGATGATCGGCATGTACGAGGCGCCGCAGTTCGGCACCAACGGCTGGCTCGTCGACCTCACCCCGTACGCCACCGACGATGCCTCCTACAACATCGACGACCTGATCCCGGCGGTCCGCGCCGGACTCTCCGTCGGTGATTCGATGTACGCGTCACCGTTCTACGCCGAGTCGTCGTTCCTGATGTACCGCAAGGACGTGCTCGACGCTGCCGGCATCGAGATGCCGGCGAAGCCGACGTGGGACAGGTGGCCGACATCGCCCGCCAGATCGACACCGACGACATGGCCGGCATCTGCCTGCGCGGCAAGCCCGGATGGGGAGACCTCGGCGTGTCGTTCACGACCGTGCTCAACACGTTCGGCGGCACATGGTGGTCGGCGAACGCCGACGGCTCGATCGGCGAAGCGCAGGTCGACCAGCCCGAGTTCAAGGAAGCGCTGCAGTTCTACGTCGACCTCCTGGCCGATGCCGGCGAGGACGACGCCGCCAACGCTTCGTACAACGAGTGCTCGGCCCTGTACCGCGACGGGAAGGTGGCGATGTGGTACGACGCCACGGTTGCCGCGGGCTCGTTGGAGGCCGACGACAGCCCAGTGAAGGGACTCAACGGCTACGCCCCGGCCCCGGTCAAGGAGACCGACGCCTCAGGCTGGCTATGGAGCTGGGCCCTGGCGATCCCGACGACCACCCCGACCCGGACCTGGCATGGCAGTACGTCTCGTGGGCGACCGGTCCCGGCTACCTCGCCCAAGCCGGCGACCTGATCCCCGGTGGGTGGGCAGCGATCCCGCCCGGCACCCGACGCTCGACGTACGAGATCCCGCAGTACCAGGAGGCGGCCGCCGCCTTCGCCGACCAGACCCTCGCCGCCATGGACGCCGCGCCGATCGACAACCCCGGCACGACACCCCGCCCGGGAACGCCCGGTGTGCAATACGTGGGCGTCCCCGAGTTCCAGGACGTCGGCAACCGCTGCACCGAGCAGTTCTCGGGGGTGATCGCCGGCCGGGTGGACATCGACGACGCCCTCAGCGCCTGCCAGGACATCGCCTCGCAGGCCGCGGGCTGACGCGACCGCATCCAATTCCCCGGTGGGTGAGATGAAAGCCGGGACCGCAGTGGCCGGCCGCGCCCGAGCGCGGCCGGCCCCGCGGGCGACGCCCGGCGCAAGGAGTTGCGCCACCCCTGGCGTCAGCGACTGCCGCTGCTGCCGGCGCTCGTGTTCACCGTCATCGTCACCCAGGTGCCGTTCGTGATGAGCATCTGGTACAGCCTCACCGACTGGAAGATCATCCCGCCGACCCCACGAAATTCGTCGGCCTGGAGAACTACACGAAGCTGGCGTCGGACCAGTTCTTCCGGGATGCCGCCTGGGTCACGGTCGTGATGACGGTGTCGTCGGTCATCCTCTCGCTGGTCCTCGGCACGCTGTTCGCGGTGCTCCTCGATCGCGCCTTCTTCGGACAAGGTTTCGTGCGCACGTTGTTGATCACCCCATTCCTGATCATGCCGGTGGTCGCCGGCCTGATCTGGAAGAACCAGATGTTCAGCGGCCTCTACGGCGTCGTCAACTGGGTGATCGAGCGGCTCGGCTTCGACTCGATCGAGTTCGTGTCCCGCTACCCGAAGCTGTCGATCGTGACCGTCCTCGTGTGGCAGTGGACGCCGTTCATGATGCTGATCATGCTGGCCGGCCTGCAGAGCCAACCAAGCGACGTGGTCGAGGCCGCCAAGGTCGACGGCGCCTCGTCCTTCGGCACGTTTCGTCAGCTCACCCTCCCGCACTTGCGCTCCTACCTCGAGCTTGGTGCCCTCCTCGGGACCGTGTACCTGATCCAGGTGTTCGACCACGTCGCCGTGATGACAG
This sequence comes from Ilumatobacteraceae bacterium, assembly GCA_963719295.1. GTDB lineage: Bacteria > Actinomycetota > Acidimicrobiia > Acidimicrobiales > Ilumatobacteraceae > Desertimonas. The sequence continues at coordinate 59,061 of CAVRBV010000026.1, forward strand.
GCGGCGGGCCGGGATCGACCAACCTGCCCTACTTCGTGTACCAGCGCTCGATCGGTGGCGGCTGGGTGTTCGGACAGGCGTCGGCCTACGCCATCGTCGTGGTGTTGGCCTCGATCGTCGTCGCCAACATCGCCCTGCGCGTGCTCTCGCGGCTCTTACAGGGGGAGGCAATCGCCTGATGGCCCGCCGGCAAGGAACGACGATCGGTGTCGGCGAGCGGCGGTCCGCCCACATCGTCCTCGGAATCACCGCGTGGGTCGTCGCAGTGATCTTCTTCTTCCCCGTGTTCTGGATGGTTTTGAACAGCTTCAAGGAGGAGCAGGACGCCAACACCAGCCCCAAGCTGTTCTTCGACCCGACGCTCGACCGCTACCGCGACGTGATGAAGACGACCCGCGGCCTGCTGTCGTTCCGCGACGCCTTCGAGAGCTCGTTCGTGATCGTCATGGTGAGCACCCTGATCGTGCTCGCACTCGCCATCCCCGCCGGCTACGCCCTCGCGATCAAGCCGATCCGGAAGTGGCGCGACGTGCTGTTCTTCTTCATCTCGACGAAGTTCCTGCCGGTCGTCGCCTCGATCCTGCCGTTGTGGATCCTGGCCCGCGAGCTCGGATTGCTCAACACCCGGATCGTGCTCGTCATCCTCTACACCGCGATCAACCTGCCGCTCGCGGTGTGGATGCTGCGATCGTTCTTTCAGGAGATCCCCCGCGAGCTGATCGAGGCCGCCGAGATCGACGGCGCCGGCCTGCGCGGACAGCTCGCCACGGTGATCCTGCCGATCGCCGCGCCCGGCATCGCGGCGACGGCGCTGTTGTGCGTGATCTTCGCGTGGAACGAGTACTTCTACGCCGTGCAACTCAACCCGGCAGCAAACTCGACGATGCCGATCTGGGTGACCACCAACATCAGCACCCGCGGCGACTTCCTCGCCAAACTGTCGGCGGCGTCGGTGCTCGCCTGCCTCCCGGTGGTGATCGCCGGTTGGCTGGCCCAGAAGCGGATGATCCGCGGGCTGGCGATGGGGGCGATCAAGTAGGGACCGGGTCGGCACGACCGACATCGCGACAGGAGGGTGATGACGTGGCATCGGTGAGGTTCGCCAAGGCGACGCGGCTGTACCCAGGAACCGAGGCGCCGGCGGTGTCGGCGCTCGATCTCGACATCGAGGACGGCGAGCTGCTCGTGCTCGTGGGCCCGTCGGGATCGGGCAAGTCGACTGCGCTGCGGATGCTCGCCGGGCTCGAGCCACTCGACAATGGCGACATCTTCATCGGCGAGCGCAACGTGAGCGACGTGCGCCCCCGCGACCGCGACATCGCCATGGTGTTCCAGAACTACGCGCTCTATCCCCAACTCACCGTGGCCGAGAACATGGGGTTCGCCCTGAAGCAGAAGGGCGTCCCGAAGGCGCAGCGCATCGCCCAGGTGCGCGAGGCGGCCCGCATCCTCGACCTCGAGCCGTACCTCGACCGCAAGCCGAAGAACCTGTCGGGTGGGCAGCGCCAGCGGGTGGCGATGGGCCGGGCCATCGTGCGGCGTCCGCAGGTGTACCTGATGGACGAGCCGCTCTCCAATCTCGATGCCAAGCTGCGCGTGCAAACGCGAGCCGAGCTGGCCGAGCTGCAGGCGCGGCTCGCGGTCACGATGGTCTACGTCACCCACGACCAGGTCGAGGCGATGACGATGGGTCACCGCGTCGCCGTGCTTCGCAACGGGCTGCTCCAACAGTGCGACACGCCCCATGCCCTGTACCACCGCCCGGACAACCTGTTCGTGGGCGGCTTCATCGGGTCGCCGGCGATGAACCTCGTGAGTTGTGCCCGCGCCCAGCCACTCGTCGTTGCCGGCTCACCCCTCGAGCTCTCGGCGCAAGCCGATCACGCGCTCGCCGCGTTCGGCGGTGACCGCGTCACGATCGGGTTCCGGCCCGAATCGATACGGGTCGGACAGGGCGGCATCGAAGGCGTCATCCGCGTCGTCGAGGACCTCGGGCCGGAGGTGTTCGTGCACGTCGCCATCCAGCACGACGGCGCGACGATCTCGCTGGTCGCCAAGACGGCCGCGCCTTTTCCTGGAGCGGTCGGTCAACCGACGACGGTGACGGTGCACGGCGCTGTGCACATCTTCGATCCCGACGGGCCGCGCCTCGCCACGTCGGACACGGCCTCGTCCGGCACGCGCTCGCCCATGCCGCAGCTACCCGTCATTCAGCGGGTCAGCGGACAGGTGTGATTTCGACCTGGCTTCGTTGGAGGGATCGAGACCACCTCCGTGCGCACACGGAACGTCGACCCGCCGAGTAGCCGACAACGCCGAGTATCCCGATCCGCCCGTCCGGGAACGCCGGTCGCAGCGGGCGGCTCCGGCATGTGTCGGGGAGATTCGGGCGCTGACGAATCCTCGGCCGGCTAGGACGAGCCGCCTGCGATCTCGATGTTGATGCCGGTGAGGTAGGAGGCTTGGTCGGAGAGCAGGAATGCGACGACGTTGGCCACCTCGGCGGTGCTGCCGCAGCGCCGAAGCGGGATCATGGAGATCATCTGTCGTGCGACCTCGTCGGGATCGTCGGCGTAATAGGGGCTGTCGACGGCGGCTTGGGCAGCGACTTGGGAGTCCCACATCCGGCCGGGCCCCACGAACGCAGGGGACACCGCGTTGACTCGGACGCCGGCTGGGGCGAGGTCCTTGGCGGCGCTCTTGGCCATCGCGATGACGGCGGCTTTCGACGCCGAGTACGCGCTCATGTTGGGGGCGCCGGTGACGCCGGCCATCGACGCCGAACACACGACGGCACCGCCTTGACCGGCGTCGACCATCGCCGCGCCCACGATGGACAGCACGTTGAGTGCGCCCACGACGTTGACCTCGATGACGTGTCGGGCCTGGTCGAGGGGATAGCGGTCGACGCGCTCGAACGGACCCTGCACCCCGGCGTTATTGAACAGCCCAGTCGGAGGTCCCAACGCGACGATGCACTCGGTGACCGCGGCCGTGACGTCCGCTGGAACGGTCACGTCGAACGTCGCCGTGAACACCGCTGCACCTCGAGCCTTGCATGCTCGGCTCGTCTCAGCGAGGTCGACCGTGGCGGCGGGGTGATCGACGAGTGCCAGCGCCCATCCGCGCTTGCTCAGCTCGGTGGCCGTTGCCCGCCCGATGTCACCAGCGGCGCCGGTGACGATCGCCATGGGTCGCTCCACTGCCACGGCGACGACGTTACTGCGCGGCCCATTTCCGTCAGGATGCTGCAGGGTCCGGTCCGTTCTGGCTCGATCGAGATCCCGCTCGACGTTCGGCGCCGGTGGACACGATCCCAGCCGGGTGCCCTCGATGCGCCCGTTGTTCGATTTCGTCGAAGCCGAACGGGGTCGGTGCTCACCGCATCGTCTGTCGACGTCGTCGAGGCGCCGGCGGCGGTGCGCCGACGACGAGGTCGGCGCGCACATGATCAGCGATCGACAAGCCGACGACCCGGCGGGACCAGGCGTCGACGACCACGCGTGGGAGACCGCATTCGGTCCGACGCCTCACGCCGTGCTGCCGGCGCTGCCGGGGTCGCCCCGGAATGGGTGATGTCGGGGTGCCCGGCCTGGCTCGCGCCGGGCCGGGCACCGCGAGAGCCCGAGGATTTCGGAGCACGCACCGCGGCGCGGTGCGCTCCGGGGCTGCGTCAGCAGCTGATGTTGACGAATCCGGTGCTCAGGCCGTTCGACTCAGCGCTGAGCGACGCGTTCTCCGGGAAGCCCTGGTAGTAGGTGAACGGCACGAGCTCGGCTGCCCCCGTGGCGTCCGTCATGACATTGGGGAAGATCCACGGTGACGCAGGGTTGACGCCGAAGCTGGAGGTGTGGAACAAGGTCACGACGAAGGTCTGCCCGGGTGCGAAGTCCGTGAGGTCGATGACGACCTGGCAGAAGTCCGGGTCACTCGACGGTAGGTAGGACAACGTGATCGTCGGGACGAGGGCCACCGTCGTGGTGGTCGTGGTCGGCGCCTCGGTGGTGGTGGTCGGCGCCTCGGTGTGGTGGTGGTCGGCGCCTCGGTGGTGGTGGTGGTCGGCGCCTCGGTCGTGGTGGTTGTCGTCGCCTCGGTCGTGGTCGTCGCTGGTTCTGTCGTGGTCGTGGTGGGTTCGGTGGTGGTCGTGGGCGGACTGCATTCGCCGACGACGTCGCCGTGCCCGAGGTGGGCGGCGACTGCGGGCGCGCCCACTGAGATCGAGTGACGGTTCGCCGGGTTCCCTGGCGGGATGTGACAGATCAGGACCGAGGCGCCAGCGCCGCTTCCGTGGCTGTCGCTGGCGGCAGCTCCATTGCCGTTGCCGTTGCCGTTGCCGTTGCCGTTTCCTCCTCCGGCGTCGGTGATCGAGGGCAGTCCGACCAGGCCGGCGGCCAACAGTCCGATGCCGACGATCGAACCGACCCGCTTGAAGGTCCGGGCGTTGTGGTGTGTCGGGCGGTGGTGTTGCATACCGTGGACATCGTCCCAGCACCGAAAAAGGATGCGGGCTCGACCGAAGCGACCTCGATCGGCGCTTCGACTGCCCGGCCCGCTGACCAGCAGCCTCGTGCGCCTCCCCGCATCGCTTCCGAAGCTGCAACGATGTAGCCGGCATGGAACACGACGAGGTGATCGGCCGCCTGCGAGCACTCGGCGCCCAACCCATCGACGACGGCGTCGCCGCGGCACATCTCGAGCACGCTGCCGCGACCTGTCGCGGTGCGCTGCGGCGCTGGACATCGGTCGCTGCATCCCTCGTGGTGATGCTCGGCGTGTCGGCGGGCGCAATCGCCGCGACCCGGGCCGGAGGCGGAGGTTTCGACTCGATCTCCCTCGGCGCGCCGAGCGACATGCCCAGGCCGCTGGCCTGCATCGGCCCGCCGTTCGCCGTGCAACCCGCCGCCGGCGTTGCGGATCGCGCCGTTGAGGCGACCCGCTTCGAGGCGCGGCGACACGCCCACTGTGCCAACACGACCAGCACGACGACGACCACCAGCACGCCCAGCACGACCACGACCACCAGCACGCCCAGCACGACCACGACCGCCAGTACGCCCAGCACGACCAGGACCAGTACGACGATGGCGACCAGCACGACGATGCCGACCGGCGCCACGACGACGGCCAGCGCGACCGGACCGACGACGACCGGACCGTCGACGACGGCCGCAAGCGAGCCCACGACCACCACGTCGACGGGCGGCCACGGGTCAGGTGGGTCCCCGGCCGGTCCGCCCGAGGATGTCCCCGGACCACCCGCCGACGTTCCCGGCCGGGGGCCGAGCAATCCGGGTGGGCCGCCGGACACCGTCCCGGCAGGACCACCGTCGAACCTTCCTGATGGTCCGCCGGTCAACGTCCCGGGCCCGCCTGACGGGGTCCCGGGCGCAACGGCGGCCGGCGGCCACCCCCAGGATGGCCGCCCTGGGAGCGTCGCCGCCGGCGGCACCGATGCCGGGTCCGGACACGGCGGCGGGCAAAGCGCCGGACAAGACCGATGACCGCGTTTCGGACACTCGAAGCGTCGCCGGGGGTGCGACTCGGCGACGACACCCACGCCGGCCGGGCGGCGACGCTGGAGTACGCCTATCGCACCTTCGCGCCGACGGTCCTCGGATACTTCCGCTCGCTCGGGATGGATGGTGCCGAGGATCTCGTGGGCGAGGTGTTCGTCAACGTCGCCGGGAACCTGTCCCGGTTCCGCGGCGACGCCGACGACCTGCGTCGATGGGTCTTCACGATCGCGCGCCGCCGTCGTGTCGACCAGATCCGGCGTCTGGTGCTTCGCCGCCGGGTCGTGCCCGGCGATCCGCCGGACCAAGCGGTGTCCGATAGCAGTGGGGGCTTCGATGTCGATCTCGTGGCCGCGCTCGGCGAGTTGACGCGAGCGCAACGTGAGGTCGTCGTGTTGCGCTTCGTAGCCGACCTGTCGATCGACGACGTCGCGCGCATCCTTCGGCGCAGCGTCAGCGCAGTCAAGGCTTTGCAGGTGAGGGCGTTGGCTCAACTCGCCACCATCCTGGGCGATTCGCCGCGACCGTGATCAAGCCCCGGTGATTCGACGCGACGCCGGCGACCAGGTGGCGAAGGTCGACGTTCGTCAGCCGACCCCCATCGGGCCGGTCTGCGGAGCGATCGACGAAGTCGACAACTTTCATGACCGCGTGCCGGGGGCACGTGATCGCGGGGTCACGGTGTTCCGGCGGCGCGCGAACCTGGCACGATGCAGTGGCTCGTGATCTCGGTTGGCCTCTCGGTGGTGCTGACCGTGCTCCTCAACGTCGCGCTCCGGGCGTTCCCCGGAACCGCCCGCCGCCTGGCGCGAAGCCTCACCACGGTCGCGTCGAGTGCCCAAGAACATCCGCCGAACGATCGGCACGTACGCGTGTTCGTACCGTGGAAGGCGATGGTGGTCGGCTCCCTGATCCTGACCATCGTGGTGAACCTCGTGTTGTGGATCGCCTGAACACGGTCGTACCAACGCCTCGACTCCGGCCACACGCCGCACCCGGCGCCGAGCCGCATGGGCGGGTCAGCCCTGTAGGGGCTGGACCGCATTGCATTGCGCGACAGGCAAGGAGCTGCCGACCATTGCGTCGGCGGTGTCGTCCGAGAGCGAGGAGGCGATCGGACGATTCGGCGAGGAGCGCTTGGGTCCGGCGATGGCCAAGGTCGGAATCACCGCCGAGCCAGAGGTGACGTTCCATGCCGCTCACGAGGTGTTCTTGCCGGCGGAGACCACGCTCACCGCCACCTGACACCGTCGAGCTGATCTCAGCTCCCCCGGTGCCCGGTGCATCGCTCACGCCAGCGACCTACGGATGCGCTCGAGCACGAACTCGACCAACTCGTGGTCACTCATCGCCGCGCCCCGCGCCGCGGCCGCGCTGAAGCGCTGATCGCCGAGCTCGCGGCGCACCGCCTCGATGCCGGCGTCGAGCTGCGGCGGCGTCGGCCGGTTCGAACGGCATCGCCGAGACCGCACCGGCCGTCGCCAGCCCTCCGTGCACGACGGCGGCGTCCTCGAGCAGTCCGATCTGCTGCAGGATGCCCATCACGTGGCGGATCGACAGCCACTGGTTGGCCCAGTCGCCGCCGCGGTACCACGTCTCGATCACGTTCTGGTAACCGCGCAGCGCGGCACGAGGCCGGCTGTTGCGGGCCTCGATCCAGAACACCTCGGTGCGGGCGAACGCCTCGAACCAACGGTTGCCTGCTGCCGCGGCGTGCTCGGCGGCCGCGGCGAGCTCGTCGCGGGCCGCGACCGGCTCCGACGACGCGAGGGCCACCCCGAGTGCGTACCCCGCCTGGGCGATCGCCGTCGGTGATCGGCACGTGGCCGCCGCCACTCGTGCCTCGCCGGCCAGAACGGCACCACGTACCGCGCCTCCGACGCTGGTCTCGGCCACCGATCGCATGTACAGACCATGGGCGAGGCCGTGCCGGACGACCCGACTGACGCGCTGACTCGAGCATCCGGTCGATCCAGTACAACGCCTCCGCGTGGTCGCCGCGGTAGAAGTAGGCGTTCCCGAGCGCTCGCTCGGCCAACCCGTCGCTGTCGACCCCCAAGCGCTTGGCGCTCGCCACCGCCTCGTGACCGACCGCGAAGGCCTCGTCGAGCTCGCCACGAACGAAGTGCCCGTACGCCACCGTCGCCCGCGCCGCCGGGAACGACGGGTGGCCGTCGGCGCCCGGGAGCGTGGTCGCGGCGTCGGCCCACGAGGTGACCTCGTAGCGCATCCGCCGGAAGCTGAACTCCGTCACGGCGCGCACGATTCTCAGCGCCGAGTCGACATCGCCGGCCTGCGTCGCGAAGCCGTATGCGGCGCGCACGTTGTCGAAGTCGCGATCGATCCGGTCGCTCCACTCCCGTTCTTCCGGACCGTTCAGACCGTCGCCCCCCGCTCGACGAGATCGGTGAACCACTCGAGGTGGCGGCGGCCGACGCGTTCGGCGGCGCCGTCGCGAGCCAGGCGATCCCGGCCGAACTCGCGCAGTGTCTCGAGCAACCGGTAGCGCGGTTCGTCGAGGTCGACGACCTGCACCATCGAGCGGTCGACGAGGGTGAAGAGCAGATCGGCCGGGTCGCCGTCGACCGTGCACACGCCGTCGACGGCGGGCAGGTCGAAGCTGCCGGAGAAGACGGAGAGGCGGTCGAACAGGCGTTGCTCGTTCGAGCTCAACAGGTCGTAGGACCAGGCGACCATGTTGTGCAGGTTCTGGTGGCGCTCGTCGGCGTGGCGCGACCCGGCGTCGAACAGGCTGAATCGGTGGTCGAGCCGTTCGATCATCGCCTCCAGTCCGAGCGAGCGGGCGCGCACGGCGGCGAGCTCGATGGCGAGGGGAAGGCCGTCGAGGCGACGGCAGAGGCGGGCCAGCGCCGGCAGCGATTCGGGGGTCGGCTCGAACCCCGATCGGGCCGCCGCCGCCCGCTCGCAGAACAACTGCACGGCGGGCGAGGCGGCGAGGTCGGCATCCTCGGACTCGTCGGCGATCAGCAACGGCGCAACGGTGTAGACGACTTCACCGGGCACGCCGAGCGGTTCGCGCGAGGTGGCGACGATGCGGAGTCGAGGAGCACGCGGCGGTGAGACGAGCGACCAGTGAGGCGACCGCCCCGATGACGTGTTCACAGTTGTCGAGCAGCAGCCAGTCGTCGCGATCGGCGAGGAACTCGGTCAACCCGCCGTCCGCGGTGCCGTCCTGACGCTGCACGTCGAGCGCCCTGGCCACGGTCGCCGCGACCGTCTCGGAGTCGCTGACGACGGTCAGCTCGACCATCGTCGCCGTCCCGCCGCTCGCCGACCGGTCGGCACCGAGGCGACGCGCCAGACGCGTCTTGCCGACCCCGCCCGGCCCGGTCAGCGTGACGAGGCGCTCGCCGACGAGCAGTGCCGAGAGTCGGGCGAGGTCGTCATCGCGGCCGACCAGCCGTGTCGGAACGTCGACCACGACGCCCGAGGACGACGCACGTTCGCGGCACCGCCCGCAGCGAGGGGTCGTCGGCCAGCATCTGGCGTTCCAGCCGCGGGCTTCCGGGGACGGGTCGAGACCGAGCTCGTTGCGGCGCATCCGCGCCAGCTCGGTGGCCCGACGCAGCGCCTCGGCCTGGCGACCCGAGCGGTACAGGGCGAGCATCAGCTGGCGCCAGAAGACTTCGCGTAACGGGTGCACGGCGACGAGCCGTTCGAGGTCGCCGACCAGCTCGAGGTCCTCGCCCGCAGCAAGGCGGGCCTCGATCCAGCGCTCGGTGGCGGACGAGGCGCAGCTCGTCGAGGCGGACCGCCTCGGGACGTATCCAGCTGTTCTCGGCCAGGTCGCCGAACGCCGGACCGCGCCACGCACGACAAGCGCTTGCCCGAGCGTCGACTTCACGGATTCGGCCGGCAGCGCGTCGGAGACGTCGACGATCGCCTGCTCGAACCGATCGGCGTCGACCGCGCCGGGCGGGGTGACCAGTTCGTACCGTGATTCGTGCAGCTCGACGGTCGCCTCGGCGCGAGCACTCGACGGAGGCGAGAGAGGTAGCTCTGCAGGGTCGCGGTGGCGCTGCGTGGCGGCTCCTGCGACCACAACGCGTCGCACAGCTGGTCCGGCGTCAACGGACTGCGCCGGTGGGCGATCAGGACCCCGAGCAGCAGCCGGAGCTTGGCGCCGCCCAGCTCGACCGGCGCGCCCGATCGTTCGACGGACAACGGTCCCAACACGTTGACGGCGAGGGTCACTGGCGCACGTTCCCGCGGTGCGGCCTGCCCCAGCGGGCGGTCGTGCGCCCGTGACCCGAAGACCGTGCCTTGTGGTTCGCTCGCTCGAAGACTCGTTCGCTCACTGGCGCACGTTCCCGCGGTGCGACCTGCCCGAGCAGGCGGTCGTGCGCCCGTGAACCGAAGACCGTGCCTGATGGTTCGCTCACTCGAAGACTCGTTCGCTCACTGGCGCACGTCCCGCGGTGCGGCCTGCCCCAGCGGGCGGTCGTGCGCCCGTGACCCGAAGACCGTGCCTGATGGTTCGCTCACTCGAAGACTCGTTCGCTCACTGGCCACGGCCCCGCTCACCATGTTCGCCCACGGGCTCAACCCTCGCGCCCGTCGGGCGTCCGCCTTGCAATTCGGGGTCAGCGGGCTGCAATGGTTCCGCAAAGCGCCGAGGTTCACGATGGCAAGCGCCGATCGATCCCGGTCGGCCCGACGTCCACGGGAGTGGACGAACGTCTCAAGGAGATCAGATGAACAAGCGGCACTGGCGGTTGCTCGCCCTGCCGGCACTGGCGCTCGCACCGGCCGCGGTCGGGTGGCAGGCGGCCTCGGCCAGCACGGCGCCACCGACCACGACACCGTCGACCGAGATGATGGGCACCGACGCCCCGCACCAGCACGTCGCATATCGCGACGCCGAGCTCGAGTGGGGGCCGGCCCCGCCCGTCTTCCCCGCCGGCGCCCAGATGGCGGTCCTGTCGGGCGACCCGACCGCCGAGGGCGGGCTGTTCACCGTCCGATTGCTGATGCCCGACGGCTACATCATCCCCCCGCACTGGCATCCCACCGACGAGAACGTCACCGTGATCCGGGGCGAGTTCCTGGTCGGGCTCGGCGACACGTTCGACGAGGCGGCACTGCTGCCGGCGCTCGAGCCGGGCGACTTCATCACCGCGCCGGCCAACGCCAACCACTTCGCCATGGCGAGGGGCGAGACCGAGGTCCAGGTCCACGCCATCGGACCGTTCGCAATGACCTACGTCAACCCGGCCGACGATCCACAGAACCAGTGACCATCACCAACACCAACAACACAACGGAAAGGAACGGCAGCCATGCCTTTCGTCAACGTCAAGGTCATCAAGGGTGTCTTCACCCCCGACGAGAAGCGGGAGATGATCACCAAGCTCACCGACACCATGGTGAGCATCGAAGGTGAGGCCATGCGTCAGGTCACCTGGGTGACCGTCGAAGAGGTCGAGAGCGGTGACTGGGGGATCGGCGGACACGCCCTCACCACCACGGACGTCAAGGACCTCCAGGCCACCCCCGTCGCCTGAGGCGGAACCGGAGGGCACCAGCTGGACCGCACGGACCAGCTGGTGCCCTCCGGTGCAACCGCGTTCAGGCGTCGACGGGAACTGCGGGACGGCCACGCTCGCGGACGGAGATCGTACTCTCGGCGGATTCACAGTTCGGCATCCTTGGCCGTTGGAAGTGCTCACGGCGTGACCTGCCGGCTGGGTGGCCGTTCACAGCCGTGTGCCGGTTGTTCATGGACTCCTCGGGTCATCGACCACGACCGGCTGATCAATGACGTCTGGGACGTCGCCCCCGGCTCGCGTCGAAGATGGTGCAGAAATACTCTCGGCGTTGCGCAGAAGGCGTTGCGGGACCGCGTGCGGACCAGTGGCGCGGCTACGTCTCGACGTCGACGATGACAACATGGACGCCACGATTCGAACGGCTGATGGCCAGCACGAGTACGAGGGCAGGACTGGCGCTCTAGCGGCCGGAGAGTGCTGGCCGATCTGGCCGGGCTCGCGTACGTCGACTCGAGCGGGCCGCCTCGGTGAGCTGAGATATTCGCCATCGAGTCGCGGATCAAGGTCGACTGCAGGCGCCCCGCGGCCCTCCTCGCGAGCTCGCCCGAACTGATGAAGACCAACCCCTCCGGGAGCGCTGATACGCCTTGCGGTACTGGCCTGTCCACGCCGGCCGGCAGGTAGAGGCTCCCAGTGTTCGACTCATCGTCGGCAGCTGGCTGAGGAGATCAGCATGGATTGCCGTTCGACGTTGCGTGAGCTGAGGGTGCGATTCTCCGCCACGACCGGCCTCGACCTGCAGTCAGCACCAACGGCACCCGAGCGACACCGACGGCACCTCAGGCTGGCACTCACGTCAGTTCGTAGGTCAGGGCGATGATCTGGAGAGATTCAGCGACAGCGATCGCCGACCACCGACTGGTCACGATGACGGGTCCCGGTGGCGTGGGCAAGACCGTCTCGCCCTAGCTCGGGGCCACATAGCCGGGCGATTTCCCAGGGCGGGTTGAGTGGTCGACCTGGCGGAGTGCCGCCAGTGGTCGCGTCGTCGATCACTCGCTACGACGTTTGCCGTGGACGACTGCGCGACGCGTCGAAGCAGGTCGCGGTGGCAGCCGCCTAGCTATCGGCCAGCCGCCTGGTGGTGCCGACAGACTGCGGCATCATCTCGAGTCTGCGGCCGAGCTGGTCGCCACGATCTCGGCTGCGGCACCAGCACCGAGTGGTGGCCGCCAGCCGTCGGCCGCTCGGCGTCGAACAGCGAGATTCGTCCGCCCGATCGACCCGCTGCCCGCGGCCGACGCCGTGAAGCTGTTCACCGAGCAGGCGCCAGGATGTCGAGGGCCGACACAGAGATGCCCCGAGGGCGAGGCGACCGAGTCGTGCCGAGCGAGCTTCAATGGTCTGCCGCTGGCCATCGAGCTCAGCGGCGAGATCGAGCTGACCTGATCAGCGCTGGCCGAGATGCGCCGCTCGGCTGCGAGGACCAGCTGGCGTTTCGTTGCGGCGACACCCGGCGGTTGCCACGCCAAGGATCGACTTACGCGAGATGGTCAGTGGAGCTATAACCTGCTCGGGCGGAGATGAGGTCAACGTTCTCCCGGCTTCGCCGCGTTCGCGTCGATCGATCGCGCTGGAGTACAGCAGAGGGTGCTGTGCGCCGGTGGCGTCGCAGTGCGGCGAGACATGTTCGGTCGCATCGCATGCTCGTCGAACTGGCTGCTGGTGCGAGGACGTCGCGAACGCCTTAGGGGGCGAACGCACATGGTCCGCGGACGGGACCGTTGATCTTCACCCAGTTCTATCTCGATTGCCTGTGCCACGCTCCTCCTCGTCAGCGACGAGACAGCCAGCCGAGCCGTCATCGTCGACCAGCGAACACGACGTGCAGGGATCTATCTCGACGAGGCAGAAGCAGCACGGCCTGACGATCGAACGATCATCGAGACCACATCCACACGACTGTCTCAGCGGCCATCTCGAGCTGGCCGCCATATCGGCCGCGGTCATCTCGTACGGAAGTGCCGGCGAAGTGTCGAGTTCGCAGATGATCGCTGCCGAGACGGCAGACGGTCTCCGGTGGCGATGCGGTAGACCGAGGTGCTGGCACGCGGGCCATCACGCAGAGTCGATCTCAGTACGTCTACGAGCGGGACGTCGGCACGGCGTTCGCGGGAGCCGGCGAACCTGCTGTTCGGCGATGGCGGGCGGCGATGTGGACGGCGCCGACTCACCGCCCGACGCACTCGCTCGGCGAGCTCTATCGCTGCGTTGCACGACAAGCTGCTCACGCTGACCGACGCACGCCCGTCTGGGTCCACGGCGGGTAGCTGCGGAAGCAACTCGGCACCGCGACCAGCGCGACGCTCGGCGTGCAGCGGAGCTCCAACTATGCGCTCCAGCCGATGAGCGGAGGGCGAGTTCGTCGCCGCGGTCCTCGAAGACCGAGCACCGCAACCGCGCTACTTCCCCTACGACGCAGCGCAACCGACAGCGTCGTCCGCTGCTGGTGGACGAAGCACCGGTCCGCGTCGACCTCGACAGCGTCGTGCACCAGCGTGCCGGAGGCGCCGCCTTGCTCGACCTCGAGAACCCGACAGTTCGCCGCCGGCCACCTAGAGGGGCAATCCACACGGCCCTGAGCGGCCGGTTCGCCGAAACGGTCGGATCGGTGATCGCGCCGATCGCGACATCCTGCTCGTCGGCGAACCGAGCTCGGCCGCCGAGGCCCGGGTCCGCCTCGGGCGGGTGGCTACGACCGGGTCGTCGGACAGCTCGAGGAGGAGCCAGCGAGGTCCGTCGCGCCCGGCCGGATGCGTTCGAAGCGAGTTCGCGACTGTCGGTGGACGGGCTCTGCGAGCTGCTCCGAACCGACCGCGCCGCCCAGGTCATCGACGTCCGCAGCACGACCGAAACGGCGTCCGGCACGATTTCCGGCGCCCGAACCATGTCGTTGGCCCTGTTCGTCGACTCGATGACCACGATCACCACGACATCGCCGGTGGTGGTGTATTCCGCGACAGGCAATCGCTGGCTCACGGCACGAGCGTGCTCCGTGATCGTGGCTGGCCCGATGTGTCAACCTCTCGGTGGCTACTCGGCGTGGGTGGACGCCAGGCCGCACACCGTCGCGCCGTAGCGTTCAGGCGTCGACCGTGAACTCGACGAGCATGCCGGCCATCACGTGCGGGATACCGTCATGACCGGGGATGAAGCAGATCGCCGCGTAGTCGCCGGGTGCGCCGCGGATCGAGCTCGATCCAGGCGCGCTGCACCCGGGCCGAGGGCGCCCATCGATCCGAACTCGCCGTCGATCGGTGATCGGACCGTCACCGCCGCCGCTGATCCACTCGACCACCGCGCCCGTGGTCGCCCCGTCGACGAGGCGGACTATCGCCGCTTCGTGCACCTCGGTCCGGTCGTCGTTGACGAACTCCCAGACGCCTGCGACCGTCGAAGCCATCGGGCAGGTCGATCACCATGCCGGGCCCGAGGTGGACCGTGCCCCGGGACTCGGGCTCGACGGTGGACGGGTCGTCCTCGACGACGGTGAACTGCGTCGGTCGGCGAGTACTCTCGTTCTGCGGGTTGTCGAGCACGAAGTAGTGGCCGGGATCGAGGTCGAGCGTCATCTGCGCCGACGTTCCGGCGGCAATCGTCCCGTTGCCGCCCTTGATGGTCATCACCGTGAAGAACGAGTCGTCGTCGGCCATCGCCTGCTCGAACGTCACGCCGTCGTCGAGGCGGGCGACGAAGATGTGATGGCCCTCGACGTCGCCGGGCGTCGTCTGGAGGGTGATGCGACCAGACCAGCTCGGTACTTCGCTGCGGCACGTCGATCGACGTGTCGTCGGCCGTGAACAGACCGAGGGTCGTGGTGCATCGTCGGCGGCGCGGCGTGGCCGACGTGGGCGGCGAGTGGCACGAGGGCGGCGACGGACAGGCTGCCGGTCAGCAGCCGACGGCGCTGGGTGGTGGGGTGTGGTTCGGGCATTCGGCCATGGTGACGGGCCGCCGGCGAGCAGTCTTGGAGACGGCGTCACGATCGGCTGGCCGTGCGTTCTCCACGAGATCGTGACGACTTCTCCGTGACCCATCGCCGCCGATGCTCGATGGTGGAGTCATCCCGGTCGGGCGGTGCTGGACGTCGCCCGCAGCGCGAAGGACAGCTCACCGATGACCGCCGATTCCCTCACCGCGGTGTGCGCCGACCCGACGGTCGCCTCGACGCCACATCTCCCGCCGCAGTTGGCGGGCAGCGATCCATTCGACCGGATGCTCCTCACCACCGACGGCACGGTCACCACGTTGCTCGAGGCGTGCACCGGCGAGTCGGTCGTGACCCGGACGACCCGTCAGGTGGGCCCGGCGACGATCGACCAGCTGGGCGCCGACGCCCTGGCCCTTTGGCGCCCGGATGCCGACCTTCTCGACCTCGCGCCGGGGGAGCCGGTGCTCGCCCGTCGCGTCGTGCTGTGCGGCACAGCGCAGCGACGTTGCGTACGTGTTCGCCGAGTCGCTTCTCGCGCCCGACCGCATGCCGGATGCGATCTCCGACGACCTCCTCGGCGCCGGGGCGTCGCTCGGGCGTGTGCTCGAAGCGGGCCGACTGGAGACTCGGCGCTCGATCGTCGAGATCGTCGCGGCACACGCCGACGACGTGTGCGACCACATGGGCGTCGCCCGCCGCACCGCCCTGACGCGCCGCACCTACACGATCGCCTTCGGGCGACGGCCGGTCGCCGCGGTGACCGAATGGTTGGTCCCGGGACGTCTCTCGGCGATGAGCCGCACGAGCGGCCGCGTGCCGGAGAAATCCAGCCGTAACGTGCTCGGCGACGTTCACTCACGCACGAGAACCCGGAGGCCCGGCGAGCCATGACACACACGGTCGATTGGCACGGCCAGCTGTTCGAGCAGCTCGACTGGCACTGGCAGACGAGCGCCCGGCCGCGGCTCGACGGGCTCACCGACGAGGAGTACCGGTGGGAGCCGGTGCCTGGGTGCTGGAACGTCCGGCCACGCGGCACCGGCACGGCGCCGATCCGGGCCGGGCGCGGACCGTTCACGTGCGACTTCGCCGAGCCTGGGCCCGACCCCGCGCCGGTGACCACCATCGCGTGGCGGCTGGCCCACCTGACGGTCGGGTGCTTCGGGGCGCGGGCCGCCAGCCACTTCGGTGGTCCGGCGTGCGACGAGATGACCTACGCCTATCCCGGCGACGCGGCGACAGCGCTCGGCGAGCTCGACACCGCTTACGCGGCGTGGCGGGACGGGGTCCGCTCGCTCGACGCCGGTGCGCTCGCCCGCCCGGTCGGACCGGCGGAGGGGCGGTCCCACGCCAGCCCGATGGCAGCAGTGGTCTTCCACATCAATCGCGAAGCGATCCATCATCTGGCCGAGGTGGCCCTGATCCGCGACCTCTACGCCTTCCGCTGACGGAACGCGACGACCGATCTGGTCACTCACGTTCTCGATATCGAGAACGTGGGTGACCAGATCGCCGTTCGAGACGCAGAGTGACCAGATGGCGGGGGAGTGGGCTGGGCCGCGTCGGGCCGGCTGGCGCATGATGGGGCGATGAGCAAGCTCACCGTGTTCGTCACCGGCGCCAGCGTCGGATTCGGCGAGGCGATCACCCGCCGCTACGTGGCCGAGGGGGCGCGGGTGTTCGCCACCGCCCGACGCATCGACCGCCTCACCGCCCTCGCCGACGAGCTCGGCGAGCAGGTCGTACCGATCGAGCTGGACGTCACCGACCGCGCCGCCGTCGAGCGCGTGGCGGCGGAGGTGACCGAGGACGCCGCCGTCGACGTGCTCGTCAACAACGCCGGGCTCGCCCTCGGCCTCGAGCCGGCCCAGGCGGCTGACGTCGACGAGTGGGAGCGGATGATCGACACCAACTGCACCGGCCTCGTGTACTGCACGCGCGCCCTGCTGCCGGGGATGGTGGAGCGCGGGCGCGGCCACGTGGTGAACCTCGGCTCGGTCGCCGGCGTGTACCCCTATCCCGGCGGCAACGTCTACGGCGCGACCAAGGCCTTCGTGCACCAGTTCAGCCTCAACCTGCGCGCCGACCTCTACGGCACCGGCGTGCGCGTCACCTGCCTCGAGCCGGGCATGGCCAGCGGCACGGAGTTCTCGGTCGTCCGCTTCGGCGGCGACGCCGAGCGGGCGGCCGACGTGTACGCCGGCACCGAGCCGTTGCAGCCCGAGGACGTCGCCGACGCCGTGGTGTGGGTGACGTCGCAACCGCAGCGGGTGAACGTCAACCTGGTGGAGATGATGGCGACGGTGCAGGCCTTCGCCCCGTTCCGCGTCTACCGCCCCGGCGCCGACTGACTCGGCCCGATCACGTCGGGCGCGGTGACATCTCGTTCGGTTGCACGAGCCGGCCGGACGCCGAGCGGAACTCGAGGCGCACCGGCTCGCCGGTCGCCCGCTCGTAGAGCGTGACCGGCGCCTCGCCGTCGTACACGTAGGTGTCGCCCCACTCCTTCAGGGCGACGATCGCCGGCAGCAGCGCCACCCCCTTGCGCGTGAGGCGGTACTGCGAGCGCACTCGGTCGCCCGGCTCCTGGTACGGCTCGGTGCGCACGACGCCGATCGACACCAGCCGGGCGAGGCGGTCGGTGAGCACGCTGCGCGAGATGTTGAGGTCGCGCTGGATGTCGTTGAACCGACGCACGCCGAAGAACAGCTCGCGCAGCACGAGGAACGACCACGAGTCGCCGAGCGCCGTCAATGCGGCTGCGATCGAGCACTGGGCGCCGGCAGCTCGGTCGACGCCACGATCAGCGGACGTCGAGGTCTGGAAATCGGTGCTCATCGCAACGACAGGCTAGCTAAGTTCTCTTGACGAATCCAGCCCCGCCGGCTACGCTGAGTTCTCGGCACGAACCGAGCGTGAACCGAGCACGGATCACGCACGTATCGAGCACCCGGAGGAGGACACGATGAAGCACCGTTTGCCCCGTCTCGGCTGGCACCGTCATCACGGCGTCGCCCGTCGCCATCGCGCCATGCTCGAGCCCGGTCTCGACGCCCGGGTGCGCGGCGAACTGGCGATCATCGCCGACCACCGCTCCAGCACCGAGTGACAAGCCGCTCGCGGTCGTGCCGGTGACGACGCCCCCCGCCTCACCGGCAAGACTGCGACGATGACCGTCACGGCGTTCCCCGGCCACGCAGGCCGCTGCTGGCCGCTCACTCGCTGGCGCTCGCTCGCTCGCACGCAGCAGATGGTCCACCGATGACCGTCTCGCTCGGCCTCAGCACCGGCTACTGGTCCGCTGGCCCGCCGTCGGGGATCGCCGACCAGATCGCCACCGCCGAACGCCTCGGCTTCGACTCGATGTGGACGTCCGAGGCATACGGATCCGACGCCCTCACGCCGCTCGCATGGTGGGGCGCCGCCACGACGACCCTGCGCCTCGGCACGGCGATCGCCCAGATGTCGGCGCGCACCCCCACCGCCACGGCGATGGCGGCGATGACCCTCGATCACCTCAGCGGCGGCCGCTTCGTGCTCGGGCTCGGCGCGTCCGGCCCCCAAGTGGTGGAGGGTTGGTACGGCCAGGCCTACCCGCGCCCGCTCGCCCGCACCCGCGAATACGTCGACATCGTGCGCCAGACGATCGCCCGCGAGCGCCCGGTCACCTACGACGGCGAGTTCTACACGCTGCCGCGCGCCGGCGGCACCGGCCTCGGCAAGGCCCTCAAGGCGACTGTCCACCCGCTGCGCTCCGACATCCCGATCATGCTCGGCGCCGAGGGACCGAAGAACGTCGCCCTCGCCGCCGAGATCGCCGACGGCTGGCTGCCGTTCTGGTTCTCACCGAAGAGCGACGCGTTCTACCGCGATGCCCTGGCGGCGGGTTTCGCCCGTCCGGGGAGCCGACACCAGTCGCTCGACACGTTCGAGGTCGTGTCGATCCTGCCGGTGCTCGTCGACGACGACGTCGAGGGGTGCGCCGACTTCCTGCGGCCGATGATCGCCCTCTACATCGGCGGGATGGGCGCCAAGGGCGCCAACTTCCACTACGACGTGTTCGCCCGCATGGGCTACGAGGCCGCGTGCGAGCAGATCCAACAGCTCTACCTCGCCGGACGCAAGCAGGAGGCGATCGCCGCCGTGCCGCTGGCGATGGTGGAGGACGTCGCCCTCGTCGGCCCGGCGGACAAGATCGCCGCCGAGCTGCCGCGGTGGCGGGACACCTGCGTCACGACGTTCCTCGTGCAAGGCCCGCCGCCGCTGCTCGAGCAGATCGCCGACCTGTTCGCCTGACGGTCAATCGGCCAGGCTGAGCGCACCCTCGGGAGCCGAGAGCGCTTCGTCATCGCTCGTGTGCTCCGGCGACGACGCGGTGATCGGCTGCGCCGGGAGCAGCTTCCACGTCAGCAGCGCGGCGGCGAGGATGATCCCCGCGCCGACGGTGAGCGACAGCTGCAAGCCGTGCACCCACGCATCCTTGGCGGCGTCGAACAACGCCGCCCCGGCGCTGCCGCCGATCTGCTCGGACACGACCCGGGCGCCGGCGAGGGACGACTCGGTGGCGTGACGAGCGTCGGCCGGCAGGGCGTTGGCGGTGTCGACGATGTGCGAGGCGTAGCCGGACGACAGGATGCTGCCGAGCACGGCCACGCCGAGCGTCGTGCCGAGCTCGCGGGTCGTGTCGTTCATCGCCGAGCCCATGCCGGCGTGCTCGGGCGGCACCGATGACATGATCATCGTGGTCATCGGCGTCATCGTGAAGGCCATGCCGAGCGCCATCACGGCCATCCCGGCGAGCACGGCGAGGTAGCCCGAGTCGGCGTGGAGGCGGCTCAGCATCAGGATCCCGAGGGCCGTGGTGAGCATGCCCGGGATCACGACCCGGCGCACACCCACGCGGGACACGGCCACCGCCGACAACGGCGTGAACAACATCAGCATCGGCATGATCGGCAGCATCCGCAGGCCGGCCTCGAACGGGCCGTACCCGAGCACCAGCTGGAACAGCTGGCTGACGACGAAGAAGAAGCCGAACATCGTGAGGAAGACGAGCATGATGCCGACCGAGCTCACCGAGAAGGTCGGGTTGGCGAACAGGCGGACCTCGAGCATCGGCGAATCGGTGTGCAGCTCCCACAGCGCGAACAGGCCGAGCACGACGAGTCCGCCGACGATCGTGATCAACGTCTTGGGATCGGTCCAGCCCCAGTGCGGGCCCTCGATCAGGCCGAGCACGACCAGCACGAGACCGGCGAACGACAGCGCCGCACCGAGCACGTCGATGCGGCCGTGCTCACCCGAGCGCGACTCGGGCACGAGGCGCAGCCCGGCGAGCAGCGCCACCACGGTCACCGGGATGTTCATGGCGAACGACGAGCCCCACCAGAAGTTCTCGACGAGCCAGCCGCCGAGCACGATGCCGAGCGCGCCGCCGCCGGCGGCGACCCCGCTCCAGATGGCGATGGCCCGGGCCCGCTCACCGGACGGGAAGGCGTTGACCAGGATCGACAGTGTCGCCGGCATCACCAGTGCTCCGCCGACGCCCATCAGCGCCCGGGTGGCGATCAGGCTGCCGGCCGAGTCGACGAAGAACGTGGCGTACGCGCTCGCCGCCCCGAAGATCACGATGCCGGCCTGCAGGAAGCGCTTGCGTCCCCAGCGGTCGCCGAGCGAACCGGCGGTGAACAACAGTCCGGCGAACACCAGCGAGTAGGCGTCGACCACCCACTGCTGGGACGACGACGACAGGCCGAGGTCCTCGGACATCCGCGGGAGGGCGACGTTGAGCGACGTGTTGGCGATGGCGACGATCATCAGGCTGGTGCACAGCACGGCGAGGATCGCCCAGCGCCGTCGGTACACGTCGGGGGGGACGCCGTCGAGGACGTCGGCGGTGAGGTCGCCCGTCGGGAGGGCGGAGGTCGTGGTCGTCATGGTCGTCGGTCCTTGCCTCGTGGATGTGCCGTCGCGGTCGTGTCTCAGTAAAGTGGCATCACTGCCAGATGTCAACTATGACACATGACAATCATGTCAATCGGCGGTGATGCCAGATGGCACTTGTGCCGCCGGATAGGATGACGTCGTGAGCGCTGCGTCCGTGACGCCGGAGACGACCGATGCCGCCAGCACGGCGGGTGAGACGTCGCTGCGCGAGCGCAAGAAGAGCGCCACCCGCCAGGCGATCGAGGACGCCGCCTGGGCGTTGTTCGCCGAGCGCGGGTACGAGGCCACATCGGTCAACGACATCGCCGCCCGGGCCGACGTCGCCCCGCGCACGTTCTTCCGCTACTTCCCGACGAAGGAGGCGGTGCTCTACGGCGACCTCGACGAGGCCCTCGAGCGCTTCGCCGACACGTTCCGCGCCCGGCCGACCGACGAGCCGGTGCTCGAGAGCCTCACCGCCTCGGTGGAGACGATGGCGGCCGCGTTCCAGAAGGACCGCAAGCGGATGATCCAGCGCTTCGAGATCCAGCACCGGGCCACCACCGGGGCCGAGCCGGGCGAGTACGCCCGTGAGCGGTTCCAGGCCCTCGTCTACGAGCTGGTGATGGAGCGGGAGCAGGGCCAGCCCGACTGCGAGCTGCGGGCCCGGCTGGTCACCGGCCTGCTGACGATGGTGCAGTCGGTGGCCAACGACTACTGGCTGGCCCACGGCGGCGACGACGACCTGCACGAGGTCGGCACGCACTGCGTCGCCCTGCTCAGCCGGATGCTGCTGGGCGATCAGCGCTCCTGAGCGAGCCGGGCCGTCGCACGAATGTCGAGCATCCGCGGCGCCACCGGTGCCGAAGTATCAAATGGAGCCCAGAGCACTCCCGATTCGTCGAGAGCACACATCCGGTCCCGAGCAACTGAGAAAGGAGCTGGCTGATGATCACGATCCACGCCGACGAACTGCGCACCGGCGACGTCGTCGACTACCACGGCGAGCTCCACACAGTCGCCCACATCGAGCGGGAGGTCGGCTGGGCGTGGCCCGTCGCCTTCGACGGCGCCGGTTGGGCGATCGCCCTCGGAGCCGACGTCGTGTGCCTCGACCGCACGCCCTGACGGTGGAGCGAGTACGGCGGTCGCTGGGCGATCAGCGCTCCTGAGCGAGCCGGGCGCCGATCGCGGCGATCGCCTCCACCGGGTACGGCGCGCTGGCGGCCAGCGTCCGGCGGTCGATGCCCAGCGCCTGGTAGCGCTGGCGGTCGCCGCCGAGGCGGTGCTCGGCATCGAGGTCGGTGAACACGCTGACGTCGAACGGGCGACCGTCGGTCAGCTCGCGGGCCAGGCCGACGAGCGCGCCGAGCTGCGGGCCGTCGATGAGGTTGACGCCGTCGGCCACCGCGGCGGCGAGGCGAACGATCGCCTCGCTCCCGCCGCCGACGATGATCGGGGGGATCGGCGCGCCGTCGACCACGGCGATCGGAGGGTCGGCGCGCATCCAGGCGCCTCGGTACGGCTGGTTGTGCCAGATCGCCCGCAGGCAGGCGATCGTCTCGCGCAGGTGCTCGCGGCGAACCGCGGCGGGTGCGGGGGTGCGCCCGATCGCGTGCTGCTCGACGGCGAACGGACTGGTTCCTGCCGTGCCCGAGCCGACGCCGCACCACACCCGGCCCGGCGCCAGGGACTGCAGCGTGTTGATCGCCGACGCCAGCTGCGCCGGGTGGCGGTTGGAGGCGTTGGCGACGAGCACGCCGAGTCCGATGCGTTCGGTGACCGCAGCGACGGCGCCGAGCGTCACGAACGGGTGGCGGCTCCAGGGCGCCCCGACGACCGCCCCGCCGAAGTGGTCGTACGTCCACAGGACGTCGAAGCCGCCGGCGTCGGCGGCGCGCGCCGCGGCGAGCACCTCTCCGCCGCGTGTGCCGAACGGTGAGAGCACGAGATCGGTCCGCATCGCCGCCAGTCTGGTCGGCGTCTCGGCATCGAGGATCCCGACCCGATCGGTGGTCCCTCCACGCCAGAACTCCGCGACGACCTCTCCGGTCGCAGTTCCGCATCCTCGACCGGCTGAGGCACGGCCGGGCGTGCGCCGACTGGCCGGACCGACTGCGATTCGCGTCGGCTCATGCGCCGTCGACGGCGATCGGCGACCGCGTTCTCAGAATACGGGCGAGGACACGCTGACGGGAGACTCGCCGCTCGCCGACGCCGACGACTGCGGCGAGTCCGATCCGCTCCGACTCCGCGCCTCGACGGAACGGGTCGGCCGCTGGAGCAGCTATCGAGGAGAGCGACCAGTTCGGGACGGGACGCTGCAGCACCCAGATAGCTACTGACGTGATGGAGTACCGCCCCGCCACGTCGCCCGAGGAGGTCGGGTGGGTGCGCGCCCTCGGACCGATCCTCGGGCGCTACCGCGGGCGCATGCTCGCCGCGATCGCCCTGGCCGTGGTGTCGCAGGTGTTCCTCGCCCTCGGCCCGCTGGTGCAGAGCGTGATCCTCGACGACGCGGTGCTCTCCGATCAGCGCCCGCTCGCCCCGTGGATCGCCCTGCTGATCGCCGTCGGCGTGGTCAGCTTCGTCACCAACTACGGCCGCCGCCGCCTCGGCGGTCGGGCCGCCGTCGACGTGCAGCGCGACCTGCAGGTCGCCGTGCACCACCACATGCAGCACCTCGACCCGGCGCGGCGCGACCAGCTGCGAACCGGCGACATCATGTCGCGGGCCACATCCGACATCACGTTGATCCAGGTGTTCCTCCAACAGCTGGCGATGTCGATCGGCAGTCTCGCCCTGCTGGCGAGCTCGCTGGTGATCATGGCGTTCCTGTCGCCGCTGCTGGCCGTGGTGGTGGGCGTGTGCGTGCCGCTGTTCGCCTGGCTGTCCAACCGCTTCCGCACCCGTTCGTTCCCCGCCAGCTGGATGGACCAGCGCTACCAGGGCGCGGTCGCCGGCGTGGTGGAGGAGGCGATCACCGGCGTGCGGATCGTCAAGGCGTTCGGGCAGGAGCAGGCCGAGCTCGATCTGCTCACCGACACGGCGACCACGCTGTACCGCTCCCGGATGCGGATCGGCGCGCATCACCGCCCGCTACGCCGCGGCGCTGCAGGCGATCCCGACGCTCGGGCAACTGGGCGTCCTCGCCTTCGGCGGCTGGCTGGCGATCGAGGGGCGGATCTCGCTCGGCGTGCTGCTCGCCTTCGCCACCTACGTGTTGCAGCTCGTCGCGCCGGTGCGGCTGCTCGCCGCCGTCACCGCCACGAGCCAGCAGGCTGCGGGCCGGCGCCCACCGCGTGCTCGAGCTGCTCGCCGGTGCAACCGGCCGTCGCGACGCACCGGACGCCCGGGCCGTCACGGAGCCACGGGGCGCGCTCGACGTCGACGGGGTGACCTTCGCCTACGGCAAGGGCCGGCCGGTGCTCGACGACGTGACGTTCAGCGTCGCCCCCGGTGAGCGCGTCGCCATCGTCGGCGGCTCGGGCTCGGGCAAGTCGACGCTCGCCCTGCTGCTCGCCCGCTTCTACGACGTCGACGGCGGCGCCGTGCGCCTCGACGGCGACGACGTCCGTTCGCTCCAGGTCGACTCGGTGCGCCGCACCGTCGGCGTCGTGTTCGAGGAGAGCTTCCTCTTCTCCACCACGATCCGCGACAACATCGCCTTCGCTCGCCCCGACGCCACCGACGCGGAGGTGCGGCGGGCCGCGGCGCTCGCCCACGCCGACGGCTTCATCGAGCAGCTCCCCGACGGCTACGACACCGTGGTCGGCGAGCGCGGGTTCACACTCTCGGGCGGCCAGCGCCAGCGCATCGCCCTGGCCCGGGCCGCGCTTGGCCAACCCGAAGGTGCTGGTGCTCGACGACGCCACGTCGGCCATCGACGCGAGGACCGAGGAGGCCATCCACCACTCGCTCCAGGACGAGCTCGCCGATCGCACCACCATCCTCATCGCCCACCGTGCGTCGACGCTGCGCCTCGCCGATCGCGTGCTCCTGCTCGAGGGCGGCCGGGTGGTCGCCGACGGACCGGTCGACGAGCTGATGGCCACGTCGGAGCTGCTGCGCGAGCTGCTCGCCGGTCCGCCACCGCGACCGCACCGAGCCCGTCGCCGCCGAGGTGGCGCGAGATCGACCCGACGGCGTGGCCGACCGACGTGTCCCGCGACGGAGCGCCGCGCGACGAGCAGCCGGGCGACCGCCTTCCCCAGACAAGCTGCAGACGGTGTCGGGCGGGGCGCGGCGGGCTCGCCAACGCCTCGTCGGTGCTCGCCAGCCTCACGACCGAGTCACCGCAGCTGCTCGCCTCCGTCGAGCAGCTCGCTCCGCTCGCGGGGGACCCCGATGTCGACCTCGTCGCCGCCGCGGCACCGGAGCCGAACTTCTCCTTCGGGAAGGTGCTGCGCCCGTTCCGCGGCGCGCTGGCCCTCGGCGCGCTGTTGGTGTGCGTCGACGCCGCCACCAGCCTCGCCGCCCCGCTGCTCATCCGCCGCGGCATCGACCGCGGCGTCGTCGAGGCGTCGACCGCACGCGCTGTGGGTGACGTGCGTGATCTTCCTCGCCGTCCAGCTCGTGAGCTGGGCCAACGCCGTGGTCATGACGTTCCAGACGTCGCGGACCGCCGAGCGGGTGCTGCTCAGCCTCCGCGTGCGCACGTTCGCCCACCTGCAACGGCTGTCGCTCGACTACTACGACGACCAGATGGCCGGGCGGATCATGACCCGCATGACCTCCGACATCGACGCCTTCGCCCAGCTCGTGCAGCAGGGCCTGCTCACCGCGCTGGTCAGCGTGCTCTCCTGCCTCGGCGTGGCGGTCGTGCTGGTGGTGCTCGACGCTCCGTTGGCCCTCGCCGTCGTCGATCGTGCTGCCGCCGCTGATCGTCGCCACGGTGTGGTTCCGCCGGCGGTCGAGTCGCGCCTACCTGCTCGGCCGCGTGCGCGTCGCCGTGTTGTACGCGGACATGCAGGAGAGCCTGTCGGGGTCGTGGGTCACCCAGGCGTTCGCCCGCCAGGACCGCAACGAGGCGCACTTCGGTCGCCTCGCCGACGACTACGCCGAGGCCCGCCGGCGCTCGATCGAGATGATCGCCCGCTACTTCCCGTTCATCCAGTTCGTCAGCACGGTCGCCAAGGCCGTGGCGCTCGGCTTCGGGGCCCACGAGGTGGCGAACGGTTCGCTGACGCCGGGCGTGCTGATCGCCTTCCTGCTGTACCTCGACCAGTTCTTCACGCCGGTGCAGCAGCTCTCCAACGTGTTCGATCAGTGGCTGCAGGCCGGCGTGGCCATCGAGCAGCTCGACACCCTGCTCAACACGCCGCTCGAGCACGCCCGACGCGCTCGAGCCGATCGAGCCGGGACGCCTGACGGGGGCGATCCGCTTCGACGACGTCTCGCTCGCCTACCCCAGCACCGGTCTGACCGCGGTGAGCGGCATCGACCTCGAGATCCCGGCGGGGCAGGTGGTGGCGCTCGTCGGGACCACCGGCGCCGGCAAGTCGACGCTCGTCAAGCTGGTGGCCCGCTTCTACGACCCGACCGTGGGGCGGGTCACGGTCGACGGCCTCCCGGTGCGCGACCTCGACCTCGCCGCCTACCGCCACCAGCTCGGCTACGTGCCCCAGGAGCCGTTCCTGTTCTCGGGCACCGTGGCCACCAACATCGCCTACGGGGACAAGTCGGCCGGCGATCTCGACATCGAGCGGGCGGCGCGGGCGGTCGGTGCCCACGACCTGATCGCCTCGCTGCCCCTCGGCTACCACACGCCGATCGCCGACGAGGGGCGCTCGCTGTCCGCCGGGCAGCGTCAGCTCATCGGCCTGGCCCGGGCCCAGCTGGTCGACCCGGCGATCCTCCTGCTCGACGAGGCGACGGCCAACCTCGACCTCGCCACCGAGGCCCGGGTGCAGGAGGCGATGGGGCTGGTCGCCCGGGGCCGCACGACCGTCCTGATCGCCCACCGCCTGCAGACCGCCCGCGCCGCCCAGCGCATCGTCGTGCTGGAGGACGGCCGGGTGGTGGAGGACGGCAGCCACGACGAGCTGGTCGACCTCGACGGTCGCTACGCCTCGTTGTGGTCGGCCTTCCTGCAGACGGCGTCCTGACTCCAGGACCGGCCGGGCGACGGTGACCGCCTACCGTGGGCGCGATGCGCGAGCAGATCGATGCGGCGGTGCGCCGGGCCCTCGAGCCCGACGAGCGCGCCCTCGCCAAGCTGCGCGGGCAGCACAAGCTGACGGCGCGCGAGCGCATCGACGCGCTGGTCGAACCCGGATCGTTCGTCGAGGACGGCCTGCTCGCCAACAACCAGTCGGCGCTCACGGGTGGCGACGAGCTGCCCGCCGACGGGGTGGTGACCGGTCACGCCCTCATCCACGGTCTGCCGGCGATCGTCGTGGCCAACGACCCGATGGTGAAGGCCGGCTCGTGGGGCGCCCGCACGGTGGAGAAGATGGTGCGCGCCAGCGAGGCGGCGCTCGCCGAGCAGATCCCGATCGTGTGGCTGGTCGACTCCGCCGGCGCCCGCCTCACCGATCAGGTGCAGCTGTTCCCCGGCCGGCGCGGAGCGGGGCGGATCTTCTACAACCAGGTGCGCCTGTCGGGCCAGGTGCCCCAGGTGTGCTGCCTGTTCGGGCCGTCGGCCGCCGGCGGTGCCTACATCCCGTCGTTCTGCGACATCGTCTTCATCGTCGACGGCAACGCCTCGATGTACCTCGGCTCGCCGCGGATGGCCGAGATGGTGGTCGGCGAGATCACGACGCTCGAGGAGATGGGCGGCGCCCGCATGCACGTCACGCAGTCGGGCTGCGCCGACAACCTGGCGAGCGACGACCACGACGCCATCGAACACGCCCGCGCCTACCTCACGTACTTCCCGCGGTCGTGGCGCGAGCGCCCGCCGGCGTACGAGGCCGAGCCACCGGCGCACGAGCTCACCGCCGACGCCGTGCCGGCCGACGAGCGGGTGCCGTTCGACATGCACGCCGTCGTCGAGGGTCTGGTCGACCGCGACAGCTTCTTCGAGATCAAGCCGCTGTTCGCCCGCGAGCTGATCGTCGGGCTGGCTCGCCTCGACGGCCACCCGGTGGGCATCGTCGCCAACAACTCGGCGCACCTCGCCGGCACCCTCTTCGTCGACTCGGCCGACAAGGCGGCGCGCTTCGTCTGGCTGTGCGACGCCTTCAACATCCCGCTCGTGTTCCTGGCCGACGTGCCCGGTTTCATGATCGGGTCGGCGGTCGAGCGCCAGGGCATCATCCGCCACGGCGCCAAGATGGTGACGGCGGTCAGCGAGGCCACGGTGCCCAAGGTGTCGGTGATCGTGCGCAAGGCCTACGGCGCCGGGCTGTACGCGATGTCGGGTCCGGCGTTCTCGCCCGAGGCGACGATCGCCCTGCCGACGGCGCGCATCGCGGTGATGGGACCGGAGGCGGCGGTGAATGCCGTCTACTACAACAAGATCGCGGCGATCGACGACGCGGGGGAGCGCGAGGCGTTCGTGGCCGAGCGGCGCTCGGTGTACGAGACCGACGTCGACCTGCTGCGCCTGGCGTCCGAGCTCGTGATCGACGCCATCGTCGCCCCCGAGGCCTTGCGCGCCGAGGTGATCGGCCGCATCGACCGCGCCCGCAACAAGGACCGCACGTTCGCCGACCGTCGCCACGGCGTCCCACCGGTGTGAACGCCGCGGTGCGCGGCGAGGTGTTGTGGACGCCGGCTGACGACTGCTGGGACACCACCGCGTTCGGGCGCTTCGCCGCCGAGTGCGGGTTCGAGCGTGACGCCGACGGGTTGCTCGCGTGGTCGATCGACCACGGCGACGACTTCTGGCGTGCCGTCATCGCGTTCACGGGCCTGCGCTGGATGCGCCCGCCGGATGCAATCCGCGAGGGCGACACGATGCCCGGCGTGCGCTGGTTCCCGGGGGCGACGCTCAACTACGCCGACCAGGCGCTCGCCCCGGCGGGCGCGATGGGCGACGTCGTCGCCGTCGTCGCCGAGAGCCAGACCCGCGAGCCGCATCGAGCTTACGTGGTCGGAGCTCGCCGACCTGGTGCGCCGGTGCGCCGCCGGGCTGCGCGGCCTCGGCGTCGGGCCGGGCGTGCGCGTCGTGGCGTATGCCCCGAACATCCCCGAGACGCTCGTGGCGTTCCTCGCCACGGCGTCGCTGGGCGCCGTGTGGTCGAGCTGCGCGCCGGAGTTCGGCGTGCGCGCCGTGATCGACCGCTTCGGGCAGATCGAGCCGCACGTGCTGGTGGCGATCGACGGCTACCGGTACGGCGCCCGAGACATCGACCGCCGCGCGCAGGTGGCGGAGGTGGTGGCCGCGCTCGGCACCGTGGCCCACGTGGTGCACGTGCCGTACCGTGACCCCGTCGCCCGGCCGGCGTTCGGCGGGCGTGTCGCCGTGCACACGTGGGACGAGTTGGTGGCCGCCGCGGACGGTGACCTGACCTTCACTCCCGTCGCCGCCGACCACCCGCTGTACGTGCTCTACAGCTCGGGCACCACGGGGTTGCCCAAGGCGATCGTGCACGGCCACGGCGGGATCGTCGCCGAGCACCTCAAGGTGATGCGGCTGCACAACGACCTCGGTCCGGGCAAGCGCTTCTTCTGGTTCACCACCACCGGCTGGATGATGTGGAACTACCTCGTGTCGGGGCTGCTGACCGGCGCCACCATCGTGCTGTTCGACGGCGATCCGGCCTACCCATCGCTGGCGCGGCTGTGGGAGCTGGCGGCCGATGTCGGCATCACCGGGTTCGGCACGTCGGCGTCGTTCGTCATGAGCTGTCGGAAGGCGGGCGCTGACGCCCGAGCGCGGCGCCCTGGAGTGGGTCGGCTCGACGGGATCGCCGCTGCCGGCCGACGGGTTCCGCTGGATCACCGCGACGCTCGGCGTGCCGGCGGCGTCGGTGTGCGGGGGCACCGACATCTGCACCGGTTTCGTCGGCTGGGCGCCGGTGCTGGCGGTGCGCGCCGGCGAGATCGCCGCCCGCCAGCTCGGCTGCGCCGTCGAGGCGTTCGATCCCGACGGCGAGGTGTGTCCGCCCGGCGTCACCGGCGAGCTCGTGCTCACGAAGCCGCTGCCGTCGATGCCCATCGGCTTCTGGAACGACCCCGACGGCTCGCGCTACCGGGCGGCGTACTTCGAGGACTTCCCGGGTGTGTGGCGCCACGGCGACTGGGTGACGTTCTCCGCCGATGGATCCTGCGTCATCACCGGGAGGTCGGATGCCACGCTCAACCGGGGCGGGGTGCGCCTCGGCACGAGCGACTTCTACACGGTGGTCGAGGGGTTCGGGGAGGTCGCCGACTCCCTGGTGGTCCACGTCGAGGACGATCCGGCCGTCGGCCGGGTGAGCGCAACCGGCATGGGTGAGCTGGTGCTGTTCGTCGCCCTGCGCGATGGCGTCGTGCTCGACGACGAGCTGGCCGGCCGCATCAAGCGGGCGCTCGCCTCCCAGCTGTCGCCGCGCCACGTGCCCGACTCGATCGAGGTGGTGCCGGTGATCCCGCGCACGCTGTCGGGCAAGAAGCTCGAGCTTCCCGTGAAGCGGATCCTCGCCGGCGCCGACGCCGACACCGTCGCCTCCCGCGACTCCCTGGCCGACCCCACCGCCCTCGACCACTTCCGCCCCCGGAGCAGATGATTTCCACAAGCAATTTCGTGCAGCGTCTGCACGAAATCGCGTACCTGAATCAGAGATGGCGCCTATCGCTGATTCCGGTACGCGAAATCGAGCGTCGACGCTCGATTTTGCTTGTGGAAATCTTCGTCCGGTCGGCGGGCGGTGGCGCGGTCGGGGGGGGTTCAGGTGTCGCGGAGGAACAGCAGGACGGCGGCGACGCGCTTGTTCACCTGCTTCTCCTCGGAGAGGTCGAGCGCCGTGAAGATCGAGTTGATGTGCTTTTCGACCGTCGCCCGATGCAGGTACAACGACTCGGCGATGGCGTCGTTGGTACGGCCCTGCGCCATCAACCCGAGCACCTGGCGCTCGCGTTCGGTGAGCCGGTTGACCGGCGACGAACGGGCCCGCGTCTGGCGGGCCACCAACGCGTCGACCACCTCGGCATCGATCACCGAGCGGCCGGCGACGACCTCGTGCACCGCCCGGGTGATGGCGCCGTCGTCGTCGCCGATGCGTTCCTTGAGCAGGTATCCGAGCCCAGCCGTGCCGTCCTTGAGCAGCTCGAAGGCGTAGCTGTCGTCGGCGTGCTGCGACAGCACCAACACCCCGATACCCGGATGGCGGCGACGGATCTCGTGGGCCGCCTCGATGCCTTCCATCTGGTGTGTCGGCGGCATGCGGATGTCGGTCACGACGGCGTCGGGAAGCAGCTCGTCGACGCGGGCGAGCAGTTCGTCGGCCCGGTCGACGGCGGCGACCACCTCGACTTGACCGTCCAACTCGAGCACCGCCCGCACGCCCTCGCGGTACACCTTGTTGTCCTCGGCGATGACGACGCGCAATGTCACGAAGCAACCGTAGGACCCAACGGCAACTCGGCGATCACCGTCGTACCCACCACGCCGTCGGACCGCACACTGACCTTGCCACCCAGCGCCGCCGCCCGGTCGGCCATGTTGGTGAGGCCACGGCCCGTTGCATCACCCGGCGCCAGCCCGCGGCCGTTGTCGCTGATGGTCAAGCTGAGGCAATCAGACTGCAGCGCCAGGGTGATGGTCACCTCGGTCGCCTCGGCGTGCTTCACGATGTTGGCCAGCGCCTCGGACGCCAGGAAGTAGGCGGCGCCCTCGATGCGGCGCTCGAAACGGCGGTGGACGAGCGCCGGATCGACGTCCAGCGAGACGTCCAGTGGGAGGCGCTTGGCCCGGGCATCGATCGCTGGCACGATGCCCTGGTCGTCGAGGATCGCCGGATGAATGCCCTGGGCGATCGAGCGGACGTCACCGAGCGTCCGGCGCACGTCGTCCTGGGCGCCGGTGATGGTGGCCACGGCGGCGTCGGGGGCGACGGCGATCTGATTGATCGCCAGGCGCAGCTTGCCGGTCAACGACGCCAACTCCTGTTGCACGCCGTCGTGGATGTCTCGCTCGATGCGCCGACGCTCCTCGTCCTGAGCCTCGACGATGCGCGCCCGCGACGCCGAGATCTCGGCCGCCTGATGTTCGATCTGGTCGAGACGGGCCGCCAGCTCGTCGGCCTGCTTGACCGTGTGCAGGCGCAGCGCCGCCTCGCGACTGAGTGCACCGAGGAGCTGTCGGTCGCGGGCGTTGAACGGCCCGCTGCGCTTGCGTCCGCACTCGAGCACGCCGAGGCGCTCGTCGCCGTCCATCAGCGCGAACGTCGCGGCGGCCGGCTGATCACCCGCCGGGCCGCCCGCCACGGCGAGCGGGATCGGGTCCTCGCTGGCGGCGCGGGCCCAGCGGACCCGCACCGCACGCCGGGCCGTGGCCACGAGCAGTTCCAGCACCTCGGCCCGCCCGGCGTGCTCGGCCGCCGCGCCGAACGCATCGATCACTCGGGCGTCGCTGCCGATGTCGGCCGACAACCAGCGGTCGGCAGCACGCTCGAGCCAGTCGCGCACCGGGAGGACGAGCGCCGCCATCGCCAGAACTGCCGCGAGAGGCGGGGCGAACCCGCACGATGTGCCCCGTGGTGGCGTCGGCGGCGACCCACACCAGTCCGCCGGCGGCGCCGACGCACGACACCAGTCCCGACGCCGACGGCGACCCGGCGCGATGCCGCAGCGGCGTCGCCGAGCCGTGGGTCGGCGATGGTGGCCGCTGAGCCGACGAGCGCTGCGGCCCACCAGATGGCGCGGGGGAACGCGGCGAGGAAGCCGTCGGCGACGTCGAGCAATCCGAGCTTGCGCACGAGCTGCATGACGGTGACGACTCCGAGGCCGATGAGGAGGCACAGCGCCAGCCAACGGAGGCGGCGACGCTCGTCGACCGTCGCCTCGGCGAACAGCCACGCCGCCAGGCCGACGGCGACGACCGGCCCCAGCCCGAGCAGCAGCAGCACGGTCTCGCCGGCGTCACCGAGGAACGACAGCGACGGCACCTGCAGCAACGACCAGGCCGGCAGCTGATCCGGGATCTGCGTCGTGTGGCCGGCGATGACGAACGCGAGTCCCACCACCAGGCTCACGATCGCGGCGACGACGCTGAGACGGAGGGCCCGTCGCG
Organism: Ilumatobacteraceae bacterium; assembly: GCA_963719295.1. Lineage (GTDB taxonomy): Bacteria > Actinomycetota > Acidimicrobiia > Acidimicrobiales > Ilumatobacteraceae > Desertimonas. The sequence goes on from CAVRBV010000026.1 coordinate 92,160, forward strand.
GTCGGAGCAGCGTGCCAGCGGTGATCGCCGCCAGCGCCACGGCGACCGTGTCGAGCCCGGCGCCGAGCGCGGCGAGTGCACCGTCGACGTGTGGTTCGCGGACGCGCAGGCCGGCGCCGAGAACGGTCGACAGCGACACGCACGTGGTGGCGACGAGCACCCCGCGCACGCCCGTTTGGCCGGCCCGCCGCACGGCGAGCGCGACGGCGGCCAGCGCGGCCGGCACGAGCCCGGCGAACACCCACACCAACCCCCCGGCCACGCCGTCGGTCCAGTGGTCGGCGCCGGGTGGTGCCTTCATGCCGCGCCACCAACACGCCGGCGGCCACCACGGATGACACCAGCACGCACGCGAGTGCGTGGTCGCCACGTTCGCGCCTGGGCACGACATCATCATCCACATCGCGAGGATGCGCGTCCACCCTGCTGGCCCTGCGATCGGGGGCTGGTTTTCCTCCATCCCCGCAGCGGCGGTCGGCGAGTCCGCAGGCGGCCCTCGCCCCACGACGTAAGGTCGCACCCGCATGGTCCAGGTCTGGGGGACTGGAGGGCGGCGCGTGCTCGGCTTCGCCCTGGCGAGCCTCGTCCCCGCGGCCGTGGTGACGTTGCTGCTGGTCAACCAGCCGTCGATCGCCGATCAGCGGGTGTTCCCGCCACTGCGACTCCCGCTCACCGTCCTCGCTCTGGCGCTGGCGCTGGCGGCCGTCGTGAGCTGGGTCGCGGCGAGCGATCGACTATCGCGACCGGCGCTGACCGGCCTGGCGATCGTCGGCGTGACGACACTGCTCTGCATCGGGCCGCTGACCGAGAGCTCGCCGCAAACTCGCGCTCTACGCCTTCGACGTGAGCGACGGAAGCGTGGAGTGGGCACACACGACCGTGGCGAACGAAAGTCCCCTCTCCATCGAGGAGCTTGTAATGCAGGACGAACAGTCCGGCCCCGAGAACGTCGACGGCACGTGTGACCCGTGGTCCGGCGACCCTCCAACTGTGAGCCCGTCCGACGCCGAGCGCGACCTGTTCCTCGACGCGTTCCCCATGTTCTTCCCGGGCGAGAGCGTCACGGCCGCCGCCTGGTTCCACGACCGCGCCTACGTCTACGTCTCCAGCGCCGCGAACCGACGGCCGACCAGCGGGGGCGATCGCTGCGGTCGACCCGACCGGCACCGTGAAGTGGCGGAGGACGCTGCCGGCCGCCGTGGTGGCCGACCACCCGGCCATCGACGCCAACGCGGCCCTGGTGGCGGTCGCAGGCGGGGGGCGGATCGGCACCTTCTCGGCGCGGGACGGTGGTGAGTTGTGGACAGTGAGCGTGGTGTCGCTCGGCAAGAGCCGCCAGTACGCCCTCCCCGGCGCGGTGCAACGAGTCGTCCTCACCGACTGCCGACTGTTCCTGTCGCTCGCCACCGAGTGAGGCTCGCCGCCGGGTGAACCGCCAGGACGCTCCGGTGGATTTCCCTACCGGGCGTGCGGCACGGGCGCCCGCGATCGGCTGGCCGGCTTGGTCGTTCGGTGCCGCCGATTTCTCGACCATCGCAGCATGCACACCGCGACCGTCCCGACCACGACCGTCCCGACCACGTTGCCGATCGCCCGCCTGGCGGGTGCCGGTCGCTGGGTGCGCTCCCGCCTGGCGCCGACCGGCGAGGACCTCGAAGAGCGCGCCGGGTGGAAGATCAAGACCCGGTGGATCCTCGGCGGCTGGGCGGCGCTGTCGGCAGTGTCGATGCTCGGGACCGCACTGACCCCGACGCTGCTCACCCTCCCGCTCGTGTTGATCGCCTTCACCCCCCGCATCCCGTTCCTGATCCTCGCCGCGACGTCGGTGAACCCGGTCGCGTTCTTCTGCGTGGCGGTGCCGCGGATGTTGGTCGGCGACCCCATCCACCTCGCCCTCGGCCGCCGGTACGGGCGGCGTTTCGTGCCCCGGCAGGGCGCAGTGGGTGATGCAGCGGTTCGGGCTGTTCGGTGTGGCGCTGCGGCCGACGAGCAAGATCCTGGCCGCCGCTGGGGCGTGCCGGATGCGCACCTCGCGGGTGCTCGCCGCGGACGCCGTCGGCACCATCGGCCTGCTCGTCACGATCTACGTCACCACCGGTTCGGTCGTCGGTCGCTGACGGCGACGGGAGTCGCTTGCTCCGTCCCGACGCGTCATCTGGGCGCGATCAGTTGCGGATGTCGCAACCGATCGCGCCCAGTTCCGCGTGGCCGTCGAGCGGGTGAACCGCCACGCCGCTCCGGTGGATTTCCCTACCGAACGTGCGGGACCGGCGGTCGCGATCGGCTGGCCTGCCCGGTCGTTCGGCGGGGCCGATTTCCGGACGATCGTCGCATGCACAACGAAACCATCCCCACCCATCCCACCGACCTCACCGTGCCGCCCGTGCGGCGAGCCGGGCGGACGACCCGGGCCCGCTGGATCCTCGGCGCCTCGGCCGCTCTGGCCGGGCTGTCGCTGCTCAGCGTCAGCACGGCGTCCGCGCCGCCCGGCGCGACGGTCGACCCGATCCACATGACCATCGGCCGCCGTTGATGCGGACGGCCCGTACCCCGCTCGTCGCGATCGACGTCGGTCGATGACGACGACCGGAATGCGACGCGGCGACCTGTCGCGCCGGCCGTCGCAGGGCTGCTGGCGGGTCTCGCCACAGCCCTGCGGTGGCGCGGTGCCGACTGGCCGGCGCAGTTGCTCCGCGTCGACGTCGTCGGCCCGCGGCGGTTCGCTGCTGTGGAGCACCGTGTGGTTCGGCGGGCATCACCTCCCGGGGTACGGCGTGCTGTTCCCCGTCCTCGCCGCCCGCGTCGGCGCCACATCGGTTGCGATCGCCAGCTGCGTGGCGGCCGCCGCTTGCTTCCAGGCGCTCGCCGAGCACCCGCAGCGATGGCGCACCGTGGCGGCGAGCACCCTGTTCGCCGCCGGCACGGTGGTCAACGTCGCCGTCGGCCGCCTCACGTTCGCCCTCGGGCTGGCGGTCGGCTTGGCCGCGCTCGCCGCCCTGCGCCGCGACCACCGGGTCGTCGGCGCCGCGCTCGTCGTCGCCACGCCGCTCGCCAGCCCGGTCGCCGGGGTGATGCTGGCGCTCGCCCTCGCCGTGCTCGCGGTGCACGAGCGGCGCTGGCGGCCGGCGCTGCTCGCCGCCACGGCGATGGTGCCGATCGCCGTGGCGGCGGTGGCCTTCCCCGAGGGCGGCCGCTTCCCGTTCCGCCCGGCGGCGGTCGCCTGGACGTTGGTGGCGGTGTCGGCCGTCGCCGTCGTGACCGACCGCCGGGTGGTGCGCCTCGGCGCCGTCGCCTACGCCATCGCGTGCACGGCCACGTTCGTGGTGGCCAACCCGCTCGGGGCCAACGTCACCCGCCTCGGGATGTTCGTCGCGGCGCCGCTCGTGGTGCTCACCGCCCGGCCTCGACGCATGGCGATCGCAGCGTTGGCCATACCGGCGCTGATCTGGTGGCAGTGGTCGCCCGCACTCGACGGCATCGCCCGTGCCGGGCGCGACCCCTCGTCGGTCGCCGCCTATCACGAGCCGCTCGTCGCCGCCGTCGCCTCGTTCGGTCCGCTCGACGGGCGGGTCGAGGTCGTGCCGACCCGGCGGCACTGGGAGACGGTGTACGTCGCCAGCGCGGTTCCGCTCGCTCGCGGTTGGGAGCGCCAGCTCGACATCGGTCGCAACGCGATCTTCTACGAGGACGACCTCGACCGCGCCAGCTACCACCGCTGGCTGCTCGACAACGCCGTGCGCTACGTCGCCCTCGCCGACGTCGCCCTCGATCCGTCCGCCGGCGCCGAGGCCGACCTGGTGCGCGGACGGCCGGGGTACCTCGAGGCGGTCTGGCGCAACGAGCACTGGGTGCTGTTCCGCGTCGTCGATGCGCGACCGCTCGTCGAGGGCCCGGCCCGCCTCGTGCGCTCGGGCCCCGCCGACGTGGTGCTCGACGTGACCGGCCCGGGACCGGTGCTCGTGCGGGTCCGCTGGTCGAGCCACTGGTCGCTCGACGCCGCCGGCTGTGTCGTCGAGAGTCCGGACGGGTGGACCGTGCTGCGGTCGATGTCACCGGGCCGGGTGACGCTGCGCCCGGTGCTGGCGCGCAGCCTGCCGATCATCGGATCGCTCGACGGCTGCCCGGACTGACCGCGACCGTCGATCGGCGATTCTGGGGCGCGAAATCGTGCGTAGACGCTCGATTTTGCTTGTGGAAATCTTCGCCGTGCCGACCGGGGAGCGCGGGGTCAGGAGCGGGAGACGGCGAGGCTGTGGTACTCGGCCTCGCGGGTGGCGAGCTCCCGGCACACCTCGACGGAGATGTCGAGCAGCCGCAGCGCCACCGGCGACAGCGTGCGGTTCGCCTGCCACATCACGCAGATCTGCCGCGGCTCGATCACCGGGTTGGTGGCGTGCATGCACAGCTCGTCGTCGTCGGGGTCGATGTCGACCGCCAGCAGCGGCATGATCGCCGGCCCCAGCCCGGCCCGCACCATGGCGATCACCGCGCCGTTGTCGAGGGTGCGGAACACGGTGACCGGCCGCACCCCAGCGCGCCGAGCTTGTTCTCGATGCGGTTCATGTCGCACGACAGCGGGAACGCCACCATCTGCAGCCCGTCGAGCACCTCGACGTTGACCGTGCCGTCGGGGAACTCGCCGCGGCGGGCGACGAGGACGTAGGGGTCGTCGAGGAGGTTGACGCTCTCGACGTCGTTGCGGCACGGCCCGACGCCGAAGCACAGGTCGAGCTCGCCGGCGAGCACCTTGCCCACCGCCGACTCCTCGTCCTCGTACAGGCGGATGTCGGCGCCGGGGTGCTCGTCGCGCAGTCGCGTGAGGACCGGCGGCAGCAACACGTTGGAGACGCTCTGGAAGGTGCCGATGTCGGCCCGCCCGCCTTCGCCGGCCTTGAACCGCTCGACGGCGTCGGCGGTGGCCTGAGCCCGGGCGAGGATGTCGCGGGCGTGGGTGAGCACGAGCTTGCCGAGCGGCGTGAGGCGCACCGGGCGCGGGCCGCCGGGACGGTCGAACACGGCGCCGCCGAGCGTGCGCTCGAGCGTGGCGATCTGCTGGCTGACCGCCGACTGGGTGTAGCCGAGGCGCTCGGCCGCTCGGCCGAACGTGCCCTCCGTGGCGACCGCGTCGAGGGCGGCGAGGTGTCGCAGCTCGAGGCTGGAGAACACGCCGAGGGCCTGGGTGGGACCGGTGTCGGGCGACTGCGCCATGTCCGCGAGGCTATCACGATCCATCAGTCGGGCTCATCGAAACCATCGATGATCATCGCTTTACGTGATGCTCCCTCGTCCGTACCATCGACCGTATGAGCACCGCCGATCTCCTCTTCCTCGGCCGGGAACTCGATGCCCACGGCTTCGACGGCCGTGAGATCGCGGTCCGCGCCGTCATCCGTGACGCCCGTTCACACGGCGTCGCTCCCGTCGCCGCCAGCGTCCTCGCCGACCTCGGCGCCCCCGAGGTCGCCCGCCTCCGGGCCTTCGGGATCGTGTCCGTTGAGCTCGCCAAGCTCGCACGCCGCGACCACCCGAGCACCCGCGTCGCCTGATCCCGTTTCGGCGGCCCGACGCCGGCGGTCCCAACTCGGCCCGCCGGCCGACCCTAGAGTGCCGCCGGTGACCGCCGGCGACCCGTTGCCCGATCGGCGTGCGCTGATCGATCGCATCGCCGCCGCCAACGCCGCTGGCGCGGCCGCCCACGCCCGGGTGCTCGCCGCCCAGGACCCGACGTGGGGCACCGATGTGTTCGAGCTCGCCGGCGGCGTCGCCGTGCTGTGCGGTCCGGGGCTGTACATCAACCGGGCGATCGGCATCGGGCTCGGTGGCTGCACGGTGTCGCCCGACGATCTCGCCGAGCTCGAACGACGCAGCGCCGCCGTCGGCGTGCCGGCCTCGATCGACGTCGTCCCCACCACCGACAGCCGACTGCTCGCCCTCGCCGCCGAGCGAGGGTACGCGCTCGAGCGCATGCTCACGTTCCACGTGCGCGCCGTGCGGCCGGGCGATCACGAGCGTTCCTCACCCGACCCGGCGATCGTGGTCCGCCGCGCCGAGGGCGACCTGCTCGATACCTGGCAGGAGGTGAGCGCCGCCGGCTTCGACGTCGGCGACGGATCGAGGGCGGCACGCCCAGCGACGCGTTCGGAGCGGCCACGGCCGCCGTCGACGGCTGCGCGCTCGTGCTGGCCACGAGCGCCGACGACGGTCGGCCGCTCGGGTGCGCCAACGTGCACTTCGTGGGCGGCCTCGCCATCCTCGGCGGGATGACCACGCTGCCCGCCGAGCGGCGGCGAGGCGTACAGGCGGCGCTGATCGCCTACCGCGTGGCGATGGCCGCCGACGCCGGCTGCGATCTCGCCGTGTCGAGCACGCTCCCCGCCAACGCGTCCGAGCGCAACCTCACCCGGGCCGGGTTCCAGCCCGCTGTTCGAGATGGCGACGATCACGCGGCACCCCGGCTGACCGGTCGGTGCGAGGGGTCAGTGCTCGAACTGCACCGCCGCCCGGTCGGCGATCTGCGGCCGGATCCGCTCGACGACCACGGCGAGGTGGGCCGGGTGGTCGCGATAGACGAGGTAGCCGTCGCCGTCGTCGAAGTCGGCCGAGACGACGAAGTCGAAGTTGCCCTCGTTGATCCCGGCGTCACGGCCGAACCGGAACGAGCGGACGGTGTCGATCACGCCGGGGAGCGCGGCCAGGCCCTCCTCGATCGCCGCCACCTGCTCGGGCGTCGTCTCGGGCTTCCAGCGGAACATCACGGTGTGGCGCAGCACCGCAGCAGTCTCGCGCCCCGGCCCGCCGGCCGACCAGTGTTGCGGTCCGATGACGACCTTGCGACGAAACGCCCCGCGGCTCGCCCCCTCCGCCGTGCGTGACTAGCCTCGTTGGTCGGCTCTCGACAGGAAGACGACGTTGGCGACCCTCTTCACCTCTAGCTCTGGTGCCCGTCGGCACCGGCCCGCGAGCGTACGTTCGCTCGTAGTCGCACTGGGGGCCGCGTTGGTCACCTTGTCGGCGGTGAACGGGCTCGCCCCCACCGCCGCGGCCGCCCATCCGGCGCCCGGCCGTCGGGGGCCACCGCGGTATCGGCGCCGCTCCCCGGGTCGACCACCGTCGGACAGAAGGCCGCCGGCGGGGCGAGCATCTCGATGTCCACCAGCGGCGGGCTCGGCGGGCCGCGAAGCGTCGACGGCTCGGTGGGGCTGATGCTCGGGACGTCCACCGAGGTCACGGCCGTGAACCCCGACGGCTCGTACACCCGGCGCACCACGATCGACTCGCTCAACGTGGTCGCCGCGCCGGCCGGCACCGACGCCCAGGTGGGCTACGACACGCTGGTCGGCACCACGTTCGACCAGCAGATCAGCGCCAACGGCACGCCGGTGTCGTCGTCGCTCAGCGGTGGCCTCTCCCCCGAGCAGCAGGTGCTCGGCCAGGGGATCCTCGACGCGATGAACACGATGGTGGTCGGGTTCCCGAGTGATCCGGTGAGCGTCGGCTCGTCGTGGACGGTGCCCGGCCAGGTCAGCGTGGCCACCGACACCGTGGCGGTGACGTACCAGTGCCGGCTCACGTCGGTGAGCGGCGACAGCTACACCGTCGAGGTGTCGTACGCCCAGGACGTGGCGCCCGACGCGACGCAGGGCACGCTGAGCGGAACGGTGTCGGGCTCGGGCACGCTCAAAGGCTCGATCAGCAACCCGCTGGTGGTGTCGGGCACGATGTACCAGAGCGTCGACGGCGTGCTGTCCGACAGTGCCGGCGCCACCCCGGTGAGCGGTGACGTGTCGATCACACTCACGGCGACGGCTGTCTGACGATGACGACCACGGCCGCCGCCGCCGTGCGCAGCGAACGCGCCGGTGACGTGGTGACGATCACGCTCGACCGCCCGGAGAAGCGCAACGCCCTGGCGGTGGAGGTGATGGTGGAGCTCACGCGGGCGCTGCGCGCGGCCGGTGAGAGCGACGCCCGCGGCGTGATCCTCGCCGCGGCCGGGCCGGTGTTCTCCGCCGGGCACAACTTCGGCGACCTCGCCGGTGCCGACCTCGACGAGGCCGTGCACGTCTTCGAGGTGTGCACCGAGATGATGCAGGCGGTGCAGGCGATCCCCCAGCCGGTGTGCGCCAAGGTGCACGCCCTGGCCACCGCCGCCGGGTGTCAGCTCGTGGCCAGCTGCGATCTCGCCATCGCCGCCGAGTCGGCATCGTTCGCCATCCCGGGCGGCAAGGGCGGGCTGTTCTGCCACACGCCGCTGGTGGCCGTGGCCCGCAACGTCGGACGCAAGCGGGCGCTGGAGCTGGCCCTCACGGGCGATCCCATCAGCGCCGCCACCGCCGCCGAGTGGGGTCTGATCAACCGCGCCGTGCCCGACGACGAGCTCGACGACGCGGTCGATGAGCTGGTGCGCCGGGCGACCCGCGGCTCGGCCTCCTCCAAGGGGCTGGGCAAGCAGACCTTCTACCGCCAGGTCGACCTGGCCCAGGCCGACGCCTACCGTCTCGCCGTCGAGGTGATGGCCACCGCCGCGGTCGGTCCGGCGGCCCAGGAGGGCATCGCCGCCTTCCTCGCCAAGCGCCCGGCCGACTTCGACTGACCGCGGCCACTTTTCTTTCACTGTTGAAAGGAAATCGGCCCTCGGTCAGGCGACGAGGTCACGGATGGTTGCCGGCGACGCGGTCGCGGCGGTTGCGCACCGTTCGTGGCGTGACGGCGAGCTGCCCGGCGACCGCCCGGGTGCCGTGGTCGAGGACGCCGCGCACCAGCGCCAGCTCCGCTGCGCCGACACCGCAGTCGCGCGCGGCTCGGAGCACGTCGGCCAGCTCGTCGCACGGCGAGCTCTCCGGCGCCGAGCGCGGCTCGGCGACGCTCGACGGTGAGGTGAGCACCTCGGCGACGCCGCGACGGCGGCGCGGACCGACGAACGCGCCGTGCCGGGCGTCGTTGAGCAGGCGGGCGGCGACGTGACCGGGTCGCGGCCGGCGATAGCGGGCGATGGCGAGCCACGCCTCGCCCACCAGCAGGCTCAGCGCGTCGACGTCGGGTTCGCGCCGCTGCTCGGCGCCGGCGATGCGCAGCAGGCCACCGAGGATGCGCTGGAGCACGATCCGCCCGGCCAACCAGTCGGAGCGGGCGCGCTGCACGAGGCGGTGGAGCAGCTCGTCGGCCTCGTCGTCGCCGACCACGGTCGCCCCGGCGCGGCGGCCGTCGCCCGCGGCCCGGTGAGCCCGGCCAGTACGACGAGCTCGTCGAGGGAGGCGAACGGCCGGGTCGTGACACCCCAGCACCGGGCGCGGGCGACGACCTCGCGGCGGTGCGACAGGTACGCCCACTCGCGGTCGAGGCGGTCGGCCAAGGGGACACGGGGCGTGGTCGCGGTCACTGGTGGACCACCTGTTTCGTGCGAGCGACGAGGCGCCAGCCGAGGAGCGGCCAGCAGCTGCGCAGGCAGTTCATGGCGTGGCCGGGGAACGCAATGATGGTCATGGGGCGATCGTGCGCGACACCCCTCACCGCGAGGCTCACCGCCACCCTCACCGGACGCCTCACCGGACGCGATCCCGGGCTCACCGAGCGCCCGTACACGTCACCTGGACCACGGAGGTGGGCGGTGGGCGAACCACCGACGGCCACCGCTCACCTCACCGGTAATTCGGAGCCGGCGGCGCTGCGGACGGCTTAACCTCGCCGACGCCAGCTCCACGAAGGCCGAGGAGATCGTTCGTGGCCCTCCCCCTCCTGCTCGCCGGGCCGATCCTCCGGCGGGTGGACCCCAACCTGGTCAGTGTGTGGCTCGCCCTCAGCGAGCCGGCGAAGGTCAGCCTCGTGGTGTACGAGGGCATCGCCACCGCGGCGAACGCGACCCCGTTCCTCACCAGCCCGCCCGAGGACACGTGGCGGCTCGGGGACAAGCTGCACCTCGCCCTCGTCAGTCGCGCGCATTCCCGAGACCGACGCCCGCAGCCTCCAGCCCGACGTCCTCTACTCCTACGACCTCTCGATCAACGCCGGCGGCACCGCCCACGACCTGGCGTCGCTGAACATGCTGCCGCGACGCCACGCCCGAGGACTCGCCCGACGGTCGCGCCCACCTCGCCCTCGGTTACCAGCCGGACCTCCTCCCGAGCTTCGCCCCGTGCCCCTCGAAGCTGCCCGACGTCCGCATCCTCTACGGCTCGTGCCGCTTGCCGAGCTGCCGCGACCCGGACGCCCTGGCCTACGTCGACGACTACATCCACGACCACGTCCAGGACCCGCGCACGCGCCCGCACCAGCTGATCCTCGGCGGCGACCAGGTCTACGCCGACGACGTCGACACGCTGATGATGATCGGCCTGATCGGGCTGGCCGGCGAGATCATCGGCCTGGTGAACCCGGGCGACCCGGCGACCCAGACCCCGTCGAGCACCTCCTCGTCGACAAGGTGCTGAAGCGCACGGTCGCCGCCGGCGACACCGACTCGATCGACCCCGCCAAGGCGTACGAGGCCTACGCCGAGGACACCAGCATCGCCCCGGCCGACCGCCTCCTGCCGGCCGACGCCGCGACCTTCCCTCCCGGACGCCGTCTCGAGCTGACCAAGCGCGCCGCCCAACTCACCAGCCAGGACGGCGCCAACCACGTGCTGTCCTTCGGCGAGTTCGCTGCGCTCTACCTGCTCGTGTGGAGCAACGCCTGCTGGACCGACGAGATCCCCGGCGCGACGTTCGTGCCCGACGCCACGACCGACACCACCGGATCGACCCGGCAGCCGCTGAAGTGGACATCGAAACCGACCCCCAAGAGCCGCATCGACCTCCCCCCGCTGGTGTTCCCCGAGCTGGTGTCGGAGCACCTCTACCCGGTGCCCGACCCGCTGGCCAAACCCGACAAGCGGACCCCCGACCAGAAGGCGAAGGACGCGGACCAGCAGGAGCACAAGCGCCAGCAGAGCCTGCGGCGCAGCCACAGGATCCACGCCGAGTTCCTCGTCGGGCTGCCCAAGGTGCAGCGGGCGCTCGCCAACGTACCGACGTACATGATGCTCGACGACCACGAGATCACCGACGACCTGTTCCTCTCGCCGACGTGGCGTGACCGCGTGCTGTCGAGCGCGCTCGGTCTGTCCCTGTTCACCAACGGCATGCTCGCCTACGCCCTGTTCCAGGACTGGGGCAACGACCCGCTGCGCTACGACAGCGGGCTGCCGGCGGAGCTGCGCACCCGGGCCACCGAGCTGTTCCCGGCCGGGGCGACCACCGGCCCGGCGAAGGCGCCGTTCGAACGGCTGTCGCGTGCTGTTCGGCCACGACCTGCGCAACGAGGCCGACGGCGTCGGCGGCTTCCGCGGCGCCAACCCACCGATCCACTGGCACTTCACCGTCGACGCGCCGACCCACCGCCTCATCTCGCTCGACAACCGCACCCGGCGCAGCTACGCCGGCCGCGTCGGTCCTCCCGGCAACGTGTCGGTCGACGCCCAGGTCGATCAGGTGCCCAAGCCGCCGCTGCTCGCCGGTCAGCAGCTGCTGGTGGTGATCGCCCCGCTGCAGGTGATCGGCCCACCGGTCATCGACGACCTCGTGGCACCGGCATCGTTCCGCGCCTTCGACCTCGGGATCGCCGCGAGCAGCAAGTACGACACGTCCGACCTGTCGCCGCGGAGCCCGACGGGGCTGCGACAGATGTTCGGCACCAACCCCGACGCCATCGAGACGTGGGCGATCGACGCGCCGGTGTTCGAGCAGTTCCTCGAGCGGCTCGCACCGTACGAACGGGTGGTCCTGCTGTCCGGCGACGTGCACAACTCGTCGGCGACCGCGATGAGCTACTGGCGCGGTCCGGCGGCGCGCCCGGCCAGGATCGTGCAGTTCACGTCGAGCGGGTTCAAGAACGTGATGCCGGCGATGATCACGGCCGTCGACCGGGCTGCGGGGTTCGCCCAGCAGATGGTCCGGGCCAATCTCGGTACGGAGCGGCTCGGCTGGGAGCGCCCGCAGGACGACATGGTGCTCCTGCCGACCGGCCGCAACGTCGGCGACCTGGTGCCGCACATGCGCTCGCGCCTGCTCGCGACGCCCGTGCTGATGCCGACCTGGGGCTGGCCTCCGGACGAGAACACGGTGCCGCCCGACGACCCTGGCTACGACGTGGCCAAGACCAGCCGGCTCAACCCGGACTCGCCGCCCGACTGGAGCTGGCGGGCGACGCCGCTGCTCGACCGGCGCGACAACGGCGAGCGACCGAAGCCGATCCAGGCGCTCGAGATCGATGCCGACCAGATCGACCGCGACCTCGCCGGGGACTCGACCGTCGTCGACGCCTACCAGGCGATCGCCGCTCGTCACCAGCACGCCCTCGGGCACCTGCGCAACGCCCGCCAGATCCTGTTCCGCGGCAACTTCGCGGTCGTGCGCTTCAACGAGCTCGACGGTGACGAGATCGAGGCGGTGCACGAGGTGTACACGGCGTTCACCGATCCCGACCAGCCCGCCCCCGAGGAGCCCAAGCCGGAGCCGTACATGGTGCAGGTGGCCTCGCTGGGGCCGCTGGCCGAGGATCCGCCGACCCGCCTGCGCACCCTCGCCATCGAACCCCGCCGCCCCGACCCCCCGAGCACCGATGGCTGACCAGACGTTCTTCCAGTCGGTGATCGCCGAGGTCGTCTCGTTCTTCGAGCTGATCGCCGACGTGCTCGGCGAGGACGCCGCCCGCGCCGCGGTGATCAAGGACCTCGGCGGCAACCCCGACGCCGCGGTCGGCGAGCTCGTGTTCCCGACCGCCCCGCTCGACTCGATCAAGGCCTACCGCGACGCGTCGGACCCGAGCGCCGAGGCCGACGCCGCGGTGATCGCCGACGTCGTCGCCATCCTCGACGCCCTCGCCAGCAACATCGAGACGTGGGCCGCCGGAGGTGTCGGCAACGCCGCCGAGGAGCTCGCTGCGTCGTTCATCGACCTGATGGCCACCAACTACGTGCGCCTGCGCTGGCCGCGGTTCTTCCTGATCATGCAGAGCGCCACCACGCTCTACGAGATCACCGACACGTACGGCGCCGGGGCGAGCAGCGCCGGGCGGTTGTGGACGTCGATCAAGGGGCTGCTCGAGTTCTTGTTCAGCCCCGGGCGAACGCTCGAGCAGCTCAACCCGGGGGCGGATCCGAACGTGCAGAGCCCGCTGCTCAACCACCGCCTCGTCGACGGCATCTTCCGGCTGGGTGCCACCGTGCTCGGGTTCATGCACGTCAACCGGAAGTGGAAGGACATCACCGGCGACGTACTCGCCGGCTGGGACGCCCCGGGGCTCGACCTCGACTCGAAGGACCCGGCGCGCGCCGCCGACATCATCTCCAACCAGATGGTCTCGTTCTCGTTCGCGCCGGAGATCGGCGACTTCGAGGATGATCCCGAGGCCGCCAAGCCGCTGCTCGTCTCGCTCGCCTACGTTCCGGCACTGCTGCCGGCCGAGGGCCTGTTCGTCGCCTTCGGCGGCCACCTCGAGGAAGAGATCGAGGTCGGCGAACGGTGGAAGTTCAGCGCCAAGGTCCGCAGCGACGCCGGTGTCGCCGCGTTGCTCGGCAACCCACCGCGGCTGCGAGGACCGTTCGACGACGCCAACTTCGCCGCCAGCGTCGGGTTCGCGTCCCGCCCCGACGAGGTCACCGATCTGAGCTTCTCGATCCCGCGCCCGACCGGCACCCGGCTCGACATCGGCTCGCTCGCACTGTCCGCCTCGCTCACGAGCGCCGGCGGCGACGTTCGTGCGTCGATGAACGACTCGGCGTTCGTCATCGACGGCTCCGACAACGACAGCTTCGTGCGCAAGCTGCTCGGCGGGGCGCCGCTGCGGCTGCCGTTCAGCATCACCCTCGGCTACGCCAGTGGCCGCGGGATGATCTGCGAGTACAGCCTGCCCTCGGCGAGCCCGAGCGGTCCCGGCGTGCAGAACTCGCCGCTCGCCGGTGACGGCCCGGTCGGCAGCCAGCTGATCGCCGCTACCATCCCGCTCGGGCGTCGGTACGGACCGCTCACCATCCTCGAGGTGGCGCTGCGCCTGTCGCGGGCGGCGTCGGTGCCGGGCGGCGACAACGACCTGTTCGTCGTCGAGGCCGATGCCTCGTTCAGCGTCACCACCGGCCCGGTGTACTTCCGCCTCGATCGCCTCGGCCTCGGCTTCGTGCTCGACACGAGCAAGCCCACCGACGCCAACAACCTGCGCTTCTTCGACGCCCGCCTGGCGATCAGCCCACCGCTCGGCATCGCCGTGCAGGTCGACACGCAGCTGGTGTCGGGCGGCGGGACGATCTTCCACGACAAGGCGAGCGGCACCTACTTCGGCGTCCTCGCCCTGCGCCTCGGCAGCTCGTTCACGCTCAAGGCCTTCGGGCTGGTCTCGACGAGGAACGCCGACGGCACACCCGGCTCGTCGTTCATCATCATCGGCACGCTCGAAGGGCTCGGGTGGCAGATCGGTCCCGTCACGGTCGACGGCCTCGGTCTGCTGTTCGCGTCGGACCGAACGTTCGACGAGAACGCCGTGCGCACGGCGCTGCCGACCGGCCAGCTCAAGTACCTGCTGTTCCCGACCGATCCGATCCACCACACCGCCGAGATCCTGCGCCCGCTGGCGACGTTCTTCCCGGCGCTGCAAGGCAGCACGCTGATCGGGATCCTCGTGAAGCTGACGTTCGGGCGCACCAACCTGCTGCGCCTCGACCTCGCCTTCATCATGCAGTTCGGCAGCGCGGTGTCGACGCGCCTCGTCGTGCTCGGACGGCTGAGCTCGGTCATCCCCACCGACACGGTGCGCGTCGTGCAGCTCAACCTCGACGCCGTCGGCGTGTTCGACTTCAGCGCCGGCACCGCCGCCCTCGACGCCGTCCTCGTCGACTCGAAGCTGTGCGGCCGATTCCCGCTGACCGGCGCGGCCGCGTTCCGGCGCACGCCCGGCGTCAGCGGCTTCGCCCTGGCGGTCGGCGGGTTCCACCCCCGCTTCGCCGCGCCGCCCGGCTTCCCCGCACTGTCGCGGGTGACGGTCGCGCTCACCAACGGCGACAACCCCAAGCTGATCCTCCAGGCCTACCTGGCGATCACCGCCAACACGGTGCAGATCGGGGCGTCGGCGTCGCTGTACGCATCGGCGTGCGGGTTCAGCATCCAGGGCGAGGTCGGGTTCGACGTCCTGATCCAGCTCGTCCCGCCGCACTTCCTCGCCGAGTTCCACGCCAGCGTCCAGCTCAAGCGGGGCTCGACGAACCTGTTCAAGCTGTCGGTCGCCGGCGCCCTCGAGGGCCCGTTCCCGCTCGTGGTGAGCGGCAAGGCGACCTTCTCGATCCTGTGGTGGGACTACACGATCGGCTTCGGCCGCACTCTGATCGACGGCGACCAGGCGGTTGCCATCGCCCCGGTCGACGCCCTCGGCGCGGTCACCGCGGCCCTGGCCGATCCGCGCAGCTGGCGCGTCGAGTCGTCGGCCGCCGCCGACCGCATCGTCGTGGTCCGCCGCGACGACCGGCCGGACCAGATCCTGATGCACCCGATGGGCACGCTGCAGGTGCAGCAGGGCGTCGTGCCGCTGAACCTGTCCCGCGACATCGACCGCCTCGGCGAGGCCCGCCCGAGCGGCGCCCGCCGGTTCGCCATCACGTCGGTCCGCCTCGGCGACGACAGCCAGGCGCTGCGGCCGGTGCGGGCCGAGTTCGCTCCCGGTCAGCTGTTCGACCTCACCGATGACGAGAAGCTCGCCGCCCCGTCGTTCGAGGAGATGGACGCCGGCGTCGCCTTCGGCGACGACACCTACAGCTTCGCCGCGTCGGCGGTCGTGCGCTCGGCGTTCGACTACACCGACGTCACGATCGGCGCCGACGGCAACCCGACCGTCGAGCCCGAGCCGGTGCCGACCGACACCGGGACCGTGATGGTGCTCGTCGGCCTCGGCGCCGCGGCGCGTGCCTCCTTCGCCGTCGCCGCCACCCGGTTCCAGTCCGCCACGGCACCGGAAGCGCCGATGATGCGACCGCTCGGCTACGCCGTGGCCACCGTCGTCGATCCCGAGGGTCCGACCACGACGCCGCCGCCACCGACCACGACGATGACGTGGGCCGAGGCCCACCACGCGATGGGCCTCGGCGCCGTGCTCGTGCTCGCCGGCGGGGAGTCGTCATGACCGTGGCGATCTGCGTCGTCAACGGCGTTCTCGGTCACGCTGGCTCGCACGAGACGGCGATCCACGGTCGGCACCTCAGTGACCAGATCGCGTCGGAGCCGCCATGAGTGACGTCGAGACCAACGCCGACCTCGTGCTGGTGCCGTGGGTGCGGCGCGGCGGCGCGGCCGCCCTCGCCCAACCCGACACGCTCGGCGCCGACCAGCCCGGGATCGCCAGCGCCACCGCCTCGATCACCGTCAACGACGCCCCGCCGATCCCGATGGACGTCCGCCTGATGGGTCCCGGCCACGTCACCGGGCTGCAGACCGGCCAGGTGATCCGCAGCGACCCGACGCCGGGGTCGCGGGCGTTCGAGCCCAACTACTGCGCGCTGGTGGAGTTCGACGAGCCCAGCCTGCCGTGGCTGTTCACCCCGGCGGCGCCGCCCGCCGATCAGCGCCTCCGGCCGTGGCTGTGCCTCGTCGTCGTGCGCACCCAGCCCGGTGTTCAGCTCTCGCCGCCGCGCCGCGGCTCGCTGCCGGTGCTCACCATCGGCGCCCCGGCCGACCCCAACGCCGAGCTGCCCGACCTGGCGTCGAGCTGGGCGTGGGCGCACGCCCAGCTCACCGGCGAGCTCCCGGCCCGCGGTCCGGCGGGGGAGACCGACGCGGCGGTCGCCGAGATGACCCGCCTGCTCCACGACCGCCCCGAGCGCTCGCTGTCGCGGCTCGTGTGCGGACGGATCCTGGCCCCCGCCACCGACTACCTCGCCTGCGTCGTGCCGACGTTCGAGCTCGGACGCCTCGCCGGGCTCGGCCTCGACGTCACCGCCGAGGAGGAGGCGACGTTGCGTCCGGCGTGGACCCTCGGCGACGCGCTCACGTCGGTCGAGCTGCCCGTCTACCACTCGTGGGACTTCGCCACCGGCCCCAACGGCGACTTCCAGTCGCTGGCGATGCTGCTGCGGGCACGCCCACTGCCCGTCGGCGTCGGCTCCCGCCCCGTCGACGTGTCGGCGAGCGGCGTGGGCGTGCCGCTGCCGGTACCGACCCTGCTGCCCCTCGGTGGCGCGCTGCGCCCGGTGCCCCCCGTGGTCGCCACCGACGACGACTCGCCCGGCCCCGCCGAGCCGCCCGACAGCACCGGGGACGAGCCGCCGCCGTCTCCGCCGTCGCCGTGGCCCACCGAGGCGCTGCACGACGCCTTCCGCACCGCGCTCGCGGCGATCCTCAACGCGCCCGACGCGGCACCGGGCGGCGAGGCGCTGCTCGCCCCGCCCCGGTACGGCGCCACGCCGTCCGCGCTGGGCGCGCTCGACCCGGCGCGGCGTGACCGCTGGTACGAGCAGCTCAACCTCGAGGCACCCGCACGGGCCACGGCGCAGTTCGGCGCCCGCCTCGTGCAGGAGCAGCAGGAGGCCCTCGTCGCCTCGGCGTGGGAGCAGGCCGCCCAGCTGCGCGACGTCAACAGCGTGCTGCGCCACGCCCAGTTCGGGATGGCGATGGGAACGAGCCTGCACCAGCGCCACCTCGCCCGGATGGCGCCCGACGCCGGACTGCAGGCGCTGGCCCCGGCGTGGGCCCAGCTCATGCTCACCAGCGCGGCGAACCGTCCGAACACCGGGCTCGTCGCCATGCTGCGCGCGGCGCAGGTGCCGGCCGCGGCCTTCGGGGCGTCGATGCGACGGGTCGCCCGGCCGCGGGGGGCGATCGCCCGTCGCCTCGTCGACGCGTCCCGGCGCCGGCCGCGCTGTCGCCGGCGGCGGCCGCCACCACCGCGTCGACGGCGCCGACGATGGCCGCCACCGTGCTCTCCAACCTGCAGCCCGGCGCCGTGCAGGGCCGACGGGGCATCCTGATCGACGGCGGGATCGTCGGCCCGACGATCGACCGGATGATCACGATCGAACGGGTCGCCCTCGCCCTCAACCCGCAGCGCTTGGACGTCACCTGGGACGGGATGACCGCGGCCACCGTGGCGGCGGCGCCGCCACGGCCGTCGTTCGCCTTCACGCCGTTCTCGCCGCCGACGGGACCGGTCGGCCCGCCGCCCGTGGTGGAGCCACCGATCGTCATCGTGGTCGACCCGCAGCCCGAACCTCCGATCGAACCCCCGCCGCGTCCGCCGCGTCCGCCCCGCCCCCCGGTGATCCCGGGACGCCCCCATCCGGTCGAGCCGTTCGCCCGCCCGCGGCTCAGGCCGATCGACCCCAACGATCCGGGCGGAGGGTTCCCCGAGCCGGAGCCGGAGCCGGAGCCGGAGCCCGAGCCGGAGCCCGAGCCCGAGGCGCCGCCCGTCGACTCGGCCGCGGCCGCCACGTTCCGTGTCGTGGCCGCGGCCCACCTGCAGCGCTTCGAGCCGAGGCCGCCGTCGCCCCCGATCGTCGTCGGCGCGCTCGATCTGGCCGCCGTGTTCGCCGAGGCGCTCGCCCGGGCCACGCCGATGGAGACGTACACGGCCCGCCTGGCGATCCTCGTCGACCGCCGGGGCGCGGCCGCCCCGCAAGCGGGCGCGCCGTCACCGGCGGCGTTCGACGGCGTGGAGATCACGCCCCACTTCCCGCAGCCGCTGGCGCCGGCGCTGGCGGCGATGGACCAGGACCTGATGCTCCCCGGGCTCGACCTCGTGCCGCCGAACACCGTCGTGCCGCTCGAGACCAACTCGCCCTTCGTCGAGGCGGTGCTCGTCGGGTTCAACGACGAGCTCGGTCACGAGCTGGTGTGGCGCGAGTTCCCGACGCCGATCCAGGCCACCTTCGCCGACCGCTTCTGGGACCCCGGCGTCGCCCAGCGGCCCCCGGACATCCCGCCCCTCGCCGAGTGGGGCGACCGAACGCTCGGCGCCGACGCGGGAACCGACGAGCGCTTCGTCGTGCTCCTGCGCTCGGAGCTGCTGCGCCGCTACCCCGACGCCGTCGTCTACGCCGTCAAGCCCGACACGCCACCTGCGATGCCGATCCTCACGGGCTCGATGGCCCCCGACGTGCGCTTCTTCGGCTTCGACATCGCCGCTGCCGACATCGGCGAGTGGACCGTGGTGATCGCCGAGCAGCCGACGGCACCGCGCTTCGGGGTCGAGGTCGACGAGGTGCCGGCCGGGGCCAGCCACCTGCCGCTCGACGCCGGCGACGGCGACGCCGCCCGCCTCGCCGTGCGGCTGCGCCAGACAGCCGGTGCGCGTCGCCATCCCGGCGACCGTGCTGCTCGGGGGGCCGACGTGAGTACCCGGCCGCTCGACCTCGGGCCGTCGCTCGCCGCGCCGATCGACGCCACGCCCGAGCTCGCCGTCGAGGTCGCCCCGCCGGACCATCCGCTGGCGCTGCTGCCGGTGCGCCTGGAGACCCGGTTCATCGCCGGGGACGACGGGACGACCGAGCTGCGCGTGCGGGTGTATCCCCGACCAGATCCACATCGACGCCCACGACCCGCGGCTGAGCGCCGACGAGCTGTCGTGGGGCCGTCGGTACTGGGAGCTGCGCTGGCGCGCCGGCGACGACGGGGAGCGTCTGCGCGGCGCGTGGCGCATGCTCACCGACCGCTTCGATCCCGGCCGCGCGGCGTGGATCGCCCGCGTCCTGGAACCGATCAACCCCGCCGACCAGCCGACCGATCCGGTGGCCGCCGACGCCGAGCTGGCGAAGCCACCGCAGTTCCCCGACCTCGGCGCGCCGGCGGAGGTCGTCCGCACGCCGCGCGCGCCGCCGGTCTGCCGGCGCGCTGGACGGCGACCGCCTACCACGACGGCACCGTGGTGGCGGCCGCCACCGGGCGCGACATCGCCGCCGACCTCGCGGTGGGACCCGATCCCGACGACGCCCTCGCCCCGGACGGCGACGACCCGGCGGTCCCGGCGATCGACGAGGGCATGCGCTGGATGGTCGACTTCGATCGCGCCGAGGAGCAGGGGATGGCCGTGCGCCTGTCGCTCCCCGGCCCGCTCGATGCCGCGGCGGTCGACGTGCTCGTCGTGGTCGGAATCGCCGCCGACGCCCCGACCGCCGCCGCCGATCGGCTGGCCGATCTGCTCGACGCCCACCACCACACCGACGGTCTGGCGTTCCTCGCTGCCGGCACCCCCACGAACAACAGCGGCGCCGAGCGCGCCGGGTACGCCAGCCGCGACATCCTCGGCGCGCAGAGCTTCGCCGTCGAGTGGCCCGAGTCCACCCCGGGCGGCGCGCCCGATCTCGGCGCCGCCACCGACGCCGGCCGCCTCGGCGCCGCCCTCGGCCTCGCCGCGCCGCGGATCGAGACGACGCTCGGACGGATCGCCGGCGCCCCCGGTGGTGACGAGGCGCTGGCCGAGGCGATGCAGACCGCGCTGTGGCCGACGACCTGGGGCTACTACCTCTCGCAGTTCACGACGATCGACGACGACGGCACGCGAGTGGGTGCGCGACCACGCCCTGCGCTTCGTCCGCCCGGCGGGCGCGCTCCCGAGCCTCCGCTGCGGGCGCCAGCCCTACGGCGTGCTCGCCGTCACGTCGCTCGCCGGCTGGTCGGCCACCGGCGACGACGCCGCGCCCAGCGCTCGGCTCGGCCAGTTGCTGGCGACCCTGCGCGACCAGGTGTGGCGACCGGCGACGATCGGCGCGGCACGCGGTGGGACGCAGCGACGACCCCGGTGCCGACGTCGTCGACGTGCTCCGCGGCGGCCCCGCCAGCGCCGCCTATCACGTGCGCCGCGCCCTCGGCCCGCACTACCTCTCCCACCTGCGCCGCCTGCTCGGCCCCGACCTCGACGCGATCGGCTTCTTCACCCGCCTGCGCCAGCTCACGTCGAACCTGCCGAACCGGGTCGGGCTCACGGGAGCGGTCGGTCTCGACCTGTTCGTGTACGAGGACGCCAGCTCGCCCCTCGGCGTGGCGCTCGCCGCGACGCCGACGGCACTCTCGCCTATCTCGCCGCGCTGCTCGCCGCCGCTCCGGACAGCCTCGCCGCACCGTTGCCGGACCCCGTGCCGTTGCTGCACGCGCTCGCCCGCCACGCCCTGCTGCGCGAGCACGCCGAGGCCGCCTCCCGCCTGCTCGCCGGCGCCGGGCGCACGGCCGCCGAGCTGCACGTCGACGCCGAGCTCGTCGACCTCGTGCCGGCGCCGATGCCCACCGCGACGTGGACGTGGCAGCGCACCCAGCCGCTGCCGGGTGGCACCGGCGGCGCGACGATCGGCGACCACCTCGCCGGCCTCGACGACTTCAGCGCCCCCGAGGTGCGATCGCTCGGCCAGCTCCGCTCGGCGCTGAGCGCGCTCGCCGGCGCCGACCCGGCCACGGTCGAACGGTTGCTCCCCGCGGCGCTCGACGCCACCTCCTTCCGCCTCGACGCGTGGATGACGTCGCTCGCCACGCGGCGCCTCGGCCGAGTTGCGCGCCGCCCAGCCGACCGGGCTGGCGCTCGGCGGCTACGGCTGGGTCGAGCAGCTGCGCCCGCGCCCGGCCACGCCCGTCACCGACCTCCCGGCGGACGAGCCCGGGCCGCTGCTCGCCGCCGCCGGTGACCCCGGGTTCATCGTCGCCCCGTCGCTCGACCAGGCGAGCACGGCGGCCCTGCTGCGCGAGGCCCACCTCGCCCACGGCGGCGCCGCCGACAGCCCGTACGCCATCACCCTGACCTCGGACCGGGTGCGTCTCGCCGAGCGCCTGTTCGACGGCGTGCGCCAGGGCATCCCGCTCGGCGTGCTGCTCGGCTACGACGTCGAGCGCCGGCTGCACGAGGCGTCGCTCGACGAGCTGATCGACGACCTCCGCCGCATCGCCCCGCCGCCGGGCACCACCGGCGACGACGCCGTCGCCCGGCGCACGCAGATCGACGGACTCGTGCTGCAGCGGGCGTGGGGTGACGACGCCGACGGCGTGCTCGACCAGATCGAGGGCCTGACCGCCGACGACCCGCGACGCCAGCGCCTCGGCCGGGTGCTCGGATGGCTCGACGCGGCGGTCGACACGGCGGCCGACGCCGTGACCGCCGAGAGCGTCTTCCAGCTCGCTCGCGGCAACCTCGCCCGCGCCGCCACGCTCGACGACGTGGC
Source organism: Ilumatobacteraceae bacterium (assembly GCA_963719295.1). Taxonomy (GTDB): domain Bacteria; phylum Actinomycetota; class Acidimicrobiia; order Acidimicrobiales; family Ilumatobacteraceae; genus Desertimonas. The sequence continues at coordinate 114,310 of CAVRBV010000026.1, forward strand.
CGGTGGCCTCGCTCCGCCACCGCGTCTCGAGCTGATGCGCACGCCGCGCACGGGCACGCCGATCACCCACCGGGTCGCCGTCGTGCTCGACGCCGCGGCGCGAGTCGACGCCACGAGCGGGTGGGCGGTCGCGTCGCCGCGCGCCGAGGTCGAGCCGTGCCTCGACGCGTGGGCGGCGGCGATGCTCGGGCCGGCCGCCGGCATCGACGTGATCGTCGCCGAGCTCGACGACCGCGGCGCCGAGGTGACACGGCACCGCGTGGCGCTGCACCGCGTTGGGGCTGTCCGCGCTCGACCTGGTGTGGATCAGCGGCGACGCCGGGGTCGCCACCGAGCTCGCCCAGCGGGCGTTCGCCGCGGTGCCCGACACGGCGTCGGGCGCGACGCCGGCCGGCCTGCGCCTCGTGCTCGAGCCGGCCGGCGACCGCAGCGCCCGCGATCTCGGCGACCTGCTCGAGGTGGCGGGCGCGGTGCGCCGCCTGGTCGCCGCGACCCGGCCCCTCGACGGCGCCGACCTGCAGCCGGCGCACGCCGACCCCGACCGACGCGTCGACCTCGACGAGCTCGAGTCGCGGATCGACGCCGCCCAGCGGGCGCTCGGTGCCGCGCGCGACGCACTGGGCGCCCTGCTCGACGACCCATCCCCGACCGTCGGTCGCGATGCGCCGTGCGCTCGCCGCCGCTGCCGGGTTCGGGATCGCCACCGGCCTCGCCCCGCTCGCCGGCGGCGACGCCGACGCCGTGCCCCCGGGGTCGGCCGGCTTCGTGTCGGCGAGCGCCGTGTTCGCCGACGCCACCCGTCGGCTGGCCGACGCCGAGCGCGAGCGGCCAGCGCCGCCGGACGAGCCCGAGGCGGCGCGGCGCGACCGCCTGCTGCGGCGGGTGCGCGGCGTGTTCGGACCCGGGTTCGTGGCGGTGCCGGTGTTCCGTGCCGGGACGGCCGCCGACCTGGAGGCGGGGCACCGGTCGGCGGCGCTGCTGGCCGACGACCCGCTGGCCCCGTACACGTGGCTGACGCGGCTCGAACGCGTGCGCCCGGCCCTGGAGCGGTTCACGATGCCGTACACGCTCGCCGGCGCGCTCGGCAGCGGTCCCGGTCTCGACCTGGCGGTGGCCCACGTGCCCCACGCCGGCGACCGGCCGTGGATCGGGGGCGCCTTCGACCGACGTCGACGGCATCGGTCCGGACGCGTTGGTGTCGATCGTGCTGCAGGGCGCCACCGACGTCGACCTCGCCGCGCCGCTCGCCGGCCTGCTCGTCGACGAGTGGACCGAGGTCGTGCCGCGGGGCACCGAGACGGCCGGGCTGGCCTTCTGCTACGACCCGCCCGACGCGATGGCGCCCCAGGCGGTGCTCCTCGCGGTGCCGCCCGATCCCGCTGCGCCGTGGACGGTCGGGGCGCTCAACCGGGTCCTCCTCGAGACCCTCGATCTCGCCCATCTCCGCGCCACCGGACCCGAGTCGGTCGACGCCGTCGGCCACTACCTCCCGGCCACGATGCTCGCCTTCAACATCGAGGGCGACGCCGTGTCCACCGATCCCAACGCGCTCATCGGCGCGCCCGAGGCCTGAGGAGCGGCGATGCCGTCGGTCACCAGCTGGTCCCGCATCGAGCCGGCGCCGCCGGGCAACGACGTCGCCGCCGGCCTCGCCGCCCGCACCGCCGACGCGCTGTGGCTGCTCGCCCGCCAGTGGCAGGTGGGCGAGTTCCAGGCCGAGGACGGCGGCACGCCGATCGTCGCCCGCTGGCGCGGCCACGTCACCGGCCCGACGCGGTGCGTGTTCGGCGTGATCCCGCCCGACACCCAGCTCCACGCGCCGCGCTTCGACGCCGAGGGCGTGCCGCTCGAGGTGATCGTCGAGCGCCAGCCGTGCCCACTCGACCTCCCGCCGGCGTCGCCGGGCTGCGCCTCGGCGTCGATACCGGCCGCCACTTCCTGCGCCTGCTCGCCGCCCAGTCCGACCGAGCGGGACTACGGCCCGGCGTTCCGCGCCACGTTCGCCGTCGCCGCCGCTCGCCGCCGCCGACGCCGCCGGGCTCGACGCGGCCACCGCTGGGCTACCACCGCGCTCGTCGCCGGTCGCGCCCTCGACGGCCGACGGCTGCGGGCCGCGCTCGCCGGTCTGCGGCGCCACGGCCTTGCCGGACGTCGGCACGCCGATCGCCGCCGGCGACCGGGCCGAGGTGCGGGCGGCCTGCGCGGCATGGGTCGCGTGGGTCGACGAGCTGTTCAGCCAGCCCGGTGCCGACGAGCAGGCGTGGCAGCGCGACCGCATGGAGTACGCCGTCTCGTTCGCCGCCCGCACGAGCCCCGACCGCTTCGACGAGTGGACGCTCGACGCCGACCAGTACGGCGGCGGCGAGCTCGACTGGTACAGCTTCGACCGCCGCGGCGACGTCAACGTCGGCACCACGCCGCCGAGGCCGATGCCGGCGCGGTGGTCGTGCGGGCGTCGGTGCCGGCGCCGGTGACGCTGCGCGGCATGCCGGCGCCGCGGTTCTGGGAGATGGAGGACGCGCTGCTCGACCTCGGCGCGCTGGCAGCCGGGCGGCACCGACCTGCCGCAGCTGCTGATGATCGACACGGTCAGCGGCTACGGCAACGACTGGTACGTGATCGGCCTCGACCTGCCGACCGGCAGCCTGGTCGACCACCCGCTCGCTCGTGGTCGTCGACACGTTCGGCGTCGAGACGCTGCTGCGCCCGAACGGCGACGCGTCGACGGCGTCGAACGGCGGGCTGGAGCATGTTCCAGCTGGCGATGCCGTTCGACGAGGCGCACGCCGGGCGCGGCGATGACCAACGCCTTCCTGCTCGCCGGCACCGTGGCCACCCCGCTCGAGGGCCCGCCGATCGAGGAGGTGCTGTTCCTGCGCGACGAGCAGGCCAACGTCGCCTGGGCGGTCGAGCGGCGCCTCACCAGCCCGCTCGGCGCAGGCGATCGACGCCGCCGGCGACGCCGATCGACATCGGCGCCGAGGCGGAGCCGACGGCACCGCGGGACGCCGCGCCGTACCGCCTGGCCAGCGCCGTGCCGCCGCACTGGATCCCGCTGCTGCCGGTGCGACCCGATCCCGACAGCGCCGAGATCCGCCTCGCCCGCGCCGCCGTGCTCGATGTCGATGGCGGCCGCCGCACGCTCACCAGCACGGCCGTGCTGCTCGGCGACCCGGACGAGCCGCTGCTCATCCCCGAGGAGGAGGTGCCGCGCGAGGGCGCCGTCGTGCGCCGCAGCTTCCAGGCCGCCCGCGGGACCGACGGCCGCCTGCACGTGTGGCTCACCCACCGCCGCGGGGTCGGTCGCGGCGAGGGTTCCAGCGGCCTGCGCTTCGACTCCCTCCTCGACTGACCGCGGCCGATCCGCGCGCCGAAGCCGACGTCTGCTTTCACAGTGGAAAGGAAGTGCGCCGTCGGATGAGGCGCCAGCATGGGGGGATGGACCGACCCGTGATGGTGCCGTCGGGTCCGACGCTCGACGCCGCCGACCCGATCGCTCTCGCCGAGTTCTACGAGCGCCTGCTCGGCTGGCCGATCGCCCGGCGCGAGGGCCCGCATCCCGGCAACCCGCCCACGGACGGGTGGGCGATGCTGCGCTCGCCGGTGCCGGGCCAGAAGCTGGAGGTGCAGTGGGACCCGCACTACCGCCCGCCGGTGTGGCCGTCGGTGCCCGGTGAGCAGGCGATGATGGTGCACATCGACATCGGCGTGGGCGACCTCGACGCCGGGGTGGCGTGGGCCCTCGAGCAGGGCGCACGGCTCAGCGACCACCAGCCCCAGGACGACGTGCGCGTGATGCTCGACCCCGAGGGCCACCCGTTCTGCCTGTTCTACGACGACCGGCTGTAGCGCGTCGGGCTCGTGAGGTCCGTCACCGGGTGAGGCCATAGCGGCAGCTGATGCGCGGCGGGCACGGCGTCGACCTCGGCCACAACGATCGCGTCGGCGATCTCCAGCTCGACGTGCTGTCGGACCACTGGTACGTGCTGCGCAAGGCGACGTTCGACTATCGCCACCGCGACGGCCGCGTCACGCGCGAGGTGCGCGAGGCATACGACCGCGGCAACGGCGTGACGATCCTCCTCCACGACGACACGGCCGGCACGGTGATCCTCACCCGCCAGTTCCGGCTGCCCGTCTACCTCAACGGGCACCCCGACGGGATGCTCGTCGAGACGGCAGCGGGCCTGCTCGACCAGCGCGGAGAGGATCCCGAGGAGGCGATCCGACGCGAGGCGGAGGAGGAGTGCGGCGTCCGCGTCGGCGAGGTGCGCCGGCTGTTCGACCTGTTCATGAGCCCCGGATCGGTCACCGAGCGGGTGACGTTCTTCGCCGCCGCGTATTCCCACGATCAGCGCGTCTCGGCCGGCGGTGGTCTCGTCGCCGAGGGCGAGGACATCGAGGTGCTCGAGCTCGACCTCGACGAGGCCCTGGCGATGGTCGCCACCGGCGCGATCCAAGACGCCAAGACGGTCATCCTGCTGCAGTGGGCGGCGATGCAGCGCGCCGGGGACGGGCCGGCCGGCTGAGGCCGCTAACCGAGGCCGAGCTCGTCGAGCCGGGCGCGCACGAGCGCGGCGACGAGGCTCGGCGGCAGCGGGGTGTCGACGGCGAACCGCAACGCCCCCTTCGAGCAGTGGTAGCCGGCGACCGCGTCGCCGAGGGCGGCGAGCACGCTCCCGCTGTGGGGCAGGTAGCTCAGGTGGTCGGTGTACGCGGCGAAGCCGGCGACCGTCTTTCCGTGCCGCCGGAACGCCGGCGCCCCGTAGGCGAGGCCCTCCTCGGCGTCGGGAACGACCTCGAGGATCGAACGCCGCACGGCCTCGAGCGTGCCGCGCTTGGGTTCGTCCACCGACGCCAGGTAGGCGTCGACCTCGTGGCGCGTCACGCGCCCTCCCGGGAGGCGTCGGGACGTCGCCGCTTCGTGCCGGGAGGATCTGCTCGACGATGCGGCGCACCTGGTCGCGCGCCAGCGGCGTGGTGGCGAACAGCCGGCGCAGGACGATCGGTCCGGCGAGCGCCTCGGCCATCAGCTCGGCGTCGAGGTCGGGGGGCAGCTCGCCGGACGCCACACCCTCGGTGAGCAGGTCGACGAGCGTGCGCCGGCCGGCGAGGCGGCTGTGCAGCGCCTCGCGCGCCTCGGGGTCACGTGCCGCGGCGTCGACGAGCGAGGGAAGGCACGCCGACCACGTGGACTCGGCGGTGCGCTCGGCGAGCTCCTCGAGCAGCTGCAGGACGCGGCTGCGGACGTCGCCGCCCTGGCACTCGTACACCGGCGGCTGCAGCGTGCGGAAGGCGTCGTTGAGCGAGCTCGGCGCGCCCGGGCCAGTGCCGGTAGATCGTGCTCTTGGCCACCCCGGAGCGCGCTGCCACCGCCTCGATCGTCACGGCGCCGTACCCGCTCTCGGCCACGAGGGCGAGCACGGCGTCGAGCACGACCTGGCGGGTGCGTTCGATCCGGGGATCGCTCGCCGCGGCGGTCGCGGTATCCATCAGGCTCCTAGTCTGCCGCAGCGGTGGCGGCGTGCATCGCCGGCAACTCCTCGATGTCGCTGTCGCGGTCGGCGGCGGCGCGCTCCGCGGCCAGCTCCTGCGCCACCGTGAACGTGCGGGCCACGACGATCGCGGCGACGACCACGATGGCGACCGAGATCACGGCGGTCACGCGGAAGGCCTCGGTGAACGCGTTCGCGGCGCGGTCGATCAGGGCCGGGCCGGTGTCGCCGCCGACCGCCGCGCCGGCGCTGACGCGCGCCCCCGAGCGACTCCGTCGCCGCGTCGTTGGCCGTCGCCCCGAGCGCGAGCCCGCCGAGGTCGAGGTTGGTGCGGTACAGCGAGCTGACGATCGTTCCGAAGATGGCGATGCCGAGCGCGCCGCCGAGCTCGCGGGTGGTGTCGTTGACCGCCGACGCCACACCGGCCTTGGACATCGGCACGGCGACCATGATGTTCGTCGTCGCCGGCGCGGCCGTGATCGACATCCCCGCCGCCATGAGCATCATCGCCACGACGAGCACCGGGTACGGCGTGTCGACCTGGACGAAGCTGAGCACGGCCATGCCGAGACCGACGAGGCCGAAGCCGAGGGCGATGGCCCGTCCGGTGCCGAGCCGGGCGGCGATGGCGGCGCTGCGCGGCGAGAGCACGATGAAGACCGGGGCGAACGGCAGCGTCGCCAGGCCGGCCTCGAACGGCGAGTACCCACGGGCGAACTGCAGGTACAGCGAGAACAGGAAGAACCAGCCGAACATCACGAAGAACGACGTGGTGATGACGGCGCTGCCGACGCTGAAGCGGCGGTCGGAGAAGTACGACAGCGGCAGCATCGGGTGCGCCGCCCGGCGCTCCTGGCGCAAGAACGCCCACGCCAGCACGGCGGTGAGCACGAACGCGCCGACCACCAGCGGATCGGTCCAGCCCCGCTCGGCGCCCTCGATGATGCCGAACAGCAGTGCGGTGAGCCCGACCAGCGAGATCACCGCGCCGATGGGATCGAGCGGCGTGGCCGAGTCGTCACGCGACCGCGGGCTGAACACGGCGACGGCGACGGTGGTGAGCACGACGACCGGGACGTTGACGAGGAACGCCGAGCCCCACCAGTAGCGCTCGAGCAGGGCGCCGGCCACGATCGGGCCGAGCGCACCGCCGGCGCCGGCGAAGCCGACCCAGATGGCGATCGCCCGCTGACGCTCCTCGGGCGGAAACACGGCGGCCAGCAGCGACAGCGTGGAGGGCATGACGAACGCCGCGCCCGCGCCCTGCACGGCCCGTCCGGCGATCACCAGCCCGGCGGAGCCGGCGAAGCCGCTGAGCACGGCCCCGACGCCGAACACCACGAGGCCGGCCAGCAGCGTCTCCTTGCGCCCGAAGCGGTCGCCGATGGCGCCGGCGGTGAGCAGCAGCCCGGCGAACACGAGGGCGTAGGAATCGACGATCCACTGCAGGCCGGTCGTGCTCGCGCCCAGCGACTCCTGCAGCCGCGGCAGGGCGACGTTCAGCGACGACACCCCCATCACCACCATCACGAGCGACAGGCACAGCACGCCGAGCAGGAACCATCGCCGGCGGTAGATCTCCGGTTGCTCGTAGAGCGCCAGCGGGGGGTGGGGGATGTCGATCCGGTCGTCCATGAAACGAAACGCTACCGTTTCACACCGATACGCCAACGTTTCGTTTCGTCAGTGGCGATTTCCTTTCACAGTTGAAAGAAAATCGGCTCGGCTGCGACCATCGAGGCATGACCTCGAGCGCGGCCGCCGATCGGCTCGGTCCGGCGGTTCGGGCGCGGTTCGCCGCGAGCGTCGCCGACATCGATCAGCTCGTCGTCGCCTGCCGGGCGTGCCCGCGCCTCGTCGCCTGGCGGGAGGAGGTGGCGGCGACCCGCCGGGCGGCGTTCGCCACCGAGGCCTACTGGGGGCGCGGGGTGCCCGGGTTCGGCCCCGCCGATGCGCCGATCGTGATCGTCGGGCTGGCGCCGGCGGCGCACGGCGCCAACCGCACCGGGCGAATGTTCACCGGCGACCGGTCCGGCGACGTGCTCGTGGCGGCGCTGCACCGGGCCGGCCTGGCGTCGCAGCCGACCTCGACCGCCATCGACGACGGCTTGGTGCTCCGCGGCGTGCGGATGACGGCGCCGGTGCACTGCGCACCGCCGGCCAACCGCCCGACGCCGGCGGAGCGCGACACGTGCGCGCCGTACCTCGTCCGTGAGCTCGAGTTGATGACACCCGGGGTGGTGGTCGCCCTCGGTGCGTTCGCCTGGGGGGTGACGCTCGATGCGCTGGCGTCGGGAGGCTGGTCGATCGTCCGACCGCGGCCGCGGTTCGCCCACGGCGGCGAGGTGACGGTCGTGCATGACGGGTCGGGCCGCCAGCTGACGCTGCTCGGCTGCTACCACGTCAGCCAGCAGAACACGTTCACCGGGCGACTGACCCCGGCGATGCTCGACGCCGTGCTGGCGCGGGCGGTCGCCCTTTCCGGAGGCGTGCGGGCTCGCTGACCGCCGCGGGACCGCGCCGGTGAGCGGCGTCGTTTCCGTTCCGGCGGTGGCGGCGCACCCAGGACCGGCGTGAGCGACGATCGCACCCCCACACCCTCCACCCCGTTGCCGACGCTGGCCATCGCCGATGCCGACGGCATCCGACGGACCGTCACCGGCATCGACTCGACGACCACTGTGGGAGCGCTCGCCGACCTGCTCGGCATCGCCGGGCACCGCTCCGTCACGATCGACGGACGGCCCGGTGCCACGCACGGTCGGTCTCGCACGCACCGGCATCACTGCAGGGATCGACCGTCCGCCCCGGAGTCGCCGACGACGTCGACCTGATGGCCCGGCGCATGGCGTGTCCGGCGCGCGTCGAGCGGCGCGGTCATCCGGTCGCCCCAGCGGCCCGCCACGGCGCGACGCCACGCACCGGGGCGGTCGCGGTGGTCGAGTTCGAGAGCGGACCGGGTGTCTGCGCGCCGGTGGCCCTCGCCGCCGGACGCCACGTCGTCGGTCGGGCGGCCGGCGCCGCAGTGCGCCTGCTCGACGAGCGCGCCGAGCTGCACCACGGCGTGCTCGACATCGACGGTGCCGGCGTGCGCTTCACGCAGCTCACCGGGCGGACCCCGTGCGACGTCGGCGGGCCGGCGGAGGCCGCCCACGCCGAGCGGCGGACGTTCGCCGTCGGAGCCTCACGGATCAGCGTGCGGCCGGCGGGCGGCGCGGCGACCGCGGCGGCCACGCTGCGCGCCCACCCGGCCGATCCGTGGCGGCGCACGCTGCACCGGGCGCCACGTCACCATCCGCGTTGGGTGACTCCGCCGCTCCACGTGCCGGCCGGCGACCGTCGCTCGACGTCCCCGCGGCCGGCCGGCCTGCTGGCGATGGCGGCGCCGATGCTCGCCGGCGTCGTGGTCGCCGTCGTCCTTCGCAACCCGATGTACCTCGTGCTCTCCGGTGTCGGAGGGCTGGTGGCGCTGGCGACCCGCCTCGTCGGCCAGGTGACGGATCACCGTCGTCAGCCATCGTGGTTCGGCCGAACGCCGCCAGGAGGTGGAGCGGTTCATCGGCGCGCTCGAGGACCGTCGCCGGGCGCGGGCGGCGTTCGAGCGGGAGACCACGCCGACGATCGGTGACGCCCTCGACGCGCTCGGGCTCGGGACGCCCGGCGTCGACGCAAGCGGCGCACCCGGTGTCGGCGGCGGCGTGTGGAGCCGGCGATCCGGGCACCGCGACGCGTTCGCCGTCACGATCGGATGGGGCGAACGCGTCCTCGACCTCGGCGTGTCGGTGGAGTCGCTGCCCGCGGAGTGCGAGTTGGCGCTGACGAGAGCCGCCCACCACGACCACGTGCCGGTGGCGGCCGACCTCGGTCCCGGCGCGGCGATCGCCGTCGCCGGGGAGCACTCCGGCGCCGTCGCTCGGTCGCTGGTCGTGCAGCTGGCGACGTGGTGCGGGCCGGCCGACTGGCGCCTCGTCGTCGTCGCCGACGACCCGGCAGCGTGGGTCTGGGCCGAGTGGCTTCCCCATGCGGGTTTCGGGGGAGCGCTGTGGGTGCTCGCCGCCGACGGCGCCGGCGAGCTCGACGACGCGCTCACCCGCCTCGCCGACACGTGGACCGGCCACGTCGTGGTGGTGACCGATCGCCCCGACCTGATGGCCGCCCGCAACAGCCCGCTCCGACGCTTCCTCGACGCCGTCACGTCGGTGGCCACGCTCACCGTCGTCGGCGGCGTCGAGGCGGTGCCGGCGGCCTGCGCCAGCGTGCTCGCCGTCGGGTCGCTGTGCACCGGGCGATGGTGCCCCGACGTCGGCTCCGGCACCGACAGGTCGGCGGTGGGCGCGGCGGGCATCACGGCGACGACCGCCGACGCCGCCGCCCGCCGCCTCGCCGCACTGCACGATCCGGAGGACGCCGTCGGCGGCGGCGATGTGCCGACGTCGATCACGCTCGGCCAGGTGCTCGCCACTGCGCCCGGCGCGCTCGACGACGCCATCGGGCTCGCCGCCCACTGGACCCGCGCCGATCGCGACGGCCACCCGATCGCCCGCCTCGGCGTCGGTGGCGACGGCGTGGTGGCGATCGACCTCGTGCGCGACGGGCCGCACGCGCTCGTCGCCGGCACCACCGGGTCGGGCAAGAGCGAACTGCTGCGCACGATGGTGGCCTCGATCGCCGCCGACGCCGGTCCCGACGACGTCACGTTCGTGCTCATCGACTACAAGGGCGGCGCCACCTTCGACGCGTGCCGCGACCTGCCGCACACCGTCGGCGTCGTGACCGATCTCGACGAACGGCTGGCGGCGCGGGCGATCCGCAGCCTCGATGCCGAGATCCGCCGGCGTGAGCGGGCGCTCCGCGACGCCGGGGCGGTCGACCTCGCCGACTACCGGCGCGGCCCTCGTCGCGACGGCCGGGCGCCGTTGCCTCGTCTGGTCGTGGTGATCGACGAGTTCGCCGCGCTGGCCGTCGAGCTGCCGACGTTCCTGTCGTCGCTCGTCGGCGTGGCGCAGCGCGGGCGCAGCCTCGGGATCCACCTGGTGCTCGCCACGCAGCGTCCGGCCGGGGTGGTGAGCGACGACATCCGCGCCAACACCAACATCCGCATCGCCTTGCGCCTCAACGACCGTCACGACGCGATCGACGTCGTCGGGAGCGCGGCACCGGCGACACTGCCACGATCGCTGCCCGGCCGGGCGGTGCTGCGCCTCGGGCCGGAGGAGCTCGTGACCTTCCAGACCGCGACGAGCTCCGTCGTGGTGGGCGGGGCGGCGGGACTGGCGCTGGTCGGATCGGCGGCGGCAGCGAGCGGTGGGCGTCGGCGACGCAGCGGCCAGCGAGCTCGTCACGCTCGCACGGGCGGCGCGCGCGGCGGCCTCGCTGTGCGAGGTCTCCGCACCGGCGCGGCCCTGGCTCGAGCCGTTGCCACCGCGGCTCACCGGTGCGGAACCGGAGCTCGCCGCCGACGTCGACGGCGGCGGACGACCGGTCGGAGTCATCGACGATCCGGACCACCAACGCCGTCGGCCGTTGGTCTGGCGTGACGACGCCGGCTCCCTGCTCGTCGTCGGGGCCAGCGGCTCCGGCACCACCAGCGCGTTGGTGTCGGTGGTCGTCGCCGTCGGCACCGTCGTCGACGGCGATCTACGTGGTCGACGCCCGCGGGGACGCGGCGCTGGCGTCGTTGGGTGCCCTGCCGACGTGTGCCGGCGTGGTCGGCCTGCACGATGACGAGCGGCGCGGTCGGGTCGTTCGGCACCTCACCGACGAGCTGGCACGACGTCGCAGCGGCCGTGGCGGTGGCCCACTGCTCCTCGCCGTCGACGGGCTGCCGAGCCTGCTGTCGGCGCTGGCCACGCACGACGACGCGGCCGAGCGTGACGCATGGATCCGCCTGATCGCCGAGGGCGCGGCGGTCGGCATCCGCTGCGTGGCGACCGCCGACCGGCCGGGCGCACTGTCGCCGTCGGCGCTGGCGTCGTTCGCCGAGCGATGGGTGCTCCACCTCGACGATGCCGCCGACGCGGCCACCGTCGGCCTGCGGCCCGCAGTCGTGCCCGCGGCGCTGCCCGGGCGGGTGGTCGTCGCCTCCAGCGGGCTCGAGGCCCAGCTCGCCGTGCTCGAGCCGGGCTCGGCGAACGGGGCGAGCACGGTAGGACGCCGTCGAGCCGATCGGCACGCTCGCCACCCTCGTGCACCCGGCCGCACTGTCGGTCGTCGCGCCGCGTGGATGGCGCGATGCGAGCTCAGCGTCGGGATCGACTTCCTCACCCTCGGCACGGCGTCGTTGACGGTGCCCGACGGCGAGCACGTCGTGGTGCTCGGACCGGCTCGCAGCGGTCGCAGCACCGCCCTCGTGCGGATCGCCGCGGCGTGGCGTGAGGTCCACCCGTCCGGGTGGGTCGTCGCGGTCGGCGGCACGCACCGGCGGTCCGCTGCCGGCGTGGGCGACCACCCAGGCCGGCGCCGTCGTGGTGTCGACGGTGGCCGAGGTCGTGGCGCTCGTCGACCGGTCCGCCGCCGATGGCCACGGCCTGATCGTCGTCGACGACGCCGAGCGGGTCGACGACCACGCCGACGCGCTCGGCCACGCTGATCGCTCGCCGCGATCCCCACGTGCTCGTCGCCTGCGCCGGGCGGCCCGACTCGCTGCGCACGATGTACGGGCACTGGACGGCCGTGGTCCGGCGCAGTCGGCTGGGTCTGCTGCTCGCCCTCGGCACCGATGCCGACGGCGACCTCCTCGGCGAGGTGCTGCCCGCGACGCACGCCGATCTCGGCCCGCCGCGGCCTGGCGTGGTTGGTGGACGCCGACGGCCGTCGACTCGTCCAGGTCGCCGTCGACCAGCCCGCCGCTCCCGCCTGACGACGTCTCCGCGATTCTGGGGCGCGAAATCGTGCGGATCTGCACGAAAATGCTTGTGGAAATCGTTGTTTCGGGGCTCAGGTGGTGGCGGGGGTGCGGTCGCGGAGGGCGTCGCGCCAGCTCATCCGCTTGCCGGTGCGCAGGATCGAGCGGCGGTAGATGCGTGACGCCACGACGGCGATGGCGTACGCCGCGGCGAGGGTCAGCGCCATGCTGAGCAGCACCGCCCACACCGGTGCCGCGCCCGTGGCGGCGAGCGCCGGCATGCACAGCACCGCGGTCGGCGGGAAGAACGCCAGCACCCACAGCAGCGTCGACGCCCCGCCCGCCGCCGAGAAGGCGATGATGTAGCCGAGCAGCAGCGGGAGCATGATCGGCGTGGCCGCCCCCTGGGCGTCCTCCTGGCGGCTGCACAGGGAGCCGGCGGCGGCGAAGGCGCAGCAGTACAGCAGGTAGCCGAGGATGAACCACACGCCGGCCACGACCACGTCGCCGACCTTGAACCCGTCGATCACGTCGAGGCCGATGATCTGCGCCGTGACGAGCGCGCACGTGGCGAGCACGAGCATGTGCGTCAAGGCGACCACGCCGATGCCGAGGATCTTGCCGAACAGCAGCTGGCGAGGACGCACCGCCGACAGCAGCACCTCGACGACCCGCGACGACTTCTCCCGCGTCACGCCGCTGAGCACCCAGCCGCCGTACGTCTGCAGCAGGATGAACAACAGGATGTTCATCACGATCGCCGCGCCGAGCCGGCCGCTGTTCGAATCGGCGGTGGCGTTGATGCTCTGCACCGGCGGCGGTTGTGAGGTGCGAACCGCGGTGATCTGATCGGTCGACAAGCCGGCGTCCTGCAAGCCGGCCTGGAGGGCGAGGTCGGCGCGCATCACGTTGATCACCGTGGCGAGCTCCGAACTGCTGTCGAGGTCGACCGGGTCCTTGGTGAGGATCGCCGCGCCGTCGGCGAGCACGGCCACGTCGACATCGCCGGCGTCGACCGCCGAACGCGCCGTGGCGTCGTCGGTGTAGTCGGTGATCTGGATGTCGGTGCCGACGGCGTCACCGAGCGCGGCCAGGCGCGTCGTCTCGGTGTTGTGCGCCGAATCGACGATCCCGACGTGCATGGTCGACGGGCCCGACCCGGCGGCGAAGTGGGCGATCACGACGATGACGACCACCGCGACGGCCGTGATGGCGAGGGTGATGCGCGCCGCCTTGGCCCGCAGTGCCTCGGTGATCTCGCGCTTGGCCACCAGCACGGTGCCGCTGTCGCCGAGCCTCACGTCGGCACCTCGGCGAGGTCGGGAGCATTGGGCGCCGCCGCGGCGTCGCCGAGGGTCGTGGCGGTATCGACCGTGACCTCGCGGCCGACGATCCCGAGGAACACCTCGGCGAGCGTGCGCCGCTCGAACCCGAAGTGGTTCACCGCACCCGCGGCACGCGCCGCATCGAGGGCCGGCTGCGCCCGTTCGATGAGCGTGGAGGCACCGTCGCCGCCCCCCGCCTCGTCGACGACGCTCAGGCGCACCGAACCGTTGACGGTGCTGAGCACCCTGAATTGCGCCGGGTCGAGGCGAGCGGTCCACGAGCCGGTGGCGTCGCTCGGGACGTCGATCGCCAGCACCGCGTCATGGCCGGCGGTGAGATCGTCGAGGGCACCGTGGGCGACGGCGCGGCCGCGATCGACGATGATCGCGTCCTCGCAGAGGTGCTCGACGAGGTCGAGCTGGTGCGACGAGAAGAGCACCGTCGCGCCACGGCGCGCCTCGCGCACGAGCACGTTGGACAGCGCGTCGACGGCGACCGGGTCGAGCCCGGAGAACGGTTCGTCGAGCACCAGCACGTCCGGCTCGTGCACCAGGGCGCTGATCAGCTGCACGCGCTGTTGGTTGCCGAGCGAGAGCTCTTCGAGGTTGCTCCGCGCCCGGTCGCCGAGGTCGAGGCGTTGCAGCCACGAATGCGCCCGTTCGCTCGCCGTCGCCTTGCTCAGTCCACGCAGCCGACCGAGGTAGACCAGCTGGTCGGCGATCCGCATGTTCGGGTAGAGCCCGCGCTCCTCGGGGAGGTAGCCGAAGCGGCGGCGCACCCCGTCGGTGATCGGCGCGCCGTCCCACCGCACCGCCCCGGACGTCGAGCGCGGTGAGCCCGAAGATCGCCCGCATCGTGGTGGTCTTGCCGGCGCCGTTGGGCCCGAGGAACCCGGTGACCACCCCGGGCCGCACGCTGAACGTCATCCGGTCGAGGGCCCGTACCGGGCCGTACGTGCGGACGAGGTCGTCGACGTCGAGCACCGTGACCAGACCCTATCGGCGCGCTCCGCGCGATGCTGGACGCCGTGAGCGACGACGCTGGCGGTGTCCCGGGGCCTCGTGTGGTGCGCGTGGGGGCGGCGCAGCTGGGCCCGATCGAGGCCGAGCACACGCGCGTCGAGGTGGTCGAGCGACTGCTCGCGCTGCTGCGCCGCGCCGCGGCGCGCGGCTGCGATCTCGTCGTGTTCCCCGAGTTGGCGCTGACGACCTTCTTCCCCCGCTGGTTCGTCGACGACATCACCCAGGCCGACCACTGGTACGAGACCGAGATGCCCGGGCCGGAGACGAAACCGCTGTTCGACGAGGCCCGCCAGCTCGGCATCGGGTTCTGCCTCGGCTATGCCGAGCTGAGCGCGCCGGACGCCGGCGGACGGCGCCACCGCTACAACACCCAGGTGCTCGTCGACCGCTCCGGGTCGGTGGTCGCCCACTACCGCAAGGTGCACCTGCCCGGCCACGAGGACCACGAGCCGGACCGCCCGTTCCAGCACGCCGAGCGCTATTACTTCGAACCCGGCCCCGACGGCTTCGGGGTGTGGCGGGCGTTCGGGGGGCTGGTGGGGATGATGATCTGCAACGACCGCCGTTGGCCGGAGTCGTACCGCGTGATGGGGCTGCAGGGCGTCGAGCTGATCCTGTGCGGGTACAACACGCCGATCCACTACGTCCCGGATCCCGGCCAGGACCTCCTCCAGGGCTTCCACAACGCCCTCGTCATGCAGGCCGGCGCCTACCAGAACGGCACGTGGGTCGTCGGCGTCGCCAAGGGCGGCGTGGAGGCGGGCGTCGACTCGCTGGCCCAGAGCATGATCGTCGCCCCTTCGGGACAGATCGTCGCCCAGGCCTACACGCGCGACGACGAGTTGGTGGTCGCCGACTGCGACCTCGACTGGTGCCGCAACTACACCGGCACGGTGTTCGACTTCGGTCGGTACCGCCGCCCCGAGATGTACACCCGGATCACATCCCAGCGCGGCGTGGTGCGCCCCGAGTGACGCCCATCTACGGTCGCACGCCGTGAAGCCAACCCGTCATCGCCGCCGCCGCGATCGCCTCGGCGTTCGTCGCCTCGTCGAGCGTCAGCTCGCTGTTCGAGTCCGCCGTCGGGCGGCGCGCGCCGGCACCGGCCACCATCTCACCACCACCCGACGGCTACCGACGGTCGTCGACGACACCGGGCTGCTCGCCGTGTCGGTCCCGGCGGACTGGGCGGTGAGGACTGCGCCGGCGGTGGTCGACACCCTCGACGAGGTGTCGCTCGTACCGGCCATCGAGGCCGGCCCCACCGTCGAGGAGCCGGTGTGCGACGGGTGCTCGAGCTACTTCGCGCCACCGACCGTGCAGGCGTCCGCCGGCCCGTACGAACCGTGCCGCTGCCGCCCGTCGACACGGTCGACGACACGCCGTCGTCAACATCCATCGCCTGGAACCCTACCCGAGCTTCCGCGACGTGCTCGGGGCGCGCCCGGCGTCGAGCCGGTGCGGGGGAGTGGGTGCGGTGGGCCGTCGACCTCGGCGACGTCATCCCCGCACGGGCTCTGGGCGGGGCTCTCTACCCGGCGACCGACGGCACGGTCGAGATGGACGTGGCGTGCGTGTACGAGGGTGACGCCGCCGCCCACATCGCCGCCGACGGCCGCGACCGTCGTCGACGACCGGGACCCCGACTTCCTCGTGGTCAGCAACAGCACCCGCCGGCGAACCCTCACCGACGACGTGCGCTACAGTGTCCCGGCATGCGGCGACGATCCGCGCCCGGTTGGCGGATGGCGACTGAGCGATCTGCTCGGGTCCTCGTCCATCGGCGCCGGGCCGCGTCCTCGTCCTCGGCCTCGAGCACGCAGATGCCGGTCTTGACGGCCCGAGCGCCGGGCCGGCGAGGACGCCGGCCCCCGCAGCCGCTGCTGGAGCCAGCTCGAAGTGTCGTCGCCCATACCGCCCGCACCCGTCCATGCGACCCGCGAAGCTCCGGGCGAGGACGAAGTAGCCCGATATCGAGAACGCCAGTGACCAGATCGCCGTTCGGACCGCTTTGCACGAGCGCGCACGGCCAAACTTTGACAAACTGTCAAGGATGAGCGTCGACTTCACGGTGAACGGCGAGGCGGTGTCGGTGTCCGCCGACCACCCGCACCTGCTGTCGGCGCTGCGCGACGAGCTCGACATCACGTCGCCGAAGGATGGCTGCTCGCCCTCGGGGCAGTGCGGGTGCTGCACCGTGCTCGTCGACGGCAAGGCCGTCGTCAGCTGCAACCTCCCGCTCGACAAGGTGGCCGGTAAGTCGGTCGTCACGCTCGAGGGCGTCGACGGCGCCGAGCGCGACCGCTTCGCCGAGGCGTTCGCCGCGTGCGGCGGCCTGCAGTGCGGCTTCTGCATCCCCGGCATCGTGATGCGGGCCAAGTCGCAGATCGACAAGAAGGGCGCCGACCTCGATCGCACGTCGATGGCGCCCCACCTCGGCGCTCACCTCTGCCGCTGCACCGGCTACGTCAAGATCCTCGACGCGATCGAGGCGGTGGCGCGGGACAAGTCGTTCGAACCCCGCCTGGCAGCCGGGGTGGGCGAGTCCGGCGCCAAGTACGAGGCGGGCGAGCTCGCCCTCGGCGACCGCGGGTACGTCGACGACATCCGGGTGCCCGGCATCATGCACGCCGCGCTCGTGTTCGCCGAACACGCCCGTGCCGACGTCGTGGCCATCGACACGGCGCAGGCCAGCGCGGCGCCCGGCGTGGTCGGCGTGTTCACGGCCGCCGACATCCCGGGCGAGCTGCGCGTCGGCATCATCCACAAGGACTGGCCGGTGATGATCCCCGTCGGCGGACGCACGTCGTACGCCGGCGACGTGCTCGCGATCGTGGTGGCGGACACCCGACGAGCGGCTCGTTCGGCGGCGGGCCTCGTCGCGGTCGACTACCGCCCCCTCCCGCCGGTCACCGACCCGCTCGCCGCCATCGAGCCCGGCGCCGCGCTGGCCGTGTGGGGTACCGACGACAACGTGCTGTCGCGCAGCACCTACGCCCGCGGCGACGTCGACGGCGCCCTCGCCGCCAGCGCCCACTCCGTGCACGAGGTGTTCCAGACCCAACGCATCGAGCACGCCTTCCTCGAACCCGAGTCGACGCTCGCCGTGCCCGCCGACGACCCCGACACCGGGGAGCGGTCGCTCCACGTGTACTCCGGCGGGCAGGGTGTGTGGGACGACCGCGACGACATCTGCCGCGTGCTCGCCGTGTCGACCGATCGGGTGGTGGTGGAGCTGGTGTCGAACGGCGGCGCCTTCGGCGGCAAGGAGGACATGAGCAACCAGGCCCACGCCGCGTTGGCGGCCTGGCTGCTCGGTCTCCCGGTGAAGTGCACGCTGTCGCGGGAGGAGAGCTTCCGCATGCACGCCAAGCGCCACCCCATCCGGCTCGAGTACTGGGCCGGGTGCGACAGCGACGGTGTGCTCACCGCGGTCCGCGTGCGTGCCGTGGGCGATTCCGGCGCCTACGCCTCGGTCGGGATGAAGGTGCTCGAACGCGCCGCCGGGCACGCCACCGGGCCGTACCACGTGCCGGCGGTCGACGTGGAGGCGATCGCCGCCCGCACCAACAACCTCGTGTGCGGGGCGTTCCGCGGGTTCGGTGCGAACCAGGCGCAGTTCGCCATGGAAGGCGTGCTCGACCGGCTCGCCGACCCGGTCGGCATCAGCGGCTGGGAGATCCGCCGCCGCAACGTGATCGTCCCTGGAGCGCTGTGGGGGCCGGGCCAGGTGATGGACGAGGGCGCGGGCGGCGCGCTGGCCTGCCTGGAGGCGATCCGTCCGGCGTACGACGCGGCGCGCGAGGCGGGCAAGGCCGTGGGGCTCGGGCTCGGGCTCAAGAACTCCGGTCTCGGCAACGGATTCCGCGAGGTGTCCGGCGCCGTCGTGCGCTTCCACGGCGCCGACGAGCGGGTCGAGGTGCGCCACGGCTGGACCGAGATGGGCCAGGGCGTGCACACGGTGGCGCTGCAGGTGGCGGCCGGCGAGCTGGGCATCGACCCGGCGCGCATCGACGTGATCGTCGACACCACCCGCCAGCTCGGCTTCGGCCAGACCACCGGATCGCGCGGCACGCTGATGGCCGCCGGGGCCGTCGAGCGGGCGTGCGCCGCCGCGCTGGCCGACGGGTGCCGACCCGACGTCGACTACCACGGCGAGCACGTCGTCGACTGGACCGCCAAGCTCGGCGACCCGGCCCACCCGTCGCCGACGATCCACTCCGCCTTCGGCTACGCCGCCCAGATGGCGGTGATCGACCGGGCGACCGGTGCGGTCGAGCGGGTGGTCGCCGTGCACGACGTCGGCCGGGCCGTGAACCCGCAGCTGTGCGAGGGCCAGATCGAGGGCAGCGTGCACATGGGCCTCGGCTATGCGCTGACCGAGGACTTCCCGACCGACCCCGACACCGGCTTCCCGACGTTCTCGACGCTGCGCCAGCTCGGCATCCTGCGGGCCAAGGACGTCCCGACGATCGAGGTGCACCTCGTCGAGGTGCCCCAGCCGCGGTCGCCGTTCGGCATCAAGGGCGTCGGCGAGATCGGTCTGGTGCCCACCGCCCCGGCCGTCGCCGCCGCCCTCCACGACCTCGACGGCGAGTGGCGTTCCTGCCCTGCCATTGATTGCGTTCCCCGGCCACGCAGGCCGAAGTTGACCGCTCCCTCGCTGGCGCTCGGTCGCTCGCACCGAGCGACGCGGTCCGGCACCGCGCCGATCTCGAGCGCCTGCTTGACATCAAGTTCGGTTGAAGTCGTAGCGTCGTGCGCGTGCAGTTGGACGTGACCCTCGCCGACCTCGAGTCGGCGCCGATGAAGCTGGTCAAGGTGCCCGACGGCGAGCGCGACCGGCGCCTGCTGCTCGTGCGCACGAGCACCGGCGTGTACGCCCTCGACCAGGCATGCCCGCACGAGGGCTACGGGCTGCGCCAGGGCCAGCTCTCGGGTGACCTGCTGACGTGCGCGTGGCACAACTGGAAGTTCGACGTGTCGACCGGCGAGTGCGTGCTCGGCGAGGAGGGCGTGCGCACCCACGCCGTGGAGGTGGGCGCCGACGGCTCGTTGCGCGTCGAGCTCAGCCGCGCCGACCCGCGCACCGAACGGCCACGCCTGGTGGCGAGCCTGCGCGACGGGATGGTGCACCAGCGCGTCGGGCAGGTGTCGCGCGACGTGGTGCGCCTGCTGCGCGCCGACGCCAATCCCGGCGAGCTGGTGTGGGAGGCGATCGACTACGGAGCGCCGCGCGCCGAGTTCGGTTGGGGCCACGCCGTCGCCTCCGCCGTCGACTGCCTGTCGATGGTCGAGCTCTACGAGGGTGACCAGCGGGCGCTGCCGATCGTGCAGGCGATCGCCGGGATCGCCGAAGCCGAGCGCGGTCGACCGGTGAACCCATTGCCGCCACCGCTCGGCCGGCTCCCGGCCGACCCCGCCGCGGCGTTCCGCGCCGCGGTCGAGGGCGAGTCGGTGGAGGCGGCGCAGGCGCTGGTGCTCGGCGCCATCGAGGCCGGGCGCGACCGCGCCGAGCTGCGCCGATGGTTCACGGCGATCGTCAGCGACCACCACCTCTCCTACGGCCACGCCGCGATCTACACCCAGAAGGCGTTCCAGCTCCTCGATCGTCTGGGGTGGGATCGCGCCGACACGGTGCTCGCCCACCTCGTGCCGACGATCGTGTACGGCACCCGCGAAGACACGCTGCCCTACATGCGGCCCTTCGTGCGGGCTCTCGGCGGGCTCGACCTCGACGACCTCGCCGGCGATCGACGCCGACCCCACGTGGCGCGACGACGGCCGTCTCGTGGCGGCCCTGCTCGACGAGGGCGATCGCACGGCTGCGCTGCGCGCCGCGGTCGACGCGCTGCACGACGGCGCCGGCATCGACGGCGCTGTTGGATGCGGTCGTCGCCGCCGTGTCGGTGCGCATGCTGCGCTACGACGTGGCCGGCGAGGCCGACTTCCACGACGACTTCGGTTGGCTCGACATCACGCACGGGCTGACCTACGCCAACGCCGCCCGCTGGCACGCCGACGGAGCGATCGCGATCCCGACGTGCTGCGGCTGGCGCTGTGGACCGTGTTCCAGGCCCACTGGACCGGGCGCCACGAGTGGCACGCCGGGGTCGGCGAGGCCGACGCCGTCGACACCGGCGCCGACGATCTCGGCGTGCGCGGTGCCGGCGAGGCGCTGCAGCGACGGGCGCTGCTCGACGGCACCTCGGCGCTGATCGTGCACGCCCACGCCGTCAAGACCACCACCGCGGCCACCGCCGAGGCGGTCCGCGCCGGCAACGACGTTGCGCTCCAGGCGGCGACGCGCTTCCTCGACGCTCCGAAGCTGGAGCGCTTCGTCGCCGCCAACGTCGTGCGGTCGATCGACTTCCTGTCCGGGCGAACCGTCCGCGAAGACTGAAGCGTTCCCCGGCCACGCAGGTCGCGTGACGCTCCTCGGCTGGCGCCTCGTCGCTCGCACGATCACGTCGGCAGTCGGGCGAGCGCGCCGACGCTCGTGATCGTGCGCCGCGCCCGGTTCGTCTGCGCCCACCACCACCTCTACTCGGCGCTGGCGCGCGGGATGCCGGCCCCTCCGGCGACACCCACCGACTTCGCATCGATCCTCGAGCAGGTGTGGTGGCGCCTCGACACCGCCCTCGACCTCGACATGATCCGGGCGCTGCGCCCGCCTCGGCGCCACCGAGGCCCTGATGAGCGGCACCACCGGCATCGTCGACCATCACGAGAGCCCGAACGCGATCGAGGGGAGCCTCGACGTGATCGCCGAGGCGTGCGCCGAGGTCGGCGTGGCCGTGGTGTGCGCGTACGGCGTCACCGACCGCCACGGGCCGGACGGGGCCCGCCGCGGGCTGGCCGAGAACGAGCGCTTCGTCCGCGCCGGTGGGCGGGGGATGGTCGGCGTGCACGCCGCGTTCACGTGCACCGACGACACGTTGGCTGCCGCCGCGGGATTGGCCGCCGACCTCGGCGTCGGCGTGCACGTGCACGTCGCCGAGGGCCCGCCCGACGCCGACGCCGGCGCCCGGCTGGCCGACCTCGCACGCGACGATTGGCTGATCGTGCACTGCGTGCTGCTCGATCGTGACCTGCCGGGCACGATCGCCCACAACCCGCGCAGCAACATGAACAACGGCGTCGGCTACGCCCGTCCCGCGGCGCGCCCGAACGCAGTGGTGCTCGGCACCGACGGCATCGGCGCCGACATGCTCGAGGAGCTCCGCCTGGCGTACGTCGCCCACCGGGCCGACGACGTGACGGCGAGCCCGGACACGGCGTGGGCGTGGCTGCTCGCCGGGCACCGCCTCATCCCCGAGGCGGCCGACGATCGCGTGACGTGGAGCTACGACGGCGCCGACGACCCGTGGCGGGTGGCGTTCACCCCCGGGATGCGGGCGCTCGAGGTGGTGAGCGGGACCGGTGAGACCCTGCTCACCGACGGGCGCCCGACCCGCGTCGACGTCGACGAGGTCCGCGCCCGCGCCGCCGAGCAAGCCGCTCGCCTGTTCGCCCGCCTCTGACATCATTGCGTTCCCCGGCCACGCAGGCCGCTGCGGCCGCTCCTCGGCCGGCGCCTCGTCGCTCGCTCGCTCACGATGGCGGTCAGCAACTGCAGCAGCCGATCGATCGGTCGACCGATGGCCCTCAGGCGCCGTGGTCGACGATCACCGACGCCAGGGCGACGAACTGGCACACGACGGCGATGACCACGAACGTGTGCCACACCTCGTGGTAACCGAACACCCGCGGGAACGGGTCGGGCCAGTGGAAGGCGAGGGTGGCGGCGCCGACCGTGTACAGCAGTCCGCCCACCAACACGAGCACCACCTCGGGCACGCTCAGGTTGCGCACCATCTGCGGCATCGCCGCCATGGCCACCCAGCCGAGGGCGATGTACAAGGCGTAGTGCGTCCGAATGCCGCGCTCGCTGCCGATGAGCGCCAGCACCGCCCCGACGGCCGCACCGGCCCACACCGCCACGAGGACTGCTACCGCCGTGCGGCCCTCGAGCACCAGCAGGCACACCGGCGTGTACGTGCCGGCGATCATCACGAAGATCGTGGCGTGGTCGAGGCGCTGCATCCGTCCCTTCCACGCCGGCGACCATGGCCCGCGGTGGTAGGCGCCACTGACGCCGAACAGCCCCACCAGGCCGATGCCGTAGATCGCCGCGCCGAGGCGCGCTCGGGGCGTCGAGGCCAAGGCCACCATGGTGACGGCGGCGGGCACGGCGAGGAAGAAGCACACCAGGTGCATCCATCCGCGCAGCAGCGGCCGCACCACCGCGCCGACCATGTCGGCCCGCTCCGCCGCGGGCACCCGCATCACCTACAGCGTAGACCGGTCCGCGGGCCGCGTCGGCGGATTCGTCGTGGCCGTCGTCACCCCGGGCCGCTCCGAGCGTCGTGTGGAACACTGAACCGATGCCCACCGACTACCCGGTCGCGCTGTACCTGCAGGACGCCCACGACATCCGCGAGGGCATCGGCATCGTCCGGCAGCGCCGAGGCGGCCGGTTTCGACGCGGTGTGGCAGGCGGACAGCCGCCTCGTGCGCGACGCCGTCGTGCCGATGGCGGCGTTCGCCGCGGCGACCGAGCGGATCAAGGTCGGCTCGGGCGTCATCGACATCTGGACCCGCAACGCCGCCCGCCTGGCGAGCACGTTCTCGACGCTCGACGACCTGGCGCCGGGTCGCATCCTCTGCGGGCTCGGCGCGTGGTGGGACCCGCTGGCGACGAAGGTCGGCATCAGCCGCGGTCGCCCGCTGACGGCCATGCGCGAGGTGGTGACCGCCGTGCGGGGGCTGCTCGCCAACGAGACGGTGAGCCTCAACGGCGCCCACGTCCGCCTCGACGGCGTCGAGCTCGACTACGTCTACCAGCCGCGACGCCCCAAGGACGTGCCGATCTACATCGGCGCCACCGGCATGCAGATGATGGAGCTCACCGGTGAGATCGCCGACGGCGTGGTGTTCAACTACCTGGTCGATCCCGCCTACAACGCCCAGGCGATGGAGGCCCTTGACCGGGGCGCGGCCAAGGCCGGCCGCAGCGTCGACGACCTCGACCGTCCGCAGCTGATCGTGTGCAGCATGGCCACCGATCGGCAGGAAGCGCTCGACGCCGCACGGCTGATGGTGACGCAGTACCTCGGGCAGCAGCCGCACATCATGAAGGCGTCGGGCGTGCCCCAGGAGCTGCTCGACGAGATCGGCGCTGTGCTCACGTGGCCGGCCACCCACGAGCAGGTGCTGGCGGCGAGCCGGCTCGTCCCCGACGACGTGGTGCAGCGGTGCACGGCTTCGGGCTCACCGGACGAGGTGCGGACCAAGGTCGACGAGTACGTGGCCAGCGGGGCGACCTGTCCGATCCTCTACCCGCTCGGGCCTGACGTCGATCTGATGATCGACACGTTCGCCCGCGCCTGAGACGCCGTTAGGGTCCGGGCGGATGATCGTGCTCGATCACGTCACCAAGCGCTTTGGTGGCGCCGCCGACCGGCCCGCGGCGGTCGAGGATCTGTCGCTCGACGTCGACGAGGGCGAGATCGTGGTGCTGCTCGGTTCGTCGGGCTGCGGCAAGACGACGACGCTGCGCATGATCAACCGACTGATCGAGGCGACGTCCGGCACGATCACCGTGGGTGGCCGTGACGTGCACAGCATGCCGGTGCACGAGCTGCGCCGAGGCATCGGCTACGTGATCCAACAGGCGGGGCTGTTCCCGCACCGCACCGTGCTCGACAACGTCACCACCGTCCCCCGCCTGCTCGGCTGGTCGAAGGAGACGCGCAATGCCCGCGCCCGCGAGCTGCTGGCGCTGGTCGGGCTCGACCCGGCGACGGCGGCGATGTACCCGGCCCAGCTCTCGGGCGGCCAGCAGCAGCGCGTCGGTGTCGCCCGGGCGCTCGCCGCCGATCCGCCGGTGCTGTTGATGGACGAGCCGTTCGGCGCCGTCGACCCGATCGTGCGCGCCCAGCTGCAGCGCGAGTTCCTGCGCCTGCAGCGCGAGCTCGCCAAGACGGTGGTGTTCGTCACCCACGACGTCGACGAGGCGGTGCTGCTCGGCACCCGCATCGCCGTGATGCAGACCGGCGGACGCATCGCCCAGATCGGCCCGCCGGCGGAGCTGCTCGCCAATCCGGCGTCGGAGTTCGTGCGCCGCTTCCTCGGTCCGCGCAGCGTCGTCTACGACGAAGGCGGCGCCGCCAGCGGGTACCGCACCGACACCGTGTTCGGCGACGCCTCCCGCCTGCCGCCACCGGACGAGTCATGAACCTACCTTCGGCCCAATCGGTGCTTCAGCGAGCCCCAGCGAGCGTCCCGGCGACCGAGCGGGTAGGCGCCCGGAGCGCTAGCGGAGGACGCCGGCGCGCCGGCCTGCGTGGCCGGGGAACGCCGTGACAGCTGATGCGCCGTTCTGGAGCGGGCCGCAGCTCGCCGGGAACTGGGACGTCATCTGGTACTACACGCTCCAACACCTTCGCTACACCGTGATCGCGGTGTCGCTGGGCACGTTCGTGTCGTTCCCAATCGCCTACCTGTCGGTACGCCGACCGGCGACGTATCCGGTGATCCTGTCCGTGACGAACGCGATCTACGCCATCCCGTCGATCGCCCTGTTCGTGCTGCTGTCGCCGGCGCTCGGCATCACCAACGACAAGCCGATCATCGTCGCCATGGCGCTCTACACGCTCGTGATCCTCGTGCGCAACATCGTCGAGGCGATCCGCAACGTTCCGCCGACCGTGGTCGCCGCGGCCGACGGCATGGGCTACCGACCGCTCGCCCGCTTCGGTGCCGTCGAGATTCCCCTCGCCGTGCCCGGCATCGTCGCCGGACTGCGCCTGGCGACGGTGAGCACCGTGTCGTTGATCAGCGTCGGCGCGCTCATCGGCCGCGGCGGGCTCGGCCGGTTGTTCGCCGACGGTCGGGCGCGACGGATCACCAACGAGCTGTGGGCCGGGCTGATTGCCGTCGTCGTGCTGGCCCTCGTGCTCGACGGTCTGTTGGTTCTTGTCGGACGCTGGGCGACGCCGTGGACGAGGGAACCCACGCGCGCGGAGCCCATCGTGCCGCTCGTCCAGCCGGACACCGTGGGCGAACTGACGTGAGAACCATTCTCGACGGCTTCGGATGGCTCACCACCACCGACAACTGGTGGGGCCGCAACGGCCTGCTGGTGGCGATCCGCCAACACCTGTGGTACTCGTTCCTCGCGCTCGCCGGGGCGTGCGCGATCGGCCTGCCGATCGGGCTGGTCATCGGACACACCGGCCGCGGCCGGTTCGTCGCGTCCAACCTGGCCGGGCTGTGGCGGGCGATCCCGACCGTCGGTGTGGTGGCCCTGCTCTTCGGGTGGCGGCCGCTCACGCTCTGGCCGGTGCTCGTGGCGCTGCTGATCCTCGCCGTGCCCCCGATCGTGCTCAACGCCGCCGCGGGCATCGAGGGCGTGCCCGCCGACGTCCGCGACGCCGCCCGGGGCATGGGCCTCACGGGCGTGCAGACCCTGTGGCAGGTGGAGATACCCAACGCCCTGCCGCTGATCGTCGCCGGCATCCGCTCGGCGGCCAACCAGGTGATCGCCTCGGCGACGATCGCCGGGTTCGTCGGGCTCGGCGCGCTCGGCGTGTACATCTTCAGCGGCGCCCAGACGCGCGAGTTCGACAAGGTGACCGGGGCGTCGATCGCGGTGATCACCCTCGTCCTGCTCGTCGAGTTGGCATTCGCCCTCCTCCAACGACGCGTCATCTCCGCGGGGGTCCGCGCGCCACGCGGGCTACGGTGAGGGCGTTGTGCCGAGAGATCGCACGCATCGAGGAAGGACCCCACTCCCCATGAAGTACCGTTCCATCGCAGCACTGGCTGCGACCGCCGTCGTCGTGCTTGGCGCGTGCGGCGACGATGACGACACGGCCTCCAGCACCTCGGTCGCCCAGGTCACGACCACCGCCGCGGCCGCGGCGCCGACCACCGCTGCGGGTGGGGCGTCGACCACAGCGTCCGCCCTGGCTCCGGCCACGGAGGCCGCCGGTGCCACCACCGAAGCCGCCGGTAGCGAGGCGATGTCGACCGAGGCGATGTCGACGGCCGGGACGATGGCCGCCGGTAGCGAGGCGATGTCGACGGAGGCGATGTCGACGGCCGGGACGATGGCCGCCGGTAGCGAGGCGATGTCGACCGAGGCGATGTCGACGACCGGCGGTGGGTCGACCGAGCCCGGCGGCGTTCCCGGCTCGGCCGTTGGCGGCTCGATCGTTGTCGGCTCGGCCGACTTCCCGGAGAGCGCCCTGCTCGCCGAGATCTACGGCCAGGCGCTGGCCGCCGCCGGCACCGACGTGAGCTACGAGCTCAACATCGGATCGCGAGAGGCGTACATCACGGCCATCGAGGACGGCGAGATCGACCTCGTGCCGGAGTACACCGGCAACCTGCTGGCATTCCTCGTTGCACCCGAGCAGCCTTCGGCGGTGACGGTCGACGACCAGGTCGCCGCGCTGGCCGACGCCCTGCCCGATGGCCTCGAGGTGCTCACCCCGTCGAGCGCCGAGGACAAGGACACCATCGTGTGCACCCAGGACGTCGTCGACGCCCACAACCTCACGGACCTCTCGAGCTTGTTCGCGGTCGCCGACCAGATCACGCTCGGGGCGCCACCCGAGTTCGAGACCCGCACGCCGTTCGGCATCAAGGGCTTCAAGGACATCTACGGCGCGACGTTCAAGGAGTTCGTGCCCTTGGCATCGGCCGATATCAAGGATGCGCTGTCGGGTGGTCAGATCGACTGCGGCAACATCTTCTCCACCGACCCGGCGATCACGACCGACGGGTTCGTGGCGCTCGAGGACGATCAGAACATCGGCGCCAGCCAGGCGATCGTTCCGCTGATCCGGTCCGAGGTCGTCACACCGGAGGTCACCGCCACCCTCGACCAGGTGGATGCGGCGCTCGACACCAACACGCTCGCCGGCCTCGTGTCGGAGGTCATCGTCGACCAGCGCGGTCCGGACGAGGTCGCCGCGGAGTTCCTGGCGACGATGTCGGGCGGCGGCACTTCGTCGGCGCCCGCTGGGTCGGCGAGCACCGAGGCGGCGTCGACGGAAGCGATGTCGAGCACGGTGCCGGCCACCACGGCCTGACGCCACGCATCTGTTCTGAAGACACGGATGCACCGCAACGGTGCATCCGTGTCATCAGAACGGGCGGAGACCCCTCAGCGGGCGCGCAGCTCGAGGCGGTCGCGCTGGGTGATGCGGTAGTTGCGGTCGCGCTGCTCGAGCCACCCGAGCTTGATGAAGCTGCTGATCGCCTTGTTCACCCGCTCCCGTGACGCCCCGACCATCCCGGCCAGCTCCTCCTGGGTGACCGGGAGCACGAACTGGTCGCCATCGCCGGCGAGCTCGAGGATGCGCTTGGCGGTGCGCCCGGTGACGTCGAGGAACACCGAGTCGGCGAGGGCCTCGTCCATCGCCCGCAGCCGCTGGGCGAGCAGGCGGGTGACGTTCCACAGCATCGTCGGCTGCTGGCGGAACATCTCGACCACCGGCCCGTAGGGCATGGCCAGCACGAGCGAGGACTCGAGCGCCCGCGCCATCGCCGAACGCGGGCGGTCGTCGAGCAGGCCGAGCTCGCCGAACAGGTCGCCCGCCTCCATCAGCGCGACGACGCACTCACGGCGGTCGATCGGGTTGCCGATGGCGATCGCCAGCCGGCCCGACAGCACGACGTACAGGGCATCGGGCGCGTCGCCCTCCTGGAACAGCACGTCTCCGCGGACGAGCTGGCGGGTCTCGGCGTGCGGCGGCGATGGCGTCGAGCGTGTCGCGCGGGGCGTCGGCGAAGAAGTCGGTGTTGGCGAGCACCGCGCGAGTCGACGGGGCGGGAGTCGATCGCCATGGCGCGGCCGAGGGTACTACCCGTCGATCGATGAGGCTCATCCGTTACCCTGCGGGCGTGAACGACACGCTGGCTGGCGACGCCGTGGAGCGCGCCGCCAGCGATGGTCCGGTGTGGACGATCGTGGTGGCCGGCGGCTCCGGTCGGCGCTTCGGCGCCGCCAAGCAGTTCGCCCCGTTGGCGGGCCAGCGGGTGGTCGACGTCGCGTGCGACACGGCGGCGCGTGCCGGCGACGGCGTCGTGGTGGTGCTGCCGCCCGACGCCATCGGCGAGTGGTCGAGCGGGCCACCACGGCGGTGGCCGGGGAGCGACCAGGAGCGAGTCGGTGCGCGCCGGGCTCGCCGCCGTGCCCGACCACGCCGCCGTGATCTGCGTGCACGACGCCGCCCGGCCGCTGGCCACGACGGCACTGTTCCGACGCGGTGATCGCCGCCGTGATCGCCGGGGCCGACGGCGCCGTGCCCGCAGTGCCGGTGGCGGACACGATCAAGATCGTCGGAGACGACGACGTCGTCGTGCTCCACGCCGGACCGGGCGACGCTCGTCGCCGTGCAGACCCCGCAGGCATTCCGCGCCGACGCTCCTGCGGACGGCCCACGCCAGCGGGGACGAGGGCACCGACGACGCATCACTCGTCGAGCGACGCGGGCGGCCGGGTGGTCACGGTGGAGGGCGAGGCCGCCAACCGCAAGATCACCACGCCCGCCGACCTCGAGTGGGCGCACGCCGGGCTGGCCGGGGCGAGCCGCGGTCCGCTCGGTCGACGTCCGCGTGGGCAAGGGGTTCGACGTCCATCGCTCCGGGGAGGATGCCGCCCGGCCGCTGGTGCTCGGCGGCTGCGTGTTCCCGGGCCTGCCCGGCCTCGTCGGTCACAGCGACGGCGACGCCGTGGCCCACGCCGTCGCCGACGCGCTGCTGGGAGCCGCCGGGCTCGGCGATCTCGGCGAGCTGTTCCCCGACACCGCCGCCGAGTGGTCCGGCGCCGACTCGGTCGGGCTGCTGGCGCAAGTGGTCGAGCGGGTGCGCGCCGACGGGTGGCGGGTCGGCAACGCCGACTGCTCGGTGGTGTGCGAGGCGCCCAAGCTGGCGCCGCGCCGCGCCGAGATGCAGCGCCGCCTCGCGACGCCGTGCTCGGCGCTCCGGTCAGCGTGAAGGGGCGCCGGCCGGAGGGCCTCGGGGCGCTCGGGCGCGGCGAGGGCGTCCTGTGCCTGGCCTCGGTGGTGCTCACCCGGGTGACGGGAGTGGACGTCTCGTGAGCCCCGGACGCAAGCCGGCGGCCCGCAAGCCGACGGGCCCCAAGCCGGGCAGGCCGCAAGCCGGCGGCCGCAAGCCGACGGGGGCCAAGCCGCGCGCGCCAAGCCGGTGGCCCGCAAGCCGACCGGCGCCAAGCCGTCGCGGCAAACCAACCGGCTCCAAGCTCGTTCCCGGCCGCTCGGCCCGCTCACGGATGGGCGTCTCGCGCTCGCAGGCGGCCGGGAGGACCGGTGGCGCACGCGTCGGGGGTGGGATGCCCGGCGGACGTGACCTGCACCCTGCGCGTGGCGCCAAGGGTCTCGGTGGCGAGCAGGTGGAAGGACGCCAGGCCGTGCGCGAGCTGCTGCTCGCCGGGCGGCGCAAAGTCCGCGAGATCCTGATGGCGTCCGACCTGGTCGACGACGACGCCGTGGCCGACATCGTCGGCCTCGCCCGTCACCACCGCGTCACGATCACGCCCGTGTCGAACAGCAAGCTCGACCTGCAGGCCCGCAGCGAGGCACCGCAAGGGGTGATCGCCTTCGCCGCACCTCTGCCCGAGGCCGACGTCGACGAACTGGTGCGCGGCCGCGGCGGGCGGGCGCCGTTCCTCGTGGCGATCGACGGCGTCACCGACCCGGGCAACCTCGGGGCGATCCTGCGCAACTGCGACGGCGCCGGCGTCGACGGCGTCCTCGTGCCGCGCCATCGCGCCGTGCACGTGACCCCCACCGTCGCCAAGGCGTCGGCCGGGGCGGTGGAGCACGTGCCGATCGCCCTCGTCGGCGGCCTGCCCGCCACGCTGTCGATGCTGCGCGAACGGCACATCTGGGTGGTCGGGCTCGACGACGCCGCCGATCGGTCGCTGTTCGAGCTCGGCGACCTCGCCAACGACGGCATCTGCCTGGTGCTCGGCGCCGAGGGGGCGGGGCTGTCGCGGCTCGTGCGCGAGCGCTGCGACGTGGTCGTGAGCATCCCGATGCGAGGGAGGATCAGCTCGCTCAACGTGTCCGCGGCGGCCGCCCTCGCCACCTACGAGGTCGCCCGCCAGCGCGCCCGCTGACGTCGAGCGGCCGGTTGGTACGCTCCGCCGCGTGGGACCCTCGTCGGCACGCTGGACGCACGTCGCCCTGCCCTGCACCGACATCGACGCGACGATCGCCTGGTACGAGACGTTCACGCCGCTCGAGTTGCTCGACCGACGCGAGGACGCCGACGGGCAGGGGGCGTGGCTCGGTCAGCCCGATCAGGGCGACCGGCCCTTCGTGCTCGTGCTGGTGAGCTTCTTCCGCGACCAGGACGGTGGCGCCCAGCCGACGCTCGCCCCGTTCGCCCACCTCGGCATCGAGCTGCCGACGAAGGACGCCGTCGACGACGTCGCCCGGCGCGCCGAGACGGCCGGATGCCTCGCCTGGGCGCCGCAGCAGCTCCCGGCTCCGGTCGGCTACATCTGCGCGCTGACCGATCCGGACGGCAACATGGTGGAGTTCTCCTACGACCAGGGCGTGTACGCCAAGGCCCAGGAGGTCTGGGGCTAGGCGAGGGCTAGGCGTGGGCTAGGCGAGGGCTAGGCGCGGCGGGTTCAAAACAGCAATCTGGTCACCCACGTTCTCGATATCGAGGTCTCCTGCTCGATCCGTGGGTCGTCGACGGGTCCTGGCGCGGCGACAGCATGGTTGTTTGCCCTGAAGTGGTCGGTGATCGGCCCGTCGCGCCGGGTGCAGCCCGGAGCGCCGCCATCTGGTCACTCTGCGTCTCACAGGCCGATCTGGTCACCCACATTCTCGATATCGAGAACCACAGTGACCAGATTGACCTTTCCGGCGTCAGGCGCTGGATCTGGGTGACGTGGGCCGCAGGTTCGAGGCGGCTGGCCCGTGGGCCGCGGGTGCGAGGCGGGCGTGGCGCCCGGTCGCGCCGTTCCGTCCGCGAAACGACGTCTCCCACCGCTCGTTTCGCGGACCGAGCGAGACACGACGACGCCGACGTCGACCGAGTGAACCCGTTCGGGCGCTTTCGATCGACTTCGGCGATCAGCACCGGCCAGACCGGGCGCGACGGCTCGGCGAGCTGCTCCTTCATCGCTCGTGCAACCGTGACCACCGCGCTCGAATAAGGACCCGCGGATCAGTCACAACAGCCCGATTTCGAGAACCACAGTGACCAGATCGGGCCTCGGATGGCTAGGCGCGCACCTCTTGGCGCATGAACGACATGTACGCCCGCGGCGAACATCACGACGGCGAGGGCGATCAGCACCACGAGCTGCCACCAGGCGAGCACCAGGCTGTCGACGAGCGGCAGGCTGGTCGGCAGGGCGCCGTTGGCCTGTTCGACGACCACGATCCCCGTCGACTGCCGCGACGGGTTGAGCAGCACGCCGGTGGCCTCCTTGTAGAGCTGGTCCGGCGAGAAGCGACGCACCTGCAGCTCGAGGCGGGCGTTGTCGAGCACCTGTTCGGTCGTGGCGTTGGCCGGCACGTCGTGCGCGGTGTCGGCGATCACCCCGGCGATGAGCCCGAAGAACAGGGTGAAGATGAGCCACAGAGCGATGGCCGCCAGGGCCGCGGTGGCTGCCCGTCGACAGACGACGGACAGCCACAGCGACAGCGCCAACCACAGCGCGATGTAGGCGACGGCGACGAGGAAGAACGCGAAGATGCGCACCAGGTCGCTGGCCGAGGGGCCGATGCCGAGGCGCCACGCGCCGTACGCCCCGACGATGGCGATGAGACACGCCAGGGTCAGGGCGATGGCGGCGAGCCCGGCGACGAACTTGCCGTTGATGATCTCGTCACGGTGGATGGGCTGGGAGACCAGCCGCGGCAGGGTGCCCTGGGCCCGCTCGCCGTTGATCGCGTCGAACCCGAAGGCGATCCCGAGCAGCGGCCCGAGGATGCCGAGGAACTCGTGGAACGCCGGAACGCGCTGTGGCGACAGCGTGAACAGGTAGAGGTAGATCGACGGGGTCTGCGTGGCCGAATCGGCGGCGGCGCGGATCGGCCCCGCCGCCGAGTGCACCGCGGCCAACCCGGCGAGCGCCACGAGCACGAGCAGGATCAGGAACCGGACCGACGTGATGTGGTCGGTGAACTCCTTGCGGGCGACGATGAGCCACCCGCCGCGGAAGCGGGTCGGTCGCGGTGGGGCCACCTCGTCGGCCACCACCTCGTCGGGCGGCATGTCGGCGGGCACCGTCGTGGCCGTCATGCCTGCACCACGTCACCGATGCGAGCGACGAGGCGCCAGCCGAGGAGCGGCCAGCGGCGGCCTGCGTGGCCGGGGAACGCAACGATGGCGTCTGCGTGGCCGGGGAACGCAAGGCGTCCTGCGTGGCCGGGGAACGCAATGATGTCATGGTCCGTCGCCTCCGAAGTAGCGGTGGTAGATCGCATCGAGGTCGGCGTCGTCGCGGCTCAGGTGGGTGAGGCCTCCACCGGCGGCGAGGATGGCGGTCACCAGCTCGTCGCGCACGTCGCGCTCGGCGGCCACCGCCCAGCGGCCCTCGTCGCGCGTGACGCTCGTGACACCCGGGGACCTCGAGCACGGCACGGGGGTTGTCGATCCCGGTGATCCCGACGGTGATCTGCACACGATCGTCGAGGTCGGCGGCCAGCTCGTCGACCGTTCCGACCGTGACCAGGCGACCCCTCACGAAGATCCCGATGCGGTCGCACACCTGCTCGACCTGGTGCAGGAGGTGCGACGACAACAGGACGGTCATGCCCTGGTCGGTGCGCAACCGCTCGACGAGCAAGAGCAGCTCGCGCACGCCCTCGGGGTCGATGTTCACCGTCGGCTCGTCCAGCACGAGGATCGTCGGATCCTTCACCAACGCGTCGGCCAGCCCGAGGCGCTGGCGCATACCGCGCGAGTACCCGCCGACGTCGCGGTCGGCGGCGGCGCTCAGTCCGACGTCCTCGAGCAGGCGGTCGATGCGCTCGTCGGCAACCTTGCCCGGCACGCGGTTGAGCTGGGCGGTGTAGCGGAGGTTGGCCCTCGCGGTCAGGTCCTCGTAGAAGCCGACGTTGTCGGGCACGTAGCCCACCTGCGACTTCACCCGCAACGGGTCGCGGGTGGGGTTGATGCCGCCGACCCACGCCGTGCCGTACGACGGCTCGGTGAGCCCGAGCAGCATCAGGATGGTCGTCGTCTTGCCGGCCCCGTTCGGACCGAGCAGCCCGAACACCTCGCCGCGCCGCACCTTCAGGTTGAGCCGGTCGACGGCCAGCACGGCGTCGGGATCATCCTGTTCTCCGTAGCGCTTGGTGAGGTCCGACGTCTGGATGATCACGTCGCCGGCCGCCGGCCCGGAGCGCCGCAGCACCGGCGTGATGGCGGTCACCAGAACGTCCGGTCCCGCTCGGCGAGCGCCAGCGAGCGTCCCGGCGATCGGGCGGGTAGGCGCCCGGAGCGCCAGCGGAGGGTGCCGGCGCGCCGGCCGGCGTGGCCGGGGAACGCCAGCAGGACAGCCTCCATCAGCGCCGGCCGAACTTCCAGAACACCGCGGCCAGGGCGGCGAAGGCCAGCACGATCACGCCGACCGCCACGAAACCGAGGGTGTGTGAGCCCTTCAGGCTGTAGCGCAGGTCGACGCTCGACGACTGGCTGCCGGCGCTCGCCCGGATGGTCAGTGCGTAGTCGCCGGAGACGGCGTCGCTCGCCGGCTTGACGATGGCGGTCACCTGGGCGGTCTCGTTCGGCTTGACCGAGTCGATCGACTGCGGGTCGAACGAGACGTCCCAGCCGGTGGGCGCGGTGCCGGCCAGCTTGACGTCGGTCAGGTCGCCGGTGCCGGTGTTCGCCACGATCATCGGGATCCGGTGCTCGCTGTCGGAGCGGCCGGACACGTCGAGGCGCTGGTCGGCGGTGGCCAACTGGAGCACGGGGGCGCCGGTGATCTGGGCGGTCAGCTCGATCTTGCCGGTTGCTCCGTTGGCCGCCGTGACCGTGACGTCGATCGGGTACGAGCCCTCCTCGGCCGTGGTGGGCGGCGTCGCCTTCACCTGGACCTGCCCCGTGGCGCCGGCCTCGATGTTCACCGTCTCGGCCCGGGCCTCCGCCGTGGGCGAGGCGGTCACCGTCCACCCCTCGGGGCCGGAGGGGTCGAACGTGAACGTCTGCTCCTCCGGGGTGTTGTTGGTGATCGTGAGGTTGTAGGTGAAGTCGCTCGACGCGTCGCCCTTCAGCGTCGGGAAGTCGGCGGTGACCTGGATCCCGTTGTCGACCTGCTCGGCGACGGTGATCGTCACGTCGACCACCGACTTGTCGTCGCCGCTGGTGCCGGTGATCTTGATCGGGTAGTCCCCGGCGGGGGCGTCGGTGGCGACGTCGAGCTCCAGCGTGGCCTTCACCGGAGCCGTCGGGCGTGGCGGTGACCGAGTGGATCACGAAGCCGCCGCCACGCAACGTCGACTTCCAGCCGTCGGGCACCCCATCGATGGCGATGTCCACCGGCGACACCGTCGGGCTGGCGACGTTGACGTCGAGGCGCACGGTCGACCCGGGCTGGGTCTCGATGTCGGGGAAGGGGGTGGTGACCGTGAGCGCGGCGACAGGCACCGCGCTCGTGGGGGTGGTGGCCGCGAGTGCCGGGCCGCCGTGCGCGCCGGCGGGGACGGCGCACACAGCGGCCACGGCGACGAGTGCCAGCGCACCCAGGGCACGCCGCGGCCACCGTCGCGTCGGCGCCGGGGGAGTAGACGCACGACGTGACGGTGGCCGCAGGGCAGAGCGGATCATGTGGACTTCCTTCGTGTCAGCGGAGGTCCTCCGCCCTTCTACCCGCCAGCATGCGCCCGGCGCGATCAGCACCCGGTCAACACCAGGTCAACGTTGGGTAAACGTCTTCGCGGCGAAGGCGGCTGAACGTGCCCGTTTGGGCCTGTTCACGCGGCATCGCCGCGCCGACGCCGCCGAAACCTCAGCGGCGCAGCGGCAGCGTCAGCCGGAACACCGTCGGCGAGGTGCTGGCGAGGCCGAGCGTGCCGGCGGCGAGCTCGGCGAGCGTGCGCGCCAGGCGCAGCCCGATGCCGTGGCCCGAGTCGGAGCGCTGCTCTCCGAAGGGGTCGGTGGCGCGCCCGCAGCCCTCGTCGGCGACGTCGATCTCGATCGACTCGCCGCGCGTGTTCGTCGACACGGTGACGGTGCCGGCGCCGTAGTTGAGGGCGTTGTCGAGCAGCACGTCGAGCACGTGGTCGATCACGGTGATGTCGACGCGCGCCCACACCGGCGAGCCGCGGTGGCGGATCGACCGCCCGACCGAGGCGTAGCGCGGTTCCCAGCGGGCGCTGTGGTCGGTGACGACGGACGACACCTCGCACTCGACCAGCTCGCGCGGGTCGGAACGGGCGAGCGCCAGCATGCTGCCGATGGTCGACTCGAGGCGGTCGAGCGCTCCGAGGCTCTCGATCAGCACTTCGCGATGGTCGTCGCGGGGGCGATCGAGCTCGGCCTCGACGGCGATGCGCATCGCCGCCACCGGTGTGCGCAGCTGGTGGGCGACGTGCGACGAGAAGGCCCGCTCGCGCTCGAGCAGCTCGCGGATGCGCTCGTCGGCGCTCGCCAACGCGCTGCCGAGCGTGTCGAGCTCGTCGATGCCCGAGTGCGGCGGCGGCACGCCTTCGGCCTCGCCGAGCGACCCGGTCCAATCGCGGAGATCCTCGATCGGACGGCTGAGGCGCCGGGCGAGCAGGATCCCGGCGAGCGCCGCCGCGGCGATGATGGCGATGGCCGCGAGGGCGAGCATGCCGAGGTCGCGCCGTACCCGGTGGTGGCTCTCGGCGGCCGATTCGGTGACGCGTACGACGAACTCGGGGCCGTCGTCACCGATGCGGATCGGCAGGGCAGCCACGAGGTCGCCCTCGACGATGCCTTCGTTGACGACGCCGGTGAGCGCCTCGGCGACGATCGGGTCGGCGGTCGGCGGGCCGTTGCCGTCGACCAGCACATCCGGTGTGGTCGTACAGGGCGAGGTCGTGGACGCTGTCGCGCGACAGCTCGGCGAGGTCGATCGCTCCGACCGGCGGCACCCGGCGGGCGACGATCGACGCCTCGCGTTGCAGGGCCAGCAGCTCGCCGCGCTCGATGTGGTCGCGGACGCTGGCGGCGGCCGGCACGAAGAGCGCGAGCACCGCCAGCGTGGCGACGGCGACGATCGTCGCCAGGATCCGCTTCCTCATGCCTCGCTGCCGGAGTCCGGCTGCATGCCGTCGAGGCGGTAGCCGATGCCGCGGATCGTGGCGATGCGACTGGCGTCACCCGACTGCTCGCCGAGCTTGCGTCGGATGCTGTTGATGTGCACGTCGAGGGTCTTCGTCGACCCCCACCAGTTCTCGTCCCACACGTCGTCGATCAGCTGCTCGCGCGTCACCACCGTGCCGGCGTGGCGGGCGAGGAGGTCGAGGACGTCGAACTCCTTGGGTCGCAACCCGAGCTCCTCGTCGCCGACGTGCACCCGGCGGGCGGCGCGGTCGATCGTGAGGTCGCCGATCACGAGCGTGTCGCGGCCCCCCGGCCCGTCGCCCTCGGCCGCGGCGGCACGCGCCATGCGCAGGTGTGAGCGCACCCGCGCCAGCAGCTCGGCGAGGCGGAACGGCTTGGCGACGTAGTCGACCGCCCCGCGGGTGAGCCCGGCCACCACGTCGATCTCGTCGGTCCGTGCGGTGACGACCATCACCGGCACGTGCGGGTGGTTGCGCACCATGTGCTCGCACACCTCGTCGCCGTCGCCGTCGGGCAGCCCGAGGTCGAGCAGCACCAGGTCGGGGACGCTCTCGTCGACCGCGGCCAGCGCCTCGGCCACGGTGTGACTGACGGCGACGGTGTACCCGTTGGCGGCGAGCGCCCGGCTCAGGCTCGACGCGAGCAGCGCATCGTCCTCGACGAGGAGCAGGCGCCCAGACATCGAGCGCGAACGTATCGGCGTCTGCGACACTCTCGACGATGGGCGATCCGACGCATCGCATGGTGGCGGCCAACGGCATCCGCATCCACCTCGTCGAGGCCGGGGCCGGGGCCGGGCCGGTGGTGCTGCTCGTGCACGGCTTCCCCGAATCGTGGTACTCGTGGCGGCATCAGCTCCGCTCGTTGTCCGAGGCCGGCTATCGGGCGGTGGCGATCGACGTGCGCGGGTACGGCCGCTCGAGCGCGCCGACCGAGATCGAGGCCTACCGCATGACGCAGCACGTGGCCGACAACGTGGGGGTGCTCGACGCGCTCGACATCGGCGAGGCGGTCGTGGTCGGTCACGACTGGGGGGCGCCGATCGCCTGGACATCTGCGCTGCTGCGACCGGACCGCTTCCGCGCCGTCGTCGGGCTGTCGGTGCCCTGGGCGCCGCCGACCGGCCGTCGCCCGCTGGAGGCGTTCCGCTCGCTCGCCGGCGACCAGCAGTTCTACATCGAGTACTTCCAGCAGCCGGGCGTGGCCGAGGCGGAGATCGAGCGCGACGTGCGCGGCTGGCTGACCGGGATGTACTACAGCTGCTCGGGTGACGGCGCCGGGCTCGGCGGTGGCGCCATGGCGCTCGTCGCGCCGGGCACGGAGATGCGCTCGCGGTTCGTCATGCCCGACGGCGAGCTGCCGTGGCTCAGCGACGCCGACCTCGACGTCTACGTCGACGAGTTCGAGCGCAGCGGCTTCGTCGGTCCGCTCAACCGCTACCGCAACATCGACCGCGACTGGGAGGACCTGCAGGCGATGCGCGGGCGGCCGATCGAGGTGCCGGCGCTGTTCGTCGGTGGCGATCGCGACGGTCCGACGCTGTGGGGGCGCCGCAACATCGAGCGCTTCCCCGACACGGTGCCGAACATGCGGGGCGTGCACGTGCTCGCCGGGTGCGGGCACTGGACGCAGCAGGAGCGCGCCGCCGAGGTGGACGCGTTGCTCGGCGGGTTCCTCGGCGGGCTCTAGTTTCGCCCTCGCTCGCGTTGCTCGCTGCGCTCGCTCGCTCCGTTCGGGCGAGCTGGTTGAGCGGCTTCGCCGCACCGAGAACTGCTGGCGGCGGCGAGCAAGCTCGCCTGCGCCGCCGGTCGAGGGGCTACCGCCCCCTCGTGCTCCCCCGACGGAGCGTTACCGCGTCGGGGGGCGCCGACCGGTCAGCGCGGCCCGGGCGCCGATCGCCGGTCCAACGGCGCGAATGCCGACCGTGATCGCGGGTATCGCCGCGGCAACGGTGACGGCGATCGTGAGTGCGACGTCGGCGGGAGGCACTTCGAGCGAGAAGAAGTCGGCGACGAAGGGAATGGTGAACGCCCCGACGGCGGCGACGACGAGCCCGACGAGGAGCAGCGTGCGGACGCGGTCGAGCGGCCGGGCCAACTCGTAGAGCGTCCACAGGCCGAGGGTCACCAGGGTGAGCGTGGCGGCGCTCTCGGCGGACTCCCGCGACGCATCCACGAGCGAGGAGCGGGAGAGGGCGAACACGGCGAAGGTGGCGACGCCGATCACCGCGCCAGCCGGGATCGAGAACCGAAGGACGCGAGGGAGGAAGCCCGGTCCGCGCCGGTTCGTGGCTGGGCTGGAAGCTGAGCACGAACCCCGGGATGCCGATCGTCAAGGCATCGACCACGGTGAGCTGGCGGGGCAGGATCGGGTAGCTCATCGTGCACACCGCGGTCAGCACGGCGAGCACGGCCGCCCATGCCGTCTTGGTGACGAACAGGCGGGCGACACGCTCGATGTTGGCGATCACGCGGCGCCCCTCGGCGACCACGCCGGGCAGGGTGGCGAAGCGGTCGTCGAGCAGCACCAGCTCGGCCACCGACCGGGCGGCCGGCGTGCCCGACCCCATGGCGATGCCGAGGTCGGCGTCCTTCAGCGCGAGCGTGTCGTTCACGCCGTCGCCGGTCATCGCCACCACCGCCCCGCCGGCCTGGGCCGCCCGCACCAGCGAACGCTTGACGTGCGGGGTCACCCGACCGAAGACGGCGACGTCGTCCATCGCCGCGCCGACCGCCTCGTCGTCGTCGAGCGTGCGCGCATCGACCCAGCGGTCGCCGCCGGGGACGCCGCACCGCTCGGCGATCGCCGCCACCGTGCGGGGGTTGTCGCCGGAGATCACCTTCAGTTCGACGTTCTCGCGCCGGAAGTAGGCGATCGTGTCGGCGGCGTCGGGACGGATGTCGTCGGCCAGCACGACGGTGGCCACCGGCTCGAGGCCGGCGGGCAGCTCGCCGGCCGCGGCCAGCGTCGGCGCACCGGCGAGGAGCAGCACCCGCAACCCCTGGTCGGCGAACGTCGTCACGCTGGCCATCGCCGCGCTGTCGGACGCCACGAGCACCTCGGGCGCGCCGACGTACCACACCCCTTTCCCACCGAACGCGACGGCGGTGAACTTGTGTGCCGAGTCGAACGGGATGTGCTCGTCCACCGTCCAGCCCGGCACGTCCGGGTAGGCGGCGGCGATGGCAGCCATCGTGGCGTTCGGGTGCTCGTCGGCGGCGGCCATCGACGCCAGCACGTCGGCGACGCGCTCGTCGACCGGCGATCCCGGCGTCGGCGGGTGGACGTCGACGAGCGAGACGGCGCCGGTGGTGAGGGTTCCCGTCTTGTCGGTGGCGAGGACGGTGACCCGGGCGAGGGTCTCGACCGCCGCCAGCTGTTGCACGAGCACCCGGTTGCGGCCGAGCCGGATCACCGCCACCGCCTGGGCCAGGCTGAGCAGGAGCACGAGGCCCTGCGGCACCAGCGCCACGACCCCGGCGACCGACCCCACCAGCGAGTCGCGCCAGGACTCGTCCTCGCCCACCCAGCGGGAGAGGAACAGCAACGCCGCCACCGGCACCACGAGCCACGTGACGACCTGCAGGATGCGGTCGATGCCACGGGCCAGCTCCGAGCGTGGCGGGTGGTAGCGCCGGGCCTCGCTCGCCAGGCGGGCGGCGTAGGCGTCGTCGCCGACCGCCGTGGCGCGGGCCCGACCCGCTCCCGCCACGACGAAGCTGCCCGACATCAGCTGGTCACCGGCGGACTTGGCCACGGCGTCGGCCTCGCCGGTGAGCAGCGACTCGTCGACGGACATCCCGCCGGTGGCGACCACCTCGGCATCGACGGCGACCTGGTCGCCGGCACCGACCTCGAACACGTCGTCGAGCACCACGTCGGTGGGTGCGAGGTCGACGGGCTGTCCGTCGCGCCACACCCGCACCGCCGGCGTGCTCACCAGCGCCAGCCGGTCGAGGGTGCGCTTCGAGCGCCACTCCTGGGCCGTCCCGATCACCGCGTTGGCGACCATCACGAGGGCGAACAGGGCGTCGCGGAGGTCTCCGAAGACGACGACGATCGCGCCGAGTGAGGCCACGATGGCGTTGAACCGGGTGAGCACATTGGCCCGCAGGATCTCGCCGAGCGTGCGCGTCGAGTGACCGTCGGTGACGTTGACCTGACCCCGAGCGACTCGCTCGGCGACCTCCGCCGCGGTGAGGCCGCCACCGGGGTCTGCTGGCACCGGATGACCGTAGCCGCGACGACCTCGGCGGCCGATCGTCGGCGCATCGAATTCGCCGTCGGGACCGGCCACGGTACGTAGATTCCCGGGTATGAGCGAGCGAGTCTTAAGGAGCGAATCATCAGGCGGGTCTTCGGCTCACTGGTGCGCCGCCACTGGATCAAAGCGTCGCATGACGTGATGGGCATGAGCACTCATCGTCTCCGGGGGATCGGGTTGTGCGTGGCGTTGGTGGCGGGCGCGGTGGGCGTCGTCGCCGGGGCGGACGCACCAGCGGCTGCGGCGTCGGGCGACTTCACCGTGTCGCCGACGTCGCTCTCGTTCCCCGACACGTACGTCGGCTCGACGGCGAGCATGGCGGTGACGATCACCAACGGGAGCGCCACCACGCAGACGCCGAACTTCGCCGGCGGCGCCCCGAACGACCCGAGCAACTTCGGTGGGTCGCAGAACTGCGCCGGCGTCGCCCTCGATCCGGGCGCGACGCTGTCAGTTCACCTACACGTTCGAGCCGTCGTCACCCGGCGACCACAGCTCGGCGACCACGATCGGCATCGACGGCGACAACTTCTCGATCACGATGTCTGGTCACGGGGTGTTCCCGTTCACGGTCGCCCCGACCGACGTCGCCTTCCCGGACACGGCGGTCGGCGACACCGCCAGCGTGCCCGTCGTCATCACCAACATCAGCTCGACCTCGCTCACGCCGAACTACGCCGGTGGCGCGCCGAACGACCCGACCAACTTCGGAGGCTCGCAGAACTGCGCCGGCGTGGCGCTCTCCGGTGGACAGTCGTGCCAGTTCACCTACACGTTCACGCCGA
This sequence comes from Ilumatobacteraceae bacterium, assembly GCA_963719295.1. Taxonomy (GTDB): domain Bacteria; phylum Actinomycetota; class Acidimicrobiia; order Acidimicrobiales; family Ilumatobacteraceae; genus Desertimonas. Next base: position 156,402 of record CAVRBV010000026.1, read on the forward strand.
CGGCGCCCGGCCCGTGGACGAGCTCGACGACCATCGACGTCGACAGCGAGAGCTTCGCCATCTCGCTGCACGGCACCGGCACCGACTCGTCGACCACCACCACCACGACCAGCACGACCACCACCTCGACGACGTCGACCATCGTCGACCACGGCGACGACGGCGACGACGACCACGAGTGCCGGACGTCGCCGAGCTCGAGCACGCCGGGCGGATCGTCGGCATCAACACCGGCGACCGACCGTCGTCGTCGCCGGCGGTGGCGGCCCGGTCGCGCACGGCCACGCCGAGGTGATCGCCCAGGGCGTGGTGACGTTCCCCGACGGCAGCGTTCGTGTGGGAGGCCGAGCACCTCGACGGCGCCGCGACTTGCCGTTCGTGTTCAGCGCCTCGCCGCCGATGTTCCTGGTCGCCGGCGGACCGGACGGCATCCTCGTCCAGGGCGACCGGCGGGCTGCTCGCGGTGCTCGACGCCGGCGAGGGCACGTACGTGCCGCGCCGGCTCCACCGGCACGCGCCGCGCGCGTTCACCGCCGGTGCCACGGCGTCGCCGCCGACCGGATCACCTTCGTCGGCGGCTCGGGCCCGGGTGCGTTCACCCCTGGCGCCGGCCAGCGCGACGTCAACATCGTCCGCGACGTCGTTGCGCCCGGGGAGACGTTCACCGTGTCGTCGGAGTTCCCGGTGCTGGTGGTGGTGAGCGGTGGCGACCTCGTCGACGTCGCTCGGCACCGCCGGCACCTTGCCCGCCGGCACGAGCGACTGCTCGGCACCTCGCGTCGCGCTGCGCAACGACGGCGCTGTTCCGGTCGTGGTCGTCGCCGGGGTGCTCGGGGCGTCGTTGGCCTGACATCCGGGCCGTCGCGCTCGCCCGACGAACTCCTACGATCGGGCCCGTGACGTCGACCGCCCGCAACCACCTGCTCTCCTCGCTCGCCATGGCCGAGTTCGTCGCAACCGGCATGGCGCGCCTCGACGCCGTCGTGCCCGACGAGCTCAACCAGCGGGCGCTCGCTCAGCTCGACCGCGGGGTCGCACCCTTTCCCTACGGCACGCCGCTTCCGGACGTGCACCCGGCGGGCACGGCGCTCGGCGACGTCGTGCGACTGCCGGACGTGGCCGGCACGATCCAGAGCCTCGTCGGCCCGAACCCGATGGCCGATCACCACTACGTGCACATCCGCCCGCCACGTCAAGGCGAGGCCCAGTTGCTGCACGCCGATGCGGTGATCGACGAGCGGACCGACGCCTTCGACGTGCAGATGATGTACTTCCCCGAGGCCGTCGGCGCCGACGCCGGGGGCACGCTCGTGGTGCCCGGTACCCACTTCCGGCGGGTGAGCCACATGGACGTCGGGCGCTATCAGAACATGGCGGGGCAGGTGCGCCTGCAGTGCCCGGCCGGGTCGGTGCTGTTCCTGCACCACGCCATCTGGCACGCCGGTCGGCGCAACGACTCCGACCGCCGCCGCGTGATGTACAAGCTGCGCCTGAACCCGACCGTGCGCCAGCTCCGCTTGTGGAACACCGACGACATCGACGATCCGGCGGTCACCGCCACGTTGCTGCGCGAGCCGGTGTGGGCCGGCAACGACGGTCGCATGGAACAGGTCAACCGCGCCCGGATGTGGCGCTACCTCACCGGCGACGACGAGTTCGACCTCGACTACTACCTCACCCGCAACGCCCTGCGCCCGCAGGTGGTGTCAGTCGACGGGACCGACGAGCGGGTGGCCCGCGCGGCGCGGGGCGCCGGGTTCGGCGTGGTGGCGGTGCCGTCGTGAGTGTCGGCCGACGACCGCCGCCAGCAGGTGCTGATCCTCTACCTCGCCACGCCGGCGCTCGACTCCGACGTCTGCGCGTGGACGCTGTACGACGGCACCGGACGGTCGCGGCCGACCACCGGCGACAGCGACGTGCCGCCGTACGACACCGGGCTCGCCGCGCTCGTCGACGGGTGGCGCCTGCTGCAGCTGTCGGCGGTGGTGCCGCCCGCGCCAGGGCACGAGTACGACGTGTCGACGCTGCGCCACGAGGCCGTGTTCGAGCGTCTCGTCGCGACCTCCGCGCCGCACCCACCCGCCGACCAGGGGTAGATCGCCGCACTCTGGTCACTCTCCGTCTCATCGGCCGATCTGGTCACCGTGGTTCCGTCGATTTCGAGAACGAGGGTGACCAGATGGCCCTTCGGGACGGGCCCTAAATCGGTTGCCGGGTCGGCCGACGACGGCAACACTCCGCCCATGCAGCACGCACCTCGCCGGATCGTGGCGGCGGTCGCCCTCGTGGGTCTCGCCGCGACCGCGGTCGCCCTGGTCCCGACGTCGGCCGGCGCCGTCGACACCGACATCGCCATCGACACGAGCACCGTCGACTTCGGCAGTGTCGACATCGGCAACACCGGTGGTCCGATCTCGGTGACGCTCACCAACACCGGCGGCTCGCCGTTCGGTCCGATCAACATCTTCGGCGGCGCGCCACCGTCGCCGGCGTTCAACGCCTCGCAGAACTGCCAGGGCACCACGCTCCCGGCCGGTGGATCGTGCACGGTCAACTACACGTTCTCGCCGACGGCGGCGGGTCCAGCGACCGATACGTCGGCGTTCACGATCAGCCAGACGTCGTCGCAGTCCGACGGCGAGGACTTCTCGGTCACCCTCATGGGCGTCGGGGTCGACACCACCACGACCACCTCGAGCTCGACCACGACGAGCTCGACCTCGACCTCGACGACGACCAGCTCGACGACGACCACCACCACGGCCACGACGACGCCGACGACCAGTGCGTCCACCACGCCGCAGGCGACGACGGCCGCCACGGCGCCTCCGCCGGCGACCACCACGAGCACGACCACGAGCACGTCGACGACGGTGCCGCGCCAGCCGCTCACCGGGATCGTGATCGCGCCGCGTCCGGCGCTGGTGGTGAAGGTCGACAACGTCGACGCCGCACCGCAGTCCGGGCTGAACCAGGCCGACATCGTGTTCGAGGAGATCGTCGAGGGACAGGCGACGCGCTTCGCCGCCGTGTTCAACTCGATGGACGCCGACCCCGTCGGCCCGATCCGCTCGGCCCGCACCCAGGACGTCAACCTGCTGCTCAGCCTCAACGATCCGGCCCTCGCCTACAGCGGCGCCAACGACGGGGTCAACGCCGCCCTGGGGTCGGCGGGGTTCGAGTTGCTCACCGAGGGCGATCCCGGCTTCTTCCGCGACGACAGCCGCCCGGCGCCGCACAACCTCTTCGCCAACACGTCGCAGCTGTGGTCACAGCTGTCGAGCTCCGGTGACGCCGTCCCGGCGTTCGCGTACGTGGCGCCGGGGGCGTCGGTGTCCGGTACGCCGGTGTCCTTCGTCGAGATGATGGTCGGCGACTACAACGTGCGCTGGGACTGGGACGGCACGCAGCGGCTGTTCCTGCGCTCCCAGCTCGGCGCCCCGCACATGCTCACCGACGGACAGGCCAGCGCCAACACCGTGGTCGTGCTCGTGGTGCCCTACGGCGTGAGCGCCGCCGGTGGCGGCCCCGAGGCCCAGACCATCGGCACCGGCACAGCCTTCGTCTACAGCGACGGGGTCGAGGTCGACGGCACGTGGACGCGAGCCAGCGCCACCGACCCGTTCACGCTCGAAGCCAACGGGCAGCCGATCCTCATCGCCCCCGGACGTACCTGGGTCGAGCTGGTCGACGCCGACAACGGCCTCACCGACGGCTGACCCTCCGCATCGGGCGCGATCCGGTCGACCCGCCGATCTCGTCCGGCCGTCCGGTCACCCACGTTCTCGATCACGAGAACGTGGGTTGACCGAGACCGGCGGGAACTTCGGCGGTGGTCAGCCGGGGGCGACGGGGGTGCCGTCGTCCCACAGGTTGTTGAACCACGTGTTGCCGGTGCCGCTCGTGTCGAAGTCGGTGACCGGCTCCGTAGGTGCCGCACTTGCCGTTGCTGAACCCTTCTGGAACACGTTGTTGCTGAACACGATGTAGGTGCCGTTCGCCGGGTCATCGGAGTAGGGCTTGCCGGCTGGTGTTGCCGCCGTAGGCGCAGAAGCCGAGCGCCGATCGGGTTGGCCATGAACAGGTTGCCGTCGATCGTGTTGTTGTGGATCGCGGCGAAGTCGGCGTAGCCGCTCATGTCGGCCGAACAGCCGATCTCGTTGTTGTTGAACGGCCCGGTGTAGTCGCACGCCAACGTGTTGTGCACCAGCGTGGCGTACTGCTCGACCCGCACCGCCGAGGCATGCCATTCACTGGTCGGGTCCAAGCCCGTGCCGTGGATCCACGAGTCGCGGATGGTCGCACACGTCGCATGCAGTAGGCGCCCCGGTTCGAGCCGGTGATCTCCGTGCGCAGGATCGTGAAGTTCCAACCGTCCACCGAGCAGTTGATACAGTACATCGCCGCTTGTCGATCCACGAGTCCTCGATGCGGAACGACGCACCGTCGCACTGCTCGAGACCGTGGATCGCCCCACCGGTGATGTGGCTGTTGCGGATCGTCACGTTGTTCGCCCGGATCAGCAGCTCGCAGCGTGATGATCTTCGAGTCGATCACCGTGTTCGCCACCGTGATCGTGCACGGACCGGTGTACGGCGTCAGCGAGCCGTCCGCACCGGCGGGACCGGTATTGTGCGGCCCCGGGAAGCACCCGCCACGGCCGTCGGAGCCACCCGGCGTGTTCGGTGCCCCGACGCACGCCCGCCGCTCGGCAGGGTCGTCGTCGTGGTGGACGTCGTGCTCGTCGTGGTGGTGCTGGACGACGTGGTCGTCGTCGGTCGCCGCGGTGGTGGTCGGTGCCGCGGTGGTGGTCGGTGCCGACGGTGGTGGTCGGTGCTCGACGACGTGGTGGTGGTCGGTGCCGCGGTGGTGGTCGGTGCCGCGGTGGTGGTCGGTGCCGCGGTGGTGGTCGGTGCCGCGGTGGTGGTCGGTGCCGCGGTCGTCGTCGGCTCTTCCGTGGTGGTGGTCGGCTCTTCCGTGGTCGCCGGTTCGCTCGAGGGAGGCTCGCTGGTGCCCGGACCGTCGCCGTCGCCGTGGTAGTGGTGCCAGGACCACCACCACCACCACCAGCCGTAGCCGTAGCTGTAGCGGCTGGTGGCGGTCGAGCGCTGCGTGCGGGGGGCGACGGCCGTTGCCGTGGCCGTCCGGGCGCCGGTGGACGCCGCGGTCACCACGATGCTGGGGGTCGCCGGCTCGTCCATCGTCGCCACCGGGGACTCGCCCGCCGTGGCGACCGGGGCCTCAGTGGCCACCGGGGCCTCGGTGGCCACGGGGGCCTCGGTGGCCACGGGTGCCTCGGTGGCCACGGGTGCCGCGGTGGTCGGAGCCGCGGTGGTCAGAGCCGCGGTGGTCGGTGCCGCGGCCGGTGTGGTTGGGGCGGCCGCGGGGGCGTCGGTGACCGGTGGCGCCGGTGGCGCCGGTGGCGTGGTGGCCTCGGCGGTAGCCGGGGCGGCGTCGCCGGCGCCGTCGGTCGCGGCGACGGCGGGGTCGCTGGCGACGACGCCGGCGTCGGCCGACGCCGGAACGATGCTGTCGTCACTGGCCGACGTCGACGCCGTGAGCGGGACCGCTGCGACGAGCGCCACGGTGGTGGCGATCCCGATCGCGGTGGCGATCAGCCGGCCAAGGTGTCGTTGGGGGGTAGGTGGTGCCATGGGCGCCTCTCGTTCGCTGGAGCGACCCCGCCGTCGATCACACCGTGGTTGTCGTCACCGAACCGTAACGATTCGGTAGCGCCTTCGCAAGGATCGACGCAAATTGGTCGGCACGGTCAGCGGGCCGGTCAGCGCGGCGGCGGCGCCGTGCTGGCCCGCACGACCAGCTCGGGGCGGATGCGTGCGCCGCGCGCCGACTCGCCGCGCAGGATGCGCTCGAGCACGGCCACGCAGCGCGACGCCAGCGCCCCGAAGTCCTGGTGCACGGTGGTCAACGAGGGCGTGAAGTAGGCGGCGTCCGGCACGTCGTCGAACCCGGCGACCGACACGTCGCCCGGAACGCGGAGCCCGGCCTCGGTGAGCGCGGCGATCACCCCGAGCGCCATCTGGTCGTTGGCCGCGAACACCGCAGTGGGGGGTCCTTCGCCCACCAGGCGACGCCCTGCCTCGTAACCGCTCGACGAGCTCCAGTCACCGGCGTAGCAGCGGTCGGCGGCCAGGCCGGCGTCGGTCATCACGTCGCGCCACGAGCCCCACCGCGCCCTTCGCCTCCGACGACGTCGCCGGCCCGGCGACGAACGCCACGCTGCGGTGACCGAGCTCGACGAGGTGCTCGGTCACCATGCGGGCGCCGGCCCGATTGTCCATCGCGACCCCCACGAGCGACGGCCGGGTCACACCCGTGTCGGCGCACATCGTGACGACGGGGATGTCGTTCGCCACGATGCGCGCCGCCGTGAGCCACTCGAACTCCGGGGCGATCAGCACCACCGCCTCGGCCGCCTGATCCTTGAAGTGCTCGACCGCCGCTCCGAGGGCCGCCGCCGACGTGTCGGCGACGCTCGCCAGGCTGACGAAGAAGCCGGCTTCGCGCGCGGCCACCTCGACGGCAACCATCGAGCTGGTCGGGCCGTACAGCTCCGTGCGGGGTGTGAGCAGGCCGATCACACCCGACCGTCGCGTGACGAGCGAGCGCGCCGCCGCGTTGCGGCGGTAACCGAGCTCGGCGATCGCCTGCTGCACCCGCTGCTTGGTGGCCGGGCGCACGTGCGGGTGGCCGTTGAGCACCCGCGAGACCGTCTGGTGCGACACCCGGGCCAGACGGGCGACGTCGTGCATCCCGGGTGGCCGCGGCGTGGCGATGTCGTCATGCACGGCGGTCGCGCCCGAGCGTGATCACGCGCTGCATCACGATGAACGCCAGCACGAGCAAACCGCTGGAGATGCGCGTCCAGCCCGAGTTGAGGTTGCCGCTGAAGCGGATGATCGACGAGATCGTGCCGATGACGAGGACCCCGAGGAGCGAACCGAGCACGAAGCCGTATCCACCGGTGAGCAACGTACCGCCGATGGCGACGGCAGCGATGGCGTCGAGCTCCATGCCGATGGCGTGCAGCGGGTTGCCCGACTGCACCGAGTCGAACGTGAACAGCATGCCGCCGAGCGACGCGCAGAAGCCGCTGATCACGTACACGGCGATCTTGGTGCGCGGCACCGACAGGCCCATCAGCACGGCCGACTGCTCGTTGCCGCCGATCGCGTAGACGGTGCGTCCGAACCTGGTGTAGTGGAGCACGAAGAAGGCGATGGCGACCGTCGAGAGTGCGATCAGCACCCCGATGGTGACGGTCGTGTTCGGCAGCACCGTGACCCTCGTGCGCGACATGCGAACGAAGAACGCATCGTGGATGGGGATCGACTGGATCGAGATCACGTAGCACAGGCCGCGGGCGAGGAACATCGCCGCCAACGTGGCGATGAACGGCTGAATGCGGAAGTAGTGGATCAGCAATCCGACGAGCAGCCCGAGCACCGACCCGGCGAGAAGCACGACCGGGATCGCCGCGGCCGCCGGCCAGCCGCCCGCCATCAGCTTGGCGGCGATCATCGCCGACAGCGCGACCACGGCGCCGACCGACAGGTCGATGCCGCCAGTGAGGATCACGAACGTCATGCCGACGGCGAGCACGATGAGGTGGGAATTGCTGATCAGGATGTTGGCCAGCACCTGACCCGTCACGAAGTTGTCGTAGAGCAGGCCACCAATCCCGATGGCCACGAGCAGGAGCGTTCCGGTGGCCATGACGGGCAGGTAGCGGCCCCACGAGCGGGCGAAGGGCTTGCGGGCGCCGAGTACGGTGGCGGTCATGACGCGCGTTGCGCAGAGTTGGCGACGTCGACGAGCTCGGTGACATCGGGGAGCGGCTCGGCGGCGCGGCATGAGACGGCGCATCCCGCCGCACCGCCCATCGAACGAGCGTGCGCGCCTCGGGCGACTGGATGAGACACACGGCAGCCACGACAGGATGGTCTCCATTCGTCTGCTAGCCACGCTTGCGGCCCTGGATGGTGCCGACATGCGGGTCGGTTCGTACGTACGGGCGTCCTCGACTGCACCCCGATGTGCCCCGACGCGTCCCCCCACGGCTCCCCGCTGTCGACCACGGACCGAGCGGCCCGTGCGACGATTGTTAACGCTCACAGCCGGGCAAGTCAAGGGACTTGACAGACCGACTGTGAACGTTCACAGTCGGTGGCGATGCCCGTTCGGTTCGGGGGCCGGTACGTGATCGGCGTCGACTTCGGCACGCTCACGGCGCGTGCGGTGGTCGTGCGTGTCGAGGACGGCCAGGAGGTGGGTACGGCGGTGCACGCCTACCGCCACGGCGTGATCGACCAGTGCCTCCCGACGTCGGGCGAGCCGCTGCCGCCGGACTGGGCGCTGCAGGATCCCGACGACTACGTCGAGTCGATGACGGCCGCCGTGCGCGGTGCGCTCGCCGACTCGGGGGTCGACGCCGGCGAGGTGATCGGCATCGGCACCGACTTCACCGCTTGCACGATGGTCCCGACGCTCGCCGACGGGACGCCGTTGTCGCACCTCGCCGAGTACAAGGATCGGCCGCATGCGTTCGTGAAGTTGTGGAAGCACCACGCGGCCCAGCCGGAGGCCGATCGCATCAACGCGGTCGCCGCTGGTCGCGGCGAGCCGTGGCTGGCGCGCTACGGCGGGCTGATCTCGTCGGAGTGGGAGTACGCCAAGGCGCTCGAGCTGCTGCGCGACGACCCCGAGGTGTACCGGACGATGGACCGGTGGGTCGAGGCCGCCGACTGGATCGTGTGGCAGCTGTGCGGCGAGTACGTGCGCAATGCCTGCTCGGCCGGGTACAAGGGCATCCTCCAGGACGGCCGCTACCCGAGTCGGGAGTACCTCGCCGAGGTCGACCCAGCGTTCGTCGACTTCGTCGACACCAAGCTCGACCAACCGATCGGCCGCTTGGGCGACCGCGCCGGCTCGCTCACCGCCGAGATGGCCGCCCGCCTCGGTCTCGTCGAGGGCATCTCCGTCGCCGTCGGCAACGTCGACGCCCACGTCACCGCGCCGGCCGCCCGGGCGGTCGGCCCGGGACAACTCGTCGCGATCATGGGCACCTCGACGTGTCACGTCGTCAACGGCGAGCAGCTGCGCGAGGCACCCGGCATGTGCGGTGTCGTCGACGGGGGGATCGTGGATGGGCTGTGGGGCTACGAGGCCGGTCAGAGCGGGGTCGGTGATCTGTTCGGTTGGTTCGTCGACACCGGCGTGCCCGCGGCGTACCACGACGAGGCCGTACGACGAGGCGTCAGCGTCCACGATCACCTCTCGCTCCTCGGCGACGCGCAGGCCGTCGGTCAGCACGGCCTGCTCGCCCTCGACTGGCACAACGGCAACCGCTCGGTGCTCGTCAACCATGAGCTGTCCGGCCTCGTCGTCGGCCTGACCGTCACCACGCGGCCCGAAGACGTGTACCGTGCGCTGATGGAGGCCACGGCCTTCGGGGCCCGCACGATCGTCGAAACGCTCACCGCATCGGGAGTTCCGGTCGAGGAATACATCGTGGCCGGCGGGCTGACGAAGAACCCGGTGCTGATGCAGATCTACGCCGATGTCCTGCGTCTGGCGCTCTCCGTGATCGGCTCGGAGCAGGGTCCGGCGCTCGGGTCGGCGATCCACGCTGCGGTGGCCGCCGGGGCCTACCCCGACGTTCCCGCGGCGGCCGACGCGATGGGTCGCGTCCACCGCGCCGTGTACGTGCCGAATTCCGGTGACGCCGACCGTTACGACGAGTTGTTCGCCGAGTACACCGCGCTGAGCGACCACTTCGGCCGCGGCGGCAGCGACGTCATGCACACGCTGAAGCGCATCCGCCGCGAGGCGGCCGCCGTCGTGGCCAGGTGACGGTGCACCGGTGAACGTCGCCGACGCGATCACCCGGCTGCGCGCCGAGGTGGCGGCCCTCCACGGCGAGCTCGTCCGCTCCGGCCTCGTGGTGTGGACGGCGGGCAACATCTCGGCGCGCGTTCCCGGCGCGGACCTCCTCGTGATCAAGCCGTCAGGGGTCGCCTACGACGAGCTGTCGGCGGCCAACATGGTCGTGTGCGACCTCGACGGCCACGTCGTGGAAGGCGATCACCGCCCGTCGTCGGACACCGCCGCGTCGGCGTACATCTACCGCCACCTCCCGGCGATCGGAGCGGTGGTGCACACCCACTCGACGTACGCGACCGCGTGGGCCAGTCGGGGCGAGGCCGTGCCGTGCGTGCTGACGGCGATGGCCGACGAGTTCGGGGGCGAGATCCCCTGTGCACCGTTCGCCCGCATCGGCAACGAGGAGATCGGCGCGGCGGTCGTCGCCACGCTGGGCGTGCACCGCTCGAAGGCGGTGCTGCTGCAGAACCACGGCGTGTTCACGATCGGAGCGACGGCGCGTGAGGCGGTGAAGGCGGCGGTGATGTGCGAGGACGTCGCCCGCACCGTGCACATCGCCCGTCAGCTCGGCGCACCGATCCCGATCGAGCCCGCCGCCGTCGACGCCCTGCACCGCCGCTACCAGCACGAGTACGGCCAGCGCGTCGCGCCGGACCACGAGGAGCACACGTGAGGCCGCTCTCCGGCCACGCCGTGAACTGCCTGCGCAGCTGTTGGCCGCTCCTGCGCTGGCGCCTCGTCGCTCGCGAGCGAGAGAGGATGATCCCATGACCACCGCGCTACCCGACAGCCTGGCGGGCGGCCCGCCCGCCGTTACCGGCGACGTCTGGTTCCTGACCGGGAGCCAGGACCTGTACGGGCCCGAGACGCTGGCCCAGGTGGAGGTGCAGTCGCGCGGGATCGTCGAGCGCCTCGGGGTCGCCCTCGGACCGGACGTGTCGCTCGTGTGGAAGCCGGTGCTCACCACGTCGGCGGCGATCCGGCGCGCCCTGCTCGATGCCAACGGCGACGACGGCTGCCTCGGCGTGATCACGTGGATGCACACGTTCTCGCCGGCGAAGATGTGGATCCACGGTCTCGACGAGCTGCGCAAGCCGATGCTCCACCTGCACACGCAGGCGAACGAGGCGTTGCCGTGGTCGACCATCGACATGGACTTCATGAACCTCAACCAGGCCGCCCACGGCGACCGGGAGTTCGCCCACGTCCAGACTCGTCTCGGCGTGGCGCGCAAGACCGTCGCCGGCCACGTGTCCGATCCCGAGGTGGGGCGCCGCGTCGGTGCCTGGGTGCTCGCCGCCCGGGGCGCACGGGCGTTGCGGACGCTGCGCCTGGTGCGCTTCGGCGACAACATGCGCAACGTCGCGGTCACCGAGGGCGACAAGGTCGAGGCCGAGCACCGCTTCGGCGTGTCGGTCAACACGTACGGTGTCAACGACCTCGTCGCCGCCGTCGAGGCCGCCGACGACAGCCTGGTGGACGCGATCGTGGCCGAGTGCCTCGAGCGCTACGATGTGGCGGCCGAGCTGCGCCCCGGCGGCGCGCGGGCCGACGCCCTCCGCGTCGGCGCCCGCATCGAGGTCGGCCTCCGTCAGTTCCTCGTCGCCGGCGGGTACGGGGCGTTCACGAGCAACTTCGAGGACCTCGGCGGCCTGCGCCAACTCCCGGGTCTGGCCGTGCAGCGCCTGATGGCCGACGGCTACGGCTTCGGTGGGGAGGGTGACTGGAAGACGGCCGCCCTGCGTGCACACGTTGAAGGCGATGGGTCGCGGCCGCCCCGGCGGGACGTCGTTCATGGAGGACTACACGTACCACTTCGGCCCCGGCGAGCCGAAGGTCCTCGGCGCGCACATGCTCGAGGTGTGCCCGTCGATCACCTCGGCCGTGCCCCGCCTCGAGGTCCACCCTCTGAGCATCGGCGGGCGCGAGGACCCGGTGCGCCTCGTGTTCACCGCCGACGCGGCTTCCGGCATCGTCGTCGGGCTCGCCGACCTCGGGGAGCGCTTCCGGTTCGTGCTCAACCAGATCGACATCATCGAGCCGGACGAGCCGATGCCGAAGCTCCCCGTCGCCCATGCCGTCTGGCGGCCGCGACCCGACATGGCCACGGCCCTCGAGTCGTGGTTGCGCAGCGGCGGTCCCCACCACACCACGCTCTCGACCGCCGTCGACGCGGAGATGGTGAACGACCTGACCGAGATCCTGCGCACCGAGCTGGTGACGATCGACGAGCACACGACCACCCGCGCCTTCGCCAATGAGCTGCGCTGGAACCAGGCGTACTACCGCCTGGCCCAGGGCTTCTGAGGGCGGCGCCGGCCGGTCGGTCGCCCGGCCCGAACGGGCCGGGCGACGCTCATCGACGATCGGTCACGGACGCGACGGGTAGATGCCCTCGACGGCGATGCAGTAGTTCATCGCCAGGTACGGCGACTCGGTGCTGATGGGCGTCGGGCCACCGGTGTTCGGCTGGATCATGGCCGGGGCCATCGTCGTGCCGTCGGACGTGCCGTAGGACGAGCCCCCGTCGGTGTAGCCCGGCACCGATCCCGATGGGCTCTTCGACGCCGACGTGGCCGTCGCCGACACGGCGTGGGTGTGCGGTGCCACGTTGGCCGCGGTGAGCGTGACGCTCTCGGCCCCACCCACCTGGCCGATGTCCTTCGGCGACAGTCCCGGTCCGGATCCGTCGTGGATCGGGGCGCGGCCGCGGAGGTCGGGCAGCGCGAACGTGGTCTGACCGTTGCCCCCGTAGGTGGTGCCGAGCAGTGAGAACAGCGCGGTGTTGCTGGAGATCGACAGCAGCGTTCCGTCACAGCGCGCCCATCCAACGGGCGCCCAGTCGAACGCGAACAACGTGATCGAGCCGAGAATCGGTTCCATCCAACGTCCTTTCCTTTGTAGTTGCTGGCGCGGCGGCGACAGCGCGGGCGAGCGTAGTGGTGGCGGCCGCTCAGCCGGTCGAATTCCGGCGCCGCCGCGTCGTCGCCATTAGGGCCGTTCCCGCTCCGAGTAGGGCGAGGCCGACGAGGAGCACGTTCGACGAGGCGGCGCCGGTGCGCGGCAGGCCGGTACCGCCGACAGCGGTCGTCGTCGGTCCTGGCGCCACCGTCGTGGTGGTGACCGGCGCGATCGTGGTGGTGGTCGACGCGATCGTGGTCGTTGCAGACAGCGTGGTCGTCGGCGCCAGCGTGGTCGTCGTGGCGATGGTCGTGGTAGTCGTGGTGGCCGCCGGGGCGACCGTGATGGCGAACGACAGCGGGTCGCTCGTCGAGTTGTCCGGATCGGTCACCGTGGCGGTGACCGTGAACGTCCCGGGCGTGGTGTAGGTGTGCGTCACCGGGGGATCGGCCGGCCCGCTGGCGTTGACGATCGGGCTGCCGTCGCCCCAGTCGACGGTGAAAGCGAACGTGCCCAAGCTGTCGCCCGGCGACGGATCGTCGGCGCCGACCTTCAGCGTCACCGGCACGCCGACGGTCGCCGTGGACGGCCCGGTGATGATCACCGTCGCCGCGGCATTGGTGACGTCGATGTCGGTCCTGAGGTCGAGCGACCCGCCGTCGTCGTCGGCGATGCGACCGTGGACGGTGTAGGTCGCCGGGCCGTCGGGCAGGAACGACGCCGGCACCACCGCCGAGTCCGACGCGCTGTCGACCACTTCGAACGTGCCGTCGTCGTCGAAGTCGTAGCTGTAGCGGAGCACAGCAGGTCCTGCGACGACGGGTCGTCCTGCCCGCTGAACGTGACGGTGGCGGTGGAGCCCTCGGCCACCGGGCCGTCGTTGGCGAACGTGGCGGTCGGCGCCACGTTGGCGATGCGTGAGCGGCGTGACCGCCGTGAACGTCAGGACGTCGGTGACCTGCAGGGTCACGGTGTCGGGCGTGCGGAGTCGCCGTCGAGACCGAGCACTTCGAGGTCGGCCCACGACAGCGTCGGCGTGGCCCCCGGTGGCGTCGCCGAAGGTCCCGTCGTCGTTGACGTCCCACGAGTACGTCGCCCCGGGCACCGGCGAGCGAGGCCGTGCCATCAAGGGTGAGGCGGATCACCTTCGGTGATCGCGTAGGCCCGCCGGCATCGGCCACCCCGTCGACGTGCTGGTCGAGCCGACGCTGCTCTCGGCGATTCCGGTCGCGCCGCTGTACGTCGCGGTGATCGGTGGGTGCCGACGGCGAGCGGTGGACGTCGTAAGCGCCGCCTGGCCGGACGCATCGAGGGCGACGGTGCCGAGGTTCGTGCCGCCGTCGGCGAAGGTGACCGATCCTGTGGTCGCCGGGCCGGCGTTGCGGACCCTGGTGATGGTGACGTCGCGGTGAACGTCACCGGTTGTCCCGAAGTTGGACGGGTCCAACGACGACGTGAGCACGGTCGCGCTGTCGGCGTTCGACACGACCTGCGGGACCGAGCCTTCGCTGACGCCCAGCCCGGTCGCCCCGCCGTACGTGGCGGTCACGGTGTGCGTGCCGACGGTGAGGCTGGAGGTGGTGAGCGTCGCCTGGCCGGAGCCGTTCACGGGGACAGGGACGCCGAGCGGCGTGGCGCCGTCCGTGAAGGTGACCGTGCCAGCGTCGGCCGGGCCGGCCGACGGCCCGTTCGTCACCGTGACGGTGGCGGTGAACGTCACCGCCTCCCCGAAGATCGAGGGGTTCGCCGACGACGTGAGCGCGGTCGTGGTGTCAGCGTCGGTGACGACCTGCACGACCGAGCCGGTGCTGGTGGCGAGCTCGGCGGTTCCGGAATAGGTGGCGGTGATCGTGTGGGTGCCGGTGGCGAGCGCCGAGGTGGTGAGCGTCGCCTGGCCGTTGGCGTCCAGCGGGACGGGGGCGCCGAGGCTGGTGGCGCCGTCGGTGAACTCGACCGTCCCCGTCGTCACCGGGTCGGCGCCGTTCGTGACCGTGGCCGTGAACGTGACGCTCTCTCCGAAGATCGACGGGCTCAGCGAGGACACCAGCGCTGTCGACGTCGGTGCCTGTTGGACACCTGTGCGTGACCGCGAGCTCGTGCTCGTCTGGAACGCCGTGGTGCCGTTGTACGTGGCGGTGATGCTGTGCGAGCCGACGGTGAGCGCCGTACGTGGTGAGCGTCGCCACGCCGGAGGCGTTCACCGTCACCGGGACGCCGAGTGTGTGTGGCGCCGTCTTTGAACGTGACCGTCCCGGCGTTGACCGTGGCCCCGCTGGAGACGGTCGCCGTGAACGTGACCGACTGGCCGAAGGTCGACGGGTTGACCGACGAGGTGAGCGCCGTCGTCGTGGGCGCGGCGGTGCTCACGTTCAGGCACCAGCCGCCGCCGACCGAACCGCTGTCACCGCTGGCGTCGTCGAGCACGAACAGCTGCCAGACGCCGTTCGGGTTCTGGCCGTTGAACGTCGACAGCGCCGTGGCCGTCGAGGTGGCGGGAGCCGGAGCCGGGAACGCCGCGTCCGGCCCGTCGGAGTCGTTGTCCGTCGGATGGTAGGTCCCCGATGACCAGCGGGCCGGTGGCGGGGATAGTGCCACCTCCGCTGTCTGCGAACGTGAGTGTGGCGCCGCGTCGGCCGTCGGCGGTATGTCGCCGACGTCGCTCATCAGCATCAGGTTCTGGCCGGTCGGTGCGACCACCATGATGTCGAAGTCGGTGCGCAGCTGGTGGGTGACGCCGCCGAGCTGCACGGTCACGAGCGTGGTGGCGTCGCCGGCGCCGCTCACCGTGATGCGCGACGGGTACGGAGTCGCGATCCCGGCGAATCCCGTGGCCGCCCCGGTCCGGCGATCGGGCCGGTGTTGCAGAACTGGCCTTGCGCCGGCGTGGTCGTCGGCGTGTCGACGATCTGGCTGACGTTGCCGTTGCTCGTGAAGGAACCCGCTAGCTCCGCTGTAGGTGGCGGTGACCAGGTGGGTGCCCTCGGCGAGCGCGCTGGTGGTCAACACCGCCTGGCCGGACGCGTTGAGGTTGACCGGTGCACCGAGGGACGCAGCGCCGTCCGTGAACGTGACGGTGCCCGGCGGTGACCGGCGTGGCGCCGACGCGCACGGTGGCGGTGAACGTCACGAGGTTTCCGGTCAGCGAAGGGTTGGGCGCGGCCGTCATCGTGGTGGTGGTGGCACAGCCGCCTCCTCGGTGGTGATCGTGAGGCTCCAGCCGCCGCTGATGCTGCCGACGTCGCCGCTGGCGTCGTCGACGATGTAGAGGCTCCATGTCCCGTTGGGGTGTGGCTCCGCTGAACGCACCCGACAAGCGTGGTGTTGCGCGCTGGGCGTCGGCGCCGGCGCCGGGAACGAGTCCGCCGGGCCGTTGCTGTTGTTGGTCGGCTCGTAGGTCACGGTGCCGGTGATGATGCCGCTCGCCGGTGCGGACACCCGCGCGGAATCGTCGAAGGTGATGTTGGCGTTGTGAGGCCGTGACCGCGTGTTCGGCGTTGCCGACGTCCGACATCACGATCAGGTTCTGATCGCCCGGCCCGACCAGCAGCATGTCGATGTCGGGCGATGGAACCGTGGCTGACGCCGAAGAGGTGCAGGGCGACGTTGGTGACGAGGCCCGTCATCCCGCTGACGGTGATCGTCGACGGGTACGGAGACGCGGGGCCGATCTGGTCGGTGAGCCCGTGCGCCGGTATCGCGATCGCGCCGGTGTTGGGGAAGTCGGTGGCGGCGGCGAGCAGCCCGACATCGGCCGCCGCCACAACGGCGCAGTCGTCGGTGGCGAGGGCGTTCAGGCTGTCGGCGACCGCGCCGGCGTTGCCGACGCTGTAGTCGGCGGTGCCCACGTCCGTGCCCGCGGCGCCGCCCGTGATCGCCGCCAGCCCGACCGTGTCGGCGGCGCCGACGCCGATCGCGAAGACGTGGCTACCCGCGCCCTTCAGCGCGTTGGCCTGGGCGGCCGCGAACGTCAAGGCCGCGTCCGGGGTCGTACTGCTGCGGCGTTGGCGACACCGTCGGTGACGACCAGGGTGAGGTCGGCCGACGCGGCTGCGGCGGCGGCCAGCCCGGCGCCGAGGTTGCTCGACCCACCGGTGGAGAACCCGGCGATGTAGCCGTCGAACGCACCTCGCGTCGAGTCGTCGAGCTCGGTCGCGGCGATGCGCTCGGCGGCGCTGTCGGAGAAGTCGACGAGCGACACGGTCGCTCCGGTGCCGCTCAGCGCGTCGACCAGCGCGGTGAGGGCGGTGCGCACGGCCCCGGCGTCGACCGACGCCGAGCGGTCGACGACGACGGTCACCGTCACGCCGCACGTCGGTGAGAGCGACGGGTTGGCCGCCACCGACGGTGCCGGCAGCGCGCATCCGGCCGGCACGGTGACGGGTCCGTCGCCGTCGACCAGCGGGGTGCAGTCCGGCGTGACCGACGACGCCGGAGGTTCGCTGGTCGGCACCGTCGCGGTCGTGTCGGCTGGGGCACTGCTCGCCGGCTCGGTGGCGACGGGCTCGGTGGAGGCTGACGGACTCGGTGGAGGCTGCGGACTCGGTCGTATCGGCCGTGTCGGTCGTGTCGGCCGGCTCGGTGGAGGCCGACGGCTCGGTGCTTATCGGTTCCGACGGCGGCGCTGGAGTCGGTCGTGGCGGCCGGCGACGTCGTCGCGGTGGTCGGTGGTGGGGCGGGTCGTCGTCGTCGACGCGACCGGTTCGGTCGTGTCGACGACGGCCAGGGCCGCGGGCGCGGCGACGAGCATCGTCACCCCGACCAGCGCCGGCGATCAGCCAGCCCAAATGGCGACGAACCCGGCGGTGCTCGCGCTCCATGTATCTGCCCCTCGTTCTGTGGCGCCGTGCGGCGGCTCGGCAACCGGACATCTCGGTCGTCAGGCGACCGTCGATCATCGTCGTCGACCGTCGATCGTGGCGCGGCGAATCCTAACTCGTCGGCTCCGCCGGGCGAACGGTTCTTGTTCGGCATCGACGGGTCGCCGAGAACGGTGGAGGGCGGCGAGCGGCCGCGACGTGTCGATCTCTAGACGCGGGACGACGTGCTCCTCGAGCACCGCGAGGAGCTCGCCGGCCAGGCCGTCGAGCGGACCGTCCAGCGCCGTGACGAGCCGGCGACCGATCTTCGGGTGGGCGAGCTCGAAGCGCCGGCTGCGGGTCGAGGTTGTCGACGGCCGCGTCCGGTTCGGCCGGGACGAGGTCGCGGACGAGCGACGCCAGCAGTTCGAGCGCCTGGCCGCGCAGGCGGGCGTTGGCCGAGACATGCTCGCCGCGGCCGTCGCGGTTGATGCCGACGATCATCTGCTGCACGAACGCGGCGAATCGCTCGGTGCCGTCGAGGTCGGCCGCGACCTGGGCGGCGGTGGTCGTCGACGCCAGCGCGGCGATCCACGCGGCGACGTCGCCGGTGTCGTGGAGCACACGGTAGGCGTTGACGCGACAGACGTGCAGCTCACCGGGCTCGAACACGGCGATCTCGACCACGTGGCCGTCGTCGTAGACGACACCCCGGCCGTGGCGGGTCTCGGTGTGGCACAGGGCGATGCGGTGGGCGTCGGGGAGCCAGCCGACGTCGTCGCGCAGCGCCTGGGCCGCTCCGTCGACGGTCACCACGAACAGGTCGTGGTCGGAGTAGCGGTCCGGCCGGTGGTCGGTCGAGGCCGTCGAGCCGAGGGCCACCACCCCGAGCACGTCCGATCGGCGCTCGGCCCACCGTACGAGCCGGCGGGTGTAGTCGTCATAAGCGTCGGCATCCACGCCATCACTCTGGCCCGAGTTTGGCGGGGTCGGCGCGAATGGCCTGGTGGTGGGGTCGCGTGGGGGTGATGTTGTACTACATGGGCCCGATGCGGGCTGGAGGGGTGTCAGTGAGGTAGGGGCGGTCCCAGCCGGTGGTGTCGACGTCGAGCACGTTGAGGAGGCGTGCCTGGAGGGCGTTGGGACGGGTGATGAGCTCGAGGGTGCGCCGCCGGCGGTGAGGGTGACGGCGCGGACGTGTGCAGTTCGCGTAGGGCCCGGGGCAGGTGAGGTGCTGGTTGGGAAGGTCGGGGTCGCGCACGTTGGCGGGGCGAAGGGCAGCAGCGATGAGGGCTTCGATGATGGTGGCGTAGACGCACACGGCGACGTGGGCGCGGACGCGTCGTTCGGTGAAGTGACGCACGGGACGTAGATGCAGGAAGTCTTTGAGGATCCGGAAGCGGTGTTCGATCTCGGCAACGACCGGTAGGCCATCACCACCTGGGCGGTGGAGGCTTGGTCCGACGTGAGCGAGGTGACGAGGACGTAGCGGCCGGCGAGGAGATCTTCGTAGACGAAGGCGGCTTCGTCGTAGTGGTAGAGGAACCGGCCCTTGGCGATCTCGACGTCGAAGAGGCGTGCGACGGGAGAGGCGCCGAGGATGCGTTGAGCGGCCGGCCGATTTTGCCGGCGTCGACGAGCCGCCGTCTCGCACCCGCCCTCCAAGGCCAAGAGCTTGGCTTCGGTGCGGGCGACGAGTTCGGCGGTGCGCGCGTGTCGCGCTGCCATGCGTTCAAGACGGCCACCACCACGGCGCGGCGCCCGTCGGCGAGCGTGACGTCCAGGCCCGCAGATGGCGTCAGGGGACGGGCACCCACCGGCCTGCGGTCCGACGCCGCCAGCAGAGCTTCGGCGCAGGTCGGGTCGCGATGCAACCGGGTGGCGATGACGTGGTCAAACCCGCAGCCGGCGACCACTTCACGTTCTCCTGGGAGATGAGCCCCCGGTCGGCGACGATGCAGATGGGGCCGACCCGAACCGGTCCTGCAGGTCCTCCAGCACGGCCGGCAGGGTGGACACATCGGCGGTGTTGCCGGCGAACACGTGATGGGCGACGGGGATGCCGTCGCCGGTGCACAACAGGCCGATCACCACCTGGGGCCGGTCGGAGCGGTGATCACGTGAATGCCCGAACGCCGCGACGGGAACCGGGCCGACGGTCGCGGTGAGCCCTCGAAGTAAGTCGAGGTGAGGTCGTAGCAGACCAGGCGCAGATCCAAGTTGGCGAGATCGGTGAGCCGCGTACAGGTGAGCCTCGGTGGCGTCCTTGGTGTCGGCCACCGCGTCGAGAGCTCGGTAGTACTGCTCCAGCGACGGTGCCTCGAACCCGACCGGCATCACCACATCGGTTCCACCCATTCGGGCAGGCGCCGCTTCGAACACGGGCCGCCAACCGGTTGGCGACCATGGCCAGCACCGCGTGCTCCAACACTTCGGCGCCCGTTCGGCGCCCACCGTGGCGAACCAGGCGTCCAACCCCAACCGGTGCCACAGCGGCCGCACGGCGGCAACCGCCCCCACCGCCAAGCGCAGTGTCGGCGGCCAGCTCGTCGACGGCCAGCCAGCGGTCCTGCGGCGTGGGCCCGCAAGCGCCGTGATGATCCGATCCAACTCCCCGCTCGAACGCAACGCCTCGGCCTCGCCGAGGCGGAACAACACGTGATGCCCGAGCGTCGCCATCGCGGATCGCTCCACCAACGACAGGTACTCGTAGGTCTTGTTGCCCCGCCTCACCCGTGTCGTCTTCACGAACACGAGAGGAAGACAGAAGGGGGAGGGACAGGGGCAAACAGGGGGCGGAGACGAAGACAGGCAAGCCGCCACGCCACAAAGCAAAGGGTCTGGTCCGCAAACGGCGATCTGGTCACTGTGGTTCTCGATATCGAGAACGTGGGTGATCCGTGGGTCCGGACGTGTTCGAGCGGGGGCGTGGTCACGGTTGCAAGAGCGATGAAGGAGCAGCTCACCGAGCCGTCGCGCGGTCGGCCTGTTGCTGATCGCCGAAGTCGATCGAAAGCGCCCGAACGGGTTCACTCGGGTCGACGTCGGCGTCGTGTCTCGCTCGGTCCGAGAAACGAGTGGTGGGAGACGTCGTTTCGCGGACGAAACGGCCCGACCGGGCACCACGCCCGCCTCGCACCCGCGTCCCGAGCCAGCCGCCTCGAACCTTCGGCCCACGTCACCCCGATCCAGCGCGTGACGTCGGAAAGGGTCAATCTGGTCACTCTCGTTCTCGATATCGAGAACGAGAGTGACCAGATCGGGCGTTGAGACGCAGAGTGACCAGATGGCGGCGGTCCGGGCTGCACCCGGCGCGACGGGCCGACCTCGACCACTTCAGGGCAAACAGCCGTGACGTCGCCGCGCCAGGACTCGTCGACGACCCACGGATGGAGCAGTAAGAGCCCGATATCGAGAACGTGGGTGACCAGATCGCCGTCAGTTCGAGGGCGACCGCCTCATCGTCGAGCGGTGAGCCACTCGCTCGCCGCTTGCTGGCCGTTGGCGTACAGCGTCTGGCGCTGCTCGGCGGAGATGTGGAAGTCGGTGGCCGAGACGTGGTCGGTGTCGACGAAGATCGTCCGCGCCACCTCGGCCGGCGTGAGGTAGTAGCGGTCGGCGTTGTCCATCGCGACGCGCACGCAGGCGAGTGCCTCGTCGAGCGCGCCGTGTTGCGGACGTGGAGGCGGGACGACGAGCTGGCGGGCCGACAGCTTGATGCCGAGCGTCGGCCAACGGGCGGGCGAGCCGTCCGATCGGTCGAACACCTCGACCGGGAAGTTCGACAGCAGGCCGCCGTCGACCCAGGTGACGGTCCCGGGCGGGTACGACACGCCCTCGAAGGTCGCCGCCGGGACGTCGTGGCGAACCGGTCGGAAGAAGAACGGGATCGACATCGACGCCCGCACGGCGTCGACGACGCGCTGGGCGTCGGGGTCGAACCCGTAGTCGGGGTAGTCCCAGGGCAGCCGCACGAGCCTGCCGCGGGTGAGGTCGGCCGTGTGGACGATGAGGGCGTAGTCGCGGTCGGGGCCGAGCGAGCTCCCCGGGTCGTCGAGGCGAAGGTCTCCGAAGGTGGTGACGCCGATCTGGTCGAGCAGGCCGCCGAGCCACTCGACGAGGTAGTCGCCGGTGTACAGGCCGTCGTGGAGCACCAGCGCCTCGGCGTCGCCGGCCGGTCCGAGGAGTCGCCGGAGCGGGCCCCGCTGCTCGAACTTGGTGTAGTCGACCGAGTCGAGGATGTCGCGGAGCTGGGCGAGCGGTCGCCCGGCGCGCTGCAGGGCGGCGATCAGCGCCGCCGTGATCGCGCCCGCGCTCGTGCCGGCGACCGCGGGAACCGGTACCCCGCGTCATCGAGGGTGAGCACGGCGCCGACCAGTCCGATGCCCTTGACTCCACCGCCCTCGAGGACGAGGTCAAGGGCGCGGTTTGTGTCAGGAAGTACGACGCCGGCCGTCGTGTTTCCTGACACAGACGGAGGCGGGGCCTCATCCATCGCGCCGACAGTAGCCCGAACGCGTCAGCAGCCGGATCGAACGCACGCGGATCCTCCGATCGGGACGATGCATGCCGACCCGTCGTCGCGTACCGTCGGCTCCAGCGGTTGCGACCGCTCGATGCGCTGGGAGGCGACCGTGACCCTGCACGCCCGTGAGACCGTCCGGTCGTCGTCGAACGACTCCGTGTACGCCAGCAGCGACCTGGCCAAGGCGGCCCCGAAGTACCGCTTCCCGAAGGACGAGTGGCGGAGCCGAGGACGCCTACGCCGTCGTCGCCGACGAGCTGCTGCTCGACGGCAACTCCCGCCAGAACCTGGCCACGTTCTGCCAGACGTGGGAGGAGCCGGACGTCCACCAGCTGATGGACCTGGCGATCGACAAGAACATGATCGACAAGGACGAGTACCCGCAGACCGCCGAGCTCGAGCGGCGCTGCGTGCACATGCTGGCCGACCTGTGGAACGCGCCCGGAGTCCGCCAACACGGTCGGCGCGTCGGCCATCGGCTCGTCGGAGGCCTGCATGCTGGGCGGGATGGCCGCCAAGTGGCGCTGGCGGGCGAGGCAGGCGGCGGCGGGCCAGCCGGCCGACCGTCCGAACATGGTGTGCGGGCCGGTGCAGGTGGTGTGGCACAAGTTCGCCAAGTACTGGGACATCGAGATGCGCGAGGTGCCGATGTCGGCGGGCCACTACGCGATGGACGCCGACGACATGCTGGCCCGCGTCGACGAGAACACGATCATGGTCGTGCCGACCTTCGGCGTGACCTACACCGGCGCCTACGAGATGGTCGAAGCCGCTGGCCGACGCGCTCGACACCTTGCAGGCCGAGCACCGGTCTCGACATCGACATCCACGTCGACGGTGCGAGCGGCGCGTTCCTCGCCCCGTTCTGCGCACCCGACCTCGTGTGGGACTTCCGGCTCCCGCGCGTGAAGTCGATCAGCACGTCGGGCCACAAGTTCGGGCTGGCCCCGCTCGGCGTCGGCTGGGTGGTCTGGCGGCGACGTCGCCGAGCTGCCCGACGACCTGATCTTCCACGTGTCCTACCTGGGCGGCGACATGCCGGTGTTCCAGATCAACTTCTCCCGCCCGGCCGGCCAGATCGCCGCCCAGTACTACGACTTCGTCCGCCTCGGCCGTGAGGGCTACCGCCGCGTGCACATGGCGTCCTACGAGACGGGCCGCTACCTGGCCGAGCGAGATCGCCCAGCTGGGCCCGTTCGAGCTGTCTGCGACAGCGACCCGCTGACGGGCATCCCGTCCGTCGCCTGGAAGCTGGTCGAGGGCGCCGATCCCGGCTACACGCTCTACGACCTCGCCGACCGTCTGCGGCTCCGAGGCTGGCAGGTCCCGGCGTATCCGCTCACCGGGTCGCTGTCCGACGTCGCCGTCCAGCGCATCCTCGTGCGCCAGGGCGTCAGCCGCGATCTGGCCGGCATCCTGCTCGACGACATCGCGAAGCGCCATCGCCCACTTCACCAAGCACCCGATCTCGGTCTCGATGACGCCCGAGGAGGCGTCCGGGTTCAGCCACCTCTGACGAATCTGGCCGAACGGTCAATCTGGTCACGGAGGTTCTCGATATCGGAGGGCGGGCTCAAGGGGTGAGCGCGACAGCTCCTGGTCTGGGAGGTGTTGTATGGGTGCTGCGAGGATTCCGAGGTCGGTGGTGGCGCTGGCGTTGACGGCGCTGGCGCGGGGGGCGACGTTTGCTGACGCGGCGGCGGGGGCGGGGATCTCGATGAACACGTTGCGGCGGCGTGTGGCGGAGGAGTCTGTGGTCGTGCTACGTGACCGCAAGCCTCGGCCACACGTCTTGACCCTCGATGAGCGAGAGGAGATCCGAGAGGGCATTGACCGCGAAGAGTCCGACAGCGAGATCGGGCGGCGGTTGGGTCGTCATCGGGGCACGATCGGCCGTGAGATCAAAGCTGGCGGCGGCCGCCGGCGTTATCGCGCCTATCTCGCTCAGGAGCGTGCCGACGTCGCCGCCGAGCGGCCGAAGTCGTGCTGGACTCGACGCGGCCGTGGCTGTGGGACGAGGTGATCGACCTGCTGCGGACGAAGAAGTGGTCCCCCGAACAGATCGCTGAGCGGCTGCGTCGGGATCACCCTGACGAGCCACAGTGGTGGGTGTCGCACGAGGCGATCTACCAGGCGATCTTCGTGCAGGCCAAAGGTGAGCTGCGCAAAGAACTGGCGAAGTGCCTGCGTACAGGCCGTGCCCGACGACGGCCCCGGGGCCGGGTCACGACCGCTGGCTCCAAGATCGTGGGAATGGTCAACATCTCTGAGCGTCCCGCCGAGGTTGAGGACCGGGCCGTGCCCGGGCACTGGGAAGGCGATCTGATCATCGGCGCCAACGGGGCCAGCGCCGTGGCCACCCTGGCCGAACGCACCACCCGGATGGGGATCCTGGTCAAGCTCGACGCCAAGACCGCCGACCACGTCGCCGCCCGCCTCGCCGAACACATCAGCCGGCTCCCCGCCGTGCTGACCCGCTCGTTGACCTGGGATCAAGGCTGCGAGATGGCCGCCCACGCCGCGTTCAGCATCGCCACCGGAGTCGCCGTCTACTTCGCTGACCCGCACTCGCCGTGGCAGCGCGGCACCAACGAGAACTTCAACGGCCTCGTCCGCCAGTTCCTCCCCAAAGGCTCCGACCTGTCCATCCACAGCCAGGACGAGCTCGACGAGATCGCCGCACTGCTCAACGGACGCCCCCGCAAGACCCTCGCATGGGATACTCCAGCCGAACGATTCAACGAGCTTGTCGCGGCCACCACCTGAATCCGCCGAGAACCTGGGTGACCAGATCGGGCGTTGAGACGCAGAGTGACCAGATGGCGAGCGGGGCGCGGTCGGGCGTCAGGTCCCGCGCAGCTCCTCGAGTCGCTCGGTGGCGATGATCCGCCCGGCGGCCTCGATCAGGGCGAGGTGGGAGAACGCCTGCGGGAAGTTGCCGAGGTGGTACCCGGTGTCGACGTCGAACTCCTCGGCGTACAGCCCGAGCGGCGACGCGACGCGGAGCAGGCGTTCCATCAGGTCGCGCGCCTGGTCGTGCGCACCGACGATCGACAGCGCCGACACGAGCCAGAACGAGCAGATCAAGAACGTGCCCTCCTTGCCCGACAACCCGTCGTCGGTCTCGTCGGTGCGGTAGCGCAGCACGAAGCCGTTCTCCGTCAGGTCGGCGGCGATGGCGAGCACGGTGTTGCGCGCCCGCTCGTCGTCGCCCGAGAGGAACCCGAACATCGGAGCCAACAGCGTTGACGCATCGAGGGCGTCCGTCTCGTAGTGCTGGCGCAGCACGCCCTTGTCACTGACGCCGTGGGCCAGGACGTCGGTGCGGATCTCGTCGGCCGTCGCCCGCCACACGTCGCGCTGGTCGCCGGCGCCGCGGAGCTCGGCCAGCTTGGCCGCTCGATCGAGGGCGACCCACCCCATCAGCTTCGACGACACGTAGTGCTGGGGCTTGCCCCGCGCCTCCCAGATCCCCTGGTCCGGCTGGCCCCACACGGCGGTGGCGCATCTCGCCTGAGCCTCCACGATCGGCCACAGCCGGCGCGGGAGGCGCTGGCTGCGCACCGTGTGCAGGAGGATCGCGTCGAGCACGGCGCCGTAGACGTCGTTCTGACGCTGGTCGAACGCGCCGTTGCCGACGCGGACCGGACGGGCGCCGACGTACCCGCTCAGATGATCGAGCGTCGACTCGGTCAGGTCACGACGCCCGTCGATGCCGTACATGATCTGCAACGCGCCGTCGTCGTTGGCTTCGAGGTCGGCGACGAACTGCATGAACTCGTCGGCCTCCCAGTCGAGGTTGAGCCAGTGCAGCGCCTGCAGGGTGAACGTCGAGTCGCGCATCCAGCGTGTAGCGGTAGTCCCAGTTCCGCTCCCCTCCGGGTGACTCCGGCAGCGACGTCGTGAGCGCGGCCACCGTCGCCCCGGTCGGCATGTACGTGAGGCCCTTGATCGCCAGCGCCGAACGTTGGATCGGCTGCATCCAGCGGTGATCGGGGATCCGCGCCTGGTCGAGCCACGACCTCCAGTACACCGCCGTGGCCGAGATCAGCTCGTTCGCCTCCTCCTCGTCCTCGGGGGCGGCGAGCTCCGCGTCCCAGGACGAGCGCGCAGTAGAGCCGCTCACCGGCACGCAGCAGGTGGCGGGCGCGCACGCGGTGGGCCTCCACCCCGAGCGCCATGTCGGTGCGCAAGCGGATCGTGACGTCGGCGCCGACCGCATCGGCCGCGTGGTTCGTGCCTTCCACGAGCGACCACTCGGCCGGCGGTCCGGCCGTAGCGCGAACACGGGCTCGCACACCAGTTCCATCGCCACGCGACCCTCGAGGCAGTCGGCGGTGCGCACCAGCATGTGACGCGGCATCGTCGTCGGCGGGTGGCCGGGTGTGGGGCGTGACCGTGTCCGGCCCGCGGGTGGGCCCCATGATCAACGCGTCGCGGACGCGGACCCAGCCCGACGGGGTCTTCCATGTCGTCTCGAGCACGTTGGTGCCGGGCTCGTAGCGGCGCGCGGTCGGGACGTTGATGCCGAACGGGCCGAGGCGGAACGTTCCCGCCTCGCGATCCAACAAGCTGGCGAAGACGCTCGGGGCGTCGAACCGGGGCACGCACAACCAGTCGACGCCGCCGTCGGGAGCGATGAGCGCACCGGTGTGGCAATCCGACAAGAAGGCGTACTCGGCGATCGGCGTGAACGGCGACGGCATCGCCGCGCTCTGTGCGTCGCCCGAGCTGTTCGACTGGTGGTCCATGTTGATGACCTCGCTTCCGGCTCACTCCTCGTCGGTGCCGACGCCTGCGGGCGCCGATGGGTACAGGTTGGGCTGGACGATCGCGCGCACCGGCGCCGGAAGGCTGAGGTCGCCGCCGGCGTGGGCCGTGCTGAACTCCCGCTCGACCGCGCCCGCGGCCGAGCATCGAGCGCAGCCAGCGCGAGACATCGTCGTGCAGGCGATTGCCGAACCCGGTCAGGAAGGCGAGGTGGACGAAGAACCACACCAGCCAGCCGGCGAACCCGCTGAGGCGCAACTCGGCGCACGCTGGCGATGGCCCGGAAGCGCCCGATGGTCGCCACGCTGCCCATGTCCCGGTACTTGAACGGGCACCGCGTCCTCGCCCTTGAGCCGGCGGGCGATCGTGTTGGCGGCGTGCAGACCGCCCTGCATCGCCACCTCGGCGACGCCCGGCAGGTTGTGCACGGTCGCCATGTCGCCGATCGCGAACACCTCGGGGTGTCCGGGGAGCGTGAGGTCGCGGCAGCACGGCGATGCGCCCGGCGCGGTCGAGCGGTGGCGCCGCTGGCTTCGGCCAGCTGGGCGGCCAGCGGCGACGCCTGCACGCCGGCGGCCCACAGCGTGGTGTAGGCGTCGATGCGGGTGCGTGGCGCCGTCCTTGCCGACGACGTCGACGCCGTTGGCGTCCACGCCGACGACCCGCGGCATCCATGCGCAGCTCGACGCCGAGCCGCTCGAGCTCCTTGGTCGCCTTGTCGGAGAGCCGGTCGCCGAAGGTGGCCAGCGGCTCGTTGCCGCCGTCGAGCAGCAGCACTCGCACCGGCGGTCGGATCGAAGTTGCGGAACTCGCCGCTCAGGCAGCGCACCGCCAGCTCGCGGACCTGCCCGGCCAGCTCCACGCCCGTCGGGCCGGCGCCGACGACGACGATCGGTCAGCCAGCGGTCGCGCTCGACCGGGTCGGTCGCCGTCTCGGCCATCTCGAAGGCGCCGAAGATGCGCCGGCGCAGCTCCAGGGCGTCGTCGATCGTCTTCATGCCCGGCGCGTGGACGGGCGAGCTCGTCGTGGCCGAAGTACGACTGGTTGACGCCGGCGGCGACGATCAGGCTGTCGTAGGGCAGCTCGATCGCGCGCAGGTCGGCGGGGGCCGAGGCGTGGACGACGCGGCGCGTCGAGATCGAAGCCGGTCACCTCGGCGAGCTCCACGCGCACGTTGTCGGAGCGTGCGCACGACGTGGCGGATCGGCGGCGCGATCTGGCCCGGCGACAGCATGCCCGTCGCCACCTGGTACAGCAGCGGCTGGAAGAGGTGGTGGTTGCGGCGGTCGACCAGCGTGACGTCGACGGGCTCGTGACCGAGGAGTCGGACGGCGGGCAGGCCGCCGAAGCCGCCTCCGACGACGACGACCCGGTGGCGGCGGCGGCCTCGGTGCTACTCATCGATCGGCTAGAGGCCCGGGCTGGAGTGCATGATCCCGCCGTCGGCGAACACCGTCGTCGCCGTCAGGTAGCTGGCGCCCCGTCGCCGGCGAGGAAGGCCACGACGTGGCCGATCTCCTCGGGCTCGGCCATGCGTCCGAGCGGGATGGCGGCGTCGAGGGTCGCCATCTTCGCCGGGTCGTTCATCGTCGAGGTGTTGATCGGCGTCGCCACCGCGCCCGGGCCCGACGCCCACGACGGTGATGCCGTGGGGGCCGAGCTCGACGCCGGCGGTGCGCGTCAGCATGCGCATGCCGCCCTTGGACACGCAGTACGGCGTGTTGCCGGGCATCGGCCAGTCCTCGTGGACGGACGTGATGTTGATGATCCGGCCGCCGTCGCCCTGGGCGATCATCTGCTTGGCGGCCAGCTGCGTGCCGAAGAAGGCGCTCTTCAGGTTGATGGCCATCACCTTCTCGTACTGCGCCTCGGTGGTGTCGAGGACCGACGTGCGGGTCTCGATGCCGGCGTTGTTGACCATGATGTCGAGCCGGCCGAACGCCTTGACGGCGTCGGCGATGAGGCGTTCGAGGTCCTCGACCTTGCTGACGTCGGCCTCGACGCCGATGGCGCTGGTCGCCCGAGGGCGACGATCTGGCGTCTCGAGGTCCTCGGTGGCCTGCTCGTTGGCCACGTAGTCGATGACGATGTTGGCCCCGGCCTCGGCGAGCCCGAGCACCACCGCCTTGCCGATGCCGCTGTTGCCGCCGGTGACGATGGCGACCTTGCCTGCGAGTGTCATGAGATTGCTCCTGTGTCGGACGGCCTGCGACGGGCCGGCTGTTGTCGTTGGTATCGGTCGCCTTCGGATCCCGCCGCCAGCACCACGATCGACTGCGGGCCGAGCGTGATCGGGCTCCCGCCGCGCCACTCGGGGGGCGCCGGTGGAGGCGACGGCGGCGAGGTCGTGGCTGTCGAGCTCGAGGCGCCACGTCCGCTCGATCCCGTCGACGACCGGCACGACGAACGTCAACGGCTCCCACCAGCCGTTGACGAGCACGAGGAAGTCGTCGTCGATGGCGAGGGTGCCGTCCTCGGCGCCGGTCGGGGTCGTCGTCGCCGTCGAGGTCACGAGGGCGACGCTGCGGGCGAAGGGGTCGGCCCAGTCGTCATCGGTCATCGGGGTGCCCCGCCGGCGTGAACCAGCGCGAAGTCCGTCACGCCTCGGCGCCGGTGAGGAAGCGGCGGCGACGGAACGCCGGGTGGGCGTGGCGGAGGGCGATCGAGGCGACGGGTGAAGGCGAGGAGGTCCTCGTCGACGTTCGACCAGTCGAACCAGGTGATCTCGTTGTCCTGGCAGTAGGCGTTGTTGTTGCCGCCCTGCGTGCGACCGAGCTCGTCGCCGCCGAGGAGCATCGGCACGCCGAACGACAGCAGCAGCGTGGTCGAGCAGCGCCCGCGACTCGCCGGCGCGCAGGGCGATCACCGCCGGGTCGTCGCGTCGGTCCCTCGACTCCGCAGTTCCAGGAGCGGTTGTCGTCGGTGCCGTCGCGGTTGTCCTCGCCGTTGGCCTCGTTGTGCTTGGTGTCGTAGGACACCAGGTCGCGCAGCGTGAAGCCGTCGTGCACGGTGATGAGGTTGACCGAGGCGGTCGGCCGGCGCCGGGAGCCGCCGTAGAGGTCGGACGAGCCGCTGAACCGCGCGTCGCGAACTCGCCGAGCAGGCCGTCGCGGCGGCGCCAGAAGTCGCGCATCGTGTCCCGGTAGCGGCCGTTCCACTCGCTCCACAGCGGCGGGAAGCGGCCGATGTCGTAGCTGTCGCCCTGGCCGACGTCCCAGGGCTCGGCGATGAGCTTGGCCTGCGAGACGACGGGATCCTGCGACACGAGGTCGAAGAAGGCCGACGCCCCGTCGAAGCCGCCGTCCTGGCGGGCGAGGGTCGGGGCGAGGTCGAAGCGGAAGCCGTCGACGTGCATCTCGGTCGAGCCAGTACCGCAGCGAGTCCATGATCAGCTGCAGGCTGACGCGGGTCGCCGGCGTTGAGCGGCGTTGCCGCAGCCGGTGGTGTCGACGTAGCGGCCGGGATCGTCCGGGTCGAGCCGGTAGTACGCCGGGTTGTCCAGCCCGCGGTGGCACAGCGTCGGGCCCGATGTGGTCGCCCTCGGCGGTGTGGTTGAACACGACGTCGAGCAGGACCTCGAGCCCGGCGGCGTGCAGGCTGTCGACCATGGCCTTGAACTCGGCCACCTGCCCGCCGGGTGCGCCGGCGCGGACCGCGGCCGAGTAGCCGTCGTGGGGGGCGAAGAACCCGATGGTGTTGTAGCCCCAGTAGTTGGTGAGCCCCTTGGCCACGAGGAACGCCTCCGGCACGTTCTGGTGGACCGGCAGCAGCTCGACCGCCGTCACGCCGAGGTCGACGAGGTGGGCGACGCCGCGTCGTGGCCGAGCCCGGCGTACGTGCCCTGCAACTCGGTGGGACGTCGGGGTGCCGCATCGTGAAGCCCTTGACGTGCACCTCGTAGATCACCGTGTCGGCGAGCGTCGCCGACGGTGCGGCGCCGTCGTTCCAGTCGAAGGCCGGATCGACGACGAGGCTGCGCGGCACGTGATCGGCCGAGTCGAGGGCGCTCGGCCGGTCCGGGTCGCCGACGTCGTGGCCGAGCACCTCGGGCCCGAACGTCACCGACCCCGGTCGTCGCCCGGGCGTAGGGATCGAGCAGCAGCTTGGCCGGGTTGCAGCGGACGCCGCGGGCCGGGTCGTACGGGCCGATGGCCCGGTAGCCGTAGCGCTGTCCCGGGCCCGACGCCGTCCACGAAGCCGTGCCAGACGCCGGCGTCGTAGTCGACCAGGGCAGGCGGGTCTCGCTGCCGTCGCTCGTCGAACAGGCACAGCTCCATGCCGTCGGCCACGCTCGACGCCACCGCGAAGTTGGTGCCGCCGTCGAGCGGCGTGGCGCCGAGCGGGAAGCGGCGTCCCGGCCGGAGCTCGAGCCGGCTGCTCGTCAGCGTGGCGTCACGGCTGGCGCCGTTCGAGCCGAAGAGCGCGCGAGCGTCGCCGACGGTCGTAGACGCCGTCGCCGGGGCGGCCGCGGATGACATCGGCGATGACGCCGGTCCAGCCCGTCTGATGCGGTGGCGCCCAGCCCGGCGCCGTTGTCGCCGTGGAAGTACTCGTTGAACACGAGGTTGTCCTTCCACCGCGGGTCCGTGCTGCAGCCGATCGACCTACCCGAAGCACGGGCGGCGGCCGTCCGGCCCCACCAGCGAACAGGCTGATCAGGCGTGGCGCGAGATCAGCGGCGATCTTGTCCAGGCGTGAGTCGTCGACCCGCTGCCGGTCGGGTACTCGACGGTGGAGGTCGTCGCCGAAGAACCGTCCGTAGCGCTCGATGGCGTTGATCAACAGGTAGTTGAGCGGGAACCAGATCGGCCCCCGCCAGTTCGAGTTGCCGCCGAACATCGTTGGTCGTCGACTCGGCCGGCTCGTAGTCGATCGTCGCCCGGATGCCCTCGACGTCGAGCTCGTAGGGGTGGTCGCGGTGGTAGGCCGACACCGCCCGGAGGCCGTAGGGCGACAGGAACTCGTCCTCGTCGAACAGCTGGCCGAACAACCTTCTGCAGGTGGTCGACGCCGACCACGCCGAGCAGCAGCTGCCCGTTGCCCGGCTCGCCCCGCACGAGCCCCTGCTCGGTCGAGGCCCGTGCCCGGCCTCCGAGCTGCTCGAGCAACTGGGCGAAGCCCTTGCCGAGCGCCTCGGCGCGGTCGAGGATCCCCTCGTCGAGCACGACGGCCGGCCAGCAGCGGGATGATGCCGACCATCGAGCGGACCTTCATCGGCACTTCGGTGCCGTCCGGTGTCGACCAGCTTGTCGTAGTAGAGGCCGTCGGCCTCGTCCCACACGCCCGAGGTGTCCATCGCCCGGCGGATGTCGGCGAAGTGCTCGAGGAACTTGAGCACGAGGTCGGTCGCCGGCCGCTGGCCGGCGCGGTGCAGGATCGTGCCGATCGTCGCCCATCGCCAGCGCGTAGAACGCCATCCAGCCCGGTGGCGTCGGACTGCTCGAGCGTGCCGCCGACCGGCAGGTGCGAACGGTCGATCGGGCCGATGTTGTCGAGCCCGAGGAAGCCGCCCTCGAACAGGTTGTTGCCGGCGGCGTCCTCCAGGTTCACCCACCACGTGAAGTTCACGAGCAGCTTGTCGAACACCCGGCTGAGGAAGTCGAGGTCGCGGCCGCCGTCGATGGCGAACACCTCGAGCGCCGCCCACGCCTGCACCGGCGGGTTGACGTCGCCGAAGTCCCACTCGTAGGCGGGCAGGGCACCGTTCGGGTGCTGGAACCACTCCCGGCAGATCAGCAGCAGCTGGTACTTGGCGAACGCCGGGTCGACGTGGGCCAGCGCGACGCAGTGGAAGCCGAGGTCCCACGCCGCGAACCACGGGTACTCCCACTTGTCGGGCATCGACATGATGTCGAACGAGTCGAAGTTCGGCCAGCGGCAGTTGCGTCCGTGACAGCCGAGC
This sequence comes from Ilumatobacteraceae bacterium, assembly GCA_963719295.1. Classification (GTDB taxonomy): domain Bacteria; phylum Actinomycetota; class Acidimicrobiia; order Acidimicrobiales; family Ilumatobacteraceae; genus Desertimonas. The sequence continues at coordinate 189,200 of CAVRBV010000026.1, forward strand.
CGCCGGCGGGACCGGCTGGGTCGGGTCGCCGTCGAGCCAGCGCTGCACGTCGTAGGCGTAGAGCTGCTTGCTCCACAGCATGCCGGCGAACGCCTGGCGCATGACCGCCGCCTCGTCCGCCGACCGGTCGGGCGGGGTCAGCTCGGCGTAGAACTCGTCGGCCTCCTTGCGGCGCAGGGCGACGACGCGGTCGACGTCCTTGCCGAGCGCCGATGACGGCTCTTGGGCTTGGCTCCGACCGGCCGCAGGCGCAGCCGGAGCTCGGCGGTACGCGCCGGCGGCGACCTCGAGCTGGTACCAGAGCGACACCTTGGTGCCCTCGCGCGTCGGGGTTGACGGTGGCGTCGCCCCGCACGACGTGGTCGTTGATCCCGTCCTTCGGGTACGGCGGGCCCGAATCGGAGCCGTACAGGCGGCGCTCGTTGGTCTCGTTGTCGCAGAACAGCGCCGTCGGCGCCGTGCCGTCCGGGCCGGGCGCCGGCCAACAGCTCGAGCTCGCCGCAGAACGGGTGCTCGATCCCGATGGCGCCGTCGGGCCGCGCGGCGCAGGCTCGGCTTGGCGCATCGTGGTCCCAGCTCCACGTGTTGCGGAACCACGCCGTCGGCAGCACGTGGAGCGTCGCGGCGTCGGGTCCGGCGTTGGTGACCCGAACGACCATGATCAGGTCGTCGGGGTCGGCCTTGACGTAGTCGACCTCGACGACCCAGTAGCGGTCGTCGTCGAACGACGCCGGTGTCGAGCAGCTCGTACTCCGGGTCGAACTTGCCCCGCCGGCCGTTCTCGGCGATCAGGTCGTCGTACGGGAACGCCCCCTGCGGGTAGTGGTAGCGCCAGCGGTTCCAGGCGTGGCTGGGGACGGCGTCGAGGTACCACCAGTACTCCTTGACGTCCTCGCCGTGGTTGGCCTGGGCGCCGGTGAGCCCGAACATCCGCTCCTTGAGGATCGGGTCCTTCCCGTTCCACAGCGCCAACGACGAGGCACAGCCGCTGCTCGACGTCGCAGAAGCCGGCCATGCCGTCCTCGCCCCACCGGTAGGCCCGCGAGCGGGCGTGGTCGTGCGGGAAGTAGGACCACGCGTCGCCGTCGGCGCTGTAGTCCTCGCGAACCGTGCCCCACTGCCGCTCGCTCAGGTACGGGCCCCACCGGTACCAGTCGCCGGCCTCCCGCAGCCCGTCCTCGAGATGGCCGAAGCCCTCGACGCGCGTGCGTTCGGCGCCGGCCATCAGCGCACCCTCACGCGAGGCGCCCGACGATGTGCTCGCCGACGCGTATGGCGTTGGCCATCGCGGTGAGCGCCGGGTTCACGGCGCCGATGCTCGGGAAGAAGCTGGTGTCGACGACGTAGAGGTTGTCGAGCTCGTGGGCCTTGCAATCGACGTCGAGCACCGACGTGGCGGGATCGGCGCCGAAGCGGCAGGTGCCGGCCTGGTGGGCGACGCCGGCGACGGGGATGTCCATGCTCATGTAGAAGTTCTTGTCGAGCACGTGGTGCTGGGCCATGCCGATGTGGTTGAGGATCTTGCGCAGCTCGTGGTAGAGCCCGTCGGCCTCGCGGTCGTTGCTCGAGGTGTAGGCGAGGTGGATGTTGCCGTCCCCGTCGACGGTCACCCGGTTGTCGGGCTCCGGGAGATCCTCGGTCGTCAGCCAGAAGTCGACGGCGTGGTGGGCGACGTCGTCGAGGCTCCAGTGCGGGGCGAGCTTCGTCAGCTTCGGTTCCTCCCCCTTCATCGCGAAGCCATTGGACTTGCCGACCATCTGGATGTTGCCGAGCGGACCCCTCCCGCTGCCGTCGTCGAGGTAGAAGTCGTTGATGCCCAGCGTCTTCTGGAACACGGTGTCGTTGCGCTCCTTGGCGAGCGCCACGATGGCCTTGGAGTTGTGGAACATGTAGTTGCGCCCGACCTGGTCGGAGCCGTTGGCGAGCCCGTTGGGGTGCCGATCGGTGGCCGACCGCAGCAGCAACTTGGCGCTGTTCGACGCCCCGGCCGACACGACGACGATGTCGGCGGCGTAGACCTCCTCCGCCCCGCCCGCGACACCACCACGCCGGTGACCGTCCGACCGCTGGGGTCGGTCTCGAGGCGGAGCACCTCGGCGCCGACGAGCAGCGTGACGTTGGGGGAGTCGAGCAGCGGGCGGACGGCGATCGTCTCCGCGTCGGACTTGGCGTGCACCAGGCACGGGTAGCCGTCGCACCACGTGCAGCGGATGCAGGTGCTGCGGGCCCGATCCGCCTCGTCGAGCAGGATGCCGCACGGCGCCGGGAACGGGTGGTAGCCGGCGGCTCCAGCTGGTCGGAGATCTCCTTGATGCGTGGCTCGTGGGACACCGCCGGCCACGGGTACTGCTTCGACCAGGAACCCTCGGTCGGGTCCTCGCCGTGGTTGCCGTGCACCTGGTAGAGCCACTCGGCCTTCGTGTACCAGGGCTCGAAGTCGTCGTAGGTGAGCGGCCACGCCGGCGAGATGCCGTCGACGTGGCGGATCTCGCCGAAGTCCTGCGGGCGCAGGCGGTACAGCGCCGCGCCGTAGAGCTTGGTGGCGCCGCCGACGAAGTAGTGCACCTGGGGTTGGAACGGTGCGCCGTCGGCGTCGTACCAGGTCTCGGGCGAGATGTACCGGCCGTCGACGAACACCGGCTCGGGGCTCCAGTTCTCGGTCTCGCGGGGGAGGAAGTCACCGCGCTCGAGCAGCAGCACCCGCTCGGCCGGACGCGGCGACGGTGTGGGCGAGGGTGCCGCCGCCGGCTCCGGTTCCGACGACGATGATGTCGTAGTGGTCGTTGGTTGCCATCGGTCGCTCCTCGTGTCGCTACTCGGCGGACCTCACCGTCGTACGGTTTCGACGGTAGAGCAACCGGTTCACGCGTCTCATCCCCCCGGTGGGATGATCCTTGGCCGTCGACGGGTCAACGGGCGGCCGTTGCGCTCGGGTGTTGGCGCCGCGCGATCGGGAGCGAGAGCAGGGCCATGACGACGGCGAGCGCGGCGGTGATCCGGAACAGGGTCGGCAACGACACGACCCGTTGCAGCGCCCCGCCGCCGAACGCAGCGAGGCCGTAGCCGATCTGATAGGCGGCGATCAGCCAGCCCGCCGTCAGCTCGACCATGCGCGTGAACGTCGACTCGCCGTAGCCGACCGTCATCGGGAAGAACCCGGCGCAGCCGAGCCCGGCGAACGCGAACAGGCTGATCCCGCCGGCCGCACTGCCCGCCAGGGGTGCCAGCACGAGGGCGAGCGCCACCGCCCACGGCACCACGACGTAGATGCGGGTCGAACCGAGGCGGTCGGCGACGAGCGCGATCACGAGGCGCCCGACCGTCACCGCGGCCCAGAAGGCGGCCAGCGCGTAGGTGGCCGACGTGGCGGCGACGCCCTCACCGACCAGCAACGTCGTCCCCCAGTTGCCGAACATCGTCTCGGCCACGCCGTAGCACACGAGCGCGGCGGCGAACAGCCAGAACGCGATCGGGATCGGCGCGCGGGTGGCGCCGCGAGCGGCCGGTCGCTCGGCGAGGAGCGGCTGGGTGAGCGTCACCGCCACCATCACCGCCAGGCCGACCGCCGCCCCGAGCGGGAGGTACCACCACTCGCCGACGTCGAGGAACAGGGCGATCAGGAGCGGTGAGAGCGCCGTTCCGAGCCCGAGCAGGACGTTGAGCGCGGTCAGCGCCACGTCTCGGCGCTGCGGGTTGAACGCACCGGCGTACGTGCTGATCGACCCCAGCGTCAGGCCGAAGCCGAGCCCGAGGCTGGCGGTCGCGACCAGCAGCATCGGGAAGGCGGCGGCGTCGGTTTGCACGGCGTTGCTGAGTACCAGCAGCGTCATCGCGACGGTGTTGGCGACGAGGCCCACGAGCAGCACCCGCTTGAGGCCGATCCGCCCGGCCAGTGCCGGCAGCGCCGTCGACCCGGCGATGGCGGCCACCACCTGCGGCAGGAAGAGCAGCCCGTACTGGCTCGCCGACAGGTCGTAGGCGGAGGGGCTGGTGAGGACAGTTGCGGCGGCGGGAACGGCGACCAGGCTGAGGCCCTGGAACAGGCCGGAGACGTAGACCGTCGCGACCTCCGACCGACGGGGTCCCGTCGTGCCGACGGTCACGTGTCGACGCCCTCGCCCGGCAGCAGGCTGCGCTGGTCGAGCGTGTACAGCAGCACGAACCCGGGCACGACGATGACCACCGCGCCGATCGCCGCGATCAGCAGCGTGACGAGCGTGGCCGACGGCGCCGCCGCCTGCGACACCTCGAGGCTCTCGGGCAGGAGGTACGGCCACTGAGCGACACCCCAGCCCATCACGACGGCCGCGACGGCGCCCACGGCCAGCAGTCGAGCCCCGCGCTGGGCGCCGCGCGTCATCAGCACGAGCGACGCCGTGCCGCACGCGGCGGCCGCGAGCACGAGCGGGAGTGCCCGCGACGTCAACCCGTCGAACACGTAACGGGCGTCGGCGCGCAGCACGAAGATGCCGGCGATCGACACGGCTCCGGCGACGACCGCCGCCCCGATCGCCCGGCGACGGAAGTAGGCCACCATCGCTTCGTCGTCGAGCCGCCGGGAATCCCACACGAGGTAGACGGCGGCGAGATAGGCGACGACGACCACCGCCAGCACGCCGCCGAGGATCGACGTCGGGTTGATCCAGCTGGTGACCGGGTCACCGGCCCGACCGCCGGCGGGAACACGACCCGACGCGACGGCGCCGGCGACGGCGCCCATGCAATAGGGGACGATGACCGACGAGGCCGCGAACGCGGCGCCGAAGTTGCGGCGGTCGCGGGTGCGCGTGACCGCCTTGCGGAAGGCGAAGCCCGACCCGCGCAGCACGATGCCGAACGCCGCCAGTGTCAACGGGACGAAGACCGTCATCGTGATCGAGGCGTACGCCTCCGGGAACCCCGTCCACAGCAGCACGAAGATGAAGATCAGCCACACGTGGTTGGCTTCCCACACCGGTCCGATCGAGTGATCGATGACGTCGCGCGGACGTTCGCCCCGCTCGGCGCCGCCGGCGAAGAGGTCCCAGAAGCCGGCCCCGAAATCGGCCCCGCCGAACACGGCGTAGCACGTGATCGCCAGCATCAGGAGCAGGGCGACGGTCGTGCTCACGGGACCGTCGCCTCCTCCGGCTGGGCGGGCTCGGACTCGGCGACGGGCGGGCGCGGCCCGTAGGGCACGTCGTGGTCGTCGAGGTCGTTGCGGCGGAAGCGCCGGCTCATGTTGCGCAGGATGAGGATCGTGGTGACCGCCAGCCCGAGGTACAGCGCGACGACGACCGATGAACGTCACCCACACCCCGGTGTTCGCGGTCGCCGCATCCTCGACCTTCATCAGGTTGTACACGATCCAGGGCTGGCGTCCGACCTCGCTCACCACCCAGCCGGCCTCCATCGTCACCACCGAGGCAACCCCGGCCACCGTGGCGACGCGAAGGAACCACCGGCTCCGGGGCATGCGCCGCCGGAACGCCCAGCTGGCCCCGTACCACAACGACAGCAGGAGCAGCAGCGTGCCGAGCCCGACCATCAGATCCCAGGCGAGGTGCACCGTGTTGACCTCCGCGAGGGTCGGTTGGTCGGCGGCCGGCTCGGTGTCGAGGCCCTGCACCACGGTGCTCGTGCCGGTGCTCGGATCCGACAGGAACGACGCCAGCCCGGGGATCGGGATGCCGCCGGTGATGGTGCCGTCGGCGTTGAGCCGGCCGAAGAGCGTCTCGGGAACGTCGCTCGCCGTCTCGGGGACGAGCTCGATCGCGGCGAACTTCTCGGGCTGGTTGTTGAACACCCAGCGGGCCAGCGAGTCGCCGACGCCCATCTGGATCGGCATGGCGACGGCGGCGACACTGAAGGCGATCACGAAGCCCACGTGGTGGTAGCGGTCCGTCCGTCCCCGCAACATGGCGAAGGCGTAGACCGATGCCACCAGGAAGCCACCCACGACGTACGCCGCGACCACCATGTGGGCGGCCATCAGCGGCATCGCGTCGTTGAAGATCACCCCCAGCGGATCGACGTCGACGACGTTGCCGGCGCTGTCGAGGGTCACCCCTTCCGGCGAGTTCATCCAGGCGTTGGCGGCCACCACCGACACGCTGCCGAGGATCCCGGTGACGACGAGCGGCACGCCCGTCCAGAAGTGGGTCCACGGTTTGAGCCGGCGCCAACCGAAGATGTAGATGGCGACGAAGATCGCCTCGGTGAAGAAGAACAGGCCCTCGAAGGCGAACGGCACCCCGAACGCCTCGCCCCACTGGCCCATGAACTTCGGCCACAGCAACCCGAACTCGAACGACAGCACGGTCCCGGTCACCGCACCGACCGCGAACGTGACGGCCATGTACTTCGACCAGCGCTGGGCCAGCTGCAGCGCGTCGGCATCGCCGTGGCGGAGGCCGCGGTAGTTGGCGATCAGCGCCATGAAGGCCCACGACACCCCGAGCGGCACGAGGATGATGTGGAACGCCAGGGTGAAGGCCATCTGCGACCGTGCCCACGGCACCGGGTTGACGGCCAGCAGTGCGTTCACTGGAGCTCCTTCTCGGGGCGCAGCATGTCACGACCGCTCGTGGCACGCGCCAGTTGATCCGGTGTCACGACCGTCCTCCGTGTTTCGAGGCTCGATGCAGTGACGACCGTACGAACCGGGAGACCGGCGGGCATCGTCCCGATGGGGTGATACTGATTCTTCGACGGCGGGAGGAGAGATGACGATCGACGATGTGGCTAGAGTCAGCGTTCTGCGGACGACGGAGGCCATCGACGACCCCACGTTCCAGCGGCCGACGGCGCAGGTGTCTGCGGACCCAGCGGCCGACATCGGCGGCGAGTCTGCGAAGGGAGGTAACCGATGTCCGAGCGCTTGAGCCCAATCGAGACGGTCATGTGGCGAGCCGGGCAGGACCCAACGCTGCGCATGACGATCGGCACGCTGGTGGTGCTCGATCAGTCGCCCAGTCGCGACGCGCTCGTGGCACGTCTGGAGGGGGCGGTGAACGAGGTACCGCGCCTGGCCGCCCACCCCGAGCGCCTGGCCGCCGGACCGGGGCGTCCGACGTGGATCGCCGACGACGACCACGCCGTGGAGTACCACGTCCGCTCGCTGGCGCTGGCCGCGCCCGGATCGACGCGAGATCTGCTGGACCTGGTCGCGCTGCTCGAGTCGGTGCCGTTCGACCCGATGCGCTCACCCTGGGACGTGACGCTGATCGACGGTCTCGAGGGCGGGCGGGCCGCTCTGTACCTGCGTGCTCACCACGTCCTGACCGACGGCGTCGGTGGCGTCCGCCTCGTCGGGCTGATCCTCGACGAGCCGGGTTGGCCCGCCGCGACGGCGGCGCCGCTGGAGGCCGGGACCGACGCCGATGACCGACGACGAGGACGGCTCGGACGGCAGCGAGCGACGGGCCGGCACGTTCACGTTGACGATCGACCTGCCGCGGGGTGTGCGCCGACTGCTGCGCAGCTTCGAAGCCGCACGCGACATCGACCCACTGGACGCGGCCATGCGCGGCGCGCAACGGGCCCTCGACATCGCCAACTCGGTGTCGCGCCAACTGATGCCGAACGGCGATTCGGTCACGGCCAACTCCGCGCCGCCGTCGATGCTGAGCCACTACGAGGTGCTGGTGGTCGAGGGGCGCGCGAGGCGGCGTTGGCCCTGGGTGGCAGTCGCAACGACCTGCTCGTCGCCGGCGCGGCCGCCGGGCTCGGGCGCTACTACGAGCGGCTCGGACGACCGGCCCACGACCTGCGCCTCGTGACCCCCACCAGCCGCCGGCGCACCCACGCACCGGGAGGCAACTGGTTCGCGCCGACCCGCCTCGAGGTTCCGACCGACGTCAGCCGGCCGGCCCGGCAGTTCGGCGTGGTGGCGGAACGGCTGGCGCAGGCGCGCTGCGAGCCGGCGCTGCGGGTGGCGACGAGCCTGGCGACGACCGCCGGATACCTGCCGACCTCGATGCTGCTCTCGGCGCTGCACGCCCAAGCGGCGTCGGTGGACTTCGCCGCCACGGCGGTGCCCGGCCTGCGCGGCGCGCGCCACATCTGCGGTTCGTTGATCGAGGCCGGCTACCCGCTCGGGCCACGCCTCGGGTGCCCGATGAACGTCACGGCGCTGGGCAACGAGGATCGCCTCGACATCGGCGTGGCGATCGACCCCAACGTGCTCGACCAGACCGACCTGCTCGTCGAGTGCCTCGTCGAGGCGTTCGACATCCTCACCGCCGGATCCGGGGCATCCGATCGTGACCCGAAACCCGCGCGGTAGCCGCCGCTCCCGACGGCAGCGCCATGGGCTGCTGGACGCCCTGGTCGAGGAGGCGAGCGGGATCGTCGAGCAGATCGCCAGCGACGTCGCCCCCGGCGTGATCGACGCCGTCGACATCGACGGCGTCGTGCAGCGGGTGGACATCCAGGCGATCGTCGATCGCGTCGACATCGACGCCGTCGTCGACCGCGTGGGCATGGACGCCCTCGTCGGCAAGCTCGACATCCAGGCCGTCGTCGACCGGGTGGACGTGCAATCGGTGCTGGCACGTGTCGACGTCCAGGAGTTGATCTCCCGGATCGATCTCGACGCCGTCCTCTCCGACGTCGATCTCGACGCGCTCCTGGCGCGGATGGACATCGACCGCCTCCTGGCCCGGCTGGACCTCGACGCGCTCATCGCCAAGGCCGACCTCGATGCGATCATCGGTCGCCTCGACGTGCAGTCGGTCATCGACCAGGTCGACGTCAACGCCGTTATCGAACGCGTCGACATCGACGCGATCATCGCCCGCACCGAGGTCGGCGAGCTGATGGCGCGGTCGGGATCGGCGGTCGTCGCCCGGAGTCTCGACGCCGTCCGCAGCGGTGGTGCCGGCGTCGACGGCGTGGTGCATGGCTGGGTCGACCGACTGCTGCGCCGCGGCGGGCCGAACCGCGCCCGCGGTCCGGCCGTCCAGGTCGCCCAGAGCGGCCCGCGCCCATGAGCACCGAGCTCGCACCGGACGTGGCACCGGCATTTCGTCGCCCGTCCGGCCGGCATCGCGACCCGCTTCGCCGCGTTCGTCTTCGATGTCATCGCGATCTTCATCTCGTTCGCCGTCGGCGGCCGCGTCGTCGAGTTCGTGATGTCCGTCTTGCTTCGGCAGCAGGTACGACTCTCCGAGGCGCCCACGGTCTCGACCGTGGCGCTGATCGTCTGGGCGTTCGTGTACTGCACCGTGTCGCTGTCCTCGTCGGGTCAGACCCCGGGGATGGGGATCCTCGGCGTGCGGGCGGTCGACAAGGACGGCCGACCGCTGAAGACGCGCCACGCCGTCGTGCGCGTGCTGGCGTTCCCGCTCAGCTTCCTCCTGCTCGGGCTCGGGTTCGTCCTGATCCTGCTGCGGCGCGACCGCCGGGCACTGCACGACCTCATCGGGCGCTCACGCGTCGTGTACGCCTGGGACGTCGGCCGGTCGCGGTCGCGGTTCATCGTGTGGAGCCGCGCCAACCGCCAAGCGTGACCCCCGCCATCTGGTCACTCTCCGTCTCACACGACGATCTGGTCACCCACGTTCTCGATATCGAGAACGTGGGTGACCAGATTGCTCTCGTTCGATGCGGCGCCCCGAGGTCGACCGGCGCGCCGCGGCTACCGTGACCAGGTACGCCGGGTTAGCTCAGTTGGTAGAGCACTTGACTTGTAATCATGAGGTCGTGGGTTCGATTCCCACACCCGGCTCTTCGCGTCTACCAGGGGATTTCGTGGCGACGGGAGAGACAGCCCGTGCTCACGGATCGGTCACAGAAGTTTGGCGACGCGCCTGCAGACGAGGGTCTCGCGAGCTTGTGGCCCGCGGAGCTGGCGGGTGCCACGTAGGTCGACGCGCGAGTCGACCGAGGCGGACGTCACGTCAGTGACCCACGCGGTCCGATGTGTCAAGGGATCCTTCGTGATCAGCGCCGTGGCCATCCTCGGTCGGCCGACGGATGGTGAGATGACCAGGCCCGGCCTGCCGCGAAACGTCGGTGGGATAGTGTCACACGGTTCCGATGTCGAGCTCGAAGGGCGATGGGGTGCGGGCATGACTACTCGCACGAGGCCGGCGTGACCTCCTCGGCGAGTCACGAGTCGCCCCAGACTGGGCCTGGGGTCATCCCTACGCCCGACCACCGGGTCCGGGTCTTCATCTCGTCGACCTTGGAGGAGCTGGCCGATGAGCGCGCCGCCGCCCGGCGCGCCATCCGGCGCCTGCACCTGGCTCGGGTGTGGTACGAGTCGGGCGCCCGTCCCCACCCGCCGCGCAGCATGTACCTCGCCTACCTCGAGCAGAGCGAGGTGTTCGTCGGCATCTACTGGCAACGCTACGGCTGGGTCGCCCCCGGCATGGACATCTCCGGCCTCGAGGACGAGTACCGCTTGGCCGCCGGTAAACCGATGCTGCTCTATGTGAAACGACCCGCGCCCGACCAGGAGCCCGGCCTGACAGCGCTCATCGACAGCATCCGGGCCGCCGGTGCCGTTCCTTACCGGACCTTTGCCGCGCCCAAGGAACTCGAACGGCTCCTCGCCGACGACCTCGCCGTTCTCCTCAGCGAGCGCTTCCGGGCCGCAACGGAAAGCAGCGGAGCGTCTCCAGCCGGACCGAGCGAGCCCGCAGACGCGGAGCTGCCCACCGGAACCGTGACGTTCCTGTTCACCGACATCGAGGGCTCCACCCGGCTCTGGGAAAACGAACCCGACGCGATGGCCCGCTCTCTAGCCCTCCACAACGAGACGCTCGACGCGGCGTTCGAGCACAACGGGGGGGTGGTGTTCTCGACCATGGGCGACGGAATGGCGGTCGCCTTCCGGTCCGCGGTCGAGGCAACGAGAGCCGTGCTGGAGGCGCAGCGGGCCCTCATGGTGGCGGCCTGGCCTCCCGAGACAGGGGTGTTGAAGGTCCGCATGGGCCTGCACACCGACAGTGCCGTCCTGCACGACGGCCAGTATGTCAACACGCCGCTCAACCGCTGCGCTCGGCTCATGGCGGCGGCTCATGGCGGCCAGATCCTGGTGTCGGACGCCACGGAGGCCCTGGCGCGGTCAAAGCTCCCCGACGGCGCTGGTCTCATCGACCTGGGCGTGCACCGCCTGCGCGACCTGGCCGAGCCGATGCACGTCTTCCAGATCACGCACCCGGACTTGCCACGCGCGTTCCCGGCGCTGCGGTCGTTGGATGCGCTTCCTGGGAACCTGCCCTTGCAGGTGAGCTCGTTCATCGGTCGCGCCCGCGAACTCGAGCAGACCCGTGCCGCGTTGAACGAGGCGCGGCTGGTGACCCTGATCGGCGTGGGCGGGGTCGGCAAGACCCGACTGGCGTTGCAGGTCGCCGGGGAGATGCTGCAGCGATTCGGTGACGGCGCGTGGCTGTGCGAGCTGGCACCGATCCGCGATGGCGGGGGCGTGGACGATGCCGTCGCCGCGGTGTTCTCGGTGACCGCCCCGGCCGGCCAGAGCACCAGCGATGCCCTGGTGGAGTTCTTACGGGACAAAGCACTGTTGTTGGTGCTCGACAACTGCGAGCATCTTCTCGCAAGGGTGGCGGCGCTGGTCGGGGTCCTCGAGCGGTCGTGTGCCCAGCTGGTGATCCTGGCGACGAGCCGCGAAGGCCTCGGGATCGACGGGGAGCAGCTCATTCCGGTGCCGCCGCTCATGGCGCCCGCCGTCGATGCCGACCTGGAGACGACCATCGACGCAGAGGCGGTGCGGCTCTTCGCGGAACGCGCGGCTGCGGTCAAGCCCGATTTCACGGTGACCGCCGAGAACGCGGCGGCGGTCGCCGCGGTATGTCGCCGCCTCGATGGGGTGCCGTTGGCGATCGAGCTGGCCGCGGCGCGGGTGCCGGCCATGACCCCGGCCGAGCTGGTCCGGCGCCTCGACCGGAGCTTCGCCGTGCTCGCTGGTGGTCGGCGGGGCGCGGTGGAGCATCACCAGACGCTGCGAGCCGCGATCGACTGGTCCTTCGAGCTGCTCACCGAGCCCGAGCAGCGGCTGCTGGGCCGCTTGGCCGTGTTCGCCGGTGGCTGCACCCTCGAGGCCGTCGAGGCGGTCTGCGGTGGGGAGGGAATCGATCCCGACGCAGTGTTCGAGTCGTTGGCGAGCCTGGTAGCCCGTTCGTTGGTGGTGGCCGAAGAGTACGGACCTCAGAGCCGCTACCGGCTGTTGGAGACGATCCGCCAGTACGGCGAGGAACGCCTCGACGAGGCCGGCGAGATCGAACAGAGGCGTGCGCGCCACGCCGACTACTACGCCGGCTTCCTCGCAGAGGTCCGAGCCCATGCCCACGACCGGAACGAGGTGTTCTGGGTCCTCCGGCTCAGCGCCGAGCAGGACAACCTGGTCGCCGCCTGGTCGTGGGCGATCGACACCGGAAACGTCGACACCGCGTTCAGGATCCTGGCCGGTTTCGCGCCCTGCGAGGTCTGGAACAGCTACCCGCTGCTGCTGGCGGGCGAAGCGGCCCTGGGGCTACCCGGCGCGGCCGAGCACCCGCGCTATCCGCTCGCCCTGGCAGCCAGTGCGGTTTTCGCGTCCAATCGCGCTGATGTCACCGGCGCCGAGGAGCTGTGCCGTCGCGCGGGCGACGCCAACGTGCGGAGCGATACCCCGGACTGGCGGGTCGAGGAGGTTGTCTGCGCCGCCCGCCAGAACATCGCGACCACCAGAGGTGCGTTCACCGATGCCGCCCGCCTCGCCGAACGGGCCGCTGGCATCGCCCGGGCCGCCGGCGACCTCGCCGACGCCTCCGTCGAGCTCAGTTCCGCCGCAGCCTGTCACGTGCTCGCCGGCGACTCGCCCCGAGGGGCTCCGCTGGCGCAGCGAAGCACTCGCGCTCGCCCGCCAGATCGGCGCTCCGGCCCTCATCGCGACCAGCTTGCTCGAAGTCGGCGCGACCGTCGCCGATACCGACCCCGGCCAGGCTCGCGCGTGCCTGCGCGAGAGCCTCGAGCTCAGCACGGCGCTCGGCTACCAGAAGGCGCGCGACCTCGTGTGGGCGACCGGGATCGCGACCCTGATCGGTGACCGGACCGCGACGTTCGAACTCGGCCGCCGTGCCATTCGGGGCCTCCAGCGGAGCGGTGACCGCCTCCGGACGGCCATCACCCTCCACATGATCGCGAACACGCTGGCCACGACCCGGCCTGAGGCTGCCACGATCATCTATGGCGCCGCCGAAGCGTACGTGGTCCAGCCGGAGGGGACCGCTCAGCTGATCACCACGATCGTGACGGCAGCCCTGGGTGATGACCGCGTACGGGAACTCCGCGCCCGGGGGGCGGACATGGACTGGGATGAAGTCATCACCTACACGATCACCCACATCGGCCTCGCCCTCGACGACCTCCAACCCCAGGCCCAGCCATGAGTGGATTCCGGTCTGTGTCAGGAAATGCGACGTCAGGCGTCGTACTTCCTGACACAGTCGGCAAGGTCGGTCGGTGACGTGCCCGAGGGCATCACCCAGAACGTACGATTTGTCGACACGCGCTCGTCGTGGTCCCGCGAGGCGCCTCACCGCTTCGTCTCGACAACCCTGATCCTCGGCGCGAGTGCGCGGGGTCGACTGCGGGGAGCGGGTTCGGCGCCGTGCTCGTTCTGTTCGCTCTGGACGTACCGCCGACCGCCGGGACGGGCGGTGATGCCGTGGAGGACGACGCTGAGCAGCACCGTCAGCGCGACCGTGGCGACGGCTCGGCGGACTTCGGGTGTGGTCTCTCCGAGCTCCTCGATCGCCAGTAGGGCGAAGACCACCGAGGCGAGTCCGCGCGGGCCGAACCAGCCGATGAACACGACGCTGGGCCGGTCGATTCCGGAGCGCACGAGGCTCAGTGCGACCGGGACCATGCGGATGAGGGTCAGGCTGGCCAGGGCGTAGGCGACGGTTCGTCCGTCGAGATCCTCGATGGCGACGGGGACGAGGGTGGCGCCGAACAGGAACCAGACGACGAGGGCGAGGATCTCGCCGCCGAGCTCGGGGAGCTCGGCTGCTTCGCTCGAGGTCGACCACCCCGCGATCGAGCAGCGCCCCAAAGGCGATGCCGGCGACGAAGGCGGCGATGAAGCCGTTGGCGTCGAACGCCAGCGCCACGGCGAACGCGGCGACGGCGACGGCGACGGTGGCCAGTCGCCGTCCGCCGCTCATCATCCAGCCCCGCCGTGCGGCGGTCGAGATCAGCACCGCCCCGCCGACCCCGACGGCGATGCCGGCGATGACCCCACCGCCCAGTTCGCGCAGCGCCGCGCCCGCCTCGAAGGGCACGCTGTGGCTCACGAGTCCGAGTTGGCTGGCCGCTACCGCCAGCATGAACACGACGATCGGTGTGGCGATGCCGTCGTTGAGCCCGCTCTCGACGTTGAGCGCGCGCCGAAGGCGGAGCGGGATTCGCTCGTCGTTGATCACCTGCACGCTCAGCGCGGCGTCGGTCGGAGCCAGTGCTGCGCCGACGAAGCCGGCCAGCGCCCACGGGAAGCCGCCGAGGATCCACCCGGCGAGGACGCTGCCGAGGACCACCGACAGGACAAGACCGATGCCGAGCAGCCGCACGGGGATCGCGAGGTCGCGCCGCAGTTCGGCCAGGTTCACCCGGGCGGCGTCGGAGAACAGCACGAGGGCCAGCGTGATTTCGGCGATGAGGTGAACGGAGGCGGCATCGACGTCGACCGTCAGCGGTCCCCAGTCCGGATTGGCCAGCACGTAGCCGGCGACGGCGAACACGAACGGGCCGGTGATGTCGTGCCGCGCCAACGCGGCCGAGACGACCGCCCATCCGAGCACCAGCAGCGCGATGACGGCAATGGTTGACTCGGTCATGACGCGATCCTGGGCGACGACCCATGCCGGTCCACCGGCATGGAGTCCGGCCATTATGCGCGCTCGTCGGCCCGTTCGCCGGCGTCCTGCTCGAGTCCCGGACCCGCCGTGGTCGAGCGGGCTAGCCTGCGCTCACGCCGAGGGCGTCTGCTCCGGCGGGGAAGAGTGCGCCATGTCCGTTCCCGTGGACTTCACAACCGTGTCGACCGTCGGTCTCGAGTCGTCGCCGGTGGCGTCCGCGCTTGCCGGCCTCCGAGCGAACGAGGCCCGCTACTTCAAGAACAAGTACGACCACGTCTTCACGGTGGAACCGGCGAGCGAGGCCGGCGAGACGATCGACTGGGTGCACCGCATCCTCGAAGAGCGCGACATCGTCATCTCGTCCCGCCCCTCGAGGCGACTGCCTTCCAGGTCGAGAACATCCGGGTGGCCTACGTGTTCTACGAGAGCGGTCTGTCGATCAACGTGATGTACGACAACGAGAACCCCAAGAAGCGGGCCGTCGGATTCAAGCTTTCGGAGGGGA
This sequence comes from Ilumatobacteraceae bacterium, assembly GCA_963719295.1. Taxonomy (GTDB): domain Bacteria; phylum Actinomycetota; class Acidimicrobiia; order Acidimicrobiales; family Ilumatobacteraceae; genus Desertimonas. Next base: position 204,548 of record CAVRBV010000026.1, read on the forward strand.
TGGAGGTCCCCGCTGAGCTTGCCTCCCGGTTCAAGTTCGCAACCCAGAAGTCCAAACTGGCCGGAACCATTCGGGGCTCGTTCTTCGTGATCAAGGGCGAGTACTGATCGGCCGTCGGTGCCGTGTCGAGATTGATCTGAACGGGCCGTCCTGATGGTCGGCCGCGTCGTCCGGTTGGCACTCGCGGCGGTTGGTCTCTACTTCGTGTGGCCGTCGTTGGTCGAGGTCTTCGGGTCCTGGGACGAACTGACGGCGATCCGGCCCTGGTGGTTCGCGGTGATGGCACTGTTCGAGTTGGCGAGCTTCGTGTGCGTCTGGCTGCTCATCGGGATCTCGACGGCGAGCTCGCATTGGTTTCTGATCGCAACGTCACAGCTCGTCGGCAACAGCGTGAGCTCGATCGTCCCGGGCGGCGCCGCTGCTGGCGGCCCCCTGCAGTACACCTACATGGTCCGCGGTGGGGAGGAACCGGCCCGCACGGCATCCGGACTCGTGGCGGCGTCACTGCTCACGACGACCACGCTCTTCGGGTTGGCGGCGCTGTGTGTTCCGCTCACCTTCCGGCTGCGGAACATCGATGCCCGTCTCGAGCGCGCGGCCTGGCTCGGCGCCGGAGTGTTCGTGTTCCTCGCGTTCTTGGGATTCGCGGCGTTCACGACGGACGGACTGCTCCGCACGCTCGCGCGCGCCGCTCAATCGGTGCTGAATCGTGTCCGCCGGCGTCGACCGCGGTCAGCCGACCTTCCCGAGCGCGTGCTCGAACAGCGCGACCGGGTGCGCCAGGCGCTCGGGTCGCGTTGGCCGTGGGCGGTCGTGGCCGTGGTGAGCAAGTGGGCGTTCGACTACTTCGCGCTCGATCGCCGCCGTGGCGGCCACCGGCGCCCGCGTCGACTCGGTTCCGCTGCTCCTCGCGTACATTGCGGCGAGCGTGCTCGGGATGATCCCGATCACGCCCGGTGGCCTCGGGTTCGTCGAGGCCGGTTTGGCGGTCACGCTCGCCTGGGCCGGGCTCTCAGCCGCCGACGCGACGTTGGCCACCCTCGCCTACCGGCTGGTGTCGTATTGGCTGCCGCTCATCGCGGGTGTCGCTGCGGCGATCGTCCACCGCAACCGGTATTCGGCCCGAGCTGCCCCGGCGGGCTGACGCTCGCGGCGCCCTCCGTGCGCGGCTAGTGGCTCTTGTTGTAGGCGGTCAGTCCGTTCCAATCGCCCTTGATCGCGAACGCCGCTTGGGTCGGCCAGGTCGGCAGGCTCGAGGGCGGCAGTGCCCCGCCCCGGGCGACGATCGCGCGCAGATCCTCGGCCGAGGCGTCGCGCAGCGCGGCGTAGGTCGTGACGCCCTCGCCTTTGAGCAGCATCTCCATCCGTGGCCCGATCCCGCTGATCTGGGTCAGATCGTCCGACTTGCTCGCTTTCGGCGCGGCCTTCGACTTCGCCGGTGCAGCTCGCCCCTGATGGGACTGGCGCTCGTTGTACTTCGTCATCCCTGCCAGTCGCCCTTGACGGCGTAGTTCGCTTGCATCGGCCACGTCGACACGTTCGAACGGACGGCGATGCCCGACGCCCGGAAGGCCTCGCGGATCGCCGGCTCGTTCGATTCGGCCAGTGCCGCGTACGTGGTGATCCCGGCCGCGTTGAGTGCCTCGGCCGACTTCGGGCCGATTCCGGCGAGCTGGGTGAGATCGTCGGCCTTGGCCGCCTTGGCCGCTTGGCCGCCTTGGCCGCCTTGGCCGGCGTAGGCGCTGGAGCCGGTTCAGCGGGTGTCGCCTCACCTTCGGGGCCGATTGCCACCTCGTAGTCGGCGACGGTCTCTTCGCCTCCGAGCTCGTCGACGGCGGGTGCCACGATGGCCTGGAGCTCCGCCGCCTTGTCGGCCGGGAGCGTGCTGTGGATCAACTCGCCCTTCTCGGCCCGGAGGGCAACCTTGACGGCTTCGATCGACGCGCTCCAGTCGCCTTCGTACTGGACGAAGACGGCACTCTTGCCTCGGTCGATGTCCTTGGCGACCTTGCGCATGAACTTGTCCTCGATGCCGACGTCGCGGAACCGCGAGTACAGCCCCGACAGGGTCGCGCCGACGGCACCACCGACTGCGGCCCCCGGCGGACCGAGCATCACCGCGCCGGCGATCACTCCGACCGATCCACCACGGACGCTGCCCTTGCGTCCGCTGACGTCGTGCGTCTGCTTGACCGTCACCCGTCCCCGCTTGCGGTGATCGGCGACCGCGGCGTCGACGATCTTGACGTTCTTGTCGCCCTTGTCGATCTTCTCGACCGCTTTCAACAGTCGTCGGGCCGAATCCCCGTTGTCGACCAGAAACACGGCGAGGGTCTGATCGGTCTTCTTGCTCATCGGTTGGTCCCTTCCTTCACGACGGATGTGGCGGTGGGGCGACGCGCACACCCTATGTCGTGGGTACTGGTCGCCGAGCGGAGCAGGCCCGTGATTGCCGCGGGCGGCGCGAGGTCGGTCGGTAAGGTTCCATGACGTTGGATCCCCGATCCGACGATTCACTGATGGGAGGGTCCGATGGTTGATCCGCTTGCTGGAGGTGCGGGCAGCCCACCACCTGTCGTCACCAGCGACAAGCCCGGCGTGAGACTGGGCGGTGGAGCCATCGCCGCGATCAGCGGGGCGGCGCTCCTCTGTCATCTTCATGGTGCAGAACACTGAGGATGTGACGGTCAAGTTCCTCTGGTGGGACTTCACGTGGCCGCTGTGGTTGTTGATTCTGCTTCTCCGCGACGTTCGGTGCGCTGATCTGGCTCGGGCTCGGCGTCCTCCGTCGCCATCGACGTCGGGCGGAGCGGCGCGACGACCGCCGGAACTAACCGCTCGAGATCACGTTTGTGTCAGGAAGTGCGACGTCACGCGTCGTGTTTCCTGACACAGACGGCCGAGGCCCCCTGACGATCAGTCCGGGATGAGCAGCGGGAGCACGAGCAGCATCGTCAGCGACCACGTGACGTGGGTGATGGCCGGCGCCGACCAGTGTCCCGTCCGTCGTCGCTCCAGGCCGAGCACCGCGCCGACGAACAGGGCGGCGAACGCCAGCATCAGGTTGCCCGACGCCATCGTCACGAGCACGTAGAGGAGGGTCGTGCCGGCGAGGGCGAATCGCACCGGCAGGATGTCGTAGAGCGCGCCGCGGAAGAACATCTCCTCGGCGACCGCGTTCACGAGCGTGACGGCGACGACCGCCGGGCCGGAACCCCGACGGGCGAAGTCGAGCACCGCATCGGTCGCATCGGCCAGCAGGTCGACCTGGCGCACGACGACCGCGCCGACCACGAACACTGCCGCCAGCCCCACGCCCAGACCGACCGCTGCCGCCACCACGCGGGAGCTCGGCCACGGGGCCGGACCCCGTGCACGCAGCGGCGCCCCGGCGAGGAGCGCCCCGCCGGACCAGATGACGGCCAGGATGGCCGCGGCGAGATAGAAGCTGCTGCTGCCCGGATCGACGTTGAACGACCAGCCGAGGACGGCCGCTCCGCACAGCAGGGTGGCCGCGGCGAGCACCACGCGGTGGCGAGACTCCGTGACGATCACTGCGTGGCCCGGGATCGCGGCGTCAATCGACTCGTGCGGAACGATCGGCCAGCGCGGCGGCGACCATCTCGTCGTAGCCCATCGGCGTGCCCACCACGGCCTCGGCGAAGTTGGCGCCCTGCACGTAGACGGGCTCGCTCATCGACTCGACGAGGTGCCGACTCGTGGTGGTGTTCACATCGGTCACCAGGGTGATCCAGAGCGATGACAGGCGCGGCGTGAGCAACGGGACGGTCAGGATCGGCAGCGGACGGCCGTGCATGATGTGAGCGGCTCGGGACAACATCTCCCCGTACGTCAGGACGTCGGCGCCACCGATCTCCAGGACCGCCCGCTCGGTGTCGGTGCCGTCCGCCGCGGCGACGAGACATCGCACGGCATCGTCGAGAGCGATCGGCTGCGTCGTCGTGTTCACCCAGCTCGGCGTGACCATCAGGGGCAGCCGCTTCACCAGCTGGCGGGTGATCTCCCACGACACACCGCCATCTCCCACCACGATCGCCGCGCGGAGCGTCGTCACGGGGACGCCGCCGGCGCCGAGGAGTCCCTCGACCATGCGGCGCGAGCGCAGGTGCGGCGAGAGCAGGGTCGGGTCCTCGGCCCCCAGCCCACCGAGGTACACGATGCGTCCCACACCGGCGGTGCGCGCCGCCGAAGCCGAACGAGAGCGCCGCCTCGGCGTCGCGGCGCTCGAAGTCGTCGGAGTCGAGCGAGTGCACCAGGTAGTAGGCGACGTCGGCGCCCCGCAACGCGTGGTCGAGCGAGTCGACGTCAGCGACGTCGGCGCGCACGGGCCGCCCCGGCCCCCGATACCGGTCCGGGTGCCGGGTCATCGCCCGCACGACGTGTCCTTCGGCGACCAGCGCCCCAGCGAGTCGGCCGCCGACGAAGCCGGAGGCGCCGGTCACGAGGATGTCCACGGGTTGAGCCTGCCCCGAAGCGGGCCCAGAACCTCCCGAGCGCCGAACGACTGCCGCGGCGGGTCGGCTCAGTCAGCGGGCGACGTGACCACGTCGGGCATGCTGGCGCTGTAGGCGACGACGAGCTCCTGCTGCTCCGCCTGCGGCACCCCGTAGTAGTCGAGGGCGCGGACGATCTCCGCCCCGACCTCGGCGAACTCCTCCGCCGTGAGGTGAAATGCGGCGTGCGCCTTGTCGAGCGGCAAGCCGGTGTAGACGAACGGGCCGCCTGCCGCGGCCGCCATCCAGAGCGTGCGCCCGAACTTGAGCCCGGGCAGGCGTGTCTCGGCTTGCGTTGCGTTCCACTCGCGCAGCGCTGGGTTCTCGTTGAGCTTCGGGTTGACGATGATCGCATCGCTGAACCGCTCGACCACCGCCGCAATCGGGAAGAATCCGCCCAGCCGGTCGTAGAGGCTGGGTGTGGTCGGGGTGGACGGAATCGTTGCGCTCGCCTCGACGGCCGATGGCAACATTCCCATCGCCGCCGCCCCGGCGAGCACGCCGGCCCCCTTCGCCACCGTCCGTCGGTCCACTCGCCTGTCCATGACACCTCCTCGGATCGTGCGCACGCCCACGATGGCACTACCGAATACTAAAGTCAAGATCTACTAGTTATAGAGAGGTCGCCGCGACCGAACGCAACCTGACACAGCACGCATCCCCCTCCGGTTCGAGCCGGGCCTCGAGTCCGGTGCGACCGAGGGTCTCCAACGCCGCGCTCAGCAGGGAGTGGTTCATGCCGCAGATCAGCTCGGTGAAGCGCGTCGCGATCTGGTGGAACGGGCAGTTCTGCAGCACGATCGTGCCGCTCGGGTCACAGCGGGGTTCGAAGCCGTGCGCCGTGAGCACGTCCAGGATGACGTCGCGTCGCGCGGCATCGGCGTGCTCCTCACCTTCGAGCCCGGCGCGCATCTCCTCGCCCAACCGCTGACCTTCAGCCCTCGTCACGGCGCCCAAGGCGGAAACGATGTCGACTCCGTCGGCGCGCGACCGGTCGACTGCCGCGGCGAGCAACCGTGCGACCAGCCCGTAGTCACGCGGTGGAAGGGTCACCTCGACGTCGCGGCGAGCACGGCGATAGAGCTTTGACGGCCGTCCCGCTCCCGGTCCCTGGCGGCCGGACAGCCGCCGGAAGTCGACATCCAACAGCCCATCGGCCGCCAGTCGGTCGAGGTGGTGAGCCGCGGTCCCTCGTTGCAGGCCGACGGCCTCGGCCGCCACGTCGCGACTGACCCACGCTCCGGCCGCCGCGACGTACTCGTAGAGCGCTCGCCGACTCGACTCGCCGAGCGCACTGATCGCAGCCAGCCCGTCGGGTGGCACCGAGTCCGATGCGACGCCTTCCGTCCGCTCCTGCTTGCTCATGCAGTCGCGATCCTACGGTCGGCGGTTCGAGCGCCGTCGGGACGCGCCGCGTCTACACCGCGATGTTGACCGGGAAGGAGGCGATCCACGCCGCCGTCCCGATGAACAGGGCGCATCCGACGACGAGCAGCGCCGTGCGCACCCCGACGCCCTTGAGCTTCGTGCTCATGCCGGCGAAGAACAGGGCGACGGCGAACAGCACGACGCCGAGCACGTAGTTGGAGGCGCGTTGGATGTCGACGCGGACCTTGGCGGACTGGGCCTCGGCCTGGGCGTCGTACTGGTCGGCCTCAGCTTGTGCGGCGAGCTTGTACTCGTCCATGGCGAACGGGGTCGGCGGCGCGTCCGGATTGGTGAGTGGCTTGGAGGCCAGCCAGGCGTCGAAGGCGGGGCGGAACTCGGCGCGGAAGCGTTCGCTGTAGAACTGTTCCAGTGGGCGATCGTCGTGGGCGTAGGCGTTGGCCCACTGGATGAACGTCTCGATGTCCACCTGGGTCAGGTTCTGGGCCTCGCCCTGGGCACGCGCCGCATCGATCCGCAACGCGTTGACCCGGGCGGCGCCCTTGGCCTGTTCCCCGTTCCACCGCGTCGACTGATAGCTGCTCCACGCGGTGGCGACCGCGGCCAACGCGAGCAGGACGGTGGCGACGACCTCGATCCAGTCTCGCCGCCCGTGTGCGCTCGCCGCACCCTCGTGCGCGGCCTCCGTCACACCGAGACCCCGTTGCTGTCGCACGGGATCGTCACCGTGGCGCCGATCGCGGCGAGCTGCTGGTCGATGAGCTGTTCGGTGCGCTCCATCGCCGTCGGCTGGAGCCCGCCGACACCGCCGTGGTACGGATCGTCGAGGAAGTGCAGCAGCAGGAGCATCGTGGTGATGACGGCGACCACGCTGCCCATGAACATCGCCTGCACCCACACCCGGTCACCACTGTCGGCGAACCCGAACAGGAAGGCGAACACGATCGCCGAGATGAAGAAGAGTCCGATCCAGAGCGGCACCGGCACAAGCCCCGCGGCGCCGTGGATGCGATCCTGGCGCGCGGCCTCCCGGTCCGACGTCTGGTCGAGCCACTTGCTGTACGCCGCCTCCTGTTGCGGTGAGGTCAGCTCGACGCGTTGCAGCGTCCCGAACATCGCCACCCCCCACGGATTGATGTCCTCGCCGAGTGAGCCGTTCTCCATGCGGTCCCACTCGCCGTGGATCACCGAACGGGCGTAGCAGACCAGCTCGCCGGTGAGCTCACCGCCGACGTCAGCCGGGAGGAATTGAGCGGTTTGGATCTGCTGGGCGACGGTGAGCGCCTCGGTCTCGGCGCCGCTGCGCGAGGCGTCGTAGCTCTCGAAGGCCAGGAAGATCAAGAACCCCAACAGGACCGAGAAACCGGTGGCGAGCACGCCGAAGATGCCGGCGGCTCGATCGCTGTCGGTGAAATAGCCCCCGTCGGGTGCACCGCGACGCACGGCCAGCATGGCGGCGACGGCCACAGCCGTCGCCGCCACGATGATGAGCGCGGCCCAAACGATGTTCATCGCTCGAACCGACGATGCCCATCGAGGCGCGAGCGAACGCCGTGCACGTTGCTGTCGCCTCCGCCTGATCGAGCGGTCGAGTCGGATGGGCCCGGGTGGGCTCCGGTCAGCGCCCGCGCCGTTCCTGGCGCCGCTCGACGCGGTTCCGTGTCCTCGTGGCGGTCCCGACCACGACCGCGGTCGTGACGGCTGCTCGTGCCACTGGTCGACGTCGCAACATGGTGGTCTCCTTCGTGTGTGTTGGTTGGGTTGGATTGGTTGGGTATGAGTGAGGTGGCTGGCGCGGTCAGTCGGCCGCTTCGAGCGCGCTCTGCGCGTCCTCGATCAGGTCATGGGGGATGCGCGCGCCTTCGAGCAGCACGCCACCGGAGTTGCGCATCGCCTCGACGAACGGTGTCGCCCAGACGTCCTCCCAGATGAGCAGCGCCGCGGACGAGTTGGGCTCGAGGTCCTCCGCGGCGTACTCGATGTCTTCGTCGCTGATCAGCCCGCCGACCTCGCCGTCGAGGTTGTGGAAGATCGCCAGGTCTTCATGGTCCTCGACCTCGACCGCCGTGGTGTTGCCGTCGGCGTCCTTCATGATGAACACCAGATCGAGCAGGCGGATCGTGCCGCTCTCGACGAGCTTGGCGAGCTCAGGTGCGATCTCGCCGTTGAACTGGTTGCCGGGGAACCCGACGATGATGTACTCGACCGGACCGATCGCCATCGCTAAACCTCCACTGTTGGTGTCGTTGCGGCTCGCGGCCGCGGGGTGCGTCGGGGTGACCGTACGCCCAATGCGGGTCATCCGTCGTCATCCGCTTTGGGTGATCGTCTCGGTGTACGGCGCCCGGATCTTGCTCGTTCGCACATGGGTCGAGCAGCGATGCTCCGCGAGCCAGCTGTGAACAGTAATCCCCCGCATCCAGGAGTTGGTTTCGAGCCCTCCGCCCCGCGGCCGCACGTCGCTTGTCGATCCGGGGTCCGGCCGAGCATCCTGTCGCCGGTGAGATGCACCGTCGCGCCCGGGGGTTGGGGTTGCACCGCGGGGTGACCCGGCTCGGGTCGTTGGCAGCCGCGATCACCGTGGTGACGACGACTGGCGTGGCGCCGTCGTCGTCGGTCGCGGTGGACCAGCACCTGACCATCGCCGGCGAGTCGGAGGTGGGCAGTCCGTGGACGCCGGCGACGCTTCGCTGCGACTCCTATTGCTTCGTGCGGGCCCGCGCCTTCTTCGACCCGGTCGCCGCGTTCGGCAGCGACGGGCGGGTCCACGGTATGCTCGCCGAGTCGATCGTTCCGAGCGCCGACTTCACCCAGTGGACGATCACGGTGCGTCCGGGGATCTCGTTCACCGACGGGACGCCCGTGGACGCCGACGCCGTGATCGACAACCTGCAGGCGACCGGCGTGAGCGGGTTGCTGGCGACCGCCCTCGACGACGTCGCCAAGGTCCCCGACCCCGCTCACCCCGGTCAGCTGATGCTCGACATCGACAAGGTCGACGACATGGCGCTCACCATCCACACCGGCGCCGACGGCGACCCGGCGCGTCCGCTGTCGTGGCGCGACTTCCCGCACCTGCTCGCCGGTCAGTTGGGCCTCATCGCCTCGCCGCAGTGGCTGCACGCCGTCGCCGAGGACCCGGCGTTGGCGACCGCGCCGATCGGGTCCGGTCCGTTCATCGTCGACACCTACGAGCCGTACGGGGCGTTGGAGGTGCACCGCAATCCGCACTACTGGATGACCGATGCCGACGGTCGCCGACTGCCCTACCTCGACTCGATCTCGTTTCGCGTCATCGAGGATCCGCAGACCTCGGGGGAAGCGCTCGAGGCCGGCGATATCGACCTGTTCGCCACGACGAACGGCCTCGCGATCACGGACGCCCAAGGGCACCACGATGTCTCCGTGACCGTGCAGGACACCTTCGTCGACACCTACTACCTGCTCATCGACCTGTCCAAGCCGGGACCGTTACAGGATCGCCGCGTCCGCTGCGCGATGTCGCTGGCGATCGACCGCGACGAGTTCGACGACGCAACCAGCAACGGGTTCGATCCCCCGGCCAACGGTCTGTTCTCGGCGGGCCAGCAGGGCTACCTCGAGGACAACGGGCTGGCGATGGACCAGGATCTCGACTCGGCGCGGGCGATGATCGCCGACTACGAGTCCGACACCGGGACCGACGTGCGGTTCACGCTCGGTCACACCCGCCCCAACGCCATCGCCTTCGGCGCTCAGCTTCTGGCCGATTGGTGGTCGAGCATCGGCATCGACGTGGACGACCGAACCATCCCCCAGAGCGACCTCATCGACCAGGCGCTCGCCGGTGCCCCCGACTTCGAAGTGTTCCTCTGGCGGGGCCACGCCGGCGTGCTCGTCGACGAGCAGCGGGTCTGGTGGCATTCCGCGAACGTGGCTCCCGACGGTACGCCGTCGCTCAACTTCGGCCGCCTCCGCGACCCCGCCATCGATGCCGCGCTCGACCGCGCCCGCACGGCGAGCACCGACGAGGCGGCGTCGGCGGCCGCCGCCGACATCAACCGGATCATCGCCCGCCAGTGCTACGCCATCCCGCTCGCCTGGGTGCCATGGGCCGTGATGAGCGCCCCGGACGTCAGTGGGCTCGGTGACCTGACCCTGCCCGACGGGACCGGTGTGCTCGGCCCGGTCGGCCTCAACGGTCAGTATCTGCTGGCGAGCTTGCGCCGAACGAGCGGCGGAGCGTAGGAGGATGCGACTGGTGCCGAACCTCGTGAAGCCCGACGACGTGATGCAGCACCTCGCGCCGGGATCCGACGTGATCGTCCCGCTCGCCAACGGCGAGCCGGTCACCCTGCTCGACGCCATCGAACGCCATGCGGCCGACCTCGACGGGGTCCGGGTCCACCAGATGCACGCGCTGCACGACCGTCCGTACCTCGCCGGCGCCTTCGGGGACCGGCTCCGTCACGTGTCCTACTTCCTGTCGCACGTGACCCGGCCACACTTCCACGCCGGGACGATCGACCTCGTTCCCAACAACTTCAGCGAGATGCGCGACCTGTTGCGCGCCGGCGACGACCAACCCGCTCGTGGTCGCCACGGCGTCGCCGCCCGACCGGCACGGCTACTTCAGCCTCGGGCTCAACGCCGATTACGTCGCGTCGTTCATCGGGCGCGCCCGCTTCTTCCTCGAGGCCAACCACCGGATGCCGCGCACGTTCGGGCGCAACCAGGTGCACGTCAGCCAGGTGGTCGGCTGGTCGGAGGCGGACTACCCGCTGGTCGAGATCGCCCCGGCCGCGCCGACCGAGGCCGACGTGACGATCGCCGGGTTCGTCGCCGAACGGGTGCCGGACGGCGCCACCTTGCAGACCGGCATCGGGGCGATCCCGAACGCGATACTGTCTGCGCTCGGTGACCACCGCGACCTCGGGATCCACACCGAGCTGATCTCCGACGGCGTCGTGGATCTCGTCGAGCGGGGGGTGGTGAACGGTGTCGCCAAGCAGCTCAACCGCACCAAGACCGTTGGCACGTTCGCCCTGGGGACGCGGGCGCTCTACGACTTCCTCGACGAGAACACAGCGTTCGAGCTCTGGCCGGTCCGCTACGTCAACGACCCGCGAATCATCGGCAACGAAGCGAACTTCGTGTCGATCAACGCGACGATCGCCGTCGACCTGCTCGGCCAGTGCGCCTCGGAGACGATCAACGGTGTCTACTACTCGTCGAGCGGGGGCCAGGCCGACTTCGCCCGCGGCGCGATGTACTCCCAGGGCGGGCAGGGGTTCGTCGTGCTCCACTCGACCACCGGCGACGGGATCTCCAAGGTCGTCGCCCAGCTCGCGCCGGGCGACGTGGTGACCACCCTCAAGAACACCGTCGACAAGGTGGTCACCGAGTTCGGTGTCGCCCAGCTGCGCGGCCGTTCGATCCGCCAGCGGGCGGCGGCGATGATCGCCATCGCCCACCCGGCGCACCGGGAGCGGCTCACCCAGGATGCGCGACGGCTCGGCTACCTCTGACCGCCGGGTGTCGGGCGGGCCGGGACCGATGGCCCTACCGTCGGTCGCTCCGGACGGCGCATCATCGGGGGGTGGAGTCCGGTCACCCCGAACTGCGACCGCTGACGCCGGCCGAGTGCCTCGAGTTGCTCGCCGCGTGCACGGTCGGCCGGATCGCCGTGGTGCACGAGGGGTACCCGGTCGTGCTCCCGGTCAACTTCGTCCTCTCGAGGCTCGACGGGGCGCCGGTGATCGCCATTCGCACCCGTCCGGGAAACGTGATCGACCACACCGGGGAGCTGGTCGGATTCGAGATCGACGGCGTCGACCCCGCTCGCGACGGAGGATGGAGCGTCCTCGTGCGCGGCCGCCTGTCGAGCGTGGTCGCGCAGTCGCGGTTCGACCCCCATCCGCTCGTGGACAGCGACCGCGACGCGTGGCGCGTGGTGGAACCGCACACCATGACCGGCCGCCGCATCTCCCCCGACCCCGACCGGTGGCCGTTCCATCCCGCTGGCTACATGTAGTGCAGCGGTGCGATCCTGGTCAGGAGCACCCTGCCCGGTGGGATCGGCCGGTAGGTCGACACGCCGGCCGATGATGAGATGGAGGCCGCGACGATGGTCGGGCGAGACGGAGGAGACGACGGAGGTGGAGTCGTGAGGGTGTTCCTGGTCGACGACCACGAGGTGGTGCGCCGCGGAGTGCGCGACCTGTTGGAATCGGCGGGCGGGATCGAGGTGGTCGGTGAGGCCGGGACGGCCGACGCGGCCCGCGCGCGCATCCCCCTCGCCCGTCCCGACGTCGCCGTACTCGACGTGCGCCTGCCCGACGGCAGTGGCATCGAGGTGTGTCGAGACATCCGCTCCGAGCATCCGGAGGTGCGCTGCCTGATGCTGACGTCGTTCGACGACGACGAGGCATTGTTCAACGCGGTCGTCGCCGGCGCGGCGGGCTATGTGCTGAAGGACGTCCGCGGCGGAGACATCGTCGAGTCGGTGCGACGTGTCGCTCGGGGCGAATCGTTGCTCGACCCCTTGGCGACCGCCCGGGTGATCGAGCGGTTGCGGCGTCCCCAGCCCGACGACGACCGCCTGGCCTCGCTGAGCCACCAGGAGCGGCGCATCCTCGAACTGCTCGCCGACGGCTTGACCAACCGGCAGATCGCGACCGAGATGTACCTGGCCGAGAAGACGATCAAGAACTACGTGTCCAACCTGCTGATGAAGCTCGGGATGAGCCGCCGCACCGAGGCGGCGGTGTATGCCGCGCGGCTCGCCGACCGCCACCGAGAGACGCCGTAGGTGGCCGGCCCGGTCGTCGCGCTCCCGGGACGTCTGGCGGCGGGCTGAGGACCAAAGACCATTCCAGCCCCTCGATCGCGTCCGTACGGTGGGCAACGACAACACCAATCGTTGATCGAGAGGGAGACTTCGCCATGACTGCAGCAGTGCTGCCCACGACCGAAACCGCGGCCCCGGCCCAACCCGTCGTCGCCGTCCGTCGCCGGACCGTCGACCGGGTGCTGATCGCCCTCGGCGGCGTGGCGGCGATCGTGCTCGCCGTCGCCGGCGGCCTGTTGATGTGGGGATCGAACTTCGCCCACGACTACGTCCACCGCGAGCTGTCGTCGCAGAACATCTACTTCCCCAGCGCCGACGCTCTGAGCGGGCAGGGCCGCACCGACCTGGTGCAGTTCGCCGACCAGCAGGTCACGACCGGCAACGAGGCCGAGGCGTACGCCAGCTTCATCAACGGTCACCTGCAGGGGATCGCCGACGGCGCCACCTACGCCGATCTCGGGGCCACGCAGAACGCGGCCAAGGCCGACCTCCAGACCGCCCAGGACAACGGCGCCAGCGCCGCCGAGATCGCCACGCTGCAGGGCAAGGTCGACACGATCACCGGGCAGCGAGACACGCTGTTCAAGGGCGAGACGCTGCGGGGTCTGCTCCTGTCGAGCTACGCATGGGCCACCGTGGGCCACATCGCCTGGATCGCCGGGATCATCGCCTTCGTCGCCGCCGCGGTGATGGCGGTGCTGGTGGTCGCCGGGCTGGTGCACGAGCACCGGCTGGGCCACGCAACCTCGTAGCGCCGACCGCCGCCGAACACCTGGCCCGAACCGGACACCAGTGTCCGCTTCGGGCCAGGTGTTTGCGCGTCTGAGCGGTGGTGGTGCGATGGGTACGGAGCGGCGATGCGACCGTGGCGCCCGCTGCTCGTCGGCGTGGCGAGCATCCTGGCCGTCGGCCTCGGCGGGTGCGTCAACCATCCCGTCGGGCCGGCCCGCACGTTCGACGACTTCGAGGGCAAGGCGGTCACGACGGCGGAGTCGGCGCGTTCGGCGGTCGAGACCGTTCGACTGCTCGCCACGATCAGCGATGAGGATCGCGGGTTCGCCAGCTACGACGCGGTGTCGGTGTCCGAGCAGGAGGACGCGCTCGGCGGGGTGCGTGGCACATTCGCCTCGATCCAGCCGCCGGACGACCGCTCGGTCGAGGTGCGCGACGAGCTCATGCCGATCCTCGACGACGCGTTCGACGGGGTCGGCGACGTCCGCATCGAGCTCCGCCGCGGGGAACGCCGCCGGCTTGGCCGACCCCGACCCGCCGCTCGACGAGGTCGCGGCCGCGCTGGACACGTTCATCGAGGAGCACTCGTGAAGCGCATCCTCGGCGTGTTCCTCGGCATCCTCACCGCCATCGGCGGGTTCGTCGACATGGGCGACCTCGTCGCCAACGCCGAGACCGGCGCCCGCTTCCGACTCAACCTCGCGTGGGTCGTCGTCGTCGGCGTGATCGGCATCGTCGTGTACGCCGAGATGAGCGGGCGGGTGGCCGCGGTCTGCCAACGGCCGGTGTTCGATCTCGTCCGCGAGCGCCTCGGGCCTCGCTTCGGCGCGGCCAACCTGCTGGCGTCGTTCTTCATCAACCTGCTGACGCTCACCGCCGAGCTCGCCGGCGTCGCGATCGCTCTCTCGCTGGTGGCGAGCGTCAACTACCTGCTGCTCGTGCCGTTCGTCGCCTTCCTCGTGTGGCTCGTCGTGTGGCGCATGCCGTTCGCCACGATGGAGCGGATCTTCGGGCTGCTCGGGCTGTGTCTGCTCGTGTTCGCCGTCACGGTCTGGCGGATCGGCCCCGACTGGGGCGAGCTGTGGAGCCAAGCGTCGAGCCCGCACGTCCCGGCGGGGGAGACCCCCTTCACCTACGCCTACTTCGCCATCGCCCTGTTCGGAGCGGCGATGACGCCGTACGAGGTGTTCTTCTTCTCCAGCGGTGCGGTCGAGGACGGCTGGACGATCAAAGACCTCAACGAGAACCGGGCCAACGTGCTGATCGGGTTCCCGCTCGGCGGGATGCTGTCGCTGGCGATCATGACGTGTGCCCACCTCGTGCTCGCCCCACGCCACATCGGCGTCGGCCAGCTCTCGCAGGTCGCCCTCCCGGTCGCTGCGGTCCTCGGCAAGCTGGGTCTGGCGATGGCGCTCGTCGGCATCTTCGCGGCGACGTTCGGGGCGGCCCTCGAGACGTCGTTGTCGGCTGGGTACATCGTGGCCCAGTACCTCGGGTGGCCGTGGGGCAAGTACCAGCACCAGCGCCAGGCGTCGCGCTTCCACGTCGTGATGATGGCTGCGATCGTGATCTCGACGATGGTCGCGATCAGCGGCGTCGACGCCGTGAAGGTGACCGAGTACTCGATCGTGCTGTCGGCGGCGGCGCTGCCGCTCACGTACTTCCCGATCCTCGTGATCGCCAACGACCCGAGCTACATGGGCGACGAGCACACCAACGGGCGGGCCCTGAACGCCATCGCGCTGGTGTACCTCGTCATCCTCGTGGTCGTCGCCGTCGTCACGATCCCGCTCATGATCATCACCAAGGCGGGCGCATGAGCGTCGCCGCATCCACGCGGGCGGCGACTGCACGCGGCGCTCGATCTGCTCGACCGCCAGCTGCGCGACCGAGACGGTCGGTTGTGCGGGAACGTCGACGACATCGAGCTGGAGCGCTCGGCGGACAGCGGCGAGGTGTACGTGACGGCGCTGCTGAGCGGACCCGGCCACCTCGCCTACCGACTCGGCCGTCGCCGGCTCGGGCGATGGCTGCGCGACTCGGCGGTCCACAGCGCCCCGCCCGGCACCGACGGCAGCGGTCGCATCCCGATCGACCGGATGGCAGAGCTCGGCCCCGTGATCGCGCTGGCCGTCGATGCCACCGAGCTGTCGTCAGTCAGGAGGCGAGCGGTGGGTCCGCGACCACATCATCGCCAACATCCCCGGAGGTGCCCCCGGTGCGGATGAGTGACGTCATGTCCTGCGAGGTGCGCAGCCCCGACGGTCGGTCCCTCGGCCGCGTCCGCGATCTCGTGCTCGTGATGGACGGCCCGTTGCGCGGGGCGCACGCGGCCATGCGCGTCGATGCCGTGCTCGTCGGCGGCAGCTCGGTCGCGCGTACGCCTCGGCTACGAGCGCGGCGGCGTGCGCGGCCCGGCGCCCCTGTCGACGTTGCTGCGCTGGCTGGAGCGACGGGCGCACGTCGTGCCCGCCGCTGACATCGAGGAGTGGGATCTCGACCAGCACGTGCTCCGCCTGCGCGGTGACGTGGCGGTGTCCGCTCGACCGACGTCCGCGTCGCCAACCGGGGAGTGACCGGCAGCAAAGGCCTGGACGACGGCCGCACGAGATGGTCCGACGGGTTCGTGTGGTAGCCCGACCCTCGACTACAGCCGCGCCCTCGAGTAAGCGGTCGCAGCCAGAACCGTCTCGCGCTGGTATTCACGGCGCAGATCGATCTCGCGCCCGATGTCGCCGCGCCAGCGCCGCGTTAGCCTTGGCGTTAGCCCTGCGGCGCTGGTTAAGCCCTGTGCAGGGCGCGGGCGCCGCCAACTTTCCGACACAACCTCGTAGCGACTGCTGACGTCCGAGGTCACGACAGATTCTGCCGGGACGGAGAGGTGCGCCCATCGGCGCGGCGATGATTGAGCGGTGGACACGTCCTGGGTCGCCGGCGCACTGCAGCGGGCGCGAGTCGCCCGGCTGGGCACGGTCGGCGGCGACGGGATGATCCGCCTGGTGCCGATCTGCTTCGCCGTCGTCGATGGCTGGGTCGCCGGCGCGGTCGATCACAAACCCAAGCGCACGGGGCAGCTGCGCCGGCTCGATGACATCGAAGCGGCAGGGTCGGCGACCGTTCTCATCGACCACTACGACGAGGACTGGTCGCGGCTCTGGTGGATACGCATTCGCGGCCGGGCGGAAGTCCATCGCCGGCACGACGAGGTGGCCGTCGCGGTGCTCGCCGCGCTCGGCAACCAAGTACACGCAGTATCACAACCGCCCGCCCGCTGGTGCCGTGTACCGGATCGCCATCGACGACATCCGGTCGTGGCGTCCGCCGGACAAGGCGTGATCGAGAACCACGACCGGGGTACGGGCGAGCGTGTCGAATGGTCAAGTCCGGAGAAACGTCGTTGGCGCCCGAAACGCCACGACGGCGACGTGTCGTTGACACCTGCGAGAACCACGGCAGAACAGCAGCGACTCGCCTCGCGCAGACGCCTGAGCACGTGCGCCGCCTGCGCGGCTGGGCTCACGTTCCAGGTTCGTGTTGAACGGTGAGCGTGGCCAGTTCGCGGTCGGGGCTGACATGCCGCTTGTACAGCGGCCCGCAGGGGGTCCGAGCGAGGCGCAGCGACAGCGCCAGGAGATCGTCGCCGCGGCTCTGGCCGCCGCCACTGGTCGGCGAGGAAGCTGAACTCGTTCAGCATCCCGAGCACACTGCGATTCGACGTCGAGGTCAGGCGATGCTCGGCCATCGCGTCGATCTCGCCAGCAATGAACTCACGACCGACTTCGTGGGAGGCGAGAGCGGCTTTCAGCGCCACCGGGAACCGGTCCAGTACGGTGGAGGATGGTGTGAAGGGTATGAGCACCGGCAGCAGGGTCGACTCGTTGACGAGCAATGCAACCTGTGGCTTCCAGAGCAGCACCGTGGCGTACCAGTCGCCCATTGCCGTCGTCGACCGGTCGCCAATCTGCGGAGCCGGAGCCTTCACCCGCTCGCGGAACTTCTTGGTCCCGTGGACAACGAACACGCAGCGAATCTCGCGTCATGCCTCGACAGCGATTACACCACGCGAGCCGCGCTCCAGAACGACAGCGCATAACGCCGCCCGACCGAGCTGAGCGATCGCGTCAGATCGGCATGGTGGGTGAGAGCGGGCGTCGGCGGTGGGCGTAGCGTCGCTGGCCTCACCGGCGATGCTGTAGGCGCTGCGCTCGGTGATGTCCAGCGTCTTGGCGATGTCGCGCAGGCGCACCCCGGGGTCGTGGGCGATGCACACGAGGGCCCGAGCATGGTTGGTGAGGAAGCTCCACTCCGCCATCGGCGCATATTCTAGCTCTACTGATTCTAGAAATACGATTGCTAGTTTCTGGACAACCGGCATACGATGGGTGGCAGCCCCGAAACGGCTTGCCGGTCGCCGACCGTCAGCTGCTCGAGGCGATCGAAAGGATTTGACATGTTGATGCGATCCGAGCCGTTCCGGGAGTTCGACCGGCTCACCGAGGCGATGTTCACCGAACGCTAGGCACGCCAGATCCCGGTCGACGCATACCGTCGGGGCAACGAGTTCACGGTCCGGTTCGACCTTCCCGGGGTGGACGGCCGCTTCATCGAGATGACCGTGGAGAAGGATCTCCTCACCGTGCGGGCGACACGCGGCTGGGTCCGGGCCGAGGGCGACCAGGTCCAGATCGCGGAACGGGCCCAGGGCGAGTTCAGCCGCCAGCTGTTCCTCGGGGAAGGCCTCGACCGTGACCACATCAACGCCACCTACGAAAACGGCGTGCTCACGGTGACCATCCCCGTCGCCGAGGAGGCCAAACCCCGCAGGGTCGAGATCACCCACGCCGGCGATGTGATCGAGGCCGTCATCAGCAGGCTCGGTCGCCGAGTAAGGGAACCGGCGCAGGTCCAACGGCACGGCTCCCTCGCGAGCCGTGCCGTTGCAGGCCTGCGCCGAGGGACGGCGCTGTCGCCTCGGGTACCTGGACCTGCACGAGTCGCGGCGACTAACACGGAGGAACGATGAGCGCAGCGCCGACAGCCGCAGAGTCGGCGGCTGCGCCACTGAACGACTCTCGGGCCTCGACGCGCGAGCCCTGCCACGCGATCGCCGCCGGCCGCTCGGTGGACGGCACGGATTGACGAGTCCACTCCGATGAGCCGCATGACCGATCCGAGCGACTGGCGCGACGCTCTTCCGGGACCCGCCGAGGAGCTCTACGAGGCCGTCGGACGATTGCGACACGCACTACGAGGCATCATGGCGGCGTCCGGAGACGTGCTGGTCGAAGCATCGGCGCGGCGAATGGGTGATCACCGTTCTGCGAGAAGACGCTGCGACCGAGCTCGGTGAGGAGTGGATGTCCGACGCGGAACACGACCACGGGCCCCGAGACGGTTGAGCTGGCGGAGTTTCGAAGCACTCCCAGTCATCGACGCCGGGTGGACAGGGCTGCGACAGCCACGACCAACCTCCCACGCACGAGGACGCTGCCTGGTAAGGACCAACCCTGGATCGACGATCAGTCAGCCGGTTTGACTGTAGGACTCGAAGGTCCCCTGGTCGGGGGGAACGAGTGCCTTGTCGCCTTTGCCGCCGACGGAGAGGCCGACGACGTGTCGGTTGCCGTCATCGTCCTCGGTGAGGGCCCAGACGACGACGGGGTACGTGCCTCCCGTGGTCTGCATTTTCGCACCATGCAGCGCCCACGGCGTGAGGTTCATCAGTGCGTCGGCAAAGAGCGCCGCGACGTCGAGATCGTCGGGATGCCCGCGATACACCTCACGCATCGCCTCGACGTAGTCAGCGTTCCACGCGACGAGGTCGGCCGACGGGTCATTGGCCTGATAGCGGCTCCCCAGCGCCTCGACGAGCGCCCGCTCGACTGGAGCAGCGCGATGCGCGCACACCCCTGCCGCGACCTCGTCGCACGCCTTCTCGAGCGATGACGCGAGGTCGACAGGGTCGAACGCCTCCCACTGCTTGTTGTAGTTCGGCCCAATCGCGTAGGCAATCCCCCAGCGAGCCAGCGCGAAGCCTGCGTCGTGCTCGACCGCCCGCTCGAAGCACCGGATTGCCTCCTCGTGGTGGAACGCATAGGACCACACAAGTCCACGGTCGAACCACATCTGGGCGGTCGTCGAGGCCGTCGACGTCCCGCGGGTGTAGATGCCGAGATCAAGTAAGGCTCCATGGCTGCCGCTGCCATTCTGAACCCTCGCACGTTTGTACAGCCTCTGGCGCCCCGTCCAGCGACGCGACGGTCACCAGGGCCGTGCAGGTCGCCGGTGAACTGCCACTGTTCCACCCGCTGGCGCCGCTCCCGGCCCGCGCAACTACCGCCTCGCCTATGCCGACACGACTGGCGAAGGACCTCCTGGACGCAACGGGCGGGCCGTCTTCGGGTAGCCGACGGTCGGATCGATCAGATGCCACGCCGTCGAGGATCCTCGCTAGCCGCGTACACCCCGCTCATTCCGGAAGCGTCCGGAATCCGGCCCTCCCGGTCCACTCCCGGCGAAATGCTCGGCTCGGCGGCACACAACGGCATGCCATTACGACGGCATCCCATTCGCGGGCGCGCAAATCGGCATGAATGTCGGCGTGATCGTTTGACGAGCCGGAGGCCACCCCAACAGCGCCCCTTGTGTGTCGTGCAGATGGCCGACTCAGCCAGGCTGTCCGGGGCGAGACCAGTCCCGAGCAGATTGGGCCCGCGGTCAGGGCACACTGAGGTGGTGAGCATCTTGGTTGGTACTGAACAAGGTCTGCTTTCGCTGGACGGCGGCGTCGACGGTCTGACGGGTCAGCCGGTCAGTGCGGTATCGGGACAGTGGGTGCTGGTCGGTGACCGTCAGCTCGTGTCGCTGGCCTCCGGTGTGGAGGCGAAGTTGGAGGGTCCACGGGCACGGTGCGTGCTCGACGTGGGCGAACGGCTTTACGTCGGGACTGCTGAGGCTCGGTTGTTCGCCGGCCCCGGCACGACCGCCGAACTCGCTCCGGTCGAGTCGTTCGACCGCGTCGAGACCCGTGACGAGTGGTACACGCCATGGGGCGCAGCGCCTGATACCCGATCACTGGCCGCTGGCCGGACGGCACGCTGTTCGTCAACGTCCACGTGGGCGGGGTATGGCGGCACAGCGTCGAGGATCGATGGGCCGAGGTCATCAGTGGGGACTCCGACACCCACCAGGTAGCGGCTGATGCCGACCGTGGAGCAGTCGTCGTCGCCGCCGCGGTCGGCTTCGGACGGAGCCTTGATGGTGGCGCCACGTGGGACTGGACCACCGACGGCCTCCACGCGACCTACTGCCTCGCCGTCGCCATCGGGGGTGACACCACGTTCATCAGCGCTTCAACCGGGCCCGGATTCGCCAGGGCGCGATCTATCGCCGCCTGCTGCGGGACGACGGCCCGTTCGAGAAATGCCAGGCCGGGTTGCCGGATGGTTTCCCTTCAACCTCGACACCTCCCAACTTGCGGCCTCAGGCGACGAGGCAGTGCTCGGCACCGCCGACGGTCAGGTCTTTCGATCCTCCGATGCGGGAGCAACGTGGGAGCTGGTTGCGGCAAACTCCCGCGGGTACGGACGGTCACCATCCAGTGAGCGACCCGCCGAACCCCTGTTGGACCGCATCGCCGCCCACGCTAAGACGACACCGACGTCGTGCTTGTCGATCACCGAGCGGCTGCACCGAACCACGCCATCGACATCGGCGCGGACGAGGAAGAACGGCGTGAGTGGCATGTCGGCTCTCAACCACGGTCCACTCCCGCACCGCCGGCCGACTACCCGATCTGCTCGCTCCCTCCCTGATCGACGAGGCGTCTCACATGACCGTCGTTGCCGACGAGTTCGATAACTTCAACCTGCGCCGCCGACAATTGGGTGACCAGCCGCGCACGCGCCGCCGCCGTCGCGACTCCGAGGTTCGCGGAACCGGGTATCGGGCTCCCACGAGGGCGTCCGTCTCTCGTACGCCTCGACCCCCGCGAACCCACACGACACGAATCCCCGATCATCAGCGGTCGACACTACGAGTCCCGAGCACGCCGAGCGCCGACGCCAAGCTGCTCGACCGCCAGATCGTGCACAGTGAATGCAGGCCGAAGTCTCCACCACGTTGCGCCGATAACGATCCTTCCCGCAAGTCACGCGGCGTCCGGAGGGGTCGGTATCGGCGCCTGCCTACCGAACGCCGCGACCGAATGACGGCCTTCGGACACTTCGAGAGCGCACCGCTCGGCATGTAGTTGCGCCTGCAACGTCGCGACAGCGCAACCGTGGCTGGGCGCCGGCCGGCGAGCGGCCAGACTGCGGTGGTGGAGCTTGGCATCCTGATCTTCCCCACCGATCTGTCGATCCGGCCCGATCGCCTGGCGATCGCGGTCGAGGAGCGGGGGTTCGGGTCGCTGTGGGTCACGGAGCACACGCACATCCCGGCGAGCCGGCGCACGCCGTGGCCCGGCGGGCCGAACCTGCCGGAGGAGTACCTTCGCACGCTCGATCCGTTCGTCGCCCTGACCGCCGCCGCCTCGGTGACGTCCCGGCTGCGGTTGGCTACGGGGATCTGCCTTGTCGCCCAGCATGACCCGATCGTGCTGGCGAAGACGATCTCGCTCGCTCGACGTGCTGTCGGATGGACGCTTCACGTTGGGCATCGGGGTCGGTTGGAACGAGGAGGAGATGGCCGACCACGGCGTCGATCCGGCCCGCCGCCGCGCCGTTGCCCGCGAGAAGGTGCTGGCGATGAAGCAGCTGTGGACGCAGGACGAGGCGTCGTTCGAGGGTGAGTTCGTCCGCTTCCCGCCGGCGTGGAGCTGGCCCAAGCCGGTGCAACAGCCGCATCCGCCGGTCGTCATGGGCGGGGTGGGCGGGCCTGTCACGTTCCGCCACGTCGTCGAGTTCTGCGACGGTTGGATGCCGATCCATGGCCGCCGCGCGGTCCTCGACAAGCTGCCCGTGCTGCAGCAGGCCGCCGAAGCAGCCGGCCGGGACCCGGCGACGATCGAGCTCGGCGTCTTCGGCGTGCCCGGCGACGCGGCGGTGATCGACACGTACCGCGAGGCCGGCTTCGCCCGCTGCGTCCTCGGCGTGCCGCCGGCGGACGAGTCCCGGGTCCTCGCCGTGCTGGACGGCCACGCCGGGCTCGTCGAGCGGTACGCGTGAGGCGAGCGGGCGACGCATGGGCACGATCACCCTGAGCGCCGACGAGCGCGCCGCCGCGGAACAGCGGACCTTGTGGGTTCTCACTGCGGGTCAGGTGGTCGGCGCCGCCGCCTTGGCGGCCGCGGTGACGATCGGCTCGTTCGTGCTCTAGGACTTCCTCGGCGACGAGTCGGGAGCCGCCACCGCAGTTTTCACAACGGGCACCGCGGTGGCGGCTCATCTCGCTGCAGGCGTTGCGTGAACGAACCCCGAGTCAGCTGGTGATGCCGCGCAGTCGCAAACCAGCGAAGGCAGCGAAGCGTCAGCGAAGGAAGCGACGCAAGCATCGCTGACCCCAGGGAACCCGCTCGGTGAGGGTCAAGTGACCCGATCCGTTGCAGTTGCTTCCACCGACGATGTCGCCGGGCGCCGCCGCGCCCCGAAGGAACCCACCTTCCGCGACGATTTGGCGTGTGGGCGAGCACGGCGGGGCGTAGGTCCGGCAGCCCGATTCGCAGCGGGTGCCCCAAAGCGCCGGTCGTGGGCAGGCAGCTTTCGCCAAGCGCGACGGACTGGGAGGCCGCTCCGGGCGTGCCCGACTCGGCATGTACGCGAGTACGCCCGGAAGTGCGGCGTGCACGAGTCGCGCCCGAACGACGCGCCCGAACGACCACGATCCCGTCCTCGCGATCCGCCGCCGATCGGCATGTAGTTGGGGGCTACAACGATCCGTCGAAGGAAGTCCGCTATCTTGAGCGGGCGCTGTTCAGTCCCCATCCCGGTTGAAGGCGCACCAGTCGATCGTCCATTGTGATCCCGTGCAGGCGAGGTGTGGATGCAGGGAGGCGCCGGATGAAGGCGATTGTGGTGACGGATCAGGCTTCGGGATTGGCTGGAATGACGCTGGTGGAGCGGCCCGAGCCGCCGGCAGCGATAAACGACGTCGTCGTTCAGGTTCATGCATCGGGATTCGTCCCAACTGAGATGGCGTGGCCCTCGACCTGGACCGATCGCCGCGACCGTGACCGAACACCGTCGATCCCCGGCCACGAGCTGGCTGGAGTGGTCACCGCGCTCGGCTATGGCACGACGGGGCTGTCTGTGGGACAGCGTGTGTTCGGCCTCACCGACTGGCATCGCGACGGCACCCTGGCGGAGTATGTGGCCGTCGAGGCGCGCAACCTCGCGCCGCTGCCGGGCGACGTCGACTTCACGGTGGGCGCGAGCCTGCCGATCTCGGGCCTGACCGCGTGGCAGGGACTGTTCGACCACGGCCGCCTTCAGGCGGGGCAGAGCGTCCTTGCGCACGGCGCGGCCGGCGCAGTCGGGTCGATGGTGACGCAACTCGCACGTGAGTTCGGTGCGTACGTCATCGGCACCGGACGCGCCGCCGACCGTCAGACGGCGCTCGACTTCGGCGCGCAGGAGTTCCTCGACCTCGACAACGACGCGCTGGAAGGCGTCGGCGGCGTCGATCTGGTTTTCGATGTCATCGGCGGCGACATCCAGAAGCGGTCCGCGGGTCTGGTTCGTGCTGGGGGAATGCTGGTCTCTGTCGTCGGCCCGGTCGAGGCGCGGCCCGGCGACGGTCTGGCGGTCGATTTCGTTGTCGAGTCCGATCGTGCCCAACTGGGTGAGGTCGTGCGGCGGGTGCGTGACGGACGATTGCGGACGAACATCGGCAACGTCGCGACCCTCGACGATGCCGTCGCGGCCCTCAACCCAACCGAGCGACGCAAGGGGAAGACGATCATCCGCGTTCGTCCGTAGGAGTCGGAGACAGCGACCGGTCCTGCCCTCATCGGAAGATCAGCGTCGAACTGTGCTGCGGACGTCCTTCGTGTTCGGAAGGGTCGACGATGACGCGCTCGTCGCACACGCCGAGAGGGCTCGTGATCTTCCGTTCTCCTACGAGGTTGTCGGTGTCACGCGCGAACTCAGCGGTGGTGGCATCAACGGCTTTCGAGTTGACCGCGATGGCGTCGATCTCGGCAATGATCCAGCGGTGTTCGTCGCCGCCAGCGACGGGTTTCGTCGGTGGGTGGCGCACCGTGGCGCCGGGCTGCGTGTCGCTCCGGCTGATGCGCCGATCGCCACGGGTGTGTCGGTCGTCGTCGGGATCACGTTGCCGGTCCTGACGGTGGTCGCTCCGTGTCGAATTGTCTGGACAGTGAACGAGGCCGACCGCTTCGGGTTCGCCTACGGCACGTTGGCCGGTCACCCGAATCGGGCGAGGAGTCCTTCGTCGTTGTACAGACAGCGACGGGGATCCGTTTCGAGCTCACAACTGTGTCGCGACCAGCCGGGATGGTGGCTCGCATCGGTGCACCCGTCCCTCGAGCGATTCAGCGCCGAACTTCGCGGCGCTACCTCTCAGCCCTGGCCGACGACGTCGCCACATCACTCCGCTGAAGGAACCGCAGGCCCGTGACATCACCACAAGCGGGCACCGAACGACGCGCCCGAATGACGCCCGCGGCCACAGCGCGGTGCGCACCGAACGGCATTTATGCCGGTGATCCGGTCAAGTGAGTGTGCTCACCGGCATATCCCGGTGAGGTTGGTTGCTGGGTTTCGACTCGGTTGAGGAGCCGGTCGAAGACGGTGACGAGAGGTCTGCTGGCCGCGTTCGGCGGCGTGGTCACGTTGCCGGACGAGGACGGGGACGAACTCGGGGCCGGTGGCGAAGTGGACGCAGGTTTCGCACACCGTTTCGAAGGCGCAGTCGAGCTCGGGGGGGCGGGTGCAGTAGCCGTTGCCGAGGAGTCGACGTTGCATCTCGATTCGCAGCCGTCGCATCTGTTCGCCTTCGGCGGAGGCAGGCAGCTCGATCGGGGCGGCGGTGTAGAGCGCCTCGACCTGTCCGGTGACGGCGAAGTACTCGTCGGCCACTTTGCGGTCGGCGATGCGGGCATAGACGAGGGTCATCCGCAGGGATCGATGCCCGAGCAGCGCGGCGATCGCCTCGAGCGACATGCCCCGGTTGAAACTGGCGGACTCGGTTATTCGAACCTGGCCGAATGGGTGGGCTGCGAGGCGGGACTGTTGCATCGGCTGTGGCTCTCCAGGCTCATCGTGATGTTCGTGCGGTGGCGGCGGCGTAGTTGGACCAGTCGCCTCCGGCGGTCTTGACCCAGTCGCTGGCGGTGGCGATCTTGATGCCGAGGCTGTCGGCGAGCACGGGGGCGGGAAGCTCGGCGGCGAGTTGGATGAGTGCGGAGCGGCGGGCGGCGCGGGCGTCGATGCCGAGGGCGCCGAGGCGGGCGCCGAGCCGGCCGGCGGTGATTGGGCGGCCGGGGAGATGGCCGGGGAACAGCCATGGTGAGGTGGTGGGGGCACCGATGCTGCCGTGCGGGCGGCGGCCGGTGGCGGCGAGTGTGGCGACGAGCCCGTCGAGCGGGGCGGGAATCTCGATGGCGTGGCGGCCGAACTGGACGCTGACGTTGCCGCTGGTGGTGGTGATCTGTTCGTGGGTGACGACGGCGACGCGGCTGAGAGGCTGGGCGTAGAGGAGCACGAAGCTGCCAGCGACGCGGTCGAGGAGCTCGAGGCTGTCGTCGTGGAGCAAGCGACGGGCAATGGTCCAGCGATGGTCGGCATCGAGTGCGTCGCCGTCGTGTTCGGGCGGTGCGGAGATGATGAAGGTGGCGGAGACGCCCCGTTGTGCGGTCCAGGCGAGGAAGTGGCGGGCGTCTCGCCGGGAGGCCGGTCCAGTGGTCAGCCAGATGTTGATGTGCTCCTGGGTGCAGCCGGAGAGCGTGAGGCCGTGGTGGTCGAGCCAGCCGAGGAAGGCGACCGCGGCGGCCACCTGATTGCGCGAGTAGCGGGTGGCGACGCGCCGGGTGGGGGCGATCCGCGCCGCTCGCCGCCGGAGCCGGCGCACGGTCTGCCACGTGGCGAAGGTGTGCACCAGTCGACGATGCTCGGGGGCGTCGATCGCGGCGACGGTGGTGGCGATCCACTGTTCGAGCCAGGCGAGGGACTCGTTGCGTTCGGGGAGGGCGCCATGGGCGACGAGGAGCTGGCGGACGTAGCCGGCCGCTCGAGACCGGGGATGGGTGTCGAGCGCGTCGTGTCTCAACGCCATCGTGCCCGACGCCAACGCGGCGAGGATCGGTGCGCCGGCACCCTGACGCAGCCAGTTGAGCGCGGCGAACGGCGGGTCCGAAGCGGCGATGGCGTCGCGCACGGCGACGAGGGCGGCGGTGACGTCGCCGTCGGGACCGGTGAGCAGCTCGGTCACACGGCGGGCCAGAGCGCAGTAGGCGCAACGGCCCCGCTCGAACAGCCGGTCCTCACGACCGCACTGCGAACAGGCCGCCGCGGCGGCAAGCCCGGCGCAGTCGCAGCACCGGGTGGCGCCGCGACCGGGGGGTGACACCAGGCGCCGCTCCCGGCTGCAACGATCGCAGCGTCCACGGCGAGTCAGCGCCGTCCTGTAGCACCGTTCGCACACCGGGCCCTCGGCCCAACGGGCAGACGGGGGGCGGAGCTGACCGCAGTGGGCGCACTCGGCGTCAACGCGCGGGCAACAGCTGGCGCAGATCGGCCGACCCTCGGCGATGTGGTAGCAGGGCCGGCGCCGGCCGCACCTCTCGCAGACGGCGACAGGAGGTCGGTAGCAGTTCACGCAGACGTCGTCAGTGGTGGCGGTGGCCCGGATGGCGATCTCCTTGATCCGCCCGCAATGACCGCACGCCCGCTCGGCGGGCGCGGCCAGCACCGCCGAGGCATCCGGCATCTCAGCGGTCCTCGTCCTCGACGATGCGAGCCCGGACCGGGCGGCGGTCACCGGTCGGCGTCGTCGCCGACTTGGCGCCGGCGACCTTGCGCAGCCGTCCCGGCTCGGCGGCCACCTCGATCAGATCGTTCGGGGTGCACGACAAGATGTCGCACAGCGCCGTCAGGGTGGGCAGGCTCAACCGTTCCGGGGTGCCGACGACGAGCCGGTAGACCTGCTCGCGCGACAGCGACACGCCCCGTTCGGCCAGCGGCGCCACGAGATCGGTGGTGGCGAACATCCCTTGGGTGGCCATCAACTGGCGCAGATGCCACTGGTAGGTCGTGACCCGGCCCTTCACTGCCCGGTCTCCGCCGTGGCGGTGAAGGCCCGATCGAGTGCCGCTCGCAGCACCCGGTTGCGGTAGTCGGTGGTGACGGACGTGTAGATGGCGGTGGTCGCGGCATGGGAGTGCCCGATCTGTTGCTGCACGAACAACGGGTCGACGCCGTCTTCGACGAGATGGCTGACGTAGGCATGGCGGAGACAGTGCGGGCTGAGCTCGCCCGGCAGACCGGCGGCGTCGCGCCAGGCCATGAACCGGTCGTTGACGTGGCCGACGCTGATCCGCTCGCCCCGCTCGGTCAACCACAACACGGCCCGGTTGCCCGGCCGATAGCACGGGCGCACCTCGGCCAGATACTCCTCCAGCGCCCGCACCGCCCACGGCATCACCGACGCCACGTTGCGCCGCCGCGGTGGCGAGCCGCGCATCGCCTTGCCGTAGCGGACCGCCAGCATCCCGAACCGGCCCAGCTCAGGGGCGGCCGGGTTAGCGGTGAAGTCGACGGTGTCGAGCATCGTCACCTCCCGGCGGCGCAGCCCCCAGGCGTAGGTCACCTTGAACATCGTGGCGTCCCGCCAGGCCGCCACCGCACCCTTGCGTCCCTGCCGCTGCGCGACGGCGACCGCATCGTCGATGTGATCGAAGAACACCTGCAGCTCGCCTCGGGTGAACGGGCGCCGCCCTGGGCCGCCCTCGTAGTCGGCGACGTGATCGGCGGTGTTCCACTCGTGGCAGATCTGCACCGGGTGCTCGCCGAACCGGTCCTCGCACTCGCTCACCCACCGGTAGCGGGGATCGCAGATGAACCCCATGAACATCGCCAACGAGTTCTGGTAGGAGCGGATCGTTGAACGCGACCGACCCGCCGACCGCAACGACACCGTCCACCCCTCCACGTCCTCGGGGCCCCACCGCCACGGATACTCGCCGGTGAACACCCGGAACCGGCGCATCGTCTGATCCCGCACCTCGATCGTTGACACCCCGAGCAGCCGGCTCTCCTGCTGCTGGCGCCAGCCCGTCAACATCCCTTCGAACACCGCCGGCTCCGGATGCAACAGTGCCGCCCCACCGGCCAGCACCAGATGAGCCGCCCCCGCCAGATCCATCTGCCGCATCACGGCACTCCAGTCCCGGATCCGGACTGGAGCCGATGCCGCATCGTTGCAACGAATGCAACCAGCCGGGTGGATGGTCACCCTGAACAGGCACAACACCAGCACACGCGACCGATCACCTCCGATCAGGCAGCACGCAGAACGACGCAGGCCCTTGTGCCACAGCCTTCGCGCACCCGGCGAATGATGCACCCGATGCAACTCCCGCCGGTTTGCATTGGGTGGCCAGGGTGTGTCTCAAGGCGTGGGGGTGGACGTGGCCGATGCCGGCTGCTCGTCCGACGCGGCGCACGATCCGTCCGACGTGGTGACGGTCCATCGGCCGGCCCCGGTCGGTGATCAACAGCCCGGTGGTGTCGTCGGTGTTCGACGTCCGCCAGTCGTCGATGAGGTCGACGAGGAGCGGGTGCAGTGGGAGGTAGCGGTCGTTGTGCAATTTGCCGACTGGGACGCGCAGCCAGTGGGTGGCGCCGATGCGCACGACGGCGTCGGCGGCGAGGTTGCACAGCTCACCGGCGCGTAGCCCGGTGCGGGCGAGGATCTCGACGACGAGACGGTCCAGCGGTGCGGCGGTGGCGGCGGCACGCATCAACGCCGTAGCTGAGGCGTCGTCTAAGAATTTCGGTAGCGGGTCATCGAGTCGAGGCAGGTCGGCGTCGAAGATCAGACAGCCGGTGGGGGCGTCTCCCCAGCCCCACTCGGCGATCCTTTCGAAGAACACTCGTAGCATCCCGAGACGGTGACGCACGGTGCGCCGCGAGATCGTCTTGGTCCGACCGACGGGCTGGGCGGCGAGCCAGCTGTGGTAGCCCTCGATGTGATCGCGGCGGACCTGGCGCAGGCGGCGCACTCGGCGGTGATGGGCGACGAGGTAGCCGGCGAAGCTGCGCAGGGTGAGGTCGATTGCTTCGATCGAGGCGGGCCGCAGCGACAGCGCCATCTGTTCCAGGTAGGCGCGCATCGTGGCCGCTAGCTGGGGTGCACGGGCAACAACCGGTTCCCAGCGGGCATCGTTTGACACCGGCCGCCGGCGGCTCGGATCGTCTGTTCTCGGAGTCGAAGCCTCGCACCCTGACAGCGGGCGGGGTGCTTTACGGGCCTCACAGGCGATCTGAGAGGCCGGTTTCGCGGCGGCCGTCATGATTCGGGCTCGCCGACGTGCTGCTGGGCGTCGATCGCTTCGGCCGCCCGGCGGTACTCGCCGGCCAGCCAATCATTGGCCAGGTGGAGGTAGATGCGGGTCGACTCGATCGAGCGGTGCCCGGCCTGGGCCTGCACCGCCTCCAACGCCATCCCCGCCTCGCGCAACCGGGTCAGACAGGTGTGGCGCAGCTCGTGGCAGGTGGCATGGGCGAGCCCGGCCCGGCGGCGGGCCCCGTCAAGGATCTCGTCGAGTCCCTTCGCGCTCAGCGGCCGACCGCGGTTGGGGCCCTTCAACACGACGAACACCCGATCCGTCTCCGTGTCGGCGGGTCGTTCCGTGTCCAAGTAGGCGGCGACCGAGGCGAAGAACCGTCCCGACATCGGCACCAGCCGTTGATGGCCGCCTTTGCCATCGACGACGAACACGCGACGCTCGCCGGTGCGCAGATCCTCGAGGCGTAGCCCGAGTACCTCGGCTCGGCGCAGCCCGCCGAGCACCATCGCTTCGAGCATCGCCCGGTCCCGCCACTTGCGCAACGCCCCGACCAGTGCGTTGACCTCGTCGGGTTCGAGAACCCGGGGCAGCAGCCGCACCGGACGGACCAACGCCGTCCCACGCTTGTGGCGTCGCCGCGACCCCTGGGTTGCCAACCCGCGCACCACCGGATTCGCCGCGACATCGCCGCGGGCGACGAGATAGGCGTACAAGCCCGACACGCTCGCCAACCGCCGCTTGATCGTCGACAAGGCGAGACCCGAACCACCGTCAGCGAGGCGCACCACCATTGAGCGCGGTGAGCGCTGCGCCTTCACGAACTCCAACACGTCCGCCGTCGTCACCTCCAACGGATCGCGGCGGACGACGGTGAAGAACACCTTCAAGTCATACGCCGTCGCCAACAGAGTGTTCGGCCGGAACCGTGCCCGAACCAGCTCGAGATAGTCGTCGACGACGGGGTGATCGAGCTCAACCCGCCCCGGCGTCGGGTCCACCCGACAGGGCATCCACTGGGCCATCGTGATTCTCCTTCCACCACGTTCCCGACAGCCTCATACAGCTGCCGAAAGCGCGCGCGGATCACCGACATATCCTCATGTCGTTCGTCGGGCGCAACGGTTGGTCAGAAGAGGCGCTTGACGTCGGGTTTGATTGTCTTGCCCAGGGTGTTGCGTGGGAGCGTGTCGACGAACAGGTATCGGGACGGCACCTTGGCCGGCGCGAGGTGTTCCTTGCCCCACGCCCGCAACGATCGGGCCTCGTCGGTGACGCCGGGGGTGCGTACGACGGCGACGCAGACCCGCTCACCCCATTCCGGGTCTTCGATGCCAACGACGGCGCAGTCGGCGACACCGGGGTGGGTGCGGTACACCTCCTCGACCTCTAGCGCCGACACCTTCTCGCCGCCGGACTTGATGATGTCGACTGACAACCGTCCGAGCATTCGGTAGCCGTCGACCTCGCGGACGGCGACGTCACCGGTGCGAAACCATCCGTCGGTGAACGCCTCCGCGGTTGCGTCCGGTCGGCGCCAGTACTCGTGGAACAGGTTGGGGCCACGCACAACAAGGTTGCCAGGCGTGCCGTCGGCCACGTCGGTGCCGGCATCGTCCATGATGCGCACTTCGACGCCCGGCAACGGCTCGCCGACGTGGCCGGGCACGCGGCGGGTCAACGAGTTCGACAGCACCATCCCCAACTCGGTCATGCCGTAGCGCTCGAGCAGGACGTGGCCGGTGATCTCGCGCCAGCGTTCCAGCGTTGACACCGGCAACGCGGCCGAGCCGGACACCATCAGCCGGAGTTGGCGGGCTCCCCGAGACCACATCGCGCGTGTCGCCTTGTCGGCCGCGGCCCATGTGGCGATCAGCCCGCGTAGATCGTCGGTACCGCCATGAAGAGGGTCAGGTGCCCGGATGCCAGGCGGGACCACGTGGATGTGGGATCGAAGCCGCCAGGCGCCTCGCAACATGCACCCGCCGCCAGCGCGCAGAGTGTGACGTTGACGAGCCCGTGCACGTGGTTCAACGGCAGCACGAGCAGGATGCGGTCGGTGTCGCTCCACGCCCAAGCCTCCAGCAGGGCGTCGACTGGGCGGCGATGCTGCCGTGCGTGTGAACGACTCCCTTCGGTCGTCCCGTCGTGCCGCTGGTGTGGATCATCAGTGCCGGCCGTGCCGCAGGTCGCGGTCACCGACTCCGGTCCAGCCGCATGCGGCCCATCGGTGGCGTCGAGATCGACGACGCGCAGCCTGGCGTGCCGGGCGAGCCGGTCTGCCACCTCACGGTGCCGCGGCGAGGTCACGATCACACTGGCGTCGGAGTCGGTGACGGCGTGTTCGAGCTCGGCCGCCGGATGGGGCGGGTGCAGCGGAACCACCACGGCACCTGCATGCCAGCACCCCAGTAGCGAGACGACGAACTCGCGACCGGGCTCGGCGAGAACCGCGACACGGGCATCGGCGAGATCGCGGTGACCATCACGCAACGTCGCGGCGAGCGTGTGCGCGGCGACCTCGAGCTGGCTGAACGTCGACGACCCGCCCGGGTCGACGACGGCGACACGGTCGCGACCGGCCGCCACCCGGTCGACGATCAGGACCATGCAGCGACGATAGTCACCCGCCCAGACGCCACCTGCGGCTGCTGATCCTCGACGACAATCCTTCGCCACCTACGGTGGACGCCGACGCCGCCGATGACCAGCTCGCCGACATCCGAGAACGCACGCTCCCCCTCTACAAACCAACAGTCACCTCGACAGGCGTCGTTGGGTGCAACCCTTGGCCAACACCGAACGTCGCGACCGAACCACACGATCCACCATCCGGTAGCGCCCCAAGCTCAGGTGGACGCGACCGGAACGCCGACCGGTGTCCGAAAGAACGGGGACAAGCCGAGCTCACACGTCCGGGACCGCCGGATCTCCGCGGCGCTTGGGGAGATCACGCCAAGTTCGTCAAGCCTCGAGTTCGAGGGTGATCAAGCGTCTTGGGAGGTTCGGTACTGTTCGTTCGGGACGGGTGAGCTGCTGTCGTCGACATGGTTGCGTCGGCAGCGGTCACTGTCCGCGACGGGAGGGATGTCATGTCGAGTCTGCAGTCACCTGCTGGTGCGGGGATCGCCGCGAGCGGGTCTGGCCTCTCGGCGGCGGATGTCGCCGGCTTGCGGGCGAGGCTGGGGGGTCCGGTGTTGTTGCCCGACGATGACGGATACGACGAGGTGCGGGGCATCTGGAATGGCATGATCGACCGTCGTCCGGCGGTGATCGCCCGGTGCCTTGACGTGTCCGACGTGGTGACGGCGCTGGAGGTGGTCGGGCGCACGGGAGTGATCGTCTCGGTGCGCGGCGGGGACCACAACCGCGGCCGGCAATGCCGTGTGCGACGGAGGCCTGATGATCGACCTGTCGTTGATGAAGCAGATCGAGGTCGACCCACTCAACCGGATGGCCCGGGTGCAACCGGGGGTGCGCTGGGCCGAGCTCGACGCTGCGACGCAAGAGCATCGGCTGGCGACGACCGGCGGGACGAACTCGGACACGGGCGTGGCCGGCCTGACTCTCGGCGGCGGACTGGGTTGGCTGGCTGGCAAGTACGGGCTGACCTGCGACAACCTGATGGAGGCCGAGGTCGTCACCGCCAACGGGACCGTCGTGCGGACGAACGCCCGAGGAGCTAGCCCGACCTGTTCTGGGCGCTGCGCGGCGGCAGCGGCAACTTCGGCGTCGTGACCTCGTTCACGTTGCGCTTGCATCCCGTCGGTCCGATGGTGCTCGCCGGTTTGGTGATCCATCCGTTCGAGCGCGGCGCCGAGCTGATGCGCTTCTACCGGGAGTTCATCGCTACCGAGCCCGACGAGGTGAACACCATCGCCGGCTTCCTCACCTCGCCAGAAGGGATCAAGGTCGCCGCCATTGCGGCTTGCCACTGCGGTCCCGTCGAGCAGGCCGAGGAGGCGTTGGCAGCGCTGCGTACGTTCGGTCCGCCGGTTGCCGATCAACTAGCGGTGATGCCCTACACGGCGTTCCAGCAGGCTCTCGACGGCTCGTTCCCGCTGTTGGCCGTCGCTACTACTGGAAGTCGACGATGATCCGGGACCTCACGGATGCGGCGATCGATCAACTCGTCGAACTGTTCGATGCGGTGCCGTCGCCGACGAGCGCGTTGCTGCTGCAACAGCTCGGCAACGCCGCCAACCGGATCGCGCCGGAGGCGACTGCGTTCGCTCACCGCGACGCCCGCTGGGACGGCCTCGTGCTGGCCAGCTGGGACGACCCTGACGCCGACGCCGCACACATCGAATGGGGGCGTCAGGCGTGGCGTTCGCTGCGTCCGTTCTCCACCGGTGGGGTGTACGTCAACGGCGTCGCCGACGGCGACAGCGAGGAGATCGACGGTGCCTGACGGCATCAACCTGACCCGGCTGGCGAAGCTCAAGGCCCGCTACGACCCCACCAACCTGTTCCGCCAGAACGCCAACATCGCCCCACGGCCGCCAGACGACACCCAGTAGCCGACAGATCGGCGAACTCTCGCAGCCTGGATCGCACCAACGCCGTCCGGGACAGGCGGCCGCTGCTCGCGCCTGGCTGTGTCTGGATATCGCGGGATAACCCGGGGCCGCGTCAATGAAACGCCGGCCTTGCGCTCATCGCGAGGATCGAGAGGCCGACTCGATAGGGGCATCGGCACGGTGGCCGCGCTCGAGGTTGGTCGGGTCGAGCAGTCGGCTGGCCGCTTCCGCCGTCACGCTGGGTCGTCGGCCGAGGTGCCGAACGTAGCCAGCCGTCGTCGACGGTGTGGCGTGGCCGACGTGGCGGGCGATGTCGGCCAGGTCGAGCCCTTCCTCTGCATACAGCACCGTGATCGCCGTCGAGCGGCCGGCGTGGGTGCCGAGGCCGGTCGGATCCACCCCGCCGCCCGCGCTGCGCTGGCGATGGCCTTGGTGACGGCTTGGCGCACGACGAGCCCGCCGGCGGCCGTCGGTGAACACCAGCTCGACCGGTCGACTGTCGTAGACGAGCTGCTCCCAGCTGTCGCCGGCGCGTCGGCGATCGTCGTCCTGAGCCGCGCGGCGACGGCGCAGGAGCTCGACGACCACCGGCGTCAGCAGGTGCTGGCCCTTGGCGCCTTCCGTCTTCGGCGGCCCGAGCATCATCCCGATGCCGTCGGCGTACACGCTTGCTCGCGAGACGATGGCGACGCCGGCGTCGAGATCGAGGTCCGACCACGCCAGGCCCAAGACCTCGGACACGCGCCATCCCTGGACAAACAGCAAGGCGATGGCCGCTCCCAGTCGATCGCCCGCGCCGGCGGCGACCACCGCCCGAGCCTCGGCGGCGCTCAGTGCTCGCCGCGCGGAGGCACGCGCCTTCGGCGGTCGCACTCGGTCGACGGGGTTGCTGGCGACGAGCCCGAGGTTGACCGCCTCCGCCATCATCGAGCGAAGCGTTGCCCTGGTGTCGGCGACCGTGCTCGCCGACAGCGACCCGAGCAGCTCGGACTGCCACGTGGCGACCTGCTCGACGCGGCAGGCTTCCGATGCGCACGTCGCCGAGCCAGGCGGTGATGCGCTCGACGCGATCGGTGTACTTGCCGAGCGACGACGGACGAACCCGAACGGCGGCGATGGTGCGCAGCCACCACGCGGCGAACTCGGCGATCGTGTTGGACGGCTGGAGCGTGTCCGTCGTCGCCGGGCGCGGTTGCTCGGCCAACGCTTTGGTCAACGCCGATCCTCGGCGGCGCAACGCCTCCTCGCGGGTGCGCCCGCGCACGCGTCGCGGCCGGCTCTCGCCCGGCACGCGATACGTCGCCCGCCAGACGCCATCTTTCTCGCAATACAGCGATCCCTCACCGTTGGCGGCCTTGCCGGACACGGTGAACGACCCGTCGACGTCACGAACGCGCTTGCCCTTGGGCCGCTTCGGCACGCACCCAGGATATCCCGGCCGGGAGTAACCGGGAGTTACGGCGGGAGTAACGCTCCTTGGCACTCATTGCGACCGGTTGCTACTGGATGAGCATTTCCCCTGGTCAGAGCGCTATCGGATGGAACCTGGTCGTTACTCCTGAGCACGCAAAATACCTGCAAGCGGAACGGGAGGGATTCGAACCCCCGGGCCTTGTGAGCCTCCCGCTTTCAAGGCGGGTGCATTTGTCCGCTCTGCCACCGTTCCCGCGAACGAGGCTACCGACGCGCCCGATACGAGGCCGCGCTAGGCGAGGTCCTCGTACACCTCATCGACGAGCCCGCCCGGCACCGCAGCCGCGCCGACCTCCGGCGCGAGATCGGCGGTCGCGTCGGTCGCGGACGAAGGGTCGCTGACCGCCGGCGTGGCGACGCGGGCGTCGAACGGCGACCCATCGGGTGTGAAGCTGACCGTCACCGACTCGAAACCCTTGAACTGCTGGGCGGCGGCGATGTGGGTGTACGTGCGCTGGTCGGCGGAGGTCAGCTCGACGTTGTCGGTGAACGGCGTCAGCAACGCCCTCGGGTAGAGGTGCCGGTAGCGGACCACGTCGAGCTCGGCACTGGCCACGACCGCCAACGCGGCGAGGAAGATCCACGCCATCAGGCCGAGCACGAGGGCGAACACCCCGTAGGCGACGTCGGTGCCCTTGACGACGTGGTCGACGTAGGCGGTGCCGACGAGCTGGAGGATCTGCCACAGCACGGCCGCGGTCACTGCGCCGGGCAGCAGGGACCGCAGCGAGCGGTCGCGCGTGACGCAGATCCAGAACCCGACGACGAACACGCCGGTGTTGACGACGACGGCAGCGAGCACGATCGACAGCGCGCCCGCCCGGCTGAGGTCGGCGCCGAACGCGGTGGCGCTGCTGGCGAGGCCCGACAGGACCGTGGCGAGGACGGTCGCCAACCCGGCGATGGCGACCAGCGTGACGCTGCGCAGGCGCAGCCGCAGCGGATTCGGCCGCCGGCAGCGGGGCACGGCCCAGATCACGTTCATCGCGTTCTGGATCGCGTGGGCGACGCCGAGCGCGCCGTACACGGCGACCAGCAGGCTCACCACGAGAGCGACCCCGTTGCCGCGCAGTCCGTGCGGGTCGCTGAGCTGGTCGCCGATCACGGGGAACTGCCGGAGCGTCGAGTCGAGGATGCGATGCTCGAACCCCGGGTTGTTCTGGAGCACGAAGCCGAGGATCGACGTGAGCAGCAGGAGCAGCGGGAACAACGACAGGAACCCGTAGTAGGCGATCAGGGCCGACAGATAGATGCCCTGATCGTCCTGGAACTTGTAGATGGTCGCGAGCGGCCCGCCCACCGACCGGTGGCGCTGCTGGAACTCGTCGATCCGCTCGGTCCTGCTCATGGTGTTCGTGTTGGTTCCCCGGTGGTGGCGCGTCGAACCGTTCCACCCTCGCGCGAGCGCGGGCTGACGCACCAGCACGGTGGAGATCAGGGCGCGGGATCGGCGAACGGGAAGCGCTCCGGGTCGAGGGCGCGGTCGGCGAAGGCGAGGCGGGCGCGGCCGTCGTTGGCATCGATACGCCGGCCACGGTCGGCGAGCCCGACGTGCTCGGCGACGCGGCGCGACGGCTGGTTGTGTGGGGTGATCCACGCGATCACCGCCTCCGTCGGGTCGACCGCTGCCGCGGCCGCCAGCCCGGCCGCGGCGAGCTCGCGGGCGTACCCGCGGCCCTGCTGCATGCCGGCGATGCGGTAGCTGAGGTTCCACGCCCCGGAACGGTGGCGCTGGGTGCCCCCGAGTCCGATCACGGTCTGCTCGTCGGCCAGTCGCACCGTCCAGTAGCTGAGTCCATGGAGCGCCCAGCGCTCGTGGGCGCGCACGAGGAACTGGCGCGTGGTGTCGACGTCGAGGTGACGGGACGCCGGCTCGTACCACCAGCCGGCCGGATCGTTGAAGATCGGGAACAGCGCGTCGGTGTCGTCCGGGGCCGCCGGGCGCAGGTCGAGTCGGGTCGTGCGCACGTGGGCGGGGCCATCCACCGCCACGACGCTACGGCCGAACGATGAGCTCTCAGGCCGGCGACCAGGGGATGTCGGGGGCGCGGAAGTAGGACACGCCGAGCACGTCCCAGCGCGCCGCCTGGGCGGCGATGCGCTGGCGGTAGCCGTCCCAGGACCGAGCGTCGGCCGGCGACCAGCCGATCTCGGCGATCCCCACCAGCCGCGGGAACGCCATGTAGTCGACGGCGGCGTCGGTGGAGACGGTCTCGCTCCACAACGCCGACTCGACTCCGGCGATCGCCGTCTCGGAAACCCCGTCGATCAACGTCGCCGGGTCCCAGTCGTAGGAGTCGCGCACCGACACCGGCCCGGCCCACACCAGCCCGTAGGGCGTCGACGTCGTCGTACTTCTGGTCGAGGTAGGCGTGGTCGCCCGGCGACAGCACCAGCGTGGCGCCGTCGGCGACGGCGCGCTGGGCGAGCTCGACCGCTTCGGGCTGGCCGACGCCCCAGTACTGCACCACGCTGCCCTCCGGCAACCCGGCGGCGGCGGCCTCGTGCCAGGCCATCACGCGACGGCCACGCGCCGTGACGACCGCGGCGGCACGGCGCACGAACGTGAGGAAGTCGTCGTGGGCGGTGCCCATCGCTTCGTCGCCGCCGATGTGGATCAGGTCGCCGGGCACCGCGGCAGCAGCGTCGTACACGTCGCCGAGCAGTTCGTAGGTGGTCTCCCGGTCGGCGCACATCGACACCTCGCTGATGCCGGTGTGGTCGTACAGCGGTGGGGCGACGCCGTCGCAGCTCAGCTCGGGGTAGGCGCGCAGCGCCGCCGTCGAGTGCCCGGGGGAGTCGAACTCGGGGACGATCTCGACGAACCGGTCGGCCGCGTAGCCGACGATCCGGGCGTAGTCCGCCGACGAGTAGAAGCCGCCGGGCCCGCCCTCGACGTCGTTCGGGGCGCCGACCTCGGTGAGCAACGGCCGAGCCGGCACCATCAGCCGCCAGCCCTGGTCGTCGCTCAGGTGGAGGTGGAGGTGGTTGACCTTGTACATCGAGATGAGGTCGATGTAGCGGAGCACCGACTCGACCGAGAAGAAGTGCCGGGCGACGTCGAGCATCGTGCCGCGGTAGGCGAAGCGGGGCCCGTCGGAGATGTCGACCCCGGGCACGGTCCACGGTCCAGGGCGCCCGCTGGCGGCCTCGGCATCCGCTGGCAGCATCAGGCGCAGCGTGGTCAGGCCGCGGAAGACCCCCTCGGCCGTCGCCGCGGCGACGACGACCCGGCGGGCGTCGACGTGCAGGGTGTAGTCCTCCGGGCCCATGCCACCGCCGTCGTCGAGGTCGATCACGACGTCGCCATCGGTCGGCGGCTCCCCGGTGACGGTGAGGGCGAAGCCGGTGGCGACCCGCAGCCACGCCGCGAAGTTGGCGACGACGACCGCCACGTCGGCCCGGTCGTCGGCCACGACGAGGCGGGCGTCGGGTCCCAGCCGGAACGCCTCGCCGGGCCGTGTCGACGAGTGCAGCCGGCACCGGCACGATCGAGGTGAGGACCGGGTCCGGTGCGGGCGGGGTCGACGTCTCCGTGGGCGGCGTGCTCATGGTGCCCATGGTGGCAGCCAGGACCCCCAGCACCGCCAACGCGCGCCACCGGCCGTCTGTGTCAGGAAATGCGACCGCGACGGTCGATCATCCTGACACAGAGCGAATCGGCACTACGCCGAGCGCCGCTTGCGCCGCGACCTGCTCGAGGCTGCGCTGGAGGGCCTCGGTGAGATCGACGACGTCGGCGCTCGGCTCGGGCTCGTCGTCCCGGGTGTCGGTCTCGGCGCCGTCGGCCTTGGCCTCGATCCGCGCCCGCAGCTCCTCGACGTAGGTGTCGTGGTAGCGCTCGGGCTTCCAGTCGGCGGCCAGCGCGTCGATCAGCTGCTCGGCCATGCGCAGCTCCTTGGCGGCCGGGTTGGCCCGTCGACTCGGGAGCTCGTCGATCTCGCCACGCGGCACGACTTCGTCGGCGAAGCGCATCGTCGACATCGCCAGCACGCCGTCGAGCGGGCGGATCGCGGCGAGGTACTGCTTGTTCCGCATGGCGACGGTGCCGATCGCCGCCCGGTCCTGGCGCTCCATCGCCGCCCTGAGCAGCTGGTAGGGCGCGCGCCGCGCTGTCGCCGTCGGGCGCCAGCCAGTAGGTCCGCTCGTAGTACACCGGATCGATGTCGGCGAGGGCGACGAAGTCGGTGACGTCGACCGTCTTGGTCGACCGCGGCCGGATGGCGTCGAGCTCGGCCGTGTCGAACGTGACGTGTCGACCGTCGCCGAGGTCGAAGCTCATCACGATGTCATCAGCATCGACCTGTCGACGTGACTCGCCGGCCATCTTGGCGTAGCGAATCCGCTTGTGCGACTTGCGGTCGACCTGGTGGAAGTGCACGTCGTGGTCGCGAACGGCCGGGAACGCCTTCACCGGCACGTTGACCAGGCCGAAGGCGATCGAACCGCTCCAGATGGGTCGGGACACGAGCGACGCTCCCGCTACGCCCTGCGCAGGAGGAGGAGCACGAGCAGGATGATCAGGATCAGCAGCAGCACCCCACCGCCGATGTAGATGCCGTCGGCGAGCAGCACGGCCAGGGTCGCGTTCATGTGTCGTTGCCTCCCTTTCGGCCGCGTGGGTACCCGGCACCGTGCCGGGCCAACCACTCAGTCGTGGTGCAACAGGTCGCGATCGAGCTCCTTCACCGAATGGGCGCCGATCAGCGCCATCGTGCGGCGCACGTCGGCGTCGAACAGGCCGAGCACGTGGTCGACGCCGCGCTCGCCGGCGGCGGCGAGGGCATAGAAGTAGGCGCGACCGATCAGCGCCGCCTTCGCCCCGATGGCGACGGCCTTGACCACGTCGCTGCCGCGGCGAATGCCGCCGTCGACGAGCACCTCGATCCGGTCGCCGACGGCGTCGACCACGGGCGCCACGAGGCCGATGGAGGCCGGCGAGCCGTCGAGTTGGCGACCACCGTGGTTGGAGACCACGATCGCCTCGATGCCGCGGTCGGCGGCGATCCTGGCGTCGGCGACGGACTGGATGCCCTTCACCACGATCGGGCCGTCCCAGCACGTGCGCAGCCAGTCGATGTCGTCCCACGTGAGCGTCGAGTCGAACTGCGAGTTCACGTACTCGGCGAGCGTGATCGCCGTCGTGCCGTCGATCTGTTCGCCGTCGGCGCTCGCTCCGGTGACGTTGGCGAAGCGGATCGGCTCGGCGCGCACGAAGTCCCACGTCCACGCCGGGTGCACCGCGCCGTCGAGCAGCGTGCCCAGGCCGACCTTGGGCGGCAGCGAGAAGCCGTGTCGCACGTCGCGCTCGCGGCGACCGAACACGGCCGTGTCCACCGTCGGCATGATCGCCCGATAGCCCGCGGCTGCCGCCCGCTGCACCATGTCACGCACCAGCCCGCGGTCGCGGAACAGGTACACCTGGAACCACTTGGTGGCGTCGTTCACCGCGGCGACGTCCTCGATCGAGTACGTGCCGAGCGT
This sequence comes from Ilumatobacteraceae bacterium, assembly GCA_963719295.1. Classification (GTDB taxonomy): domain Bacteria; phylum Actinomycetota; class Acidimicrobiia; order Acidimicrobiales; family Ilumatobacteraceae; genus Desertimonas. Next base: position 245,951 of record CAVRBV010000026.1, read on the forward strand.
CGACAGCGTGTAGGGAAGCCCGGCGCGCGCCGCCGCCCGGGCGACCGCGAGCTCGCCCTGGGAGTGGGCGAGGCGGGTGAACCCGGTGGGTGCCAACACGAGCGGCAGCGCGATCGTCTCACCGAGCAGCGTGGTCGACGGATCGGGTTCACCGACGCCGCGTGAGCACCCGCGGGGAGAACGTCAGATCGGCGAAGCCGGCCCGGTTGGCGGCCATCGTCTGCTCGTCCTCGGCCGCGCCGTCGATGTAGTCGAACACGCCGCGCGGGAGCCGGCGCTTGGCCAGGCGGCGGAGATCGTCGACGTTGACGGCGCCGCGCAGCCGGCGCGCCACCGGGTCGAGCTCGATCGGTCGGAAGTTCAGGACCGAGCGCAGCGTCGCGGCCATGCCGCGCACGCCGCCGCGATGGGGAGCTGTCATGTCGTTCGCCTCACGCGAAGAACGTACCGGTCTTCGGCGGCCGTGCGAGGTGTCTCGTCCAGGCGATACCATCGCGGCGCCATCGGGAGAGGTGGCGGAGTCCGGTCGAACGCGCCTCCCTGCTAAGGAGGTGGCCGCCTTCAGGTGGCCCGTGGGTTCAAATCCCACCCTCTCCGCTCCCGAGCACGTGCCACCGGTCTGCACCCGGACCGGTGGCGCGAAGCGCCACGCCGGCCCGCGAGCGCCAGCGAGCCGGTCGGTGATGGGGAGCGAGCGCAGCGAGCCGGGGGCGCAGGCCCCCGAGAAGCACGGTCCGGCTGGTGCCCTCCGGTGGCACGGCGGCCGACGGTGTGACACCCCTGGGTCAGGATGCGCGCCATGAGAACGGTCGGGACGTCGCGGACGGTGCTCGCGTGCGTCGAGTGCGGCACCACCCACGCCAAGTGGTCGGGGCAGTGCGCCGGGTGCGGGGCGTGGAACTCGATCGTCGAGGAGACCGTCGCGGTGGCCGATGCGGGTGATCCCGGCCGCTCGCTGCGCCCCCTCGCTCCGGTCTGCCGTCTCGCCGACGTCGACGGTTCGCTCGGCGCGCCGCGGCCGACCGGCGTCGCCGAGCTCGACCGGGTGCTCGGTGGTGGGCTGGTCCCCGGGTCGGTCACGCTGCTCGGCGGCGAGCCGGGCATCGGCAAGAGCACGTTGGCGATGCAGCTCGCCGCCGGGTGGCCGGCGCCGGTGCTGTACGTCAGCGCCGAGGAGAGCCAGCAGCAGGTCAAGGGCCGCGCCCTGCGCCTCACCACCGCCATCGACCACGTGTGGATCGCCTCCGAGACGTCGGTGCGAGGCGTCGTCGCGGCGATCGACGAGGTCGCTCCCGAGCTGGTGCTGGTCGACAGCATCCAGACGATCGCCGACGAGCGCGTCGCCTCCTCGCCCGGCTCGGCCACCCAGGTGCGCGAGTGCGCCCAGCAGCTCGCCGTGGAGGCCAAGCGCCGCAACGTCGCCGTGCTGCTCGTCGGGCACGTCACCAAGGAGGGTGCCCTCGCCGGGCCGCGCCTGCTCGAGCACCTCGTCGACACGGTGCTGTGCTTCGAGGGCGACCGCAACCACGCGCTGCGGCATCCTGCGGGCGAGCAAGCACCGTTTCGGCAGCATCGACGAGATCGGGCTGTTCGAGATGACCGGCGGTGGGCTCTGCGGGGTGGCCGATCCCTCACACCTGTTCCTCGCCGACCGTCGCGACGACATCGCCGGCGCGGCGGTCGTGCCGGCGCTGCAGGGCCGTCGCCCGCTGCTCGTCGAGGTGCAGGCGCTCACGATCCCCGCTCCGAGCGCCGCCCCGGCCCGGCGCAACACCCAGGGTGTCGACGCCAGCCGCCTCGCCATGCTGCTCGCCGTCGTCGAGCGTCGTTGCGGCCTTCGCGTCGGCGACCACGACGTGTACGCGTCCAGCGTCGGCGGCGTCAAGCTCGCCGAGCCGGCCGCCGACCTCGGTGTGGCCCTGGCGGTGGTCAGCTCGCTCGTCGGCACGCCGCTGTCGCGCCACGCCGTGTTCCTCGGTGAGGTGGGTCTCGGCGGCGAGGTGCGTCACGTGGTCCACGCCGGTCGTCGCCTCGCCGAGGCGGCGCGCCTCGGCGCCCGGGTCGCGCTCGTGCCCCGCGGCTCCCCCGACGTCGACGGGCATCCGGTCGATCCAGGTGCCGACGCTCGCCGCTGCCATCGCCGCCCTCGACGACGTCGCCTGATCAGGAGAACGCGGACGCTGCGTCGCGCCTCGTACAATCCCACCATGCCGGCACGCAAGCGCAGCGTGAACGCCGAGCTGCGCGAGGCGCTCGCCACGGTGGCACCGGGCACGCCGCTGCGAGCAGGGCTCGAGCGGGTCGTGCGGGCCAAGGGGGGCGCCCTGCTCGTGGTCGACGACGGCCCGGACGTGCTCGCCATCTGCTCGGGCGGGTTCCTCGTCGACGCCCCGTACAGCCCGCAGCGCCTGTCCGAGCTGGCCAAGATGGACGGCGCCATCATCCTGTCGGTGAACTGCGACCGCATCGCCCGCGCCAACGTCCACCTCGTGCCCGACCCGACCGTGCCCACCAGCGAGACCGGCACCCGCCACCGCACGGCCGAGCGGGTCGCCCGCTCGCTCAAGGTGCCGGTCGTGTCGGCGAGCGAGGAGATGGGGGTCATCAACCTCTACGCCGGTGGCTCCAAGCACCAACTGCAGGACATCGGCCGCCTCCTCGATCGCGCCAACCAGGCGCTGCAGACGCTCGAGCGCTACAAGGTCCGTCTCGACGACGCCCTGGTCGGGTTGATGTCGGCCGAGCTCGAGGACGCCGCCTCGCTGCGCGACGTGGCCACGGTCGTCCAGCGCGGCGAGATGGTCAACCGCATCGCCGAGGAGATCGAGACGATGATCGTCGAGCTCGGGGTCGAGGCGCGCCTGCTGCGCCTGCAGCTCGACGAGCTCTACGGCCAGATCGACGACGAGCTGGAGCTGGTGATCGCCGACTACCTGCCGCCCGGGCGGCTGCCCGCCGACACGCTGGCGGAGATGTCGACCCTCTCCGACGACGAGGTGCTCGACCTGCGCACCGCGGCGTCCACGCTCCACCGCGGCGCCACGACGACGACATCGATCAGGAGGTGGCTCCCAAGGGGCTGCGCCTGCTCAACCGGGTGCACAAGCTCAGCGACGACTCGGCCTCGCGCATCGCCGATCACTTCGGCGGGCTCCGGCGCCTGCAGCGGGCCACGGTCAACGACCTGATGGCGGTCGACGGGGTCGACGACGTCACCGCCTCGCTCATCAAGGAGACGTTGGCCCGGGTCACCGAGTCGGCGATCCTCGACCAGTACAGCTGATGGCGGGGCTCGGCCAGTTCGGCGCCTGGCGCCACATCGTGGTCGGCGCGTCGATCGGCGCGGTCGCGCTGGCGGTCGGCACCGGGCTCATCGGCCAGGACAACAGCGAGCACTTCGACTCCAAGCAGGTGGTGGTCAGCCCCGCCGGCGACGCCGCCCTGCACCTCCACGAGGTGGCCGACATCGACTTCGGCCACCAGTCGCGACACGGCTATCAGCGCGACGTCCCCAACGACTTCGGCGTGCCCACCAAGGTGCAGGCGACGGCGACCGACGCTCCCGACGACGTGTCCGTCACCGAGTACGCCAGCACGACGCTGATCCGCGTCGGCGATCCTACGTCACGGTCAGCGGACAGCACCGGTACACCCTCGACTACGTCCTGCCCGCCGTCGACTTCTCGGTGCCCGGTTCCACCGACCCCGCCGCCCGCCAGCTCGCCCTCGACATGATCGGCACCGACGAGACGTTGCGCACCGACACGTTCGAAGTGGTCGTCACCGGCTTCGAGCTCGAGGACCCGCTCTGCAACGTCGGTGGCGCGGGCGCGTCCGGGGGCTGCGAGCTCGTCGACGACGGCGATGTGTACCGGGCCGTGATCGCCCCGTTGAAGCCCGGACGAGGGGATCACCATCGGCGGCACGATCGTCGGCAGCCGTCCCGTGGTCGACGTCGCGCCACCGCCGCTGCCGGGCGCCGCTCCCGACCGGCGGGCGCCGCTCACCGCCGGCGCCACCGCCCTCGGTCTCGCCGCCGGGGTGGGCACGTACGCCTGGGCCCGGCGCAAGGGCAGCAACGAGGTCACGCCGGGCGGGGCGGCCGATGCGGCCTACGGCGTGCCGCCCCCGCCCGGTGACTGGCTGACGGTTCCTGGGCGGCGCACCACGACGCGACCGAGCTCCCCCCGCCGACCGGCGGGCGCACCGCGGTGAGCCCCGCCGCCGTTCCGGCTGGTGCCCGACTCCGAGATGGGCGCGCTGGCGACGACCGAGTTCGTGCCCCCGAAGGGGATCGACCCGTGGGTCGGCTACGTGCTGCTCAACGAGCAGGTCGACAACCACTCGATCCAGGCGTGGGTGTCGGGCTACGCGGCTCGCGACGTCATCACCGTCGAGCGCGGCGACGACGACAAGGTGACGATGGCGCAGGGTCCCAACTGGGCCGGCGCCGACGCCGACGACCGGAGCGCTGCTCGCCGACATGCTCGGCGACGAGGGTCGCATCGTCCTCGGGACGTACTCCAAGCCGTTCGCCTCGGCGTGGAGCAGCGTGCGCTCCCGCCAGACCGCCGCGATCGACGCCGCCGGCTACTGGAAGCGCCCGCTGCGGAGCACCGCCAACATCGGTCTCGGTCGCCTGGGCGGCGATCGGCATCGTCGGGGCGCTGTGGTTGCTGATCGCGATCGGCCGGTCGGCGATCCGCGAGCACGTCGCTGTTCAGCAGCCCGTGGTTCGCCCTCGGGCTCGGCCTGTTCCTGCCCCTCGTCATCGCCCTCGTCGTCTACAGCCGCATGCTCCCGGCGCTCACCACCACCGGCTCGGCGCTGGCGCTGCGCACGGAGTCGTTCCGCCGGTTCCTGCAGGCGAGCGAGGGACGCCACGTCGAGTGGGCGTGGAAGCAGGGCCTGCTGCGCGAGTACTCGGCGTGGGCGGTCGCCCTCGGCGCGGCCCAGGCGTGGGAGCGCGCCCTCAAGGGTTCGAGCGTGCCGCCGACCGAGATGACGCACGGTCCGCTGCTCGTGTACTACGCCGCCTCGTCGTTCTCCAGCACCACCACCGCTCCGAGCTCGAGCGGCGGGCAGCGGAGGCTTCGGCGGCGGGTTCTCGGGCGGCAGCGTGGGTGGTGGTGGCGGAGGCGGGAGCTCCGGTTCGTGGTGAGCACCGGGCAGGAACCGACGACTCCTCAGCGGTAGCGGCGGCGGGCGGCGCGCCGGCGCCGGGCGCGCACCACGAGCACCCCCAGCACGACGGCCGCGATCAGCCACAGCACGAGCAGCACGAGCGCCACCGTCGCCACGGTGTCGGCCCAGCCGCCTGCGCCGCTGCCACCGAGCACGGCGGTCGTCGCCAGGTCGGTCGTCGAGCCGTCGAGCGGGGCGTCCCAGCGCACCGCCTCCCTCGACGCGGTGCCCGGTGGTGTCGACCACCTCGCCGGGCAAGGCCACCGTCAGGCGGATCGACATCGAGTCCGACGGTGTCGCCCCCGCCGCGGCGAGCTGGGTGCCGAACGGCGTGGCGCCGATCGCGGTCAGCAGGTCGGAATCGGCGAAGGCATCGAATGTGCCTCCGGGCAGCGTGAGCGAGCCCGACAGCGTGGTGGTGATCGTGTCCGGCTGGCCGGTGGGGGGATCGGCGGCCTGGGCGAGGGCGATCCCCGTGAAGGGCGGTCCGAGGCTGTTGAGCAGGTTCGACGCCTCGGCGACCGACGAGAACGGGTGCGCCAGCGACACGGTGAGCCCGCCGTCGTCGGTGGGCGTGGGACCCTGCGCAGTCCAGCCCTGCGCCGTCGCGTCGTCGAGGTTCAGCGCCCCGGCCAGCCCGGGAACCTGACCGACGACGTCGGCGTCGACCGTGACCGTGAGGGCGACGGTGCCGGTGCCGTCGGCGCCCACCGACACGTCGACGGCGGCGTCGAGCTGACACGACGCCAGCACGACGACGAGTGCGAACACCGCGAGGACGCGTCGGATCACGCCGGCCGACGTTAGGCGACGCCGGGTCGCCGGCCCCGGAGCCGTGGTGTCAGTCGCCGTCGGGCGCCGGTGCGCCGGCCGCCTCGTCGACGATCGGCACGACCGAACCGCCGTCGGGGATGCTCGACGTGGTGGCGAGCTCGACCGAGCTCGGCGGCACGAAGCCCTCGACCGCCGAGAACATGAGGTGCTGCTGGCCGGGCTTGTCGGGATCGTCCTCGGCGTCGACGACGATGATCTCGCCGGCCGAGAACTCCTTGTAGAGGATCTTCTCCGACAACGGATCCTCGACCATGCGCTGGATGGCCCGGCGCAGCGGCCGGGCACCGAGCTGCGGGTCGTAGCCCCGTCGGCGCGCAGGTAGCCTTGGCGCTCTGGGTGAGCTCGATGCCCGAGGCCCTGGCCCTCGAGCTGGGTGACGAGGCGCTTGGTCATCAGGTCGACCATCTGGATGACCTCTTCGAGATCGAGCTCGTGGAAGACGACGACCTCGTCGATGCGGTTCAGGAACTCGGGACGGAAGTGCCTCTTCAGCGCGTCCGTCGACCTTGTCCTTCATCCGCTCGTAGCTCATCGCCGAGTCGGACTTGGTGAAGCCGACGTTGGCCTTGCGCAGATCGGCGGTGCCGAGGTTCGACGTCATGATCAGCACGGTGTTGCGGAAGTCGACCGTGCGGCCCTGGCTGTCGGTGAGGCGGCCTTCCTCGAGGATCTGCAGCAACGTGTTGAACACGTCGGGGTGGGCCTTTTCGATCTCGTCGAACAGGACGACGCTGAACGGCTTGCGGCGCACGGCCTCGGTGAGCTGGCCGCCCTCTTCGTAGCCGACGTAGCCGGGAGGCGAGCCGACGAGGCGGCTGACCGTGTGCTTCTCCATGTACTCGGACATGTCGAGCGTGATCAGCGAGTTGTCGTCGCCGAACAGGAACTCGGCGAGCGTCTTGGCCAGCTCGGTCTTGCCGACGCCGGTGGGCCCGAGGAAGATGAACGACCCGCTCGGGCGCTTCGGATCCTTCAGCCCGGCCCGGGTGCGCCGGATCGACTGCGACACCGACTGGATCGCGATCTCCTGGCCGATGATCCGCTTGTGCAGCTCGGCTTCCATGTTGATGAGCTTCTCGGTCTCTTCCTCGGTGAGCTTGTACACCGGGATGCCCGTCCAGATGCTCAGCACCTCGGCGATGGCGTCCTCGTCGACCTCGTCGAACAGGTCGACGCCGCTCGGCCTTGACGTCGTGCTCCTTGGCGCCTTCTCCTCGAGCAGCGCCTTCTCCTGGTCGCGGAGGCGCCCGGCCTCCTCGAACTGCTGCTCCTCGACGGCGGGCTTCTTGGCCTCCTGCACCTCGTTGAGCTTGAGCTCGATCTCCTTCAGATCGGGCGGCGTCTCCATCCGCTTGATGCGCAGGCGGCTGCCGGCCTCGTCGATCAGGTCGATCGCCTTGTCGGGCAGGTGGCGGTCGCTGATGTAGCGGTCGGCGAGGTTGGCCGCCGCCACGATCGCCTGGTCGGTGATCGTGACCCGGTGGTGGGCTTCGTACTTGTCGCGGACGCCCTTCAGGATCTCGATCGTGTGGGCCAGCGTGGGCTCGTCGACCTTCACCGGCTGGAACCGGCGCTCGAGGGCGGCGTCCTTCTCGACGTACTTGCGGTACTCGTCGAGCGTGGTGGCGCCGATCGTCTGCAGCTCGCCGCGGGCGAGCATCGGCTTCAGGATCGAGGCCGCGTCGATCGCGCCTTCGGCGGCGCCGGCACCGACGAGCGTGTGGATCTCGTCGATGAACAGCACGATGTCGCCGCGGGTCTTGATCTCCTTGAGCACCTTCTTCAGGCGCTCCTCGAAGTCGCCGCGGTAGCGGCTGCCGGCGACGAGGGCGCCGAGGTCGAGCGTGTAGAGCTGCTTGTTGCGCAGCGTGTCGGGGATGTCGTCGTTGACGATCTTCTGGGCCAGGCCCTCGACGATGGCGGTCTTGCCGACGCCCGGCTCGCCGATGAGCACCGGGTTGTTCTTGGTGCGCCGGGACAGGATCTGCATGACCCGCTCGAGCTCGCGCGTGCGCCCGATGACCGGGTCGAGCTTCTTCTCGCGGGCGAGCTGGGTGAGGTTGCGGCCGAACTGGTCGAGGATCTGGCTGTTGCCCTTGTCGCCCGGGCCGTCTTCCTTCGACGACGCCCCGACGCTCGCCGACGACTGCGGCCCCGCCACCCTCGGGCCGGCTGCCCGAGCCCTGGTAGCCCGACAGCAGCTGGATGACCTGCTGGCGGACGCGGCTGAGGTCGGCGCCGAGCTTGACCAGCACCTGGGCGGCGACGCCCTCGCCCTCACGGATGAGGCCGAGCAGGATGTGCTCGGTGCCGATGTAGTTGTGGCCGAGCTGCAGCGCCTCGCGCAACGACAGCTCGAGCACCTTCTTGGCCCGCGGGGTGAACGGGATGTGGCCCGACGGCGACGAGCCGCCCTGGCCGATGATCTCCTCGACCTGGCTGCGCACGGCCTCGAGCGAGATGCCGAGACTTTCGAGCGCCTTCGCCGCCACTCCTTCGCCCTCGTGGATCAGCCCGAGCAGGATGTGCTCGGTGCCGATGTACAGTGGTTGAGCAGACGCGCCTCTTCCTGGGCCAGCACCACGACTCGGCGGGCCCGGTCGGTGAAGCGTTCGAACATTGGCGCCCTTTCTCGGGGGACGACGGAACGTCAGTGTACCGGTACCCCCGCGGCGCTGGCGGACGGTTGCGCTCCGGCGCGGGCGTCGTCGGACCGCACGCGGCTCGGCGCGGTCGGCCCGTATAGCCTGGGGCGGATGTCCCACCCGACCACATCGCCGGGTTCGACGGCCGGGCGTGACGAGCGCTCGCCGCTCCTGGCCCTGGGATCGATGGACGCCCACCGGGCGCGCATCGAGGCGGCGATGTTCGACGCGGTGCAGACCCCCGATCCGTACCTCACCGAGCTCGCCTCGCACCTCATGGTGGCCGGCGGCAAGCGCCTGCGCCCGGTGGTCAGCGTCGTGGCCGCGGCGGTGGGCGCCGCACCGGTGAGCGACGACGTGGTGCAGCGGCGGGGTCGCCTGCGAGCTGGTGCACCTCGGCTCGCTGTACCACGACGACGTGATCGACGACTCCGACGTGCGTCGGGGTGTCGAGACGGTGAACGCCAAGTGGGGCAACCTGCAGGCGATCCTGGCCGGCGACTTCCTGCTGTCGCGGGCGTCGGAGATCGCCGCCTCGCTCGGCACCGAGGTCGCCGGTCTGCTGGCGCGCACGATCGGGTGGTTGTGCGAGGGCGAGATCGAGCAGTTGCGTCACACCTACGACACGGCACGCGCACCGAGGCGAGCTACCTCGTCGTCGATCACCAACAAGACCGCCGTCGCTGTTCGGGACGGCGGCGCGCATCGGCGGGCTCGTCGCCGCGCTCGACCGCCACGTGGTCGAGACGCTCGGCCGAGTAGGCCACGCTCGTTCGGGATGGTGTTCCAGATCGTCGACGACATCCTCGACATCACCGACGAGCGCCGAGCAGCTCGGCAAGCCGGCCGGCCACGACATGGAGGAGGGCGTCTACACCCTTCCCGTCCTGCGCACGCTGCAGCTCGGCCACGGGGTCGGCGAGGAGCTGCGGTCGCTGCTCGGCAAGCCGCTCGACCTCGCCGAGCGGGACAAGGCGCTGGCGATCGTGCGCGCCAACGAAGGCGTCGAGAGCGCGGTTCGCACGGCGCGGCGGTACGTCGACGCCGCCGAGGCCGCGTGCGACGACATGCCGCCGGGCGCGGCCACCGACGCGCTGCGGGCGGCGCCGGCCACGCTGCTCGCGTCAGCCGTCGCGGCCGCGTAGCGCCGCGGCCGAGCGCGCCCTCGGCGCTGAGCGGCGTCGCACCGCCAGCACGGCGCAGTCCGTGCGGGGTGGCGGCCGGAACGCCGCCCGGGGAGGCGGGCGGCGGCGACGACCTCGAAGTCGCGTCGCCATCGGTTGGCGCCGGGCGCCGCCGGTCCGGCCCAGTGCGTCACCACCTGTTGCTGGAGGATGAGGTGGGCCGTGACCAGCCGGCTGCCGGGTTGCAGCAACCGGCGCAGGAGCGCGCTCGTCACGCCGAACGGCGGGTTGGCGACGACGTGAAACGGGCGTCGCGGCAAGCGCAGGTCGGAGGCGTCGGCGTCGACGATCACCAGACGGCGGCGGCGTCGGCGAAGCGGCGACGCAGCTCGGCGAGCCGGGCCGGGTGACGCTCCACGGCGACGACGGTGACGCCGCGGCGCAGCAGCGGCCCGACGAGAGCGCCGTCGCCGGCGCCGATGTCCAGCACCAAGTCGCCGGGACACACCGCGCTCGTCGCGACCAGCTGTTCAGCGAACGCGTCGCCCAGCCGGTGCCAGCCCCAGGCGGTCGGTGCCGACCGGCCCGGCCATGACGCGCCCACGGCCGCGCACCATCACGAACACCATCGCCAGAACCGTAGCGATCGCCGAGGCCGGCGACCGTCGCGGTTTCACGGTCGGAGCTCGCGCGTAGCGGGCGAGCGCCTCGGCCCGCTCGGCGGCGTGGTCGACGATCGGCGGCACGTAGCCCTCGGGTGGTTCGTTCGGGGCGTGCAGGTGCGCATCGGGCAACGGCGCCAGCTCGGGGACCCACCGTCGGATGTAGGTGCCGTCGGGGTCGAAGCGACGCGCCTGCAGGGTGGGGTTGAAGATCCGGAAGTACGGGGCGGCGTCGGTACCCGTGCCGGCCACCCATTGCCAGCCGTGACTGTTCGAGGGAAGATCGCCGTCGACGAGGTGCTCCATGAAGAAACGAGCGCCACGGGTCCAGTCGAGGTGCAGGTCCTTCACGAGGAAGCTCGCCGTGAGCATCCGCACGCGGTTGTGCATCCAGCCCTCGGCGACCAGTTGGCGCATGCCGGCGTCGACGACCGGGTATCCCGTCCGGCCGGCGCACCACGCGGCGAAGCGCTCGTCGGCGCGGACGCCGGTGTCGAGCCTGATGTCGGCCATCGCCGCGTTCCACGACGCCCACGCCGAGTCGGGCCGGTGGTGCAGCACGTCGGCGTAGAACTCGCGCCACACCACCTCGGTCTGGAAGCGGCGATGGCCGGCGCGACGCAGGTCGAGGCGGGCGAGCACCTGGCGCGGGTGGAGCAGTCCGAAGCGCAGGTACGCCGACAGGCGGGAGGTGCCATCGATACCTGGGAGGTCGCGTGTCGAGCCGTACCGGTCGACCGGTCCGTCCGAGGAACGCGTCGAGCGCCGCCTCGGCGGCTGCGACGCTCGGCGTCGGCAACGAGGCCGCCGTGGGGTCGCCGGGCGGCGGGAGCCCGTCGGAGCGCACGCCGGCAACCGTGCTGATGCGCGGCGGTGCCGACACCGGCGTTGGCGTGGCGCGTTGGCGCCACGCACGGGAGAACGGGGTGAACACCTGGTAGCCGGCTCCCGCGGCCGTGCGGACGCTTCCCGCCGGCGCCGCCCACGGGCTGTCGGACTCGATCACCGGTACGTCGCCGCCCGCCAGCGCGTCGTCGACGTCGGCGTCGCGTCGGCGCCCGTACACGCCGACGTCCTGGGCGCGGTGGACCGCGGCGACGTCGTGTCGCGTGACGAGCTCGGCGATCACCTCGGCCGGCCGGCCGTGGCGGACCACCAGCCGACCCCGCAACTGCCGGTCGAGGTCGGCCAAGGCGCCGGCGAGGAACCACCGCCGGTTGGCCGATCCGTTCCACAGCACGTCGTCGACGATGAACAGCGGAATGATGCGCCGGTGCGCCTCGACGGCGGCGGTCAGCACGTGGTTGTCGGCGAGGCGCAGATCGCGCCGGAACCACACGACCGCGGGTCGCTCGTCCACCGCATTTGGCGATCTGGTCACTCTCCGTCTCATTTCGCCATCTGGTCACTCTCCGTCTCGAAATCGAGAAGGAGAGTGACCAGATCGCCCTTCGACCACACGTCAGTTGTCCTCACTGGCGATAGTCAGCACGGCGTTGGCGTGCATCAGTGCGTCGTCGGCCGTGACCTTGGCGCCGAGCTCGACGATGAACGCCACCCCCGGTGGGTCGTCCGATTCCAGCTCATGTCTGGCCCATGTCGCCGCGATGCCGGTGTACGTGCCGCCGGTCACCGACGCCATCGGGAGGCCGGTCAGTTCGGCGTACCGCGCCCGGATGGCGCCCGCTCGGCCCTCGCCTGAGGCGATCGAGTAGGCGTCCTGGTGGTACCAGATCACGACATCCGGGCGCAGCGCTGAGACGTAGCTCACGATCGCCTGGGTCTCGGGCTCGCTCGCCGGGCCGGTGCCGGCGTACTGCCAGTCACCAGGCTGTCCGATGGGACCCCAGTCGTCCGGGAAGTTGCGGTTGAGGTCGACGCCGTTGGCGTTCGTGCGCCGGTCGGCGGCGAGCCCGTCGGGGTTCATCGTGTCGACGAGGTAGAGGTCGACGCCGGCGGGCACGGGCAGCCTCGACAGATCGTCGACGATCGCCAGCCCGGCCGGCTCGTCACCGTGGATGACGCCGATCACCAGGACCCTTCGGTCGCCGCCCGTCTCGCGATGGGCCACCTCGATCGGCCGTCCCTCCACCGACGTGCCGATGACGCTCACGTCGGACGTCGTGGTGGTCGGCCTCGGCGTCACCGTGCTCACTGACGCCAGCGCAGCGACGACGGCGATCGATGACGACGCCGCGACGTGGAGCCGTGTCACCCGACAACCCTGCCAGACGGCCGGCGGGAGCATGCGTCACGGGGGCGTGCCAGAGGTGGGGCGCACTCGCCGCGCCTGCTGCCAGCGCAACCACAGATCCTCGACCGTCTCCGCCAGCCGCTCGTCGATGGCGACATCGGACACGCGCTCGACGCACGCTGCCGGCGAGCCGGACCTTCGTGTCGCGCCACCGGTCGTAGGCCGATTCCCGTCGACCACCGTGCCAGGTGAGGTGGTCGACCTCCACGAAGAAGCCGTCCGACGGCAGCCCGAGGTCAGGATGGATGACGTGTCCGGACGCGATCTCGACCGGGTGCTCGCGCACGAGCGGGGGAAAGCCCCGCGCCCGCATGGCCCGTTCCAGCCGCAGCTCGTAGTCCGATCGTGACGGGCTGCTCGACGCCGGCCGTGCGGCGAGCACGGCGGCCAGCCGGGTGCCGCCTGGGCGTCCGCTGACACCGAGTCGATCGCAGGTCCGCACGAGCGTGGCGATCGTGAAGTTCCCCCGATCGAGACCCTGCTCGATCATGGATTCGAGGTCGGCGGGCGCGACCAGCGCAGCCGCGTCGAAGATGGTCCGCGGAGGCGACGTGACGGCGATGCCATCTCGCCGCGTGACGATGTCCGTCGAGGGCAGCTGCCGCGATCGGTGCACGACGACGCCGGCGAGCGATCGCACGCGACGCTCCTCGGGGATGGAGACGTGGATCTCGCGACTCTTCGGGGTCCGGCGGAACTCCCAGAGGCTCCCTGCGGTCGGGAAGCAGGCGATGCCGCCGGTGAGCGCGCATGCCACCGCGACGCGTTGCTCGAACGAGTCGATCGAGGCGGGGTCGGTGAAGACACCTCGCCCGCGGCTCTCGAGCCGCCCGCGATGGGTGAGGCCGGTGATCTCGCGTTCGGTCAGCCCGCTCGCGCGCAGTCGCGCCCGTGTGGTGACGCCGTGGTGGCGCTGGAGGTCAGCGGCCAGAACCCGTTCGTCCATGTCGCCCCGATCGGATGATCGATCGGGAATGCCGGTCCCCAGACAACCCTAGGTCGGCGGTGTCACGGGCTTCTGCGGAAACAGGGGTACCGCAGCGGTACTGCGGTTTCCGCAGAAAGCCCGGCCGCCCTCGACAAGATCGCTCGGTCAGGTGGAGAAGCCGTCGAGGCGGGCGAGCACCTGGAGCATCACCTCGTCGGCGCCGCCGCCGATGCCGGTGAGGCGGTGGTCGCGCAGGAAGCGGGCGGTCCAGTTCTCCTCCACGTAGCCCATGCCGCCGTGGAACTGCACGCACCAGTCGGCCACCTCGCGCACCAGCCGGCCGGCGGTGAGCTTGGCGATCGTCGCCTGCCGGGTGACGTCGTCGCCCGCCTCGTAGCCCTCGGCGATCGTGCGGTTGTAGTGGCGCAGCAGGTCGACCTGGGCCGCCAATTCGGCCAGCCGGTACGACACGTACTGGTGGCCGGTGAGCGGCTTGCCGAACACGTTGCGCTCGCGGCAGTAGTCACGGGTGCGCTCGAGCGCGCTGTCACAGGCGCCGACCACGCTGTAGGCGCTCCACATCCGCTCGACGACGAACTGCGCCATCTGTTGCTGGAACCCCCGCCCGATCTCGCCGATCGTGTTGGCGACCGGCACCCGGCAATCGGTGAACGTCAGCGTGCCGGTGTCCGACGCACGCATGCCGAGCTTGTTCGGGATCTTGGTCGCCGTGAACCCCGGCGCCGACGTCGGCACGATGATCTGGCTCATCCCGGCGTATCCCGACCCCGCCGTCGCGGAGGCGTCGTCGGCGGTGCGCGCCAGCAGGCACAGCCAGTCGGCCTGCAACGAGTTGGTGATCCACGTCTTGGTGCCGTTGATCACCCACTCGTCGCCGTCGCGCACGGCGCGGGTGCGCAGCGCGGCCACGTCGGAGCCGGCGTCGGGTTCGCTCACCGCGATCGACGCGACGAATCGTCCGTCGAGGGCCGGCCGCAGGTAGGTCTCCTTCTGCTCGGGCGTGCCGAAACGGGCGAGCGACGGCGTCGCCATGTCCACCTGCACGCCGAGCGCCATCGGGAACGACCCGTGGTGGCAACGCCCCATCTCCTCGGCGAGGATCAAGGTGAACGCGTGCTCGGCGTCTTGGCCGCCGTAGGCCGACTCGTACTCCAGGCCGAGCAGTCCCAGCTCGGCGAGGCGCGGGAACAGGTCGTGCAGCGGCACGTGCTCGGCCGCTTCCCACTCCTCGACGTGCGGGTCGAGCTCCTCGGTGACGAAGCGGCGTACCATCGCCCGGAAGGCCTCGTGTTCGGCGGTGAACCTCATTCACTCACGTTCGCAGAACCGGATCGGCATTCGCCGGCTCAGCGGTCACGGAGCAGGCGCCGGTTGGCCACCCCGAGCTTGGTGTAGGCGCGGTGGAGGTGGCCTTCGATCGTGCGCTTCGACGAGTTGAGGCGGGCGGCGATCTCGCGGTTCGTCAGCTGCTGCTCGGCGAGCGCCACCACCTCGCGCTCGCGCGGCGTGAGCTGCTGGCTCGACGACCAGTCGCGAAGCATCGGGTACACGGCCGTGGGGGCCATGGCCGGTCAGCGCCCGAACCCGCAGCCCGGCCATACGAGCGGCCGAAGGACGTCCGCCGTCGCGGGCGATCGCGATGGGCCTCGGCAGCCGCTTCGGCGGCGAGCACCTTGGCGCCGAACGCTTCGAAGCGCTCGCTCGCCGCCAGCAGACCGGCGTCGTGCCGATGCGCCGGGTGCGGAACAGCTCGGCTACCGCCTCGGCAAACGGACCGTCGCACGCGTCCAACAGCGACTCGTCCGGCGTCACGTCGCGGATGCCGAGCCGGAGCATCATGTGGCACACCATCAGGTCCGCGCCGTGCAACTCTCTGCCTCGTACTGCTCGATCAGCGCGCGGCCGCCGTGGCGACCAGGCTGGCGCCGCCCCGCATGTAGCGCGACCACATCAACATCCGCTCGATCTCCGGCTCGAGTAGGCGGCTCGTGCGCCAGGGCCGTCGCCTCGAGCTGATCGGCGAGCTCGATCGATCGCTGCTCCATGCCCGGCGCACGCGGCGGCGGACTGACGCCGCCGCGAGTGCAGAACAGCATGAACCCACTCGGGTCGTCGACGGCCAGCGCGGCGATGCCCTTCTCGATCTCGGCGTACGCATCGGCGGCGTCCCCGCCTCGAAGGAGCGGCAGGCCGAGCCCGACCTGTACGAGGCCGTCGACGGCGACCGGGCCGATCGGCGGCATGTCGTCCAGGGACCAGCCGCCGAGCAGGCGGACGAAGAACAGCGCGCTCGTCGCCTCGCTCTGGGCGAGCGGGTTGCGATCGAGCATCTCCGGCGCCACGGCCACCGCGCGGTCGGCGTGACGCAGCGCCTCGTTGCACCTCCCGGCGAACACCAACCCGATGACGAACGGCGTCCACAGCCGCTGACCGTTCGAGGTCGGTGGTCTTCGGATCGCCGAGCATCTCCTCGGCCGCGGGGAGGAACTCGGCGTAGCGACCGGCCATGCCGAGCTGCGCCAGCCGCTGGACCTCGAACAGGCGCGCCCCGGTCGCGGCGTGGCTGCCGTCGAGCAGCTCGAGGGCGCCGTCGGTGTCGTCGAGGACGTACTGCATCAGCTCGGCGTGGGCGATCACCAGGTCGATGGTCGCGGCGAGGTCGCCCTCGTCTCGGCGCGGGGCCTCCGGATCGTCGACCGACGCGTCGGCCACCAGGGCCAGCGCTTCGGCGGCCGAACCGCTGTAACGCATGGCGTGGCTGAGGGCGAGCCGCGCCTCGCTGTCGGCGTCGGTGCCGAGCGCGGCAGCCGCCAGACGGCGCGCGGCGTGATAGTCGCCGCGTCGATTGGCCGCCGCGGCCGCGGCGATCGTCAGCTCCGGCAGCGGCACCACGCCGTCGTCGAGCGACCAGCCGCCGGCGCGCAACACCAAGCGGTCGGGCACGGCGGGATCACCGGCGATCGCCGCGCTGAGGCGTTCGCGAAGCGAGCTGCGCCGCGCCGCGCTCAACGAGGCCGCGACGGCGCGCTCGCGAGCCGGGGGGAACATGCGCAGGTCGCCGTCGGGTGTCAGCGCGATGAGACCGCGACGCTCGCACGAGTCGAGGGCGTCGTCGGAGACCACCTGGCGCAGGATGCGCAGCGGGGCGCCGCCCGACACGGCCACGAGCTCGAGCGCCACTCGCTCGTCGTCGGAGACCATGCCGATCCGACCACGCACGAGGTCGCGAACGCGCGGGCCGACGTGTGTCGCGTCCCCCCACCACACCCAGGCTCCGCCCGATCGGATCACCGTGCCGTCGTTGGTGCCGTCGGCGAGCAACTCGCGCACGTACAGCGGCAGGCCGTTGCTGGCGGCGAAGAGGTACTCGGTCAGGCCGCGGGTGACGGCGCCCCCGAGCAACGTGGTCGCCATCCGCTCGACGCCGGTGGACGTCAGGCGCGGCACGTCGACGCGTTGGAGTCGTCCCGACGACCACAACGTGTTCAGCGCCGGTGCGAGCGCCCCGCCCTCGTGGGCCGTGGCGATGATGCGGCGCGACGGGGTCGCCTCCACCCAATCCGCCAGCCGCGCCGGGTCGTCGACGAGGTGGATGTCGTCGACGACCGCCACGTCGGCGTCGGGATCGAACGTGGCCGGGGCCCGACGGGGCCAGTCGACGACCGCGCCGAGAGCGTCGCCGACCTCGGTGGCGACGGCATAGGCGACCGCCGACGTGCCACCGGCGCTCGGACCGACGAACAGCACGCCGCGCGCGATCAGCCCCGGGCTCGGCGCACCGGCGCCGAGCAGCAGCTCGACGGCGGGCCGGATCAGGTCGTCACGCTCGACGAGATCGTGGACGAGTAGCGGCCGGTCCATCAGCGGGTCGGGAGCGTAGCACGGCGGTCGCGTAGGGTCGCCGGTCATCCGCGTATGGGCCGGCGCGCGCCTGCGTATCCCGTGCGCTAGTGGATGCCGTGAACATTCCGTACAGTGCGGGCAACTGATGGCGGTGAGATGTGCCGGATGGCGGATCCGGGCGGCGGCGTCTTACCGACCATCAGGTTCTTAGTACGGGGCGTGTCTGGCGGGACCGCCCCGTACTACGCGTCGGGGGCCAGGCGCACGATCGCCGCGGCCGCTCGGTAGGCCGCCTCGGCCGGTCCGAGCTCGTCCGGGCGCAGCAGGTTGGCCATGATGCGCAACACCCACTCCATCAGCGTGCGGCTGTGCATGCCGACGCGGGTCAGCTCGCGCATCAGCGCCGGCCGGCCGATCACCCGGGCGAACAGCCGGGCCACCTTGAAGTACTGCCCGTAGGCGTCGTCGAGCGCCTTCGGGTAGCGCTGCAGGGCGGCGGCGTCGCCGTCGACCAACGCCTCGTGCACCACGTCGGCGGCGATGCGCGCCGTCTCGTAGGCGTAGTCGATGCCCTCGCCGTTGAACGGGTTGACGGCGCCGGCGGCGTCGCCGACGACCAGGAACGTGGGACCCGCCTTGGGCCCGACGCTGCCGCCCATCGGGATGCGCCCGCTGGTCGGACGGCATTCCGGGCGGTCGGGGTCGATCTGCCAGCGTTCGGCGATCTGGCGGGCGTAGGCGTCGAGCAGATGGGTGGTGTTGACACCCTTGAAGTCGCGGAACGTCGACAGCAGGCCGACGCCGATGTTCACGGTGCCGTCGCCGACGGGGAAGATCCACCCGTAGCCGGGCATCGGCTGGCCGTTGCGGTCCTTGACGTCGAGCGCCGACTCGATCCACGGGTCCTGGTGGCGCGGCGACTCCCAATACGTGCGGATGGCGGTGCCGTAGGGCCACTCGCGACGCCGTGACGTGCCGAGGGCTCGGCCGAACCGGCTGTTGGCGCCGTCGGCGACGATGGTGAACTCCGCCCGCACCTCGAGCGGGCCGGAGGCGGCCGACCCGTCGCCCACCCGGGTCACCGTGGCGCCACGCACGAAGCCACGATCGACGACGGGGTGCAGGGCCTCGTGGCCCTGCAGCAGGGTGGCCCCGGCGGCGACCGCCCGGTCGGCGACCATCGCGTCGAGGTCGCGGCGGCGCACGACGTACCCGTGACTCGGGTACACGGGGTGGCTCGGCCACTCCAGCTCGAGCTCTCGACCGGCACCGGTCGCCCGCAGCCCGCTGTAGCGGTGGAACCGGGCGAGCCCGTCGGCGAGGCCCATCTCCTCCAACTGGTGCACCGCTCGCGGTGTGAGCCCGTCGCCGCAGGTCTTGTCGCGGGGGAACGTCTTGCGCTCGACGACCGTGACGTCGTGGCCGTGGCGGGCGAGCCAGTACGCCGCCGCGGCGCCCGCCGGGCCACCGCCGACCACCAGCACCTCGGTGGTCACGACGTCGCCGGGGTCGGCCGTCGCGGCGCTGGGCGCGAGATCGATGACCGTGCTGTCGATGGCGGTCAGGCTACGGGCTCGGTGGTCCGACCCGAGACCACGATCACGCCGAGCCGGGCGCCGGGGCGGTGCCGATGTCGATGATCGAGATCGGCTTGCCGGCGGCGTCGACGATGCCGGCGGTGTCGAGGTCGGCGAGGGCGGTGCCGGCCTCGACGGCGGCGAAGATCGGCGCGTCGTCGGCGCACCAATTGTCGAACTCGGTCTTCCAGGGTGGCTGGGTGGGGTCGGGACCGCCGAGGTCGTAGCGCTCGTGGCACACCGCCGAGAGGATCTCCTCGTCGGTCAGGGCGCCGCCGGCGGAGCTGCCCCAGCCGGGCATCGCACCGCCGAACGAGCCGGTGGTGTGGGCGCCGCCGGGACGGTCAGGGTTGCCGTAGATCGCCACGTTGGCCAGGTTGTACTGCTCGGTGCCGAAGTACACGAAGCGCAACTGGTCCTCGATGTGCGGGAAGGTGAGCGTGACCTCGCCGTCGTGCAACGGACGGCCCGAGCCGCCCTCGCCCGTGGCGCCGTGGCACGACGAGCAACTGGCGCTGAACACCTCGGCGCCGATGCCGATCGGACCGGCGGCCTCGACCGGCGGCGTGGTGAGCGAGCGCACGTACATGAATGCCCACAGCGGCAGCAGCGCGAGGGCCGCCATCGCCCAGAACGGCACCTTGTTGCGCGTCTTGGCCGCCACCACGTAGGGGGGATCGGGCTTGGGTGGCGGGGCGGCCGGCGCCGCGGCCGCCGCCTTGCGACCGACCGGCCCGGCGGGTGCCGCCGCCGGCGTGACGGCGGCGGATGCCGTGGTGGCCGGGGTCACCGCCGGGGCCTCGCCCCCGCTCTCCGAGCCTGCCGCAGCGCCGGCGTCGCCCCCGAGCCCCAGCGCGGCGCGGCGGTCACGCGAGCGCTTGAGCAGGTGTTCGGGGATCTCGGTCACTGGGGTCCTTGCGACGTGCGGTCGCCGGCGAGATCCCGCCCGCACTCGGTCGGTCTCGGCCCGGCTCGGCCATCACGATAGGCGGTGCGACCGGCGCCCCGAAATCTTCTCGGCGTCGCCGACCCGGCCGGCCGGCCGGCCCGGGGATCACGAGCGCATTTGTCGGGGGAGCGGGTGGCCGACGACACTGTTGGAGCACGGACCGACCTCACTATGGTGGGGCTCAGTAGAGTTCGTGAACAGAGGCGCAAGCGCACCTCGTCCACACCGCCGGCGCCGCCGGCCACCGTTGCCGACCGCCAGCGATCACCGACCGAAACCGAAGGATCCGCCGACTCGATGCTCGCCATCGCACCGATCAAGGACTGGGCACCACTCGAGTGGCCCGGGGTCAACATGGCGTTCCTGCTGTCGTTCTTCGGCACGATCGTGCTCACGTTGGCGGTCATCCCCTACGGCAAGCGCCGTCCCGTCGGCAAGCCGGTGTCGTGGGGCGAGGCGATGCTCGGCGCGTTCTATGCCTTCGGGGTGCTGCTGCTCGGCTTCGGCATCGCGCCGAACCAGTGGATCAACCACGCCGACCGCAACCTCGGCTGGTCGCGCGACAGGCACATCGTCGGACCCGGCGGCATCCTGCGCTCGCAGGCCGATGGCGGATGGTTCCCCTTCACGTTGCAGTACGAGGCGATGCGCGACATCGTCGTCGTCATCATCCACGTCATCTTCTTCGGGCTCGTCATCTTCATCTTCACGTGGTGGCAGAAGCGCGGCACCGCAGCCAAGCCCGGCACCGAGATCGCGACGTCGTCGTTCGGCCGACCGTTGGTGAAGAAGGCCTAGCCATGGCACGTACTCGACGCCAACCCGCCGATGATGCCGTACACCGACGAGTACTCCCTCGTCGAGGTCGATGCCGACTACCTCACCAAGGCGGTCAAGCCGAAGCAGTTCATCCACATCGACCAGACCGAGTGCATCATGTGCGAGGGCTGCGTCGACATCTGCCCGTGGAAGTGCATCCACATGGTGCAGCCGTCGTCGATCGTCGAGGCGACCGGCACCGAGCGGCCGGGCGAGGATCCGTCGGACCAGGTCGTGTTCATCATCGACGACGACATCTGCACGCGTTGCGCGCTGTGCGTCGACCGCTGCCCCACCGGGGTGATCATCCTCGGCAAGGCTGGCGCGGCGCCCGCCACCGGCGACACGCATACGAGGACGAACAGCCACGGCTACGCCTACGGGATGAGGTTCTGAGCGAGATGCAAGCAACGATGACGATGCGAGCGACGAGGCGCCAGCCGAGGAGCGGCCATGAGTGCGCAGGCCGTGCGTGGCGTGCCGGGGAACGCCAGCTGATGGCCAAGATCATCGACGAGAAGCCCCGCCCGACGGTCAAGGAGCGGATCACCGCCACCAACGGCGCGATCAAGGGCAGCCAGGTCTGGGGCAGCATCTTCCGACCGGGCTCGATCTTCCGCAAGGGCTACACCGACAGCCCGCGCAACCGCAGCTACGTCATCATGAACTCGGTGCTCTACCACCTGCACCCGGTGAAGGTGAAGCGCCACGCGGTCAAGGTGAGCTACACGCTGTGCCTCGGCGGGCTCAGCTTCTTCCTCTTCATCCTGCTGACGGTGACCGGCATCTTCCTGATGTTCTTCTACCGGCCCGAGGCCACCTCGGCCTGGAACGACATCTCCAACCTGCAGACCTCGGTCACGTTCGGTCTGCTGGTGCGCAACATGCACCGATGGGGCGCCCACCTCATGGTGCTGTCGGTGTTCCTGCACATGGCCCGCGTCTTCTACCACGGGGCGTACAAGGCGCCACGCGAGTTCAACTGGGTGATCGGCGTGATCCTGCTCACCCTCACGTTGCTGCTGTCGTTCACGGGCTACCTGCTGCCGTGGGACCAGTTGGCGCTGTGGGCCGTGACGGTGGGCACCAACATGATGGGCTACACCCCGGTGTTCGGACGTCAGGTGCGCTTCGTGCTCCTCGGCGGCGCCGAGATCGGACCCGAGACGCTGTTGCGGTGGTACGTGCTCCACGTGCTGCTGTTCCCGTTCATCATCGTCATCTTCATGGCGATCCACTTCTGGCGCGTCCGCAAGGACGGCGGCATCTCGGGACCGCTTTGATGGCTCGCTCGCTGCGCTCGCTCACGTCCGGCTCGTCGCTGTCGGAGCTCCAGGCTCGCTGCGCTCGCGTGCTGCTCCTCCGGCGCTTCCCTCGCCGGTTTCGGCCAGCGCTCGCTGCGGTCGGGGGCCGAAGCGGTCGGGAGGCCAGGTTGCGCCTGCTCGGGTTTCCGTTGGGCTGGGTGACTGACCGATGACCGAGATCCCCGAACACCTGTTGAAGCGGGCGCAGGCGGCGCGCGACAAGAAGCCGGCCGATGCCGGCGCGTCCGACACCCCGGCGGCGGCCGAGACGCCCGCGGCCGAGCCGGCCGCCGCCGCGTCGGAGACCGAGTCGCGGATTCCGGCCCACCTGCTCGAGCGCTGCCGCGCCGCCAAGGCCAAGTCCGAGGGCACCGACGACGCCGCCGGCGGCGAGTCGTCGGCGGCGGGTGGCGCCGTCGCCCTCGCCGAGCGTCCGGGCACCGTCGTGACCGCCCCGGCCGGCACCGGTCAGGTGCCCGTCGGCGCCGGGCCCGGTGGGCACACCCAGCGCCTGCTGACCGTCGTCAAGAGCGGCTCGATCCAGGAGGTCAAGGCGACACCGGTCGACAAGGTGCACACCTGGCCGCACCTGCTCGCCGCCGAGTTCGTCGCCTCGCTGGCGTGCCTCGCGTTCACGTTCATCTTCTCGGTGTTCGTCAACGCCCCGCTGCTGCAACTCGCCAACACCAACCAGACCCCGAACCCGTCGAAGGCGCCGTGGTACTTCCTCGGCCTGCAGGAACTGCTCACCATGTTCCACCCGATGGTCGCCGGCGTCACCATCCCCGGCGTCGGCCTGATCATCCTCATCTTCGCCCCCTACCTCGACAAGAACCCTTCCAACAAGCCCGAGGACCGCAAGTTCGCGATCTCGCTGATGACGATCCACATCATGTTCTGGGCGACGCTCGTCATCATCGGGTCGTTCTTCCGCGGGCCCGGCTTCAACTTCACGCTGCCGTGGAGGGACGGCATGTTCTTCGACCTGTAGTCGGAGAGGAGTCACCACCATGTCGAGCGCAGCCATCATCGCCATCGCCATCGGCAGTCGTCGTCGTCCTCGCCGCGCTCGCCCTCGTCACCCTGGCCCGCCGTAGCGACGTGCGCGGCGCCGGCGCGCTGTCGGGGGAGACGCGCAAGCGTGACGAGGCCGCCCGTCGCGCCCGGGTGGACGCCGAGTCGCTCGCCGTCGAACCGGCCGAAACGGTCGTCCCGGGCGCCGGTCTCGAGCGGGCGCCCGATGCCGCCCCGGTGCCCTGGACGCCGCCC
Source organism: Ilumatobacteraceae bacterium (assembly GCA_963719295.1). Lineage (GTDB taxonomy): Bacteria > Actinomycetota > Acidimicrobiia > Acidimicrobiales > Ilumatobacteraceae > Desertimonas. The sequence goes on from CAVRBV010000026.1 coordinate 269,364, forward strand.
GACCCCGAGGCGATCGGGGTCAGTCGGCGGATGTTCTTCAACCGCGCCACGGTCGCCCTCACCGGCACCGGCCTCGGCGCCTTCGCCGCCGCCAGCTTCGTCGCCTTCCTGTGGCCGGGGGCGAGCAGCGGCTTCGGTCAGAAGGTGTCCATCGGCAAGATCGACGCGATCAACGAGGGCATCACGACCGGGCAGGGGTTCTTCTATGCCCCGTCGGCCCGATCCTGGCTCACCCACTACCCGTCGGACGCCCTGCCCAAGGCGGAGGCGGTGTACGCGCCCGCCATCTACGCCGGGATGGCCGACTACGGCCTCGTCGCGCTGTACCAGAAGTGTCCGCACCTCGGGTGCCGCGTCCCGTCGTGCACGAGCAGCGGCTGGTTCGAGTGCCCGTGCCACGGCTCGCAGTACAACCAGGTCGGCGAGAAGAAGGCCGGCCCGGCACCGCGAGGCATGGACCGCTTCGCCATCTCGGTCGACGCCGCCGGCACGCTCTCGATCGACACCAGCACCGTGTACACCGGACCCGTCATCGGCACCAACACCACCGGCCAGGAGGCCGAGGGACCGCACTGCATCACCGGAGCCGGCAAGCACTGATGACTGTGCTTTCTGCGTTCCCCGGCCACGCAGGCCGGCAGCGCCGGCGCCCTCCGCTGGCGCTCCGGGCGCCTACCTTCGCGGTCGCCGGGACGCTCGCTGGCGCTCGCTGAAGGCACGGTGCCAGTGCGCCGGTGATCGCGCTCGCCACGACCGCGTTCGCATGGATCGTCTTCACGGTCGTCCTCGTCGGCTTCCTCGTCTACGCCGCGCTCAACCAGCGGGCGGCGCGCAAGGAGCTCGGCTCCGAGATCGAGCTGGCACCCAACCGCAAGCCCTACTACACGACGAGGAGCTGGAGGGCAAGCGCCTCGAGCTCGTGCAGCTCGTCGGCGTGCTGCTGCTCGTCGTGATCGTGATCGCCCTGCCCCTCTACTGGGTGCTCGAGCCGACCCGCCAGGCCGGGGCCAAGGAGCAGGCCGCCGACACCCTCGCCGGCTGGGGCGAGGATCTGTTCCGGCCGACGGCGGAGGGCGGCTTCAACTGCGCCGGGTGCCACGGCGGCATGAACGCCACCGGCGGCAACGCGCCGGGCACCGTCACCGACCCCGCCACCGGTGAGGTCCGCGCGGTCACCTGCATCGCCCCGGCCCTCAACACCGTGCTCTACCGCTTCAGCCCCGACGAGGTGCGCTACATCCTCACCTACGGGCGACCGGGCACCCCGATGTCGGCGTGGGGCCTCGACGGCGGCGGCCCGATGAACGCCCAACAGCTCGACACCCTGATCGCCTATCTCGGAACCATCCAGGTGCCCCGCGAGGACTGCCAAACCGAAGAGGCCGACAACCAGAACTGCCCGACCGGCCACCTGCCGAGCGAGCGTCAGCAGGAGATCGAGACGCTGCGCCCGACGCGCCGTCGAGAGCGGCGAGGCCGCCAGCTACGGCGAAGCGCTCTTCAACCTCTCCCTCGCCGGCGGCGCGTACAGCTGCGCCCGCTGCCACACGCGGGGTGGAGCTACGGCGAGCCCGGCGTCAGTGGCCAGGGTCGCCTCGGCTGGAACCTCACCGGCGGGGCCACGACAGCCACTTCCCGCAGGAATCCGGACATGATCGACTTCGTCTCCGAGGGTTCGGTGAACGGCGCCGGCTACGGCCGCGGTGGTCAGGGCAGCGGTCGCATGCCCGGCTTCGGGGCGCTGCTCACCGACGAGCAGATCCAAGCCATCGTCGAGTACGTGCGGAGCCTCTGACCGTGAACGCCACCTTGCCACCCTGCTCGCCATCAGTGGCAGCCAGAGCTGCGCGGCATCCTCATCGTCGATCATCGCCGTCGGCGTGCTGATGGGCTCGGTGTACCTCATCCTCGCCACCAACCTCGGGGCGCGCCTCGGGTTCCTCGTCGCCCTCGCCGCCCTCTTCGGCTGGCTGGCGATGATGGGCGTCGTCTGGATGATCTACGGCAACGGCCTGCAGGGCCCGCTCGGGTCGTGGAAGGGGTGCCCGGTCGCACCGTCCTGCAGGACACGAACGGCTCGTCGAGTCCGAGGTGCTCGACGACCAGGTCGAGGTCGCCGACGGCGTGAGCTTCTCCGAGGAGTCGGCCGCGGTGGCCGCAGGCGTTCGAGGACGAGGGGTGGGAGCGGCTCGATTCCTCGTCGCAGGAGTTCGGCCAGGCGGGCTCGGCCGCGGGCACGTTCGTCGAGGAGGTCGGCGCCTTCGCCGCCGGCGAGTTCGTGGTCAACGCCGTGTTCGACAAGGGCGGCCAGCGCTTCCCGAAGCTGTTCGGCTCGGACTCCTCGACTTCTTCGCCTTCTTCCACAAGCCCCACTACGTCGTCGTCGAGGTGGCCCCGATCATCCCCACCTACACCGAGCCCGGACGGGCGCCGGCCGCCGCCCAGATCGACGAGACGGGCCAGCCGCAGTACGTGTACATGATCCGTGATCTCGGCGCCCGCCGACAGCCGGCGACGGTGCTCGCCATCGGTGGCTCGATCATCTTCCTCATGCTGTGCTGGCTGCTGCACCGCCGCGACCGCATGGTCGCCAACCGATCGGCACGGCCGACTGCTCAGCCGTCGCCGGCGCAGCGCCTCAGCGGACCGACTGCAGGCACAGGCCACTGATGGGCCAGTACCTGCCGATCGTGCTGCTCGCTGGTGCTCGCCGTCGTGTTCGGCAGCGCTCAGCTTCGTCGCGTCGCGACTGCTCGCGCCCCGCCGCCCGAGCGAGGCCAAGGAGGCGCCCTACGAGTGCGGCATCGTGCCCGGCGCGAGCCCGCCCGAGCGGTTCCCGGTCAGCTTCTACATCGTCGCCATGCTGTTCATCATGTTCGACATCGAGATCATCTTCATCTACCCGTTCGCCGTGTCGCGCGCGTATCCTCGGCACGTACGGCGTTCTGGGCGATGCTCGTCTTCTCGCGCGTGTTCTTCCTCACCTTCGTCTACGTGGTCGCCCGCGGGGCGCTCGACTGGGGTCCGGTGCAGCGGCTCCGCCACCGGCACCGAGACCGCCGACGCCGAGATCGTGTCGCCGACGCGGACCGCCGCGTCGACGATCCGCCGCGTCGGCACCGAGGGTCGCCCGACGGCCGAGCCCGGAGAGGCGGCCTAGCGATGGGCCTGGTCCGCGACATCCCGACGACGGACTCGGCGGGCTCTCCGCACAACGTCATCACCGGCAAGCTCGAAGACGCTGGTCAAGTGGGCCCGGTGCCGCAGCTCGTGGCCGGCCAACTTCGGCCTGGCCTGCTGCGCCATCGAGATGATGGCCACCGGGTGGCGCGCACTACGACCTCGTCCCGCTTCGGCATGGAGGTCTTCCGGGCGTCGCCGCGCCAGGCCGACATCATGATCGTCGCCGGGCGGGTGAGCCAGAAGATGGCGCCGGTGCTGCGCCAGGTGTACGACCAGATGATGGAGCCCAAGTGGGTCATCTCGATGGGCGTGTGCGCGTCGACCGGCGGGATGTTCAACAACTACGCGATCGTGCAGGGCGTCGACCAGGTCGTGCCCGTCGACGTGTACGCGCCCGGGCTGCCCGCCGACGCCCGAGACGCTGATCCACGCCATCGAGACGCTGCACGGGCTCGATCGAGACGGGCGAGCTCATGAAGCGGCGCGCCGAGACGGGCGCGGGCGCCAACGTGCACGTCACGGAGATCCCGTCCGGGTCAGCTCGGTGCCGGTGCTGCTCGGGACGCAAGTGACCATGAGCGACGCTCATGCCGGCCGACGCAGCAGCGCCCGACGAGGCCGCGCCCGACTCCTGAGCCGGCCGTCGACTGCACGGCTGTGCCCGGTCGTCCGAGCAGCGCGGTCAGACGGTGATCCACGCCACCCGCGACAGCTACGTCGCCGCGATCAAGGCGCTGCTCGACGACGGCTACACGATGTGCGTCGACCTGACCGCGGTCGACTACCTGCGGACGCCGGCGACCGAGCTGCCCGACGGCGTCGACGCCGAGCGCTTCGAGGTGGTGGTCAACCTGCTCGACATGACCGCTCGGCGCCGCCTCCGCCTGCGCGTGCAGGTGCCCGCCGACGACCCACGGTCGCCGACGCTGTTCGACGTGCACCCCGGCACCGAGGCGATGGAGCGCGAGGTGTTCGACATGTTCGGCATCGCCTTCGACGGCCACCCCGACCTCACCCGCATCCTGATGCCCGAGGACTGGGAGGGCCACCCGCTGCGCAAGGACTACGACGATCGGGCCATCCCGGTGCAGTTCATCAGGCGACGTTCGGTGCCCGGCCATGAGCATCGTACGACACCATCCTCGTCGCGGGCAACGAGCCGGCAGTCAGGAGCTCTGAAGCCGCGGCAGCGAGCTCGACCGCCGCCGAGCTGCTCCGCGAGGTCGGCGCGGTGCTGCGCATGAGCGAGGCCGAGGCCGCCGAGCTCTCGCGCGACATCGCCGGCTCACCGAGGACGAGCCGAAGCGACGAGACGATGATCATCAACATGGGTCCGCAGCACCCGTCAGCACCCACGGCGTGCTGCGCCTGATGCTCGAGCTGCAGGGCGAGACGGTGCTGCGCTGCAAGCCGATCATCGGCTACCTGCACACCGGCATGGAGAAGACCGGCGAGGACGCTCACCTACCTGCAGGGCGGCACCAACGTCACCCGCATGGACTACGTCAGCCCGTTCTTCAACGAGCTGGTGTTCTCGATGGCCACCGAGAAGCTGCTCGGCATCGACGGCGACATCCCCGAGCGGGCGGTGTGGATCCGCATGCTGCTAGTCCGAGCTGAACCGCATGACGCAGCCACCTGCTGTTCCTCGCCACCAACGGCATGGACATCGGCGCGGTCTCGATGATGATCTACGGCTGGCGCGAACGAGAGGAGGTGCTGCGCTTCTTCCAGAAGGTCACCGGGCTGCGGATGAACCACAACTACATCCGCCCCGGCGGCGTCGCCGCCGACCTCCCGCCGGCTGGCGCGACGACGTGCTGCGCCTGCTCGACCTGATCCCGCCGCGGCTCGACGAGTACGACATGCTGATGACCGGCCAGCCGATCTGGCGCGAGCGGCTGCAGGGCGTCGGCGTGATCACCGCCGCAGGAGGCGATCGCCCTCGGCGCCACCGGCCCGATCCTGCGCATCACCGGCGTGGCGTGGGACCTCCGCCGCGACATGCCGTACCTGCACTACGCCGAGGTCGACTTCGACGTCATCGTCGGCTCGTACGGCGACGCCTTCGACCGCTACGCGATCCGCCTCAACGAGGTGCGCGAGTCGATGCGGATCGTCCGCCAGATCCTCGACCGCATGCCGGCCGGCGACTACCGCATCCAGGACAAGAAGGTGACCCCGCCGCCGCGGGCGCGCATCGACGAGTCGATGGAGGCGCTGATCCACCACTTCAAGATCTTCACCGAGGGCTTCAAGGTGCCCGAGGGCGAGGTGTACGTCGCGATCGAGAGCCCGCGTGGCGAGCTCGGCTGCTACATCGCCAGCGACGGCTCGGCCACGCCGTACCGCATGCACATCCGGGCGCCGAGCTTCGTCAACATCCAGGCGCTGCCGCACATGATGCGCGGCGGCCTGGTCGCCGACGCCGTCGCCGTCATCTCCTCGCGTCGACCCCGTCCTCGGCGAGGTCGACCGGTGATGGCTCGGTTGAACGAAGCGAACGTCGTGCTCGCCAAGGAGATCATCGGCCGCTACCCGATGGCCGGTCGGCGACGATCCCGCTGCTGCACCTCGCCCAGGAACAGGACGGCTACGTCACCAACGAGGCGATGGAGCACATCGCCGAGCTGGTCGGCGCCACGCCGGCCGAGGTGCTCGGCACGGCGACGTTCTACGAGATGTTCAAGTTCGAGCCGGTCGGCAAGTACCTGATCAACATCTGCGGCACGATGTCGTGCGCGCTGCTCGGCGCCGACGAGCTGATGCACCACGCCGAGCAGCGCTCGGCATCAAGGCCGGCAGCACCACGGCCGACGGGCTGTTCACGCTCGAGCACGCCGAGTGCCAGGCGGCGTGCACCGAGGCGCCGTGCCTGCAGGTGAACTACCGCTACCGGTACCGCGTCACCACCGACGAGCTCGACGCGCTCGTCGACGACCTCGCCGCCGGCCGCCTCGACGGCGAGATCCCGCCGCACGGCACGCTCGCCCGCGTGCGCCAGCACATCCCCGCCGACGCGCGCCGTCGGCGCGCGTTCGCACCCGCGACGCCGTCACCGAGCGCGCCGGCGTGGATGCCCACGCGCCGAGCCGCCGAGAGCGGCAACGGCCGATGACGAGCGGCGACCGTGTACCCGCACGCACCGGGGTTCGTCGCCGGCGACCGGCCGCGGATCGTCACCGTCGCGCTTCCAGTACGACGACTCGCACACGCTCGAGCGCTACCTCGCCACCGACGGGTACAAGGGTCTGCAGGCGCGCTCTGGCCAAGCCGGCGCCCGAGGTGCACGACGAGGTCAAGAGCGCCACCGTGCTCGGCCGCGGCGGCGCCGGCTTCCCGGCCGGCGTGAAGTGGGGCTTCACCCCGCCGGGCGTGTGGCCGCGCTACCTCGTGGTCAACGGCGACGAGAGCGAGCCGGGCACCTACAAGGACCGGCTGCTGATGGAGCGCGATCCGCACCAGCTGATCGAGGGCTGCCTCATCGCCTGCTACGCCGCCGGGCTGTCGCAGTGCTTCCTCTACGTCCGCGGCGAGATGGCGCTCGCCCAGGAGCGCATCGCCACGGCGCTCAACGAGGCGTACGCCGCCGGGTACGTCGGCAAGAACATCCTCGGCACCGACTTCACCGTCGACATCGTGCTGCACTGGGGCGCCGGCGCCTACGTCGTCGGCGAGGAGACCGCGCTGATCGAGAGCCTCGAGGGCAACCGCGGCATGCCTCGCCTGAAGCCGCCGTTCTTCCCGGCGGCGATCGGCCTGTACGGCAAGCCGACGATCGTCAACAACGTCGAGACGCTGTCCAACCTGCCGTGGCTGATGCGTCAACGGGGTCGAGGCGTACACGGCGATCGGCACCCAGACCTCGCCGGGCACGCGGATGGTGGCGGTGTCCGGTCACGTCGAAGCGGCCCGGGCGTGTTCGAGATCGTCAACGGCACCACCACGTTCCGCGACCTGCTGTACGGCGAGGAGTTCTGCGGTGGCATCCGCGACGGCAACGCAGCTGAAGGCGTTCGTGCCGGGCGGCGGCTCGGCGCCGTGGTTCCTGCGCCGACCAGCTCGACCTCCCGTTCGAGAGCCAAGCCGGTCGGCGCCGCGGGTTCGATGCTCGGTTCCGGTGCGATCATGGTCATGGACGAGACCACCGACATCCCCGCCGCCGCGCTCAGACGCTCGTGCAGCTTCTACGCCCACGAGTCGTGCGGCAAGTGCGTGCCGTGCCGCGAGGGCGGCACGTGGCTGGAGCGCATCCTGCAGCGCATCGTCGACGGCGACGGCACCGAGCGCGACCTCGACCAGCTGCTCGAGGTCGGCGAGACGATCTGCCCCGGCGCGTTCCCGCACGCCGTCGAGCGAGCGGCTCGGTCTCGACGCCAGTCGCCGTTCCCGTACAAGATGACCACGATCTGCTTCGTCGGCCCGTCGGCCTACGTGCCGGTGCACTCGGCGCTCACGCTGTTCCCCGACGAGTTCGAGGCCAAGCTCGTCCAGTCGCATCGGCGATCCCCGTGTGGCGCCAGCTCCAGCCGAGTCGCCGGGCAGCATGACGCTGAGCCACTCGAGTGCACTGGGCACCGCTAGCACCGGTCGGCGACCGACCGAGCGCCGTGCCCGAACCGCGAACCCGTGACCGACGACGCGGTGCCGATCACGGTCAACGGGCGCGACGGTCGCGGCGCCGCAAGGGCGAGCTGGTGATCGCGGCCGCCGAGCGCGCCGGCGACTACATCCCGCGCTTCTGCTACCACGCGCGGATGAGCGTCGGTCGGGATGTGCCGGATGTGCCTCGTCGAGGTCGACACCGGCCGCGGCCCGGCGCTGCAGCCGTCGTGCATGGTCACCGTGTCGCCGGACATGAAGGTCGACACCGAGTCGGTCGCCGCGCAAGCGTGCCCAGGAGGGCATGCATCGAGCTGCTGCTGGCCAACCACCCGCTCGACTGCCCGGTGTGCGACAAGGGCGGTGAGTGCCCGCTGCAGGACCAGGCGTTCAGCCACGGTCCGGGCGAGAGCCGCTACGTCGAGGAGAAGCGGCACTTCGAGAAGCCGATCCCGATCAGCGACCTGGTGTTGCTCGACCGCGAGCGCTGCATCCTGTGCGATCGCTGCACGCGCTTCGCCGACGAGGTCGCCGGCGACCCGCTGATCCACTTCATCCAGCGCGGCAACAGCACGCAGGTCACGACGTTCCCCGACCAGCCGTTCGCCTCGCTACTTCAGCGGCAACACGGTGCAGATCTGCCCCGTCGGGGCGCTCACCGCCAAGCCCGTACCGCTTCAAGGCCCGGCCCGTGGGATCTCGAGCGAGTCGGAGAGCACGTGCACGACGTGCTCGGTCGGCTGCCGCATCGCCGTGCAGTCGAGCCGCGACGAGCTCTGCGCTACCACGGCGTCGACAGCGACCCGGTCAACTGGGGCTGGCTGTGCGACAAGGGCCGCTTCGGCTTCGAGGCGGTCAACGTCGCCGGCGCGGCTGGCGAAGCCGCTGGTGCGGTCGGCGAGGCGACCGCGCGTGGAACGCGGCGATGACCGCGGTCGACCGAGGCCGATCCGCACGCACGCTGGCGACGAAAGGTCCCTCGGCCGTCGCCGTCCTCGGTGGTGCCCGCGGCACCAACGAGGACGCCTACGCCTGGGCCCGCCTCGCCGACGAGCTCGACGTCGACCGCGACGCCCAGCTCGGTGACGGGCTCCCGGCCGCGCTGCTCGATCTCCCCCGGGCGACCATCGACGAGGCCGCGTCGGCACCGACCGTCGTGCTGCTCGGCCCGGACCTCAAAGAAGAGCTGCCCGTCCTCTACCTCCGGCTGCGCCACGCCGCGCACGAAGCGCACGACCCGACTGGTCGAGCTCAGCCCGACGGCCACCGGCCTCAGCCGGTACGCGTGGCGCAGCCTTCGCGTCGAGCCCGGCGGCGCGGCGGCGGTGACCGCGGCACTGTCCTCGGAGGAGGTGCGTGAGCAGCTCGGCGCCGGTCCGGTGGTGATCGTGGCCGGCCGCAGCAACCTCGCCGAGTCGGAGGCCGCGGCAGCGGCGTCGTTGCGGGCCGCCTACGACGCCGTCGCCGCCGTCCAACCCGCCGTGACGGTGCTGCCCGCACTGCGGCGGGGCAACGTGGTCGGTGCTCTCCAGCTCGGACTCCGTCCTCGTCCCGAGGGCCGTGACGCTCGGGCCATCCTCGCCGCGGCCGCCGCCGGCGAGATCGACGTGCCTGGTCCTGCTCGGTGCCGATCCGGTGGGCGACTGTCCCGATGCCGACCTCGGACGTCTCGGCGTCGAGGGCGCCGCCGTCGTCGTCGCCCTCGACACCTTCCTCACCGACTCGGCCGCGCTCGCCGACGTCGTGCTGCCGGCCGCCGCGTTCGGCGAGAAGGCCGGCTCCACCACCAACGTCGAGGGCCGGGTGACCGAGGTCGCCCAGCGGGTCACCCCGATCGGTACGGCGCGGGCCGACTGGATGGTCGCCGCCGAGCTCGCCGACCGCCTCGGCTACGACGACCTCGCCGCCGCGCTGACCGGCGTCGACGCCGTCACCGACGCGATCGCCGCCGGTGTGGCCGGGTACCGCAGCGCGACCGCGGCCGCCCTGCGCGGCAGCGTCGAGGGCGTGCTCGCCGTGGCGCCCGCCGGTGCCGCCGCCGTCGAGGCGCTCGGCGGTTTCGCCGCCACCGACCGCAACAGCTACGACTATCGACTCGTGGTGAGCCGCACGCTGTACGACCGCGCCGTCGGGACCGTCAACGCGCCGTCGCTCGCCCCCCTGGCGCCGGCCGTCGCCGCCTACGTCAACCCGGCCGACGCCGACAAGATCGGCGCGCCGCTCGGCAGTCCGGTGCGCCTCGTCGGCGCCAAGGGCACCGATCAGCTTCCCGCTCGCGGCCAGCACGGCGGTGCCACGCGGCATCGTGCTGGTGCCGTTCAACCACACCGGTTCCGACTCGCCGCCGACGTCGATCGTCGACGTCGCCGCCGGCGCCACCGACGTGCGGATCGAGGCCGGGTGAACGAGCGAGTCTGCGAGCGAGTGAACCATCAGACACGTTCTTCGGTTCATTGGTGCACCACGCGCCGGGTGGGACGCGTCGCACTGGGTCGACGGTGCACCAATGAACGAGCTGCGTCGCCATCGACCCGATGCTCACCGGCGGGCTGAAGTGGACGCCACTGCTGATCGTCGTGGTGAAGGTGCTCGCCATCTTCGCCATCGGCCTGCGTCGCCACCATGTTCATGGTCTGGTACGAGCGCAAGGTGATCGCCGGGCTGCAGAACCGCATCGGGCCGAACAAGGCGGGACCGTTCGGCCTGCTGCAGACGCTCGCCGACGGGATGAAGCTGATCTTCAAGGAGGACTTCCTCCCCAACCGCGCCGACCGCTTCGTCTACCGACTCGCCCCCTTCCTCGCCTTCGTGCCGGCCTTCCTCGTGTGGTCCGTCATCCCGCTCGGCGGTGACTTCAGCAACGGCAACGGCGGCGTCGTGACGTGGTTCGGTCACCAGACGACGGTGCAGCTCGCCGACCCGCCCGATCGGCATCCTGTTCGTCCTCGCCCTGTCCTCGATCGCCGTCTACGGGGTGATGCTGGCCGGCTGGTCGAGCGGCTCGAAGTATCCGCTGCTCGGTGCCGTGCGGGCGTCGGCGCAGATGGTCAGCTACGAGGCCGCCCTCGGTCTGAGCCTGGCGTCGGTGCTGCTGTTCTCGGGCACGCTGTCGACGAGCGGCATCGTCGAACGGGCAGGACTCGATCGTGCGGTGGAACATCGTCACGACGGTGTTCGTGCCCTTCGTCATCTTCATCGTCGCCGCCACGGCCGAGCTCAACCGCCCGCCGTTCGACCTCGTCGAGGCCGAGCAGGAGCTCGTCGGCGGCTTCAACACCGAGTACTCGGCGTTCGGCTTCGCCCTGTTCTTCCTCGCCGAGTTCATGAACGCGGTCACGATGAGCGGGGTGATCGTGACGCTCTTCCTCGGTGGTCCGCAGCCGATCGGCGGTCTCGACATCCCGTTCATCAACAACGGATGGGAGGGCGTGTTCTGGTTCGTCCTCAAGCTGTTCCTGTTCCTCTACATGTTCGTGTGGTTCCGCGCCACGCTGCCGCGTCTGCGCTACGACCAGCTGATGGACCTCGGCTGGAAGGTGATGATCCCGCTGTCGCTCGGGTGGTTCCTGTTCCTCGCCGCCAACCGGGTGTTCGTCGACCGCGGCTGGGACTGGCCGGCCCGCGTCGCCGGCATCGCCGTCGTCGTGGTGAGCCTCGCCATCGCCGCGCTGTTGATGATGTTCGCGCTGCGCGTGGCGCGCCGCCGACGCGAGGCGATGGGCGGAGCGTTCTGATGGCGCGCACGACCGTGGAGGGAGCGTTCTAGTGGGCTACCTCGATGGGTTCGGCGTCACCATCCGCCAGCACCGTGAGTTCGGTGGTGAGCGCCCGACGCGCCAGTACTCGGGAGGACGTGTCGCCCGGCGGTGGCTGCGCCGCGAGGGCAAGGAACCCGACGCCCTCGCCCCCGCCGACCTCGTCGAGGACGACAAGGCGCCCAAGCCGGAACGCCTGCACGGTCGCCACGTCCTCAACCGTTACGAGGACGGCATGGAGAAGTGCATCGGTTGTGAGCTGTGCGCCGGCGTGTGCCCGGCGAAGTGCATCTACGTGCGCGGCGCCGACAACGACGTCGACAACCCGACCTCGCCGGGCGAACGCTTCGGCTTCGTCTACGAGATCAACTACCTCCGCTGCATCCATTGCGACCTCTGCGTCGAGGCGTGCCCGACCGAGGCGATCACCGAGTCGAAGCTCTTCGAGTTCTCGTTCACCAACCGTCAGGACGCCATCTACACCAAGGCCGAACTGGTGGTCGACGACGACGGCCGGCCCCAGCACCTGCCGTGGGAGGACTGGCGCGAGGGCGAGGACGCCGACACCAGCGGGTGGATGCGGGCGACGTCGCCGAGCGGGGCGGCCGAGTTCGTCGGTGGTGTCGGCTGGAGCGGCGAGCTCGGCTACGGCGTGCGCGCCCCGAGCCGGCCGGACGCAAGCGGACGAGCGAGCCCCGTGCGGTTGACACGGTCTTGGTGACGCTTCGGCCCCCGACCGCAGCGCCGACGGGGCCAAGCCGGCGTCGGGAGCGCCAGCGAGCAGCCGGACGCGAGCGCAGCGAGCCAGCAGCCGGAGCCGGACGCGAGCGCAGCGAGCCAAGGACATAGTGCAGCTGATCGTCTTCGTGATCGCGTCGGCGATGGTGCTCGGCGGCGCGATCGGAGTGGTGGCGTACCGCAACCCGGTGCACGCTGCGCTCAGCCTCGTGCTGACCCTCTTCGGCGTCGCCGTGCACTTCGTCGCCCAGGAGGCGAACTTCCTCGCCGCCGTGCAGGTGATCGTGTACGCCGGGGCGATCGTCGTGCTGTTCCTGTTCGTGATCATGCTGCTCGGCGTCGACCGCGCCGAGGATCTGCGCGTCGACCCGATCCCGATCCAACGCCCACTGGCGGCGATCGTCGGCCTCGGCATCGTCGGTCTGCTGATCGCGGCGATCGTCGCTGGCCGCGACACCGGTCCGCTGCAGTCGGGGAGCGGCCTCGCCGTCGCCACCGACGGTGACCACGACGCCAACATCAAAGCGCTCGCCGACAACCTGTTCGGGGCCCACGTCTTCGCCTTCGAGTTCACCGGCGTGCTGCTGATCGTCGCCGTCGCCGGCACCGTGCTGCTCACGCGGCGCGACCGACGCAGCGGTCGTGGCGACGGCGAGAAGGGCGACGGTCAGTGAACGCCGCCGTGGTCGCCGCCGCGCCGACGCCGACGTGGTACATGGTGCTCGGCGCGGTCGTGTTCGGCATCGGCGTGGTCGGCGTGCTCGTGCGGCGCAACCCGCTCGTGCAGTTCATGTGCATCGAGCTGATGCTCAACGCGGTCAACCTCACGTTCGTCGCGCTGGCGGTGCGGCTCGGCAACATCGACGGCCAGACGGCCGTGTTCTTCGTGCTCGTCGTGGCCGCCGCCGAAGTCGTGGTCGGTCTCGGCATCATCGTGTCGATCCTGCGGCGCCGTCCCGGCGACACCACCGACGACCTCTCCGAGCTGAAGGGCTGATGGTGTTTCGACCTCACTCCGCTGCGCTCCGTTCGGTCGAGTGCGATGAGCGGCTGCGCCGCGCCCAGCTGCTGGCGGCTGCGCAGGCAGTTCATAGCGGAGCCGGCCCCTGCCGCCGCACCAGGGGGCTACCGCCCCCCGGACCCCCCGACGGCGCGCTGCCGCACGGCTGGCGCCGACCGGACGTGACGCCCTCGCGAGCAGCCCTGAGCGGAACGCAGTAATGGGCGCGGTCTGGCTGATCCCGGCGCTCCCGCTGCTCGGGTTCCTCACGATCCTCGTCTTCGGCCGGCGCCTCGGCGACCCGCGCGCCGGCTACCTCGCCAGCGCGCTGCTCGGTGCGTCGTTCATCGTGACGCTGGTCGTGTTCATCGACATGCTCGGCCTCCCCGCCGACGAGCGCTCGGACGTGGTGACGCTCTACCAGTGGCTCCCGGTGGGCGCGCTCCACGTCGACCTGGCGTTCCTCGCCGACCCGCTGAGCATCACGATGTGCCTGTTCGTCACCGGCGTCGGGACGCTGATCCACATCTACGCCATCGGGTACATGCACGGCGACCCGAAGTTCTCCAAGTTCTTCCTCTACATGAACCTGTTCGCCTTCTCGATGCTCCTGCTCGTGCTCGGCGAGAACCTGCTCGTCACGTTCGTCGGCTGGGAGGGCGTGGGCACCTGCTCGTACCTGCTGATCTCCTTCTGGCACACCCGGGCCTCGGCCGCCCGGGCCGGCAAGAAGGCCTTCGTCACCAACCGCGTCGGCGACTGGGGCTTCATGGTGGGGATGTTCCTCGCCTTCGGCGCCGTCGGGTCGTTGAGCTACGAGACCGTGAACGGCGCGGCGATCCAGGGCTCGCTGGCCCAGTCGACGGCGACGGCCATCGCCGTCATGCTGTTCGTCGGAGCGGTGGGCAAGAGCGCCCAGCTCCCGTTGTACCTGTGGCTGCCCGACGCCATGGAAGGCCCGACGCCCGTGTCGGCGCTGATCCACGCCGCCACGATGGTGACGGCCGGCGTGTTCCTGATGGTGCGCATGAACCCGGTGCTGAGCGTCTCCGCCGACTGGCTGCCGACGACGATCGCGTGGATCGGGGTGATCACGGCGCTGTTCGCCGCCACGATCGCCGTCGCCCAGAACGACATCAAGAAGGTCCTCGCCTATTCCACGGTGAGCCAGCTCGGCTACATGTTCCTCGCCGTCGGCTCCGGGGCGTACGTCGCCGCGATCTTCCACATGATCACCCACGCCTTCTTCAAGGCGCTGCTGTTCCTCGGGTCGGGCTCGGTGATCCACGGCATGCACGACGAGCAGGACATGCGCCGCATGGGCCGCCTGCGCGCCTTGTTGCCGGTCACCGCGATCACCTTCATCGTCGGGTGGCTGGCGATCGCCGGCGTGCCGCCGTTCGCCGGCTTCTGGTCGAAGGACGAGATCCTGCAGTTCTCGCTCGCCAAGAGCCCGGCGCTGTACTTCCTCGGCCTCGTCACCGCGCTGCTCACCGCCTACTACATGACCCGCCAGGTGGTGATGGTGTTCTTCGGCGAGGCCAAGTGGGAGGACCACGCCCCCGAGCACGGCGCCCACGGCGAGTTCAAGCCCCACGAGTCACCGCCGATCATGCTCGGTCCGCTGGTCATCCTCGCCGTGCTGTCGACCGTCGGTGGTCTCATCATGCTGCCGTTCTCCGACGAGGTGGGGCGCCTCGCCCGGTGGCTGGACCCGGTGGTCGAGTTCGGCGAGGTCGACATCCAGGGGACCTGGGCCGACGACCACCTGTACCTGCTGATGGTCATCGCCGTCGTCGTCGCCCTCGCCGGCATCGTCGCCGCCTACCTCGTGTACCAGCGCCACCGGGTCAAGGCGATCGAGCCCGAGGTGCTCGCCAACGCCTGGTACTACGACCAGGCGGTCACCGATTTCATGGGCGGCCCCGGGTACGAGGCGTTCGAAGGCGCGGCGTGGTTCGACCGCAACGTCGTCGACGGCGCCGTCAACGGCACCGGGCGCCTCGTGCGCGCCACCGCCGGCGTGCTGCGCCGCGCCCAGAGCGGGTACGTGCGCGCCTACGCGGCGATGATCGGTGTCGGCGCGGCCGTCCTGCTCGCCTGGTTCGTCATCCGCGGGTTCGCGCTGATGGACGCCTCCCAGTTCCCCATCCTGACCGCGATCGTGCTCCTGCCGGTGTTCGGCGCGGTCGCCGTGGCGATCACGCCGCACCGGCGGCCCGACCTCGTGCGCCTCGTCGGCCTGGCACCGCCGTGATCACCGGCGCGCTGACGATCTGGCTGCTTCAGCAACTTCGACACCGGCGACGCCGGCTTCCAGTTCGTGTCCATCCACGAGTGGATCCCGGAGTGGGGCATCTCGTGGCACCTCGGCGTCGACGGCATCTCGCTGTTGCTCGTCGTGCTCACCGGCGTGCTGTTCCCGATCGCCATCGTCGGCGCCGACCCCCACCCGGCCGATGCCGGCCCCGAAGCTCCCGACGCCGCCGGGAAGGCAGCGGCGCTCGGGAGCAACCTCAAGCAGTACTACGGGTGGATGCTCGTGCTCGAGGCCGGCGTGCTCGGTTCGTTCCTCAGCCTCGACCTGTTCGTGTTCTTCGTCTTCTTCGAGATCGTGCTCGTGCCGATGTACTTCCTCATCGGTGGCTGGGGCTACGCCGACCGCCTCTACGCCGCCCGCAAGTTCTTCCTGTTCACGATGTTCGGCTCGGCCTTCATGCTCGTCGGCATCATCGCCACCGTGTTCATCGCCCGCGACAACGGGGTCGGGGCGATCACCTTCGACCTCACCGTGATCGCCGAACGGGCCGACTTCCCCACCGTCACGGCGCGCTGGCTGTTCTTCGCCTTCGCCATCGCCTTCGCCGTCAAGGTGCCCCTCTTCCCCGTGCACACGTGGCTCCCCGACGCCCACACCCAGGCGCCCACGGCCGGGTCGGTGATCCTCGCCGGCGTGATGCTCAAGCTCGGCACCTACGGGCTGCTGCGCTTCGGGCTCTACCTGTTCCCGGCGGCCGCCCACTGGGCCCGCCCGCTGATGCTGACCCTCGCCGTCATCGGGATCCTGTACGGCGCGGTCGTGGCGACGATGCAGACGGACCTCAAACGCCTGGTCGCCTACTCGTCGATCGCCCACCTCGGCTTCATCGTGCTCGGGACGTTCGCGATGACCTCGCAGGCGATCACCGGGGCCGTGCTGCAGAACATCAACCACGGCATCTCGACCGGCGCGTTGTTCCTCCTCGTCGGGTGGATCTACGAGCGCCGCCACACCCGCGCCGATCAACGAGCTGAAGGGGCTCCAGGCGGTCGCCCCGATCTTCGCCGCCGGGTTCACGATCGTGATGCTCTCGTCGATCGGCGTGCCCGGGCTCAACGGGTTCGTCGGCGAGTACCTCGCGTTGATCGGCTCGTTCCTCTCGGCGCGGTGGTGGGCGGTGGCGGCAGCCGCCGGCGTGATCCTCGCCGCGCTCTACCTGCTGTGGGCCTATCAGCGGGTGTTCCACGGCGAGCCCGACGAAGCGAACAAGTCGTTCGCCGAGCTCACGTGGCGGGAGGGCGCCGTGCTGTCGGTGCTGATCGCGATCATCGTGTTCACGGGCGTGTACCCGAAGCCGCTCATCGACCGTGTGCAGCCGAGCGTCGACTCGCTGATCGTCCACATCGAGAACCGCGGCGGCGTCGACATCCCCGGTCCGAACGTCGTCGAGGTGGCGAACCCCGGGGCGGAGGGGGACGAGTGACGAACGTGCTGGCCCAAGCCACCTTCCAGGGTCCCGACGTCGACTGGTTCGCCCTGTCGCCGCTCCTCGTGCTCGTCGGCGCGGCCCTGCTGCTGCTCCTGGTCGGCGCCCTCACGCCGCCGTGGCCCCGCGGCACGTACGCCGTGGTGATGGCGGGGGCGGCCGTGGCCGCCGCCGTGCTGGCGATGTTCAACTGGGACGACATCACCGATTCGGGGACCGGTGGGTCGACGCTCGTCGACCGCGCCATCGCCTTCGACACGTTCGGCGAGTTCGTCACGATCGCCATCTGCGCGGCGGTCGTCGGGGTGGCGCTGATCGCGTCGGACTACCTGTCGCGCGAACGTGACGACGGCCCGGAGGTGTACGCCCTGGCGCTGGTGGCCGCGGCCGGTGGTGTGGTGATGGCCATCGCCAACGACCTGGTGCTGCTGTTCCTCGGTCTGGAGACGCTGTCGCTCGCCTTCTACGTGCTCGCGGCGAGCAACCGCCGCCGCCACGGGAGCCAGGAGGCGGGGATCAAGTACTTCATCCTCGGCGGGTTGTCGTCGGCGTTCTTCCTGTACGGCGTGGCCCTCGTGTACGGGGCGACCGGCTCGACCAACCTGTCGTCGATCTTCGACGCGTTCAGCGGCACCGTGACCGTCGGCGGCCACGACACGCTCGTGCTCGCCGGCATCGCCCTGCTGCTCGTCGGCTTCGGCTTCAAGATCGCCGCCGTCCCGTTCCACGTCTGGGCCCCCGACGTCTACCAGGGGGCGCCGACGCCGATCACGTCGCTGATGGCGTCGGTCGGCAAGGTGGCCGCCTTCGCCGCCCTGGTGCGGGTGTTCATGGTGGCCCTGCCGTTCTACCGCGACGACTGGCGCCCGGTGGTGTGGGTGCTGGCGCTGCTGTCGCTCGTGGTCGGGTCGGTGCTGGCGGTCGTGCAGTCCGACGTGAAGCGGATGCTCGCCTACTCGTCGATCAGCCACGCCGGATTCATCCTGGTCGGGGTGGAGGCGGCGGGGCACCGGGCCGGTCTCGTCGACACCGGCGAGGGCATCCCGGCGACGCTCGTCTACCTCATCACCTACGCCGTGCTCGTGATCGGCACCTTCACCGTCGTCGCCCTCGTCGCCCGCCGTGGCGACCGGGCGACCGACCTCGACTCGTTCCGCGGGCTCGGCCAGCAGCATCCGGCGCTGGCGCTGGCGCTCACCGTCTTCCTCGTCGCCCAGGCCGGCGTGCCGTTCACGAGCGGCTTCATCGCCAAGTTCGGCGTCGTCAGCGCCGCCGTCGAGGAGCACAGCTACGCCATCGCCATCATCGCGATGGTCGCGTCGGTGATCGGTGCGTTCGTCTACCTGCGCATCATCGTCGCGACGTGGCTGCAGGGCGGCGAAGCCGCAGTTGCCGCTCGGGCGGCAGGCGCCGACGCGTTGGAGGCCGTGCCGATCCCGCTCGCCAGCGGCGTGGCGATCGTCGCCGCGGCGGCGTTCACGATGGTCGTGGGCATCTTCCCCGGGTGGCTGGTCGACGCCGCCGAGGCGGCCAAGACCTTCGCCAAGTAGGTCGTTTCGCCCTCACTCGCTCGCTCGCTCGCTCCGTTCGGGCGAGTTGGTGGAGCGGCTGCGCCGCACCCAGCCTCTGGCGGCGGCGAGCAAGCTCGCCTTGGCCGCCGCACCAGGGGGCTACCGCCCCCCGGACCCCCCGACGGAGTCGTCCCGGGGCACGGGCGGCGACCGCATCTGCATCCCGCGCTATCCCACGTCGCTCCGTCCGGCGACCTCCGATCGGCGCGGCGGCCTGCCGATAGGGTCCGCCCGGTGAGCGACCCGCCCACCGGCTCCCGCGCCGCGTCACTCCCGCCGCCAGTTCGCGCCGCCGGTCGCGCTCCCGGTCCCGCTCGTCCTGGCCGCGGCGGGCGACGCCGCCAAGCTGCGGGCACTGCGCCGGATGAAGTTGGTGGCGCTCGGGCTGTTCCTGGCGGCCGCGGTGGTGTTCGTCGTGGCTCGGCTGTACGAGGACGACCACGCGTGGGTCGGATACGTGCGGGCCACCGCCGAGGCGGCGATGGTCGGCGCCCTGGCCGACTGGTTCGCCGTGACGGCGCTGTTCCGTCACCCGCTCGGACTACCGATCCCGCACACGGCGATCATCGCCAAGCGCAAGGACGAGATCGGACGCAGCCTCGGCGAGTTCGTGCAGGGCAACTTCCTCACTCGCGAGGTGATCGCCACCCGCCTCGACTCGGTGCACCTGAGCCAGCGATTCGGGCGCTGGCTCGCCGAACGGCCCAACGCCGAACGCGCCGGGGTGGTGGTGGCCGACGCGCTCGGCGGCGTGGTCGAGGTGCTCGACGACCGCGATGTGCAAGAAGCCCTCGGCGGCGCGGTCGAGCGTCGCCTGCGCGAGACCGAGGTGGCCCCGCTGCTGGGGCGGGCCCTCGACGTGGCGATCGACGGCGACCACCACCAGCGGATGCTCGAGTCGGCGATGAGGGGCGTGGCCGGCTTCCTCGACGAGAACCGGATCACGTTCCGCGAGCGCCTCGAGCAGGAGTCGCCGTGGTGGATCCCCGAGTCGATCGACGACCGCGTGTTCGACAAGATCTTCAACGGCGTGCAGCGCTTCCTCGCCGACGTCGGCGCCGACCGCAACCACGAGGTGCGCCGCTCCGTCGACACCCGCGTCGCCGCCCTCGCCGACAAGCTCCGCAGCGACCCGGTGCTGATGGCCAAGTGCGAGTCGATGAAGCTCGAGCTGCTCGACCATCCCGAGGTGCAGGCGTGGCTGCAGTCGCTGTGGAGCGAGTTGAAGCGGTCGATGCTGGCGGCGGCGGACGACCCCGACAGCGAGCTGCGCCGCCGCCTCGACGACGGACTGGCCCGGGTCGGTGCCCGCCTGGCCACCGATGCCGACCTGCAAGCGAAGGTCGACGCCTGGGTGGAGCGTCTCGCCGGTCACGTGGTGGAGAACTACAAGGGCGAGGTGGCCGACATCATCTCCTCGACGGTCGAGCGCTGGGACGCCGCCGACACGTCCCGGCGCATCGAGTTGCAGGTCGGCCGCGACCTCCAGTTCATCCGCATCAACGGCACCATCGTCGGCGGTCTCGCCGGTCTGGCGATCTACACGCTCAGCCAGCTGATCACGTAGGTTTCGACCTCACTCGCTCGCTGCGCTCGCTTCGTTCGGTCGAGCTCGTGGAGCGGCTGCGCCGCACCAGGGGGCTACCGCCCCCCCGGACCCCCCCGACGGCGGCGTAGCGCGACAGGTCTCGCTACCGAGCTCTATCGTGAGCCGTGATGGACCTCGCCGATGACGTCGCCGTGGCGCGACTGGCGATCGCCGTGCTCGACCTCACCGACCTCGCCGAGCCCACCGACGCCGAGGCGGCCGACCGGCTGTGCGCACGGGCCCGCGCCGCAGGCGTGGCCGCGGTGTGCGTGTGGCCCGAGTACGTCGCACTGTGCGTCGACCGCCTCGCCGGCAGCGGCGTGCGCGTGGCCACGGTGGTGAACTTCCCGACCGGCGATTTCCCCACCGACGACGTGATCGAGCTCGCCCGTCACTGCGTCGCCGACGGCGCCGACGAGGTCGACGTCGTGCTGCCCTATCGAGCGTGGCTCGCCGGTGACATCACCCACGCCACCGCCGTGTTGGACGGGGTCGATGCGGTGGCGCCGACGGTGAAGGTGATCATCGAATCCGGCGAGCTGCCCGACCGCGCCGCCGTCGACCGCGCCACCCACTTCGCCATCGCCCACGGCGCCGACTTCGTGAAGACCTCGACCGGCAAGACACCGACGTCGGCCACGCCCGAGGCGGCCGAGATCATCCTCGAGGCGATCGCCATGAGCGGTGAGGCGGTGGGGTTCAAGGCATCGGGCGGGGTCCGCACGCTCGACGACGCCCGCCGCTACCTGCAGATCGCCGAGGACACGATGGGCCCCGGGTGGGTGTCGCCGGCCACGTTCCGCTTCGGCGCCAGCGGTCTCCTCGACGCGCTGGAACCGGTGGCCGCGCGTGGCTGACGTCGGCGGGGTCGTCGACTGGGACGGGCTCGACGGCGTGTTGTTCGACCTCGACGGGGTCCTGACGCCGACCGCGCTGATCCACGAACGGGCGTGGACCTTGGCGTTCGACGACTTCCTGGCCGCGCGGGCGCCGGACCAGCGCCGGTTCTCGGCCGACGACTACCTGCGCTACGTCGACGGGCGGCCGCGCTTCGACGGTGTGCGGTCGTTCGTGCGCTCCCGGGGGATCGACCTGCCCGACGGCACCACCGACGACCCGCCCGGTCACGACAGCATCGGCGCCCTGGGCAACGCCAAGAACGAGGCGTTCCGGAAGATCCTGCGCACCGACGGCATCGCCCCCTATCCCGGCTCGGCGCGATTGCTCGACGTCCTCGACCGCAGGGGGACGTCGGTGGCGGTGGTGTCGTCGTCGCGCAACACGCCGGAGGTGCTCGACGCCGCCGGGCTGACCGATCGGTTCGGCGTGGTGGTCGACGGCAACGTGCTCGCCGCCGAGGGTCTTCCCGGCAAACCGGCCCCCGACATGTTCCTGCTCGCGGCCGATCGCCTCGGGGTCGATCCGGGGCGAGCGATGGTGGTGGAGGATGCCATCGCCGGGGTCGCCGCCGGCCGCGCCGGCGCCTTCGGCGTGGTGGTCGGTGTCGACCGCGGCGCCAGCCGCGAGGCCCTGCTCGCCAACGGCGCCACGGTCGTCGTCGACGACCTCGCCGAGCTCGTCGACGGCCCGGACGGGACGCGCTGACGGTGCACCGCATCGTCCCTCGCCAGCTCCCGGTGCACCGCTTCCGCACCGAGCCGTGGTGCCTCACCGAGCGCGGGTTCGACTACGTCGACACCGGCCTGACCGAGACGCTGTTCGCCCTCGGCAACGGCTACCTCGGCCTGCGCGGGGACCACGAGGAGGACCGCGGCGCCCGCGACCCGGGCGTGTTCGTCAACGGCTTCCACGAGACGTGGAGCATCCACCACGCCGAGGATGCCTTCGGGTTCGCCACGATCGGTCAGACCGTCGTCAACGTGCCGGACGGCAAGATCGTCAGCCTCTACGTCGACGACGAGCCCCTCGAGTTGGCGGTCGCCGACCTCGAGTCCTACGAGCGCCAGCTCGACCTGCGCCGCGGCACCCTCGTGCGCGATCTGGTGTGGCGCACGCCCCACGGCAAGCGGGTGCGGGTGCGCTCGGAGCGGTTGGTGTCGCTCACGCGGCCGCACGTGGCGGCCCTGCGCTACGACGTCACGATGGAGAGCGGCGACGCCGAGGTGGTGGTGCGGTCGCGACTGCTCAACCGGGAGGCCGAGGGCGGCCACGCCATCGCCCCGCTCGTCGCCGACGACGATCGCCAGACGGGAACGGTGAACGACCCCCGTCGCTCGCGGGCGTTCAGTCACCGCGTGCTGCGGCCGAGGTTGCACACCCATCGCGACGACCAGGTGACGCTCGGCTTCCAGTGCGCCAACAGCGGCATGTCGATCGCGTGCGCCGTACGGCATCACATCGAGGCGCCGCACGATCCGCTCGTCGCCGTCGAGGTCGGCCCGCACGAGGGCCGCGTCGAGATCTCCACGCCGATGTGCGAGGGCGAGACGCTGCGCCTCGTCAAGTACCTCGCCTACCACACGTCGCGCTACTCGCCGCCGCACGACGGCCACGTGGTCGTCGACGACGTCGACGAGCTGGCGACGCGGTGCACCCGGTCCCTCGACCGCGTCGTGCACGACGGGTTCGCCGGTCTGGTCGACGACCAGCAGCGATGGCTCCAGCGCTTCTGGGCGGCGAGCGACGTGGAGATCGTCGGCCGACCCGAGGGCGATGTCGATCGCGCGCTGGCCGACCAGCAGGCGATGCGCTGGAACCTGTTCCAACTGGCGCAGGCGTCGGCCCAGACGGGCGAGAACGGGATCGCCGCCAAGGGCGTCACGGCGGGCGGCTACGAGGGCCACTACTTCTGGGACATGGAGATGTACGTGGCGCCGTTCCTCTCCTACACGAGGCCCGAGGCGGCGCGCCAGCTGTTGCGGTTCCGCTGGCACATGCTGCCGACCGCCCGCCACCGCGCCCGGGCGCTCAGCCAGATCGGGGCGTTGTACCCCTGGCGCACGATCAACGGCGAGGAGGCGTCGGCGTACTACGCCGCCGGCACCGCCCAGTACCACATCAACGCCGCGATCGCCTTCGCCCTCAAGCGCTACGTCGATGCCAGCGGCGACGTCGAGTTCCTCGCCACCGACGGCGCCGAGATCCTCGTCGAGACGGCGCGGCTGTGGGAGGACCTCGGCTTCTACTCCACCCGGCAGGGCCCGCTCACCACGCCGACGTTCCACATCCACGGGGTCACCGGGCCCGACGAGTACACGGCGGTCGTGAACGACAACCTGTACACGAACGTGATGGCGCGCTTCAACATGCGGTACGCGTCACGCGTCCTCGAGCTGCTGGCCGAGGTGGCCCCGGACGCGCTGCACGACGTCGAGCGCCGGGTCGAGCTGGCCCCCGACGAGCACGACCGGTGGGTCAGGGCGTCGGAGGCGATGTTCCTGCCCTACGACGAGGAGCTCGGCATCCATCCCCAGGACATCGACTTCCTCACGCGCGAGCGGTGGGACTTCGCCCGCACGCCGAAGTCGAAGTACCCCCTGCTGCTGCACTTCCACCCGCTCGTGATCTACCGCCACCAGGTGCTCAAGCAGGCCGACGTGGTGCTGGCGATGTCGTTGCGCAAGGACCAGTTCCCGCTCGGGGTGCGACGGCGGAACTTCGACTACTACGACCCGATCACCACCGGCGACTCGTCGCTGTCGGCGTGCGTGCAGGCGACGGCGGCGGCCCAGATCGGCTACGACGACCTCGCCGTCGACTACTTCCGCGAGGCGCTGTACGTCGACCTCGCCGATCTCCACGGCAACACCGCCGACGGCGTGCACGTGGCGTCGTGCGGCGGGGTGTGGGGAACCGTCGTGTTCGGGTTCGCCGGGGTGTTCGAGACCGGCACGGCGCTGAGCTTCGAGCCGAGCCTGCCCGACGCCTGGGAGTCGATCTCGTTCCACATGCAGCGCCACGGGTCGCGGATGCGCGTCGAGCTCGACGCCGACGGATGCACGGTGCACGTGCTCGACGGTGACCCGGTGCCGATCCACGCCCGTCCCGGCGAGACCGGACCGCTCCTCGACCCCCACTTGCGGCCCACCCACGATGTCGGCGACGGCTCGGGCCCCGACCGAGTCGACGGCATCGTGATGGTGCCCACCGGTGGCTGCCTGCGCGTGCCGAAGGCGGTCTACCCCCCGTCCTGACCCGGCGCCGCCGCTATCTGGTCACCCTGCGTCTCAAGGGCGATCTGGTCACCCACATTCTCGTCATCGGGCTGTCCTGCTGCATAGCTGGGTGGCGATCGTTGGGTGCCGCCGACCCGCCGGAGGTCGCCGACGTCGACCGACAGCGCCCACACGGGCTTACGGCGCGACTTCGACGTCGTCACGTCTGTTTGCTCTGAAGTGGTCGAGGTCGGCCCGCGGCGGGTGCCGCCACTACCGCCGCCATCTGGTCACTGTGCGTCTACGCGATCTGGTCACCCACGTTCTCGATATCGAGAACGTGGGTGACCAGATCGCCGATGGCGCGGGTCCCCACCGGGTGGTGAGCGATCCGCCGCGGTGCGCACATCGCTACCGCGCCGGCCGCGGCACACCACCGCCAGTACGCCGTTGCCGCTGGACAACGGTGCCCGCGTCGACCGGGGCACGGATGGGGGCGGCGTCCCCGGGCTCGAGGCGTGTGCCACCCGGATCCGGCGACGAGACGATGCCCGCCCAGGGTTCGGTCGGGGCGGCCGAACTCGTCGCTTGCCGCTGGACCGTTGCTTCACGAGCCGGCAGACGTGACTCCACGGTTATCGAACCCGTGGGTCGACCCACGGATCGAGCAGGACAGCCCGATATCGAGAACGTGGGTGACCAGATAGGGCCCCTCGAAGATCGGGGCGCGCGGGGGTGGGGGGCGGTGACGTCGGAGGGGCATGAACACCACGTCGCATCGCTCCTTCTTCGGTCGGATCGCGGCGGTGGTGGGGGTTGCGACGTTGGCGGTGACGCTGAGTCGGCGTCACCGCATCGGCGGCCACCCTCACCCAGTCGACGCAGCCGCACCGCATCTCCTTCGCCCCGGGCACCGACCACGCCACGGTGACCGGCACGTTCCGGCCCGGCTCGTTCGACACCTGGGTGCTGCGCGCCGGCGCCGGTCAGTCGATGACCGTGCAGATGGATCCGCCCGGCCTCGCCGCCAGCGTCGGCGTGTTCGCGCCCGACGGGTCGCCGCTGCCCGGCGGGCCGGCCGACGTGGTCACCTACTCGCTCCCCGCCACCGGTGACTACCGCATCGAGGTCAGCGGCGGACGCGGCGACACGTCACCGACGTACTCGATGACCGTCACGATCCCGCCGCTGGCGCACAACACGACCCAGCGGATCAGCTTCGCCCCCGGCACCGACCACGCCACGGTGAACGGGACGTTCCGCGAAGGGGCGAGCGACACCTGGGTGCTGCGCGCCGGCGCCGGCCAGTACATGACGGTGCGCATCGACCCGCCCGGGCTCGCCGCCAGCGTCGGCGTGTTCGCGCCCGACGGCTCGCAGTTGCCGGGGGGACCCGCCGACATCGTGACCTACGCGCTGCCGGCCACCGGTGACTACCGCATCGTCGTCGGCGGCGGACGCAGCGACGCCTCGCCGACCTACTCGATGACCGTCACGATCCCGCCGATCCGTCACGACGCCCCCTACCGCATCTCGTTCGCCCCGGGCACCGACCACGCGACGGTGACCGGCACGTTCCGCATCGGCGCCTTCGACACCTTCGTGCTGCGGGCCGGCGCCGGCCAGTCGATGACCGTGCAGATCGACCCGCCCGGCCTCGCGTGCCAGCGTCGGCGTGTTCGCCCCGAACGGCGCCCCGCTGCCCGGCGGACCCGGCGACGTGGTGACCTACTCGTTGCCGGCCACCGGCGACTACAAGATCGAGATCGGTGGCGGACGCGGCGACACCTCGCCCACCTACTCGATGACGGTGACCATCCCCGCCTGACTCGACTCCCACCCCCCTGACCCGACCCGCCGCAGGTCGCGGTCCGGCGGCCCGTCGGCGTCGTCAGACGCTGACGGGCTCGGCCGCGTTCGCGGCCTCGCGGCGCTCGCTGAGCCGACGGGCCACGCGCTCGCTCTTGGCGAGGCGGACCATCAAGCGGTCGCGTGCCTGCTCCGCCTCGGCGTCGAGCCCGGTCAGCTGGTCGATCTGCCAGTGGCGCAGCAGCATCGGCACGAGGATCTGGTCGTGGTGGATGGCGAGGTCGTACACGCCGGCGCGGGCGATGGCGGCGGCATGGCCGCTGAAGCCCGGGATCCCGAGGCCGGGCATGGCGAAGCCGACCACCTGCTTCTCGATCGCCGGGAGCATGCGGTTCGGGGCGATGCCGATGGCCGCCGTCGCGAGGTCGCGGTAGAAGAGGTGATGGAGGTTCTCGTCGGCCGCCACGCGCATCATCACGCCGTAGCCGACGGGGTCGCCGACGAGCTTGCCGGTGTTGCGGTGGGCGATCCGCGTCGCCAGCTCCTGCAGCGTGAGGTACACGAAGCTCTCGACCACGGTGTCCGGATCGGGCGTGATGCCGCCGGACACCTGGGCCATCCGCCCTCGTTCGAGCGCCACCGGGTCGACCGCCCGCGTGCACATCAGGTAGCCGTAGATCACCATCGAGTGGCGACCCTCCTCGGCCGTCCAGCGCCGGGCCCAGGTGCCCCACGCGCCGTCGGTCCCGAACATCGTCTCGATCGAGCGGAAGTAGTAGGGCAGGTTGTCCTCGGTGAGCAGGTTGACGATCAGCGCCGACCGCACCCCGTCGTCGATGGTGACGCCGCCGAGGTCGGCGTCGTCCGCGGTCCACTGGTGGCCCGGGACGGCGTCGCGGCCGCGGCTGTACGGCACAAGCTCGTGCGGGAACCACTCCTTCGCGGTGGCGAGGTGCCGTTCGAGCAGGGACTCGACGGTCGGCTCGAGGTCTCGGAGTAGCGTCTCGGTCGCCATGACCGACAGCCTACCTACCAGTAGGTAGATCGCGCTGTCACAGCCGGGCTCAGAGGCGTGGGCTCTCGATGACGAGGTCGCCGAAGCCGGCCTGGCGGGCGGCCGCCACCACGCGGGCGGCGTGCTCGGGGCCACGCACCTCGAACGTCGCGTGCACCCCGGTCTGGCGGACGCTGAGGTCGACGCCCTCGCGCTGGTGCTGCACCTCGACCAGGTTGGCGCCGGCGTCGGCGAACGCCGTGAGGAACCGCACCAAGCCGCCCGGGCGGTCGTCGATCCGGGCGAAGATCACGAGCCGCCGCCCGGCGGTGGTCTCGTGGCGGCGGATCAGGCCGGGAACCACGCCGAGGTCGACGTTGCCGCCCGACAGCACCACGCAGGTCACGCCGGTCTCGGCGGGCGTGCAGGCGCCGGACTGCAGGGCCGCCACCCCGACCGCGCCGGCGCCCTCGACGTAGAGCTTGGCCCGCTCCATGAGCGTCACCATCGCGTCGGCGATGGCGTCCTCGGCGACGGTGACGACCTCGTCGACCCACCGTTCGACCGAGCGGGCGGGTGATGACGCCGGGCCGCTTGACGGCGATGCCGTCGGCGAGGGTCGGCACCGGGCCGGGCGCCGGGTCGAGTCCGGCGTAGGGGGCGCACGCGGCGGCCTGCACGCCGACCACCCTCACGTGGGGCATGAGCGATTTCACGGCGATGGCGACGCCGCTCGAGAGCCCGCCCCCGCCGAGCGGCACGACGACGCACGCGAGGTCGTCGAGATCCTCGACCAGCTCGAGTCCCGAGCGTGCCCTGTCCGGCGACGACGGCCGGGTCGTCGTACGGATGGCAGAACGCCCGGCCGTGCTCGGCGGCGAACTCCTGCGCCGCGGCCATCGCGTCGTCGAGCGTCGCCCCACCCTCGACGACCGTCGCCCCGTAGGCCTGGCACGACTCGATCTTGGTGATCGGCGCGCCCGTCGGCACGAAGATGTCGCACGGCACGCCGTAGTGGCGGGCGGCGAAGGCCACCGCCAGCGCGTGGTTGCCGGCGCTGCCGGCCGTGACGCCCGGCTGCGCCCGATCGCCCAGCGCGTCGAGCTTGTTCATCGCGCCACGGATCTTGAACGCTCCCGCCCGCTGGAGGTTCTCCGCCTTGAGCACGATCGGGCGGCCGAACCGCTCCGTCAACGCCGACGACGACACGACCGGGGTGTGCTTGGCGACGGCCCCGGCGACCTGGCGGGCGGCCTCGATGTCGGCGAGCGTGACGGCCTCCATCGCTGCCGACCCTACTGGCACTTCAGCGAGCGCCAGCGAGCGTCCCGGCGACCGAGCAGATAGGCGCCCGGAGCGCCAGCGAAGGGCGTCGGCGCGCCGGCCTGCGTGGCCGGGGAACGCAAGCAGTTAGAGGGCGTCGGCGGCCGGCCTGCGTGGCCGGGGAACGCCAGCGAATAGGACCGCATTCAGGATCATTGGTAGCGTCACGGCCGAATGTCGGGCTTTCTCCGGGACTATCTCACCGTCGTCTGGTTCGGCGGGCTCGCCCTCGTGCTGGGGTCGTTGCTGCTCGGCGTCGCGGCGCTGATCAGGCCCAACAAGCCCAACCCGTCGAAGCTGATCGCCTACGAGAGCGGCGTCGACCCGGTCGGCATCGGCTGGTCGCAGAGCCAGATCCGCTACTACGTGTTCGCCCTGCTCTTCGTCATCTTCGACGTCGAAGCGGTGTTCATCTTCCCGTGGGCCGCGTCGGTCGAGCGCTACGGGGCGTTCGGGCTGGTGGTCATGCTGGCGTTCATCGTGCTGCTGCTCGACGGTCTCCTCTACGCATGGAAGCGGGGGTTGCTGCGGTGGGTCTAGTCGACCGCGGACGCATGCCCGGGGCGATCGCCAAGCTGATGAACATCGGCCGTTCGTACTCGATGTGGGTGTACCAGTGGGGCCTCGCCTGCTGCGCCATCGAGATGGGCGCGGCGTTCGCCTCGCCGCGCTACGACGTGATGCGCCTCGGCGTGATCCCGCTGCCGGCCAGCCCGCGCCAGGCCGACCTCGTCGTGATCTCGGGGACCGTCACCGACAAGATGGCCCCGGCGATCCTGCGCCTGTACGACCAGATGCCGGAGCCGAAGTACGTCATCTCGATGGGCAGTTGCGCCAACTGCGGCGGGCCCTACTGGGACAGCTACTCGGTCACCAAGGGCGTCGACCAGCTCATCCCGGTCGACATCTACGTGCCCGGCTGCCCGCCGCGTCCCGAGGCCCTGCTCGAGGGCATCGTGCTGCTCCAGCAGCGCATCAAGAACGAGGACGTCGGTGCCAAGTGGCGCGGTGAGGGATCCGAGGTGATGCCCAAGCGCGAGCCGATCGTGGTGGGCGGTGGTGGGATTGAGTGACGACACCGCGGCTACCGTCGAGGCTCCGGCGCTGCCGGGCGACGGGCTGCGCGAGTCGATCGTCGACGATCTGCGTCGCGCCATCGGCGACGGGCTCGTCGAGTTCAAGCTGACGCCCCAGGACGACCTGTGGGTGCGCGTCCGGGCGGACGCGTGGGCCGCCACGGGCCGGGCGCTGCGCGGGGCGCGGATTCACCTACTTCTGCTTCCTGTCGGCGATCGACTGGATGCCGTCGCCCTACGGCCGCGGTGAGGACGACCCGACCCAACCGCCACCCGAGCGCTCCACCGAGGTGAAGCAGGGGTACGCCGGGGGCGAGACCCGCTTCCAAGTGTTCGCCAGGGTCACCGACATCGAGCGTCACGTCGGCGTCACGGTGAAGGTCGATGTGGCGGACGAGCCGTTCGCCCTCGACTCCTGGCACGCCATCTACCTCGGCGCCAACTGGCACGAGCGCGAGACCCACGAGATGTTCGGGATCGACTTCGTCGGCCACCCCGACCTGCGCAACATCTACCTGCCCACCGGGTTCGAGGGCTACCCGCTGCGCAAGGACTTCCCGCTGCTCGCTCGCATCGTGAAGCCGTGGCCGGGCATCGTCGACGTCGAACCGATGCCCGCCGAAGAGGAGGAGCCAGACCCGTCTGTGTCAGGAAACACGACGCCAGAGGTCGAACTTCCTGACACAGAGCCCGGACAGAGCGCGCCGGGGGCCCCGTCGTGACGGACCTCTTGGCCGACCGGGAGAAGCTGAGCTACATCGCCGGCCAGGCGGCCGACGCCCGCCTCAACGTCGAGCTCGAGACGGAGGGGATGACCCTCAACATCGGCCCGCAGCACCCGGCGACCCACGGGACGTTGCGGATCATCGTGCGCCTCGACGGCGAGCAGGTGGTGTGGGCCGAGCCGTCGGCGGGCTACATGCACCGTGGCTACGAGAAGCTCACCGAGGTGCGCACCTTCCCGCAGGTCACCACCCTGGTCAACCGCATCGACTGGCTCGGCAGCTTCGCCAACGAGGTGCCGTTCATCCTCGCCGCCGAGAAGCTGATGGACATCGAGGCCCCGCCGCGGGCCCAGCACATCCGCACGATCCTGTTCGAGCTGAGCCGCATCGCCAACATCTCGTTGTTCCTCGGCGACCTCGGCGTGCAGCTCGGTGCCGTCACCCCGGCGTTCTTCGCCTTCCGCGACCGCGAGCACGTGCTCAACCTGATCGAGTCGGTCACCGGTGGGCGCTTCCACCCGAACTTCGACCGCATCGGCGGGCTCAAGGACGACCTGCCCAAGGGGTTCGTCGACGAGTGCCGAGCCGTGATGCGCAAGCTGCGCACCTACTGCAACGAGATCGACGACCTGCTCATCGGCAACGAGATCTTCCAGGCGCGCACGCGCGGCGTCGGGCATCATCCCGCGCGACATCGCCCTGCAGTACGGCCTCTCCGGACCCAACCTGCGGGCCAGCGGCGTCGACTGGGACCTGCGCCGGGACCAGCGGCTGCCGATGGCCTGGGACAAGGTCGACTGGAAGGTGTGGACCCACCCCGACGGCGACAGCTTCGCCCGCTGCTGGATCCGCCTGCAGGAGACGCGCGAGGCGACCAAGATCGTCGACCAGCTGCTCGACTCCCTGCCGGCCGGGCCGATCATGGCCAAGGTGCCGCGCATCATCAAGGTGCCCGAGGGCGAGGCGTGGGTGTCGACCGAGAACCCGCTCGGCGAGATGGGCTACTACGTCGTGTCGAAGGGTGACGTCGGCCCGTTCCGGGTGAAGATCCGCTCGGCCAGCTTCAACAACGTGTCGGTGGCGTCCTGGGTGCTCCGCGGCGTGTACGTGCCCGACATCATCACGATCCTCGCCAGCCTCTACTTCATCCTCGGGGACATCGACCGGTGATGGTTTCGACCTCACGTCGTCCGCTGTCGCTGCGGCTCGCTGCGCCCGCTGTCCGACCGGTCCGGGCTCCCTCGGGCTGGCGACCTCGTCGCTACGGTGGCGACCTGCTCGGTTGCGTCACGGCCCGGTGGCGTGACCGTCGTGGCGCTGGACATCCCGTACTGGGGGCAGTCGCTCCTGCGCGTGCTCGGTGGGACCATCGCCGTGCTGCTGCCGGCGGGCACGATCGTCTACCTCTTCCTGTTCAAGATGATGTCGTTCATGCAGAGTCGCCTCGGGCCGATGGAGGCCGGACCGTACGGCTCGCTGCAGCTGTTCGCCGAGGTCGGCAAGTGGCTGCAGAAGGAGGACACCGCTCCCGAGGCGGCCGACCTCAGCATCTTCAAGATGGCGCCGCTCGTGGTGCTCACCTCGACGTTCCTGCTGGTCGCCGTCGTGCCGTTCGGACCCGACGTCTGGTTCACCAACTTCCAGGCGGGCATCTTCTACGCCTTGGCCGTGTCGTCGGTGAGCGTGCTCGGCATCCTCGTGGCCGGCTGGTCGAGCGCCAACAAGTACTCGTTGCTCGGCGGCCTGCGCGCCGCCGGCCAGCTGATCGCCTACGAGCTGCCGCTCGTGCTCGGCGTCATCGGCGTGGTGATCCAGGCCGGCTCGATGAACCTGCAGCAGATCGTCGTCGCCCAGAACACCGGGTCGATGTTCGGGTGGAACGGGCTCGGCAACCCCTACGTGTTCACGCAGATCATCGGCTTCGTCGTGTTCATGATCGCCGTGCAGGCCGAGCTCACGCAGCCGCCGTTCGACATGCCGATCGCCGAGTCCGAGCTGGTGTCGGGCTACATGACCGAGTACTCGGGCTTCCGCTTCCTCATCTTCTTCATCGCCGAGTTCGCCACGGTCGGGGTGTTCTCGCTGATCGCCGCCGTGCTGTTCCTCGGCGGCTGGGGGGTGCCGTTCGCCTGGTTCGGGTGGACGACGATCGACTCGGTCGACGACTGGATGAACGTCGTCGGGCCGCTGATCCTGTTCACCAAGATGCTGGTGCTCAGCTTCCTCGTGATGTGGGTGCGCTTCAGCTTCCCCCGTTTCCGGGAGGACCAGCTGCAGCGCTTCGCCTGGAAGTTCCTCATCCCACTGGCGATCGCCAACATCGTCCTCACCGCGATCTTGAAGGTGGCGGTGTAATGCCGATCTCGAAGCCGAAGGTGCCGGGGTTGATGAAGGGCCTGGGCGTGACGCTGCGCACCCTCGGCAACACCATCCGCAACGGCGCCGACACGGTGCAGTACCCGCGCGAGAAGGAGGCGCCGCCCACCCGCGCCCGCGGCGTGATCGCCCTGCGCGAGGACAACTGCACGGTCTGCATGCTGTGCGCCCGTTCGTGCCCCGACTGGTGCATCTACATCGAGGGCCACAAGCAGCTCGCCCCGCCGCGGCGCGCCGGTGGCAAGCCGCGCTCGGTGAGCAACCTCGACCGCTTCGACATCGACTACGCGCTGTGCATGTACTGCGGCATCTGCGTCGAGGTGTGCCCGTTCGACGCCCTGTTCTGGAGCCCGGAGTACGAGTACTCCGAGCCGCGGATCGCCGACCTGCTGCACGACAAGGACAAGCTCGGCGAGTGGATGGAGACCGTGCCCGAGGCCCCCGAGCTCGAGGCCGGTGCGGAGAAGAAGAAATGAGCGTGGACCGCGTCGCGATGCGAGCGCTGCGTGGCGGCTTGTTGCGCGATCTCCGACGTCAGCGTCGCCCAGAACGTCGGCTTCTACATCATCGCCGCGGCCATGGTGTTCGGTGCCTTCCGCGTGGTCTCCGCCAACAACGTCGTGCACGCCGCGCTGTGGCTCGTGATCGTGCTCGCCGGTGTCGCCGCGCTGTACATCCTGGCGGCGGCCGAGTTCGTCGGCGTCTCCCAGATCCTCGTGTACGTCGGCGCGGTGATGGTGCTGTTCCTGTTCGGCATCATGCTCACGCGCGCCCAGCTCGGCGTGGAGCGCGACCTCAACAACCGCTACTGGGGCGCGGCCATCCCGGTGGCCTTGATGCTGCTCGTCGTGCTCGCCTGGGCGATCCTCGACGCCTTCGACGACCAGACGATGCCCGACCCGGGCGGCCCGACCCCCACCCAGGCGATCGCCGACAACGTGCTCTCCAACTCGCTCGTGCCGTTCCTCGCCCTCAGCTTCATCCTGCTCGCCGCCGCCGTCGGCGCCATCGTCCTCGCCCGCAAGGACTGACCCGTGTACGCCGCGAACTACCCTGAACTTCCTGCTACTCGGCGCGGTGCTGTTCAGCATCGGCGTGTACGGCGTGATCGCCCGCAAGAACGCCGTGATGGTGCTGATGTCGGTCGAGCTGATCCTCAACGCGGTCAACCTCAACTTCGTCGCCTTCGCCCTGATGACGAGCACGATCGACGGGCAGGTGTTCGCCCTCTACGTCATCGGCGTCGCCGCCGCCGAGGTGGGCGTCGGGTTGGCGATGGTGCTGCTCGTGTACCGCAACCGCCGCTCGATCTCGCTCGACCGCCTCAGCGAGATGAAGGGTTGACGTGATGCTCGCGGCGGGGTGGTTCCTCGAGAACGCATGGCTGATCCCGTTGATCCCCGGGATCGCCTTCTTCGTGATCATCCTCGTTCGGCCGGCACCTGCCGGCGAAGGGCTCCGAGGTCGGCATCGCCTCGATGGCCGCCGCCACGGTGCTCTCGATCGGCGCCGCCGTGCAGTGGATCCAACGGACGAACGACGCCGGCGAGGGCTTCGTCGCCCCGGTCATCCGGCGTTGGACCTGGTGGCAGAACGACGGCGTGCACCTCTCGATCGGCATCCAGATCGACGGGCTCTCGGTGATGGTGCTCGCCCTCGTGGCGTTCATCTCGCTGCTGGTGCAGATCTACTCGCTCGAGTACGTGCGTGGCGACCGCCGCTACACGCACTACTTCGCCGCGATCACGTTGTTCTCCGCCGGCATGCTCGTGATGGTTCTCGCCGAGAACACGGTCGAGCTGATCCTCGGCTGGGAGATCATGGGCCTCTGCTCGTTCCTGCTGATCGGCCACTGGTGGGAGGAAGAGCCCAACGCCCGCGCCGCCTTGAAGCAGTTCTTCACCGTGCGCGTCGGCGACGTCGGCCTGCTCGTCGGCGTCAGCATGCTCTACTTCGGCTCCAACGTCGTGGGCCGAGGAGCACCTCGGCACGACCGGCTTCAGCATCCAGGCGATCTCCGGGTGGGCGCTGTCGGGCGAGGCCAGCCACACGCTGCTGTTGTGGTCGGCGGTGGCGCTGTTCGTGGCGTGCATCGGCAAGAGCGGCCAGTTCCCGCTGCACACCTGGTTGCCCGACGCCATGGCCGGTCCCACGCCGGTGTCGTCGCTGCTGCACTCCTCGACGATGGTGGTCGCCGGCGTGTACCTCGTCGCCCGGCTGTACCCCGTGTTCTGGCGCGGGTTCGAGATCCCGGTGTCGGCGATCAACGTCATCGTCGTCATCGCCGCCATCACGATCGTGATCTCCGGGCTGCTGGCGTTCGTGCAGAACGACATCAAGAAGGTGCTCGCCTACTCCACCGTCGGACAGCTCGGCTACATGATGCTCGGCCTCGGGGCCGGGGCGTGGCTGCCGGCGGTGTTCCACATCTTCACCCACGCCTTCTTCAAGTGCTGCCTCTTCCTGTGCGCCGGCTCGGTCAGCCACTCCGGTTCCCACCACAGCTTCGACATGAAGAAGGACATGGGCGGCCTGCGCAAGAAGATGCCGATCACGACCGCGGCGTGGATCGTCGCATCGCTGGCACTCGTCGGCATGTTCCCGTTCGCCGGGTTCTTCTCCAAGGACGAGATCATCGACAACGTCGGCCACAACGGCTACGCGGTGTTCATGTGGGTCGCCCTGATCGGCGCCGCGCTCACCGCGATGTACACCGTGCGGGCGACCTATCTGACGTTCTTCGGCGAACCCCGCGGCGCGGCGGCCGGCGGGCCGGTCGAGCACGAGGCGCCGCTGCACGCGTCGCTCACCACCGCGGTCGCGGCGCCGACGCCGGCGTCCGACCCGCTGCGCACCGAGCTGCCGGGGGACGACATCGGCGGCGAGTACGACGTGCTCGAGCCGGTGCACGCCGGCGACCACGCCCAGGAGCACTTGGGTCCCCACGAGTCCGGCAAGCTGATCCTCGTTCCGGTCTGCATCCTCGCCGTGCTCTCCCTGGCCTCGGGGTGGGCCAACCCGGCGATGGCGGGGGAGCAGTGGCACAACTTCGCCCAGTACGTCGAACCGCGAGCCGAGCAGGTCATCGCCGCGGAGACCGCCGCCGCCACGGCGGTGCAGGAGGTCGCCACCGAGGGTGAGGAGGCGCACGCCTCCGGGTGCGGGTACGACGCGCCGGAGGAGGGGGTCTGCTACGCGCCGGCGACGAATCACGCCGAGTTCCACTGGTTCCCGAACGCCGCCACCTCGCTGCTGATCGTGCTCGCCGCTCTCGCCGCGTCGTGGGCGTTCTGCGTCGCCTTCTACACGCGCAAGGACCGCCGACTCGTCGGGCTCACCGAGCGCGTCGCACCGTTGCGGTGGGGCTACACGTTCCTGGTCAACAAGTACTACCTCGACGCCCTCTACGAGGGCGTGATCGTGCACGCGATCGCCCACCCGATCGCCCGCGCCGCCAACTGGGTGAACCAGAACGTCATCGACGGCGTGGTCAACGGCGCGGGGACCATCGGCAAGCGGGTCGGCGCGTGGGCCTACCGCAACGTCGACCAGCGCGGCGTCGACGGCGCGGTCAACCTGTCCGGCGTCATCGCCGAAGAGAGTGGCGAGGCGCTGCGCCCCGTGCAGTCGGGCAAGGTCAACCAGTACGGTGCGCTGCTCTTCGGGGCGGCGGCCGTGGGAGCCATCGTGCTCGTGATCATCAACGTGTGAGGACGAACCGCCCATGCCCATCGACACCATCAGCGACAACAGCGTCTGGCTGACGATCGCTACGTTCATCCCGCTGGTCGGGGTGCTGGCGATCCTCTTCGTGCCGAGTGAGGACGAGGCCACGATCAAGAAGGTGGGCATCCTCGCCGCCGCCCTGACGTTCGTCGCCGCCATCGTCGTGGCCTTCCTGTTCGACTACGACAAGGCCGGATCGCTGCAGTTCTACGCCAACCACAAGTGGATCGACTTCATCCACGCCAACTACACGATCGGGCTGGACGGGATCAGCCTGCCGCTGTTCGTGCTGTCGGGCTTCATCACCTTCGTCGTGATGATCTACACCTGGAACAACATGCCCGAGGCCGGCAACGCCAAGGCCTTCGTCATCATCCTGCTGATCCTGCAGGTGGGCATGGCGGGCACGTTCATCGCCCAGGACCTGATCCTGTTCTTCGTCTTCTTCGAGGTCGTGCTGCTGCCGATGTTCTTCATCATCGGCGTGTGGGGCGGCGAGCAGCGCCAGTACGCCTCGCTGAAGTTCTTCCTCTACACGATGTTCGGTTCGGCGCTGATGCTGGTGGCCTTCCTCGCGCTGTTCGCCCAGACCGGCGCCAAGACCTTCTCGCTGCTCGACCTCGTCGAGTTGGGCCCGCACCTCGGGCGCACCATGCAGATCTGGATCTTCGCCGGGATGTTCGTCGGCTTCGCCGTCAAGGTGCCGATGTTCCCGTTCCACACGTGGCTGCCCGACGCCCACACCCAGGCGCCGACACAGGGCTCGGTGATCCTCGCCGCGATCCTGCTGAAGCTGGGGACGTACGGCTTCGTGCGGATCGCCATCCCGATCCTTCCCGAGGGGGCCAAGGCGTGGTCGCCGGCGCTCGCCATCCTCGCCGTGGTCGGCATCATCTACGGCGCGCTGTGCTGCCTCGCCCAGACCGACATGAAACGGCTGATCGCGTTCTCGTCGGTGGCCCACATGGGCTTCGTGATGCTCGGCATCGCCACCCTCACCACGTTCGGCATCAACGCCGCGATGTTCGGCATGGTCGCCCACGGCCTGATCACCGGCATGCTCTTCTTCCTCGCCGGCTCGGTGAAGCACCGCTACCACACGCTCAACATCGCCGACCTCAAGGGGATGCTGATCACGATCCCGCGCCTCGCTTGGATCCTCGGGCTGTGCGCCATGGCCAGCCTCGGCCTCCCCGGCCTCGCCGGGTTCTGGGGCGAGTTCCCGGCGATCCTGTCGGCGTACAGTCCCGGCTTCGGCCTGTCGCAGCCGCTGTTCCGCACGCTGATGGTGATCGCCGCCGTCGGCACGGTGTTCGCCGCCGCCTACCTGCTGTGGCTGTACCAGCGCACGGCGTTCGGCACGCCACCCGGCTACGTCCTCGACGACGACCACGGCGCTCACGACGCCGGCGCCGGTCGTGACCCACGCAGTCGGCGCGGCGGTCAACCCGCTCGAGGTGGACGGCGACGACCACGGCGGCCACGACGACGAGCACGACGACATCCACGACGTCACGTGGATCGAGTGGATCTCGTGGATGCCGATGGTCGGCATGATCCTGCTGCTCGGCGTGTACCCGCAGTTCCTGTTCCGCGTCTTCGACCCGGCCGTCACCGCCATGGTCGGTCGCCTCGGGCAGTGGCTGGGGTAGTGCTCGCATCGTTGCTCGCCCAGGCGGGGGACTACGTCCACCCGACGATCGACTGGCACGCGATCGCGCCCGAGCTCGTGCTCGTGGTCGGCATCAACATCGTGCTCGCCACCGACCTGCTCATCGACGAGACGCGGCGTTGGATCACCTCGACGCTCACCGGGTTCGTGCTCCTCGCGGCCTGCCTGCCGCTCGTGACCCTCGCCGTGGTCGGTGACGACCCCGTGCGATCGTTGTTCGACGGCCGTTACGTGATCGACAACTTCTCCTTGATCACCAAGGCGCTGTTCCTGCTCGCCGCCTACGTGGTGGTGCTGATCAGCCAGAACGAGCTGGAGACGGGCGGGTACTACCAAGGCGAGTACTACGTGATGCTGCTGTGCAGCACGCTCGGCATGGTGATGATGACGTCGAGCCGAGACCTGCTCGCCGTGTTCATCGCCCTCGAGCTGCTGTCGATCCCGGCCTACATGCTCGCCGCCTGGCGCAAGCGCGATGGCCGCAGCAACGAGGCCGGCGTCAAGTACTACCTCCTCGGCGTGTTCGCCAGTGCCGTGCTGTTGTACGGCATGAGCCTGCTCTACGGCACCGCCGGCTCGACCAAGCTGGTCGACATCGGCGTCTCCATCGCGTCGGGCAAGCTGATCGGCCTGCAGGTGATCGCCGTCGCCTTCGTGATCTCGGGATTCGCCTTCAAGGTGTCGGCGGTGCCGTTCCACACCTGGGCGCCGGACACGTACGAGGGGGCGCCGACGCCGGTGACCGCGTTCTTGTCGGTGTCGTCGAAGGCGGCCGGGTTCGTGGCGCTGATCCTCGTGATCTTCGTGGCCTTCCCCACCGCCGACCGGGTGTACGGGCCGCTGGTGTGGGTGCTCGCCGCGCTGACCATGACGATCGGCAACGTGCTGGCGCTGCGCCAGACGAACATCGTGCGCATGCTCGCCTACTCGAGCGTGAGCCAGGGCGGGTTCATCCTGATGCCGCTGGCCTTCGTCAACAGCGGCGAAGCCGCCGGTCCGGCGATGAAGGCCGTGGTCGTGTACCTGCTGGTGTACGCGGTCACGAACCTCGGCGCGTTCGCCGTGGTGATCGCCGTCGCCCGCAAGACCCACAGCGGTGAGATCTCGTCGTACGGCGGGCTGTTCTCCTACGCGCCGGGCCTGGCCGTGCTGATGACGATCTTCCTGGCGTCGCTCGCCGGGGTGCCGCCGCTCGGTGGGTGGATCGCCAAGTTCAACGTGTTCCGCGCCGTGTTGAGCGCGGAGACCGGGTGGGCCTACGCGTTGGCCGCGATCGGGGCGGTCAACACGGCCATCGCCGCGGCGTACTACCTGCGCGTGATGCGCGAGATGTGGATGAACGCACCGCCCGACGGCGACGTCACGCCGGTGGACACGCCACCGCCGGTGATGGCGGCGCTGGCGATCACGGGCATCGGCACGGTGGTCCTCGGCGTGCTGCCGGGCCTCGTGATGCGCTTCGCCGACCTGCAGGACCTGACCGGCGCCTTCGGCCGCTAGCGGTTGTTTCGACGTCACTCGCTCGCTGGCGCTCGCTCCGTTCGGTCGAGTTCGTGGAGCGGCTGCGCCGCGCCCAATCTCTGGCGGCGGCCGGCAAAGCCGGCCTGGGCCGCCGCACCGGGGGGCTACCGCCCCCCGGACCCCCCGACGGTGACGTAGCGCGGCACAGCCGCAGACCGCATCGACACGCCTCTTGAGATCGGGTAGAGGGGCGCTAGTCGGGGAGCATCGGCATCGAGATGCCCTCGTCGCGGCCGAGGAGCACGGCCCGGGTGATCGCCGTCGATCCGTACTTGTCGCGGACACCGTCGAGCACCCGGTCGACCGCCGCCGCCTCGGCGAACGGCAGGCTCAGCTGCATCGCGTCG
The DNA here is from genome assembly GCA_963719295.1 of Ilumatobacteraceae bacterium. Lineage (GTDB taxonomy): Bacteria > Actinomycetota > Acidimicrobiia > Acidimicrobiales > Ilumatobacteraceae > Desertimonas. The sequence continues at coordinate 309,231 of CAVRBV010000026.1, forward strand.
GCGTCGTCCAGCCCGCTGAGGCTCAGCCCGAGCAGCGTGCAGCCGTCGCGGTCGATGCGTTGACGGACGCTGCCGAGCAGCCCACGGGCGATGACCACGACGACCGAGGTCTCGTCGGTCGCCCGGGCGAGCGTGTGCGACCGGGTGATGCGGGTGAAGTCGTCGAAGCGCAGCCGCACGTGCACGCTCCGCGCCACTCGGCCGGCGCGGCGGAGCCGGCGGCAGACGCGGTCGGCGAGTCCGAGCAGCACGGCGTCCAACTCCTCCTCCGACCTCGGCGAGCGGCCGAGGGCGCGCTGCGAGCCGATCGAGCCACGGCGCCGTCCCCCGCGCACCGGCCGGGGGTCGTGGTTGCGCGCCAGCGCGTGCACTGCCCGACCGGTGCCACGACCGACCATGGCGACCAACGCCGGTTCGGGCAGGCGGGCGATGTCGCCGATGCGGTCGACCCCCCGGGCGTGCAGCTTGGCGGCGGTCTTGGCGCCGATGCCCCACATCCGCTCGACCGGCAGCGCATGGAGGAAGGCCAGTTCGCGATCGCTGGGCACGACGAGCAGCCCGTCGGGCTTGGCCACGGCGCTGGCGACCTTGGCCAGGAACTTGGTGCGGGCGACGCCGACGCTGATCGGCAGGCCCACCCGTTCGCGCACCGCGCCGCGCAGACGGACGGCGATCTCCGCCGGCGTGCCAGCGGTGCGCCACAGCCCGCTCACGTCGAGGAACGCCTCGTCGATCGAGATGCCTTCGACGAACGGCGTCGTGTCGTCGAACACCTCGAACACCGCCTTGCTGGCGGCGGTGTAGGCGGACAGGTGCGGTTCGACGAAGACGGCGTGGGGGCACAGGCGCCGGGCGATCGCCCCGCCCATCGCCGTGCGCACGCCGTGCGCCCGCGCCTCGTAGCTGGCGCACATCACCACGCCGATGCCGACGATCACCGGGCGGCCGCGCAGCTCGGCGTGGTCGCGCTGCTCCACCGAGGCGAAGAAGGCATCGAGGTCGGCGTGGAGGATCGATGCGTCGACTGCGGCCACGAACATACGTTCGCAATCGCGTCGCCGGCCGTCAACCCCCGTGCCCGCGAACGAGCATGCGAGCGACGAGGCGCCAGCCGAGGAGCGGCCATCAACTGCGCAGGCAGTTCATGGCGTGGCCGGGGAACGCAAGGATGGGCACGTGAGCGAAGCCATCCGCGCCGCGATCGACGCCGCCGGCGGGGCGATCCCGTTCTCCGAGTTCCAGCGGCTCGCCCTGTACGGCCCGGACGGCTTCTACACCCGACCCGTCGAGCGGGTCGGGCGGGCCGGGCGCCGCGGTGGCGACTTCATCACCTCGCCCGAGGTGGGCCCGTTGTTCGGCGCGGTCCTCGCCCGCTTCCTCGACGCCGAGTGGGAGGCCCTCGAGCGACCGGACCCGTTCACCGTCGTCGACGCCGGCGCCGGGCCCGGGACGCTGGCCCGCGCGGTGTCGGCGGCGGCGCCGCGCTGCGCCCCGGCGCTGCGCTACGTCGCCGTCGAGATCTCCGAGTCGCAGCGCGCGCTGCACCCGGCCGGTGTCGAGTCGCGGCCCGACGTCCCTGGCGAGCGCTTCGTCGGGGTGGTCGTGGCCAACGAGCTGCTCGACAACCTGCCGATCCGGCTGTGCGTGTTCGACGGGTCGTGGCGCGAGGCGTCGGTGGTGGTCGCACCGGACGGCACGTTCGCCGAGGTGCTGTCGGCGCCGCTCGACCCGCTCCCTGCGGTGCTGCCGGCGACGGCGCCACACGGGGCCCGCGCCCCGCTCCACGACGAGGCCGCCGCCTGGGTGGACGCGGCGCGGGCGAGCGTCGAGCGCGGTCGCATCGTCGCCTTCGACTACGCCCGCGCCACGACCGCCGAGCTCGCCCACCGGCCGTGGCGGGACTGGCTGCGCACGTACCGCGGCCACGAGCGCGGCGCCCACTACCTCAGCGCGCCGGGCACCCAGGACATCACGGCCGAGCTCGCCCTCGACCAGTTCGCCGAGCCGGTCGGCGTGCGCACCCAGGCGCAGTTCCTGCGCCGGTGGGGGATCGACGAGCTGGTCGCCGAGGGCGTCAGCGCGTGGACCGCGCGGGCGGCCCGCCCCGACCTGGCCGCCCTCGCCATGCGCAGCCGGCCCGTCGAGGCCGCTGCGCTGCTCGACCCGACCGGCCTCGGCGGCTTCGTCGCCGTGGAGTGGACGCCGGCCTGACCCAGGGAGTCCGGGGATCCCCCGACGGGCAATTGAGTATACTGTTGTCGAGATGTCGGTCGACGCGGCGCTGGCGGCGGGCTCCGGGGTCGGCACCCCGCTCGATCCGGCCCGCACGCCGCGACCGCCGTTCCAGCTGACCCGGCGGTTGGTCGGGGCCACCCGCTGGCCGCTCGTGCTGCTGACGGTGATCTACGCCATCAACGTCACCGACCAGTACGTCGTGCCGACGCTCTTCCCACTGCTCAAGGAGGAGTTCGGCCTCTCCAACAGCGCGTTGGGGATCCTCTCGTCGAGCTACGTGATCGTCGTCACGCTCGGCACCGTGCCCTTCGGATACCTCGCCGACCGGAAGCGCCGCACCCGGGTGATCTCGTGGGGCACGGCGGCGTGGGGACTGACGATGATCTGGACCGGGCTGGCCTGGAGCTACGCCAGCCTGCTCGGCGCCCGGATGATGCTGGGAGCGTGGGACCCGTGCGACAACCCCACGTCGCAGTCGCTGCTCGCCGACTACTACCCGAAGGTGCAGCGGTCGAAGGTGATGAGCACCTACCAGTGCGGCCAGCTGCTCGGCATCCTGCTCGTGCCGATCTCGGCGGCGATGGCGGTCACGTGGGGCTGGCGCTCGGCGTTCTTCTTCCTCAGCATCCCGGCGTTCATCGTGGCGATCCTCGCCCGCCGCCTGCCGGAGCCGGTCCGCGGCCAGCAGGACCGCATCCAGCAGCAGCTCGACCCGACGCTCGCCCACGCCTCGACCTACGACGAGATGTCGGGCCGTACCGCCTACCGCGAGCTGTTCCACGTGCGCTCGTTCGCCCTGCTCACGGTGGCGTCGGGCATCGGCGCGCTGTTCTACGGGAGCATCGGGACCTGGTCGCCGTCGTTCTTCGTGCGCTACCACGACATGTCGATCTCGCAGGCGGCCACCGCGATCAGCCTGCTCGCCCTCGGCGGGCTGGCCGGCGTGCTCCTGTCCGGCTGGTTGGCCGACTACCTCACGTTCCGCGGCTTCCGTGCCGGGCGGGTCCTCGTCGCCGCCGCCGCCCGGCTGCTGGCGCTGCCGCTGTTCGTGCTGACGTTCGTCCTCGCCAGCACGCCGTTCATGCTCGTCGCCTTCACGCTCGCTGCGATGTGCCTGGTTGCGCCCCAGGCGCCGATCAACGCCGCCCGCGCCGACGTGCTCCACGCCCGTCTGCGCGGCCGCGGTGCCGCCGCCGACGTCGTGCTGCAGAGCGTGTGCGGAGCGATCGCGCCGACGCTCGTCGGTGTGCTCGCCGACGTGTACAACCTGCGCGCGGCGTTCCTGATCCTGGTGCCGCTCATGGGGATCTCCGGGGTGCTGACGCTCTTCGCCATCCACCCGTACATCCGCGACGAGCGCCGGCTGCGCCAGATCGTGCGCGCCGAGGCGCTCGGCGTCGATCCCGACCTCAGCGAGGACGCCGACGATGAAGAGTCGTCGTCGGACGACCCCGACGAGCTCGCGTTGACCGGGAACGCGGCCGTGATCGAGCACGGAGTGCTGATGCCGACCACCACCGGCGGCGGCGACCTGCTGGTCGTCGAGGACCTCGACCTCAGCTACGGACCGATCCAGGTGCTGTTCGGGGTGAACATGCGCATCCCCGACGGTGGGGTGCACGCGCTCGTCGGGCGCAACGGGGTGGGCAAGACCACCCTGCTGTCGGCGATCGCCGGACTGATCGATGCCCAGTACGGGCGCATCGAGTACCGCGGCGTCGACCTGACGGGCGTTCCGGCGGACCAGCGCGTCAAGCTGGGCATCACGCTGATGGCCGGCGGCCGCTCCACGTTCCCGACGCTGACGGTGCAGGAGAACCTGTGGATGGGCGCCTATCCCTACCACCGCACGGACGCGCTGGTCCGCGAGCGGCTCGAGGCCGTGCTCGAGGTGTTCCCGCAGCTCGCCAACCGGCTCGGGCAGAGCGGGGGCACGCTGTCGGGTGGGGAGCAGCAGATGGTCGCCCTCGGCCGGGCGCTGATGGCGGGCCCCGGCCTGCTGCTCGTCGACGAGCTGTCGCTCGGGCTGGCGCCCAAGGTCGTCGAGCAGCTGTTGCGGGTGGTGCGATCGATCGGCCAGCTCGGCACCACGGTGATCATCGTCGAGCAGTCGGTCGCCGTCGCCCTCGACGTGGCCGACACGGTGATGTTCATGGAGAAGGGCGAGGTGTCGATGCTCGGCGACGCCACGGCGCTCGGCGACGGTGACGCGCTCGGTGCGGATGATGATGGGCACGCGATGACCGTCATTGCGTTCCCCGGCCACGCATGAACTGCCTGCGCAGTGCTGGCCGCTCACTCGCTGGCGCTCGCTCGCTCGCATCCGAGAGATGGTGCGCACGTGACCTCCGTCGATCGCCACGGTGCCCGAGACGCGCGATCGGTGGGCGCCGCTGTTCTGGGTCGTCGTGATCGCCGGGATGGTGTTCGGCTTCGCCCTCGGCGTGCGCGAGATCCTCGATCGGCCGCCCGTGACGTTGAGCGACGTTCGCGTCGGCGACGACACCGCCGACGGACAGAAGGTGCAGGTGCTGGCGCGCAACCGGTCGACGACGACCACCTACTGCGTCGAGGTCACGATCAAGGCCGTCGACGGCGACGGGCTCACGCTCGCCGAGGCCGTGGCCGAGCCGAGGACCGGCGAGTCCCGGCTCGAGCCCGGTGACAGCGTCAACCTCGCCGCCGCAGCTGACCGGGATCGACACCAACGAGGTCGACGACTACCTGGCCTTCGTCACCGACGAGCAATCCTGCTGACCGATGGCCCGCCGGTACCCGGGTCGGCGGACGACCCTTGCCACGCCGAATAATTGAGTATACTCTTGTTCCGCTGGCGCCTGCCTCGGACGCCGCGGATCGGGGGACACGACATGGCTCGTCGGTGGCGGAACGTCGGACTGCTGCTCTCGGTGACGGGACTGGTGGCCGCTTCGGGTGCGGCGGTGGCGCAGGCCACCACGGCCCCGCCCGGAAGCGACGCCGGCACTGCGGCGTCCGGGAGCGCCTCCTCAGGGAGTGGCGGTGGCGCGGTCAGCCAGACGCTCAAGATCGGCTTCGCCTGGTCCGACGTCTCGGCGTTCTCACAGGCCAACCCGGCGTTCACTACTGGTGATCCCGAGGAGCAGATCCTCGCCGTCCTCGACGGGCTGCACAGCAGCGGGGTCCTGCCGATGAACGGCGTCGACGTCGAGTTCGTCACGGCCGGCGTGAGTGCCATCGACGGTGATGCGCAGGTGGCGACGTGCCAGCAGTTCGGCCAGGACGACCAGGTGTTCGCCGTCCTCTCCGGGCGCGACTTCACCAGCGGTGCCGAGTGCATGGCGAGCCGGTTCAGCACGCCGGTGATCAGCGTGAACCAGGCACCGGCGGACATGTACGCCCAGGCCGGGCCGGACTTCTTCACGGTCAAGCCCGACGAGACGACGATCACCACCTCGTTCGCCGAGTGGGCGCTGGCCAAGGGCTACCTCGACGGCAAGAAGGTGGGCATCTACTGGGACACCAGCGCCAAGCCCGCCGTCGACGCGATGAAGCAGGCGTTGACGGACGGCGGCGTCGACATCGTGTCCGAGGTGGAGGCCAACGGTCAGGGCGTCGGCTCCGAGCAGGACGCCATCGCCGCCCAGAAGTTCCAGGCCGACGGTGTCGACATGGTGATCCCGGTCGTCGGCAGCTCCAGCATCATCAACTTCACGTCTGCCGCCAACGACCAGGGCTACACCCCGGGGTACATCGACTTCGACTGGGCGTCGCACCTGAGCCGACGTCGCCACCGCCTACTACGCCCCCGGCCAGTACGTCGACGTGCCGGCGCTGGCGAGCGTGCGGGCCGGCGACCTGTCCGGTGGCCTCAGCCAGGAGGCCGAGGACTGCCTCGCCAACTACGAGTCGTTCTCGGGCAAGACGATCGAGCGCACCGCGCCGGAGCAGTCGGGTGAGTACTCGAACATCCTGATCACCTGTGACGTGAGCAACCTGATGGTCGCGGCACTGGAGATCGCCACCGCCGGCGGCGCGGAGGTCACCCAGGATTCGTTCGTCTCGGCACTCGAGCAGGTCACCGACTTCCACGGCGCCTACTGGGAGACGATCGGGTTCTCCGCCGACGACCACAGCGGCGCCGACACGGCCCGCGAGGTGCGCTGGAACGCCGACTGCCCCTGCTGGGAGCCGAACGGCGACTGGGGCCCGCTGCGCGCCGAGGCGTCGGCGGCGACCGACACCAGCGTCACCGCGACCAGCTGACGACCCGGCCCGCCCGCGGCCGCCGCCATCTGGTCACTCTGCGTCTCAAACGCCGATCTGGTCACCCACGTTCTCGATATCGAGAACGTGGGTGACCAGATGGCGCGTCAGGAGCGGGAGCCGGTCACGTCGCCGGGCCGGCCGCGGCGAGTGGCGGCGTCCGGGCGGACACCGCACCGCCGAGGTAGACCTCGGCCACCTGGGCGTTGTCGTCGAGGATCGACGGCGGGCCCTCGGCGATCACCCGCCCGGCGTCGAGCACGTAGAGACGCTCGACCAGCCCGCGCATCATCGGGACGTCGTGGTCGATGATCACGATCGTCGCCCCGAGATAGCTGCGCACCTGGGCGATCGTCTCGCCGAACGCCTCCGTCTCCCGATGGGTGAACCCGGCCGTCGGCTCGTCGAGCAGCAGCACCGTCGGTTCCAAGGCGATCACGCACGCCAGCTCGGCGATGCGGCGCACCCCGGTCGGGAGCTGTGACGACGGCCGGTGGGCGTACACCCCGAGGTCGAGCACGTCGAGCACCTCGCCGGCACGCGTCATGCGTGCCCGCTCCCGGCGCATCGCGCCGGGCCACGGCACGAGCGACGGCACCAGCCGCGATGGCCGTCGCCGCTCGAGCGCCACGGCGACGCATTCGATCACGGTGAGGTCGGCGAACAGCCGGGCCTGTTGGTACGTGCGCCCGAGCCCCAGCCGGGCGCGGCGGTAGGCCGGCATCCCGGTGACGTCGCGGCCGTCGAGGTGCACCATGCCGTGCGCCGGGTGGAGATTGCCGGACAGGACGTCGAACAGCGTCGTCTTGCCGGCGCCGTTCGGTCCCATCAAGCCGAGCACCTCCCCGGCGTGGGTCCGCATCGACACGTCGTCGAGGGCGAGCAGTCCGCCGAAGCGCACCGAGATCGCCACCGCCTCGAGCGGTGGGGGGCGGTCGGGATCCGCAACGGTCGGGGCGGCGGCGTCGGCCGGTGCCAGGCGCACGTTGCCGATCGGGAGGTCGGTGGTCGTCCTCGGGCGGTACGTCGGCGGGCTGTTCCCGGCTCACGACGTAGCGCACGAAACGGTCGCGCAGCGTGAACACCAGCGACGCCAGCCCGCCCGGCATCAGCAGGAGGATGAGGATCACGCCGAGGCCGGAGGACAGCAACGCGTAGCCCTCGCCGAGCAGGCGGGGGATGCCCTCGACCCACAGCGCACCGAGGATCGCCCCGGTGATCGAGGTGATCCCGCCCAGCACGGCGATCACGACGAAGCTCAACGAGCGGCTCGGTGAGAAGGTGTCGCCGGGCGCGGCCGAGAAGCTGAGGAGGAGGCCGCCGTAGAGCAGGCCGGCGAACGTCGCGATGGCACCGGACAGGGCGAAGGCGGTCAGCTTGACCTTCCACGGGGCGAGCGAGAGGCTCGCCGCCGAGGCCTCGTTGTCGCGGACGGCGAGCATCGCCCGACCCGGACCGGTCCGCCGCAGCCGGTACACCATCAGCGCCACGATCACGAAGACGCCGAGGCAGAGCCAGTAGTAGCGGTCCTCGTGATCGAAGTCGATCCCGAACGGTCGCGGCCGGCCGAGCTGCAGTGAGCTCCCGGTCTCCGGCGACGAGTGCACCAGCCAGCCCTGGTAGAAGAGCCAACTCGACACCGCCAGCGCGAACCCGAGGGTGGCGACGGCGAGGAACAGGCCGCGCAGTCGCAGCGCCGGCAGGCCGACGATCACCGCGACGCCCGCCCCGGCGAGGACGACGATCGCCCCGATCGCGATGTACGAGTAGCCGAGCTGGTACAGCCGCCCGCCGAGCGCCGCGCCGACAGCGACGAAGGCGAACTGACCGAGCGACACGTGGCCGGCGAACCCGGTCAGGACCACGAGCGACAGCCCGGTGAGGGCGGTCAGCACGATCGTCGTCAGCGCCACCTGCAGCGACGGCCGCACGGCGAAGGGGGCGAGGATGGCGAGCGTCAGCGTGAGCGTGAGCGCTCCCGCCTTGGCCAGGCGCACGGCGGGGAGCCGCGCCTGCCACGCCGGCAGCGGCAGCACGGCACTCGTCAGCGTCTGGTCGCTGCCCTGGCGCGCCTGGCGGGCCTGGCCCAGCCCGGGCTGGATCAGCATGCTGACCAGGATCACCACCGCCAGCACCATCTCGAGCACGCCGCCGATGGGGTAGTTCCAGAGCACCAGCGCCTCGCACACGCCGATGGCGATCCCGCCGACGAACGATCCCCAGATGCTGTTGAGACCGCCCAGCATCGCCGCCCCGAGGGCCCGCAGGAGGATGGTCGGTCCGAGCGCCGTCGACAGCGTGAGCGGGCGGGTGCCACCGATGAGGATCGCCCCGATGCCGGCGAGGAGGCCGGCGATCACCCAGATCACGAACGACACCCGCGAGGTCGGCACGCCGGCGAGTCGCGCCGCCTCGGTGTTCTCCGCCGCCGCGCGACTGGCGCGCCCGAGCGACGTGTGGCGCAGGAAGAGCGTCACGCCGAGGGCACACAGCGGGGCCACGATGAGGATGAGGATCTGGCCCGGCCCGAGCCTGAGCGTGCCGACCGTGAGGTGCCAGTGGAACGGTGTCGGGAAGGGCTTGCCGGTGAGATCGCCGCCGCGCGGGATCAACAGGCTGAACCCGAACAGCGCCTGGGCGAGGGCGATCGTGGCGACGAGCGTGGTCAGGCGCGGGCCGCGCGACAACGGGCGCATCACCAGCGCTTCGGTGAGCCCACCGATCGCCGCCGCGCCGAGGAGGGTCAGGGCGAGCGCCAGCCAGTAGGGCCAGCCCTTGTTGATCACGAGGATCGGGATGAGCAGGGCCGGGAGCGCTCCCATCTCGCCAGCGGCGAAGTTGAGCACGTGCGACGTCCGGTACACCAGCGTCAGGCCGATGGCGATGAGGGCGTAGGTGAGCCCGGCGAGCACGCCGAGGATGACGACGTTGAGCGGGATCTGGAAGTCGATGAACGGCAGGGTCACGGTGTTCGACACGTCACCCTCCACACGCCGCGCAAGGTATTCAGCATACTCTATTGCGCCGCACCGGTCGGTCGCCCCGACCGTCCGCACGGGCCGATCTGGTCACCCAGGTTCTCGATATCGAGAACGTGGGTGACCAGATCGGCGGATGAGACGCAGAGTGACCAGATCGCGACGGTCGCGGTCGGGCTGACGTCGAGCCCGGCGGGCGGTCGGCGATGCGGGGCCCGGACCTAGTGTCCTGGAAGGTTGTTCCGCCGAGAAATCTGGTTGATCGGGAATTTTCGCGGTTGGGTCGCGTTGGTCTGGTGTTGTCGAGCAACATCAGGAGGACACCATGGCACGACCGCGGACGACCGACCGTCGAGATCATCTTGAGCGGCGAAGAACGCGCGACGTTGCAGCGCTGGGCGCCGTCGACATTCGTCGTCGCAGGCGTTGGCGTTGCGCTCCAAGATCGTGTTGGCATGCGCCGAGGGGAGCGCACCCACGCAGAGATCGCCGCCGAGGTGGGCTGCAACCCGGTGACGGTGGGCAAGTGGCGGCCCCGGTTCGCCGTCGATCGTCTCGACGGTCTGGTTGACGCACCGCGTCCGGGTGCGGCGCGCACGATCGGTGATGACGTGATCGAAGCGATCATCGTCGAAACGTTGGAGACCGCTCCGCCGGATGCGACGCATTGGTCGACGCGTGGGTCTGGCCGCCAAGCATGGGATCTCGCACACCACGGTGCGCGAGATCTGGCGGGCGTTCGGGCTCAAGCCGTGGCGCCAGGATTCCTTCAAGGTGTCCCCGGACCCCGACCTGGTCGAGAAGATCCGCGACCTGGTCGGCCTGTACATGAACCCGCCCGTCGCCGCGGCGGTGTTCGCAGTCGACGAGAAACCGCAGATCCAGGCGCTCAACCGGACCGCGCCGACGTTGCCGATGCTCCCCACCACACCGGCGAGAGCAACCCATGACTATCAACGCAACGGCACCTGCGACCTGTTCGCCGCGCTTAGAGATCGCCACCGGCAAGGTGATCACCGACATCCGTGCCCGGCACACCAGCGGCCGACTTCGTCGCCTTCTTGAACAAGGTCAACCGCAACGTCCCCGCCGAGTTGGACGTGCACGTCATCTTGGACAACCTGTCCGCGCACAAGACCCCGACCGTGCAGAAATGGCTGCTGCGCCACCGGCGATTCCACTTTCACTTCACCCCCACCTACGGATCCTGGATGAACCTCGTCGAACGATGGTTCACCGCGCTCACCACCAAGAAACTGCAACGCTCCGCCCACCGCAATGTCAAAGAACTCGCCGCCGACATCACCGCTTGGGCCAAGACCTGGAACGAGAACCCGACACCGTTCGTCTGGCACAAGACCGCCGAAGAGATCCTCGAACGCCTCGCCGGCTACTGCACCGCCATCAACCAAGGCGCCAACACATGACTAAACCAATATCACAGCGCTTCAACCTTCCAGGACACTAGTGGTCTCGACCGCGTTACTTCGTCGGTGTATCGGGGGGCCAGTGCGGTGGGGGTCGTTGAGGTAGAGCGTGCAGGCGCAGTCGAGGGCTTCTTCGGCGGTGCCGAGGGGTGTGCCGCTGGGGAGGTAGGAGTCTTCGTAGTCGTCGTGGCTGGCGCGGTAGATGCCGAAGCCCCATCGAGGTGGGCGGAGCCGCCGTAGCGCAGCCGGCAGAGTTTGATCACGGTGCCGTCGGGTGGCGTGTCCGTCGATATAGGCGAAGTTGGCGCGGAACCGTACGTCGACTGCAGGCGAGTTCGGGCCAGCGGGTTCGAGCGTGGTTGTTGAGGCGGACGGTGAGGTTGTGTTTGGTCGATCGATGGTGGCGCCTTCATCGCCTCCCATCTTGCCTGGCGTGCTGGTTCAGGCAGCGAGTGCTCGCCTGGGGCTCGATCTGGTCGGTGCTGGCGATGGGCGTCTGCGGAGCATCTGCGGCGAGGTTGTCGTCGCGTGAAGCGCCAATCGAACGGCTGGGCTGTCTGGTTGTAGCGGTCCTCGAATCGGCAGAGACGATCGGCGAGGGCGGCAAGGTCGGCGAAGTCGGCCGGCTTGACGACCTTGCGTTGGATGATCGAGAACACGATCTCGATCTGGTTGAGCCACGAGGCGTGCACCGGCAGGTGCACGAGCCGAGCGTTTGGCCACGCCACGGCCATCCGGTCGATCGACCGCTTGCCGTTGTGCGATGAACCGTTGTCGACGATCCAATAGACCGTGTGGGCGCTGGCGTAGGGCTCTTGAGTCATGACCTTGTCGACCAGTTCGGTGAACGGCACGATGCCGGTCTTCTCCGCGATCGTGCCGATCAGATGGGCGCGGTGCACGTCATAGGCGGCCATGTAGGCAAGCGTGCCGCCACGCTCATACTCGAACTCGACCTGCGCGACATGGCCCGGACCGGCCGACCGGCCGGGATGACAGCGACGCAGCGCCTGAAGCTGCGATTTCTCGTCCGCCGAGATCACGTAGTCGTCCGGTTCGAGCGGGACACCGTCGAAGACCCGGGCGTAGAGGTCAAGAACCCGAGCTGCCTTCTTCGCGAAGTCCGGATCGCGCGGGAAGATCCACGACCGGTAGCGCCACGGCTTGATCGCGTCGGCATGCAACCAGCGCCGCACCGTCGACGACGAGATCGCCTCGACCAGCCCCTCGAGGACGGCCTGGGCGGCGAGCTCGTGCGAACTCCACCTCGACAACGGCACGTCGCGATGCTCGGGTGGCTCACACGCAAGGGCCTTCACCCCGGCAACGACCGCGGAGCCGAATATCCGCGGCCGTCCCGATCGTGGAAGATCCTTCAGTCCGTCCACTCCGTCCTGGCAGAACCGCTGACGCCACTTCGACGCCGTGTCGACACATACCCCCACCCGTTTGGCGATCTCGACGTTGTCGACACCGTCGGCGGCCAACAACACGATCCGCGCCCGGACCACCGCCGCAATGCGGCGCACCACGCGACGCTGCCCGCTCCTCAAGAACCCGCGATCCTCATGGCGCAGCTGAACAACGAACGGCGAACGACGAGACACGACGTACCTCCGAACAATCACTCAAGACTGGAGACGCCCTCCCAACTTACACCGACGTAATTATCGGCAGCGCCACTAGTGTTGGGTCGAAGGAGGACATGCATGTCCGCATCGCCGCCGCCGGCGGAGTCGTCCGGCTTCCTGTTGCCGTCGGCGCCCATCGAGCGGATCGCCGACTTCTTGGCTGCCGGCGGCGGTCGGGGGCTCCAGCGGGCGCTCGAGGTGGGCGCGGTGGCGACCATCGAGACCATCGCCGCGGCCGGACTGCGCGGCCGCGGGGGTGCTGGCTTCCCGACGGGGCGGAAGTGGCAGTCGGTACGAGACGCCGGGGCGGGCCGGCGCTTCGTCGTCGTCAACGCGGCCGAAGGCGAACCGGCGACGTTCAAGGACCGCGCCCTCATGCGGCGCGATCCGTACCGGATCGTCGAAGGTGCGGCGATCGCCGCGTTCGCCGATCGGCGCCGACGCGATCTACCTCGCGACGAAACGGTCGTTCCGGCCCGAGGTGAACGCGCTGCGCCGCGCCACCGTCGAGCTCAGCGAGCTGGGCCTGCTCCAGGAGCTCGGCGTCAACATCGTCGAGGGGCCCGACGACTACCTCTACGGCGAGGAGAAAGCGCTGCTCGAGGTCATCGAAGGTCGCGACCCGCTGCCGCGACTGCTGCCGCCCTACGAGCTCGGGCCTCTTCGCGACCGACTCGCCGATCGGCTGGGAGGCCGGATCGCGGCCCGTGGCCGGGGATTCAGTGTCGAACCCGACCGTCGTCAACAACGCCGAGACGCTCGCCACTGCGGCGCACATCATGGCCAACGGCGCCGAGTGGTTCCGAACGATGGGCACCGCCGAGTCTCCGGGCACGGTGATCGCCACCGTGGTCGGTGACGTCAGCCGGCCGGGAGTCCACGAGGTCGTGATGGGTACCCCCTTCGCCGCGCTGCTGGAACGCTGTGGCGGCCCGCTGCCGGGTCGGCGCTTCAAGGCGGCCTTCTCCGGCGTCTCCAACCCGGTGTTGCCGGCCCAGCTGTTCGACACGCCCTTGACCTACGAGCACTTCGCCGCGGCGGGATCAGGGCTCGGCGCGGCCGGCTTCGTCGTCTACGACGACTCGGTCAACATGACTGCCGTCGCGCACGAGATCTCGCGCTTCCTCGCCGCCGAATCGTGTGGTCAGTGCCCGGCGTGCAAGCAGGGTTGCGCGGCGATCACCGACCACCTCGCCGACATCATCGACGGGCGTGCCCGTGACGATGTGCTCGGCCAGCTCAACGCCCGCTTGCGGTCGGTCACCGATGCCAACCGGTGCTTCCTCGGCGCCGAGGAGCAGATCGTCGTGTCGAGCGTGCTGCGCCGCTTCCCTGCCGATGTCACCGCGCTCCTCGAACGCCGACAACCGTCGATCCGCCGTGTGCACGTGGCGCTGCTCGCGGACCTGGCCGACGGCACGGTCTCGTACGAGCACGATCACCGGGCGGAGACGTGAAGGGACCACTACCCGAAACCGGGCCGGCCGTCAGGCCGTGGCGCGCTCGCTCGGTCAGGTGGTGACGATCCAGATCGCAGCGAGGTGGGCGCCGGCGGCGGCGATGGTGAAGGCGTGCCACACCTCGTGGTACGAGAACACGTTCGGACCGAGCGTCGGCCACCTCCGCCCGAACCCGATCGCGCCTACCGTGTAGAGGAGGCCACCGACGGCCAGCAGGAGGACCGGCAGCAGTCCGCTCCGACTCCACGTCGCCGGGAACAACAGCACGCCGGCCCATCCGATGCCGAGGTACAGCACGGCCCCGACGTGGTGGGCGTGGTGCCAGTCGATCGCCTTGATGAACGCCCCGACGACGACGGCGGACCACACGACGACGAGGAGCACGACGCGCCAGACGGTGCCGAACGCCAGCAGGCACAGCGGTGTGAACGTGCCACCGATCGCGGCGTAGATCGTGGCGTGGTCGGCGCGACGCCATGCGGCCCGGGCGCGCACGGTGTGCACCCACCGGTGGTACGTGACCGACACGGCGAGCATCGAGCACAGGCCGACGGCGTAGACGATCACGCCGCCGCGGGCACGCCCACCACTCGCGTCGATGGCGAGCACCACCGTGAGGGGAACGGCCGCCGCCAGGCCGATGAGGTGCAGTCGGCCCCGCCACGACGGACGCGTCGCACTCCCCAACGGCACGTCGAGCTGCGCGCGCCGAGGGCGCGTGGGCCAGCACGTCAGGTACCCGAGGGGTCGATCACTGCGCCGACGGTGCGGCTCAGTGCAGTGGGGTCGTGGTGGTCTTCGCCTTCTTCTCCCGCTTGGCCGTCCGCTTCTCCTTCAGGGTCTTGCCGGGCTTCTTGCCCGCCGGCTTCTGCGGTGATCGGTCACTCATCGTGGCTCCTTGGTGTGAATCGGATGCATTGCCGAGATCAGTTCGCTGACCGACAGCGTGGCGATGGCGATGGTCTGGTCGCCGACCCCGTACGGCACGACGAGGCGGTCGCCGTGCCGGAGCGCGCCGCACGAGTAGACGACGTTGGGGACGTAGCCCCCAGCGCTCGGATCCGGCGTGAGGAAGGGCCGCTCGAGCTCGGCGATGACGCGGTGGGGTTCGTCGAGGTCGAGCAGGATGGCACCCATCGAATAGGTCCGCATCGGGCCGACTCCGTGCGTGAGCACGAGCCAGCCGTCGGACGTCTCGATCGGTGACCCGCAGTTGCCGAGCTGGAGGACCTCCCACGCTCGACGCGGCCGCTGGACGACCTGGGCCGTGTCCCAACACCGCAGGTCGTCGGAGTAGGCGATCGAGTTGGTCTCGCGATCGGCACGGGTCAGGGCGGCGTAGCGGCCATCGATCCGTCGTGGAAACAGGGCGAGCCCTTTGCCTCGCGCCGCGATCGCCCGCCATCGGTGACACGGCGAAGGTGGTGAAGTCATCGGTGGTGAGCAGGCTCTGCTTGATGTTCGTGCCGTCGAAGGCCGTGTAGGTCGCGCAGTAGCGCGGCCCGCTGTCGTCGGTGATCTCGACGAACCGGGCGTCCTCCATGCCGTGGCGCTCGGTCGGCGACTGCGGCCACAGGACGCGCTCGGACAGCTCGCTGTCGGCGGGGAACCCGACGGTGTACGAGCAGCCCACCAGATGCTCGAGGTGGGCGATCGTCGTGGTGGTGTGGCGTCGGATCGCCGCGTCGGCGCGCAACGCCTCGATGCGCCCGAGCAGCTGGGTGTCGTCGAAGTGCTCGGGGAGTGCATCGAGCACGTACGCCGCGTTCTCGTGGTCGTCGTCCAGCTCGGCCAGCTCCCGGTGGAGCACGCCGCGATGGTGGATCCCCGGCGTCGACTCGCCCGTGCGAGGAAGGCGTCCAGGGGGGTCGAGTCGGATCGCGCCCGCGGTCGATACGACGCCCGTCCGGAAGCCGATCGACGACACGTGGCCCTCGCCGATGCCGCGGACGCTCAGCACGAACGCCAGGTCGCCGTTGTCGGGCTGGACGGGGTGGGCGACGATCGACGGGTTGCACAGCGCCGCTCCCTCGACGGCGTACTCGCTGGTGAACGCGGCGCCGACGAGCAGGCGCCGGACGGTCGTCTCGTCGGTCGCCGGATCGCGCTCGTAGCCGGCCCGCGCCGCGTGGCGTTCGAAGGTTGCGTGCAACGACGGGTGCCGGTCGACGAAGCGGTCGTCGATGCTCGCCATCGCCCGACCGAGCTCGTCGTCGTCGAGCTCGAGGATCCGATCGATGACCGACCTCGCGCGTGAATCACCCGGGCCGACGTCCTCGAGGCCGGTGACGAAGAAGCGCACGACGAGGCGCCGGGGATCGGGGACGATCGTCACTCCGGCGTCGGCGACAGCAACGTCGGCACAGGTCGATCGGTCGTTGCGCACAGATACTCCCTCGACGTCAAGGTCGAGGCGTCGAGCCTGCACGGGGCGACAGCACGAGGTGCCGTCCGGCCCAAGCGAGGCGACTCGTCCCAGCGGTGTGGGCCCACACTACAGCGAACCCGAATCGCATCCTGGTCTCCTACGCTCGTTCCGGCACCCCCGGTACGCTCGTGCCATCAGGACTCGAGCGCGGCCATCCCTGCACCGATCCCGGGCCTCCCTCGGTGTTCTGGTTCGTGCGCCGCGGTGAGGCGTCGGTTGATCGGTTTCGATCTCGACGGGACCCTCGCGGTGACGAAGTCTCCGATCCCGGACCTGATCGCCGAGCGCCTGGCGGACCTGCTCGTCGCCTTCGACGTATGCGTCGTGTCCGGCGGTGACTTCAGTCAGTTCCAACAGCAGCTGATCGCCCGCCTCGACGTGCGTCGCGCCGACCTCAGCCGGTTGCACCTCCTGCCGACGACCGGCACGAGGTACTTCCGCTACGACCCCGCTCGCGGCACGTGGTGCCTGCAGTACTCGGAGGATCTGGCGCCGGAACGTCGTGACGCCGCCATCGGCGTGCTCACGCGCGTCGCCAAGTCACTCGGCTACTGGGAGACCGATCCGACCGGCGACATCATCGAGGACCGAGGGAGCCAGGTGACGTTCTCGGCGCTCGGTCAGCAGGCAGCCCCGGACGCCAAGTACGCGTGGGACCCCGACGGCGCCAAGCGGAGGTGGATGCGCGATCGGGTCGCCTCGGCCCTGCCTGATCTGGAGGTGCACGTCGGCGGCCAGACGTCCATCGACGTCACCAATTCGGGAGTCGACAAGGCCTACGCCATGCGCAAGCTGATGTCGATCCTGGGTCTCTCGACGACCGACGTCCTCTTCTTCGGCGACCAGCTCGACGAGGGTGGCAACGACCACCCGGTCAAGGCGATGGGCATCGACACGATCGCGGTCGAGGGATGGCGCGACTCGGCGCTGGCGATCGAGGCCATCGTCGCCGTGGCATCGTGAACCGACGTCACGGGCGAGCGGTCGGATCAGGCGGCCGCGGCCGACTGATCGGCGACCGAGTACTGCATCGTGGTGACGAACGCGAGCGTCGACTCCGCACCCTGGTTGAGGTTCGGGCCGGTCGCTGTCAGGCCGTCGTAGCCTCCGCCGGTCACGGGATCCCACATCGCCGAGCCGGCGTCGTTGTCGCCCGTCGAACCAGCCGATCGCCAGCTCGATCCCGCTGAGCCACTCGGCGTCGCCGGTCACGACCGCGGCGCGCGGCGCAAGCGTCCGCGATCGCCGCGACCTCGATCGGTTGCTGGTCGAACCCGGGGCCGGGGTCGTCGGGCCCGGCGCCGCCGACGGGTGTCGGTGACAGATGGTCGTCGATCGTCTCGCGCCCGAGCAGCCAGCGCAGCAGAGTGAGCCCGTCGCTCGAGCGACGGCCGGGCGCCCGAGCAGATGCCCCCCGGCGATCAGCACCTCCGGGAACACCGCGTTGGCGTAGGACAAGCGCGGCTCGGGCCACGGCCAGCCCGGCTCCGGCGCCCGACGGTCGATCATCGAGACCGCGTCGGCCAGCAGGACGCGTGCGCGCAGAGGTGACGGGGGTCGATCGTGAGCACCTCGGCCGCGCCGAGCGCGGCGAACGCCATCGACCGCAGGTGTGGCGAACGTTGCTTGGCGCCGTGGTCGAAGTACGACCGGCTGCTGTGCCGCATCCACTCCTCCGGCGCGCGGCGGGCGGCCGTGCCGAACGCCCAGACGCTGCGCCCCCAGCAGTCCTCGACCCCCCGCCGGCCGTGCCATCGGCCCCCGGCTGCCCGGCGATTCCGGTGCCGACCGGTCGCCCCCTGGGAGTCGGCGAGGAACCGGAACGCGGTGCCGGCGAGCTCGAGCGCCGATCGATCGGGCTGAGGCTGGCGGCACGACGGCGACCAAGAGCCGGGCCATGTCGTCGGTGCAGTAGCCATGTTCGCGGCGGGGCTCGGCGTGGTCGGCGTGCTCGAACGTGCCCGATGTCATCGCTCATGGACGAGGAGATGGGCCGAACGAGGGCGTCGTCATGACACCACGACCGGGGCGTCTCGCCGTGAGACGGTGCCCGAGCTCCTCGTAGCGCCGAGCGACCGAGGCCCATGACAGGCCAGGCGCCAGGCGCCGGGCCTCGGCTGCCATCGCCGCGGCGCGTCGAGGGTCCGTCAACACGGCCGGATCGCGGCGGCCAAGCGCGCCAGGATCGCGCTGGGGCACGACGATGCCGGCGCCGGTGGCGAGCAGCTCGACCGCGTGCGGGAACGCCGTCGACACCACGGGGCGGCCGGCGGCGACGGCATCGACCAGCACCCCCGAGGTGACTTGATCGTCGGAGTCGTACGGCAGCACGACGAGGTCGGCGGAATGGATCAGCCGCGTCAGCGACGGCGAGATCGCGGTACATGTCGTCGAAGGACGACCGTGGGCCGCGCGCCGAGCCCGCCGCTCGCTCGACCAGCATTCGCCGATAGGACTCGCCGGCCCGCTCGCGGCACCTTGGGGTGGGTGGCGCCGGCGACCAGATACTCCGGCGCGGGACGCAGATCGCACGAGCTGCGCCATGGCGTCGATGGCCCACTCGATGCCCTTGCCCGGCCCGAGCAGACCCCACGTCAGCAGCCGATGGCGCCCGCGCGAGCGGGCCGGTCGAGGCCGGTCGCTCGAGCCTGCCAGCGGGGTCGTCGCGCCGTGCGGGATGACCATGACCTTCGCCGGCGTCGACATCGAAGCCCTCGACGCAGCCGGGTGCGGGCGGTCGCCGTCATCACGACGACCGCGTCGAGCGAGCGTCGCAGACCTGCTTCGAGCACGCCGCGTTGGTGCGGTGTCGGGCTCGGTCAGCACGGTGTGGGCGACGACGATCGACGGCACGTCGACACCCGACAGGATGTCGATGACCGACTCGCCGTCGACGCCGTCGTAGAGGCCGTACTCGTGCTGGACGATCACGACCTCGGTCCCGTTGAGGGCGTCGATGGCGGCTTCGGTGTGGTGTCGCGATCCGTCGCCGAGCGCGGCCGCCACCAACGAGTCCTCGAGCTCCGGCGCCGCACCCGAGCGGACGACGTCCACCGACGATCCGCCGTGCGATGAGTCCGGCCGACAGCGCCGCCGAGAACGTGGCGATGCCGCAGGACGTGGGCGGGAACGACGAGAGGATCCCGAACGATCTGACCGGGTCCGCCCGCTGGTGGGCGGATGGGACCGTGCGCAGGGTGTACACGACGAGCTCCTGGCTTCGGCTCGGTCGAGACGTCGGGCCTGCGAAGGGCGACAGAGCCGTAGAGGCCGTCCAGCCCAAGCGAGGCGACTCTTCCAAGAGATGTGCGGCCCACTGTACCGGCACCACTCGTGAAGAGCCTTCGGTACCCTGCCGACATCCATGCTCTTGGCGACGGTGCCGCCCCCATGCGCCGATACGGATCGCCGTGCTGGCTCCGATCGCCTGGCGGACACCGCCGCGCCACTACGGGCCGTGGGAGATGTTCGCGTCGTTGCTGACCGAGGGCCTCGTTGCGGCGGGCCACGACGTGACGTTGTTCGCCACGTCGGACTCGATGACGACGGCCAAGCTGCACGGCACGTCGCCTCGGGGATGGTCGGAGGACGCGTCCGTCGACGCCAAGGTCGCCGAGTGCATGCACATCGCCGCCGTGTTCGAGCGCGCCGACGAGTTCGACATCATCCACAACGGCTTCGACTTCCTCCCGCTCACGTACAGCGGACTGATCGACACGCCGGTCGTGACCACGATCCACGGGTTCTCGTCGCCGCGGATCCTGCCGGTGTACGAGCGTTACGACGCCACGACCAGCTACGTCGCGATCAGCGACGCCGATCGGCACCCCCGGTTGCACTACGCCGCCACCATTCACCACGGCATCGACATCGACGCCTTCGTCGTGGATCCCGAGCCCGGTGAGCACCTGCTGTTCTTCGGGCGGATCCACCCCGACAAGGGCACGGCGCATGCGATCGAGGTCGCCCGGCGGTCCGGTCGACGGCTCGACATCGCCGGGATCATCCAGGACTCCGCCTATTTCGACAGCGAGGTCGCACCGCACATCGACGGGACGAACGTGCGCTATCTCGGTCCGGTCGCCGCCGAGGACCGATCCGCCGTCCTCGGGGCGGCCCACGCCCTCCTGCACCTCATCGACTTCGACGAGCCGTTCGGGTACAGCGTCGTCGAGGCGATGGCATGCGGCACGCCGGTCATCGCCTACGCCCGCGGCTCGATGGGCGAGCTCGTCGACCACGGGGTGACGGGCTACCTCGTGGCCGGCGTCGAGGGCGCAGTCGACGCGCTCGAGCCCGCTGGTCACCTCGATCGTCAGCTGATTCGAACGATCGCACGGGCCCGATTCGACAGCGCGGTGATGGTCGACAAGTACATCGCCGTGTACCGATCGCTGCTGGGGTCGGCCGGCTGATTCGGACCCCGGCATCCAGTCGCGGCGATTGTGGTATAAAAGTCGGACCTTTTATGGACGGCCGGCCCGCCGATGATCGCTTCGACGACCTGATCGACGCCCACGCCGAAGACGCGTTCGAGTTTCTCGAAGCGTTGGTGCGCGCCGATTCGACGGTCGGCCGCGAGGCCGAGGCGCTCGACGTGTTCGCCTCGCAGTTCGAGACGATCGGCCTCGCTCCCGAGGCGGTCGACGTCCCGCACGACATCGGGGCCGACCCGTGCGCCGGGGTTCCCCAGGTCGCCTACGACGATCGTCACGACGTGATCGCCCGGCTGGCCGGCCACGAGGCCGCACCGTCGCTGCTGCTGAACGGGCACATCGACGTCGTCCCCCCGGGCGACGTCACGCAATGGAGCGCGCCGCCATTCCGGCCGGTGCGTCGCGACGGCTGGCTGTACGGCCGTGGCAGCGGCGACATGAAGGCCGGCTTCGCCATGGGCTGGCTGGCGCTGCACGCGGTGCGGCGCGTCGACCCCGAGGTGCTGCGCGGCGACCTGGCCGTGCTGGCGGTGATCGAGGAGGAGTGCACCGGGAACGGCACCCTTGCCGCCTGCCGCGCCGGCCACCTGGCCGACGCCGTCGTGTTGCTCGAACCGACCGACCTCGGCCTGCTCCTCGCCGGCATCGGCGTGCTGTGGTTCGAGGTCGAACTGCGCGGCAGCGCCGGCCACGCCAGCGCCGCCGACCGCTCGGCGAGCGCCCTCGAGGCCGCCATCGACCTCGTCACGGGTCTGGCCGAGTGTCAGCAACGACTCAACACCGACGTCGACGACCAGGCCTTCGTCACGGTCGACCACCCCTACAACCTCAACGTCGGCACGCTCACGGCCGGCGACTGGCAGTCCAGCGTTCCCTCGCTGGCGCGGCTCGGCGTGCGCTTCGGGTTCCCCCGGCAATGGACGATCGACGAGGCCGTCGAGTGGTTCGGCGCGGCCGTCGCCGGCGTCGTGGCGGCGACTCCGATGCTGCAGCTGCGCCCGCCGTCCGTCCGTCCCAACGGCTTCCGGGCGCGTGGTTACGCCATCGATCCCCAGCACGAGCTCGTCGGCGCCGTCGCGGCCGCCCACCAGCGGGCGCACCGCGCACCGCCTCCCCGGTACGGGCTGGGTTCGACCACCGACGCCCGCTTCTACCTCAACGAGTTCGACGTCCCCGCCGTCTGCTACGGCCCGCGAGCGGTCGACATCCACGGCATCGACGAGCACGTCGAGCTGCGCTCGATCGTCGACGGTGCGAAGACCCTCGTCCGCTTCCTCGACGACTTCTACCGAGAGCCCACCGAATGACCGCGGCGGCATCGACACCCGATGACGTGGGCGGCCGGTTGCTGCCGCTCGACCGTCGCAACGCCGCCCAGCAGATCGCCGATCGGGTGGTCACCGCCATCGCCCTGGGCGAGTTCGTCGAGGGCCAGCGGCTGCCCGCCGAGCGTGAGCTGGCGCGGATGCTCGGCACCGCCCGCCCGACCATACGCGAAGCGCTGCAGCGCCTCGAGAGCCAGGGGTTCGTTGCGATCCACCGCGGGCGCAACGGTGGCGCCTTCGTGCAGCCCTTCGACTCGGCGGCGGCGCGCGACTCCGTGCGCCAGACGCTGCTGCCGACGTGGGCCGAGTTCGAGGTGCTGTTCGACTTCCGCACCCTGATCGAGGGGCTGGTCGCGGCGACCGCTGCCACCCGCCGCACGCCCGGCGACGTGAGCGCCATCGAGTCGGCGCTCGACGCCTACCGTGGCGCGTCCGACTCGCGCGAGTCGTCACGATCGGCCGACGAGGCACTGCACCGGGCGATCGCCACCGCCACCCACAACCGCTACCTGCTCGAGTTGTCGGCCGAGCTGCGCGCCAAGGTGTCGCTCGGCTTCCTCGCCGAGCCGTACTCGCCCGTCTTGCGCCGCAGGGCACTCGAGCAGCACCCGGCGCTCGTTGCCGCGATCGTGGACGGCGACGCCGAGCGCGCCGCCCGGCTGGCGGGTGAGCACTTCGGGCTCACCGAGAAGATGTTCCGTCGCGTCCGGGCCTCGGTCGACGGCGACACCGCAGCGAGGCGATGAGCGATCGCGATGCTGTTCGTCGCCCGCCGTTTGCTGATCACCATCCCGGTGCTGCTCACGCTCAGCGTCTTCGTGTTCCTGCTCATCCACCTGGTCCCGGGCGACCCGGTGCAGACGATGCTCGGCTTCCGGGCGACGCCGGAGAACGTCGCCGTGATCCGCGCCGACCTCGGCCTCGACCGCTCGCTGCTCGCTCAGTACGCCAGTTGGCTCGGCGGTCTGCTCCACGGCGACTTCGGCCGGGACTACGTCTCGGGTGCCCCGCTCTCCTCGCTGCTCGCCACGGCACTGCCGGTCACCCTCGAGCTCACGCTCCTGGCGATGATGCTGGCGACGTTGACCGGCGTCCCGCTCGGGGTCTTCTCGGCGAGCCGGGGCGCCAGCTGGCGGATCGCCGGCGAAGGGTTCGTCATCGCAGGGATCAGCATCCCCGACTTCTGGCTCGGCATCATGCTCGTGCTGCTCTTCGCCGGCACGCTGGGATGGCTGCCGCCATCGGGATACGTGCCGATCCACGAGGGACTCATCGACAACCTGCGCTACATGGTGTTGCCCGTGCTGACGCTGGCGATCGGCGAGGCCGCGTACATCGCCCGCACCACGCGCAGCGCAGTCGAGGACGCCCTCACCAAGCCCTACGCCGGGTACCTGCGCGCCAAGGGCGTCAGCAATCGCAACCTCGTCTTCCGACACGCCCTGCGCAACGCCGGCGTCCCGGTCGCCACCGTCGTCGGGATCCAGTTCGGGGTGCTGCTCGGCGGCTCGATCGTCATCGAGTACGCCTTCGGACTGCCCGGGCTCGGGCGCTTGACCGTGGTCGCCATCAACCAGCGCAACTACACCGTCGTGCAGGGCGGCGTGCTCGTCCTGGCGGCGATGTTCATCGCTGTGAACCTCGTCGTCGACCTGCTCGTCGGCGCCATCGATCCGCGCATCGCCGACGGGGAGGCAGCATGACCGTCATTGCGTTCCCCGACCACGCTATGAACTGCCTGCGCAGTTGCTGGCCGCTCCTCGGCTGGCGCCTCGTCGCTCGCACGCAACAGATGGTTCGCCCGTGACCGTCATTGCGTTCCCCGGCCACGCTATGAACTGCCTGCGCAGTTTCTGGACGCTCACTCGCTGGCGCTCGCTCGCTCGCACCCAACAGATGGTGCACCAGTGACGGCCCCTGCGGTGGTGCCGGCGGTGGCGATCCGACGGCGCACGACACGCCGGATCGACCGCCGCGTCGTCGTCGGCGCGTCGATCCTCGCCGTGCTCGTCGTCGTGGCCGTGCTCGCCCCGTGGATCGCCCCGCACGATCCCGAGGCGATCGACAGCACGCAGCTGCTCAAGGCGCCCTCGTGGCAGCACCTGTTCGGCACCGACGCCCTCGGCCGCGACGTGCTGTCGCGCGTCCTCTATGCCTTCCGCGTCTCGCTGCTGGTGGCAGTGGGATCGATCGCCATCGCCGCCGTCGTCGGCATCCCCATCGGGCTGGTCGCCGGCTACACGGGAGGACGGGTCGACCTGGTGGTGATGCGCGTCGTCGAGCTGATCCTCGTGCTCCCAGCGCTGCTGCTCGCCATCAGCCTCATCGCCGTCCTCGGAACGGGAACGCCCATCACGGTCATCGCCATCGCCGTCATCTTCTTCCCGATCCTCGCCCGGGTGATGCGCTCGGCGGCGCAGGTGGTCACCACCCTGCCCTTCGTCGACGCGTCCCGGGCCCGCGGGATGGGTGGCACGCGCATCGCGGTCGGCCACGTGCTGCCCAACGCCATCGGTCCGGTGCTGGTGCAGGGAGCGGTGCTGATGGGCTTCTCGATGCAGATCGAGGCGGCGCTGTCGTTCCTCGGGCTCGGCACCCAGCCGCCGACGCCGAGCCTCGGGCTGATGTTGGCCGATGGTCGCGACACCCTGGTCCAGGCGCCGTGGGCGGAGGTCTTTCCCGGCCTGGCGATCGCCATCACCGTCTTGGCGTTCAACGTGCTGGGCGACGGGCTGCGTCGCAACATCACGCGTGGCGGGCCGGATCGATGAACGCCCAGCTCGCCGCGCCGGGCGCGACCACACCCACCGACCGCGCCCTGCTCGCCGTCGAGGGTCTTTCGGTGCGCTACCGCTCCGAGCGCGGCGCGGTGTCGGCCGTCGACGATGCCTCGTTCGCCGTGCAGCGGGGCGAGCTGCTCGGCCTGGTGGGCGAGTCGGGGTGCGGCAAGTCGACGGTGGCCGGAGCCATCCTCGGGTTGCTGCCGCCGAGCGCCGAGGTGCAGGGGTCGATCACCTACGAGGGCGAGGAGCTGGTCGCGGCCGGGCCGGCGGTGCTGCGCCGTCTGCGCGGCAACCGCATCGCCACGATCGTCCAGGACCCGCTCTCCTCGCTCGACCCGACGTTCCCGATCGGTGAGCAGATCGCCGAGGCGGTGCGCACGCACGGAAAGGTCTCGCGGTCGGTCGCCCGCCAGCGGGCGCTCGACGTGCTCGGCGAGGTCGGCATCCCCGATCCGCGGAAGCGCTACGGCGATCCGCCGCACCGCCTGAGCGGCGGCATGCGTCAGCACGTCGTGATCGCGGCCGCACTCGTGAACGACCCCTCGTTGCTCGTCGCCGACGAGCCGACCACGGCGCTCGACGTCACGATCCAGGCGCAGATCCTCGCTCTCCTGCTGCGCCTGCGCGACGAGCGGGGCGCGGCGATCGTGCTGATCACCCACGACCTGGGGGTCGTCGCCACCGTCTGCGACCGCGTCGTCGTGATGTACGCCGGCCAGATCGCCGAGCGGGCGGCGACGGCCGATCTCTTCGCTCACCCCGCCCACCCATACACGACGGCGTTGCTCGATGCCGTGCCGACGGTCGCTCATCGCCCCGGTGCCCTGCGCGTGATCGCCGGCGCGGTCCCCGACCTCACCACGGTCGGACCCGGGTGCCGGTTCGCCCCGCGCTGCCCCCACGCCGGGCCGCGCTGCTCCACCAGACCACCGTCGTCGTCGCTCGGCGACGTCCACGACGTGGCGTGCTGGCTCGCCGCGGGAGGTGTTGGCGGGTGAGCGAGCGAGTCTTCGAGCGAGCGAACCATCAGGCACGGTCTTCGGCTCACTGGTGCACCATCACGAATAGCAACGCGTCGGATCCGGTGGCGGTGCACCAGTGAACGCGGAGACGTTCGTGGCGGTGCGCGGGGTCACCAAGGAGTTCCGCGTCCGCGGCCACCGGCGCCGCGTGATCCATGCCGTGCACGACGTCGACCTCGACGTCGACGCCGGCGAGATCGTGGCCGTGGTCGGTGAGTCCGGCTCCGGCAAGACCACGCTCGGCCGGTGCATCCTCGGGTTGACCGCTCCGACCGCCGGCTCGATCGTGCGTCGACGGCCGTCCGTTCGATGGCCGGAGACCGGACGCTGCGACGCACGGTGCAGCCCGTCTTCCAGGACTCGCTGGGCTCGCTCGATCCACGTTGGACGGTGCGCCGCAGCGTGCGCGAGGCCCTCGACGCGATGCGCATCGGCACCGCCGCCGAACGCGACGTCCGCGTGTCCGAAGTGCTCGGCGAGGTCGGCATCGGCCCCGAGGTCGCCGACCGGCGTCCGGACACGCTGTCGGGCGGTCAGCGCCAACGGATCGGCATCGCCGCCGCGCTCGCCCCGCGACCGCGTCTGCTCGTCGCCGACGAGCCGGTCTCCGCCCTCGACGTGTCGGTGCAGGCGCAGATCCTCAACCTGCTCGCCGCGTTGCGCGAGGCCCACGGGCTGACCGTCATCCTCATCACCCACGACCTGTCGGTGGTGGAGCACCTCGCCGACCGTGTGGCGGTGATGTACCTCGGGCGCATCGTCGAGGTGGCCCCGACCGTCGAGCTCTTCGCCGCCCCGTTGCACCCGTACACCCAGGCGCTGCTGGCGGCCGCACCGCGGGCCGACCCGGCGCGGCGGGTGCCCCCGCAGCCGCTCGCCGGCGAGATCCCGAGCCCGATCGACCTGCCAGCGGGTGCACGTTCCACCCGCGATGTCCGCTCGCCGTCGAGCGGTGCCGCACCGAGCGCCCCGAGCAGCGGGCCCTCGGCCCCGCCCGATGGGCGGCCTGCCACCTCGCCCGCAACCCTGCCGACGTCCCCGTCTCGATCACCTAGGAGTTCCCGTGCCCACCGCTTCGGTCAACCACATCGACATCAACTACTCGCTCGAGGGTGACGGCCCGAGCACGATCGTGCTGATCAACGGGCTCGCCGACGACCTCGCCACCTGGGAGCTGCAGATGGGCGACCTCCTCGGCGCCGGCTACCGCGTGCTGCGGTTCGACAACCGCGGCGTCGGCGCATCGTCGGCCCCACCGGGGCCCTACAGCAGTCGCCTGCTCGCCGACGACGCCAAGGCACTCGTCGACCACCTCGGCATCGCCCGCTTCCACTTGATGGGGGTGTCGATGGGCGGGATGATCGCCCAGGAGTATGCCCTCGCCCACCCCGACGACCTGGCGAGCGTCACGCTCGCCTGCACCTACGCCGCCCCCGGTCCGTTCTGCTCGCGAATGTTCTCGATGTGGCGCGACATGGCGCCCGTCAACGGCGTCCCGTTCATCATGCGCGACGTGTTCCTGTGGGCGTTCACCGTGCCGTTCTTCGAGGAGCGACCGGAGGACGCGGCCGCCTTCGAGGAGGAGATGGCGGCGATGACGATGTCGGTCGACGCCTACCTCGCCCAGCTCGAGGTGATCCGCACCCACGACACCACCGATCGCCTCGGCTCGCTCGCGGTGCCCACGCTCGTGCTCGCCGGCGAGGAGGACATCCTGATCCCGGTGCGGCTCTCCGAGCAGCTGCACGCCCTCGTCCCCGGCGCCGACTGGATGACGACACCAGGCGGCCACGCCTGCATGTGGGAGCACCCCGAGGCGTTCAACGCGCGTTGCTCGACTACCTGGCCCGACACTGACCAACCCGAAAGGCATCAGCTCATGCACGACATCCAGCCATCCACCGGCGCCACCACCCGGCGCGTGTTCATCCAGCGGGCCGGGGTCGGCCTCGTGGCGGTCGCCGGCCTGCCGGCGCTGTTGCGCACCGGCGTCGCCGGCGCGGCCACCGGCGCCCGGCCGGCGGGGAGGTTCGCCGCTTCCACGCCGATCGTTCCCGGCGGCACCCTCGTCGGCGCGCTCACCGGCGAACCGGACACCCTCGACCCGGCGACGTCGGTGATCTACACCGGCGCCCAGGTGTACGACAACATCTTCTCCAAGCTGATCGACATCGACACCGACGGCTCGTTCTACGGCGTGCTCGCCACGGACTGGAACGCGACCGACGACGTCACGTGGGTGTTCGATCTCGTGCCTGACGCCTCGTTCCACAACGGCGAGCCGTTCACGCCGGCCGACGTCGTGTACACCTTCCAGCGCATCACCGACCCGGCGACGGCGAGCGCCTACGCCGGGCTGTTCGCGTCGATCGACTCGGTGACCGCGACCGGTGACACTCAGGTGACGTTCGCGCTGAAGGAGCCGTTCGGACCGTTCCTCACCAACCTCGCCAACAACGGCGAGATCGTCAACCAGAAGGCGATCGAAGCGGGGGATCCGAGCCGTAACCCGGTCGGCACCGGGCCGTTCAAGTTCGTCGAGTGGGTGCAGGGCCAGCACGTCAAGCTGGAGAAGAACCCCGACTACTTCATCGCCGGCAAGCCGGCGCTCGACGCCGTCGAGCTGCGCTTCCTCCTCGTCGACCAAAGTCGAATCGATGGGCTGCGCTCGGGTGAGCTGCAGTGGATCGACGCCGTGCCGCTCTCGCAACTGACGGCGTTGAGCACTGACGACTCGTTCACGTACGTGACCTCACCGACCGCCGGCATCCCGGACTTCCTGGCGATGAATGTGGCGGCGCCGCCGTTCGATCAGCCGGCGGTGCGCCAGGCCGTCGCCTGGGCGCTCGACCGGGCGGCGATCCGCGACGTCGCGTACTTCGGCGCCGGCGAGGCGGGCGTGGCCGAGGTGCCGAGCGGATCGCCGTGGTTCGATGGCGGTGACGTGTACGCGGGTGGTCCCGACGTCGACAAGGCCAAGCAGCTGCTCGCCGACGCCGGCATCACCGACACGCTGAAGATCAGCTACCTCGGCCTGCCGCAGTACCCGGAGCTGTTGAAGACCGGCGAGGTCGTGCGCGAGCAACTGAAGGAGATCGGCATCGACATGGAGATCGAGCAGGTCGATGTGTCGGTGTGGTTCGACCGCTTCAGCTCGGGCGACTACCAGATCACGTCGGCGTACCAGGAGCGCACGATCGATCCCGACAACTTCTACTCGCTCGTCGTGCGCACGGGAGGCGGAGCGAACGCGATGCAGTACTCGAACCCCGACCTCGATGCCAAGATCGACGCCGCGGCGCACGAAACCGACGACAACAAGCGCAAGGCGATGTACGCCGAGATCCGCCAGATCGTGCAGCAGGACGCCCCGCTGATCTTCGTGCACTACGAGACGATCAACTACCTGATGAACAACGACGTCGCGGGGTCGACGGTCAACCCGACACTCAAGCTCCGCCTCGGCGACGTCGGCTTCACCGGCTGAGCCCTCGTCTGTGTCAGGAAGAACGACCTCAGCGGTCGTACTTCCTGACACAGACCGTCGAGGGGGCGAGCCGCTCGCGACCGGTTGACAACCGGACCGCAACCGCCGACCCGCACGGTCGCGGCATGAGAACATCGTTGACGCGGCCCATCCGGGCCGTCCAGCGCCCGTCCCATGAGCACGCTCGAGCTGGCCGCGTCTCGGTCGCGCGGCGCGGATGCTTGCGCCCGACCGGGACGCGTGTATGCTCGACCACTCCCATCGCCGGGCCTTCGCCCGTCGATCCTGTGGACCGGGCGGGACCACGAGGGGGTTGGGAATGTCGGCGATGATCGACGGGGCAGGGGGAAGCGTGAGCGGGGGACGTTGGCGGAGTGGGCGCGGCGCGGCGGTCGCCGTCGCGGTCGGCCTAGTGGTCAGCTTGATGGTTGCCGATCTCGGCCATGTTGTGGCCGGCACGGCGCCGCCCGATTCGGCGCCGCCGACGACCTCCGAGAATGCGCCACCGACGACGGTCGAGAACGCGCCGCCGACGACCGTCGTAGCGGTCGCGCCGGAGCTCGCCGTCACCGACACGACGCTCGCCGTCGCGGCCGACACCCCCGAGCCGACGACGACAGCGCCGACGACGACAGCGCCGACGTCGGCCACGACGTCGACAGCCCCGACCACGTCGGCGCCCGTGCCGAGCACGGCCGACGTCGGTGCGACCGCGTCGTCGCCGTCCAGTTCCGTCGTTGCCGTGGAGGAGACGTATTCCCTGACGGTGGTTGCGGTGTGCGACGGCGGCATGACGCCGGCGGTGGACGTGACGAACACCGGCACTGGCACGATTCGCGTATCCGTCGGACCGGTGGCGATGGATCTGACGGCGGCCGACCCCTCGTGGCACGCACCGTGGCCGGAGATCGAGCGCGGGTTGGTCGATCCCCACCCGAAGTGGGACGCCGTCCGCCTGGACACGATGGCGATCTTCGACTCCGGGACGCTGGACCTCCCGGCCGACTGCCCGCCGCCGCCGATCGTCCCGGGCGTCCCCCAGGCGATCTCGTCGACGCCGGGCGACGCCTCGGTGTCCTTGAGCTGGCTGCCGCCGGCGTCCGACGGCGGTGCAGCGATCACCGGGTACGCGATCGAGTACCAGGCACTCGGCGCGGTGGACTGGCTCCACTTCGGCGACGTCGACGCAGCGACCACCGGTGTCGTGGTCACCGGTCTCGTCAACGGCACGACGTACATGTTCCGCGTGATCGCCGTCAACGCCAACGGTCCCGGTGAACCGGGCGAGGCCAAGGACACGCCGCGGACGGTGCCCGCGCGCCGCAGTCGTTGCTCGGGGCAGGGACCAACGTCAGCGGCCGGATCCATCTGACCTGGCTGGCGCCCGCCTTCGACGGCGGCACGGCGGTCACCGACTACGTCATCGAGCGCTCCCCACACGGCACCAACACCTGGAGCATCGTCGTCGATGGTGTGAGCGTCGCGCTGTCGTTCGACGTCGACGGGCTGACCCCGCTCGCCAGTTACGACTTCCGGGTGCACGCCGTCAACGACGCCGGGCCGGGCCCGTCGAGCAACGTCGCCACGGCCGCGCCCCATGGCGTGCCGTCGGCGCCGCGCTCGCTGACGGCGGCGCCGACGAACCTGTCGGGCCAGGTCCGCCTGACGTGGGTGGTGCCGACCTCGAACGGCGGGTCGGCGGTCACCGACTACATCGTCCAGCGCTCGCCGAACGGCACCACCGGCTGGGCCACGATCAGCGATGGCGTCAACATCAATACCGCCTACACCGTTACCGGTCTGGTCAACGGCACCCGCTACTACTTCCGGGTCTACGCCCACAACGCCGTGGGCAACAGCCCCGCCAGCAACGTGGCCAACGCCATCCCGCGTGCGCTGCCCAGTGCCGCCCGTTCACTGACAGCGGCGGTCGCCGGGACCGGCATGCTGCGCTTGGCGTGGCTGGCTCCGACCTCGAACGGCGGCTCCGCGGTCACCGACTACATCATCCAACGCTCACCGAACGGCACCACCGGCTGGGTCACGATCAGCGACGGCGTCAACACCAACACGACGTACACCGCCACCGGACTCGTTAACGGCACCCGCTACTACTTCCGGGTCTACGCCCACAACGCCGTCGGCAACAGTCCCGCCAGCAACATCGCCAACGCCGTCCCCGTCCCGGTGCCGACCGCGCCGCGCTCGTTGACGGCGGCGCCCGACGAACGTGTCGGGCCAGGTCCGTCTGACCTGGCTGGCTCCGACCTCGAACGGCGGGTCGGCGGTCACCGACTACGTCATCCAGCGCTCACCGAACGGCACCACCGGCTGGGTCACGATCAGCGACGGCGTCAACATCAACACCGCCTACACCGTCGCCGGGCTGGTCAACGGCACCCGCTACTACTTCCGGGTCTTCGCCCACAACGCCGCCGGCAACAGCCCCGCCAGCAACGTCGGCAGCGCCATCCCGCGCACCCTGCCGACGGCGCCGCGCTCGCTGACGGCGGCGCCGACCAACCTGTCGGGCCAGGTCCGTCTGACCTGGCTGGCTCCGACCTCGAACGGCGGGTCGGCGGTCACCGACTACATCGTCCAGCGCTCGCCCAACGGCACCACCGGCTGGACGACGATCAGCGACGGCGTCAACACCAACACCGCCTACACCGTCACCGGGCTGGTCAACGGCACCCGCTATTACTTCCGGGTCTTCGCCCACAACGCCGCCGGCAACAGCCCGACCAGCAACGTCGCCAACGCCATCCCGCGGACGGTGCCCGGGTACGTGTCGTTCGTGCGGGTCACGGCGTACCCCGATGGCTTCGACTTCTCCTGGGGCGACCCGGTGAGCACCGGTGGATCACCGATCACCGGCTTCGTCTTCCAGGCGTACGACTACGACACCAGCTCGTGGTTCACGGTCGGCACCGTGAGCGACCCCACGTGGCGAGAGGCGTTCCTCGAGACACCCGTGTCCGGGCTGCGGGACCTTCCGCATGGCGGCCAGGAACGCCGCCGGTATCGGTCCGTACCTCGGACCCGTGACCGACTGCTACCCGTAGAGCCGCCGCCCATCTGTGTCAGGAAGAACGACCTGAGCGGTCGTACTTCCTGACACAGATCGGCGCAGTGCGAGGCCGCGACCGGGCCCTCGCGACCGCTTGGCAACCGGACCGCAACCGCCGACCCGCACGATCGCCGTGCGTGGCGGACGCCACGCGAACGGTCCCGGCGCCAGCCGGAGGGAGGGCACGATGAACGCCAGGAAGTTCGGCGCGCTCAGCGTCACGCTCAGCGCTGTTGTGGCGACGTTCGCCGTGTTCGGTGTCGGCGTCGCCCCGCTCGAGGGTGCTGCTGCCCTCTCGCCGGTGAAGACGACCGGCGTGCCGGAGCCGCCGGTGTCGCCGAGCACGCTCGCGACGTCAACGACGACGACCATCTCGGCATCGGTGACTTCGACGTCGTCACCGTACGTGCCGGTGTACCCGGGTGTCGCCGACGCAGTCGAGCTGGCCGTGAGTCTCGCCGTGCCTGGCCTGTCGATCCCCGGTCTCGAGCCGAGGTGCTTCGACACGGCGATCGCCACGGCGACGGTCGCCGACCCCGACGTGGGGGCGGCCGTCGACGAGCTGACGGCCGACGCCACGACGTGGTGGGAGACGGACCGCCCGATCCGCGAACGGTTCGTGAGCGCCTACGTCGGCTGCGCCGACTTCGACCAGCTGCTGTTCTTCCTGGCGATCGCGACGATGAACTCGCTCGACGCCGCACCGTGCGTCGCCGCGGGATGGTCGAGGGTCGCTCACTCCCGAAGTGCTGGCGTCGTCCGTTGGCGTACGGGAACGGTCTCGACGATCTCCCGCCGGCGACCGTCGGCCCGCTCGTCGATGCGACGTTGCGGTGCATGTCCGGCGATCTCGGATGGACCGACTGGTGGATCGACGACGTCGTGCTCGAGCTCGACGGCGTGACGGGGATCCCACCGTCCGCGGCCGAGTGCATCGCCACGAACTACGTCCGCGAGCTGGGCATCGAGCGGGTGGTCGAGCGCCGGGTGCTGACGCTGCCCGTGCTGACGTTGACCGCTGCTGACCTGGCAACGATCGACGCGCCCGGGTGCGGCGCCGAGCTGGCGCCGCCGGCGTTGGCCCTCGGACAGGTGGGTGACTGCCTGGCCGATGTCTTCCGCACCGCTGTCTGGCCGGTGGTGGCCTGCACCAGTCCGCACAACGGCGAGATCCTCGACGTCACCGACCTCACCGGTGTCGTCACCGAGTGGCCCGGCTGGAGCGCGATGAACGACCGCGGCCGGCGGGTGTGCATGGCGGCCGCTGACGCGGCCCAGGCAACCGCGGAGTCGGCGGCCGACCGGGCGTTCACAGTGTGGTGGCTGCCGCCCACGCGGGCGGCATGGGAGGCCGGCGGGAGGCTCATCACGTGCCTCGTCGGCCCCTTCGCCGACGGCGACTGGACCGCACCGTCGGGTCTCGTTCCGACGCCGAAAGCATCGAAGGCGTGAGGGAGGCGGGCCGTGTCGTTCCTTTGCAAGGCCCGTTGGCCGGCGGTGGCGACGGCTGCCTTCGTCGTCTGGTCGGCCTGGCACCGCACCGACATCGTCATCGGTCTGGTGGTCCTCGCGGTCCCGTTCTCACTGATCGAGAGGTGGCTGCCGCTCCGACGGCAGCGGCCGGCCTTCCGCCGGCCCGGTGCGGCGACCGACCTCGTCAGCTTCCTGGTGAACGAGGTGGTGGCGGCGCTGGGTCTGGCGGCCGTATTGCTGATCGGGGTCCCGGTCCTGCGTCTGGTCGTCCCGTTCCGCCTCGCCGATGCGCTCGCCGGCCAGCCGGGATCGGTGCGATGGTTCGTCTCGTTCGCCGTGTCCGAGGTCGGCGGCTACTGGGGCCATCGCCTGAGTCACGAGATCCCGATGCTGTGGCGCTTCCACCGAGTCCACCACTCGGCGCGACGGCTGGACTGGCTGGCGCCGAACCGACGTCACCCCGTCGACGCGATCATCGCCCGCTCGTCGACGGCTCTGCCGGTCCTGGCGCTCGGCTTCGCCGTTCCGACCGTGGCGACGCACTTCGCGTTGAAGCGGCTGCAAGGGCTGTTCGTCCACTCGAACACCAGGCTTCGCTTCGGTCCGTTCGAGCGCGTCGTGGTCACGCCGTTCTTCCACCACTGGCACCACAGCGCCGTCGCCGGCACCTGGAACACGAACTACGCGGGCTCGTTGCCGGTCGTCGACTGGATCTTCGGGACCATGCAACTGCCCGGGCGGTGGCCGCAGGAGTACGGATGCGACGGCGACGTTCCCGACGTCGGCTACGTCGCCCGGTTCATGTCGGCGTGGACGCGACCGAAGCCGCGTCAGCTCGAGGAGCCCTGCTCGCCGATGCCGTCAGGCGACGGGTGGGAAGGCGTGGAGCTTGCTGATCGTGCCGTCGTCGTCGATGTCGAGTCGCCACACGATCCCTTTGACGAGCAACGAGCCGCGCCCGCCGGGATCGCCGATGATCGCGATGTGGCGGCGGCGAACGTCGCGCAGCAGCGGTCGCATCAGCTCGCCGTGGGTGCAGAGCACGGCGTCGGCTAGCGCCGCTCGGAGTCGGTCGAGCGCGGTCCGGGCGTCACCGGCCGGAGCCAGCAACTCGCTCGTCTCGATGGTCAATGCCGTGTGCGACGCCAACGGCTCGAGCGTCTGCACGCACCTCAGCGCCGGGCTGCTCAGCAGGCGCCGGATCGGCGTCACCGTCAACGTGTCGACCAACCCGACGGCGTCGCGCTCGCCGACGTCGTCGAGCGGTCGAAGCAGGTCGGGGCCGGCCCAGTCCCGTTCGCTGACGGCCCGCGCGTGACGCACGAGCATCACCTGCATCGTGGTGACGATACCGCGCGGACATCACGGCATCCGGCCCGGTCCTCGAGCACGACGGTCGGCACCGCCGGTTCGGGCCGCGCCACTGCTCGTGTACCATCCGGGCTCAGTAGTCAAGCACTGGAGGAGGTTGGCATGGCGGCGCTGACGGTTTGGAAGTTCGACAACCCCGCGGACGCCGACACGGCCGAATCGACGCTCGAGGAGCTGTCGAAGCAGGGTTTGATCACCATCCACGACGCCGCGACGATCAGCTGGTACTGGGGGAAGAAGCCGAAGACCCGCCAGCTGCAGAACCTCGCCGGCAAGGGCGCGCTGGGTGGTGGCTTCTGGGGACTGCTGTTCGGCCTGCTGTTCTTCGTCCCGCTCCTCGGCGTGGCGATCGGTGCGGCGGCCGGCGGCATCCGCGGCTCGATGAAGGACGTCGGAATCGACGACGACTTCGTCAAGACCGTGCAGGCGAACGTGACGCCGGGAACCTCGGCATTGTTCGTGATGTCCAGCGACGCCGTGTTGGACAAGGTTCGCGAAGCCTTCGGTGCCCTCCATCCGGAGCTGATCCAGACCAACCTCTCCGCGGAGGAAGAGGCCCGGCTGCGCGAGGCGTTCGCCGACGAGTGACCGCCCGACGCCGAGCCCTGCGTATGCGCCGCGGTTCTCGACGATCAGGGGTTCGGGAGCGAGGGCAGCTGGTCGATGGCGTCGAGGAAGTGTTCCATCCAGACGTCCCGCAGGGATGCGAGGTACGGCGAGTCGGCTTCGATCCGCGTCTCCTCGACCTCGAGTGACCCGTTGCGGTAGAGGCCGAGGTCGTACGGCGGGCCGACCGACAGGTTGGCGTGGGCCGTGCTGATCATCGAGCTCAGGGCGATCTTGGTCGCCGCCTCCATGTCGACCCTCGCGTGCACGGCGAGCTCGAGCATGAACTTGCCGTACTTGCTCTCGCCGATCTGGAGGAAGGGGCGCTCGTCGGAGACGTGGATGTAGTTGCCCTCGGGATACAGCAGCAGGACGTCGGGGCGCTCGCCGGCGATCTGGCCGCCGAGGATGAACGTCGCCGTCCCCGAGGCGCCGAGCGCCGGCCAGTGGCGCTGGTTGATCTGACGACTGAGCTGGCCGACGTAGATCGCCGCTTCGTGGAGGTAGGACACCGTGCGCAGGCTCTCCTGGTCGCCGGGCGCGGCGAGGTCGGCGGTGATGCGGTCGAGCACCTCGTGGGTGGTGGCCAACGACCCGGCGGACTGCAGCACGAACACCCGGTCCTCGGACGGTCTGAGCACGTGCAACTTGCGGTAGTTGCCCACGTTGTCGACGCCCGCGTTGGTGCGCGTGTCCGACAGGAAGATCAGCCCCTCGTCGAGGCGGAGGGCCATGCAGTAGGTCACGGGAATGCCTCGCTTGATCGGAGTAGGGGCGGATGATAACCAGGGCCGGCATCGACACGACCGGCCAGGGAGGCCCGATGACGGACGAGATCGCCGAGGGGGACGGGTCGCCGGGTCACGTCTCCACCGGCCAGCTCCCGACCCCCGCCGACGCACGTCGGTTGATCGAGGCCGCCTACGAGCGGTATCGGGGAGTGACGCGAGGGCACGGTCGCCAGCTACATCCCGGCGCTGGCCTCGGTGAGTCCCGACCTGTTCGGCATGGCGGTGGTGGCCGCCAACGGGAACGTGCACTCGGTGGGCGACGCCCGCTGGCCGTTCACGATCCAGAGCATCTCGAAGGCGTTCGTGTTCGCGCTGGTGCTCGAGGCGATCGGTGCCGACGAGGCCCGGCGACGGCTGGGCGTCAACAGCACCGGCCTGCCGTTCAACTCGGTGATGGCGATCGAGCTGAACCCGCGAGCGAACGACGAACCCGATGGCGAACTCAGGTGCGATCGCCACGACCAGCCTCATCCCCGGCGACACGACCGAGGCGAAGTGGGAGACGGTGCGAGCGGGACTGTCGGCGTTCGCCGGGCGCGAGTTGCTCGTCGACGAAGCGGTGTACGAATCCGAGCTGGCCGCCAACGGCCGCAACGACGGCATCGCCCATCTCATGCACAGCTACGAACGGTTGTGGTTCGATCCCGACAAGGCGACCGACGTCTACACGCGCCAGTGTTCCTTGCTCGTGACGGCGCACGACCTCGCGGCGATGGGCGCCACGCTCGCCAACGGTGGTGTCAATCCCCTCACCGGAGCTCGCGTGATCGCCGCCGACCACTGCCGGCGGGTGCTCGCGGTGATGATGACGTGCGGACTGTACGAGCAGTCCGGTGACTGGCTCTACGACATCGGCCTGCCCGGAAAGAGCGGGGTGGGGGGCGGCATCGTCACCGTGTCGCCGGGCAAGGGTGGCCTGGGAACCTTCTCGCCGCCGCTCGACGCCGCCGGCAACAGCGTGCGCGGCCGCCTGGCCACGGCCGAGCTGTCGCGCCAACTCGGGCTCAACCTGCTCGTGTCGGCGCCGGCGTCGGTCGGGGTCGAGACAGCGGCATCCCGCGGGTGAGCCTGCCGCCCATGGCGGGACGTCGATCTGGTCACTCACCTTCTCGATATCGAGAACGAGAGTGACCAGATCGGCCTTCAGACCCAGAGTGGGCGTCGCGTGAGGGTCGTTCGTTCGCAGCCTCACGGGCGGGGTTCGGTGTAGAGCCGCAGCTCGGTGTGACGAGCGAGTGCATCGAAGTCCCGGTCGGCATGGAGCACGTCGAGATCCGCTCGCACGGCGACGGCCGCGATGAGGCAGTCGGTGAGCGCGCGCACCGTTTCGCCCGCCCGTCGGCATCGTCGGTACAACGCGGCGGCGTGCTCGAAGTCACCAAGTCCCTCGACGGCGACGAACTCGCAGCGCGACAGACCGCGGAATCGGCCGACGTGGGTCTCGTCGCGACCCCCGGCGAGCACCTCCATCACCACGACATCGGTGGTCTGCACCGCGGCGTCGGACTCGACCAGGCGGCGGACGAGATGATGCGATTCGCTCCCGGTGGCGCGCAGGTAGTGGACCCACGCCGACGTGTCGACCAATGTCACTCGAGCGCCGCCGCACGATCAGCGCGTAGCTCGTCGAGATCGGCGTCCCAACCGGTGCCCTCCATCGCCAACGCCTCGTCTCGGGTCATGGCGTTGCCGACCAGGCGTCGCAAGGCGAAGTCGATGGCCGCCCGCTTCGTCGGCAGGCCGTATCGACGCATCGCTTCCGTCACCAGCTCCTCGTCCAGCTCCACATTGGTTCGCACCATCAGACACCAATCTACACATCGATGTGTAGACGATGACTCGAACGTCAGCGACGACTCCGGCCACGCGGCATGCCTCGGTGCTGCGCGTCCCGTCGACCATGATCGAGGCATGACGCGGCCCGCTGCCGTACGGACGTGCGGTGCCGCTCGGAACGCGGCTCACGGCGTACGGCTTCGGGCCGCTCGGCCGTCCGGGCGCCGAACCGGCGGCGCGGCTGAGCTCACTGCGCCAGACGACGCAGGGAGCTTGGGCGGCCGTCGAGACGGCGGGCGTGATCGGCCGGCAGCTGCTCCGGGTGCTGGCCGCCCTGGGTGGGTCGGCGTCTCGACAACAGCTCGAGTTCCAGACGAGCGCAGCGGCCCCGGGCGTCCTCGGCGACGCCCTCGAACGGCTGGCGGCGGCCGCGCTCGTGGACATCGGGCCCAACGGTCGTGTCGAGCTGGCGGCCGTCATCCGCGACGGGATTCCGGGGGCCTCGATCTCGATGACCGATCAGAACGCCGTCACGAACGACTCGTTGGCCCTGATTCTGCGCACCCTCGGGGTGAAGCCCCCGGGCAAGAAGCAGGAACGGATCGCACGATCGCCGGCACGTCGCCGATGCCCGCGCGAGTGAGCGGATCCGCGGCGAGCTGTCCGCCGATGCGAAGGCGTTGCTCGAGCGGATCGTCACCGCGGCGGGACCAGGGTCGACGTCGCCAGATGCTGTCGGTCTGACCCGCATCTGCTGCAGTCGGCGGCGGTGCCGCGCGACGCGTTCCACCGCGTGCCGCAGCGGCCCGAAGCTGCAGTGCTGCACGAGCTGACGAGCCGGGGCATCGTCGGAGTGGCCGAGTGGGAACAGACCCTGTGGGTGTGGCGCGAGGCCTGGCCGTTCGTGGCCGGCCGTTCTTCACCGGCTGGACGAATGCGCCGCCCCCGAGGGTGGTTGCGGTGACGGCGGTCGAGGCGTCGCTGCCCGCGGTGGTGGGTGTGCTCGACCAGGCGATGCGGGCCTGGCAGGCCAACCCGCCGGTGGCGTTGAAGAACGGCGACGCGGCGGAATCGGCAAGGGCGACGTCCGCTCGACGGCGAAGGCGATCGGGGTCGACGAGGCCGTCGTCGACTTGCGTCACGCCTGGCGATCAGCATCGGTCTGCTGCTGCGCAACGTCGTGGGGCGTTCGGGCCGCGGCCGCAACGAGCAGGCGTCGACGAGGTGTGGATGGCGACCCGACCCTCGTCGACGGGTGGCAGGCGTTGGCCCCGTTGGAGCGCTGGGTCCGTCTCGTCGCCGAATGGTGCTCACCCGCGTCGAGTGTGGGCAACAGCTGTTGGTGAACCGGCATCTGGTGTTGTGGGAGCTGCGTCACCTGGCCGACGGTCATGGCTACGCCGAACCACGAAGCACTTCGCGTCCTGGTTCCACGATCGCTACGCGTCGCTCGGCCACCCGGACGCCGCCCTGGAGTGCATCGGCGACCTGCGCGCACGCTGGGTGTGCTGACGGCCGGGCCGCTGGCGTTGACCCGGCTCGGGCACGCCGTGCTCGACGACCCGTCGTCGGTCACCACGATGATCGGGGCGGCTTCGGCGCGGTGACCGTGCAGGCCGACCTGACGGTGCTCGCCCCACCCGATCTGCGCCACGACCTCGTCGTCGAGCTCGACGCCATCGCCGGTGTTCTTAGAGAACAACGCAGGGCGGTTGACGTACCGGCTCGACACCGGTCGGCTGACCCGCGCCGTGCAGGCCGGCCGGACACCGTCCGACATCGTCGACTTCCTGGCTGCATCTCGTCGGCCCGACTGCCCGACATCGTCGTGCGGCTGATCCACGATGCGGCTGCCCGGGCTGGTTCGGTCCGCGTCATCGCCGCGCCGGGACGGTGGTGGTCGTCAGCGATGCCGTCGACCTCGGACGGCGTGCGCGATCAAGGCGCTCAAGCTGACCAAGCTGACCGATACCGTCGCCGTCACCGACGTCCCGCTCGCCAGGGTGCGCACGGCGCTCGAGCGCAAAGGGCTGGCTCCGGAGGCGGTGATCGGCGGTGGCGGGCGGCGGCGCGATCAAGTGCCGACGAAGCCGTCGCCGCCGCGCAGCAGGCCGCCGCCCTGCGCGCCGGGCGGCCGCCCCGGCAGCGTCTTCGAGCAACACGCCCGGGCGCTGGACGAGCGGGCCAGATCGACGGCCGACGTGCCGGCCCGGCTCGGTGTCCGCGGGCCGGTGACCGTCACCGCGGCGATGCTCGACGTCTCGACGCAACCGGTACGTCGTGATCGACCCGACGAATCCCCTGATCGTGCAGAGCGACCTGACGGTGCTCCTCGAGGTGTCCTCGCCCCGGGCAGCCGAGGCCCGGCCCGGGTGGCTCAGTTCGCCGAGCTGGAGAAGGCGCCCGAGCACATCCACACCTACCGGA
>CAVRBV010000027.1:0-18609 GCA_963719295.1 Ilumatobacteraceae bacterium
GCTGTTGGTGCTCTCGGAGGTAACCCACAGCGGTGACTTCTTCTCGAAGGCCACGCTGTCGACGCTCACGCCCTTCGTCGGGGTGATGCTCATCGCGTCGCTCGGCCAGGCGATCGTGATCGGCTCGGGCGGCATCGACCTCAGCATCCCCGCCACGATGACGCTCGTCGGCGTCATCACGCTGAAGGTCTCCGAGTCCCGCGACGACCGCCTCGTATGGGCGGCGCTCGCGGTCGTCGGGGCCTGCGCCGCGATCGGCTTCGCCAACGGCGTGATCGTGGAGCGCCTACGTCTCAACCCGTTCGTCGCCACGCTGGCGACCGGTCAGATCGTCGCCGGCATCGCCCGCTACATCCGCGGCCCCGTGCCGCAGTACACGCGCGTCCCCCCGGTGCTCGTCGACAAGGCACGCTGGAATGCGTTCGGCATCAGCATGACGCTGATCGTCGCCGTGGCGATCACGCTGGTCGGGGCGGTGGTGCTGCGGTCGACGGTCTGGGGCCGACGCCTGGTGGCGAGCAGCGCATCGCGACCGGCGGCGGCGCTGATCGGGTTGCGGGCGTCGAGCTACCGGATCGCCACGTTCGTGCTCTGCTCGCTCCTCGCCGGGATCGCCGCGTTCATGCTGTCCGGCCAGCTCGGCGCCCCCGACCTCAGCCTCGGGTCGCCCTACCTGCTGGCGACCGTCGTGTCGGTGGTACTGAGCGGGGCGACGCTGAGCGGCGGCCGCGTCGACCTGCTCGGGGTCGCCCTCGGCGCGACGTTCATCACCGTGCTCAACTTCGACCTGAGGGTCCGCGGCTACTCGTTCGGGGTCCAGCAGCTGGTGCAGGCCATCGTCCTCGCCGGCGGGCTGGTGGCCGTCCACGTCATCCGCACCCGAGCGTCCTGGTGGGGGCGGCTCTCTCGCCGCAACCCACCCGTCGTCCCGACCGGCACGACGCCGGTCCCCGTCATCCAATGAACCAACAAGGGGGCACACCCATGTCCGTCAGATCCAACCATCGTGTCGGTCGGCCACGTCCGGCCGTGAAACTCGCCGCCGCGGCGGCGCTGTCGCTCGGCCTCGTCGCCGCGCTCACCGGCGGCGCCGACGCACGGGTCACGAGCGCGCCGCCCGCCAGCAGTGCGCCGGCCGGGCCCACGTCGTCGGGCGGTGGCGACGATGCCGCACTGCAGGACCTGGTCAATCGCACGTTCCAGACCGAGATGGACCTGTCGACGCTCCACCCGCTGATCCTCGATGCGCTCGGCCGCGCCGCGAGCACGCAGCTCACCGACGCGCAGCTCGACACCGCCTACGACTGCTGGGAGGGGACCGACTGCACGATCCCCGGGGGCGGCGACGTCGTCCTCGCGATCGCCGACGCGTTCGGCGGCAACACGTGGCGGCGGATCTCCAAGATGGAGCTGATCCTGCAGGCGCTCACCTATCCGGAGATCGGCCGGATCATCTCGTCCGACGCCAACTTCGACCTGCCGACCTACCAGTCCCAGGTACGCGGCGCGGTCGCCCAGGGCGCCGACCTGATCGTGGGGTACAACGACTTCGGCGACGCCATGGCCCCGACGTTCAAGGACGCCCAGGACGCCGGTGCCTTCGTCACCGTGTATGTCGGGCCGGTCCCGTCGGCCGGCGCCGACTCGGTTGTCACCCAGGTCGTCACCGACACGTGTGGTGCCGGCACGGCCATGGCGGACGCGGCGATCGAGCTGACCGGCGGCGAGGGCAAGGTCGCCTTCTTCAACG
This sequence comes from Ilumatobacteraceae bacterium, assembly GCA_963719295.1. Classification (GTDB taxonomy): domain Bacteria; phylum Actinomycetota; class Acidimicrobiia; order Acidimicrobiales; family Ilumatobacteraceae; genus Desertimonas. The sequence goes on from CAVRBV010000027.1 coordinate 1,751, forward strand.
GCACGCCCGGCAACCCCCAGGGCGCGTCGTGGAACAAGTGCGCCCTCGACGAGTTCACCGCCCAGGGAGGAGGCGTCACACAGACGTTCGCCGCCGACACGAACTGGACGCCGGCCGGCGCCGCCGAAGCAGCGTCGGCGTTGATCGCCACCGGTGATCCCGTCGACGCCATTCTGTACGACTACGCCGATCCATTGCCCGGCGTCGTGGACACGTTCATCCAGGCGGGCCAGGTCCCACCGGCGCTGATCACCTGGACGATGAACAACGACCTGTTCAACGTCTGGGAGCAGAACCAGGGGACCGACAACGCCTTCGACCTGTACTACACGACCGGCTTGAACTGGGTCGCCCGCGTGGCGCTGACGGCGGCGATCGACGCCTACGACGGCAATCCGAGCGACGCCGTCGTCAACTACCCGTTGCCGTTCGTGCCGGCGACCCCCGGGCTGTACCAGGCCGATCGGCCCGGCGACTACCCAGGCACGGCGATCGTCCCCGACTCCCTCGTCGACCGGATGATCGGCTAGTGACCAGCACCGGTCCGGGCGGAGACCGTCCGGACCGCTCGCGCCCGCTCGGCGGCATGGACGACGTCCTGACCGCCGGCTCCAGCGCCGTCCGCCGCGCCGATGCGGCGGACGGCACGGGCGCGATCGCGCTCAGCGTCCGCAACGTCAGCAAGCACTTCGGCGTCGTCAAGGCGCTGCAGGACGTGTCGATCGAGCTCCGGCCGGGCGAGATCCACGCCCTCGTCGGCGAGAACGGCTCGGGCAAGTCGACGCTCGTCAAGATCGTCGCCGGGGCGATCGCCGCGGACAGCGGCTCGATCGAGATCGGTGGGCGGTCGCTGACGCCGGCGACCCCGGGACGCTCGCGGCGCCTCGGTGCGAACACCGTCTTCCAGGATGGATCGCTGATCCCCGAGCTCTCGATCGCCCAGAACATGTACGTCGGCGGCGGTGCCGTCGATGCGACCCGGATATCGCACGATCGAGCAGTGGGCCGGGCGCACGCTGGCGGCGAACGGCGCCGCCGTCGTCGATCCGGCGACGCGCACCGCGGTGGTCGGCCCCGGCGACCAGCAGCTGGTCGAGATCGTCGGTGCGGTGAACGGCGACCCCGTGCTGCTGATGCTCGACGAGGCGACATCCGCGCTCGACGCCGTCGGCGTCGACCACGCCCTGCGGCTGGTGGAGGAGGCGGCCGGGCGCGGCGCCGCGGTGCTGTTCGTCACCCACCGCCTGTCGGAGGTCTTCCGGGTCGCCCAGCGCATCACCGTGCTGCGGGACGGGCGGTGGCTCGGCACGTTCCCAGTCGGCGAGGTCGACCAGCTGCGTCTGGTCGAGCTGATGGCCGGCACGAGCGTCGACGTCGAGTTCCCCGCCCGCTCCCCGATCCCGGACGACACCCCGGTCGCGATCTCGGCGCGCGCGCTCGGCGACGGGTTCCTCGGTCCGTTCGACCTCGACGTCCGCCGCGGGGAGATCCTCGGCGTCGCCGGCGCCGAGGGCAACGGGCAGATGGAGCTGCTGCGTGCGCTGGGCGCGCATCGACCACCGCGACGGAACCGTGACCGTCGGGCCGCACGCGGTGCGGTCGTACCGCGACGCCACCGACCACGGCCTGATCTACCTGAGCGGCGACCGCGCGTCGGAGTCGCTCCTCGCCGCCCTCAACGTGCGCGAGAACCTCGCCGTCGGCGTGCTGGCGAGCCTGGCCCATCTTGGCATCGTGCGGCGCGGCGACGAGGTGCGCCACGCCGACGAGCTGATCGAGCGCTACGGCATCCGCGTCGGCAGCCGTGAGCAGACGGTCACCTCCCTGTCCGGCGGCAACCAACAGAAGGTGGCGATCAGCCGCGTGCTGTGCACCGAGCCGTCGGTCGTGATCATCGAGGAGCCGACGCAGGGCGTCGACGTGCGGTCGCGCATGGACATCTACCGGTTCCTGCGGGCGGCGACCGACGAGGGTCTCGCCGTGATCCTCTACTCGTCGGACGCGTCCGAGCTCGCCGGCCTCGCCGACCGAATCGTGGTGCTGTCGCGCGGTCGGCTCGTCGACGAGTTCAGCGGCATCACCGCGACCGAAGAGTCGATCGTCGGCGCGTTCGTCGGAGCCACGCGGCTGGCCCCCGACCCGACCGCGGTCGACGGACCCAGCGCCGCCGCGCCCCCGTGCGGCCGGCCCCGGTGCGCGCCGGTGAACGACCTCAAGCGGATGTCGGCAATGGTCGTCGGTCTTTTGCTCATCGGTGCCTACGCCCGACTCCGCAACGACACCTTCCTCTCGACGCTCAGCCTCCAGAACATCGCCCTCCTGTCGCTGCCGCTCGCCCTCGCCGCGGTCGCCGAGTACTGCGTGCTGCTGGTCGGCGGGCTCGACATCGCCGTCGCCGGCACGATCGCCCTGACGGTCGTCACCCTGTCGTTCACCATCACGAGCGGGGGCCTGGCGGCGGTGATCATCATCGCCGTGCTGGTGGCCGTGGGCGTGGGGTTGGCCGTGGGGACGACCAACGCGCTGCTGATCGAGGGCGCCAAGATCTCGCCCGTCATCGCCACGATCGCCACCCTCGGTGCCACCTCCGGGCTGGCCCTGATCCTGCGGCCGACGGCGGGGGGTCTGCTCAGCAGCGAGCTCGGTCGCGTCTTCAAGGATGGTCCGTGGTTCCTCTCGTGGCCGCTGATCGCGCTGGCCGTCCTCGCCGTCGCCGCCGACTTCGTGCTGTGGAACACCGGACGCGGGCTCACCCTCCGTGCCGTCGGGCTCCAGCCGGAGAAGGCCCAGCGCCTCGGCATGCGCACGCGCCGGATCCGCGTCTGCGCCTACCTCGCGTGCGGCGTGCTGTCGGCGGTCGCCGGCATCGCCGTGGCGGCGCAGGTGAGCATCGGGGACGCGACCGTCGGCGGCAACTACACGCTGCTGGCCATCGCCGCGCCGGTGCTCGGCGGGGCGAGCCTGCTCGGCGGGCGGGGGAGCTTCCTCGGCTGCCTCGTCGGGGCGATCGTGCTCGCCGTGACGCAGACCCTGCCGCAGGTGCTCGGCATCTCCGACGCGCTGGGGTACCTGTTCACGGGCCTGCTCACCTTGGCGGCGCTGCTCGCCTACTCGTCGCGCCGCAGCCCCGCGTGGCCGGCGCAGGAGGTTGACGCCGGCATGAGGCTGAGCGGGTTCATGTTCCTGACCGATCTCACCATCGGGCCCGCCGAGCTGGCCCGGGCGCTCGAGGACCGCGGTTTCAGCGGGCTGTGGGTTCCCGAGCACCCGCACATCCCGACGGCGCGGCGCACCCCGACGCCGGAGCGGTACGGCGGCGGCGATCTGGCGCCGATGTACCAGCGCCTGTTCGATCCCTTCGTCGCCCTCACCGCCGCCGCCGTGGCGACGTCGCGGCTGCGGATCGGCACGGGCATCTGCCTGCTCGCCCTGCGCGATGCCGTGGTGACCGCGAAGGAGATCGCCACCCTCGACGTGCTCTCCGGCGGCCGCTTCGACTTCGGGGTCGGCTACGGCTGGAACGCCGACGAGTTCCCCGGCCACGGCAGCCGCTTCGACGAGCGGCGCAGCGTCGTCGCCGACAAGGTGGCGTTGATGCGCGCCCTCTGGCGCGATGACGTGGCCGAGCACTCGGGCGAGCACGTGTCGCTCGAGCCGAGCTGGGCCTGGCCCAAACCGGTGCAACGGCCCGGCCCGCCGGTCTGGCTCGGCGGCAACGGACCGCGCACCATGGACGCCGCCGCACGATGGGCCGACCACTGGTATCCGACGCCCTCGGCGACGATCCCCCAACAGGTGGAAACGTTCGCCCGGCTCGTCGAGCAGGCCGGGCGGGCCGGATCGGTCGGCGTAGGCGTCGCCGCGGCGAGCGGCGATGCCGACGAGCTGCGGGCCTTCGCCGAGTGCGGCATCGAGGAGGTGTCGGTGGCGCTTCCGAGCGCCGGGCGCGACGAGGTGCTCCCGCACCTCGACCGGCTCGCCGCCCTGATCGACGTGGTGCGGGCATGACGTCATTGCGTTCCCCGGCCACGCAGGCCGTACATGGCGTTACCCGGCCACGCTAAAGCCTGCGCAGCGATTGGCCACTCACTCGCTGGCGCTCGCTCGCTCGCAACGGAGGTCGGCTGGCGCCTCGTCGCTCGCACGCGCGAAGGGGTCGACCGGTGACACCTGACGGCATCGGCGGGCTCCAGGTACGGCGCCTCACCGCACTCGACGCAGCCGTGCGGGCGCTCCTCGAGGCCACCAACGTGTGCGTGGTCAGCACGCTGGCGGCCGATGGCGTGGTTCGTGCCCGGGCGGTGTGGGTCGACACCGACGGCGAGCACGTCGTGCTCAACTCGACGCCGCGACGGCGGTGGGTGAGCGATCTCGAGCGCGACGGCCGGGTGACGTGCACCGTCGTCAACCTGGAGAACCCCTACGAGTTCGTGTCGATCGAGGGCCGCGAAATCGACCGCGCGACCGCCGGCGCCGACCGGCACATCGACGCCATGGCCAGCAAGTACCTCGGCCTCGACGGAGTACCCGTACCACGACCCGAGCCAGCCCCGGATCATCATCCGCATCCGTCCCGACCGCGTGATGCACGTGCTCCCCGAGGACGTCCGCCTCGCCTGAGCTCGGACCGTCGCCCCGTCGACATGAGGCCAATCTGGTCACTCTCCTTCTCGATATCGAGAAGGCGAGTGACCAGATCGGGCTTTGAGACGCAGAGTGACCAGATTGCGCCGGTCCAGACGCAGAGTGAGATCGTCAGGGGAAGCGGATGACCGATCGGGTGCCGACGCCGGCGGCGAGGTCCTCGAGGGCGTGGTTGACGTCGTCGAGGCCGACCGTGGCGCTGATCAACGGCTCCAGCTCGAGCTTGCCGGCGGCGTGGAGCGCCAGCAGGTCGGGCACGTCCTGCTGGGGTCGCGACGAGCCGTACCACGAGCCGCGCACGCTGCGGGCGCCGTAGACCGTGCCGAGGGCGCGCATCGACAGCATCGTGTCGCGACCGGGGAGGCCGACGAGCACGGTCTCGCCGCCGCGCCGCACGGCGCGCAGGGCCTGTTGGATCGTCGCCTCGAGACCGATCACCTCGAACGCGACGTCGGCGCCGCGCCCGTCGGTGAGCGTCCGTACCGCGTCGACCGGGTCGTGCGTCGTGGCGTCGACGCACTCGTCGGCGCCGAAGCGCGCCGCCAGCGCCAGCTTCGCCGCGCTCGTGTCGACGGCGACGATGCGGCCGGCGCCGGCGAGACGGGCGCCCTGCACCACGTTGAGCCCGACGCCTCCGCAGCCGAACACCACGACGGTGTCGCCGTCGCGGATCGTCGCCGTTCGGGTCGCCGCGCCCACGCCGGTGAGCACCGCGCACCCGACCAGCGCCGCGATGTCGAGCGCCACATCGGTCGGCACGCGCACGGCGCACTGCACCGGCACGACCGTTCGCTCGGCGAAGGTCCCGAGCGAGGACATCTGGTGCACGGCGCCGGACGCCGTGTGGATCCGGGTGGTCCCGTCGAGCAGCGTTCCGGCGTCGGCGGCCTGCTGCCCGGAGGCGCACAGGTAGGGCTCGTCGCGCGAGCACCAGTAGCACGTCCCGCACGAAGGCACCCACGACAGCACGACATGGTCGCCCTCGCTCACCGTCGTCACGTCGGGGCCGAGGCGCGTCACAACGCCGGCCGCCTCGTGGCCGAGCACGATCGGCGTGGTAGCCGCGACCACACCACGCTGCACCGACAGGTCGCTGTGACAGACACCCGACGCGGCGATCGTGACCTCGATCTCGCCGGCACGCGGATCGCCGAGCACGACGTCCTCGACGACGAGGGGCGTCGCGATGTCGTACAGCACGGCGGCTCGAGGCATCGATCCTCCATCGGTCGAGCGGTTCGTCGTTCAGGATGCCCAGCTGGCTCGTACCGGGCGTGGCCCAAGTTGGCACACCACCCATCGGCGTCGGCTGGTCACGATCGACGTGCACAGGTATCGGAGCGAACATGGACTGCTGGCAACCGTCGGCCATGACCACCGGGGTGCGCCCGAACGGCGCGGGGACCAACTGCAACGACGCGCGCGCTCCGCGTGAGAAGTCGGTGGGCGGTGGTGCCCGGTGAACGACCGGTCGGTGACCGACCTGGCGGTGACCGACGAGACCATGCTCGACCGCTACGACCGCGTCGTGGCCGCCCACCACGCCGCAGCGGCGATCCACTACTTCGGTCGGACGATCACGTGGGCCGAGCTCGATCACATCGGCGACGGGATCGCCGCCGGGCTGGGCGGTCGCGGGATCGTCCGCGGGGACCGGGTGGCGCTGCTGATGCAGAACGTGCCGCAGTACATGCTGACGCTCGTCGGGGTGTGGAAGGCGGGGGCGACGGCGGTGCCGATCAACCCCATGTTGACGCCGCGCGAGGTGCGGTTCATCCTCGACGACGCCGGCGTCGCCGCACTGGTCGGCCTCGACGACCTCCTCGCCGCCGCCCTCGACCCGGACCACGGTCCGCCGCCCGCGTTGGCCGTGCTGGTATCGACCCGCCGCGACGAGTACGCCGCCGAGTGGCCGCAACGGTTCGAGCGCGGTGCGGTCCGGCCCGTCGGGGGCGCCATCGAATGGGTCGATCTGTTGGGCGGCCGTGAGCGCATCGATCACGTCACGGTCGCGCCGCTCGGCGGGGCCGACGACGCGGCGGTCATCACCTACACGTCCGGGACGACCGGGCCCCCCAAGGGCGCGGTCAACACGCATCGCAACGTGGTGTTCGCCTGTCGGTTCTACGAGCATTGGATGGAGCTCGACCACAGCGACGTGATCCTCGGCATCGCCCCGCTGTTCCACATCACCGGCCTCGTCGGTCACATCGGCCCGTGCCTGGTCACCGGGGCCGCCCTCGTGCTCGGCTACCGCTTCGACGTCGAGGTGCTCGCCGAGCTCGCCGAACGCCACCGCGCCACCTTCACGATCGGCGCGATCACGGCCTTCATCGCCTTCATGAACCACCCGGCGGTGGCCCGCCGTGACCTCTCGTCGTTGGTGAAGGTGTACAGCGGCGGAGCTCCCATCGCCCCTACGACGGTCGCCGACTTCGAAGATCGCGTCGGGCCGTACATCCACAACATCTACGGGCTCACCGAGGCGACCGGGCCGTGCCTCGCCGTGCCCCTCGACGAACGGTCGCCGGTCGATCCGGTGAGCGGTGCACTCGCTGCCGGGGTGCCGGTATGCAACACCGAGGTCCGCCTGGTTCGTGACGACGGTACCGAAGCGGCGGTGGGCGAGCCGGCGGAGCTGGCGATGCGCGGCCCGCAGGTGGTCCCCGGCTACTGGCACCGTGAGGGCGAAACCGCCTACGCGATCCGCGACGGGTGGCTGTTCACCGGCGACGTCGCCGTCCGCGACGAGGCCGGTTGGTACTTCATCGTCGACCGCATCAAGGACCAGATCAACGCCTCCGGGTACAAGGTGTGGCCGCGGGAGGTCGAGGACGCGCTCGTCGCCCACCCGGCGGTCTCCGAGGCGGCGGTCGTGGGGGTGCCGGACGAGTACCGCGGGGAGACGGTGAAGGCGTTCGTGGTCCTCGTTCCCGGGCAGGCGGCGACGTCCGAGGAGCTGATCGAGTTCTGCCGCACACAGCTGGCCGCGTACAAGTACCCACGGCTGCTCGACGTCGTCGACGAGCTGCCGCGCAACGTGTCCGGGAAGATCCTGAGGCGCGCGCTGCGTGACGCTGTCGTCGTGAGCCGGGTACGGCGGGCGGTCGACCGACCGATCACGTCGTAGCGCCGGACCCGGGCCGCGTCGTGGTCGTCGGCGAGTTCGACGGCATGCATCGCACGCACGCCGGGATGATCGCCCACGCCCGGACGCTCGCCAGCGATGGGGCGGGCGACGCCGGCGAGGTGGTGGCGCTGGTGGTCGATGCGGGCGACGCCGCGGCACACCTCATGAACGTGCGCCGCCGGTGCGAGCTGCTCGTGCTCGCCGGCGTGGCGTCGGCCACCGTCGTGCGTGCGCCCGCGGGACTCGCCGGGCGCGACGAAGTGGCGGCCGCCCTCGGACGGCTGCGCCCCGGCGTGCTCCTCGAGGAACCCGGGTGGGGGAGCACCGCTGTGTCGCCGGCCGACATCACCGAGCGCGGCCATCATCCGCCGCGTCCGTCGCGGGGACATGGCGCACGCTGCCACCCTGCTCGGTCGGCCGTTCGAGCTGGAGGGCGTGCTCGAGCCGTCGGGTCGCGACGTGGCCGGTGCGCGGGCGCGCTTCGTGGTGGTCGACCCGCAGGCCGTCGTCCCGCGCTCGGGCGCGTACGTCGCCCACCTACGGACCGGGCGACGCTGGGTCGGTGCCGTGGTGTACATCGGTCGGCGGCGCCGCGGCCGGCCACCGATCGACATCGAAGCCGACGCGTTGCCGGGTGACGACGTCGCCCGCCAGTTGGGTGTCGTCGCCCTGCTCGACCGCCTGCTACCTGCGCCGGAGGCCGAGGCGGGATGAGCAGCGATCAGAAGAACGTCGAGCCCTGGTCGAGGCCGTAGGCGCGGAGCTTGCGGTAGATCGTGGAGCGGGACAGTCCGATCGTGCGAGCGGCGACCACCTTGTTGCCGTCGGCCGCACTGAGCGCCTGGACGATCGCCTCGCACTCGAGCCGTTCGATCGGCGTCAGCACCCGCCGGGTCGAGCGTGAGCGGACCTCGGCGGGGAGGTCGGCGGCGGTGATCTCGCCGACCCGGCCGCCGATCAGCGAGCGCACCAGATTCGACAGCTGGCGGACGTTGTCGGGCCAGCTCGCCCGGCCGAGCTCGGCGACGGCGTCGGCCGACAGCCGCACGGCGTGGCTGCGCGGGTCGGTCGCGACCACGTGGCGGGCGATCACCGCGATGTCCTCGGGGCGCTCGTGGAGGGCGGGCAGTCGCAGCGCCACCGCCCCCAGCTCGCCCACGATCCGCTGGTGGGCGTCGCTCAGGTCACGGCCCACCGTCGACAGCGTCGCCACCAACCACGGACGCGACGGCCCTCGTTGCAGCCACGACGCCAGCGTCCGCGCCGTCTCCTCCGACAGCGCCTCGAGGTGGTAGGCCAGCACGGCCTCGGTCGCCGGCGGCAGGGTGCCCCCGGCCGTCCGGTCGCGACAGTCGAGCTCGACGGGCGGCGTCGTCGTCGGATGGCGGGCGACCACGGCACGGGCGAGGGTCGACTTGCCGACACCCGGCTCGCCGGTGACCACGAGCGGCACGCGCGACTCGGCGTAGCGGGTCGCCGCGCGCATCGCTGCGAGCCACGTCACGCTCTCGCCCGGGAGGTCGATCGCTCGCGCCGGACTTCCGGCGCGGTGCCGTTGGACATCGCTGTCGTGGGCGTCGTCGATCTCGACGATCGCCCCCACCAGGCGCCCGTCGTCGAGCACCGGGGTCAGGGTCAGCCCGACCTCGCGGGTGCTGCCGGCGGCGACGGTGCGCACCATCGGCCCCGCCCCGGCGAGCAGATCGGTCACCAGCTCCCAGAGCACGTCGCGCTCGACCAGGTCCTCGAGCACGTGCGTGGCGCGGGCGCCGGCGATCAGCAGGTCGCGCCCGACCGCCGCGACGAGGTGGTGGCGCCGCTTGGCGCCGAGGTAGGCGTCGAGCATCCGGCGCTCGTCGACGGTGACGGCCTGCAGCAGACGGTGCTCGATGTCGGACGCCGTGCTCACCATCAGCGGCGTCAACAGGGCATGGCCGGCGTCGGCGCGGCACGACAGCGTGACGATGCCCTCGAGGCGGCGCGTCTGTCGGGTTGCGGATCGGCGCCCCGACGCAAGTGAACGACGTCAGGGCGTCGGCGAAGTGCTCCGGCCCGATCACCAGCTGGGCGCGGCCGAGCTCGGCCACCGTGCCGATGCCGTTGGTGCCCACGCGGTCCTCCGGTGCGCTGAAGCCGGCGTCCGAGCAGATCCGGTCGAGCTCGCCGAGGATCGCCGCGTCCGCCACCCACCGCTCGACGATGTTGGCCTCCCGATCGGCCAGCAGCACTCCGGCGTGCAGCCCGGCGAGGCTGTCGGCGAGGGCGCGCAGCACGGGCGCCGCGGCGTCGAGCAGGCGCTCGCCGACGCCGTTGTCCTCGTGGTACGGGAGCGTGATGACGTCGGGCTTGGCCCCGAAGGCCGCCGACCGTCGCCACGAGGCGAGGATGTCGGGGCGCACGGCCCGGGTCATGGGCTCGCTCACGCTGCCCGTCTCGAAGAGCTCCGTGCGAGCACGGTGCACCATCCTGGCGTCCACGATCATGGCGAAGCCCCCTTCGCACGCCCACCGGGAACCGCCCCGGGCTGCCGGGCGAGGCGACTCTGATCCTCGCCGCAGGGCGAGTTCAGAACGTGTGCCACATTGACACACCGACCGCCGGCCGCAGTTCCACTTTGGCACATCGGCAGCCCACCGTGCGACGACACGATGGCGGGGGAGGTCGATTCATGGAAACCACGCTGCGAGGCCTCAACCTCGGCTACTTCGGACTGGACATGTCCGCCCTGCTGGATGCGCCGCCGTACTACGGCGTGCCGTACCAGTGTCCGGCCATCGCCTACATCATCGAGCACCCCGAGGGCCGGGTGCTCTTCGAGACCGGCCTGTCCGAGCACGCCATCGACGAATGGCTTCCGGAGTGGAAGGCCGGGGTCGACCTCACCACCGTCCTGCCCGAGCACTACCTCGCCAACCGGCTGAAGCAGATCGGTCTCGGGCCGGAGGACTTCCGCTACGTCGTGCTCGGCCACCTGCACACCGACCATTCGGGGGGCGCCCGGGTGTTCGAGCGGGCGAACGTCGAGGTGGTGGTGCACGACGACGAGTACCGCCACGTACGCGACCTCCCGGTGGATGCGGTCGACTTCTTCAACAAGGTCGACACCGAGGTGCTCGAGCACGTGTCCCTCACCACGGTGACCGACGCCGAGTACGAGTTGCTGCCCGGGGTTCGCCTGGTCCATCTGCCGGGGCACACGCCCGGGCTGATGGGGATGCTCATCGAGCTGGCCCATTCCGGCACGGTGATGCTGACCACGGACGCGATGTATCGGCACGAGACGTACGAACCGCCGTGCGTCGGATCGCAGACGGTCTGGGATCCCGAGAAGTGGCGGGCATCGCTGGAGAAGATCCGCCGCCTCGCCCTCGAGCACGACGCGTTGCTCTTCCCGGGCCACGACGGTGAGGCGATCCAGCAGATGGCCTCGGGCACGAAGCTGCGCCGCTTCGAGTTCACGCCGAGCTTCTCCTACAGCTGACCGGCCGACCCGTCGTCCCGATTTGGCACAGCCCACGTCACTGCGCCGGGCGAATGATGGCGACCGAGGGGATCGTTTTCCGAGCGTCGGCGCAGCACGAACGAGAGGATCGAGAGCAATGACCCACACGGAGGAGATCGGCGAGGCGTCGGGGCACGACGTCGACGTCGTCGTGATCGGCTCGGGCTTCGCCGGCCTGTACGCGCTGCACAAGCTGCGCAACGAACTGGGCCTGAACGTCCGGGCGTTCGACAACGCCGGCGACGTCGGCGGCACGTGGTACTGGAACCGCTACCCCGGCGCGCGGAGCGACACCGAGGTCACCGCCTACTGCTACTCCTTCGACCGGGCGTTGTTCGACGAGTGGAAGTGGAACGAGCGCTATCCCCGCCAGTACGAGATCCTCAGCTACCTCAACCACGTTGCCGATCGCTACGACCTGCGCCGCAGCATCACGTTCGACACCACGATCGAGCGGGCGGTGTTCGACGAGGCGACCAACCGCTGGGAGATCACGACGAGCGCCGGTGAGCACGTGTCGGCGCAGTTCATCGTGGCCGGGGTGGGCCTGCTGTCGTCGACCAACTACCCGAACATCCCGGGCCGGCACTCGTTCGCCGGTCAGAGCTACCACACCTCCCGCTGGCCGCACGAGGGCGTCGACCTGCGCACCAAGCGCGTCGGCGTGATCGGCTGTGGTTCGAGCGGGGTGCAGCTGATCACCGAGATCGCGCCGCAGGTCGACGAGCTGTTCGTGTTCCAGCGCCGGCCGCAGTACACCGTGCCGGCCCGCCACTCACCGATCCCGCGCGAAGCCCTCGAGGCCATCAACGCCGACTACGAGGACTACTGGGAGGGCGTGCTGCAGTCGGTGACGGCGTTCGGGTTCCCGGAGAGCCCCGTGCCGGCGATGAGCGTGTCGGCGGAGGAGCGCGAGCGGGTGTTCGAGGAGGCCTGGAAGATCGGCGGCGGCTTCCGCTTCATGTTCGCCACGTTCAGCGACATCGGGGTCGACGAGGAGGCGAACGAGGCCGCCGCCGACTTCATCCGGCGCAAGATCGCCCGCATCGTGAAGGACCCGAAGCTGGCCGCGCTCGCTCACCCCGTGGGATCTCTACGCCCGCCGCCCGCTGTGCAACGACGGGTACTACGAGACGTTCAACCGCGACAACGTCACCCTGGTCGACCTCCGTGACGAGCCGATCGAGGAGATCACCCCGACCGGGATCCGCACGGCGGCGCGCGACTACGACCTCGACGTCATCGTGTACGCCACCGGTTTCGACGCGGTGACCGGCAACTACGTGAAGATCGACATGCGCGGGCGCGACGGCGAGCAGTTGCGTGAGAAGTGGATCGACGGGCCGCGCTGCCACCTCGGGATCGTGACCCACGGGTTCCCGAACATGTTCATGATCTTCGGTCCGATGGGTCCGTTCACCAACCAGCCGCCCGCCCACGAGTTCCAGGTGAACTGGATCGCCGACGCCATCGCCTACGTGCGCGACAACGACCTCGGCATGATCGAACCGACGCTCGAAGCCGAGGACGCGTGGATGGACGAGTGCAACGAGATCGCCAGCGGCACGCTGTTCCCGAAGGTCGACTCCTGGATCAACGGCTCGAACGTCGAGGGCAAGGCGGTCTCGGTGAACTTCTACATGGCGGGCATGGGCGCCTACGTCGAGCGCATGCGGGCGATCGCGGCGAACGACTACGAGGGGTTCGCGGTCGGCGCGTCGGCCTGACCCTCGCCCCGCTCGCGCTCGGCCCGGGCGGCGCGGAACAGGCGGTCGAAGTTCGGCTGGCCGGTCGCCGCCGTCACGCCACCGTCGACGACGAGGTTGTGCCCGGTGATGTACGACGCGTCGTCGGACGCGAGGAAGGCGATCGCCGCGGCGACCTCGTCCGGTCGGGCCGGGCGGGCGAGGGGCACGAGACGCTCGTACTCGGAGCCGAACCGACGGAGCACGCTGTCCAGCATCGGCGTGGCGACGGCTCCGGGACACACGGCGTTGACCCGCACGCCGTCGCGAGCGTGATCGATGGCGAGGGTGCGCGTGAGGTTGGCCACCGCGCCCTTCGCCGCGCTGTACGCGGCGAGGCCGTAGTCACCGGCGAGCCCCGAGATCGAGCAGGTGTTGACGATGCTGCCGCCCCCGGCCGCGAGGTGGACCATCGCCGCCCGGGAGGCGAAGAACACCGAGTCGAGGTTGACGGCGAGGACACGGTGCCACTCCGCGGTCGAGACCTCGTCGACGCGACCGAACGTGCTGACGCCGGCGTTGTTGACCAGCACGTCGAGGCGGCCCCAACGGTCGTGGTTGGCGGCTACCAGCGCGGCCACGGCGTCTTCGTCGGACACGTCGGTGTCGACCCCGGCGGCGTCGACACCCGCCCGGCGCAGCTCGTCGACCACGTCCGGCGAGGCGATCGACGTCGCGGTCGGCGAGCGTCACCGCCGCCCCCTCGGATCCGAGGCGCCGGGCGGTGGCGGCGCCGATGCCCGACGCCGCTCCCGTGACGATGGCGACCCGCCCGACGAAGCGTCCGGTGGCAGGCGCTCCTCGCTCACTCACGTGAGGAGCGCCTGCAGCCGCGCCGTGATCCCGTCGGCGGTGAAGCCGTAGTGGCGGTACAGGTGCGTCGGCGGGGCGACGAGGGCGTACTCGTCGCGCGATGCCGAGCAGGTCGATGCGCGGCGCTGATGCCGGCGAGGGCGATCGTCGCGGCGACCGCGGTGCCGAGGCCGCCGATGACGTTGTGCTCCTCGACGACGAGGACGCGACCGGTCTCCCGTGCCGCCGCCCTCACGGCCTCGACGTCGAGCGGCTTCAGTGACACGGCGTCGAGCACGCGAACGCCGACCCCGTCGGACGCGGCACGGTCCGATGCCTCGGCGGCAGCGGCGACGCCGATCCCCGTGGCGATCACGGCGGCGTCTCCACCAGGGCGGACCTCGATGAACCGGCCCGGCGTGACGACGACCCCGTCCTCGTGCACGTCGGCGTCGCTGCCTCGGCCGACCCGCACGTACACCGGTCCCGGCAGGTCGAGCGTCGCCCGCACCACCGCGCGGAGCGATGCCGCATCGCACGGCGCGAGCACCGTGAGCCCGGCGATCGCGCGCGTGACGGCGATGTCCTCGACGGCGTGGTGCGACGTCCCGTAGAACCCCATCGAGATGCCCGCATGGTGAGCGAGCACGCGGACGGGCAGGCCGGGGTAGGCGAGGTCGGTGCGCAGGTGCTCGGCGCACAGCAGGCTGGCGAACGACGCGAACGTCGACACCCACACCTGGTGCCCGCACGCGGCCAGCCCGGCCCCGATCGACATCATGTTCTGCTCGGCGATGCCGACGTTGAAGAAGCGCTGCGGGTGCCGATCGCGGAAGTCGGTCGTGCGGTTCGACGTCGCCAGGTCGGCCGTGAGCACGACGATGTCGTGGCCGGCGTCGACGAGGTCCGCCAGCTCGTCGCCCGCCACGAACGCCTGCAGACCCGGCAGCGCCGTCGTGACGTTCCAGCTGGGGCGCTCCCGAGTCACGCCGGACCACCCTGCATGGCCGCCTCGATCTCGGCGACCGCCCGCTCGCGGTCCTCGGCGCCCAGGTAGCCGAGGTGCCAGCCCGGGTCGGACTCCATGAAGCCGACGCCGTGGCCCTTCACCGTGCGGGCGACGAGGACGGTCGGCTGCGACGACTCGGGCGGCGGCAGGTGGGCGACCCAGTCGCAGAGCGCGGCCACGTCGTGGCCGTCGAGCTCGTCGACACGCCAGCCGAAGGCGCGCCACTTGTCGGCGATCGGCTCGATCCCCATCACCTCGGCCACCGGTCCGTCGAGCGACGTGCCGTTGGCGTCGACGATGGCGACGAGGTTGCCCACGCCGAAGTGGGCCGCCGCCATCGCCGCCTCCCACACCTGGCCCTCGTTGAGCTCGCCGTCACCCAGCAACGACGAACACGCGGTGGTCGAGGCCCAGCAGGCGCCCCGACAGGCACATCCCGACGCCGACCGACAGGTTGTGGCCGATCGACCCCGAGCTGAAGTCGATGCCCGGCACCTTGGTCATGTCGGGATGGTCGCCGAGCGGACTGCCGAGCCGGGTGTAGCCGGCGAGCCAGCCCGCCGGGCAGCATGCCGAGGTCGGCGAGGCACGGGTACACGCCGATCGCCACGTGGCCCTTGCCGAGCACGAGGCGGTCGCGGTTCGCCCAGGCCGGCTCGCCCGGGCGCAGGCGCAGGGCGTGGTAGTAGAGCACGGCGAGCAGTTCGGCGCACGAGAACGTGCTGGCGTAGTGCCCGCTGCCGGCGATCTCGGTGAGCTCGATCGTCTGCAGGCGGATCCAGTTGGCGCGCCAGGACAACTCCTGGGGCGATACCGGCCGACCTCGCTCGAGCTGCTCGATCCCCGCCATCGCAAGCATCGTCGCGAGCGGCGCCGATGTCGCTCCGTGTCATTTTGACCCAGTGGCGCGCCGGCGGGCGACCATAGCGTCGAAGGGTGCGAGCGCTGCGCTACCACGGTCGCCGTGACGTGCGCCTGGAGGAGCTGCCCGAGCCGGTCGCCGGCCCCGGTGAGGTGCTGCTGCGCGTGGCCTACAACGGCCTGTGCGGGAGCGACGTCCACGAGTACTTCGACGGCCCGGCCGCCGTGACGACGACGCCACACCCGCTGACCGGGTGCTCGCTGCCGTGCGTGCTCGGACACGAGCTGTCCGGGTGGGTGGAAGCGACCGGTCCGGCGTCGACCTGGCGCCGGGTGCGCTGGTGGCGGTCGAGCCGATCGAGGCGTGCGGGGTGTGCGCGCGGTGCCGATCGTCGCGGCGCCATCTCTGCCGGCGCCTGGCGTTCCACGGCTACAACCGTGCCGGCGGGGGACTGTCCGAACGGACGGTCGTGCGCGAAGACATGGTGCACGTCCTGCCGGCGGGCCTGTCGCCGGCGCAGGGCGCGCTCGTCGAGCCGATGGCGGTCGCCCGCCACGCAGTCCGCCGCTCGGGTGTCGTGGCGGGGGAGACCGCCGTCGTCCACGGCGCCGGGCCGATCGGGCTCGGGGCGCTGGTGGCGCTGCGGGCCGAGGGAGCGTCGGTGCTGGTGGTCGACCCGGCGGCCGCCCGGCGCAGCGCGGCGGTGGCGCTCGGTGCCGAGCACGTGTTCGACCCCGGCGACGGCGACGTGGTCGACGCCGTGCGCTCGCTCACCGATGGGCTCGGGGCCGACCGGTCGATCGACGCGGCGGGCTCGGACCGCGCCCTCGCGGCGGCGCTGCGCAGCACGCGCCCCGACGGCGTGGTGGTGGTGGTCGCTCACCACGACGAGCCGTTCCCGCTGCGTTCGGGTTCGCTCATCTTCAACGAGGTGTCGCTGACCGGAAGCCTCATCTACGAGCCGGCGGACTTCGCCTGGGTCATCGACGCCATGGCCCGCGGTCGCTACCCGACCGACGGGTGGGTGACCACCATCGACCTCGACCGCGTGGTCGACGAGGGCCTGCTGGCGCTCCGCGAGCAGGCCGCCAACAAGATCCTCGTCGACGTCGCCGGCGATCGCCCCTGAGATGCCGTGCCGCAGATCGTCGATCTGGTCACCGTGGTTCTCGATA
>CAVRBV010000028.1:0-33913 GCA_963719295.1 Ilumatobacteraceae bacterium
GTGCCAGTTTCGCCCACGTACCCCGGGGTCTACATCGAGGAGCTGCAGAGCGGGGTCCGCCCGGTGATCGGCGTGGCGACGTCGATCACGGCCTTCGTCGGCTACGCCGCGCTCGGCCCGGAGAACCGCGCCGTCCGGCTCGCCAACTTCGGCGACTACGAGCGGCGCTTCGGCGGGATCGACCGTGAGAGCGAGATGAGCTTCGCCGTGCAGCAGTTCTTCCGCAACGGCGGATCCGACGCCCTGGTGGTGCGCGTGCCGAAGTCCGACGCGGTGGCCGCCACGATCAACCTGATGGACGGCATCGGCCCACCGGCGCCGAAGGTGGCGCTGGTGCTCAAGGCGTCGAGCACGGGCACGTGGGGCAACAACATCGTCGTCGACGTCGACCTCGACGGGGTGCCCGCCGCCGACACCACCTCGTTCAACCTCACCGTCCGCGACCTCGGCAGCGGCAAGGTCGAGCGGTTCACGAACCTGTCGATCAGCTCCGACTCCCCGCAGTTCGCCGTGACGAAGTTGAACGACGTCGACAGCGGCTCGAGCCTCGTGGTGGCCTCGGTGTCGAACAACGCCGGCGGCCGGCCGCTGCCGGCCGGCACGCAGGGCGCCGATCTCACGTTGCCGCTCACCGCCGATGCCACGAAGGACTACAAGCTGACCATCAGCCCCGACAAACCGGGCGGCGCCGACAGTCCGGGCGCCGTCGAGGTGACCGTGCTCGACAACGGCGAACGGGTGCCGTCGTCCATCGGCGGGCTGTGCGCCCTGGTCGAGCGCAAGATCAACACCGCCCTCGCCCGGGCCAACCATGCCGCCGGCCTCGCCGTGCGGGTGCTGCCGTCGGGCAGCGGCAACGGCTTGCGCATCGTCGGTGACGTGGACGCCCAGGTCGCCCCCGGCGCCACCGATGCGGCGTTCACCGTCGCCGGCGTCGCCGCCGCCGGATCGACCGCCGACGGAGCCGCCCTGCTCGGGCTCGGCGCGGCGGTCGCCAACGTCGGGCGATACAGCGCCGCCGGCACCAAGCGCCTCGCCCAGGGCAACGTCACCGACGGGGCGAACGGCACGACGTTGCCCGACGCCAACGCCCTCGTCGGCTCGGAGGGGACGTTCACGGGCATGTACGCCCTGCTCAAGACCGACCTGTTCAACATCTTGTGCATCCCCGACGCCACGCGGACCAAGGCCGGCAGTGCCACCGTCCTCGACGACGGACTCGACCTCGACGTGATCTGGTCGGCCGCCTACGACCTGTGCGTGCGCCGTCGGGCGATGCTGATGATCGACCCCGACCCCGACGTCGCCGACACCGAGCATGCCGTCGACTGGATCAACTCGCTGTCGCGTGAAGGGCCCGAACGCCGTCGCCCACTTCCCGCGGCTGCGCATCCCCGATCCCACCGACGACTTCCGTCCGCGTACGGTGGCTCCGAGCGGAACGCTCGCCGGGCTGTACGCCCGCACCGACGGCGACCGCGGCGTGTGGAAGGCGCCGGCCGGGATCGACGCCCGCATCCGTGGGGTCAGCAGCCTCACGTACACGCTCACCGATGCCGAGAACGGGCTGCTCAACCCGCTCGGCCTCAACTCGCTGCGCGTGTTCCCGGTGACCGGCACAGTCAACTGGGGCGCGCGCACCACCGACGGAGCCGACCTGCTCGCCAGCCAGTGGAAGTACGTGCCGGTGCGACGCCTCGCCCTGTTCATCGAGGAGAGCGTGTTCCGCGGCACGCAAGTGGGCCGTGTTCGAGCCCAACGACGAGCCGTTGTGGTCGCAGCTGCGCCTGAACCTGACGTCGTTCATGCATGACCTGTTCCGCAAGGGTGCCTTTGCCGGGGCGTCGCCGGGCGACGCCTACCTCGTGAAGTGCGACTCCGAGACCACCACGGCCGACGACGTCGACCGCGGGATCGTCAACGTCCTCGTCGGATTCGCCCCGCTGAAGCCGGCCGAGTTCGTCGTCATCCGCATCCAGCAGCTCGCTGGCCAGACCACCGCCTGACGGAGGAGCACCCCATGGCACAGTTCACCGTGAACCCCACCCGGTTCGACCCCTACAAGAACTTCAACTTCCGCGTGAAGTGGGACGGCCGCTACGTGGCCGGCGTCAGCAAGGTCAGCTCGCTCAAGCGCACGACCGAGGTCGTCAAGCACCGCGACGGCGGCGACCCCTCGAGCAGCCGCAAATCGCCCGGGCGCACCGAGTTCGAGGCGGTCACCCTCGAGCGTGGTGTCACCCACGACCCCGAGTTCGAGCGGTGGGCGAACAAGGTGTGGAACCTCGGCTCGGGCCTCGGCGTCGAGGTGTCGCTCGCGGACTTCCGCAAGGACGTCATCGTCGAGCTGATGAACGAGGCCGGCCAGGTGGTGCAGGCCTATCGCATCTTCCGCTGCTGGGTGTCGGAGTTCCAGTCGCTGCCCGACCTCGACGCCAACGCCAACGCGGTGGCGATCCAGCACATCAAGCTCGAGAACGAGGGCTGGGAGCGCGACTACGCGGTCGTCGAGCCCAGCGAGCCCTCGTTCACCGAGCCCTGAACGGTCCACTGCGTTCCCCGGCCACGCAGGCCGCCGCCGGACGCTCCCTCCGCTGGCGCTCCGGTCGCTCGCATCAGACAGGTGGTGTTCACATGGCTCCCCCCGGCGCAGCGGTCGACGACGAGCGCTGGCTGCACGCCTGGTCGGCCGCGGCGGCCCTGCCGGAGTGGCGGCGCGTGCCGGCGCTGGTGGCGGCGCTCGCCGACGGCGCTGTCGACGACCCCGAGGATTGGCCGTTGGGTGCGGTCGCGGCGAGCGCGATGGCGCTCGTCACCCCGCTGTGCGGCGGCACGCTGCACGCCTCGGCGGCGTGCGCCACGTGCGGCGAGGCGATGGAGGTCACCTTGCCCGTCGCCGACCTGGTCGCGCTGGCCGGGACCGCTGGTGAGCCAGCCGGTGCGATCGACACCGCCGGCCACCGCCTCACGCTGCGCGCCCCTGCCCCGCGCGACCTCGCCGCCGTCGCCGCGCGAGCGGACGACCCTGATGTCGCCGCCGGGATGTTGCTCGGACGGTGCGTCACCGCCGCCGATCCGGAGCTCCCCACCCCCGTGCCGGCCGCGATGGTGGCCGAGATCGAGGCGGCGCTGGAGGCCCTCGACCCTCTCGCCGTGGTGACGTTGGAGTCCACGTGCCCGGCCTGTGGCAGTCCCGACGCGCCGGTGCTCGACCTCCTCGACTGCGCCTGGACGGTCGTCGAGGCCCACGCCCGTCGACTGCTCGGCGAGGTGCACCGCCTCGCCCGTGCCTACGGCTGGCGCGAGCACGACGTCCTCGCTCTCGGCGCGGCGCGCCGAGCGGCCTACCTGGAGCTCGTCCCGTGACCCCCGCGATCTGGTCACCCTCCGTCTCGTTCGGCGATCTGGTCACCCACGTGCTCGATATCGAGAACGTGGGTGACCAGATCGGCCGCGTCACCGGTGCGCAACGACCGTGACCGGGTTCCTGCGTGCCTTGGCCGAACGCGTGGCCGGCGAGCCGCACGAGTGGCACGCCCACGTTCCGGCCCGCTTCGAGGCGGTCCAGGCGATCGTCCTCGAGGACCACGAGCCGGCCGCGGGTGACGCCGCACCACCGGCACTCGTGCTCGAGCCTCCGCCGACGACGGCGCCCGCCGAGGCGGCGACCGCGTCGCCGCGCGAGCGTCCGCAGTTGCCAAGCGTCCCGGCGCAGCCCGTGGACGAGGTAGCGCCACCCTCGGCGGCTGCCACGGAGAGCCCGGCACCGACGCCAGCCGCCGACCCCGTTCCGGAGCAGCGACCGCTCCGCGAGCAACCGATCCGCGCCGCCGCGGCCGCCCGGCCGGTCGTGCGCGTGACGCTCGACGACATCGGGGGCGAGGCCGAGCACGGATCCGTCGCTCCGACAACGTCGCCTGGCCGGCGCGGTGCGGCGGTGCCGGCGGCGGCCGCCGCCGCGGCGGCCCGAGCCGCCGAGCCGGCGGCGGACCCAGCGCCGGCACCACCGCGGGCACCGCGATCGACCCCGACCCCGCTGACGCCGGCCACCCCGCCCCGACCGCGCGATCGACCGGACGACGAACGGCGGCCGCCGGCCACGCCGGCGCCGATCCACGTGCGCATCGGCCGCGTCGACGTGCGGGCGGTGATGGCTCCTGAGCCGGCCGCACCCGTTGTCCGCGCGCCGTCGCCGCACCGCGGTCCCGATCTCGAGGAGTACCTCGGCAGCACCGGGCGGCCGGCGCTATGAGCGAGCGAGTCTTCGAGCGAGCGAACCAGCAGACACGGTCGTCGATGCTCATTGGTGCACCAGCACGCGGCCGGCGCGCATCGGATACGATCGATGGTGCACCAATGAGTACCGCCTACGCCTTCGCGGCCGTCAGCGCCGTCATCCGCGGCCGTCTGGCGGCCTACCTCACGGCGTCCGGCGTGTCGTCGGCGGTCGGCGGCCTCACGTTCACTGCGCTCCCCCCCGACCGCGTGCCCACCGGCGCCCAGGAGAAGAACGGCGTCAACATCTTCCTCTATCGGGTCAGCCGCAACCAGGGGTGGGCGACGATCGGCCCGCCCACGCGCAACGCCGGCGGCAACGCCGTCGCCGCTCCGCCGCTCGGGGCCGACCTGCACTACCTCATCAGCGCCTACGGGTCGGACTCGTTCACCGGCGACATCCTCCTCGGCCACGTCGTCGCGGCGTTCTTCGAGGAGCCGGTGCTCACCCGGGCGGCGATCCGCAAGGCGCTGGCGCCGAACCCGCCCGATCCGACCATCCCGGTGCCGGCCGCCCAGTCCCGGCTCGCCGACCAGCTCGAGTTGGTGAAGATCGCCCTCACCACCCCGTCGTCGGAGGAGCTGTCGCGGCTGTGGGCGTCGTTCAGCGCGCCATACCGGCCGAGCGCCTACTTCGACGTCGGCGTGGTGCTGATCGACCCGCGACGCGGGTTCGCCGCGCCGCTGCCGGTCGCCGGCGTCGGCGCGTCCACCACCGACGTGAACGGACCGGAGGTCGACTCCGTCGCCTCCGACGGTCCGCCCAACGCTCCGATCGTCTCCGGCTCGACGCTCGTGGTGACCGGGCGCGGCTTCGGCGGCGACGGCGTGACCGTGCGCCTCGGTGCCGCCGTGGCCACACCGACCACCCTGACCGAGCACGAGCTGCGCGTCCCGGTGTCGGCGTTCACGCCGGCCGTGCGCGCCGGCGTCGCCGGCCTCGTCGTCACCCGACTCGTACCGCTCGGCGACCCTCCCGTCGACCACCAGGCGGCGACCTCCGACGCCTATCCGGTGGGGATGCGGCCGACGATCACGCTGGCGGCCAACGCCGTCACCACGTCGAGCACCGAGACGGTCGACGGCGTGAACGTCGCCACCGGCACGATCAAAGTCGGCGTTGCCCCTCGCGTCGCCCGCGACCAGCACGCGGTGCTGCTGCTGAGCGAGGTGCCGGCGCCCGCCGATCGCCCGCCGCGGGGCGCGGCCCTGCCGGCTCCCGCCAACAACGGGGTCACCGGCAACAACACCGACACCGCCTCGATCACCTTCGCCTTCACCCGGCTGGCGCAGGGCACCTACGTCGCCCGGCTCGGCATCGACGGCGTCGACAGCGCGCTCGCGCTCGGCGCCGGCGGCCGCTACGACTCCCCGCAGGTGAGCCTGTGAGGGAGCGAGTCTTCGAGCGAGCGAACCATCCGGCACGGTCTTCGGGTCATTGGTGCGCCGCCGCTGGTGCAGACATGTCGCATGACGTCAGGGCGCACCAATGACCCGGCGCCCGGCGATCGTCCCGCAACCGATGGACGACAACCGCACCGAACGGTCCGGCTTTCGCCCGTCGGTCGGCGCCCTCGACGGGTTGGCGCAGGCGTTCGGGCTGACCGCGTTCGAGCGCGACGTCGTGGCCGCGGCGGCGGAGTCGGCGCTCGAAGGGCGCGGGACGGTGACGTTCGGGACGTTGCTCGACGAGCACCCGGCGCCGGAATGGGACGCCCTGCTGCCCGACCGCCCACTCCGTTCCTTCCGACTCCTGGTGGTCGGCGACGGCCCGCTGCTCGGCGCGCCGGTGGCGCTCGACGAGCGCATCCTCCACCACCTCCAGGGCCGGCCGACGCTCGACGAGCGCCTCGCCCCGTACGTCGCCGCGGTGCACCCCCCGACCGGAACGCTCTCCCCGTCGCGGCGCGAGCTGGCGACCCGGCTCGCCAGTGCGTGGGACGACGCCGGCCGGTCGGCCGCCGTGCTGCTGCACGGGCCCGACGCCGACGACCGCCTCGACATCGCCGCCGCTGCCGGCGCCCGCGCCGGGGCGCGTGTGCACCGCCTGTCGGCGCGCGACGTGCCCGTCGGGGCCGTGGAACGCGACGCCCTGGCCCGCCTGTGGAACCGTGAGGCGCGCCTCGACGTGCTCGCCCTCGTCATCGAGTGTGACGACGCGCCACCCGACGTGGTGGCCGCCGCCGAAGCGCTGCTCGCCCGGCTCGAGGGTCGCGTCGTGCTGTCGGCGACGAGCTCGGTCGCCCTGCGCGGCGTCGGCGCGTCGCTGGAGGTGCCGCGCCCGCCCCGCGACGAGCAGCTTTCCCTGTGGACCGAGGTGCTCGGATCGCGACACGGAGCGCCGATCGCCGAGCGGCTCGCCGACGAGTTCGACTTCTCGCACTCCGACATCCGCCGCGCCGAGCGATGGTCGCTCGCCGGGCCGGCCGACCCGCTGGCGGCCCTGGCGCGGTGTGCGGCGACGGTCCGCCACCGCATGTCCGGTCTGGCCCAGCGCATCGAGCCGCGGGCGACGTGGGACGACCTGGTGCTGCCGCCGACGCAACTGCAACTGGTGCGCCAGATCGCCGCCGCGGCGGCCGGACGGCGTCGGGTGCACGCGCTCACGGCGGCCCGGGTCAGCAAGCGCGGGCACGGGCTCTCGGTGATGTTCAGCGGCCCGAGCGGCACCGGCAAGACCCTCGCCGCCGAGGTGCTGGCCGGTGAGCTCCAGCTCGACCTGCACCGCGTCGACCTCGCCTCCGTCGTGAGCAAGTGGGTCGGCGAGACGGAGAAGCATCTCCGCCAGGTCTTCGACGCCGCCGACTGTGGCGGCACGCTGCTGCTCTTCGACGAGGCCGACGCTCTGTTCGGACGGCGGTCCGAAGTGCGCGACAGCCACGACCGTTACGCCAACCTCGAGGTGTCCTACCTGCTGCAGCGCATCGAGCAGTACCGCGGCGTGGTCGTGCTCACCACCAACCTGCGCTCGGCGCTCGACCCGGCGTTCATGCGCCGCCTGCGCTACGTGGTGCAGTTCCCCCACCCCGATCCGGAGCAGCGGGCGCAGCTGTGGTCGCGGGCGTTCTCGTCGGCCGTGGCCACCGAGGGCCTCGACATCGAACGCCTCGCCCGTGTCGACCTGACCGGCGGCGACATCACGTCGGTCGCCGCCCATGCCGTGCTGCTCGCCGCGGCCGAGGACGCACCGGTGCGCATGGACCACATCCGCGCCGCCGCCGTCGCCGAGCTGGTGAAGCTCGAGCGCCCGCTCGCCGAACTGGGGGCGTGGTGAGCGCGCATCCGCCTTCTGTGTCAGGTGGAGCGAAGCTCCACGCCGACCGCGCGAGCGCTAGCGAGCCGGGCGGCGATGGGGAGCGAGCGCCAGCGAGCCGGGGGCGCGGCCCCCGGGCAGGAAGATCGACCGCCGACGTCGTGTTTCCTGACACAGACGGGAGGACGGCGGTGACGATCGACGTCGACGAGATCGTCGTGCACGGCGTCGAGCTGGCCAACCCCGGCGCGTTCGGTGACGCCGTCGAGCGCCGGCTGGCCCAGCTGTTGCGCGAGCGCGGCCTGCCGGTCGCGCCCGGACGCGACGATGCGGCGCCGGCGCCCGTGCGCATGGCCACACGACACGACATCGGCGCGCTGGCCAGCGGCGTGGCCGACCGCATCTGGTCGCAGCTCGCCCGGCCCGCCGCTCCCACCGAAGTCGAGCGAACGGCATGAGCGCCCCGGCCGGCACCGAGCACGCCGCGGTCACCGCCGACCGTTCGGCGGCCCGCGCCGACAACGACGCCCTCGCCGCTCGGCACCGCCGCCTCGTCGACACCGTCGGTCCCCAGCTCGGCCTCGCCGGCCGCGACGTCACGCTGGCCACACCCGCCGACGGGCGGCGGGCCCTCGCTTTCGGGACGCGGGGCCTCACCGAGGGCCGCACCGTCTACCTCGCCCCGAACCTCGGCCCGGCCGGGGCCGAGGTGCTCGTGCACGAACTGGTGCACGTCGCCCAGCAGCGCGCCCGAGCCGCCCGGCCCGGCACGCCGTCGCGGGCCACGTCCGCCGGCGCGCTGGCTCGATCCCGAGGTCGAGGCACGCGAGATCGCCACGGCGTGGCGGTCACGAGGGGAGGTGTGGGAGCCCGTCGCCGAGCTCCGTGCCGGCGCCCTCGCCGCCGAGCGCGGCGACGTCGGCACGGTGCCCAAGCCACCCGCCACCGAGACGACGCCGGTGTTCGCCGTGCCCGCCGGGCTCAGCGAGCAGCAAGCCGACGACGTCGGCGTGGGCCTGCGCCAGGCGGCGATCGGCCGCGTCGTACAGCGGCGCTTCGCCCAGGAGCGCGAGCGCATCGTCGGGCACCTGAACGGGCTGTGGGTCGACGGCGGGGACGTGCGCAACTGCCTGCAGATCCTCGACACGTTCCCGTTCCTCATCGCCCGCGCCCTCGTCGACAGCCTGCCGACGTCGAACAAGACCGACCTGACGGCAGGCCTGGAGACGAGCCACCACCGCACCTACCCGGCGGCCGCAGTGGCCGCGCTCTCGGCGTTGGCGCCGATGCAGCTGCGCACCATCAAGGCGGCCAACGTCGAGGGCCTGGACACCCGCGGGTTCGACGACGTCGCCCAGCGGGCGGCGTGGAGCGTGCTCCACGGGCTGCTGCCGAGCGTGCTGCTCGAGCTGATGCGCGGCGACCGCCGCCAGTTCTTCGTCGCCCTGATCAAGGGCCCGGCGCCGCCCGGCAGCGACCTCGCCGCCCTCGACGAGCTGTGGCGCACCCTCCTCGCCGACTCCACCGACCAGACGTCGCTAGGCGCCGACGGTGACATCAAGGAGGTCATCGCCAAGGTCACCGCCAAGCTCGCCGATCCCGACGAGAGCTCCGCCCTCGCGGCCATCGACCTGCTCGCCGCGCTTGGCCCCGACGCCGGCGCCGGCCACGAAGGACGCCTCGACCCAGCGCACCGACGCCGCCCCGGGCGACGGGGCCGACACCCAGGCGGCGGCGACCTTCGACACCCCCAACCCCGGCGACCGCCTCCGGTACGCCGTCGGTGTGCTCGAGGGGCAAGGGGCGATCGCCCGCCTGCTCGGGGCGCTGTCGGACCAGCAGCGATCGTCGGAGGGGTCGTCCTCGTCGAAGCTGCTGCTCGTGCTCGCCGCCCGCGAGCCGTCGCGAAACCTCGCCCTGATCGAGAAGCTCCTGTCGTACGGCCTGTTCGACTGGTGCGTCCGCGACGGCGAGGCGCGCTTCGCCTACCTCCTCGTGCGCAGCCTGCCGCTCGATGCCCAGGAGCGCTGGAAGCGCCTCGACGACGGCAAGTGGTTCCAACGCCTCGAGGACAACATCCCGGCCGAGGACGTGCTCGAGGGCCGCTACCGCGGCGTCGGCAAGGGCGCCGGCGCCTTCGACCCCAAGACCGTCGACAAGCTCACCACCGACGCCACGGCGGCGGTCAAGGAGATCGATGCCGCGGTCCGTCAAGGCCTGAGCGGACCGAAGGCCGTCGAGCTGTTCCGCCGCCTGCTCCAGCTCGGCCGCACCGGCACCACCGGATCGCGTGGCGAGGGCGACCGCCAGCGCCTACTCCAGACCGCCGTGCAGCGCCTCGACACGCTCGGTCACATGGACCGCCTCCTCGCCGAGCTGCCCGACGCCTACCTGCTCAACGAGATGTGGCGCAGCGAGGTGCTCGAGGTGCTGGCCGTGCGCGACCCACGGCACCTCGAGCGCCAGGCCCGCGCCCTGCTGTCGTACGGCATCTTCGACTGGGCGGTCACCGCCCGCGAGGCGTGGCTCGCCTACCAACTGGTGCGCAGCCTGCCCGCCGCCGACCAGACGCGCCTCGAGGAGGAGGACCCCGACCGCTGGGCGCGGATCAAGTCGAACATGACCACGGAGATGCGCTCGTCGCACGGCATCACGGCGATCGCCGCCGCTGCCGGCCTGAAGGCCCGCGAGCGCATCCGCGACAAGCTCCGCGACCGTCGCCTGTGGGTGCCGGCACGTGAGACCGAGCTGCGCTCGCTGATCATCCAGCTCTACGCCCTCGACGACCGCCGATGGGTGTTCCTGCAGTCGCGCGACGTGCGGGCCGACAAGGTGAAGGGACTGGGCACGCTCGTCACCGACCTCGGCCTGTACGACGAGATCACCAACCCCCACTTCGAGCCGGAGGCGCTCCGCGCCCCGCAGCAGCTCGCCGAGACATTCGGCGCGATCGGCCGCTTCCTCGTGTCGACCCCGCAGATCTTCGGCCTGCTCGGCGACATCCTCGGCGCCCTGCTCAGTCCCGAGATGCGTCTCGACGACGTCGACCTCGAGCTGGTGCAGTACATCCTCGGCGGCGACATCGAAGGCGCCAAGCTGGCGCCCCGCGAGGCCGGCAAGTCACAGGCCAAGAAGGCGGTCACCGCCGCCGGCAAGACCCAGGGCACCAAGTCGAGGCAGACCAAGGACGGCAAGGACACCGAGCGGCGCATCGACACCAACAAGGTGTCGATCTGGATCCGGCCGGCCGAAGGTCGCCTCGGCCTCGAGCTCGATTCGCTCGACCTCGCCAGCCTGATGCACATCATGCCGGGCATGTCGGTGCGCACCGGCAAGGCGACGCTGCGCGGGCTGCGCATCGTCACCGACTTCTCCGACCGCGGCTACCACCGCCCGGCGGCCGCCTCGCTCGACGCCGAGCAGATCGACATCACCGACATCGTGCTGGCGACCGCCGAGACGCTCGTCGCCGCCACCCGCCTGATGCTCCAGCCGCTGCACCTCAAGGCGGGCCAGCGCGGCACCGAGGACCTGACCGTCCCGGCGCCGCCGAAGACGATCCCGATCCCCGTGATCGGTCCGCTGCTCAACGCCCTGTCGCACATCCTCGCCCTCACCGGCACGATCCCCGGGTTGTCGTCGATCGGTGGCGCCCTGATCAGCCCCCTCACGGCGGGCTCGGGCTTCGTGGCCGAGCAGTTCTCCTCGCTACGTCGCCAACCAGGTCGTCACCCCGATCGCCGAGGGCGCTCTCGGGCTGATCACCGACGGCACGTTCCGCAAGCCGCGCACGGTCAGCGAGCGGGCGAAGGACGCCGCCGCGATGCTGCGCTCGTTCGCCATCGACATCGGCGAGATCGACCTCGAGGGGTTGTCGTTCGCCGGCCAGCAGCAGGTGCAGTCGGTCACCATCAAGGACGTGTTCCTCGGCGTCGGCTTCAGCCGGCCGACGTACCTGCGTCATCAGATCGACTCGCTCGACCGCCGCATCAAGTCTGCGATCGACGTCGCCCGCCCCGACCTCGAGGCCGAGCGCAAGAAGCTCAACGACGAGCTGATGTCGCTGAAGGACGCCGAGGCTCAGCTCGACAAGCTCGAGTCCGAGCACCGCTGGAACGAGAACGGCATCACCGACGAACAGCGCCGGACGATGGTCAAGCTCTCGGCGCAGCTGCGCCAGACGGCCGGCGCCACGGTCGACGTCGGCTCGGTGGGCGTAGGTCGACTCAGCGGCACGGTGGAGGCGGCCGGGCTCGACATCGGCGCGATCCACGCCGAGGCGTCCGCCCCGTCCCGCCTCGGCGACTATCTGCCCGACGAGCAGCTCGTCGCCCGCTTCCAGAGCGAGGGCCGCGGTCCGTCGATCGCCGACGTGGCGCGCCAGGCGAGCGTGAGCGCCACCGTCGCCGGCGTCCGCCTGCGCCGCGATCCCGCCCGCCCCGGTGATCCCGCCCTGCGCGTGCGCGGCTCGATCCCGTCGTCCCGCGAGGTGTTCGAGCGCCTGGCGTCGATGCCGGAGGGTCGGGCCCGAACCGAGCTGTTGCGGTGGGTGGACATGCTGCGCGAGCTCGAGGCGCTCGACGCCATCCCGGCCGAGCCGGCCAACTCGATCGAGATGCTCGTCGCCCAGGCCGAGATGTTGCCGGAGGGCTCGACCGATCGCGCCGATCTCGAACGCTGGGTGCAGTGGCTGCGTGACGTGCGCCCGCCCGCGCCAGCGCGCCACGGTCGCCGACGCCCCGCGCCGCGCCGACGGACGCCTCGTCGGCGACTGGCGCACCCCGGCCGAGGAGGCCCGCCGCCAGGAGCTGCGGGACCAGGCCGCCCACTTCTTCGGGATCGCCGTGCGCGACGTGCAGATCGGCGCCGTCCACGCCAACCTCGTGCCCGACCGCCTCGGTGTCGACGTCGTCGCCAGCTCGCTCGACATCGAGGGCATCGAGAGCGGCACCGATCGCGTCGCCCGCGTCGCCGGCACCGAGGTGCGCGCCGGCATCGAGCTGGCAGGCGGCGAGGGCCAGCTCGCCCCCGATCTCGCCGGCGTGCTCGATCACTACGGCCTGGCGGGCACCCAGCCCGTCGCCCGCTTCGGCGCCAAGACCCTCGACGTCGAGGGCGTCGACGCCGCCGGTGTCGAACTGGCCAAGCTGTCGTTCACCGGGCTGTCGGGCCGCGTCGTGCCGGAAGGGAACACCTTCCACATCCCCGACCTCGTGGCCGAGTCGGCCTCGCTGAGCGGACTCAACTACCGCTCGCCCGACCGCTCGATCTTCGCCAACGGCACCACCACGACGACGCGCATCGAGGCCGACATCGTCGTCGGCACGGCGGTCACCACGGCCGCCGCGCCGCGACCCCGGCTCACCCGGGACGCCTCCGCGCCGTCGCGGGCCAAGGTGGACGTGGCCAAGCGCAAGGTCGACGCCGTCACGATCAAGTCGCTGCGCATCGCCGAGATCAACGCCGACCAGCTCGGCATGGACGTGTCGCAGCCGGCGCCGGGCTACCGCGTCGAGGCGACGAGCGGCAAGCTGATCGGCTTCTGGCTGCGCGACCTCGTGCTCGACATGAGCTCGAAGGAGTGGAGCTACAGCGGCAAGCTCGGCGTCGAGCAGCTCGAGCAGCTCAAGTTCAACGTGCTCAGCCGGGCCCTCGAGGGCGGCCCGACCACGATCACCGGCCAGCTCGACTCGGCGGCGCTGCCCGCCGGCCTGAGCGGCACCGCCCGCGAGCAGTCGAGCGCGCTCGGCGTCGAGTTCCTGAAGGGCGGCGACCGCCAGGTCGACCTGCGCGGCGTGGAGCTGTTCGAAGGGGCCATCGACACCCCGGACGGCAAGGTGCGGATCCGCAAGGCATCGCTCAACGGTCGCCTCACCCAGGAGGCGAGCGGACGACTGCGGTTCGACGACCTCGGTCCGATCGACGTCGACGTGCGCTCGATCGACTGGCACACCGCCGGCGGTTCGCACATCACTGCGAAGGGCTCGACGAAGCTCACCGGGATCCGCGTCAAGGGGTGGTGGCAGAGCGAGTCCGACACCAAGCAGCCCGACGGCACGATCAAGAAGGGCCACAAGGAGCTCCAGCTCGACGAGCTCAAGGTGGGGTCGATCACCAGCGACGACCTGCGCTACGAGGACGGCCTCATCGACCTCCACCTCGGACGCGGCCCGAAGCCGGCGGCGCCCGGTTCGAAGCCGCTGTCGGCGCAGAACATCGTCGCCACCAAGCTGCACTGGGACAGCGTCGAGGGCGTCACGTCCGGCCACGTCGATGTCGGCCGCAGTGCGCTCGACGTCTCCGGGCGCGTCGCCGCCGCCCTGCACATCAGCGCCGGGGTGAGCGCCGACTCGATCTCGCTCGACTTCTTCCGCGACGGGCGCATCGTGGCGCGCGCCCGGGGCCTCGGCGGTGACGTCGGCGTCGGCGAGACCGAGGACGCCGACCAGCACCACCTCTCCTTCGGCGGCCTCGACACGGGCGTCATCGACATCCACAAGGACTACATCGACATCGGTCCGGACGGCAGCGACGGGCTGAAGCTCGACAACATCATCGTCGACAAGCTCGACTGGCTGGGCCCCTCGCTCGGGATCCAGATCGCCGAGGGCGAGGGCGATCTCACGTTGCGCGACATCACCGCCCGCGCCCGCATCGAGCTCAACCCACCCGGCGACCCCAAGGGGCGGCTGAAGGCGCTGTACCTGCGCCAGCTGCGCATCGAGCACCCCTCCGCCACGGGCATCAAGGTGATCCTGCCCGGCACCGGTTCGATCACGCTCAACAAGACGCAGCCGGCCCTGCTCGGGCCGATCTCGCTCGAGGCGCCGGCCGGGGCGCCCGGCTTCGAGGTCAAGCCGGACAAGACCGGCAAGGGCTTCGACATGCGCGGCAAGTTCCTCCTCGAGGGGTTCAACCTGCCGTGGGTCGAGGCCGACATCACCGGACGGCTGAAGGGCAACGCCGACGTCCGCGCCGGCAAGCTCACGATCGACTTCCTCGGCGCCGACGGCCTCGACCTCGACCTGCGCGACCCGCGCATCGAGGCGATCGCGGCCACGCTCGGCAGCGAGAAGGAGCGGTTGTGGCTGATGAACCCGGCCGCCCCGCTCGGCGCCCAGGAGTGGGGCATCAGCTCCAAGGGCGTGCGCTTCCGGCAGCGCACCAAGGAGAGCGGCAAGGAGGAGAAGCAGCTCACCGTCGAGGGCGCCGAGCTGACCGGGCTGTTCTACGTCAACGACGACTGGGGTCTGCGCCTGATGGTGTTCAGCGCGGCGGTCGCCGGTGACATCGACGTCGACCTGCTCGCCGGGAGCGGCACGATCCCCGACCTCACGATCGACAACGCCGTGCTCGACCTCGACTTCGCCAAGCTGTCGAAGGGCAAGACGGGCGGCTCGACCACCTCGATGTACGACATCCTCGAGGGCTGGGACAAGCTGATCAAGGCGTTGCGGCCGTTCAAGGACGTGCTCGAGCACCTCAACGGCTCGATCGACTTCGGGGTGGCCTTCGAGAAGTACCTCGACTTCTACCTGCCGATCCACCTCGCCTTCCACGACGGCGCGATCAACGTCGACAAGCTGGCCGAGGGCATCAGCTCGGGCCTGCCGCCGGGCGTCAACATCGAGTTCAAGGTCAACGGCGACAACCTCGAGCTCTGGCTCAACACCAAGGCCCTGGCCGCCGGCGCCGTCGCCTGGCCGGTCGCCGCCCCGGTGCTCATCCCGATCGAGCTGCTGACGTCGGCCGACGACGTCAAGCTGCTCTCGTGGACGCTCGCCAGCGGTGAGACCAGCCGGGCGTCGAACTCGGGCGAGGTGCGGCTGTGGACGCTCGTGTCGGCGGCGCACCAGGCCGACCGCGTGTGGCTCGCCCAGAAGCTCGCCGACGACCCGCTGAAGAAGCCGGATCCACCCGGCCGCCTGCAGATCTTCGACGTGCAGGCCGACCTGTCGGTCACCAACCCCTCGTCGGTGAAGATCCCGCTCGACTACACCACGGCCGCCGGCAGCCCGATCACCGGCGAGGTGATCCTGGCACCCAACGGCCTCGCCCACCTGCGCGCCGCCGGCGGCCTCGGGCGGGCGGCGCCCAAGGGCGGCAAGGGACGCAACCTCCCGGGTGCGATCGGGCCGATCTCCCTGGATTCGCTCACGGTCGAGAGCACGAAGATCGCCTTCGGTCGGGACAACCCGATGACCGGTGAGGAGTCGACCACGGTCAGCACGGGACAGATCCAGGTGTCCGAGCTGGGCAACGCCCAGCTGTCGTTCGACGGGCTCAGCCCGAAGTCGTTCCACGCCGTCGTCAAGAAGGCGACGGCGAAGAACATCTCATGGGCGAAGACGCTCAAGAAGGGAGCCACCAAGTGACGACGCCGATCAGCCCGCGCCTGCTGCGTGGCGGCCTCGTCGTGGTCGACCCCGACAGCGGCGCGGTGCAGCGGGTGATCACCCTGCAGTACAACCCGGACTCGTTGAGCCGCGCCTTCCAGCTGAAGGCGAGCGGCGCCGACGGCGCGGCGCACAGCGAGGCCCTGCGCCTGACCGGCCCGCCGGTGCAGACGATCACCGTCGAGGCCGAGCTCGACGCCACCGACCAGCTCGAGTTCCCGGCGAGCAACGCCGAGACCGTCGCCTCGGGGCTGGCCGCCCAGCTGGCCGCGATCGAGACCCTCATCTACCCGACGGCGACGTCGGTGCAGGACGCCGCCGCGCTGATGGCGGCGGGGATGCTCGAGATCGTCCCGGCGCCGGCGCCGCTCGTGCTGTTCGCCTTCGGCCGCCGCCGCCTGTTGCCGGTGAAGCTCACCGAGCTCTCGATCGTCGAGGAGGCCTTCGATCCGATGCTCAACCCGATCCGCGCCAAGGTGCGACTCGGCCTGCGCGTGCTCACCGTCAACGACGTCGGCCCCAACGGACGCGCCGGGTCGTACGCCATGGCCGCCCACCGCCAGCTCGAACAGCTCTCCGGCCGCGCCCGCGGCGGCCGCCTCACCGACCTGGGGATCGACCGTGTGTGACGTTTCGAAATCGAGCCCGGACGCGACGGGTTCGAGCACGCTCGTGCGACGGTTGTCTGCTCTCGAAGCGTGTGCGCGCCACCGTCGGCGTCACGTCGGCCCGAAATCGGCAATCTGGTCACCCAGGTTCTCGATATCGAGAATCTCGGTGACCAGATCGCCGTTTGAGACGCAGAGTGACCAGTTTGCGGCGAACGGGGCACAGACCCGGCGCCACGCCCAGGCCACATCCGGCTTCCAGAGCAAACAACCGCACATGGCGAGAGCCCAGACCCGTTGCCGAGCGCAGCGAGCGAGTGAGGCCGAAAGATGAGCGGGCTCGACCCTGCCCTCGTCGCCGCTGGCTCGACGGCGGCGGAGGCGCTCATCGCGGCGTCCTCGCCGGTGACCAGCGCCCAGGCGTTCCAGGCGTCGGGGATGCCCGTCGTCGCCGCGGCATCGGCGGCGGCACCGACGAGCCGCTACGCCGGTGTCGGATTGGCCGTGCGCCGCGACGCCGCCGGGAACGACTCGGTGTACTTCCGTCGCCGCTTCGTCCCGCCGGCCACGCGCCTCGCCATGGCCGGCTGGCAGGACGTCGGTCCCGGCGATCGCGCCGACCTGATCGCCGCCCGAGCCCTCGGCGACCCGACGCTGTTCTGGCAGCTCTGCGACGCCAACGGCGCCTTCGACGCCGACGAGCTCGAGGTGCCCGGCCGCACCGTGCGGGTGGCGCTGCCCGAGGGCTTCCCGGGCGCGGGAGACCTCGATGCGTAGGGAGGTGGAGCATGCCTAGGGGCGTCAAGCTGCAGATCCTGCTCGGCCCGATCACCTTCTCGCCGGCCCCCGCCGACCTGATCGACGCCGTCCAGGAGGTGCAGGTCACGCAGAACGCCGGCCAGCGCTCGGGGTTCCAGATCCGCCTGGCGCTCGGGGCGTCGTCGTCGCTCGACCGCATGCTCGCCGGGCGCACCCTCGACCCGCCCAACCGGATGCTCATCGTCGTGCACATCGACGGACGCCCGACCGTGCTCTCCGACGGCGTGATCACCCGCCACGACGTCTCCAAGTCGAACGACGCCGGCGGCTCGTCGTTGTCGATCACCGGCGTCGACGTGAGCCAGATGATGGACCTGATCGACATGTCCGGGCTGCCGCTGCCGATGCCGGCCGAGGCGCGAGTGCTGACGCTGCTCGCTCCGTTCGCCGCCTACGGCTGCGTGCCGCTCGTCATCCCCAGCCCGCTGCTGTTCGTGCCCAACCCGATCACCAAGATCCCCCAGGTGCAGGGCACGGCGTACACGTACATCACCCGCCTCGCCGACGACGTCGGCTACACGTTCTTCGTCGAGCCCGGCCCGACGCCCGGGATGAACGTCGCCTACTGGGGACCCGACGTGCGCGTCGGACCGGCCGCAGCCGGCGCTCACCGTGAACTCCGACGCCTCGTCCAACGTCGAGTCGCTGTCGTTCTCCTTCGACGGCATCCAGCGCACCGTGTACATCCTCACCGTCTACCCCGAGCAGCTGAAGGTGCCGATCCCGATCCCGCTGCCCGACCTCACGCCGCTGTCGCCGCCGCTCGGCTCGAAGATCCCGATCCCGCTCTCGTACAAGCGGATGAACATCGAACGCCAGACGGGGCGCGACAAGAGCGACGACAGCACGGCGCGGATGGAGGCGGTCCAGACCATGTCGCGTGGCCTCGCCCGGGCGGCGCAGTCGGCCAACGTCATCAGCGGCTCGGGGTCGCTCGACGTCCTGCGCTACGGCCAGCTGCTGCAGTGCCGTCGGCTGGTCGGTGTGCGCGGCGCCGGCCCCGCCTACGACGGCGAGTACGCGGTCAAGAGCGTCACCACCTCGCTCAAGCCCGGCGAGCTGAAGCAGCGGTTCACGCTGAGCCGCAACGCCCAGGTGGCCCTCGGAACGAAGGTGGCAGTGTGAGAGAGCGAGTCCTCGAGCGAGCGAACCAGCAGTACGGCGCCGAAGGCTCATTGGTGCACCACCATCGAAGGCCGAGCCACGCCGAGCACCGTGCGATGGTGCATCAATGACGAAGTACTACGGCAAGTTCCGCGGGACGGTCGTGAACAACATCGACCCCGAGCAGCGCGGGCGGATCATGGTGACGGTGCCCGACGTGACGCTGCCGCCGTCGACGTGGGCGATGCCGTGCTTCCCGATCGGCGGCATCCAGGCCGGCGCGTGGATGATCCCGAACCCGGGCACCGGCGTGTGGGTGGAGTTCGAGCAGGGCGACGCCGACCACCCGATCTGGACCGGCTGCTGGTACGGCAGCGCCGCCGACGTGCCCGCCCTCGCCCACGCCGCCCCGCCGGTGACCCCGCCGATCGTGTTCCAGACCCAGGGTCAGATGACGTTCATGCTGTCCGACGTCCCGGGGCCGACCGGCGGGATCCTGCTCAAGACGACCACCGGCGCGCTCATCTCGATGAACGACGTCGGCATCACGATCTCCAACGGCAAGGGAGCGTCGATCGCCATGAACGGCCCGACCGTCACCATCAACGCCGGCGCCCTGGTGGTGACCTGATGCCCGGCCCGATGCTGCACGTCGGGGCGGGCATCACCTGCACCCACTCGGCACCGTCGTCACCCGTCACCGCCAACGCCCGCGTGCTGGTCGGCGGGATGCCGGTGCTCCTCCTGACCGACACGTTCCCGGTGGCGGGCTGCCCGTTCCAGGTGCCGATCGGCACCGGCACCAAGCCGCAACCGTGCGTGAAGATCCAGTGGACGGTGCCGGCGGCGCGGGTGAAGGTCAACGGCACGCCGGTGCTGATCGCCACCAGCACCGGGCTGTGCCAGAGCGCCGAGCAGATCCCGCAGGGCCCGCCGGTGGTCGCCGGCTTCCAGACGCGAGCGATCGCGACATGAACGGGATCGACAAGGAGCGAGCCGATGCCTGACCTCGCCTTCCCGTGGCACGTCGACCAGCGCGGGCGCTCGGCGGTCGCCACCTACGAGGACCACGTCGCCGACATGGTCGAGGCCGTGCTGTTCACGGCGCCGGGCGAGCGGATCAACCGCCCCGAGTTCGGCTGCGGGCTCGACCGCCTCGTGTTCGCCCCGATCGACGCCACCGTCGTCGGCGCCGCCGAGCTCTCGGTCCGCGGCGGGCTGCAGCGCTGGCTCGCCGACGTCATCGAGGCCGAGGACGTCGACCTCGAGCTGGAGGACACGACCGTGCGCATCACGGTGCGCTATCGCATCCTCACCAGCGGCCGCGTCGTCACGACCCGCTTCAACGGAGCGCCGGATGACCCCGCAGACCGAAGATTCCGGGCGGCTGGGGGGGCGAGGGTGGGGGTGGGGTGATGGATCCGCTGCTGTCCGTCACGTGCACCGACGACGAGCGCCGTCACGACGTCGCCGACGCCGCCAGCACGTTCAACGGGATCGACTGGGTGGAGGTCGACCCCGCCGACCAGCGCATCCTGCACGTCGGGTTCCTCCACCCGCTGCCGGGCGAGAGCGGCGGCGTGCCGGCAGTCACCGGCCCTCGGGCCGTCCAACGTCGTGATCGAGGGCGGCGAACGGATCCGCAACATCGGCGTCGTGTCGGTGACGGCGGCGACGGACGTGCTGACGGTCACCGTCGACCGCGCCGGCGACTTCTCGCCGTACGCCCTGCGCATCGTGCGCAGTCCGGCCGACCACAGCGCCCCGAAGTCCTTCGATCCCGTGCTGTCGGCGCGCCTGTTCTCGTTCAAGGCCAACTGCCCGAGCGACCTCGACTGCGAGCCACCGGCGCTCGGCCGCGCCCGCGTCAGCGCCGACCCGATCGTCGACTACCTCGCCAAGGACTACGACGGCTTCCGCCGGCTGATGCTCGACCGCCTCGCCCAACTCGTACCGGGCTGGACCGAGCGCAACCCGGCCGATCCCCTCGTCACCGTCGTCGAGGCGCTCGCCCACACCGCCGATCGCATGTCGTACCGCCAGGACGCCGCCGCCACCGAGGCGTACCTCGGCACGGCGCGCAGCCGCATCTCCGTGCGCCGCCATGCCCGCCTGCTCGACTACCGCGTGCACGAGGGCTGCACGGCACGCACGTGGCTTCACCTCGCGGTGACCGCCAACTCGCCGGTCGAGACCGAGGGACTCGACGCCGACGAGACCCTCGTCGTGACCGGTGGGGTCGAGCACGCGACCGTCGACGCCGACCAGCTCGCGACCTGCTCGCCGGTGGCGCGGTGGCGTTCACGCTGCTCGATCGCATCCAACCGCTCCACGCCCGCAACGAGATCACGATCTACACCTGGGGCGGGGTGGCGTGCACGCTGCCCGCCGGGGCCACCCGCGCCACGCTCGTCAACAAGCACCCGCTCGGGCTGGTGCCCGGCGACTACCTGCTGCTCGAGCAGGTGCAGCAGCCCGCAGACGGGCCGCGCCAACGACGCCGACCCACCGTCCGCCACGTCGTGCGCCTCGTGGAGGTGGAACCGTCGGTCGACCCGGTGGAGGGGAACATCAAGCTGCTCGAGGTCACCTGGGCGGTCGCCGACGCCCTCCCCTTCGACCTGGTCGTCACCTCCGCGGTCCCCGGTGGCGGGTGGGCAACACCGCCGTGTGCACGGTGGCCCACGGCAACCTCGTGCTCGCCCACCACGCGATGACCGCGCCCGACGTCGCCCTCACCGTGGCCGACCTGCCGCGATGGCGCCCCGTGGTCAGCGAGGCCCCGATCGCCTGGGCGCAGGCGTTCCAGCGCGACACGCCGGCCGTCGGGCTGTTGCACCAGGACCCGCGTCAGTGCATGCCGATCATCGAGCTCACCGGCGAGTCGGCGGTGTGGCGTCCACGGCTCGACCTGCTCGCCTCCGACCGCTTCGACCAGGGGTTCGTGGTCGAGGTGGAGACCGATGGGCGCGCCCACCTGCGCTTCGGTGACGGCATCCACGGCATGGCGCCGGCCCCGTCGACCGCGTTCACCGCCACCTTCTCGGTCGGCGGTGGCACCGTCGGCAACGTCGGCCACGACGTGTTGACCACGGTCGCGACCGCGCTCACCGGCATCGAGCGCGTCACCAACCCGCTCCCCGCCGTCGGTGGAACCGATCCCGAGCCGGTGGCCGACGTGCGCCAATACGCCCCGGCCGCCTTCTCCACCCAGGAGCGCGCCGTCACCGAGGCCGACTGGGTGTCGGCGGCGATGCGCCACCCCGAGATCCAGAACGCCTCGGCGCGGCTGCGCTGGACGGGGAGCTGGTGGACGGTCTTCCTCACCGTCGACCTGGTCGGTGGCCGACGGCTCGGCGAGGAGCCGGCGCTGGCCGCCCGCCTCGCCGGCGAGCTCGACCACTTCCGGGTCGCCGGCTACGACCTCGAGCTACGCGATCCGGTCGACGTGCCGGTGATGCTCGAGGTCACCGTGTGCCTGGCGAGCGACGTGTTCCGGTCGGACGTCGTCGGCGCCCTCTCGGGCGCGTCAGCGACCGGGACACGGCCTTTGGCCGCGGCTTCTTCCACCCCGACAACTTCTCGTTCGGGGAACCGCTGTACGTGAGCCAGGTCGTCGCCGCGGCGATGAGCGTGGCCGGCATCCGCAGCGCCCGCGTGACCGAGCTGCACCCGATCGGCGTGGCCCCGACCGACGAGCTGACCGCGGGCGTGTTGCGGGTCGGCCTGCTCGAGGTCGTCCGACTCGACAACGACCCGAGCATCCCCAAGCGCGGCGTGCTCCGACTCGTCACCGAAGGAGGCCTGTGATGGCGACGGAGTCCACCGTGAGCGAGCGAGTCCTGCGAGCGAGCGAACCATCGACACGGTCTTCGAGTCATTGGTGCAACAGCAGCGGCTTCGGCGCGTCGGCATGGATCGATGGTGCACCAATGAGCGAACGCTCGAACCTGCCCGGCCGCGACGCCCTGGACTATCGCATCGCCACCCAGTCGTCGTTCGCACGATCGATGCAGCTCGCCCTCGGCGACCACCCGGCACTGTCGTCGCTCTCGACCCGCGAGACCGATGACCCGCTCGTCGCCCTCGTCGATGCCTGGGCGTGCGCCCTCGACGTCCTCACCTTCTACCAGGAGCGCATCGCCAACGAGGGCTTCCTCGGCACGGCGATCGAGCGCCGCTCGGTGCTCGAACTGGCCCGCAGCATCGGCTACGAGCTGAGCCCCGGCGTCGTCGCCACCACCTGGCTCAGCGTCGAGGTGGTGCCGGCGCCCGGTGGGATCGACGCCTTCACGATCAAGGCCGGCACCAGCGCCCAGAGCATCCCCGGGCCCGGCGAGCTGCCGCAGGTGTTCGAAACGGTCGAGGAGATCGTCGCCCGCCCGGGCTGGAACTCGATCCCCGTCGTGTGCGAGCAGCCGATGGCCCCGGCACCCGGCGACCCGTTGCTGCGCCTCGCCGGCACCGACCTCGTGCTGCAACCGGGCGACCCGATCCTCGTGCTCGTCGGTGGCTCGGCGCCGTGGTTCGACCTGCGCCGCGTCGCCGCGGCGAACGTGGTGCAGGCCGTCCTCGCCACGCCGACCGACCTCGTGCCGCTCGTGCCCGCACACACCGAGGTGGTGCTCGACGCCCCCTTCGTGCACAACACGGGGACGCCCAACCCGGCCTCCGGCGTCAGCGGCGCCGCGGTCCACGTGCTGCGTCAACGCACCGCGCTGTTCGGCTTCAACGCCCCGCCGTGGGACGCCCTGCCGGTGTCGCTCCGGGTCGGTGACCTCAACCCGGCCTACGGCATCGAGAACATCGCCTTCGAACACGCTGCAGGTCCGCGAGGCGCGGGCGGCCGCGCCGGAGTTCGTCGAGTCCGACGAGATGGCGTTCGACCAGCAGGCGGCGCACTCCGGCAACGAGATCATCGCCACGACCGGCGGCCAGGACCAGGTCGCCCAGCTGCTCAAGGGCGCGTACAGCGAGCGGGCGACCTCGTGGGCCGACGCCGCCTTCCCGGCCGGCACCACGTCGATCGACCTCGACCAGGTGTACCCCCGCATCGTCAAGAGCTCCCTCGTCGCGCTCGAACGGCCCGGCACGTTCGTCGTCCGGCGGGTGGCGAACGTGATCGAGACCCCCCGCGCCGACTTCGGTGTCGCCGCCCGGGTGACCCGCCTGACGTTCGCCGCCGGCGACGCCGCCGGGTTCTCACCCCGCACCACCAACGTGCTCGGCCAGAGCGAGCCGCTCGCACTGGCCGGCGCACCGCTGCCCGACCTGGTCGCCGACGTCGACGCCCTCGACCTCGCCCGCGCCGTCCCGGAGATCGCCCCCGGCCGGACCCTGGCGATCACCGGCGTCGACGCCGACGGCGCACCGGTCTCGGAGGTCGCCACCGTCAAGCTGATCGAGGCCGGCGTCGGCGCCGGACCGCGACTGCGGCTCGAGCAACGCCTGGTCAACACCTACCGCCGCACGAGCCTGCGTGTGCTCGCCAACGTGGCCCGGGCGACGCACGGCGACAGCCGCGCCGAGATCCTCGGCAGCGGCGACCAGCGGGCGGCGTTCCAGACGATGACGTTGCGCCAGAGACCACTCACCCACGTCAGCGCGCCGACGTCGTCGGGAACACAGTCGACGCTTGCCATCTGGGTGGCGGGCGTGCGCTGGGCCGAGGTGCCCACCCTCTACGGGCAGGCCGCCCGACGCCCGCGTCTACGCCACCCGACGCGCCGACGACGGCACGGTCACCGTCACGTTCGGGGACGGCCGCACCGGCGCCCGTCTGCCGTCGGGCCGCGACAACGTCGTGGCGACCTACCGCGTGGGCATCGGTCTGGCGGCGGTGCTCGACCGGGAGCGCATCTCGATCCCGCTCGCCCGCCCGCTGGGACTGCAGAACATCGTCAACCCGGTGCCCGCCGCCGGCGCCGACGACCCCGAGGTGCTCGCCTCGGCGCGCACCAACGCCCCGCTCGCCGTGCGCACGCTCGGTCGCATCGTGTCGGTGCTCGACTACGAGGATCTCGCTCGCGCCTTCGCCGGCATCGGCAAGGCGCGCGCCGACGTGATCTGGGACGGCGAGCGACGCCTCGTGCACCTCACCGTGACCGGACCCCAGGGTGCCGCCGTCGATCCGACGTCGGGTACCGCCGTCGACCTCGAGCGGGCCATCGACGCGGTGCGCCACGCCACCGTGGCCGTCGAGATCGCCAGCTTCCGGTCCCGCCCGTTCGTCGTCGACGCCCGCCTGGTGCTGGCGCCGGACCGACGACCCGCCGACGTCATCGACGAGGCCACCGCCACGCTGCTCGATCGCTTCTCGTTCGACCGTCAGCAGCTCGCCGTGCCGTTGCCGGTGTCGGAGGTGTACGCCACGCTGCAAGCGGTACCGGGGGTGGTCGGCGTGCTGCTGGAGGCGTTCCACGACGACAACTCCAACGTGATCGTGCAGGACGTCATCGACGCCTTCCCCGCCCAACCCGTCCCCGGCGGAGGCATCGCGCCGGCCGAGCTCGTGACGATCGACCCCCTCGGCATCCACCTCGTCGAGGCGGTCACCGTGCCCGCCGGGCACCGAACGCGCCCAACAACCCGGGGGTGAGCTGATGATCGACGCCGACGTCCTGTGGGAGCGACTGCCGGCGGCGATGCGCGGCACGCGACGCCGAGACCGGGGGCGTGCTCCGGGCCCTCGTCGAGGTGCTCGCCGGCCAGGCGGCCGCCGTCGCCGACGACATCGAGGCGCTCCAGGACGACTGGTTCATCGAGACCTGCGCCGAATGGGTCGTGCCGTACATCGGCGAGCTCGTCGGGACGCGGGCGCTGCATCCGCTCGCCGACGCCGCCGGCTTCTCGAACCGCGCCCAGGTGGCCGACACGTTGCGGTTCCGGCGCCGCAAGGGGACGGCGGCGATGCTCGAGGACCTGGCCCGGGTGAGCACCGGGTTCAGCGCCCGCGCCGTGGAGTTCTTCGAGACGCTGTCGACGACGCAGCACGTCAACCACGTGCGCCCGCAGGCGCCCGGCACCGCCGGCGTTCGCGACGCCAACGCGATGGAGCTCGTGCGCGGTCCGTTCGACACCACCCCGCACACCGTCGACGTGCGGACGATGGACGACGTGTACGGCTGGCACAACCTGCCCAACATCGGGCTGTTCGTCTGGCCGGTGCCGTCGTATCCGCTCGACCGGGCGACCGCGGTGGCGGTGGCCCAACCGCCCGATGGTCGCTGGCTGGTCGACCCGCTCGGCGTCGACCGGGCGATGGCCGGGCCGATGGTCGTCGAGACGTCGATCGACCACCGCGCCGAGGAGGCGAACGTGCCCGGCCCGCTACGCCGCCGTCCGCTGCACGACGAGCTCGACGAGCGCCGCGCCGCCCCGTCGGCGCAGCGCCCGGGCGCCCAGTGGTTCGACCCCGACGATCCCGCCGTGGTCGTGTGGATCCAGGACACGCCGGCGACCGAGCTGACGAGCGTGCCGCTCGACCTCCTCTTCGTCGGCGACCTGAGCGACTGGTCGCTCCCGACCGGCCAGGAGGTCCGCCTCGACCCGGTGCTCGGCCGCATCGCCGTGTCGCCGACCCGCGCCGTCAACCGGGTCGCGGTGTCGTGGCACTACGCCTTCAGCGGCGACGTCGGCGCCGGCCCGTATCCGCGGCGCGACGCCAACCCGCCGGCGACGACGCCGATCGACTTCCAGATCGGCGTCAGCGCCACCGACGCACCCGTGGCGAACACGGTGGTGGCGACGTTCGGCGAGGCGGTCGACGCCTGGAACGCCTTCCAGGCCGGGAAGTCGGCGCGCCTCGGGCGGATCGTGGTGATGGACAGCCACCGCTACGCCGAGGCGTCTGACCGCCGGCGGGCGGATCCAGGTCGGTCAGGGCAACCGGCTGACGATCCTCGCCGCGCAGTGGCCGCAGCCGGCCGACCGGGCTCGCGACATCACCGACGCCCTCGATCCGCAAGGCGTCCGGCCGTGCCTCGTCGGCGACGTCGAGGTGATCGGCCAGGGCAGCGGCGACCAGTGCGGCGAGCTGGTCATCGACGGGTTGCTGCTGCAGGGGACACTCACCGTCACCGAAGCCGGCCGCCGGCGACGACGGCCTCGGGCGCGTCGAGCTGCGGTCGTGCACCGTGGTGCCGGCGGCGGGCGGGCTCTCCGTGCAGCAGGGCAACGACCGCATCGCCGTCGCGCTCGCAGCCGGACGATCTGCGGGCCGGTGGCCCTCGCCGACGACGGTGTCGACGTCGAGGTGATCGAGAGCATCATCGACAGCGGCACCGGCGCCGTGGCCGTCGCCGCGCCCGGCACCACCCTGACCGCAGCCGGGCTCACCGCCCTCGGAACGGTGGACGTGCGCTACCTCGAGGCCTCCGACAGCATCTTCGACGACACGGTCACCGTCGCCCGCCGGCAGTGGGGTTGCGTGCGGTTCAGCTACGTCACGCCCGGATCGGCGACGCCGCGGCGCTACCGCTGCCAGCCCCAGCTCGCCGAAGCGGCCGCGCCAGGCCGACCCCAACGTCGCCGCCCGGCTCGAGCCGGCGTACGTGAGCGACCAACTGACCAACCCGGGGTACGCCCGACTCGCCGAGCGCGCCGCGATCGAACTGCGCACCGGCGCCGAGTCCGGCGCCGAGATGGGCGCGTTCCGTTCGGTGATGACGCCGCAGCGGTTCACGAACCTCGCCCTCGCCCAGGCCGAGTACCTGCCGTTCGGGCGCGTCGCGGCCGCCCTGTCCGTCCAACCCATCGAAGCAACGAGAGAGTAAGGGACCAGCGATGAAGGCTGATGTCAGTCGATCGACGTTCGACCCCCGACGCCACGCCACGAGCGTGCGCAAGCAGCAGGGCCGCGTCGACCTCGACGCCGATTGGAACGAGCAGCAGGACATCGACGCCCATCTCCGCGCCACCACGCTGCTCGACGTCGT
The DNA here is from genome assembly GCA_963719295.1 of Ilumatobacteraceae bacterium. Classification (GTDB taxonomy): domain Bacteria; phylum Actinomycetota; class Acidimicrobiia; order Acidimicrobiales; family Ilumatobacteraceae; genus Desertimonas. Next base: position 27,392 of record CAVRBV010000028.1, read on the forward strand.
CGGCGCCGCCGGCGCGCCGATCGACGCGTCGGGACTCGGGCTGGTCGCCGCCGGCGCCGACCTCGGGTTGTCGGCCGGGCGCTACTACGTCGACGGCGTGCTCTGCGAGAACGAGTCGCTCACGTCGGTGTTCGCCCAGCCCGACCTGCCGGCCGGCTCGCCCGTCATCCGCGGCGCCGACGGGAAATGGCGGCCGTCGACGCCGGCGCCCGACCCGGGCGTGTACGTCGCCTACGTCGACGTGTGGACCCGGCACCTGAGCGTCGTCGAGGACCCGACCCTGCGCGAGGTCGCCCTCGGCGGCCCGGACACCACCACGCGGGCCCAGACGGTGTGGCAGGTGCGCCTGCTCCATGCCGGCGCCCCCGGCACCGACGTCACCTGCGCCGACGACCCGCCGGGCTGGGCCGCCGAGACCGACCCGTCGACGGGCACGCTCGCCGTGCGCGCCGATCCGACCGGCGCCCCCTCGACCGACTGCATCATGCCGCTGTCGGCGCCGTACCGCGGTCTCGACAACCAGTACTACCGCGTCGAGATCCGCACCCCCGGCGCGCCGGGCACCGCCCGCTACGTGCACTCCAAGGACAACGGATCGGTGTGCGCCACGTGGGTCGGCAGCGACTCCAGCGTGCTGACCGTGAAGAGCCCCGGCCGCGACGGGTCGACCGGGTTCGAGAACAGCTGCTGGGTGCAGCTGACGGACGACCTCGCCGAGATGGAGGGCCGCTTCGGCACGCTGGCCCAGGTCGACCGCGCCGAGGGCGATCAACTGACGCTGAAGACCTCGCCGGCGCCGTCCGGCTCGATCGACATCGCCGACTTCCCGCTGCACCCGAAGGTGCGGCGGTGGGACGGCCACGGCACGGTGCCCGCCGACGGCTCCGAGGTCGACCTCGGCCAGGGCATCAAGGCCACGTTCGCCACCGGGACGGCGACGTACCGCACCGGCGACTACTGGTCGTTCGCGGCCCGTGCCGTCACCCACGACGTCGAGTGGCCACGCCCGGGCGGCGTGCCGACACCGTTCACACCGCACGGCGTGCGGCACTCCTACGACCGCCTCGGCGTCGCCACCTTCGACGGCACCGGCTGGACGGTGCTGCGCGACTGCCGCACCGAGTTCGCTCCGCTCGTCGACCAGCTCACGCTCGCCTACGCCGGCGGCGACGGTCAGGCGGTCGGCCCGGACGTCGCCAACGCGGCGACGCTCGTCGCCCTGCCACAGGCCCTGTCGGCGGTGGCGACGATGGGCGGGCGCCCCGTCGCCGAGGCCCGGGTTCGGTTCACGGTCACGGCCGGCAACGGCCAGTTGGGCGGCACCGGCACGACCGTCGACGACACGACCGATGCCGACGGACTGGCGACGACGACGTGGTCGATCGACTCGGCGACCGCGCTGCAGCAGGTGACCGCCGAGCTGCTCGGCGACGACGACCAGCCGATCGCGCCGGCCCTGACCTACGCCGCCACCCTGCTGACGGCGGCCGGCGTGTCGTACGACCCCGCGGCGTCGCCGACGCTCGCCGGCACCGGAACCGTGCAGGCGGCGATCGATCGCCTGGCGGCCACGTCGAACGGCGGCTGCTCCACGCTGATCCTGTCGCCCGGTGCCGGATGGGTGGAGGCGCTCCAGTCGTTGCCGGCGGCCACCGACACCAGCGTGTGCTTCAAGCCGGGGCTGTACGAGTCGGACAAGCCGGTGCAGCTCAGCAAGCTCGGCAACCTGCGCCTGAGCGGCAACGGGCGCGCCAGCGTGCTGCGCGTGACGGGCAACGAGGCGGCGATCCTGGTCGACCAGTGCACGTCGGTGGCGATCGAGGACCTCACGATCGCGGTCACCGATTACCCCACGGCGGCCCAGCCCGGGCGCCTCGGTGTCGTGACGGTCACCGACACGCCCGACGTGGAGCTGTCGGGCGTCGTCATGAGCTGCCCCAACGGCGACGTGCCGCGGGCCGCCTGCCTCGTCGTGCGAACCGGCGGGGAGCAGGCCGGCACCGCCGCCACCCGTTCGGTGCGCGTGACCGGGTGCGACTTCGCCATCGGGAACGAGCAGATCGGCGTCCTCGTGATCAATGCCGAGTACGTCCACGTCGCCGGCAACACGTTCCGCGGCGAGGGCACGCTGTCGGGTGGCGACGTCGACCGCATCCTCGTCGCCGACGACCATGTCGCCCGGCTGCGCAACCAGCTGGTGTACGGGGTCGAGGTCGGCACCCCGGGCCCGGCGCCCGCGCCGCCGGATCACATCGACCTCGGCGACTTCAACACCGGCGTCACGGTGGGCAACTGGAAGGTGCGGATGAACTCGACGGTGTCGCGCGAGGAGTGGACCAACCTCATCGCGACCAACCCGCCGACCGACGCCGACACCGCCAACCCCGACGCCCTGAAGGGCTACCTCGACCGGGTGGCGACCAGCGCCGTCGAACAGCCGACGGTGCTGCCGGCGTTCAACCGCACCTTCGGCAGCCTGTCCGAGCGACTGCGCGCCCGGCCCGACCTGAACATCGCCGACGACAGCCTGCAGGACGTCGGCAAGCAGCTGATCATCGCCGGCGACGTGGACGTCACGCCGGCGGCGGCCGCGCCGGCGCGCACGCAGCGCTCGGTCGAGGTGTCGGCGGGCAATGCGGTGATCCGCTTCGACTCGCCGCTGTCGCAGGAGCAGTGGAACGCCGCCCTCGCCGAGTCGCCACCGCCGAGCGTCGACAACCCCACGATCGTGGTGCGCCACGTCCGCAGCCTCGCCTCGCGGATGCTGCGCGACCAGGCGTTCGGCGACCGATTCGCCGGCACGTTCCGGGCCAACCTCAAGGCCCGGGCCATCTCGGTGGCCCGCCAGGGCGTCGTGCTCGGCGGCCAGGTGATCGGCACGGCCGTCGTGGCCGAGAACGAGTTCTCCGGGGTCGCCGAAGGGGTGCACGTGGGCACCTCGTTCAAGCGCCCACCGGGCGGACCGGTCGTGCGAGCGGCCGAGGTCCACGTCCGGGCCAACACGATCGCCCTCCTGCCACCGATCGACCACCAGGCGGCGCCACGGGGCGTGTTCGTCGGCAACGCCGAGCGCGCGCTCGTCGACGACAACTCGATCAATCCCGGGCCCGGCGGCGTGCAGATCGGCATCGAGATGCACGGGTCGTTCGGCCGTCACGTGCGGGTGCGCGGTAACTGCATCTCCGTGGCCAACGGCCCGGTCGACACCGGCGTCGAGTTCGTCCCCGCCGAGTTCAACCTCGCCCTGTGGGAGGTCGTCGACAACTTCGCCCACGGCGCACGGCTCGTGGTCAACGCCCCCGAGTTCGTGCGCCAGGGCGGCAACGTCTAGCGCGTCATCGTCTGGCGGCTCGATCCATCGGCGGCGATGTGACCGACGTCACTTCATCATCGGCGCGTCGCCCTGCTGATCGGCGGACGGGCTGCCGATAGGGAAGGGGTGACACGACTCGCCCGACTGCTCATCACCGGAACGCTCTGCGTCGGCGGCCTGGCGGCCCCGGCCGCCGTCCACGGCGCGTCCGGCGGTGATGCGGGCTTCGCGCCCCGGCAGCGGTTGGCGAGCACGGCTGCCGCCGCCAGCCCCACCAGCAGTAGCGGTACCTACACCGTGCGGCCCGGAGACTCCTGTATGGCATCGCCCACCGCCACGGCGTCACCATTGGCGCCCTGCTGACGGCCAACCGGCTGACCCTGACCAGCGTCATCCACCCCGGCCAGCGATTGACCGTCCCCGCTACAGCGGCGCCCAGCCCCACCAGCAGCGGTGGCGGCGCCTACACCGTGCGGCCCGGAGACTCCCTGTATGGCATCGCCCACCGCCACGGCGTCACCATCGGCGCCCTGCTGACGGCCAACCGGCTGACCCTGACCAGCGTCATCCACCCCGGCCAGCGATTGACCGTCCCCGCTACAGCGGCGCCCAGCCCCGCCAGCAGCGGTGGCGGCGCGTACACCGTGCGGCCCGGAGACTCCCTGTATGGCATCGCCCACCGCCACGGCGTCACCATCGGCGCCCTGCTGGCGGCCAACCGGCTGACCCTGACCAGCGTCATCCACCCCGGCCAGCGATTGACGATCCCCGCTCCGGCCAGCTCGTCACCGCCGGCCACCGGCCCGTCGACCCCGCCAACCACCGCCGCGCCGCGCCCCGTCCCCGTCCCACCGACGACGACGTCGCCGACCAGCGCCAGCGCCACCGCCGTCGAGCGGATCATCCGCGACGTGTGGCCCGACGCCCTCGAGAACGCCGCCCTGGCGATCGCCTGGCGGGAGAGCGGCTACCAACCCCGTGCCCAGAGCCAGTGCTGCTCCGGGCTGTTCCAGATCTACTACGACGTCCACAAGGGGTGGTTGGCCGACCTCGGCATCGACTCCCGGAACGACCTCTACGACCCACGGACCAACGCCGAGGCGGCGCTCGCCCTGTACCAGCGAGCCGGCGGCTGGGGCCCCTGGTCGCTGGCGGGCAGCTGACGATCCTCGTCGCCTTCAGGAACTCGCGGTGACGTCGACGAGTCGGAAGATCGGGTGCTTGGGGGCGGCGGCGCGCATCGCATCGTCCGTGGCGTCGGCGTCGAGACCATCGAAGAACTGTCCCACCTCCCACTTCCAACGCCGCAGGTACGGACGCAGAACTGCTGCCTTGTCGCCGTCGGCCACCTCGACCGCGCTCACCCTCTCGGCCCGACGGCCCACGCGCAGACGGAACGAGTCGGCGGCGCGTACGTTGCGAACCCACTGCGTCTCACCGCGGGGCGACGAGGTAGCGCTCGCCGTCGACGACGAGCAGATTGACCGGCGTCCTGCGCCATTCACCGGAGGTGCGACCCCGCACCTCGAGCACCCGCGAGCCCCAGACGCTGATGCCGATGCGGGTGAGACCGGCGATCACCGGGTTGAAGACATGACGGGTGAACCCGTCGGGCCGGACGTAGTGGGGTTCGGTGACGCTGGTCATGACTGGCTCCTCGTGCATTTCGAGAGCACTGCTCTCGATATGGATCACCGTACCCGCCGAAGCCGACGGAGTCAAGAGCGGTGCTCACGTTTCAGAGCGTTGATCTGGCAGACTGGCGCGATGACCGATTCGAGCGTCAGCTCCCCGCCGCGGGTCGCCGGGGCGCGCGAGCGTGCTCGCGCCGAGGTGCGCGGCGAGATCCTCGCCGCGGCGCGCGCTCGCGTCGCGATCGACGGGCCCGCTGACTTGTCGTTGCGGGCGGTCGCGCGTGACGTCGGGATGGTGTCGTCGGCGGTGTACCGGTACTTCGCGAGTCGCGACGAGCTGCTCACCGCCCTGATCATCGAGGCGTACGACACGCTCGGCGAACTGACCGAACGCAGCGCGGCGTCGACGCGCCGAACGCCGTCCGCTCGAGCGGTGGGTCGCGGCGGCGCTGACGATTCGCGCGTGGGCGGTCGAGCATCCGCACGACCACGCCCTCCTGTACGGTTCGCCCGTCCCGGGCTACGCCGCCCCGCAGGACACGGTCGTACCTGGAACGCGCGCGTGTCGCGGGCATTGCTCGGCATCGTCCACGACGCGGTCGTCGACGGCCGGATGGCGCCCGAGGCGGTGTCCGAGGCGCCACGGTTGAGCCGGGCGACGAAGCAGGCGTTCGCGACGCTGCGGGTCGAGCTCGAGCTCGACGCGAGCGACGCGGCGGATGCTCGACGGCCATGAACGCATGGACGCAGCTGTTCGGGCTCGTCAGCTTCGAGGTGTTCGGCCAGACGCGCGGGTTGATCGACGACCACGAGGCGTTCACGCGCGAGTCGGCGACGGCGATGGCGATGCGCATCGGCTTGACCTGATCGCGGTCGACCGCGAGAAGTCCCGACAGCTCGGCACCGAATCGGTCGTCACTGTCGGCACTACGCAACGCTCCCGTGCCCAGTGACTCAGGTTGCGGGTCGCCGGGGGCTCACGTTGCCGTCTGTGGCGTTCCCCAAACCGGGTTGTCGTCGGTGCCAGTGGTGACTTGGACGAGGCCGCTCCCGTCGGCGTCGACGATCCATATGCTCTCGTTCGAGCCGTCCGGCTCCGATCGGGTGAAGACGATCTGGTCGCCATCTGGCGACCAGCCCGGCGAGTAGCAGCCGTAGGAGTCCGGCTCACCCAGCGGACCGCCGCAGCCCGGAGCGATCGGCAGTTGCCCCGGTGACAACCCGCCGTCGGCGTCGACGACCCAGATCGCCTTGTGGTGGTCCTCGCTCTCCCGGGCCACGAACAGGATCTCGTCCCGTCCGGCGACCAACGACCGGCGTGCCCGGTGTCGTCGAGGGTCATCCCGTCCGGGTTCAGCTGCCGCGGTTCGCCTACCCCGGCGCCGTCGTCGGCGATATCGACGACGAACATCCCCGTCGGAACTTCGTCCTCGAAGCGCTTGAACACGAGGTGGGTCCCGTCGGGCGAGTAGTCCCCGGGTTTGTCCCCACCTTGCGTGTTGGACGTGATCCGCATCAGGCCGCCACCATCGGAGGCGCGCACCGAGTAGATGCCGTTGCGGCCCGGATCACCGC
>CAVRBV010000029.1:0-32192 GCA_963719295.1 Ilumatobacteraceae bacterium
TCGTCCACGCGGCGACGTTCTCCACCAGTTGCTCGGGGCTGCGGGCGCCGAACAGCACCGTGGCCAGAGCGGGCTGGGCGAAGGCGAAGGCGAAGGCGACGTGCGACGCCGGGACACCCCACTCGCCGGCCAGGCGGGCGACGCGGACACCGAGGCGCTTGGCCCGGTGCGAGCTCCGGGGACGGGTCGGTCGCCGCCCGTCCCGACTCGCCGCGGTCGTACTTGCCCGTCAAGGCGCCGCCGGCGAGGACGTAGCTCGCCACGAGGCCGATCGGCCCACGATCGAACGCTCGCCGCATCTCCGGCTCGCTCGGCCCGGAGTGATCGACGAGGCTGGTCGCCATCTGGGCAGCGCAGGGTCGCGGCGCACCGTTGCGGTCGCAGACGTCGAGCGCTTCGTGATGCTGAGCCGCCGACCACATCGCAGTCCCCCAGGCCCGGGCCCGCCCGGAGTCGATCAGCCCGGCGACCTGCTCGACGACCGTCTCGACGGAGAGCGACGCCGGCGGGTGGATCGCGTAGATGAGGTCGACGTGGTCGAAGCCGATCCGTCCCAGTGAGGCGTCGAGCTCGTCCTGGGCCGACTGCCGCGGCCAGAACTCCCACCACAGCTTGTTGCTGACGACGACGTCGTCGCGCACCCACCCGGCGGCCCGGAACAGCTCCCCGAAGACGACCTCGGAGTAGCCGGTCGCAATGGGTGCCTCGCCGCTCTCGTCGTCGTAGCGGGCGTCGTCGAGCATCGTCACGCCGGCCGCTCGGGCCGCGTTCATCACGGCCACGCCCTGCTCGCGAGAAATGCGCTCGAACGTCCGCCACGATCCGAGCGACATCACCGAAACGTCGAGACCCGAGCCGCCGAGCGGCCGCGTCGCCAGTCCACCCACGAGCACGGTTCTATCGGCCGTAGCCCCCGCACCGTCGGCACGGCGTCCGATCCGATTGCCGAGTCCCCCGGTGGTGTGCTTGCCTCTGCATGGACGCGACCAAGACGCCTGGAGGCGCATCGATGAGGACGGGACAGGAAGCACGACGCCTGGACGAGACACGCGGAGGCGTGCCATGGAAGGCATGGGGCCCGTATCTCAGCGAGCGGCAATGGGGCACCGTGCGCGAGGACTACAGCACCAACGGTGACGCGTGGAGCTACTTCAGCCACGATCAGGCGCGGTCGCGCGCCGTACAAGTGGGGCGAGGACGGCATCGCCGGCATCTCCGACGACCACCAACGCCTGTGCCTCGCGTTCGCCGTCTGGAACGGCGTCGACCCGATCCTCAAGGAGCGGATGTTCGGTCTGACCAACGCCGAGGGCAACCACGGCGAGGACGTCAAGGAGTACTACTTCTTCCTCGACGCCACGCCCACCGCCTCCTACCTGAAGTGCCGGTACCGGTATCCGCTGCGGGAGTTCCCGTACGGCGACCTCGTCGCCACGAACGCGCAGCGCAGCCGTTTGGAGATGGAGTACGAGCTGCTCGACACCGGGGTGTTCGACGACGATCGCTACGCCGACATCGACGTCGAGTACGCCAAGGCGGCACCCGACGACATCCACGTGCGGGTCACGATCACCAATCGCAGCGCCGAACCCGCGTCGCTCCACCTGCTGCCGACGCTGTGGTTCCGCAACACCTGGTGGATGGACCAGCCGAAGGGGAACCTGCGCGCCGGGGACGAGGCCGTGATCACGGCCGAGCACCCCGATCTCGGGGTGTTCGAGCTGCGGTGCGCCGGCGAGCCGGTGCTGCTGTTCACCGAGAACGAGTCGAACACCGAGCGGTTGGCCGGGACACCGAACGCCACGCCGTACGTGAAGGACGCCTTCCACCGCTATGTGGTCGACGGCGAGTCGAACGCCGTCAACCCGGCGCGGACCGGCACGAAGGCGGCCGCCCACTACGAGGTGGCGCTCGACGCCGGCGCCGAAGCGACGATCGAGCTGCGGCTGTGCCGGCCCGACGCCAAGCGGCTCAAGCCCAAGGCGGTCCGCACCGTGTTCGCCGACCGTCTTGCCGATGCTGACGCGTTCTACGCCTCGATCGCGCCGAGCACGGTGCCCGCCGACCAGATGGCGGTGATGCGCCAAGCGCTGGCCGGGATGGTCTGGAGCAAGCAGCACTACTTCTTCGACCTCGACCGATGGCTCGCCGAGCACGAGATCTACCCGCTGCGCGACGCCGGCGGCCCCGAGCTGCGCAACCGCGGCTGGTTCCACATGGTCAACGACGACGTGATCTCGATGCCGGACACGTGGGAGTACCCGTGGTACGCCTCGTGGGACCTGGCCTTCCACACCGTCGCCCTGAGCATGGTCGACGTCGACTTCGCCAAGGACCAGCTCGGCCTGATGCTGCGCGAGCTGTACCTGCATCCCAACGGCCAGCTGCCGGCGTACGAGTGGAACTTCAGCGACGTCAACCCGCCGGTGCACGCGTGGGCGACGCTGCTCGTCTACGAGACCGAGCTCGAACAGCGCGGCGAGGGCGACGTCGCCTGGCTCAAGAGCGCCTTCCAGAAGCTGCTCGTCAACTTCACGTGGTGGATCAACCGCAAGGACCCGACCGGTCGCAACGTGTTCGAGGGCGGCTTCCTCGGCCTCGACAACATCGGCGTCTTCGACCGCAGCGCGCCGCTGCCGACGGGCGGCAGCCTCGAGCAGTCCGACGGCACGGCGTGGATGGCGTTCTACTCCCAGTGCATGCTCGGCATCGCCGTCGAGCTGAGTCGCCACGATCCGATGTACGAGGACATGGTGCTGAAGTTCGCCGAGCACTTCGCCTTCATCGCCGCGGCGATGGACCGCGTCGGTGACCACCATGACGAGCTGTGGGACGAGGAGGACGGGTTCTTCTACGACCTGTTGCGACTGCCCGACGGGAGCGCCCAACGGCTCAAGGTCCGCTCGCTGGTCGGCCTGCTCCCGCTGTGCGCGACGACCCTGCTGCCCCAGCGCGCCGACTCGGTGAGCGAGGATCTGCTCGCCCGGCTCCGGCGGCGCATCGAGGCGATGCCGGAACTCCTGTCGACGATCCACGACGCCCGCGTGCGCGGCGTGAACGGACGGCGGATGCTCGCCGTGGTGAGCGAGCCGAAGCTGCGCCGGATCCTCGCCAAGATGCTCGACGAGGACGAGTTCCTCTCGCCGTACGGGGTGCGGTCGCTGTCGCGCTACCACGCCGAGCATCCGTTCCGCTTCGACGTCCACGGCCACACGTACGAGGTGAACTACCTCCCCGCCGAGTCCGACACCGGGATGTTCGGCGGCAACTCGAACTGGCGGGGTCCGGTGTGGTTCCCGGTCAACTACCTCCTCCTGCGCGGGCTGCTGCACCAGTACGCCTACTACGGCGACGAGTTCAAGGTCGAGTGCCCGACCGGCTCGGGACAGCTCTGCACGCTGTACGAGGTGGTCCAGGAGATCGGGCGCCGCCTGGTGTCGATCTTCGTCCCGGGCGAGGACGGCCGCCGACCCGTCTACGGCGGCAACGAGGTGTTCCAGAACGATCCGCACTGGAAGGATCTCGTGCTGTTCTACGAGTACTTCCACGGCGACAACGGCGCCGGCCTCGGCGCGAGCCATCAGACCGGTTGGACCGGCCTCGTCGCGCGCATCATCCAGGTGACCCACTACCTGCGGCCGGAGGACGTGCTGTCGAACGCGCTGAACGGGAACCTCGTCTACCGACCGCCGCAGTCGTGAGCGAGCGAGTCCTCGAGCGAGCGAACCAGAAGAATCGTCTTCGGCTCACTGGTGCACCGCCGTTGGACTGGACGCGTCGCAGAGCATGAAGGTGCACCAGGTTCTTAATGAGCGTTTGGGGGATCGACCCGGCGATCTACGAGATCAACACGGTCGCCTGGCTCCACGACCTCGCCGTCCCGGCCGGCCGCCCGATGACACTGGCCGACGTGCCGGACGACGAGTGGGACCGTGTGACGCTTCCCGGCGTCGACGCCGTGTGGCTGATGGGCGTCTGGGAACGCAGCCCCGAGGGCGTCCGTCTGGGGCTGTCGTCGCCGACGCACGTCGCCGAGTTCCACGCCACGCTCGACGACTTCACGGCGGCCGATGTGATCGGGTCGGCGTACAGCATCCGCCGCTACGAGGTCGACGAGCGCCTCGGCGGTCGCGCCGGGCTGATGGCGGCGCGAGCAGCGCTGGCGGTCCGCGGGGTCAAGCTGCTGGTCGACTTCGTGCCCAACCACGTCGCGCCCGACCACCCGTGGTTGAGCACCCATCCCGAGTACTTCGTCCGCGGCGACGCCGCCGACCTCGCCGCGGCACCCGACGAGTTCCTCGCCGTGGGCAACTCGGTCATCGCCCGCGGTCGCGATCCCTACTTCCCGCCGTGGCCCGACGTCGCCCAGCTCGACGCCTTCGCACCCGGGCTGCGACGCGCCGCCGTCGACACGCTCATCGAGATCGGCGACGTCGCCGACGGGGTGCGCTGTGACATGGCGATGCTGATGCTCAACGACGTGTTCCAGCGCACGTGGGGCGAGCGGGCTGGGACGCCCCCCGCCACCGAGTACTGGTCGGACGTGATCACGGCGGCCCGAGCCCGGCATCCGGAGCTGCTGTTCATGGCCGAGGCCTACTGGGATCTCGAGGCCCGGCTCCAGGATCTCGGCTTCGACTACTGCTACGACAAGCGCCTCTACGACCGCCTGCTCCACGCCGGCGCCGGGGAGGTACGGGCGCACCTGGGCGCCGACATCCAATACCAGCGACGCCTCGTTCGCTTCGTCGAGAACCACGACGAACCCCGCGTCGCGAGCGAGCTCCCGGCGGCCGCGGAACGCGCTGCCGCGGTGGTGATCGCCACCCTCCCGGGGGCGACGCTCTGGCACGAGGGTCAGTTCGAGGGTTGGCGCACCCACGTTCCCGTGCTCCTCGGACGACGACCGCCGGAGCCGGTCGACGAGGAGCGCCGGTCCTTCCACCATCACCTCCTCGCTGTCGCCCACGACGTGCGCCGGGGTGAGTGGACGTTGTGTGCGGTCAGCGGTTGGCCGGACAACGCGACGTGCCTGCAGCTGTTGGCGTGGTGCTGGACCGACGGGGACAAGCGAACGCTGGTGGTCATCAACGATGCCGACGCCCCGGCGACCGCAATGGTGCACGTGCCGTGGACCGACCTCGCCGGGCGAACGTGGCGCCTCGACGACCCGCTCGGCGGGGCGAGCTACGAGCGAGCGGGCGACGACGTCGTGGCGTCCGGGCTCTACGTCGGCCTCGACGCCCGGGCGTTCCACGTCTTGCGTTGGACCCCACGCGAGGACTGAGCTCCGGAGCCCGATCGCTCCTCTGGGCGCGAATCGTCTTACGTCGGCCATCTGGTCACCCACGTTCTCGATATCGAGAACCACGGTGACCAGATCGCCCAACGAGAATGGTCCCGTCGACGCCTCGTCGCGGGCGGTACGATAGGACGGGTCGATGCAGCGCGGCGGTGACGGCGCCCGCGCGTTGCGAACACGGTGCGTCCCGACGCGACGACGCACGCTGACGGTCGTCTGCCGCGACGACGTCCCACGACGAGCGCACGCGGCCGGCGACGAGACGCCGACCGAGAACGAGGATTGATGCACGACCTGAAGCAACTTGAACGGGTGGTGTGGTCGGTCGCAGGCGGATGGGCGTCCGAGGACGATGTCGCCCTGCTGCACGCCGACCACGCGGTGTCGCTACGGGCGATCGACCGCCTGATCGCCGAGACCGAGGACGACCTCGCCGCCGTCCGCTCGCTGTCGGGCGACGAGCGTGACCAGGTGATCGCCGACTTCGCCGAGACGCTCGAGAGCCTCCATTCGACTGCGGCCCGCTTGCGTCCGCCGGCGCCGGCGCCGGTCGAGCGCTCGCCGCACGTCGACGAGCACGGCCAGCAGCCGGCCGAGTCGTTCGTCGTCGGCGAGGTCCTGCTCCAGGCTTCGTGGTTCCGTGGCGAGGTCGTCGTGTGGGCCGGCGGTCGCGGCGCCCGCCCGGAGAACAACGACGAGCTCGCCACGCTGCCTGGAGGCGATCGGCGGACCGCCGGTCGGTTGGGAGCTCCACGCCGGCGTCCCCCTTCCCGACGGACAGCGCGCCGAGGCCGTCTCCATCCCGCTGTCGGCGGCGCTGGGGTGGTTGGTGGCGTTGGGCGGTACCGGTGCGCCGGCCGGCGTCGGGGCGAGCGTCCTGTGGCTCGGACGCGTCGCCGTCGAAGGTGTCCGACTGGCCGCGAGGGGGGCGATCGTGCCGACCCTGCGCATCGGTCGGCGCGCCGCCGATGGTGCGGCCGACGCCTCGGTGCGCTGGATCCCTGCGCTGCTCGACAACGCGGCGATCGACGCGCTCGCCGCGTCGATGCCCGGGACCGTCCTCCCCGTCGAGCGCACGAGCAGTGCCGCGGTGCGCCGCGGCACCGTGCTCGAGGTGATCACGGCAACCGTGGAGACGATCGTCGCCACCAGCGTCGAGCGGATCGACCTTCCGGCGATGCCACCGAGCGCGAACTCGGCGGTCGACCTCGGCGACACCGTCGTCGCCCGCATGGATGGTTCGCCGTTCCCCGTCCGCGCCGCGCTGGCCTCGGACCTGTCGAGGCGACTCGATCACTGGTCGCGCCCGCTCACCGACCCGAAGCGGCCGCGCCTCGTCGTGCAACTCGACCCGCCGGACGGCGGTGGTGTCTGGCTGTTGTCGGTCTTCTCACCATCCGACAACGGCGGTCTGACTCGGATCGACCAGGCGGTGCGCACCGAACGCAACGGTCGTGTGGTCACCGGCGAATGGCAGCGGCTGGCCGCCCTGCTCCCTGAGCGTCAGCGCGCCACGCTCGCCCGCGGCGGCCAGGTGGCGCTCACCCAGGACGAGGCGTGGCGATTCATGACCGACGGCGGTCCGGTGCTCGCCGCGATCGGTTTCGACGTCCGCGTCCCCGCACTCTCACGGTCCAAGGCCAAGCCCTCGCTGCGGCTGTTCGCCGAGGCGCAGACCGCGTCGGTGGTCGGCGCCCACCAGTTGAGCAACGTCACCTGGTCGGCGCTCTTCGACGACGTCGAGCTGACCGCCGCCGAGGTGAGGCGGCTGGCCAACCAAGCCCGACCGCTCGTGCAGTCGCGCGGCCGCTGGGTCGAGGTCGACCGTGTCGACCTCGAGGCGGCCGCCGCCGCCCTTGCCGCGCGCGAATCGATCACCCAGCTGTCCGGTGCCGAGATCCTGCGCCACAGCATCGGTCTCGACGGGTGCGGTCTGGCCGGCGGCACGGTGGTCGACGGCAACGGCTGGGCCCACGACATCGTCCAGCGGGCCGCCGAGACCTCGCTCGCCCCGGCCACCGGGCCGGATGGATTCGTCGGCACGCTGCGCTCCTACCAGGCCGAAGCGTTGGCGTGGACCGGTTTCCTGGATTCCGCCGGCCTCGGCGGATGCCTCGCCCTCGACATGGGACTGGGCAAGACGCCGACCGTGCTCGCCCACCTCGCCGGCGCCGGGAGCGACACCAAGGCACTCGTCGTCGCGCCAGCCGCCGTCGTCGGCAACTGGGCGGCCGAAGCGGCGCGGTTCACGCCCGAGCGACGCGTCGTCGTGCACCACGGGGCCTCGCGGCCGTCAGCCGAGGAGTTCGCCATGTCGGTGGCCGACGCCGACATCGTCGTCACCACGTACGCCACGGCCGTCCGCGACATCGACGCCCTCGCTGCCATCGGCTGGCACAACCTCGTCCTCGACGAGGCCCAGGCGATCAAGAACCCGGCGAGCGACACCGCCCAGCAACTGCGCCGCATCGACGCCCACACCCGGCTGGCTCTCACCGGCACCCCGATCGAGAACAGCCTCGGCGACCTCTGGGCGATCCTCGACTTCACGAACCCCGGGTTCGTCGGGAGCCGCCCGACCTTCATCGCCGGAATGTCCGGCGACAACGAGACGGCGCTGCGGGCGTTGAACGGGATCCTGCTCTTCCGGCGGACCAAGGCCGAGCCCGAGGTGGCCGCCGACCTTCCGGACAAGATCGACGAGCTCGACCGCTGCGCGATGACCGCCGAGCAGATCGGCCTCTATCAGGCCGTCCTCGACCAACTCGTGCACGACGTCGCCGGTGGCGAGGCCGGGGGCGAACCGAAGAAGGGCGCGATCCTGGCAGCGATCACCGCGCTCAAGCAGATCTGCAACCACCCGGCCGCCTACCGCGACGACGGGCGGCCGCTCACCGGACGCTCCGGGAAGCTGACCCGGCTCGAGGAGCTCGTCGACTCCGTGTTCGCGGCGGGAGAACGGATCTTGATCTTCACCCACTTCGCCACCTGGGGGCAGCGACTGGCCGACCACCTCACCGCGGTGACCGGGACCCCGGTCGCCTGCTACGACGGCAGCCTCAGCCGCACCGCCCGCGACCGCCTGGTCGACGACTTCCAGAACGGCACCGGACCGGGCGCCCTCGTCCTGTCGCTCAAAGCGGGAGGCACCGGGCTCAACCTGACGGCCGCCAACCACGTGGTGCTGTACGACCGCTGGTGGAACCCGGCCGTCGAAGACCAGGCGCGCGACCGGGCGTGGCGCATCGGCCAGGGACGCACGGTGATCTCGCACCGGCTCGTCTGCCCCGGCACCATCGACGAACGGGTCGAGGAGGTCGTGGCCGGCAAGCGGCACATCGCCCAGCTGATGCTGCCGCAGTCGAGCTCGCTCGCCGACCTCGACACCGATCAGCTGCGTCTGGCGCTCGGGTTGCAGGCCGACGAGGTCATCGTGGGAGACGAACGATGAACCATCCCGACCAGTCGCGACGCAACCGCGGCCGACGACGGCCGTCGGCGCGCCCCACCGCCGCCGTCGACATCTGGCGCACCCCGGCGCCGCTGCCCGCGGTCGAGCCGATCACGGCACCGCCGGATCCCACCGCGGCGCTGCGCTCGCTCGGCCCGCCGCCGATGCCCGATCGCGCCAACGCCGCCTACCACTTCGCCACCGTCGTCGAGCGCGCCGCGGCGATCGCTTCCGCCCTCGCCCTCAGCGCAGACCTCGTCGACCACGACGACGACTGAACGTCGCCGATGGCACGATCCGTGCCTCCACAGCGACCTGACGGCCGCCGCGAGGGTCGGTATACTTCCGGTATGGCCGAGGCGACCACGATGAAGATCACGACCGGGCCACGCGATCGGTTCCGCACGCGCTCGGCGGCGCCGGTGATTCTCTGGAGGACGTCGTGGTGGCGGCGCTCGACGCGTACGAGTCCCAGCAGTTCTGGGCGGCGGTCGAGGCCGCCGACGCGGCGGAGACAGTGGAACAGCGCGCCGAGCGCAAGCGGGTCGAGGCCGAGGTCGACGCTTGGATGGACGCCCGGCGTTGACGCCGTCGGCCGGTGAGATCTGGCTGGCCGATCGAGGCGACGAGACGCGTCGATTGGTCGTCGTCATCTCCGACGACCGGTTCCACCGCCACGCCGAGCGAGCGGTCGTGGCCCCGGTGCTCGACCACGTCCCCGCGTCGCCTCGCCCGTGGCACGTCATCCTCGACGGCGGACGGCACGTGGCCGTGAACCAGCTCGGCACCATGCCAACGGCGCAGCTGCTCGATCGGGTCGGCGCCGTCGCTGGCGAACCGCTCCGTCAAGCGCGCCGAGCCGTCCGAGCGATCATCGGGTGATCGACGCCGCGCTGATCGACGCCGTCGACGTCGCGCGAACCGGCCCGAACGGGCTCACTGGCGCGACTTCGACGAAAGGCGCGGCGGGGACCGTGACCTCGGCCATGTAGACGACGCCGGTGCGCGGGCCCTTGCCGATGTTCTCCGGGCCGTTCCATTCGTTGGCGACCATGAACAACGTCGTCCCGTGCGGTCCACCGAGGGCCACGGAGAACGCCGGGCGGTCGAGCTCGATGTGCTGGCGGACGTGGCCGCCCTGCGCCAGAGGACGCGCCGCCTTGCGCCGCGCACCACAGCGCGCCATCGGCGTCGAGGCTCACGCCGTCGGCGCCCCCTTCGATCTCGCCCCAGACCCGCCGGTTGGAGAGGCTGTAGTCGTCGTCGATGTCGAAGGCCGTCACCCGCGACGCGAAGGACTCGGCGACGAGCAGCGTCTGCCGTCGGGCGTGATCGCCATGCCGTTGGGGAAGGCGAGGGTGTCGGCGACGAGACGGGTGCTCGCCATCGGGGGTGACCACGGCGATGAGGCCGGTCGTCGATCCCAACTCGAAGTTCATCCCCTCGGCGCCCATCATGTCGAAGTTGATGCCGTTCACGTAGGCCGCGCCACGGCCCGTGTACGGCGACCTCGTTCCATCCGAACTCCGAGAGCTGCGACAGGTCGGCGTGGGCGACGAGCGTTCCGTCGGGCCCGAGCCGTTCGAGTCCATGCGCGCCGGTGACGAGCATCGTGCCGTCGGCGGTCCAGTCGAAGCAGAACGGGAACGACGTGGAGTGGGTGACGACTTCGGGCCGGCCGGCGTCGTCACCGGCCACGGCCATCGAGAGCACGTCGCCGGCGACCCAGTCCGAACACCAGAAGCGCCCGTCGTGCCAGCGGGCCGACTCACCCATCGCCAGTCCCTCGGTGAGCGTGGTGATCATCGTCATGTCAGCTCTGACGAGCCGGCCGCCGCGAACTCATCGTCGGTCTGGCTCGCGGCACCGACGGGTACGAGCGAGCAGGAGGTGCACGATGGCTGATCTATCCGCCAAGCAACGAGAGAAGCTCCCGGCGAAGGAGTTCGGGCTGCCCGAGAAGGCCCGGACGAAGGACGACAAGAAGGAATCGGGCAACTACCCGATGCCAGACAAGGCGCACGCCCGCAACGCCAAGGCCCGGGCCGCCCAACAACGCAAGGCCGGCAACCTCACCAAGCAGGAAGAGGAGCGCATCGACCGCAAGGCCAACAAGATGCTGGACGACTGACCGCTGTCGTGCTGACGTTGCAGCGGCGCTCAGTCGGCGCCTCGGGCGATCACCCGTTGACACGCCAGCGCCGGTGGTGGTGACTGGTGACGTGCTGTTGAACCTGAGGGTGGGAGCTTCCCGTCGTGCTCGCTCCCCTGGCCGGCGGGCCCGCCACGCCAGCGCTGGCCGCCGCCGTCAGCAACGCCGGGGGGCTCGGGTTCCTCGCCGCCGGCTACCTCGCGCCCGACCAGCTCGAGGAGCGGCTCACCGAGGTTTGCCGCGCGCACCGACCGACCGTTCGGCGTCAACGTGTTCTGCTCGCAGCTGCCCAGCAACAACGAGACGGCGATCGGCGCCTACCGCGATGCGCTGCGGCCGTTGGCTGCGGCGGCGGGTATCAGCCTCGGCGCGGCCCGCTTCGACGACGACCACTACGACTCCAAGCTGGCGCTCCTCGCCCGCCGCCCGCCGGACGTCGTCTCCTTCACGTTCGGGTGTCCGAGCGACGCCACGATCGAGCGGTTGCAGCACGCCAGCGTTCGAGTCTGGGTGACGGTGACCGATGTCGAGGAGGCCACGATCGCAGTCGGGCGGGCCGGGGCCGACGCGCTCGTCGCCCAAGGTGCGCAGGCCGGCGGCCATCGGGGTTCCTTCGTCGACGACGACGACGAACCGAGCCCGCTGCTCGACCTGCTCGCCGCGGTCCGGAGTGCGCTGCCCACCGTGGCCGGTCGTCGCCACCGGTGGTCTGATGACCGGTGGCGACATCGCTGACGTGCTCGCCGCCGGCGCCGCGGCCGCACAACTCGGAACGGCGTTCCTGCGTTGCCCCGAAGCGGGCACGAGCGACGTCCACCGGCGCGCCCTTCTCCAAGCGACGGACACCGTGTTGACCAGAGCGTTCACCGGACGTCTGGCACGCGGCATCGCCAACGCCTGGACCGAGGGTGTCGGACGTGACTGCGCCGTCGGCCTATCCCGAGGTTCACCACATCACCGCCGCCTGCCGCGCCCACGGCCGCACCGTGGGGGACCCCGACCTCGTCAACCTCTGGGCCGGCACCGGTCACCGGCAGAGTCGTGACCTGTCCGCCGGCGACCTCGTGGCCGCACTCGCCGGTGAACTCCGCGCCGCCCGTTGACGTCGGTCCGGCTTCCGGATTGATTCGAGCGGTGCTGCGAGCGATCGCCGCCCGCGTCGAGGGCGAACCAGATCCACGCCGACCCGTCATGGTGCGTCGGATGTTTGCACGGGCAGCGAGCCGGACAGGCTGGCTCGATGGCCCACCTGCGCTGCGACTTCTTCTCCGAGACGCTCAGCTGAGCACGTCGATGACGGTGATCCTGCCGCAGGAGACGTCGACGCAGATCGGGATGGCCGGCCGCCACCGCGACGGGCCGCCGCCGGTCCTCTACCTGCTGCACGGCCTGAGCGACGACGACACGATCTGGCTGCGGCGGACGTCCATCGAGCGCTACGTCGCGCCGCTCGGCCTGGCGGTCGTCATGCCGCAGGTGCACCGCAGCTTCTACGCCGACGAGGCGTACGGCGGCCGCTACTGGACGTTCCTGTCGGAGGAGCTTCCGTCGCTGGTCGACGTCGTTCTTCTCCGTGTCGGCCCGGCGTCGAGGACACGTTCGTGGCCGGCCTGTCGATGGGCGGCTACGGGGCGTTGAAGTGGGCCCTGCGCCATCCGGACCGCTTCGCCGCCGCCGCCAGCCTGTCCGGCGCGCTCGACGTCGAGCGGCTCCGTGCCTTCGGCGGCCGGCCCGAAGATCCGAACCTCCTCATGCGCGTGCTGGGCGAAGGGCCGGTGACCGGCACGCCCGACGACCTGTTCTGGCTCCTCGGGCAGACGCCGCCCGCACATCTGCCCGCGCTGTGGGTCGGTTGCGGTACCGAGGATCCGCTGTACGACAGCAACGTGCGGTTCGTCGAGGCCTGCGCGACTGCCGCGGTCCCGGTCACGACGTCGTTCACGCCGGGCGGCCACGACTGGGCGCTGTGGGACCGGGAGATCCAGAAGGTGCTCGCCTGGCTACCCCTCGATCAGTCATCGTCACCGACGCTCGGCTAGCGACACGGTGGACGTCCGCCGGTCAGATCGGTGCGGGCGGCGCCACCGCCGAGAGGGTGCCGAGGCGGCTGGCGAACCAGGCGAAGGGATCGGGGCTCAGCGGCGGCGACGCCGTGACCTCCCACTGCGTGAACCACTTCGTCCGCTCGACTGACGGCGGCGTGGGCGCCCCGAGGCTGGGGCGCTGCGACACCAGGTTGCGCAGGGCCAGGCAGTTCGTGCAGATGGCGTCGACGGCGAGCGGGTCGGGGATCAGTCGGAGCTGGGTCGGCGTCACGGGCAGAGCGCCCTGCAGCAGGAACGAATCGAAGCTGCGGAAGCGGTCGGGAGTGCGCTCGCCCGCCGCCTGGTGGGTCAGCTCCCAGTTCAGCGCGCCGGGCCATGATCTCGTCGGACAGCCGCATCGCTCAGCGCCAGGGCTCGGACGCGTAGATGCACATGACGAGGGCGCAGCACGGCTCCGACGTGCACGTCGTGCCGACCACGTGCATGCTCGTCGGGCCGAGGTCGAGCTCCCGGCTCGCCTGCAGCTCGGCGAGGCTGGCGGCGATGTCGGACCGGACCGCCCCCTCGCTCCGGCCCTCGTGCTCGACGAACAGCCCCCGCCCGGTGCGCTCGTCCTGCACCCATCCGACGCCTGCCCACGCCGCGGCTCCCGGCTCACTCGCCCGCTGCTCGGCGTAGACCACGTACAGCCGGTCGCCCCACGACGACCCCGCCAGCGACGGGCATCGCGGCACGATCGAAACCGCCGAGCCCGGTGGGATCACCGAGCTGAGCCGGATCAGGTTGTGGTTGGCCGCACCGACGGCCACGAGGGCGCGGTCGAACGCCGCCAGCTCGGTCGCGGCCGACGCAGTCGCCGCCGCCACGTACAACGTCCGCACCCGCTGCGGTGCTGAAAGCACTCCGCTCGACATCCGTCCCTCCCCTCCGGCGTTGGTACGCCATGGGGAGTCCGCCCGGCCCGCACAGATACGTGACGGCCCGGTGGGGGTCGGGAACGGGCTCGAGCGTCGTGTGCGTCTCGTTCGGCGATCTGGTCACCCACGTTCTCGATATCGAGAACGTGGGTGACCAGATCGAGCCGTTAGACGCAGAGGCGCCGAGCGACAGATCGACGACGACCTTGCCGATCGTGCGGCGGTCGCCGAGCGCGGCGAGCGCCGCGGGGGCGCCATCGAGCGCGACGACGTCGGAGATCACGGGGCGCACCAGCCCGCGACGGTGCAGATCGAACAGCTGCTCGTAACACGCCGCCACCAGGTCGGGGCGGCGCGCCGGGTACATCGAGCCCCACGAGAGGCCGATCACGCCGACGTTGCGCGCCGCCAGGGCCATCGGGTCGACCGGAGTGATCGGGCCGCCGGCGGTGCCGATCGCGACCACGGTGCCCTCGAACGCGACCAGGTCGAGCAACGACGCGAACCCCGCTCCGCCCACCTGGTCGAGCACGACGTCCACGCCGGCGCCGCCGGTCGCGTCCGACACCGCGGTCGCCACGTCGACGGCGAGGTAGTCGATCGCCACGTCGGCCCCCTGCTCGCGGCAGACGGCGACCTTGCGCGGCCCGCCGGCGGCGGCGATCACCCGCGCACCTCGCGCCGCGGCGAGCTGGATGGCGGCGATGCCGACGCCGCCCGCCGCCGCGGTGACGAGCACCGTCGTCCCCTCCCCCACGCCGGCTCGCTCCAGCCCGAACCACGCCGTCTGGTAGTTGACCGGCAAGGCCGCGGCGACCAGCGGGTCGACATCGTCGGGCCGCGGCACGACGAAGCGGGCGTCGACCACCACGCGCTCGGCGAGGGCGCCGCGCGGCAACGTCGGGCACGCCAGCACCTCGCTCCCGACGAGTCCTGCCGCGCCCGGTCCCGCCTCGACCACCTGACCGGCGACCTCGACGCCGAACGTGAGCGGAAAGGACGGCGGCAGCGGGTAGGTGCCGCGACAGCGCATCAGATCGAGGTAGTTGAGCCCCACCGCCCGGCACTCGATCCGCACCTCGGTGTCGCCGAGCGGCTCCTCGTCGACGTCCACGACGCCGCAGCACGTCCCCCGGCTCGCCGTGCGCAGCGGCCTCGAGACGCCTCACGACTCGCTCGCCCGGCGTCGCATCGTCGAAGTCGACCGAGTGAGCCCGAACGGGCTCCCTGGCGCGACTTCGGCGACGACCGTGCTCACAAGCGGCCCTCGAGGACGCGTCGCACCTCGGCCCAGGCCGGCGTGGTCGGGTCGATGACGTGGAAGTGGTCGGTCGCGTCGATCTCGATCAGCTCGACCGGCTCACCCAGGGATGCGGCGGCCGCGGCGAACCGCCGGTTGTGGTCGATGAGATCCGGTCCGTCGGCGAGGCCCTGCACGATCACCGTCGGGACGCCGACCGGGAGCCGCTGCATCGGGTCGGCCAGCCGGTACCGCGTCGGGTCCTCACCAGGCTCGGCGCCGAGGAACGCCTGGGCCGCCCGGTCGCCGAGCCCGCGACGGGCACAGTCGACCAGATCGGTCACCGGGGCGAGCGGCACGACGAGCGCCGGGTCGACCGTCGCCCCGCCGACCGGCCCGTGGATGTCGCCGGGCGCCGGCCCACAGCACGAGGTGGCCACCGGCGGAGTGGCCGACGAGCGCCGTCCGGTCGATGGCGAGGTCGTGGTCGCCGGCGATCACGGCGAGGTGATCGACGGCCGCGGCGACGTCGTCGAGGGCGTGGCGCCAGGAGCCGGCGCCGCGGCGGTACTCGATGTTCCACGAGGCCCAGCCGGCGGCGGCGAGATCGACCGCCAGGTCGTCCATGAGGTCGAGCGCCCAGTGCGCCCTCCAGAACCCGCCGTGCACGAGCACGACCACCGGGTGCGGGCCGGCGCTGGTCGGGCGTGCGCAGCTCGGCGAACTGATCGCGCTGGTCGCCGTAGCGAACGGTCACCGGCGGCCACCGGAGCCACGCGGCGACGTGCGTGGCGGCCCACACGTAGGTGTCGACCCCCCGACCGAACACGACGCGACCATCGAGCGCCCGGCCGTTCGATCCGTCGAACGACAGATCGACGTACACCGTCGGAATCGGCGGGGCGGCCCCCGGCGATTCTCGCGACACCAACTCGACGTCGACGACGAGGCCGTCGGCGGCGTCCTCGGCGTCGGCGCAGGGCGGTCGGATACGACGCGGCCGACACGACGTCGACGGTGACGTCGACGCCGGCGTCGCGCGGCCCAACGCCCGAGCATCGTCGTGAGCAGCGCGCCGTTCACCGAGCCCGGCCCGTCACCGACGAGGATCGACAGCCGCGTCACGATCCACCGTCGCGATCGACGAGGGGGACCACACGCCGCCCGATCAGCGACACGCCGCCGGCGTCGGTGAGGCCGTGCGGGGTGCCGAACTCGACGCGTGACGCGCCGGCGGCGATCGCCGCGTTGGCGAGACCGGCCACGTGCTCGGGCGTGCCGCTGAAGGCGAAGCGGTCGAGGATGTCGTCGGGGATCGCCCGGCCGGCCGCCTCGTGGTCGCCGGCCACGAGGCCGGCGCGCGACGTCGGCGAGCAGTTCGCGCCGGCACCTCGACCGTGGGGTCGAGCTCGGCCACCACGTCGAGGTACATCGCCACCTCCGTCCGCGCCTTGGCGCGCGCCCGGTCGCCGTCCTCGTCGACCACCGTCACGGCGCCGAGCACGATGCCCACCGCAGCGCGGATCGCGCCCGACCGACTGCGCTCCCGACCGCGATGTGCGAGCGCATCACGCCCACCATCGCCGGGTTGGCGCTCCCGCCGACCTTCACCTCGTCGGCGATGCGCCCGGCGAGGGCGCCGCCCCGGCGGCCCCAGGTGCCGATCAGCAGCGGCACCGGCGGTCGCTCGACCGGGTAGCGCAGCGCCGTGCCCGGGGCGAGCCGGAACACCTCGCCGTCGACCCCTCCTCGGTCGCCCCGCAGCAGCGCGGCCACGACCGCGGCGGCCTCGCCGAGGGCGGTCAGCGGGCGCGGCTGGGTGACGCCGATCGCCCCCAGCCACGTTCCCCGCGCCAAGCCGAGGTAGGCCCGCCCGTCCGACGCGGCGTCGATGGCGGCGACCTGTCCGGCGATCTCGACCGGGTGCAGCGTGAACGGGTTGAAGCACGCCGCGCCGAGGCGCACCCGGGAGGTCGCCGCGGCGATCTCGAGGAGGGCCGGCAGCGGTGGCTGGAACATCAGGTCGGCGAACACGCTGACGACGTCGATGCCGTTGGCCTCGGCGTCACGGGCGAGCGCGGCGTAGGCGCCCGGCGGCTTGTCGCCCTGCAGCCCGATGCCGATCTCCGCGGTCACGCCGGATCCGTCACGTCGGGCCGGTCGGGCTGGCGCTCGGAGTGGTGGTGGACGATCCGCCAGCCGGCGACGCCGTCGTCGCGCAGCACGTCGGTGACGCGGAACTCGACGTCGGCGTCGCCGGTGCCGGCGACGAGCCGGTACCGGGCCAGCGCCACCCCGTCGAACACCTCGACGAGCTTGTCGTCGGCCGTCAGCGACACGAGCGTCGAGGGCCCGTCCCGCTCGTCGCGTGCGTCGCGGTAGGCGGTGAGCTCGTCGACGCCGTGCATCATCGTGTCGACGTTGCTCTCCCAGATCGTGACGTCGGGGGCGAGGTGGCGGTCGAAGCGGGCGCGGTCGCCGGCGAGCACGGCCACGTAGAGGTCGTCGATCAGCGCGATCACGGCTCCGTCGGCGCCCGCGGTCATCGCGGCCACCCGTCGTTGCGCACGACCTCGCCGGCTTTCATCACCAGCCCGATCGTCCGCCACGCCGTGGGGTCGGCGAGCGGGTCGGCGGCGAGCGCCACCAGGTCGGCCCGCTTGCCGACCTCGAGCGTGCCGAGGTCGGCGTCGGCGCCGAGCCAGCGAGCCGGCACGATCGTGGCCGCCTGCAGTGCGGCGGCCGGGGCCAGCCCGCCCTCGATCATCCACTCCAGCTCGCGGACCGTCGCCGTGGTGCCTTCGAACTCCCAGAACGGCGGCATGTCGCTGCCCAGCATCACCTCGACCCCGGCCTCGAGCGCCATCTGGTAGCTCTCCAGGTGACGGCTGCCGGCGGCCAGCGAGCGCTGCTGCATCCAGCACGGCACGTCGAGCTGGTCGAAGAACTCGCCGCAACGGGTGACCACCAGCGTCGGCACGAGCGTGACGCCGCGCTCGGCCATCAGCCGGGCGACGTCGCCGGTGAGGTGGTAGCCGTGCTCGACGCAGTCGAGTCCGAGGCGCACCGCCTTGTCGATGATGCCGGCCGGGCCGGCGTGGGCGGTCACCTTGCGGCCCCAGTCGTGGGCGGTCGTGATCACCGCTTCGAGCTCGTCGGGCTGCAGCTGCGGCGTGTCCATCCCTCGTGCTCGCCGGCGATGCCGCCCGAGATCATCACCTTGATCAGGTCGGCGCCGAGCGAGATCTCCCGGCGGGCGCCCTTGCGGAACTCGGCCGGACCGTCGCATTCCCGCGTGTCGCCGTGGCCGTGGCCGTGGCCGCCGGTGCACACGAGCGCCCGGCCGGCGGTGAAGATCCGCGGTCCGATCGCTCGACCGGCCTCGATGGCGCGGCGCAGGGCGAAGTCGGCGCCGTCGCGCTCGGCGACGCAGCGCACCGTCGTCACCCCGGCCTCGAGCGTGCGGCGGGCGCCGTCGGCCATGTACAGCACCAGCTCGTGGGCCGTCATGCGATCGAGGGCGGCGCCCAGTGCGCCGGGCAAGCCGAGCGAGAGGTGGGTGTGGGTGTTGATCAGGCCGGATGTGACGAAGGCACCGGCGAGCTCGATCACCTCGTCGACACCGTCGCGCCGGGCGTCGGCGAGCACACCGTCGGCGTCGCCGACGCCGGCGATCCGGCCGTCGGTGACACGGATCGCCGCGCCGTCGAGCGGCGGGCCGCCCGTCCCGTCGATGACGGTGGCGCCGGTGAGGACGAGATCGCGTGGCTGCTTCATCGGTTCACCTCGGTCGTCGATGGGGGTGGGGTCGTGGTCGCCGTGACGTAGCCCTCGAGCACGTCGTGGCGGATCGCCGCCCGGTCGCGGGTGGCCGGGTCGCCGTGTCCGCCACCGCCGGCGGTCAGCAGCCGCACCCGATCGCCGGCGCGGACGGCGATGCGCTCGGTGCTGATGGCCCGCTCGCCCTCGCTGCCGGCGAAGGCGATCACCGGCTGGCGTCGGGCTCGCCGCCGCCGGCGAGCGCCCACGGGCGCGACTTGTCTTCTTGATCACCGAGAGGAACTCGCCGTCGGCGTCGAACACGATGTCGCGGCGCAGGCCGCAGCCGCCGCGAAAGCGCCCGGCGCCGCCCGAGTCGGCGCGGATCTCGAGGCGCTCGAAGCGCATCCCGCTGCGCGCTTCGAGCACTTCCATCGGCGTGTTGCGGGCCACCGTCTGGCACGGGTGGTTGCGCGGCCCGGCGCCGTCGTGGAGCGCGGTGGCGCCCCAGCCGACGGCGTCGTTGTTGCTGATGGCGTACAGCTCGCCGGTGTCGGGATGGGTGCCGACCATCATGAACCCGGGCACGTCGCCGCCCGAGCAGGCCGACACCCGGTCGGGCATCGCCTGGGCCACGGCCTTGAGGATCAGCTCGACGGCGAGGTTGCCCGTCCACTGCGTGAACGTCGGCGCCGGGTACACGGCGTGGAACAGCGTCCCCGGCTCGGCGCGGACCTCGAGCGGCGCCATGTAGCCGTGGTTGTTCTGGGCGAACGGGCTGGCGAGAGCGCCTTGAACGCCACCCGCGCAGGCGATCGTCGACGCCGAAGGGCATGTTCACCGGGCCGCGCGTCGCCGGCGCCGAGCCGGCGAAGTCGACGACGAAGCGGCCGTCGCCGATCGTGACGGTCACCTCCATGCGGATCGGATCGGTCGGTGATGCCGTCGTCGTCGAGCCAGTCGACGGCGCGTCCACGATCCCGTGGGCATCGCCGCCGAGCGGCCTCGCGCGTCACCCGCTCGGCGTGGGCGACGAAGCTCGTCGATGGCGGCGTCGACCACGTCGCGGCCGAACTTGGCAACGATGTCGAGCAGGCGACGCTCGCCGGTCCGCAGCGTCGCGACCTGGGCGTGGAGGTCGCCGATCACGAGCTCGGGCATGCGGCTGTTGAAGCGGATCAGCTCGACGATCTGGTGGTCGAGCACGCCGCGCTCGAACGACCTTGGTGCCCGGGAAGAGGAGGCCCTCCTGGTGCACGTCGGTCGAGTCGAGCACGTAGCCGGGATCCTTGGCCCCGAGGTCCATCCAGTGCGCGCGGACGCACACGAACCCCACCAGCACGCCGTCGTCGGCGTCGTCGGGATCGGGCTGGAAGACCGGGGCGAACATCGTGGCGTCGGAAGCGTTTGGTGTGCTCGAAACGCAGTTTTCTAGCACTGAACGCGAGCGCGTGCCGCCGCAACGGTCGGTGCGGCCGGCGTGCAACGATGGGCCGAGCCAAGTCGAGGAGGCGCGTTGATGCCGAGCTATCGATCGATCCCGCGAGTGCACTGCGGCGAACGATGACCGAGAGCCGACTGCCCACCGAGGTCGAGCTGGCCTACGAGGTGATGTCCTGCAACGCGATGCGCATCGCCCAGGAACCGCTGAACGCCCCGCACCCGTGCAGCTACTTCCGCAAGTGGGGGAGCTATCACTCCTACGACTACACGATCGATGGCGCGCCGACCGAGCGAGGGATCGTCCACGAGGCGCGGTACGTCGGGCGGGCCCCGCTCGTGCCGGAGCTGCTGAGCGGTTGCCGCAAGGCGCCGATCATGGCGGTCGGGATCAACCCCAACCTGCCGGGCTGGTGGGCGAACCAGCGCGGGTCGATGAACCCGCTCTTCGACGACTACCGCCAGTACGCCCACTACTTCCGCTACCGCGCCGTCGACAAGCTCGAGCTCAGCGACGCCGACTACCTCGCGTACGGGGGCGGGCCGCAGGACACGCCGTTCTCCGACTTCGAGTTGCGCGTGCCGCCCGACGACCACGGCGAGCGGCGGATACGGCTCCAGGTGCAGCCGCAGAAGATGTACCAGACCTACCAGTCGCTGCTCGACGCGCTGAGCAAGTCGATGGGTTGGGATGCCCAGCTCGTGGTCGGCGAGGACCTCAGCTACGCCAACATGGTCGCCAGCCCCTCGGCGAAGTGGACGACGGTCCCCGCGCCGAACGACCCGACGCTGCCCCCGATGACCGACGAGGAGCGCGACGGCATCGTCACCGAGTGCTTCCGGACCCGCAAGTACTTCCTGCGCCAGCTGTTCCAGAGCCTCCCCTCGGTGATCCTCATCTTCAGCCAGTCGACGGCCAACGCGTTCGTGGGCGAGATGAGCGAGTGCTTCACGGTCGGTGACCCTCGACCCGGCGAGTCCCTGAAGGCCTTGATGCGCCGAGAAGTCCGGCTCCGCTACGGCGAGCTGCCCGACGGCACGGCGCTCGAGGCCCGCGCCATCTTCGCCCCCCACGCCACCGGCGATCCTCGCGACTTCGCCGTGGCTCGCCGCCACGTGATCGCCCAGCTGGTCGACGAGGCGAAGGCCGGTCGGATCACGTTCAACCCGGACACCGGCCACCTCCGCCGTCCCGCGGGCACGTGCGTCTTCTGCCCGATGCTGGAGATCGGACCCTGCGACTACGTCCACGAGCTGCAGCCGCTCTCGGTGGCGCCGCGGCCACGGGGCGGCGATGCGGCGGTCGACGAACTGCAGCACGACAAGCTGGTGCAGCAGGGGTTGATGAGCGAGGTCACCGTCAGCGCTCCGCCGGTCCGCCAGGTCTGGGGTGCCACCGACGACGTCGACGAGCCCTCGCCGGACCAGCTGGCCTGACGGCGCCCAACCGCCGCCATCTGCGTCACTCTGCGTCTCGAACGCGATCTGGTCACCCAGGTTCTCGATATCGAGAACGTCGGTGACCAGATCGAGCCGATCGCGTTCGGGTTCGAGCCTGGAGGTGAGCGATCCGCGCGACAGGTGCGCACATCGCTCACCTCCGGCGGGCACCGGCCCCAGATGCCTCGTTGAGACGATTCGGGCCCGCTACGAGCTTCGGCGTCGTCACGGTCGTGTCTCGCTCGAATTCCTGATCCGCCTGACGGTCGGGCTCAGGTACAGCCCCGTCGGCGTTGTATCGCACTGGATGACGCGACGCCAACCGCCGCAGTGGGTGTCCACCAAGCCGAAGCGGTTCGCCTGGACGATGGGACTCGCCATGTCGATCGCCATGGCGTTCATCACGAACAGCGGCATCCATGGTGCGCTTCCTCGATCGATCTGCCTGACCTGCCTGGCCCTGATGTGGCTGGAAGCGGTGCCGGGAATCTGCCTCGGTTGCGAGCTCTACGGCCTGCTCGTGCGGCGAGGCTGGCTGGCGAGAGACGAGGCATTCGAGATCTGCGCCCACGACGCCTGCCACGTCGTGCCCGCTACGAAACCCGTCGGTGAGCCACGATCGACGAGCTGCTCCCGGCGTGCGCTGTCCGGCTGCGCACGTTCCGCGCCGGCTCACGGATGGTCGTCCGGGTCGAGCGGGCTGGTTGCCGGCCTGCTCCTCCGCCAGGTCGTCGAAGCCGTCACCGTCGGTGTCGGCGAGCGTCGGGTCGGTGCCGAGGAAGACCTCCTCGCCGTCGATCAGGGCGTCGCCGTCGGTGTCCGGGTCGTTGGGGTCGGTGCCGAGCTCGGTCTCCTGGTCGTTCGTCAGGCCGTCTCCGTCGGGGTCGTCGGGCGACAGCGTGGTGGTCGTCGCCGGCGCGACCGTGGTCGTCGGGGTGACGAAGTCGTCCGCCGTGAGGAACGCCACGGCGTCGGGGTCGGGCTGGTCACCCTGCCGTGTCGGCGACGTCCGCTCGACGACCTCGATCTCGGCCGTCGCGCGTGCCTGGTTGCCGGCAGCGTCGGTGATGACGAGATCGATCGTGTGCGGACCGACCGCCCAGTCGGCGCGCCCGTGCCCGTGCGTCGTCGTCCACGGGCTGATGTCGTCGGCCATCGGCGTGCCGTCCACCCGCCACACCACCACCTGGATCTCACCGTCCTCGGGATCGTCGACGATTGCGGTGAGGTCGATCGCGTCGCCCTGCTCGATCGGTGCCGTCGGCGCACCGGCGATCACGACGAGCGGCGCCCGATCGGGAACGCTGAACGGATCGCTGACCGCCGACGAGCTGCGCCCGCCCGCATGTGGCGACGACCTGCACTCGGACGTGATCGCCGCCGGGAGGCCGGGCCGACGCCGGGATCGTGAGCTCCGAACCGACTGAGACCGGTTCCGACCGGGACCCAGGGCCCGCCCTCGTCGCCCCACAGCACGTCGAACGTCGGCGGTTCGCCGACCGATCCAGCCGGGCGGCGCGCTCCACCGGATCACGGCGCCGTCGTCGTCACGCAGTTGCACCTCGACGGTTGGTGCCGGTGGCGGTTCCGACGCGATCGGCAGGCTGTCGACGACGGTGCCGTCGACGATCAACTCGACGGCGACGGCACCGTCGACCCAGGGGACCGGCGAGCGGAACTCGTCGGACGACCCGCCGGTCGGGGCCTCACCGTGCGTCGCGGTGCGTTCGATGACGATCGGCACGACGGCCAGCGCCGTGCCGTCGGCGGCGACGAGCCGAAGGGCGCGGGACGAGGTCGCCTCGCCTTCGGCCACCGCGGTGATCGTCTCGCCGAGGTCTCGCGGCGCGGACGCCGGTGCCCCGCAGGGCGCACACCCGGCCACCGCCGTCGGTCCGATCGACAGCGCGCCGAGTGCCCCGCCCGTGACTCGTCGAGCCGGCCACCCACCATCACCCACTCGAGCGGCTCGAGCGGGATCTGGAAGTCGGTCTCGCCCCCGACCAGCGTCAGCGTCTGGCTCCCGGCCACGTCGGCGACCGTCACCTCGACGCCGCTGTGGTACGGGGACTCGCCGCCGGGCAGGTCGGTCCCGACGCAGAGATCGAGCTGGAACCCGCCGGGGCCGATCGGCTCCGGATCGCAATCGACATCCACGATGTGCGGCGTCGGCGGCACCCCGATCGAAGCCGGATCGCACGGCACGCCGAAGGTGTCGAGGAGCAGGCACCAGTCGTAGGGATCGGTCCACTTCGGGGTCTTGTAGCCCATGAACGGGAACGCGGCCAGCGGGTGTGCGGGGTCGTTGCTGTAGATGACGACGGGCGAGTGGTAGTTGGTGAACCCGAAGTACCCGTCGGGATCGATCGGTGCCAGCGAGCAGACCGGCGGGAGCATGGTGGGGTGATCCCAGTCGATGGCGCCGCCCTCGTCCTCCTGGGAGATTCCGTCGCCGTCGGTGTCGCCGAGGCAGTTGA
The DNA here is from genome assembly GCA_963719295.1 of Ilumatobacteraceae bacterium. Lineage (GTDB taxonomy): Bacteria > Actinomycetota > Acidimicrobiia > Acidimicrobiales > Ilumatobacteraceae > Desertimonas. The sequence continues at coordinate 24,224 of CAVRBV010000029.1, forward strand.
CGTGGTTGAGCCCGGCGCTGTGGGCGGCCTCGTGGCCGGGGGTGCCGGCCGACGCGAAGTTCCACGAGACGCCGAACTTCGCCCATCCGGAGTAGTCACCCTGCGGGACGGAGTTGTCGAACAGGCCGAGCACGAGGCCGTCGTCGAGGAAGCCGCCCGCCGTCGCGATCGCGTTCATCCGGATGTTCGGCTCGTTGCGACGCGCGTTCGCCGTGGGGTCGACGTCGACGTCGAGGCTGACGTCCCACAGCCCCGGCACCGTGGCCTCCGGAGCCGGGGCCGACCGGCAGCGGGTAGGCCTGGAAGTCCACGGACGCGATCGGGAGGAAGTCGATCAGGTCGTCGAACGCCACCGGGGCGAACCCGAGCAGCCCGGTGACGTCGTCGATCTGGTCTCCCGGACCGCTGCCATCGTCGAGCGCCATCAGCCACACCGTCGGCACGTCGGCGACGTGGAACTCGACGTGCTCGGTCAGCAGGTTGTTCTGCGTGTTCGGCTCGTCGGCGATGCTGGTGAAGCCGGCCGACCACACCTGGGCCGTGAACGTCGCCTCGCCGGCCGCGTAGTACTCAGGGTCGAGCTCGAAGTTCAGCGCCGAGTCGATGTTGGTGCGGTCGAGCCCCGGCGCGATCGGTCCGTTGTCCGGATGGAGCACGACGTCGGCCTGGCCCGGGCGCTCGATGAGCAACGCTCCGTCGACGTAGGCGAATCCCGGGTCGACGCCGATGTGCACCCGCACGGTGGTCTTGCGGTCGGCGACGAGCGGCATTCGCGACCGGAGGTCTTGGATGCCCTGGGTGATCTCGACGCCGCGAACGTAGACGTCCGGCACGATCTCGCCTGGCTCGACGGCGACGTCGAGCGCCGCCGACGTCGTCGGGATCGCGACGTTCGCTGGATTGCTCGTGGCCGGCGGATCGCCGTGGGTGGTCGGTGTCGACGAGGCGATCACGGGTGGGATCGTCGGGATCGGCGGGTTCGTCGGGATCGGCAGGCTCGTCGTCGGCTGGACGATGACCGGCGTGGTGGTCGTCGTCGACGTCGAAGTCGTCGATGTCGTGAACGAGGGTGGCAATGTTGACGTCGGCGTCGTCGGCGCCACGATGACCGGACCGGTCGTCGTGGGCGACGGTCGTGGGTGTCACGATCGCCGACACGGCCGAGAAGCACCAGACGGCGGCGCTGGCAGCGATGACGCCAGGAGCGACCGCGACAAGTCGGCGGGCCATCGGTCCACGCTGGCAGTCGTCCGCCGGGCCGTCCACCGAATTAGGGGTCTTGTGATGCTTCCGTGGGTCGACCTACGGGTTCGATGACCGTGAGATCACGTCGGCTGGCTCTTGAAGCAGGGTGCCAGCGGACCGCGGCGACGGGTTCGGCTGGGTCCGACGGGATCTGGGCGGGCGTCGTCTCGTTTCGGGATCTGGGCGGCCGCCGCCTCGAACCTGGGGCCCAGGCCACCGAGATCCACCGGTGTGACGCCGGACAGGGTCAATCGTGACCAGATGGCGGCGGTCGCCGGTCGCACCCGGCGCGACGGCCGATCACCGACCACTTCAGGGCAAACAGCCGTGACGTCGCCGCGCCCGGACCCGTCGAGGACCCACGGAAACATCAACAGTCCACCGAATTAGGGGCTGCGTCTCGAACGGCGATCTGGTCACTGTGGTTCTCGATATCGAGAAGGAGAGTGACCAGATTGGCTCGCGGTCGACGGTGGGTCAGCCGGTTCGGGTGCCCGTGCCGTCATCGGTGAGGGTGACACCCTTGAACGTGCCTTCGGGCTCCTCGCACGGGATGCCTTCAGGGTCTGAGACGGTGACCCGGTGCCAGACGAAATCGGTCACCAGGTAGACACCGTCGCGCACCTCGGCCGCCGACGGAGCGACGAACACGTCGGATGCAGTCGTCCACTCCGGGGAGAGGATCGCCTCTCCCTCGTCGTAGGAGCCGTCACCGTCGTCGTCCATCCAACAGAAGTTGGTGGGCGCCGGGCTGTTGATCGTGTAGGTGACGCCGTCGAACGCGTAGGGGATGCCCGCCTGACCGACCACGGCGCAGGTACCACCCTCGCACTGCGTGGAGTACTCCCCGGTGAACGACAGGTCGGTCCCCATCGCGGCGGTGTGTCCGCACCACTCGACGCACGAGAGGTCGCTGACGGCCGTCGTGACGTCGTAGGTGCCGACCATCGACGCGTACGCCGCGCCGTAGGCCTGGTACACGGTGGCACGATCGGCGAAGCCGGCGTCCACGTCACGATCGGTGTTGGCCACCAACCACGGATCACCGAACAACCCGTCCCATGGCAAGGGCAGTGGACCCGACGCCACCCCGGCCGTCACATCCAACGTTGCCGGCGCCACGACGGGGATCACGGTTCCGTCCGCAAGCTCCACATCGACCGTGCCCGCCATCACGCTGAAGTCACACGAATCAGACGTCAGGCACGACACCAGGAACGCTGTGCTCGCGCCCCGTCGCCGTCGCCTGCGCGGTCTCCACCACGAACCCGCCGCCAGTCGGAACCACCGACTCGACGCGAGTCCACGTCCGCCCGAGCCCCATCTTGGTGCGAGTCGCCGGGCTCCCGGCATCATCAGTCAGGCTGACCACCTCGAAGTCGGTGTTCACGTCCAATCGGGTTCGCGACCCATCGCTGTAGGCGACCTCGGCAAACCCGGTCGCGTCGGTGCGCACCCCGTCGCCGACCGACACCGGCGTGCTCGCCGCCACATTCGTATACGCCCCGGACTCACCTGGGCGTACCTCCACACCAGGAGCGATCGGCACCGCATCACCGACCGGACCGACCGGACCGCCAGACCCCGGCGGCACCGACAACGGCGCCAACGCGCCCACCCCCGACCCACCGACCGCAATCGACAACGCCAACGCACTCACGCCAGCGGCCGCCACCCAACCACTCCGCATCAACGCCTCCGCCCTTGTCGTTCGTGTGTCCAGCCGACCCGCCAACCGCCGCTGCGAACGGACGCACTCGTGTGCGCATCCAGATCATGCGCTCAGCCCCCACGTGCCTCAGCTGTTCACCTGTTCCGCCAACCCGATGCCGCCGCGCCGGTTACGGATCTCTAGCACCGCCAGCCCCCACTTGCAAGAGGCGTCGCAACGGCACTGCCGTCCTACACGGAGCCCGCCGGCTTCCGTTCGCTCCAGCTCGGCGACGCCGATCCGGGCGTCGGCCATGCCGTAGAAGACGAACTGGCGGTCGCCGATGTCCGCGATCGCCGTGGGGAACACCACGTTGGCCACCGTGCCGACCCGCTCGCTCGCGGTCTCCGGCTCGAGCAATGGCTCGGCCGTGCGGTCGAGCACCCGCGACGGATCGTCGGGGTCGAGCAGCAGGGCGCCGGCGCGATACACCGCGCTGTTGGCGACCGATGGGTCGAAGCTGATGTCGACCTCTCCTTCGACGCCGTGGTGGATGAGCAGCCATCCCTCCGGGACCCTGATCGGCGGCGGTCCACCGCCGATCTTGGCGCTCTCGAACGGGAACTCGCCGACGGCGACGCACCGGTGCGAGCCCAGCCCGGTGAGCTGGCGCGGGTCGCCGTCGACGGCCGCCGCCGTGACATAGGAGAGCCAGATGCCCAGTCGCCCGTCGGTGCCGGCCGGCGGTGGGAGCTCCTCGCCGAGCCCCAACCAATCGGCACCCCACATCGGCCGGTGGAGCATCGCGTAGCACGGCTCGCCGTCGGGGCCGGCGATCGGCTCGGGGAAGAACAGCGCGTCCTTGTTCGGGTACAGGTTGAAGTCGATGCCCCACTCCGGCTCGTAGGCGAAGTGCACCGGGCCGAGTCGTTCCCACGACGTCAGGTCGCGCGACACGGCGAGGGCGACACGCGGACCGAGCGGGCCGAACGCCACGTACGTCATGACGTGCAACCCGAGTCGATCGATGTACGTGACGCGGGGATCCTCGACGCCGCCGTGGGTGCGTTCCGCGCTCCCACGGCAGGTCCGGCGCGAGCACGATGCCACGCCGCTCCACCCCCACCGGCACGCCGCCGTCCACCACCACCTCGGCGAGCATCACCCGCGAGACGTTCCCTGCAGCCACCACCCTCGCCAGCAGGTGGAGCCGACCGTCGGGGGTGTGTCCGCAGGCCGGGTTGAGCACGCCCTCGGCCTCCAACGGATCGTCCGGATCCGGCGCCATCACGATGCCGAGGCGTGTCAGCCGGTAGGGGATCAACCCTTCACCCCCGATCCGATGTCGCTCGACGTGAAGTGACGCTGGAAGACGATGAACAGCCCGATGACCGGTGCTGCCAGCACGCACGCGCCGGCCATCACCGACCCGAAGGGGTTGGCCACCGTCGCTTGCAGGGTGGAGAGGTAGTTGGCCAGCGAGACGGCCAGCGGCTGCATGTTGGACTTCTTGGTGATCAGGAACGGCCACAGGAACTCGTTCCACGGCCCGATGAACGTCAGCAGCACGGCCGTGAGGATGCGCCGGGCGGGCGAGCGGCACGGCGATGCGGCGCAGGATCGTGAACTCGCCGGCGCCGTCGATGCGGGCGGCGTCGAACAGCTCCCGCGGCAGCTGCAGGAAGAACTGCCGGAAGATGAACACCGCGGCCGGGCCGATGGCGAAGGGCAGGATCATCCCGAGGTAGGTGTCGCCGAGGCCGTAGTTGCGGACGAGCAGCACGTAGAGCGGGATGATCAGCAGCTGGAACGGGATCGTCTGCACGAGCAACACGCTGGCGAACGTGGCACCCCGGCCGCGGAAGCGGAGCACGGCCATGGCGTAGCCGGCCAGCAACCCGAAGAAGATCGTGCCCACCAGCACGCCGGCCGTGAAGATCGCCGAGTTCTTGAGCGAACCGACCAGGTCGATGGCGTCGTTGATATCGGAGTAGTTGGCGGTGGTGATGTTGTCCGGGTGCGGCACCGCGCCGCCGATGCCCGTGTCGGGATCCGTCTGCAGCGAGCCGATGAACATGTAGTAGAAGGGGAACATGAACGCGAAGGCGCCGATCGCGAGCAGCAGGACTCGCCAGACCTTGCGTGGTGCCCGCGACCGCGGCGCATGCGGGACCGCGATATCGATGTCCGACTCGTACGCGGCCGTGTCGATGGAGGACATCACGAGCTCCCCTCGCTGACTCGGCGGGCGACGAGTCCGACCACCCCGACGAAGATCACGAGGATCACGCCGATCGCCGCGGCGGCATCCGGCGTTCCCCTGCTCGATGCCGCGTCTGGTACATGATCAGCACCGGGGACGACGACGCCCCGTTGGGACCGCCCCCGCCCGTCAGCAGGTACGGCTCGGTGAACAGGTTGGAGCCGGTGATGATCGCCAGCACCACGACCAGCGTGGTGGCGGGTCGAACGCCCGGCCACGGTGACGTTGCGGAACTGGGCCCACTGTCCTGCGCCGTCCACCGACGCCGCCTCGTAGAGCTCCTTGCCGACGTTCTGCAACGCGGCGAGATAGAGCAGGACGTAGAACCCGAGCTGCTTCCATGTGACGTAGAACGCGATCGACGGCATCGCGAGGTCGCTCGTTGATGAGCCACGACGGGTCGGGCGCGAGCGGCCCGAGCAGGTTGTTGACGAGGCCGTCGCTGCTGAACAGCCAGCGCCACACCGCGATCATCGCCACGCTCGCCGTCACGTAGGGCACGTAGTAGGCCGTCCGGAAGAAGGCCCGGAACGGGATGGCGGCGTTCAGCGCGATCGCCAACACGATCGCCAGGATCACCGTGAGCGGCACGTTGATGACGAGGAAGACGACGATGTTCTTGAACGACTGCTGCACCTTGTCGTCGGTGAGCGCGTTCCAGTAGTTGTCGAAGCCGACGAAGGGTCGGTCGACCTTGGCACCCGGGGCGGCGAAGAAGTAGTCGTAGAACGACATCCAGATCGCGAGGCCGAGCGGGTAGGCGAAGATCCCGAAGAAGAACACCACCCACGGCGACACGAACAGGTAGCCGGCGAGCTGCTGGCGCAGCGGGATGCGGTCGCGCTGCGTGCCGACGCCGGGTCGAACGACCCGGCGTCGGTCACGGGCGCAGTGGCCGCGTCGGCCATGGTGTCGCCGGCCTCAGCCTGCGACGAGCCCGTTGATCGTGTCGGCGGCCGACGTCAGCGCCTCGTGCGGGTCGCTGTCGCCGAAGATCACCGACTCCGACCACGCGTCGCGGAACGTCTGCCAGGCCTCGACCGAGTTGGGCACGTTGGGCACCTCGATGGTGCGGTCGGCCTGCTCGGCGAAGGGCACGTAGTCCGGGTTCGCGTCGAAGTAGTCGGCGAAGGTCCCGAGGACGTCGGTGCGCATCGGCATCTGGCCGGTGGCCTCGAGCAACGCGCCGTCCTGCTCCTCGCTCGTGGCGAACTTCATGACGTCCCACGCCGTCGCCTGGTTCTCGCATGCGGTGTACATGCCGATCGACTTCTCGTCGCTGAACGTCTGGACCTCGTCGGCCGGCGTGGCCGTCGGCGGTCGGCACCGGCACGACACCCCAGTCGACGCTGTCGCCGTAGACGGCGATCGCCCACGGTCCGACGATGGCCATGGCGGCGGCGCCATCTTGAAACTGTCACCGGTGTACTCCTCGCGGGGCACCAACTCGGCGTCGTAGAGGCCACGCCAGAAGTCGGCGACGGCGAACCCGTCGTCGGTCGTCGAACTGGCTTTTCCGTCGGCGACGAGCGGCGACCCGGTCTGGGCGATGTACAGCGGGTAGAAGTCGAACCACGGCTGGAAGAACTGGCTGCCCGGGTCGGCCAGATCGCCGCCTGCACGCCGGAGTCGACCAAGGTCTGGGCGGTCGCCGTGAACTCGTCGTACGTGCCGAGCGGTGGGTTGTCGGGGTCGAGTCCGGCCGCCTCGAAGAGGGCCTTGTTGTAGAAGATCATCACCGGGTTGGCCTTCCACGGCATCTGGTACAGCCCGCCGTCGGGCGGAGCGGTACTGGTCGCCGCGGTCGCCCGAACGGTCGGCGACGTAGAGGCGCCGTCGGGGAAGCTGTCGAGGTTGACGAGTCCGCCCTGGCGCTCGAACTGCGGCACGGCCGCCGGCGCCGTGTTGAAGACAAGGCACGGCGCGTTGCCGGCTGTGATCGCGGCGCCGATGACCTCCTCGCTGGTGGTGCCCGGCCGGGATCTCCTGGGCGCTCACCTGCTCGTCGGGATGGTCGGCGTTCCACGCGTCGACCATGGCGTTGCCCCAGGCCAGCTCGGCGGTGTTGTTGGACAGCCAGATCGTCGATCGGGCCCCGCGACTCCAGCGGGCCGCTCGCCGCGGCGTTGCCGGCGAGGCCGACACCCGTCGCCGTGAGGCTGAGGCCCACGACGGCGACTGCTGCTTTCGTTGAACGTTTCATGATTTCCTCCTGGTTGATCCCGACCGGCCGGGCGGCGCGGATCGGTGGGCTGCTGGCGACGAACTGTCGGGCTTCGATGGGCGGGCGCCGGTCGGCGGACGCGGTGCGACCGGTGCCGTGGAGCCCCTGACGACGAGGCGGGCAGCGGACAACTCCCTGTCGTCGTCGACACCGAGCTCCACCAGCTCGAACATCGCACGTGTCGCCGCGCGACCCCACGCGAGTGCGTCTTGGGCCACGGTGGTCAGCGCCGGGTGCATGTGCGCGGCGACCGCGATGTCGTCGAATCCGACGATCGACAGGTCGTCGGGCACGAGCCGGCCGAGGCGCGCGGCGGCCGACATCCCGGCGATGGCCATCAGGTCGTTGGCGAACACGATCGCGGTCGGTCTTCGGCGCGCCGGCAGGGCGAGCAGTTCGGCCGTCGCCGCCGCTCCGCTCTCGGCGCAGAAGTCGCCGTCGACCGCCAAGTCCGCGGGGAGACCGAAGCGTTGGAGCGTCGAGCGCCAGGCGTCGCGGCGATGTCGCGAGTGGAGGAACACGTCGGGACCGCTGACGAACGCGATGCGCCGGTGGCCGAGGTCGACCAGGTGCTCCACCGCCCCGA
>CAVRBV010000030.1:0-37153 GCA_963719295.1 Ilumatobacteraceae bacterium
CCAACGAGTTCGTCGACCGCATCGTGTGACCGCAACCGATGGGTGCCAGCATTGACCGCGCGGTCATGCTGGCGCACCCATCGGTTGGCGGCGATCAGGCGGTGGCGGGAGTGAAGACGGCGCGACGCTCGAGGTACCGGTCGATCGGGATCACCGCGACGGCGAGGACGATGCCGACGAGCAGCGACCAGATCGACAGCCCGGCGATCACCACGACGGCCACGCCGACGGCGACAGAGACGAGGAGCACGAGGTCCTGGCGTCGACGCCCGCGCATCAACAGGCTGACGATCACGGCCACCAGGGCGACGAGCAGCACGGCGCCGTGGCACGCAAAGTCCGGGGGTCACGTCGCCGAGCACGATCTCGATCAGCAGCGCCCGGCCGGTTTGGCGGCCAGGTCGGCGCGTCCTCGACGAGGCGGTGCACGGCGGTGCGGGCCAGCACCATGCCGATCACCGCGCCCACGCCGAGGCGCAGCACGGTGACCCAACGGTCCCGGGCAGCAGGATGCTCGCGGCGAGGAACACGATCGTGAGCACGATCAACAACCAGAACCCCCGCTTGGCCACCACGAGGAGCTCCTGCGCACGCGACACCGATTCCTGGGCGTTGGACAGCCGGTCGCTCTGGTACACGACGAGCTGACCGAAGCCGTCGGGCAGGTCGCGGCCGGTGGCCTCCTCGAGCTGGGCGACTGTTGGGTCGGGTCGCCGTCCGGGGTGAGCTCCGGGATCTTGTCGAGACCCGGCACCCCGAGGTCGGACAGCTCCTGCAGTCCCCGCGACACCAGCGGCAGGAAGTTGATCGACACCTGGCCGTTGACGACGCTGATCCCGTGGGCCAGGCCGTCGCCCTCCAGGAGCTGCATCGCTCTGTCGTGGGCCCGCGTGACCACGCCGGCGACGAGATCGGGGACCCGCGGACGCGCGAGCGCGACCCCGAAGGCACGCTCGGCGAGGTCGTTCACCGCCGACCGCAGCACCGGCTTCAGCCGATCGAGCGCCGGCGGCAGTTGCTCGACGACCGAGTCGGGGAGTTGCAGGTTGGCGGTGACCGCGTCGGCGAGGTCGGCGGCGAGGGCCGCCTGGATCTCGGGGTCCGAGATCGCGTCGCGTGCGACCGACGCCGCGGTGGAGCTGTCGAAGATCGTCGCCCGCGCCCACACCACGACCACGGTCAGCATGAGGCACACGATGGCGAGCACCCCGCACACGACGGCGGCCGTGGGTCGTACCCAACCGCCGCTCGACTGCTTCGTCACCGGTTCGGGCGCAGCGGGCTCGGGCGGCGCAACCTCGGTCGTCATTCGCTGCTCCCCTTCTCCAATTGGAACGTCCGCCGGAACCACTCCCATCGCTGGGGGAGCCGGCGGAACAACGGTAGCGAGAACACCAGCTGCGAGATGCTTCCGTAGCGCTCGTAGACCACGGCGTCGACCACGAACGACAGCACGATCGCCCGGCCGACGATGAAGAACCAGCCGAGGGTGACGATCGTGACGCCGATGGCGCCGTACAGCTGCGGACGCGCTCTCGAAGCGTCCGGGCAGGTAGAGCTGGCTGATCGCCTGCATGCCGGCGATCGTGGTGGCGACGATCACCGCCCCCGGGAGGAGCGCGCCGGGGTCGGACGACTGGCGCGGGAGCAGCGCCGAGAGCACCAGCCACGCCAGCGCGTAGATCGCCAGCCCGGCGAGGAACGACAACCCGGCGACACCGATGCCGAGGTGTTGGCGGATGTAGTTGATGATCACCGTGACCACGGCCATGCCGAACAGCATCCCGACCATCGCCCCGACGAAGCGGTACGACGCCTTGGTGCGCACCGGTAGCCGCCACGCCAGGCAGCTCGCCGCGACGGTCACCTTGCTGAGCGTCCGCCCGGCGCTCGCCATGCCGAACAGTCCGAAGCCGATCGCCAGCCAACGCGTGGTCCCGGGCTGGCTCAACGCGCTGTCGATCTGGTTGGCGATCGTTCCCGTGATGCCGGCGTCGTCGAGGTCGTCGCGGTCGACGACGTCGGCGAACAACCCGGCGATGCCGACGAGGAACAGCAGCATCGGCACGAAGAACAGGAACAACCGGAAGGCGAGGGCACTGCCGACGAGCGAGCCCGCCATCTCGTGGTCACGGCCGTACACGCGCACCCCGAGGTCCACCGGGCCGCGGCCGCGGTGGCGTTCGAACAGCTCGTTCGCCCACTCGACCCGCGCCTCGATTCGGGCGCGGGCACGCGCGACCACCGAGGCGTCGGCGGTCGGCGCCGGCGTGTCGGCCCCGCTCTCGGGGTCGGTGTCGTCCGACCCGGCGCTCACCACCCGTGGATCGTCAGCCGGACGACGACGGACCGTCGGCGTCCGACGATGTGGCGTCGGCCTCGATGGCCTCGTTGTCGGCGGTCAGTTCCTTCTTCTCGAGCTTGTCGGCCTGCTTCATGGCGTCCTTGATCCGGCTCTCCATGTCGGTGGCGCCGACGACGATGAGCCCGGCCGTCCCGGCGTCGAGCTGCTCGCCCAGCTCTTTCAAGTCGTGCCGGCTCATCCCCGCCGCGGCATGACCGGTGACGGCGCCGAGCAGGGATCCGCCGGCGGTGGCGCCGAGCAGCAACCCGCCGCCGACCGCGGCGAACGGGAAGAGCGCGAGCGCCAGCCCGGTGGCGAGACCGACCCCTCCGCCGAGCACGCCGCCCACTCGGGTCGGCGTCTCGTGCTTCTTGGTGATCTTCACCTTGCCGTCTTCGCGGCGAGCGATCACGGCCGCGTCGTAGGCGTCGAGCATGCCGTAGTCGGTGTGCAGCGTCTTGACGGCTTCGTAGTCCGCCTCGGCGGCCTCCTTGAGTCGTACACGCCGACGAAGGCGACGAAGGTGTCCAATGCCATAGCGGTCCTCCTGGTCGGTTCAGGGCTCGCGCAGCTCGCCACCGTGGATGGTGACGGCGTACAGCACGAGAATGTCGAGGGCGATCATGATCAGGCTCCACCACGGGTAGATCCCGACCCACGTGAACTGGGCCACGAGGTTGATGGCGACGAGGAAGATCGCGATCACGCGTGCCCAGGTCGCGCCACGGAAGAGCGAGAGCCCGACGAGCAGCAGGAGGATCCCGAAGATCAAATGGATCCAGCCCCACGTCGTGTAGTTGGCCACCAGCACCTGGCCATCGCCCAAGGCGCCGGTGAAGTACGTGTCGTCGCGGAATATCCCGGTGAGGCCCGAGATGATCGACATCCCGCCCTGGATGATCATGATCGTGGCGGCGAACACGATCCAACCCACCCATCCGGTCATTCGCGATGCGCCGACGTAGTCGGGGCGGTCGTAGCTCACGGTGGTCTCCCTTTCGTCGTGAATTGTCGGTTCGGTCGTGTTCTTCAGTCGCTCAGCCCGGCGATGCCCTGGCCGAGCAGCTTGGCCCCGAGCACGAGGAACAGGATCATCATGATCACCGCGTTGTGCTCGGACATGAAATCCTTGATGGACGCGAGGGGTGCGTTGGCCTTGTCGCCGGCCGCCATGAAGAAGATCACGGGGCCGGCCACGGTGATCGACCCGATGATCACGAAGACTCCGATCGCAGCGGCGGTGCCGCCACCACTGAGGCCGGCCTGGGCGATCGACGCGGCGGCGGCGAGGGTGAGGGCGAGGTTCTTCGGGTTGACCCCCGACAGCGCCGCGCCGAGGCCGAACGACGCGGCCGGCTTGAACGTGTCGATCGCCGCCATCCACCTCGGCATCTCCGGCTCCTGGCCGGGCTTCGGCCGCTTGCGCCACTGCCCGACGGCCAAGACCAGGAAGAGCACCCCGAACAGCAGCTTGATCCAGTCGAGCGCGGTGGAGCTCCCGGAGTCGGGATCGTCGGCGCCGCTCGCCACCAGCACCACGATGACGCTGACGACGATCAGGCCGACGACCCATCCGAGCCCGAAGGCCGGTCCGTTGGTGCGGGCCCGCGGGGTGCCGAGCATCAGGATGACGGCGATGATCGGCACCGGGCTCAGGGCCACGCCGACCGCCAACGGCAGCAGGTCGCCGATCGCCTGGCCCATGCGTCGAACCTAGAGACCGAGCAGTTTGGCCTTGGCGGCCGTGAACTCCTCGTCACTGAGCACACCCTGCGCCTTGAGCTGGGCGAGGCGCTCGAGCTCGGCCACCGAGTCCGGGGCCGCGGGCGCGGCGGGAGGTGGCGGGGGAGCGGCGGCCTGCTGCTCGGCGACCGCCTGCTGGGCGGCGGCCTGCATGGCGGCTTCCTGCTGTTGCTGCTCGTAGGCCTGGGCCTCCGCCGCTTGCTGCTGCTTGGCCGCGCTGTGGCTGGACATCCCGCCGGCGACGGCACGTCGCGGTGCCGGCGACGACGGCGGTTCGCGCCATCGTGCCGGCCAGGCGCGGGCGGCCGACTCGGCCGATCCCTCGGCGCCTCATCATCTCTGGTACCTGCTTCCTCTGTTGGATCTGTTCATGACGGTGATCAATTCGTCCACTTCGGCCAGAACCTCGCGCACGGTCTCGGCGTCGAGGCGGTCGTGGGCGACGACTCGACCGCCCGACCCGACCACGGCGTCGATGACGCGGCCGGCCCATGTGTCCTCCCACACGAGCAGGAGCGCCGAGCTGCCGGCGCTGAGCGATTCGCCCACCGCTTCGACGTCGGAGTCACTGAGCAGGCCGCCCACCTCGCCGTCGAGTTGGTCGAAGGACGCCTGCTCGTCCTCGCCGAGGTCGGAGATCTCCAACGACACCACCGTGCCGTCGTCGTCCTTGGTGACGAGCAGGGCGTCGAGCAGCGTGACGATGCCGTCGTCGATGAGTTGGGCGATCGAGGGGAGGATCTCCCCGTTGAACTGGCTCCCCGGAAACTCGATCACGACGAGCTCGATGGGTGCGCCGACGAGTTCGGCCATTGACATCTCCTTGGTGTGGTCCCGGGGGGAACTGTAGGCGCTGGACGGGCGCGACGACGCAATGGCCGATGGGCCCGAGCGCGACCCGATCGTCCGAAGTGGACGACGCCGCGCCGTGGCGAACTTGCGATGATGTGACGGTGACGACGGCAGGAGGGTGTTGCTCGCCCGGCCATGAGCCGGCCGACGTGGCGCCGGCGCAGCGAACCAGCGGCGGATCGTCGCGCGGGCCGGCGCCGGAGCTGGTGGCGATCCCGAGCGGTCGCTTCCGCATGGGGTCCGTCGACCGCTGGGCGTATCCGGGCGACGGCGAGGGGCCGGTGCACACCGTCGAGCTCGATGCCTTCGAGATCGGCGTGAACGCCGTGCGCAACGACGAGTTCGCCGCCTTCGTCGATGCGACGGGGCACGTCACCGAGGCCGAGCAGTTCGGCTGGTCGTTCGTCTTCGGCGGTCTGCTGCCCGAGGACTTCCCGGACACCGCGCGCCGTGGCGCAGACACCGTGGTGGCGCCAGGTCGAAGGCGCCGACTGGCGGCACCCCGAGGGGCCGCAGTCGCGACGTCGACGATCGCAGTGACCATCCCGTGCTCCACGTCTCGTGGCGCGATGCCACCGCGTTCTGCGACTGGTCCGGGACGCGCCTGCCGACCGAGGCCGAGTGGGAGTACGCCGCCGCGGCGGCCGGCAGGGTCTCGCGTTCCCGTGGGGCGACGACCTCGAACCGGACGGCGCGCACCGCATGAACGTGTTCCAGGGCGAGTTCCCCGGTCACGACACCGGCGCCGACGGGTTTCGCGGCACGGCGCCCGTCGACGCCTTCGCACCGAACGGCTACGGCCTGCACAACATGACGGGGAACGTCTGGGAGTGGTGCGCTGACTGGTTCGACCCGGCGTACTACCGCCACAGCGAACGCCGCAACCCGCTCGGCCCGGCGAGCGGCGCCCACCGGGTGATGCGCGGCGGCTCCTACCTGTGTCACGCGTCGTATTGCCGGCGCTACCGGGTCGCGGCGCGCAGCGGCAACTCGATCGACAGCTCCACGGGCAACCTGGGGTTCCGGGTGGCCCGTACCCAGTGAACCTCGAGGACCTGCACGCTGTTGGCGATCCGCTTCGGGTTCGGCGGCGTGTTCGCCCTCCGCGGGCTCAACGGCATCCTGCGAGCCTCGGGTGACCGACGCCGCGGTCGCGCCTCCGCACCGCCGCCGGCTCCCGCTCTTCCGGTCGCTGGCTGGGTACGACCGGTCGTGGTTGCGTGGCGACCTCATCGCCGGGCTCACGGTCTGGGCGGTGCTCGTTCCCGAAGCGCTGGCGTACGCCATCGATCGCCGGCGTCTCGCCGGTCGTCGGCCTGTACGCCGCCCCGCCGGCGCTGCTGCTGTACGCCGCGTTCGGCAGCTCCCGGCATCTCATCGACGGGCCCGATGTCGGCGACGGCCGCGCTGTCGGCGGCGGCGGTCGCCGACCTACGACCGGCGGCACGGAGAACGTCGCCGGCGTTCACCGCGGTGCTGGCGATCGTCACCGGGTCATCGCGCTCGCCGCCGGCCTGCTGCGCCTCGGCTTCCTCGCCAACTTCATCTCGGAGCCGGTGCTCAAGGGCTTCATCATCGGCCTGGCGCTCACGATCATCATCGGCCAGGTGCCGAAGCTGCTCGGCATCGACAAGGTCGAGGGTGACTTCTTCGAGCAGCTGTGGGGCGTCGTCCGCCACCTCGGCGACACGCAGGGCCGCACGTTCGTCGTCGGCGTTGGCTCGCTCGTCATCGTGCTCGCGCTGCGCCGCTGGGCGCCGATGGTTCCCGGCTCGCTGGTCGCGGTGATCTTCGGCGTCGTGGTCGTGAAGCTCTTCGACCTGGAGGCCAAGGGGTCGAGATCGTCGGCGAGATCGACAGCGGGCTGCCGTCGATCGGGCTGCCGACGGGCACGGTCTTCGGTGACTACCTCGACGCCGCCGCCGCTCGGCCGGGATCATGCTCGTCGGCTTCGCCGAAGGCCTCGGCGCGGCGAAGACGTACGCCGCCCGCGCACCACTACGAGATCGACCCCAACCGTGAGCTGCTCGGCCTCGGCGCCGCCAACCTCGGCGCCGGGCTCGCCAGCGGGATGGTCGTCAACGGCAGCCTGTCGAAGACCGCGGTGAACGGCTCGGCCGGCGCCAAGTCGCAGATCTCCGGGCTGGTCGTCGCCGCGCTGACCGTCGTCACGCTGTTGTTCCTGACCGGGCTGTTCGAGTACGCTCCCCGAGGCGACGCTCGCCGCGGTCGTCATCGCGGCCGTCATCGAGCTGGTCGACATCGCCGCGCTGCGTGCGAGCTGTACTCGCTGTACACCGAACGCCTCGGCCGCATCTACGGCAAGGCGGCCCGCGCCCGACTTCATCGCCGCGGTCGCGGCGATGTTCGGCGTGCTGATCTTCGACACGTTGCCCGGCCTGGTGATCGGCATCATCGTGTCGCTCATGCTGCTGCTCTACCGGGCCTCCAAGCCCCACATCGCCGAGCTCGGTCGCGTGCCGGGGACGACGCGCCAGTTCGCCGACGTCGCGCGCCACCCGGACAACGCGACGACTCCGCGGGCATCGCCGTGCTGCGGGTCGAGTCCGGACTGTTCTTCGCCAACGCCGAGGCGGTCCGTCGGGCGATCGTCGAGCACGCCGACCAGCCCGGGCACCGTCGGCGGTGATCATCGACGCCGCGGCGATCACGTTCGTCGACGTCACCGCGGTGCGTATGCTCGACGAGGTCGCCGACGATCTCGCCCGCCAGGGCAAGCAGCTGGCGATCGCCCACGACCTGGGCCAGGTCGGTGAACGCTGTCCTCGCCAGTGAGCCCGACACCGCGGTCGGCCGTGTATCCCGGCATCGACGAAGCGATCGCCGCCCTCGGCGCCGCGTCGTTGAGCGTCCGGGCCGGGCCGGCGCCCACGCCGCGCGTGGACGACGTCGGCACCTGGGCGTGGAGTTCGCCGAGCAGCGGATCGGGGGAGTACCGCGAGGGGATCGGACCGCTGAACCCCGCCCGCGGTGGCGTCGAGCACGACGACGCGCGTCCCGGGATGGGGGCGGATCGACCGCCTCGACGATCTTGCGATTGGCCGAACGAGACGTTGGCGGTGTGGAGCGGTCCGTCGAATCGCAGCACGAGCAGCCCCGGCACGATCCGGCTGAACTTCCAATAGCGGACGAAGTCCTGCAGGTCGACCAGGCCGAGCACGGCGATGACGACCACGCAGGCGAGCGTCGCCTCCGGGAGGTTGCTCAGCACGCCGCCGAGGAACAGCGCGCACGCCACGGCGAGGCTGACGGTGACCAGCTCGCTCAGCTGGGTCCGCGCCCCGGCCTTCTGGTTGATCGCCGTTTGCGAGAAGCCGCCGGCGGCGGGCATCGCCCGGAAGAAGGCCCCGGCCGCACAGGCGAGGCCGCTGGCGACGAGCTCCTGGTTGTTGTCGATCGGCGGCTCGGAGCGGCGGCGAACGCTGCGCGCCACGGCCGCCGTCTCGAGGAACACCATCAGCGCGATGGCGAAGGCCCCGGGCACCAGCTGACGGATGCCGTCCCACTGTGGGGCCACCGGCGTCGGCAGGCCCGACGGCACCTTGTCGATCAGGACGAGCCCATGATCCTCGAGCGAGAACAGCTGCACCAGCACGATGCTTCCGACGACCACAAGCAACGGGCCGGGGATCCGCGGCGCGGCGGAGCCCGATGAGCACGGCGAACGTCACCGTCGAGAACGCGACGGTCACCCAGCTGATGTCGCCGAGGCTGTCGAAGACCACGCGCATCTCGGCGAAGAAGTTGTCGGCGTGGGGGTCGCTGGCGAACCCCAGGAGGTGAGGGAGCTGGCCGGCCGCGACCGTGAGTCCGACGCCGGTCTTGATGCCCGTGAGGGTGGCCCCCGAGATGTTGTCGATCAGCCCGCCGAGCCGCAGCAGGCGGGCGACGACGAGGAAGCCGCCGACGATGAGCGTGAGCGTTGCCAGCGCCGCCGCCGGATCGTCGGCACCGGCCGCCACGCCGGCGGCGATCAGGGTCGACCCGGTGAGCACGGCGATGGTCGAGGTGGTGCTCACCGACAGCGTGCGCGAGCCGCCGAGCAGGGCGTACACCAGCATCGGCACCAGGCACGTGTACAGGCCCACGTGCACCGGCAGCCCGGCGATGGTGGCGTAGGCCATCGCCTGCGGGATCACGACCGCCCCGGCAGCGAGCCCGGCCACGACGTCCTTCGCCAGCCACGCCCGGTCGTAGCCGCGCAGCCACGGGGCGATCGGAAGGGCGCGGGTGGCGGTGGTCACGTGGCGTCGACGTACACGGTGCCCCAGTCGTCCTTCACGCTGACGACCGTCCAAGCGTCGGCGGCCGCCCGTTCGAGCGCCTGCTCGGCGCCCGCCGTGTAGTCGAACTCGCGCTCGGCGTCGTCGTGCAGCACCAGCAGGCGCAGCGCCGGGCCGGCTGCCCCAGCGAAGCGCAGCATCGGGACGTCGCCGTTGGAGTTGCCCCCGGCGACGATCGGTCGGCGACCGGTGCGGCTCCAGATGCGGATCGGCTTCACCGGTCCGTCGTCGAACACGTCGGGTTCGGCGAGGTACTTCAGGTCGCCGGTCGCCTCGTGGTACTCGAGGGCGTTGGAGCTGCCGATCACCCGCTCCGGTGGGACGCCGTAGAGTTCGCCGGCGAACGGGCGCATGAAGTCACGGTCACCGCCGGAGGCGATGTACGTCGTGAAGCCGTTGGCCTCGAGGTAGCGCAGCAACTCGACCATCGGCCGGTACGCGCAGTCCCGGAAGAGGCGGCCGTTCGCCGGGTGCGGCGTGCCGTTGACGAAGTCGGCGGCCTGCGTGCCGTACTCGTCGACGGTGAGCCCGGCGAACGCCGCCAGGATGCCGGCCATCAGCACCTTCACCTCGCTGTCGTCGCCGGCGTAGTGCTTGGTGATCGACGTCGCTCAGCCACTGCATGTCGTGCTCGTACGAGGCCTTCCACGGTTGCCGGTGAGCGGCAGCGACTCGTCAAGCGTCGCCATCTCGGCGAGGCGCTTCAGGATGAAGGCGAGCTGGATCGGCAGCGGCTTCTCGCACCACAGCGTGCCGTCGTTGTCGAACGTGGCGACGCGCTCGTCGACGGGCACGAAGTCGGGTCCATCGGTGGTGATGCGCTCGACGTAGCCGACGATCGCCTGCCTCGTGGCCGTGTCGTTCCAGCTGGTGAGCAGTTCCTCGGACGCCATCGGCCCTCCGCGAGTTGGGGATCTCTGCGTCAGGAAGATCGACGCCGGACGTCGTTCATCCTGACATAGACGTCGTCGCTCAGGCGATGAACGGTGCGACGGCGTTGCGGGCGAGGAGGAAGCCCGCCTTCACCTTCTCGTCGGTGCCCTCGAAGCGGCGGTCCTCGTGCTCGACCACGACGGCGCCGTCGTAGCCCACCTGGTACAGGGCGGCGAGGAAGCGGTCCCAGTGGATCTCGCCGAGCCCCGGCAGGCGCGGCACCTGCCAGCCGATGCCGGCCGAGAGCACGCCGTGCTCGTACAGCCCGTTGCGGTCGACCTCCATGTCCTTGGCGTGGGCGTGGTAGATCCGCGGGCCGAACTCGCGCACGGCGCGCTCGTAGTCGATCATCTGCCAGACGAGGTGCGACGGGTCGAGGTTGAGCCCGACCGTGCCCTCGTGCACGTCGTCGAGCTCGTCGAACACGCGGCGCCACTTGGCCGGGCTGTGCATCAGGTTGTGGCCGCCCGGCCACTCGTCGGCGCTGAAGATCATCGGACAGTTCTCGATGGCGATGCGCACGCCGTGGTCGGCGGCGTGGCGCACGAGAGCGGGCCACACGCTCACCATCTCGGCGAAGTTCTCGTCGTAGGGACGATCCTTGTCGTTGCCGATGAAGGTGTTGACCACCCCGACGCCGAGCCGCGCCGCCGCGTCGATCACCGTGCGCAGGTGGTCGACGATGGCGGCGCGTGCCTCGAGGTCGGCGGTGAGCGGGTTGGGGTAGTACCCGAGCGCCGAGATCGTGAGGCTCCGCTCGGCGAGCTCGTCGACCAACTCCTTCGCCTCGGGCTCGGAGAGATGGGCGCAGTCGATGTGCGACACGCCGGCGTAGCGGCGCGACGGACCCTCGGCCCGCGGCCAGCACGCCACCTCCAGGCATTCGAACCCATTGGCACTGGCCCACTCGGCCACCTCGCCGAGCGGGGTGTCGGGAAACGCGGCGGTCAGCAGGCCGAGCTTCATCGGGTGCTCCCTTCGTGAACGTGATCGTCGGGTGGATCGCGGGACGTCGACGCGACGTGCGCCCACGCGCCGGTGCGCGCCGATTCGGCGATCGCCTCGCACACGGCGACGACGCGGTGTCCGGTGGCGAACGTCGGGTACGTGGCCGCGGTCGGCGGCGCGCCGGCGGTGATGTCGGTGTACACCGCGCTGAACAGGGCGCGGAACGTGTCCGGGTACCCCTCGACGTGCCCGGCCGGGAACGCCGCGGTGGCGGTGCCGGCCGCGGTCATCACCGCCGGATCCTTCTCGGCGAGCTGGTTGGGCTGGCCGCGGTGGCCGATCCACAGGCGCTCCGGGTCGGTGGACTGCCACGCCAACGCGGCGTCGGCCCCGTCGACCTGCCACGACACGTCGTTCTTACGCCCGGCGGACACCTGCGACACGGTGCAGCTGCCGCGCCCCCGCCGGACGAGTTGTCTAGACAACAGCCGGAACCCTACTACAGTGAGCGCGGTCGCCGTCCAGCCCACACCCCCGAACGCGGGCGAGGGGACCATCTCCCGCTATCGCGAGATCGAGCAGTACCTCCGGCGCGTCATCGACGACGCCCAGCCGGGCGACGCGCTGCTCACCGAGGCCGACCTCTGCGAGCGCTTCGGGGTCAGTCGGATGACGGTGCGCCAGGCGTTGCAGGAGCTCTCGAACGCCGGGCTGATCGAACGCCAGCGCGGGCGGGGCACGTTCGTCGCCCCGCGACCGTTGCACCGCCGACCAGGCGTCTTCCTCTCGTTCACCGAGGAGATGGCCCGCCGCGGGCTGACCGCCAGCTCGCGCGTGGTGTCGGCCGGCGTGGCGCCGGCGCGTCCCGAGGAGGTCGCCGACCTCGGCCTCGTCGACGGCGCCGAGGTGGTGCGCATCGAACGGGTGCGATTGGCCGACGGTGTGCCGATCGCCTTGGAGGACGCCGCGGTGCTGGTCGACCACGCCGACGTGCTCGACCGCGACCTGTCGTCCGGATCGCTGCACGACGCGCTCCACGAGCGCGGGGTGGTCGCCACCTCGGCCACCGGCACGATCGCCGCCCGCCTCGCCCGGGGTACCGAGCGCCGGCTGCTCGAGACGCCGGTAGCCGCCGCCCTGCTGGTGGAGGTGCGCCTGCTGTTCGACCAGCACGGCCGCCCGTTCGAGCGCACCGAGTCGCGCTACGTCGCCGACCGTTACGTCGTCGACGTCGTCCACACCGCGACCTAACGCCCCGTCCCGGTTTTCCATCCGAGGCCTGGAGCGCATCGGAGGCCCGGGCGGTGCACACGGGTGGGCCGCCAAACCTCGGTTGCGCTTCAGGCCTCGGTTCAGGGGACGGGGGTGTGCTCGGCGGCCCACAGGGCGGCGCCGATCGCACCGGCGTGGGGGCCGAGCGAGGCGGGCACCACCTCGTACCAGCCGCGTTCCACCAGCGTGACGTGGCGGTCGACCGCCATGCGCAACGGGTCGAACAGCGCCGCGCCGGCCTCCGCCACCCCGCCGCCGACCACCACTCGTTGCGGGACGAGCACGGTGATCATCCCGGCGATCGCCCGCCCGAGGGCATCGACCATCGCCGCGATCGCGGCAACGGCCCGCTCGTCGCCGGCGGCGGCCGCGGCGAACGCCGCGGCCACGTCGGGCTGCCCGGCCCGGGCGGCGATGGCGCCGGATGTCGCCACCGCCTCGAGGCACCCCGCGTTGCCGCACCCGCACGGCGGCCCGCCGGGGACGACGATCACGTGGCCCAATTCGCCGCCGCGTCCGTGGCGTCCGACGTGCAGGCGTCCGCCGACCACGATGCCGCCGCCGATGCCGGTGCCGAGCACGTACGCCGCCACCGTGTCGCACCCGGCCGCCGCTCCGAGGCGGGACTCGGCCAGGGTGAAGGCACGGGCGTCGTTGATGATCACCGCCGGCGCGCCGAGGGCATCGGAGACGGGTCCGGTCACGGCGGTGCCGCGCCACGGTCCGGGCAGGTTGGGGAAGAACTCGATCGTTCCGGCGTCGGCGTCGAACAGCCCCGGCACGCCCACCCCGACGCCGTCGACCGGACCCCACCGGTCGCGCGCGGCGACCCCGGCGGCGATCAGGTCGGCCATCACGGGGTCCGGCCCGCGGCTCGTGTCGACCGGCTGCTGGTGACGGTGGACGACGGCGAGGGCGCCGGCGGCGTCACGCTCGACGAGCGCCAGCTTGAGGTTGGTGCCGCCGAGGTCGATGCCGAGCCAGCGCGCCACGGGCCGCGGCTCAGCCCTGGCGGGAGCGGAGGTCGTCGATGATGGTGGCGGTGGCGGTGGCACCGCACCGGTCGATGCCGGCGTTGATGCAGTCGATGAGCGCATCGAGCGTGCGCACCCCGCCGGCGGCCTTCACCTTGACGTGGGGCGACACCGTCGCCCGCATCAGTCGCAGGTCGTCGAGCGTCGCGCCGCTCGGTGCGTACCCGGTCGACGTCTTCACGTACGCCGCGCCGGCGTCCTCCGCCAGCCGGCAACCGGTGACCTTCTCGTCGTCGGTGAGGTAGGCGTTCTCGAGGATCACCTTAACGAGGGCTTGGTCGCCGGCCGCCGCCACGACGGCGGCGATGTCGGCGCGCACGTCGTCGGTGAGGCCCGAGCGGAGCAGGCCGATCTGCAGCACCATGTCGAGCTCGACCGCTCCCTGCTCGAGGGCTCGTTGCGCCTCGAACACCTTGGTGGCCGTCAGGTTCGAGCCGTGGGGGAAGCCGATGACCGTGCCGACCAGCACATCGGTGCCGGCGAGGACCTCGACGCAGCGGCTCACGTCGATCGGCCGGCAGCACACCGAGGCGACGTCGTAGCGGGCGGCGAGATCGCATCCGGCGAGCACCTCGTCGACGGTGAGCTCGGGTCGCAACAGCGAGTGGTCGATGGTCTTGGCGACCCGCTCGACGGTGATCGTCTCGGCGGTGAGCTGCTCGGTGGCGGTCACGGCGGCCGTCCTCCCTCTATTGTCTAGACAATTCCGCCATGATGCCACACGCCAACGGCGATCTGGTCACCCTGCGTTCTCGATATCGAGAACGTGGGTGACCAGATGGCCCGTTGAGACGGAGAGTGACCAGATAGCGGCGGATCGCGGGCGCACCCGGATGATTCGGGCGCCGATGGCCCTACCCTGGAGTGTCCCCCGACGGCCCCGGCGAAGCCCCGGAGAACCCGGAGATACAGGCGTGAAGTTCAAGAAGGGCGAGACCATCATCTACCCCCAGCACGGCGCGTGCATCGTGCTCGGGACGAAGAAGATGGAGGCGTTCGGCGAGAAGCAGGAGTACCTCATCCTCCAGACCGTCATCAACGAGATGACCCTGAAGGTGCCGGTGAACAAGACCGAGGAGGTCGGGGTGCGCCCGCCGGTGTCGGCCGACGAGCTCGAAGACCTCGTGGCCGTGCTGTCGAAGCCGGACCCCCGCGTGCCCTCCAACTGGAGCCGGCGCTTCAAGAACCACCAGGAGAAGCTGAAGAGCGGCGACGTCTACCAGGTGGCCGAGGTGGTACGGAACCTGGCGGCGCGCAACCGGGACGCCTCGTTGTCGGCCGCCGAGCGCACGATGTACGAGCGGGCCCGCGTCAACCTCGTGAGCGAGATCTCGCCGGCGCTCAAGGTGTCGGCCGAGGAGGCCGAGGAGTACCTCGACACCGCCCTCGCCAAGGGCGTGCTCAAGCCGGCCAAGCCGGTGGCGGCCAAGAAGACCGCCACCAAGTAGCCCGCAACGATCAGCCGGTCGTCGCCGGTTCGGCCACCGCCGTCGCCAGCGTGTCGACGATGCGGTCGAGCTGGTCGTCGGTGATCACCAACGGCGGGCAGAACGAGTTCGTGTCGGTGCCGATGGCACGCGTCACCACGCCGGCGGCGAGCATGCGGTCGCGCACCGCCACGGCGTCCTGGTGCGGATGCAGCGCCGCGGCCCACACCGCCCCCTCGCCGCGCACACCGGCGATCGCCCCGTCGGCGGCCAGCGCCCGCAGGCCGTCGCCGAGGCGCCGACCGATCGGCTCGGCCCGGGCGAGCAACCCCTCGGCCTCGATGATGTCGAGGTTGGCGAGCGCGGCCGCGCACGCCGCGGCATGGCCGGAGTACGTGTAGCCGGTGCGCAACAGGAAGCCGGCGTCCGCCTCGAGCGGCTCGCGCACGCGCCGGCCGACGAACACGCCACCCAGCGGCTGGTATCCCGAGGTCACCGCCTTGGCGAACGTCACGAGGTCGGGCTCGACGTCGTAGTGGTGGGCGCCGAACCACGCCCCGAGGCGGCCGAACCCGGTGATCACCTCGTCGAAGATCAGGTACGCGCCATGACGGTCGCACAGCGCACGCAACTCGGCGAGGTAGCCGGGCGCCGGGGGATACACGCCGCCCGCACCCTGGACCGGCTCGGTGATGACCGCGGCGACCTCTCCGGAGCGCTCGGCCATGAGCACCGACAGCGCCTCGACGTCGTCACCCGGCACCTGCACGACGTCCGGGAGGAGCGGCCCCCATCCGACGCGGTTGGGGGCGATGCCCTGGGCGCTCGTGCCGCCGTAGTTCGCCCCGTGGTAGCCCCGGTCGCGGCTGATGATCAGCGTGCGCTCCGGTCGTCCGCCCAGCGTGTGGGCGGCGCGGGCCAACTTCATCGCCGAGTCGACGGCCTCCGAGCCCGAGCAGCACAGGAACACGCGGGCGTCGGCGACGGGCGCCATCGCGGCGAGGCGCGCGGTCACCCGTTCCGCCGGCTCGTTGGTGAACGGCTCGAAGCACGAGTACGCCTCGATCGCGGCGATCTGGGCCGCCACCGCCTCGCCGATCGCCCTCCGTCCGTGGCCGACAGCGCAGTACCACAGGCTCGCCATGCCGTCGACGAGCTCGCGGCCGTCGTCGGTCCACAGCAGGGCGCCCTCACCGCGCACGATCGTCGTGAAGTCGGTGCGGGTGGGCTTGGAGAACGGGTGCAAGAAGGCGGGCACGGACGCGGGCACGAGCATCGACGGTACACGCCGCACTTCTGGCAGAGTGGCCCGGTGGGTGTCCCCGGCAGCTCGTTCGCGATCGTGACGTGGAACCTGCAGGGCTCCCACGGCGTCGACGCCGAGGGGATGTGCGGCGTGCTCGACGCCGCCCACCCGGACGTCATCGCCCTGCAGGAGGTCCAGCGCGGCCAGGCCCGGCGACTTGCGGCGGCGCTGGGCGGCGCATCGATGCGATGGGCCTTCAAGCACTTCGCGTGGCGCACGTGGCCGGAGGGACTGGCGGTGCTGACGCCCCACCGGCTGGCCTCGGCCACGCCGTTCGTGCTGCGTCGCGCCCACTGGTTCACGTGGCGCCGGCGGATCGGCATCGACGCCGTGATCGAGCGCGACGGCGAAGCGGTCGCGGTGGTCGACGTGCACCTCTCGCCGCACGAGGCATCGGAGTTGCGGGTGGTCGAGGTCGGCCGGGTGCGCGCCCGCGTCGGCGGCCGGGCAGTGACGCCGATGCTCGTCGGCGACTTCAACGAGCTCCCCGGCGGGCCGGTCGCGGCGGCGCTGACGGCGGCCGGCTGGCTCGATGCCTGGACGGTGGCCGCCGGCTCGGACGGCGGCGACGGCGCGACGAACTGGACGTCGGGCAACCGGCGTGGACGCCCGCCGACCCAGCGCCTCGACTACGTGTTCGTGCCGTCGGGGTGGGTGGTCGACGAGGCCCGGGTGCTCGCCGACGCCGCGCGGCACGACTGGTTCGCCGAGCGGTCCGACCACCTGCCGCTGCTCGTGCGCTGCCACCGGGCGAAGATGCACCAGTGACCGTCGACGAGTCGTTGCTGGCGAAGGTGCGCAAGCTGCTGGCCAAGGCGGAGGCGACCGACAACCCGAACGAGGCCGAGGCGTTCTCGGCGAAGGCCGCCGCGCTCATCGCCGCCCACCGCCTCGACCCGGCGGTGGTGCACACGGCGCTGAGCTCGAGCGCGCTCGAGCTGCGGCGCATCGCCCTCGGGCGCGGCGCGTACACGCGCGCCCGCCTGGCCCTGCTCAGCGCCGTGGCGCGAGCGCACGACTGCGAGGTGGTGTTCGAGACCGGCCCCGCCGGCACGGTCGCGGTGGTGGCGGGCTACGACGCCGACCTGACGGTGACGGCGTTGCTGTACGACTCGCTGCACACCCAGGCGGCGACGCAGATGGCGGCGGTGCGCCGCTCGACACCGGCGGCGACCCAGCGCTGGCGCCGATCGTTCCTGCTCGGCTACGCGGCGAAGGTGGGGGAGCTGCTCGCCGCCGCGCGAGGCGACCGCCACGGCGAGCGGCGGTCGTCGGGGCGCGCGCCGTCACGAGGCCTCGCTCGTGCCGGAGTCGCTCGAGCGTTCGGCGCGGGTGAAGGCGTTCGCCGCCGCCAGCTTCGGGCGCGTGGTCATCGCCCGGCCCGCCGCACCGGCGACGGCGTCGGGGTGGCACCACGGCCAGCGCGCCGCCGGCGCCGCCGATCTCGGTCGCCGGCGGGTCACCACTCGCCGCGAACTCCCACCGGGCCCGCGGTGAACGGGCGCGCGTCGCGTGGTCAGGAGCGGGCGGCGGCGTACTCGGCGATGCGGGACATCACCGCCTGGTCGGCCCGGTCGACGCGCCCGACGTCGAACGGCGGCTGCGGGTCGTACTCGATCATCAGCTGGGCCGCCTTCGCCGCCGTCGTGTCGACGAGCAGCTCGGTGAGCCGCAGGGCCATGTCGATGCCGCTCGACACGCCGGCGGCGGTGATGATCCGCTCCGGCAGGTGCTCGACCACGCGGTCGGCGACGGGTACGGCGCCCGTCGAGGCGAGCACGTCGTACTCCGACCAGTGCGTGGTGGCGGTGAGCCCGTCGAGCAGGCCGGCGGCACCGAGCACCAACGAGCCGGTGCACACCGACGTCGTCATCGTCGACGTGGCATGGGCGGTGCGCACCCAGTCGAGCACGCGATCGTCGGTCATCAGCGGTCGAGTCCCGAAGCCGCCCGGGAACACCACCACGTCGGGGTGGGCGACGTCCTCGAAGGTGGCGTCGACGGTGAGCCCCAGGAAGCCGTTGTCGGTGCGCACCTCGCCGCGTTCGTGGCCGACGAACACCAGCTCGAAGGCGGGGTTGCTTTGCAGCACCTCGTAGGGCCCGATCACGTCGAGCGCGGTGATGCGGGGGAACAGGGCGAGAGCGATGCGCATCGCGCCGACGCTACGCGGGCGCACCCGTTCTGTGTCAGGAAGATCGACGTCGGCGGTCGTGTTTCCTGACACAGATCCGGGCCAGGTGGCAGTGGCCGAAGCCGAGGAGGCGGCGTTCGGCGGCACCACGCTCGACGCGCCCTCCACGCGCGAGGAGCTGACCGCCCGCGTCCACACGCTCGTCGCCGGCGAGTGGTGGCGCCGCAACGGCCCGCCGGTGCACGTGGTCGCTCCGCGCCGCTCGACGCGCTCGTCGACGGCGCGGCGTTGCGGCGACGGTGTCGAGATCCGTCTGGCGGCCGAGCAGCTCACGACCGCGACCGCCGCCCACGAGCTGGCCCACGCCCTTGCCGGCATCGACCACGGTCACGACGCGACGTTCCGCGCCGCCCACGTCGACGTCGTCGCACGTCATGGGTGGGCACGATGCCGGAGCTCGACTCACCGGTGCGTACCTCACCTTCGGGTTGGCGATGGCCCAGCGCCGCTGGTCAGCGCCGTGGCGCGTCGACGGGATCGGGTTCCGCCTGCTCCCCTGACTCCGTCGGGTCCGGCACCTCGGTGACCTCGATCTCGATGCGGTTGTCGCGTTGGGTGCGGCCGGCGTCGAGCGTGACGGCGCGGCGGTCGCCCGCGGTCAGGTCGGAGTCCGCGGTGATCGAACGCGGCCACAGCTCGTTGGCGAGCACCCCGTTGAGCTCGGCGCCGAGCAGGATGATCCGGGACACGAGGTAGAACCAGCTCAAGCAGGGCGATGACCACGGCGAACGTGCCGTAGGTGTCGCTGGCGCCCGTGATGTAGCGGCCGACGATGAACGAGCCGAGGCGCAGCAGCACGACCACGGCGACCGACGCCGCGATCGCGCCGGGGAGCATCTCCAGCCACCCCTGACGGGTCCTCGTCATCACGCCGAAGGCGAACAGGAAGATGCCCACGTTGACGACGAGGGCGATGGCGATCCCGGCGATCTCGAGGGCGATTCCCGAGTTGAACACGGCGGCGGCGTTGGTCGCGAGCGTCGACACCGAGATGCCGGCGGCGAGCACGACGAGGAAGGCGAAGCTGCGCAGGCGCTTGCTGACGCCGTTCGGGCGTTCGCGCTCGGGCACGTCGGCGATGTCGTAGAGCGACGCCTGCAGTGCGCTCGCGGCCGCCATCCCGCTCCAGATCGCGGTGAGCAGGCCGATGATCACCGTCGTGGTGCTCCCGCCGATCGGCTTCGTCGCGCCCAGCTCGCTGGCGATCAGCGGCACCTGGCCGAGGGCGCCATCGAGCAGTTGCTGGCGCGTGTCGGGGCGGTCCTCGAGCACGATGTTGAGCACCGTGACGAAGGCGAGCATCAGCGGGAAGATGCTGAAGAACGACCAGTACGACACCGTCGAGGCCAGGCGTCCGCCGCCGTGCTCGCCGAAGCGTTTGAACGTGGCCACCGGGAGGGCGACGACGCGGTGGCGTTGCTGGAACGTGTCGAGGTTGCCGAGCAGCTTCTTCATCCCACCTCGACTCGTCTCGTCACTCCGCTAACTTCCCCTGGTGCTCGCGACCCCCGCGTGGTGGACCTCGTCGACCGTCTACCAGATCTATCCTCGCAGCTTCGCCGACAGCGACGGCGATGGTGTCGGCGATCTCCGCGGGATCATCGACCACCTCGACCACCTCGTCGCCCTCGGCATCGACATCGTCTGGCTGTCGCCGATCTATCGGTCACCGCACGACGACAACGGCTACGACATCAGCGACTACCGCGACATCGATCCGGCCTTCGGCACGCTCCAGCAGTTCGACGAGCTGTTGGCCGCTGTGCACCAGCGGGGCATGAAGCTGGTGATGGACCTCGTGGTGAACCACACGTCCGACGAGCACCCCTGGTTCGTCGAGTCGCGCTCGAGTGTCGACAACCCCAAGCGCGACTGGTACTGGTGGCGGCCGGCGCGGCCGGGCAGCGAGGCCGGCGCGCCGGGAGCCGAGCCCACCAACTGGCAGTCGTACTTCTCCGGATCGGTATGGGAGCTCGACCCGGCGACGGGGGAGTACTACCTCCACCTGTTCTCCCGGAAGCAGCCCGATCTCAACTGGGAGAACCCGCAGGTCCGGGCGGCCGTCTACGAGATGATGCGGTGGTGGCTCGACCGGGGGATCGACGGGTTCCGCATGGACGTCATCAACATGCTGTCGAAGGACGTCGATCTGCCCGACGGCGCCGTCGCCGAGGGATCGCGCTACGGCGACGGCTCGCCGTACTTCATCAGCGGCCCGCGGATCCACGAGTTCATCGCCGAGATGCACCGCGAGGTGCTCGGCGGCTTCGACGGTCGCCTGCTGACGGTGGGGGAGACGCCGGCCGCGACCGTCGAGCAGGCGCGCCTGTTCACCGACGCCGCACGCGGCGAGCTCGACATGGTGTTCCAGTTCGAGCACGTCGGCCTCGACCAGCGCGCCGGCAAGTGGGACCGCGTGCCGCTCGCCCTCCCGCGCCTGACGGGCTCGTTCGTCCGCTGGCAGGAGGGCCTCGCCGACGTCGGTTGGAACAGCCTCTACTGGTGCAACCACGACCAGCCACGGGCGGTGTCGCGGTTCGGCGACGACGGCGACGGGCGCGTGGCGTCGGCGACCGCACTCGCCACCGCGCTGCACATGCAACGGGGCACGCCATACGTGTACCAGGGCGAAGAGCTCGGGATGACGAACGTCCCGTTCGCGTCGATCACCGACTTCCGCGACATCGAGTCGCTGCGCCACTACGCCGCCGCGGTCGACGCCGGGGCCGATCCGGAGACCGTGCTCGACGGCGCTGCGCGTGGCGAGCCGTGACAACGCCCGCACCCCGATGCAGTGGGACGCCTCCACCCACGCCGGGTTCACCGCCGGCGAACCGTGGATCATGGTCAACCCGAACCACACCACGATCAACGCCGCCGCCGCCCGCGCCGATCCCCGGTCGGTGTTCCACCACTACCGTCGCCTGATCGCGCTGCGTCGCGAACGCCCGGTGGTGGCGCTCGGCGACTTCACGGCGCTGCTGCCGGGCCACGAGCAGGTGTTCGCGTTCACCCGCCGGCTGGACGGCGAGGAGGTGCTGACGGCGTGCAACCTGTCGGGTGCGCCGGCCGTGGCGCCGCTCGACGGCGCCGACGAGTGGCTCCACGCCGAGGTGCTGCTCAGCAACCACGACGACGCACCGACCGGTGGACCAGACGGCGTCGTGCTGCGGCCCTGGGAGGCCGTGGTGTGGCACCGCCACACCGCCGGGTGAGGTCCCCGGCGTTACGGTGGTCGCGGTGAGCAGCCCGGCTGGCCGTCGCTCGATCGGCGTCACCTCGCGACGCCATCGACGAGGTCCACGGCGCCGCCGAGCGACGCCTGTCGAAGGTCGGCCAGCGCCACACCCGCCAGCGGCGGGAGATCCTCGAGCGGGTGGCGTCGGCGGGGCGCCCGGTCACCGTGCCCGACCTGCTCGCCGGCGACGACTCGGTGTCGCAGAGCTCGCTGTACCGCAACCTCGTGGTGCTGGTCGACGTCGGCGTGCTGCAGCGGGTGGCCGGGTGGGGCAATCACGACCGCTTCGAGCTGAGCGAGAGCCTGAGCGGCCACCATCACCACCACCTCACCTGCACCGTGTGCGGCAAGGTCGACGACATCACCCCGACCGCGAGCTTCGAACAGGCGATGGCGGCCGAGTCGGCGGCCGTCGCCGCCCGCTCCGGCGCCGTGATCACCGGCCACAGCGTCGACCTCTACGGCCGCTGCCCCGACTGCGCCACCCCCCCGCCCCACTGATTTCCACAAGCATTTTCGAGCGCGCCGCTCGATTTCGCGACCAGAATCGCGACCGCCTGCAAGATTCTGGGGCGCGAAATCGTGCGTCCACGCACGATTTTGCTTGGAGCGTCGCCAATAGGCACGCCGTCGAGCTCAGCCCGCGGCAGGGTGCATGCCCAGAAGATGGGGTCGCCGGCCGTCGCGCGGTCAGGTTCGCGTCCCGGATTTGTGCGCGACGCCCGACAGGTCGTCTGGCGTTCGTGCGAATCCGATGCCGCGTCACGTCGGACGTGCCGCCCAGTTGGGGACATGGCGCCGGACCCGCGCCGCCCGGCGCTCCAGCTTCCGGAGCCGACCACCGTGCCGGGCAAGCGATCCAACGTCGCCTGACCAACTGGCCAGTCTTGGAAATCTTCACCCTGCGGGGAGGTGGGGTGGCGGCGGTGCCGTCCGCGATCGCGCTGGTCCAGGGCCGCGGTCAGCGGGCGACGGCGTCGAACCAGACGGTGAGGTCGGTGACCATCTCGTCGAACGAGGGCGCGGCGAACAGGACCGGCTGGTACACGTCGATGTCGTAATCGGTGCGCGCCATCTCGTCGGGATCCCAGTCGCGGATCTCGGCCCGGCGGAACTCCTGGAGCTCGCCGTAGCTCGACAGCAGCCCGGCGCCGTAGGCCCTCAACTCGCCGCCCTCGTGGACGACGCCGAACTCGATCGTGAACCAGAACGTCCTCGAGAACCGCTGCAGCTCGGTCTCGTCATCGAGCGCGCCAGCGCGGCGCCCGGCGGCGCCGGCGACCGCGTACAGGTCGGCGAGCCGCGGCTCGGCGAGCCCGTTGGCGTGGCCGACGAGCTCGTGGATGACGTCGGGCTCGGGCGTGTACAGCGGTACGGACGGGTGGCGCACGTACTGCGTCGACAGGAAGCGCCGTTCGGCGAGGGCGCCGTAGAACTCGCGGATCGGCGCCAGCCCCGGCGCGGCGTGGAACCGCCAGCCGGTCAGGCGCTGCAGCCGCCGCGACACCTCGGCGAGCTGGGGCACGGCATCGGTCGGTAGGGCGAGCCGCGCCGCGCCGTCGAGGTAGGCGCGACACGCCAGGTCGACGTGGAGCGCCCGCAGCGCGCTCGCCGCCGTCACCCACGTCTCGGTCTCGGCTTCGGTGTACACGATGTCGCGGGCTTCCTCGCCCGCCGCCAGGTCGAGCGCCGCGGCGGCGATGGCGTCGCGGCGCCGGCGATACTCGGGGTCGGCCACGCCGGGGTGGTCGCCGGCCAGTTCGACGATCATCCCGCCATTGTGCCGCTCATCGACCGCAGCGTTCCAGCACACCGCCGATTGTCGTACGATCATCCGTCATGGAGCACGATTCGGTGCAGGATGTCCGGGATGCGGGTGCCGAGGCGCCATTGGGCCGGACGGCGCTCGACGACGTCGACCGCGCGCTGCTCGCCGCCCTGCAGGCGGACTCGCGACGATCGTTCGCCGAGCTCGCCACGATCTGCCACGTCTCGCGGTCGACGGCCCACGCCCGCGTCGAGCGGATGCGACGCGGCGGCGTGATCACCGGGTACACCATCGGTCTCGACCCCGTCGGCGCTCGGCTACGCCGTCGGTGCGCTCGTCTTCCTCAAGATCCGCCAGCACGACTGGCGCCGGGCGCGCGACGCCATCGCGGCGATCCCGGGGGTCGAGTCGTTGATGATGTGCGCCGGTGAGTACGACCTCGTCGCCACGGTACGGTGCGCCGATATGGCGGCATTCCGCGACACGTTGCTCGTGCAACTGCACGCGATCGACGACGTGCTCGGTTCGTCGACGGCCTTCGTGCTCGACGAGACGCGCCGGGCGCTGCCGCCGTGGCCGTCCGACGCGCCCGCTCCCACGATCGGTCGGCGTGCCGATGGGTGAGGGGCACGGCCACCACCACGGGCCGGCGGCGGCGCGCGCCGGCGCCCGGCATGCCCGCCCGCTGTTGATCGCCTTCGCGCTGATCGTTTCGTTCCTCGTCGTGCAGGTGATCGTCGGCCTCGCCACCTCGTCGCTCGCCCTGCTGTCGGACGCCGGGCACATGGCCACCGACGCCCTCGGCCTCGGCATGGCGCTGGCGGCCATCCACGCCGCGTCCGCCGCCCGGGTGCACCCGCAGCGCACGTTCGGTCTCTACCGCCTCGAGATCCTCGCCGCCCTGGTCAACGCCGTGCTGCTGTTCGCGGTGGCCGGCTACGTGCTGTACGAAGCGGTCGACCGCATCGGTGACGCGCCGCACGTGAACTCGGTGCCGGTGTTCGTGGTCGGCGTGCTCGGACTGGTGGTGAACCTGGTGGCGTTCGTGCTCCTGCGCGAGGGGGCCAAGGAGAGCCTCAACGTGCAGGGCGCCTATCTGGAGGTGCTGTCCGACGCCCTGGGCTCGGTCGGGGTGATCGTGGCCGCGATCGTGTGGGGCGTCACCGGCTGGACCTGGGTCGATCCCGTGATCGGCGCGGCCATCGGGGTGTTCATCCTGCCGCGGGCGTGGCGTCTCGGGGCCGAGGCGCTTCGCGTCCTCGTGCAGGCCGCGCCCGGTGGTCTCGATGTCGCGGCGATCCACGACGACCTCGCGGCGATCGCCGGCGTCGTCGACGTGCACGACGTGCACGTGTGGACGCTGACGTCGGAGATGGACGTCGCCACGGCCCATCTGATGGTGGCGGCCGACACGCCGACCCACGGTGTCCTCGACGAGGCGCGCTCGGTGCTCGCCGACCGCTACGGCATCAGCCATGCGACGCTCCAGGTCGAACCCGACGACCACCGCGGCTGCGACGACGTGAGCTGGTGACCGCCGAGCTCGACGTCGTGTTCCGGCGCGAGGCGGGGCGGTGCACGGCGACGTTGATCCGGGTGCTCGGCGACATCGACCTCGCCGAGGAGGCCGTGGCCGAGGCGTTCGCGGTCGCCGCCGAGCAGTGGCCGGTGAGTGGCGTGCCGCCGAACCCGGGTGGCTGGATCACGACGACCACGCGCAATCGGGCGATCGACCGGCTCCGCAGGGAGTCGACCCGCACCGACCGCTACATCGCCGCCCACCGCCTCCACGGTTCCGGATCCGAGGCGCCCGAGCGTCGTGATCGCCGGGTCCTCGAGGATCTCGACGAGCTGGTCGACGTCGTCCCCGACGACCAGCTGCGGCTGATGTTCCTGTGCTGCCACCCGGCCCTCAGTTCCGACGCCCAGGTCGCGCTGGTGCTGCGCCTGCTCGGTGGGCTGGACACGCCAGAGATCGCCCGCGCCTACCTGGTGCCGGAGTCGACGATGGCGCAGCGCATCGTGCGCGCCAAGCGCAAGCTCCGCGACAACCACGCGCCCTACCGGGTGCCGGGTGCGGCCGAGCTGCCGGCCCGGCTCCACGCAGTGCTCACCGCCGTCGCGTTGATCTTCACCGAAGGCCACACGGCGACCTCGGGCGACGATCTGGTGCGCGTCGACCTGTCGAGCGAGGCGATCCGCCTCGGGCGGGTGCTGGTAGCCCTGCTGCCCGACGAGCCCGAGGCGGTCGGCCTGCTCGCCCTCATGCTGCTCACCGACGCTCGGCGCCCGGCACGCCTGGCCGCCGACGGCACGATGGTTCGCCTCGCCGACCAGGATCGGACGCGCTGGGACCGGGACCTCATCGCCGAGGGGCACCTGTTGGTCCGGGCGTGCCTGCGCCGCAACCGCCCGGGACCGTTCCAGTACCAGGCCGCGATCGCCGCCGTCCACGCCGATGCGCCGACCGCCGCGGCGACCGACTGGGACCAGATCGTCGCCCTCTACGACCAGCTCGCCGCACAGGCACCCAACGCCGTCGTGGGGCTCAACCGGGCGGTGGCGATCGGCGAGCGCGACGGCGCGACGGCCGGGCTCGCCGCGCTCGGCGCCGTCGACGCCGACCAGCTCACCGACTACCAGCCCTACCACGCCGCGCGGGCCGACCTGCTCGCCCGAGCCGGCTCGCCGGCGGAAGCGCTGGCTGCCTACTCGCGAGCGCTCGAGCTCACCACCAACCCGGCCGAGCGCCGGTTCCTCATCGATCGACGCGCCGAGGTGGCGATGGGAGCGGGCTGAGCGCGTCGACGCCCTAGCCGGCGATGCGCCGGTTGACCCGCCTGAGGTCGCGCCACGCTGCGCCCGTGCGGGCGATGCCGGCCTCGACCATCGGCCAGGGACGGTCGACGCAGATCCGCAGGTGGGGGTCGGGCCGGCGCCCTTCGACGGCGAAGCAGCCGGGAGCGAGGTGGACACCGTGACGATGGGCAACCTGGGTGAGCACGTCGGCGTCGGCCAGGCCGGTATCGACCCACAGCGCCGAGCCGCCGTCGGGTTCGGGGACGTCCCACTCCGGGATCGTCTCGCGCAGCAGACGCGCCGACCGCGCCACGTTCGAGGCGAGGAACGCACGTCGGGCGCGGGCGATCTCGCTC
This sequence comes from Ilumatobacteraceae bacterium, assembly GCA_963719295.1. GTDB lineage: Bacteria > Actinomycetota > Acidimicrobiia > Acidimicrobiales > Ilumatobacteraceae > Desertimonas. The sequence goes on from CAVRBV010000030.1 coordinate 26,519, forward strand.
GAGGTGCGGCAGCAGGCCGAGGGTGAGCAGCTGTGATGGTGCGGCCGGTCCGAGGTCGAGCGACAGGCGCCGGTGCAGGGTGCGGTCGATCACGGGGACGGCGCCGCGCATCCACCCCACGCGCAGCCCGGCCCACAGCACCTTGCTGAACGAGCCGACCGACACCACCGTCGCCCGCCGGCACAGCCGGGCCAGATCGGTCGCCGGCCGGCCGGCGAACACGAGCTCGGCGAGCGTGGAGTCCTCGACGACGATCGCCTCGCGTTGGTCGAGGATCGCGGCGAGAGCGCGCAACCGCGCCGGGGACGTGACGATGCCGGTCGGGTTCTGGGCCGCGGCCTGCACGTACACGACCCGGGCCCCCTCGTCGAGGGCGGCGGTGAGCGACTCGGGCGTGATCCCCGCCCGATCGGCGCGCAGCGGCACGAACCGTCGGCCGAGGCCCTCGAGGATGTCGAAGAACCCCGGGTAGCCGGGGGTGAGCGCGGCCACCGGCTCGCGCGGTCCGGCGAGCGCGGCGACCGCAAGCGAGATGGCCTGGTGTGCCCCGGACGTGACGTGCACCTCCTCCACGTCGGTGTGCACGCCGAGCGCGGTGTGCATGTCGGCGATGGCGGACCGGAGCGACGGCAGCCCGAGCGGCTGGAACCCGGCCCCGGCGCCGGACGCGAGCAGATCGGCGATGTCGATCGACACCGGCGGCAGGTGCGACACGTCGGCGGGGTTGCCGACGGCGAGGTCGATCCCGCCCGCCCCTTCGAGGAGGTACACCGCCATGCGGTTGGCGGCCTCGTCGGTGCCGAGCTCGTCGTAGGCGGCGACGAACGTGCCGCGTCCCTGGCGTGAGGTGAGCACTCCCTCCGACCGCAGGAGATCGAGGGCGACGGTGACGGTGGAGCGACTGACGGCGAGGTCGTCGGCGAGCCGACGCTCGGGAGGCAGGCGTGATCCCGGGTCCGAGCATGCCGGCGTCGATGAGGCGGCGCAGGCCGTACGCCAGTCGCTGGGCGAGGCTGCCATGGCCGTGGTTCGCCCAGCCGGCCATCATGGCCGCGATTGGCTTGCTAGTGGCTTGTTCGATCACAAGCCAATCGTGGCAAAATGGCCCGTGACACGCAAGGCCATCGCGCGGCACGATGGAGCCATGTTCGCTCCCTACTGCCCGACGTGTCGCACCCACCGGCTGCTCGGCTACGGCCGGGTCCTGCGCTCCGACTGGGAGCGCGGCGGGGCGATCGAGCTGCGTTGCCACTGCGGCACCGTCGTCCAAGCCCGCCCGGCACGTGCGCCGCGCCGGGTTGGGTCGTGATCGCCGCCATCTGGTCACTCTGCGTCTCATAGCTCGATCTGGTCACCCACTCGTCACCCTCACGGGCCGGCATCGCCACCTCGCCTGACGATCCCATCGTCGCCGTCCGTCCGATGTTCGCCGTGGTGGGCGAGAACCGGGCGCGCGCCGCGGCGGGTATCACGATGGCGGTGGCGCGGTGGCGTTCGCCGAGGTGAACTTCGAGCACCGCTTCGTGCCGATCCGCATCGCCACGATCGTGTTCGCCGTCGACTTCCTGCTCCGCGTGGCCATCGGCCTCGATCGCAGCCCGGTCGGGGTCGTCTCGGCATGGATCGCCCGCCGCCGCCCGCTCGAGCTCGTGTCGGCGCGCCCGAAGCGCTTCGCCTGGACGCTCGGGCTCCTCATGTCGGCCCCGATGGCCGTGATCACCAACCCCGGTGTGCACGGCGTGCTGCCGCGGACGATCTGCCTGGTTTGCCTCGCGCTGATGTCGCTCGAGTCGGTGCTCGGCCTGTGCCTCGGGTTCGAGATCCCACGGCGTGCTCGCCCGCAGGGGCTGGGCCCGCAGCGACGACGGGTTCGAGATCTGCGTCGGGGGAGCGTGCGCCCGCCGCTGACCCGCTCGGTTGCGGGGCCAGCGTGCCGCATCGCGCTGACCTGACCCGACGTCTTGGTCGGCGACCGGGCCCGAAGCCTTCTGCGGCCGGCCTGGTAGCCGTCCCTGCTGCTACGGCTGCGGGTCAGGCAACTTCCGCCGATGCCGCGACGACCGCCAGGTCGGCACCGGGCCGGCCCGTGGCGCGTCGGCGGCGTCGGCCCCCAGGCTTCGATGATGTTGTGAACCGGCGCGACCTGGGGCTCGCCGGGGTCGACGCCCGGTTCGGCGAGGATCTGGTGAGGCGTGATGGAGCGGTTGAGCGGCGCGGAGCAGACTCCGACGCGACGACAGGTCTACGGTGTGGGCCACCCAGAATCTGGGTTCGACGGCGATACGGGAGGTGGACCTTGGAGAACTGCGCTCTACCGGCGACGGGCGGCTCGACGACCGGGCTGATCGTGGTCGCTGTTGTGGCGATCGTCGCCGGCGTGCTCGCGATACGGCTGGCCCGGCGTGGCGCGGTGCCGGTCGTGGTCGCTGTTGTGCGTCGCGGTCGGCGTGGTCGGATGGGCCGGACCGGCGCGAGCGGCGACCGACTGCCCGGCGACGACCGCTGCGGCAACGACCACTCCGGCGACGACCGCTGCGGCGACGAGCACGACGGCACCGGCCGCCACGGTGTTGCCCGCCCCGCAGGACGACTTGTTCACCGTGGTCGCCGGGGGCAGTGGGTCGGGCAACATCTTGGCCAACGATTCGTTGGGCTCACCGCCGGGGGTGCTGGCCAACCTGTTCGACCTCGACAGTGACTCGTTTGCTGCTGACGGTTCCACGTTCGACGTGCTCGACGGTTTGATCCCGGTGGCGTATGCGACGGCCGCCGTGACGGGTGACGGCTCGATCGTGTTCAGCGGTGTGGCCGAAGGTCTCGGCGTGTTCGGCTACAACCTGGGCAGCGGGCCGGGCGAGCCGGCTGGCCCCCCTGCTGCGGTTTACATCGAGGTTGTCGCCGCACCCGCCACGACCACCACAACGCCGGCACCGACCACGACGACATCGTCGACCAGCACGACGACGACCACGACCAGCACGACGACCACGACGACAACGACGACGACGACCGAGGTGCCGGTGCCACCACAGGGGGCATCGCAAACGGTTACCGCCTCCGGGGTGATCGTCGGGAGCCTGACCGACGACGGCGACACCCTCGGTACTCCTGCGGCGACGATCACCAGCGTGGTGGCCGTGCAGGGCCCCGGAGCCTTGTCGTTCGGCGTGCCGACCGCGGTCGACGACGTTAACGGGCGGCCGTGCGGCACCATCACGGTTGCATCCGACGGTAGCTACACGTTCACCCCGGCGCTCCCGGGCCCGCGGGAGTGCACGATCGAGTACACGCTGAGCAACGCCGGCGGAGGCTCGACCGCCAGCGAGACGTTCCAGGTCCCCGCGCCGCAATAGAGCCTCGGCCACGATCGCGTGTAGCCGCCTACGTCCGGTGAAGCTACGAGCGGGTGACGGGAATCGAACCCGCACCACCAGCTTGGAAGGCAATATTTCGCCTTCACGCTCACCAGCAGTGATTCTTCGGACACGCTCTGACCAGCACCTTCGAGTGACCGTCGTTGACCTCGGTTGACCCGGGTTGCCGAAAAATAGTGGCACGATAGTGGCACGGCGCTGAACCACCAGCCCGTACAGCCAGCTGAGGAGCGAAGTCGACGTGGCGAGAAGACGACAGAAGGGGTCCGGGGCGGTACGCAAGCTGCCGTCGGGCCGATGGCAGGCCCGTGTGGACGACGGGTCCGGCGCGCTCGTCTCGCTCGGATCCTTCCCGACCAAGCACGACGCCGCTCAGGCGCTCCGAATGGCTGTGGGCGACCAGGTCCGGGGGCGCTGGATCGATCCACGGGCCGGGCGACTGACGCTGGGCGAATATGCCGCCGACTGGTTGCAGCACCGATCGACGATCCGAGTTCGAACCGCTGAGCTGTACGACTCGCTGCTCCGCAACCACATCTTGCCTACCTTCGCCGACGCCGCTCTCGCCGACATCTCCACGCGGTCGGTCAGGCAGTGGCATGCCCAACTGCTCGCCGCAGGTAGTCCTGGCCCGGTCACCGTCGCCAAGGCATACCGGCTCCTACGGAGCATCCTCACCACCGCCGTCGAGGACGGCCTCATCGTCAGCAATCCCTGCGTCATCAAGGGCGCCGGTGTGGAACGCAGCCCCGAGCGGCCAGTCGCCACGATCGAGGAGGTCTACGCCCTCGCCGACACGATCGAGGCCCGGTACCGCATGGTGATCCTGCTTGCCACCTTTGTGTCGATGCGATTCGGAGAGCTTGCGGCCCTCACCAGGTCGCGAATCGATCTCGAGACCGGTCTGATCTCCATTGTCGAGGCCGCCAGCGAGTTGAACAACGGAACACGACTCGTCGGCGAACCGAAGACGGAAGCTGGGCGCCGAACCGTTGCACTTCCGCCGGTCCTCCTCGACGACCTGCGCCGCCACCTTGACACCGTCGCAGAACCGGGCCCGCACGGATTGGTCTTCGTGGGGCCCGCGGGAGGGCCACTACGCCGAAGCAACTGGTCGAAGCTATGGCGCTCCGCGACAGCGGAGCTTGACCTCGAGCACCTCCATTTTCACGACCTCCGGCACACCGGCAACACCCTCGCCGCAGCCACAGGTGCATCCACCAAGGAGCTGATGAGCCGCATGGGTCATTCCTCGAGCCGTGCCGCTCTCCTCTACCAGCACGCCACATCCGAGCGAGAGCTCGCTATCGCACAGCGACTCGGCGAGATGATGTCGGCGGTCCGCGATGACAAGCCGCGACGGGCCGTCCAGGCGTCGTGATCAACCTCGTCGCCATCGCCGTCGCCGCCCAGATGATCGACGTCCACGCGTCGATGGGGCGCCGTGGCTCTCGAAGGGGCGGGCTTGCGCTTGACGCTCGCTCTAGCCGCGGTGGTGCACCGGGTATTGCCGGTAGCTGTCGATCCACGCGGCCATGTCGGTGGGGTCGAAGCGGAGGAGGTGTCCCCATTTGATGTAGGGGATGCGGCGTTCGTGGACGAGTCGGCGGATGTGGCGGATGTCGACGCCGAGGGTGTCGGCGACTTCGGCGATCGACAGCAGCCGACCGCTTCGGCGTGGTGCGGTCGGCGGGGCGGGTGTTGGTCATGATCGGTGGTTCTCCTGTCGGCGGGTGGTTGGCCGTGGCGGCTGTTGATGTGTCACGGGACGCCGCCGTGCCGGGTTGGTGTCCGTGGCGTCACTGGTGTCTCCCACCCTCGAGACGCTCCCCGCGTAACCGACTCTCGAAGAATGTGGCAGGAGGTCACTCCCTACATCGGCAGGTGCGCCTGGAGGGATGTGTCCGTGATCGTCCGTGACGTTCCGGTCATCTGAGAATCGCTTCACGAGACACCGCTACCGGCGCGACAACGGCGGGGATGGTGAACACGATTGCAACCGCGGGTTGCCCGGGCTGCCTGGTGTGGGTCGGGAGTTGCTCGGGGAGTCAGGCCGGGCGCTGAGGTGGCGTGGTTCCGGCCGATGGGTGCCGATGAGGTCGCCTACCACCAGGCGACCGTCGTCGGCCGCGCGCGACGATCATCCGGGCGCGGCGCTCGACTACTACGGGTCACGGGGCGAGACGCCGCTGCGCTGGGCTGGTGCCGGCGCGGCCCGCCTCGGCCTCACCGGCGAGGTCACCGCCGAGGGGTACGAGTTGGCGTTCGGGCCGGGCGGGTTCCGTGACCCAGTATCGGGGTCACGGTTGGTGGTGTCGAAACGGCCCGGGTTCGAGCTGGTGGTGTCGGCGCACAAGTCGGTGGCCGTGCTCGGCGTGATCGACCGGGCCGAGGAGATGCATTCGATCCTCGACGCCGAGACGGCCGGGACGATGGACTGGCTGGACGGCTGGTTCCAGACCCGGGGCGGGCGCCGCGGCCGGGACCAGACGCGCACGGCGACGGGCGGGTTGACCTATGCGGTGACACGGCATGCGACGTCGCGGGCGGGGGATCCGTCACCGCACGATCACGTGCTGGTCGCCAACGTCGTCGAGATGCTCGACGCGGTCGGCGGGTTCAAGGCTCTGGACAGCGCGGCGTTGCGGGACACGGTGGAGGCGGCGACGATGGTCGGCCGGCTGCGGTCGGCGTGGCGGGCCGTCGAGCTCGGCTTCGACATCGCCCCGGATGAGGGCCCGTCGGGGAATCTGCGCCATTGGCGTGTCGTCGGTGTGCCGGAGTCGGTGTGTGAGGTGTTCTCGAAGCGGTCCGATGAGATCGCCGAGCATCTCGCCGCCACCGGCCGGCACGGCTACCGGGCCCGCAGCGTCGCCGCCCGCGCCACGCGCAGCGTGAAGCGTCACACCGGCGCCGACGAACTGTTGCCGGTGTGGCGGGCCGAGCTCGACGCCGCCGGCTGGCCGCTCGAACGCCTCACCGAGCACCTCGCCGCCCGCAGTCCCGGACCCGACGGTTGCCGTTCCCGCTCACCGCCGCCGAGATCGACGCGATCGGCGCCGACGTGTTCGATGTCGATGGGCGGTTGTTGGCGCGGCACAAGGTGTTCACCCGCACCCACCTCGTCGCCGAGGTGGCGCCGCGGCTGTACGGGCGGGATCCGGTCGAGTTGGACCGGGTCCTCGACCGCATCCTCGCCGGCCGCGACGTCGTCCCGTTGATCGGTGTCGCCGGCGCCCGTGAGCAGTCCTATACGACGGTCGAGGTGCTCGCCGCCGAGCAGACCATCGCCCGCACCATCGAAACCTTGGCCGACCGTCCCGGACCGCACGTGCAGCCGTCGTGCGTCGAGGCGGCGATCGCCGGCAAGCAGCGACAGATCGGCCGGCCGCTCACCGGCGATCAACGCGCCGTCGTCGAACACATCGCCCGGTCGGGGCGGGCGGTGTCGATCGTCGTCGGGGTCGCCGGCTCCGGCAAGACCACCGCATTGGATGCCGCCACGTCGGCGTTGGAAGCGTCCGGGTATCGGGTGCTCGGCACGTCGACGAGCGGGCAGGCGACCCGCACCCTCGGCGCCGAGGCCGGGATCGAGGCGCGCACGTTGGCGTCGCTGCTGTGGCGCCTCGACCACCGTGAAGCGCTCGACGCTCGCACCGTCGTGGTCGTGGATGAGGCGGCGATGGCCGACGACGCCAACCTCGCCCGACTCGTGCTCGCCGTCGAACGCACCGGCGCGTCGCTGGTGCTCGTCGGCGATCACCGTCAACTCGCCGCCGTCGGACCCGGCGGCGCCCTCACCGGCACTGCTCCAACGCCGCCCCGACCTCGCCGTCACACTGCACGCCAACATCCGCCAACACGACCCCGCCGAACGCCGCGCCCTCGCCGAACTGCGCCACGGCTCCGTCGCCGCCGCCGTCGGCTGGTACGCGGCCGACGGACGTATCCGCACCGAACCGACGCGGGTCGACACGCTCGTGGCGATGGTCGACGCCTGGGCCGCCGACACCGCCGAGGGTCACGACACCGCCCTGTTCGCCTGGCGACGCGCCGATGTGGCCGACCTCAACCGCCTCGCCCGCGACCGCTGGGACCGCCTCAACCAGCTCACCGGCCCCGACGTCACCGTCACCGGCGGCCACACCTACGCCGTCGGCGACCGCGTCGTCGCCCTCGCCCCCAACCCGGGCGTCGGGATCGTCACCAGCCAACCACTCACCATCACCGCCCTCACCCCGACCGCATCCACGCTGCTACCGGCGACGGCCGCATCGTCACCCTCACCGGCACCGCCATCGACCGGGAGCATCTCGACTACGGCTACGCCGTCACCGTGCACCGCGCCCAAGGCGCCACCTGCGACCGTGCCCACCTCCTCGCCGCCGGCGGTGGCCGCGAACTCGCCTACGTCGCCCTCAGCCGCGCCCGCCATCACACCACTATCCACGCCACCGCCGACGACCTCAGCCAAGCCGTCGAGGACCTCACCGGCGACTGGAACCTCGAACACCACCAACACTGGATCACCGACACCCCCGCCCACCCCGGCCACCAACCCCAACCCGAACCGGCGGCAGCTTGCGCATCCGGCAGCCGACGCTCCCGTCGCGGACCATCGCCCCAGCCCCTACCAGCGTCTCCGGGCGCTCGAAGACGACTACCACCACCTGCGCACCGGCACCGGACGCTGGCTCAACACACCCGAAGGCGCCGCCGCCCGCCACCTCGCCGACGCCCAACACCGACTCGACGACGCCCGACGATGCATCGACGAGCCCCGGACACGCAGGCGCGACCGCCGAGCAGCGTCCAAGTCCCTCGACCGCCTCACGGGAGACGTCGAAACGGCAGAACAGCAGTGGCGGGCCGTCGCAGACACCCGCGGCCAACGCGCTACGCCGATCCATCACCGCCGCCCGCCACGACATCGACGTCCACGACTCGCAAGAACTCATCGCCGAACTCGACCACATTCAACACGCCGCCAGGACGGTCGACCGCGAAGTTGGTCTCTCGATGTAGGTCTGGGCGTCGTCGCCGAGCATCTCGACGGCTGTGCGCCGCGGCAGGACTTCCTCGACGCACGCGGGCGTTGTTCCAAATGGGCCCGCCCTCGCTGGCGTAGGTTTCGAGACGGTGCCGGCAACCTCGCATCGGTTTGACCTGGCGGCGTTGTATCGGACCATCGATCAGCTGCGGCAGGAGCACTCACTGTCGTGGACGGCGCTTGGGCGGCAGGTCGGCGTTGCTGCCTCGACGATTCGACGATTCGAGCACGAAGCCGACGCAGAGGCTGACGGCGTCCTCGCGCTGATCGGCTGGTGCGGCGTCGCGCCCGAGACGTTCGTCGTAGGCGGGTCGAGCGTCGGCCAAACACTGCCGCCAGCAGCCGGCGGCATGGTCCGGGTCGACGCGGCTCTCATGCACGCGGCCCGGCCCGAGGGCGGCACGCGCCAGACGCCATCGCGACCCGGCAGTCGCACATCGATCCAACGCCTCGTCGAGTTCGCCGTGGCCACCGATCAAACCGTCGCATCCTTGACGCGTGTGAGCGAGCACTGACAGAACGCCCGGATCCGTCCGAGCGGTGATCGCACACAACCGACGATGCACTCCGCGGCGACGAACCGGCGTTCGAGGGCGGTGGTCGACGCGACAACCCGACGCTGTCATCGGATACGTGCTGGGGTCGATGTCAGCCGCCCGACCGAGGCGAGACCAAGGCCGCGAGTTCGCGATCCGGACTGACGTGGCGCTTGTAGAGCGGTCCGCAGGGCGTCTCCGACAAGCGCAGCGACAGCACCAACGGGTCTGTCTCGAGATCGACCTTGATGTAGGCGTCGGCGAGGAACCGGAACTCGTTCATCACGCCGAGCACACTGCGGCTCGCGGTCCTCGCCAACCGGCACGGCGCCATCTCGGCCAGCTCCGGCTCGCTGAAGCTGCGAGGGACGCCGTGCGCTTGCAGGTGCGCCATCAGCGTCGGCGGGAACCGATCGAGCAGCGTCGCGGACGGCGCGAACGGAACGAGGACCGGCAGCAACGTCGCCTCGCTGACGAACAGCGCCAGCTGAGGCTTGAAGAACAGCACGTTGACGTACCAGTCGCCGAGCTGCGTCGTCGACCGATCCGTCCCGGTCGCCGTCACGCCGTTGACTCGGTCAAGAACCTTCTTCGTCCCACGCACGAGCAGCACCGACGACAGTCTCCCAACAGCGACGCCCTCGACGGCAACAACCCGGCGTCGGCGGACGGTCGCGCAGCGCCGGGTCCCGGCGATCTCGGACACGACTCGTCCGTCGTTATCCCCGCAATTTGCGGCACGTCACGTGTGCGCGTTCGGTGCGTCGGCTCTCAGGCTCGACGGCTGCGGTGAGGTCGGCATCGTCGGCTGTCGGATCCTTCAGCCGAGCGGCCAGTGGCGGTCGACGATCCAGTGCCCGGTGCGACCTTGGGCGATCAGTGTGAGGCGCTTGACGTCGGTTGCGATCGGGAGTCCGGGTCGGACCGCGCTGTCGAGGACAGCGGCGGTTGTCGCGTCGACGCGGTCAGCGACCGTGAGGTGCGGGACCGGGTCGAGGACGGCGCCTCCGTACGGTGGACAGTCCGGGAACCGGGCGGCCGTTGCCGCAGTGAGCCGGCGGAACGGCTCTGCCGGCTCCGGAACGAGATACACGACTTCGCCGGGGAAGCGCCCCAGCGTGGCGAACGCGACGTCGAATGCCGGGACGCTCGCTGCGATCTCGGCTACCGCGTCGGCTGCGATGTCGTCGATGACCGCCCGGAACGGGTACAGGAAGGTGTGCTGCGACCGGGCAACGCCGGTCCGGAACCGCGGTCGATCACGTCAGCGTGCTCGGTGACGCACTGGCGCAGCTCCCGATTGATCCGACCGAGCGCGAGGTGATCGCCCGGGCCGACTCGGCCGGCTGGTGCGCACGGCTTCGTCGAGGGGTGCCGGGAACGCAACGTGCGGTTCGTGATCGGCCACCAACTCAGCGTCGACATCGCCTCGGTCCTGGTCGATGTGCCCGAGTCGGCGTGGCAGCTGGCGATCAGTGCCGACGGCACCGACTGGCGTGACCACGCCGAGGTCGTCGAGATCACCGACCTCGTCGCCGACGTATTCAACGGCTGGCCGCCCGGGTGTCGGATGATCGCCCGACGCGAAGAACCACATCCCGGCGCCCAGCTCACCTTCTGCGATCTCGACGGGCACCGCTTCCAGGTGTTCGTCACCGACCTCACCGACGGCGAC
>CAVRBV010000031.1:0-9588 GCA_963719295.1 Ilumatobacteraceae bacterium
TGCCCGACCGGGCGCGGCCGCTCGTGCAGCTCGGGGTCAGCCACCTCGGGCGGGAGGCGGCGCTCGTCGGGGCGGCGGGGATCGGCCGGCTGGCGTTGCGCGAGCGACGTCGGGGTCAGGCGGCGCGCGCCACGGTGTGACCCGCCGGGTCGGCCCTACAGTGGTTCGCCGATGGACCGCCGCGAACAATGGTCGCGCCTGCGCACCGTGGCGGTCGTCGGGCGAGTCACGCTCCTGCGCCCACGGCTGTGGACCACGGCCGTGCGCACCGCGGTGGCCGTGACGCCCTCGCGGTGGTGGCGGCACCGCCCGTTCCTGCCGCTGCCAACCGCCGGGTACCTCCGACTCCGGGCGGTCACCCAGTACGGCGACGCCGCCGCCGTCCCGACCGGCGACGACGTGGCGCGCTACCTCGTCTGGTGTCGCGAGATGCGCCGTCACGGCTCCCAGTGAGCGAGCGAGTCTTCGAGCGAGCGAACGAGCAGACACGTCTTCGGCTCACCTGCACCGCCGCCGGATCGAACGCGGCGGAGCGCGTGACGGTGCACCGGTGACCGGGTTCCGTTCCGAGCGCGTCGTCGCCAGCCCGGCCCGGTTTCACGCCCTCGACCTGATCGGGTCGTTGCGCGCTCCGGCGGTCGTCGTGAGCGAGCCGACGGTCGCGGCGGTCGTCCTCGGATCGGCGCAGTCGTTGGCGGTGGTCGACGGCGAGCGCGCCGCCGCCGCTGGGGTGGAGGTCGTGCGGCGCCGCAGCGGTGGCGGGGCGGTGCTCGTGCGGCCGGGGGAGATGACGTGGTTCGACGTGGTCGTCCCGGCGGCGGCGGCACTCGTACCGGTCGACGTGACGGCGTCGATGCGGTGGCTGGGTGGGAGCCTCGTGGACGCGCTCGAACGGGTCGGCGTGCCCGGCGCCGTGGTGCACGCCGGACCGATGCACACCACGCCGTGGTCGCGACTCGTGTGCTTCGACGGCGTGGCCCCGGGCGAGGTGGTGCTCGCCGGACCGGATGACGCCGTTGCCCGCCAAGCTGGTGGGCATCAGCCAACGACGCACGCGTGACGGCGCCCGCTTCCAGTGCATCGTCCACCATCGCTGGGCACCCGCCGCGCTGCTCGACCTGCTGCGCGACCCCAAGCCGCTGGCCGGTGAGCTGGCTGCGGTGGCCACCGTGGCGGCCGACGTCGCCAGTGCGCTGCCCGCCGCCCTCGCCGCCGTCCTGTCGGCGTAGCGCATCGGCGCCCCGCCCCGATCTGGTCACCGACGTTCTCGATATCGAGAACGAGGGTGACCAGATGGGGCTTGAGACGCAGGTGACCAGATCGCGGCGAAATGGGGGGAGAAGTGGGGGATTGCGTTGACTTAGGGGCCTTCTAGGGGGCAGAGTGGGGACGGCGCCGACCCGGTCCCGAGGTCCGCGCGCAGGCAGCCGACGGGACCAGCAGGTGAAAGGGCAGGTCGAGCGCGTGTTCTTCGGTCGCCACGAGCGCCAGCTCGACGACAAGGGGCGGGTGGCACTGCCGGCCGCGTACCGCCCCCAGCTCGGCGACCGGCTGTTCCTCGTCATCGGGCCCAATCGCTGCATCGACGTGTTCCCCGCGGCCGACTTCGAAGCGCGGGCGATCGAGCTGGCCGACCGCGTCCGCCGCGGCGAGGAGAGCGACGACCTCCGACGCTCGGTCGGCCACTCGGCGACCGAGGTCACCGTCGACGGCCAGGGCCGGATCAAGGTCGACGAGCGGCTGCGCACCTACGCCCGCCTCGACCCGCAATCGACGGTCGTCGTCACGGGGGGCATCGACCGCGTCGAGCTGTGGTCGCCGCACTACTTCGCCGACATCGAGGAGCGCTCCGACGCCGCGTTGGCCGGGGCCACGTGATGACCGGTGACGCCGCGACGTTCGACCACGAGCCGGTGATGGTCGCCGAGGTCGTCGACGTGTTCGCCCCGGTCCCGCCGGGCACGGTGCTCGACGCCACCCTCGGCGGCGGCGGCCACAGCGAGGCCTTGCTCGAGCGCTACGCATCGATGACCGTGCTCGGCCTCGACCAGGATGCCGACGCCCTCGCCGCCGCCCGCCGCCGCCTCGCCCGCTTCGGCGATCGGGTCGCCACCGTGCACGGTCGCTTCGACCGCCTGCCCGAGGTGCTCCGGGAGCACGGGGTCGACGAGCTGTCCGGGGCGCTGTTCGACCTCGGCGTGTCGTCGCCGCAGCTCGATCGCGCCGACCGCGGCTTCAGCTACCGCAACGACGGACCGCTCGACATGCGCATGGACCGCTCCCAGTCACTCACGGCCGACGACGTGGTCAACCGCTACGACGTCGACGAGCTGGCCCGGATCATCCGCCGCTACGGCGACGAGCGCTACGCCGGCCGGATCGCCCGCGCCGTCGTCGCCGCCCGGCCGCTCCACACGACGACCGAACTGGCGGCCGTGGTCACCGACGCCATCCCCGCGCCGGCCCGCCGGCACGGTGGGCACCCGGCCAAGCGCACCTTCCAGGCCATCCGCATCGAGGTCAACGCCGAGCTGCACGTGCTCCCCGACGCCATCGACAGCGCCATCGACGCCACGCGGCCGGGCGGGCGCGTCGCCGTCCTGACCTATCACTCGGGCGAGGACCGCATCGTCAAGGATCGCTTCGAGGTGGCCCGCGGCGTGTGCGACTGCCCGCCCGGGCTGCCGTGCGCCTGCGGGGCGCGTGCGCTCGTGCGTCGGGTCCGTGCCCCGCGCACGCCGACCGATGCCGACGCCCAGGCCAACCGCCGCGCCCGGTCGGCGCGGTTGCGCGTGGTCGAGAAGCTGGAGGTCCCGGCATGACCGGCGCAGGGGTGGTGCACCAGTGAGCGAGCGAGTCTTCGAGCGAGCGAACCATCGGGCAGGGTCTTCGGCTCACTGGTGCACCGCCGCGCGATTGGACACGCCACATCGAGAAACGGTGCACCAGTGAGCGCCCAGCCGATGCGGCGCATCGACGCGCCGCGCCGCCAGCACTCCGGCCCGCTGCCGCGCAAGCCGCGAGGCCGCTTCCGAGGCCGGCGGGCGCGGTCGACCGAACGGCTCGCGCTCACGCCGCCGGACGGCACCGACGATGTGCTCGAGGTGCGGCCGGTGCTGCGCGTCGTGCCGCGCCGGCGCCTCGCCGCCAACGCGGCCGCGCTGGCGGTCGTGGTGATCGGGATCCTGATGCTGTCGACGGTGGTGCTGCACACCCGCCTGTCGGAGCGCCAACTCGAGATCGACCGCCTCGAGCGCGAGGTGGTGAGCGCCCACGGCGTGTTCGACGTGCTCCGCCAGCAGCGCGCCGAGCTGCGCGCTCCCACCCGCCTGGCCGCGGAGAGCTCGCGCCTCGGCATGCACCCCGCGCCGGCGTCGGACTTCCTGGCGGTCGACCCGTGGGCGCTCGCCCGGGTGCTCGCGACCCGCGGGACGATCGATCCCAACGACGGCACGCTCAACGAGAGCGATCCTCTCGACCAGGTGCGACGCGTGCGCGCCGCGTCCGACGGCGTGGTCGAGTAGCCGTGGAGCGACGGCGCTCGCACGGTCGTAGTCGGGTGGCACCACGGCGCGGGGCCGGCGACCGGTCGCGCCCTCGCGAGGGCCGATCAGATTCGCGGCGACCGATCTCGGGCAGCGCGACCGGTGCCCTCGTGCGCCCACCGGCACGGGTCGCCCCGACGGCGCGCCGCGCCGTGCGCGCCGACGACCCGGTGCTGCCGCCGCTGCGAGACCGCTCGCAGCGCGACGGCATCACCTCGCTCGGCGAGGCGCGCGCCCGCCAACGCCTGCGCGAGGACCGGCGGCGAGCGTCGCCGCCGCGCAAGCCGCCCGATCGGCGGCGGCGGGTGCGTCGCACGATCACCACGACCAAGCCGCCGCTCGCCCAACGCTTCGGCGCGGGCGCCCGCGACGGCGGTTGATCGCCACGCTGGTGGGGATCCTCGTCGTGTTCGCCATCGTGCTGGCGCGCGTGGCGTTGCTGCAGGGGAGCAGCGGCGACGACCTGCGCAGCGTCGGCGCCGAGCAGTGGGGACGAACCCGGGTGCTGCCGGCCCAGCGGGGCGCGATCTTCGACCGCAACGGGGACGAGCTCGCCCTGTCGGTGCCGGCGGCGACGGTCGTCGTCAACCCGCTGCAGATCACCGATCCCGCCGGCACCGCCTCGGTGCTCGCCCAGCTGCTCGATCTCGACGCCGACCACCAGGCCACCCTGGCCGCCGCCATCACCAGCGACGCCGCCCAGCACATCGGCTTCCGCTACGTCGCCCGCCAGATCGACCCGGCCATCGCCCGCCAGATCGACGAGCTCGACATGACGGGCGTGAGCACCTACTCCGAGGACCGCCGGATGATGCCGGGCGGCTCGACCGGCCAGAGCGTCATCGGGCGCACCGACATCGATGGCGTGGGAAGCGCCGGCCTCGAGCTGCAGTACAACGACCTGCTCCAGGGCTCGCCCGGCCGGGAGACGCTGGAGGTCGCCCCCGGCGGCCGTTCGATCGCCGGCAGCGAGCAGACAATCGTCGCGCCGCAGCCCGGCGTCGACATCATCACCACCATCGACCGTTCGGTGCAGTACTCCGCCGAGCAGGCGCTGCTGCGGCGCGTCAACGAGACCGGGGCCAAGGGAGGCCAGCTCGTGGTGATGTCGGTCGACGGCGACATCCTGGCCATGGCCTCGGTCGATCGGAACTCGGCGGGCGCGGCGGTCGTGACGTCGGGCAACTTCTCGGCCGTCGACGCCTACGAGCCGGGCTCGGTGGGCAAGATCATCACCGTGGCGGGAGCGCTCGAGGACGGCGCCGTCACGCCCGACCGCTACTTCACGGTGCCGTGGCAGTACGACTGCACGAACGACACGAGCAACGGCATCCTCAGCGACTCGCACCAGCACGACGTCGAGCAGCTCTCCGTGCACGACATCATCGTCGAGTCCTCGAACGTCGGCACGATCCTGATGGGCAAGGAACTCACGTACGCCCGCGAGGACCACTACCTGCGCTCGTTCGGGCTCGGTCAGGTGTCCGCGCTCCACTTCCCGGGGGAGTCCCAGGGCATCCTGAAGCCGTGGCAGGAGTGGGAGGGCACCGAACGGTGCACGATCTTCTACGGACAGGGCGTGTCGTCGACGCCGGTGCAGCTCACCGCGGCGGTGAACGCCATCGCCAACGGCGGCGTGTACGTCGCGCCGCGACTGGTGTCGGGCTACGTCGGCGGCGACGGCGAGGTCACCGACGCGTCCGCGCCGGAGTCGCACCGCGTGGTGAGCGCGGCGACCGCGTCGGAGGTGGCCGGGATTCTGCACGACGTGGTGTGCGCGGACAACGGCACCGCCAACGCGGCGGCCGTGCCCGGCGTGTCGGTGGCGGGCAAGACCGGAACCGCCTACAAGGCGCAGCCCGACGGCACGTACTTCAACGCCCAGGGCAAGCACACGTACTACACCAGCTTCGTCGGCTTCTTCCCCACCGAAGACCCGCAGGTGACGGTGCTCGTGTCGATCGACGAGCCGCCCACCGGCACGTCGGGGGGACAGGCCGCGGCCCCGGTGTTCAGCCAGATCGTTCCCACCATCATGAACGAGATGAGCATCCAGCCCCCCGCCGGCTCGACCGGGTGCGACGGATGAGCGTGGGAACGACATGACGCTGCGGCTGAGGCTGTAGCGCGGTTGCGTGCGAGCGACGAGGCGCCAGCCGAGGAGCGTCCAGCAACGGCCTGCGTGGCCGGGGAACGCCATGACGCCGTGACGTCGCCGACGATCGCCGAGCTGCGGGATCGGCTCGTCGCCTGCCGCCCGAGCGCGCCCGAGCCGGCGATCGTCGGCGACGCCTCGGCACGCGTGCCCTCGATCAGCCACGACTCCAGGTCGGTGGGCGAGCGCGGCATGTACGCCTGCCTGCGCGGCACCCACCACGACGGTCATTCCTTCGCCGCGGCGGCCGTGGCCGCCGGGGCGGCGTCGCTGTTGGTCGATCACCCGCTCGCCCAGCACCAGGTGGGCGCCGACATCAACCAGCTCGTCGTCGACGACACCCGCGTGGCGCTCGGCCCGGTCGCCGCCGCCGTGCACGGCGACCCGTCGACATCGTTGCGCCTCGTCGGGGTCACCGGCACCAACGGCAAGACCACCACCAGCGGGCTGCTCGCGGCGATCCTGCGGGCCGCCGGCGACCCCACCGGTGTCATCGGCACGCTGTCCGGGCACGCACACGACGCCCGAAGCTCCCGAGCTGCAGTCGCGACTGGCGGCGATGCGCGACGACGGCACCCGTTCGGTGGTGATGGAGGTGTCGTCGCACGCCCTGGCCCTGCATCGTGTCGACGGCACCCGCTTCGACGCGGCCGTGTTCACCAACCTCGGGCGTGATCACCTCGACCTGCACGGCACCATCGAGGCGTACTTCGAGGCCAAGGCGATGCTGTTCGAGCCGGAACGGGCCGTCGTCGGCGTGGTGAACATCGACGATCCCTACGGCCGCCGCCTCGTCGACGCAGCCCCGATCGAGATCGTGCCGTTCTCGATGGCCGACGTCCACGAACCCGAGGTCGGGGCGGCGTCCGTGGCCTTCACGTGGCGGTCGCCGCTCGTCGGCCGTGACGTGCGGCTGACGGCGCCGCTCGGCGGAACGTTCAACGTGATGAACGTGCTCGCCGCGGCCACCACGGCGGCCGCGCTGGGCGTGGCCACCGACGACATCGTGCGCGGCCTCGCCGCCGCCGAGCCGGTGCCCGGCCGCTTCGAGCGGGTCGCGCCGCGCGCCGTCGGCACGGCGGACGCGATCGACGTGATCGTCGACTACGCCCACACCCCCGACGGTCTCGAGGAGGTGATCGCCGCCGGTGGCGCCGTCGTCGGCGCCGGTGGCCGGGTGATCGTCGTGTTCGGCGCCGGCGGCGACCGTGACCGCGAGAAGCGGCCGCTGATGGGCGCCGTCGCGGCCCGGCTCGCCGACGTGGTGGTGATCACCAGCGACAACCCCCGCTCGCGAGGAGCCGGCGGCGATCGCCGGGGAGATCCTGGCCGGCGTCGCCGACGACGATCGCGGCCGCGTCGAGGTGCAGCTCGACCGCGCCGAGGCGATCCGCCACGCGATCGCCCTCGCCGAACCCGGCGACATGGTGATCATCGCCGGCAAGGGCCACGAGACGCACGCAGACCATCGGCGACCAGGTGATCGCCGTTCGACGACCGCATCGTCGCGCCGAGCTGCTCGAGCGATCCGATGGCAGCGGACGCCGCGATGATCGCGATCATGATCGCCGGCGTGGTCGGCGGCATCGTGTCGCTGTTCGCCACGCGGGCGCTCATCTCGCTGTTCCGCACCCGCGGCCTCGGCCAGCCGATCCTCGGCAAGGAGGATCGCGGGCCGGAGCACCACATGGCCAAGCAGGGCACGCCGACGATGGGTGGCATCGCCATCCTCGTCGCTGCGCTCGCCGGGTGGTTCGCCGCCCACGTCCGCGAGGGCCTGCCGTTCTCCACCCAGGGTCTGATCGTGTGGGTGGGGATCATCGTCATGGCCGGGATGGGCTTCCTCGACGACTTCATCAAGGTGCGCCGGCGCCACAACCGCGGCATCTTCTGGAAGCAGAAGAACTACGTGACCCTGCTGCTGAGCTTCGGGATCGCCTGGTGGCTGGTCGCCGCCACCGGCATCTCCGAGACGATCTCGCTCACCCGCTCGGGCTTCCCCGGCTGGCACGTCCCGGCGTGGGCGTTCGTGATGTGGGCCGGACTGATCATCTGGGCCACGACCAACGCGGTCAACGTCACCGACGGCCTCGACGGTCTCGCCGGCGGCAGTCGCGCTGATGGGATTCGGCGCGTTCATGATCATCGGCTACGTCGCCCTGCGCTTCAACGACACGGGCATCTACTCCGCGGTCGTCAACCCGCTCGACCTCGACCGCGCTCGCCGCCGCCTTCGCCGGCGCCTGCATGGGCTTTCTGTGGTTCAACGCCGCCCCGGCGCGGATCATCATGGGTGACATCGGCGCGCTCGCCCTCGGTTCGGCGCTGTCGCTGCTGGCGCTCACGACGAACACCCAATTGCTGCTGCTGTTGATCTGCGGCATCAACGTGATGGAGGCCGGGTCGGTGGCGCTGCAGATGGCCGTCTTCAAGGCGAGCGGCCGCACCAGGCGGCTGTTCCGCATGTCGCCGATCCACCACCACTTCGAGCTGATCGGCTGGCCCGAGACCACCGTGATCATCCGCTTCTGGCTGATCGCCGCGGTGTGCGTGGCGGCGGCGCTCGGCATCTTCATCGCCGACTTCACACGGTCGTCGCCGATGACCTCGATGGCCCCGACCGCGAGGCGCGCTGCGTGCTACGGCTGGCCGTCGCTCGGCGCGGCGACCGCGTCGCGGGCGCTGCGACGCGCCGGGGCATCGACGTCGTCGCTCGCCGACGACCCACGGTCGCGGCGGCGCGCGACCGGCGGCGCTGCGCCGAGCACGCTCGGGCGTCCGAGCTCGTCGAGCTGGTGGTCGCGCCCGACGATCGAGAGCTGGCACGGCTCCTCGCCGCGTGCGACACCGTCGTGCCGGCACCCGGCGTGCCCGAAGATCATCCGTGTCATCCGCGCCGCCATCGGTCGGCGGCGGGTGGTCACCGAGCTCGAGTTGGCCTACGAGTGGGAGCAGTCAGCGACCTGGTGGCCCGCGACCGATGCTGGCGGTCACCGGCACCGACGGCAAGACCACCACCACCTGCTGACGGCGGCGATGCTCGCGCTGCCGGCCGGCGCACCGTGGCCGCCGGCAACACCGACGTGCCGCTCGTCGAGGCGATCGACCTCGACCTCGACGTGCTCGTCGTCGAGTGCACCAGCTTCCGCCTGGCGTTCACCAGCGCCTTCCGTGCTGATGCCGCGGCGTGGCTGAATCTCGCGCCCGACCACCTCAACTGGCACCGCGACCTCGCGTCCTACACCGACGCCAAGGCCCGACTGTTCGCCAACCAGCGCGGCGACGACGTGGCGATCGGCTGGGTCGACGACCCCGTGGTGATGCAGCACCTGCGTCGGCGCGCCGGCCCGCCACGTGACGTTCGGCGCGAGCGGCGCCGACTACCACGTGTCCGGCCCGGCGGCGTCGGCGGTGCTCACCGGACCGGGCGGGCCGATCGCCGAGGTGCGGGCGATGGCGCGCGCGTTGCCGCACGACGTCACCAACGCGCTCGCCGCGTCGGCGTTGGTCATGGAGACCGGCCTGGCCGAAGCCGACGCCGTGGCCACGGCGCTCGCCGAGTTCCGCGGACCGGCGCACCGCATCGAGCTCGTCGGCGAGGCCGACGGCGTGGCCTGGTACGACGACTCCAAGGCCACGACCCCCCACGCCGCCTCCGTGGCGATCCGCGCCTTCGACCACGTCGTGCTCATCGCCGGCGGACGGAACAAGGGCCTCGACCTCACCCCGATGACGGCCACCCCCGAACGCATACGCGCCGTCGTGGCGATCGGCGAGGCCGCCGACGACGTGGCCGCCGCCTTCGCTCCGGCGCTGGCCACGAGCGGCGCGCCGATCGCGCGCGCCGGGTCGATGGCCGAGGCCGTCGACGTCGCCGGGACAGCTGCC
>CAVRBV010000032.1:0-29059 GCA_963719295.1 Ilumatobacteraceae bacterium
GTTCCTGGTGCCGATGATGATGCCCAACGCGTCGGGGGCGGCGATCTCCATGCGCTACGGCCTGCAGGGGCCGAACGAGACGATCTGCACCGCCTGCGCCGCCGGCACCCACGCCATCGGCTACGCCGCCCGGCTCATCGCCTGGGGTCGCTGCGACGCGGTGGTCACGGGCGGCAGCGAGTCGGCGGCCACGATCACGTCGGTCGCTGCGTTCACCAACATGACGGCGACCTCCAGCAGCGGGATCTCCCGCCCGTTCGACGTCGACCGGGACGGCTTCGTGATGGGCGAAGGCGCGGGCGTGCTCGTGCTCGAGGAGTGGGAGCACGCCGTGCGCCGTGGGGCCCCGATCCTCGCCGAGGTGCTCGGCTCCGGGAGCAACGCCGACGCCTACCACATCACCGCCCCGTCGCCCGGCGGCGCCGGCGCCGCCGTGTGCATGCGGCTGGCGCTCGACGACGCCCGGCTCGACCCCGGCGACATCGTGCAGATCAACGCCCACGGCACGTCGACCCCGCTCAACGACGCCGCCGAAGCGGACGCCGTGCGCAAGGTGTTCGGCGACGCCCGCGCCACCCACGACGTCGATCAAGGGAGTCACCGGCCACGCCCTGGGTGCGGCCGGCGCCCTCGAGGCGGCCGCCGTCATCCTGTCGATGCGCCACCGCTTGATCCCGCCGACGGCGAACACCACCACAGTCGACCTCGACATCGACGTCGTCACCGGCGGCGGCCGACCCTGGGAGCCGGGTCCGACGATCTCCAACAACTTCGGCTTCGGCGGCCACAACGGCTCGGTGATCCTCGCCCCGGCGTGAACGCCGGCCCGACTCCGATCCGACCGAATCCGGATCACCCGTCGACGACGACGAACAGGAGCTCGCAGCTGCAGGCGACGTCGCCATCGGCGCCGCCGAGGCGTGCCCGGCCCGATCCCTTGCCGGCGCGGGCCGACATCCGTCCGAGCTCGACCTCCAACCACAGCGTGTCTCCCGGTGCGACCTGGCGGCGGAAGCGCGCCGAGTCCAAGCCGCCGAACAACGGCAGCCGGCCGGCGAACCGCACATCGCTGAGCACGGCGATGGCGCCGACCTGGGCGATCGCCTCGACACATCAACACGCCCGGAAGCGTGGGCCGACCGGGGAAATGACCCGGGAAGAACCACTCATCACCCTGCAGCGTCCATGTGCCGGCCGCCGCCTGCCCCGGTTCGAGACGGGTGACGGTCGTCGACGAACAGGAACGGCGGCCGGTGCGGGAGGACGTCGGCCGGCGCCGGCAGGCTGGGCGGGGTCACCGTCTCACCCGGCGAGCGCGGCGAGCAGGTTCTTCGGTGTGTCGGCCGGGCTGATCTTGTACCACGCCTCAGCGATCTTGCCCTTCTCGTCGATCAGGAACGCCGAGCGGATGATGCCCATGTAGGTCTTGCCGTAGTTCTTCTTCTCGCCCCACACGCCGTACGCCTCGGCGATGGCATGGTCGGCGTCGGACAGGAGCTGGAACCCGAGGTTGTACTTCTGGGCGAACTTGAGCTGCTTGGACGGCTGGTCGGGGCTGATGCCGAGCACGACCGTGTCGCCGATGTCGCCGAGCACGTCGCGCAGTCCGCACGCCTGCGTCGTGCAGCCGGGCGTGTCGGCCTTGGGGTAGAAGTAGATCAAATGCCATACCTTCTTCTGCTTGAGCGACTTGCTCAGCGTGAAGGGCTCGCCGTTCTGATCGAGCAGAGTGAAGTCGGGGGCCTTGTCACGAGGCTTGAGGGGCATGGTGCCAGGCTAGGCCGATGACGATCAAGGGTCGGTGGCGCATCGTGGAGTGACGCGTCCAGAACATTGACATTGTCGGCAGCTTCCTGGACTAGGCTGTCGATGTGCCGGAAGAGCTGAACCTCAAGCTCGACCGAACCGAGGCACTCGAGCTGCTGGCGGTCGTGCAAGCCACGCTGAACGCGATCGCTCGCAGCCACGACCTCACCGTCGGTGCGGCGATCCTCACCGGCATCAAGGCGAAGCTCATCGATGCACTGGAGGCCGGATGACGAAGAACTGCTCTCGACCGCATCGCCGACGCGGCACTCGCTGAGCTGACCGCGGCTCGGTCGAGCGACGACGCGGTCGGCGCCGCCGTCGCAGCTGCTGCGCTGCTTGCCGACCGTGCCGCACAAGAGATCTCCGACCGAGACCGTGTCATCCGGATCGCGAAGCGGGAGGGAGCAACCCTCCGGGCACTTGCCGAGGCCACCGGGCTCAGTCGCCAGACGATCGCCAACATCTGCGCCGCTGGCGACATGCCGGCCCGAAAACGGCGCGCTGGCTGACCACCGGGCGTCTAGGCGCCGGTTAGAAGTACACGAGCACCTTGTGCGCCTTCAGCTTCGAGAGCGCGACCTCGTTCTCGTCCCGGTCGAGCAGTATGAACGCGGGGGCCTGGTCACCGGACTTGAGCATTGCTGCGACGCCAGGCGGGTGGTGGCACCCGACGGAAGGGCGCCGCGGTAGGGTCGACGGAAACGGTGATGTCGGCGTGCCACAGCGGTTCAGCGGCAGCGGCTCCCCCGCCGACCACGCTGCTCAGCTGGAGCATCCCGGGATGGTCGGGTGGCCCGGCTCCGAGCACCGGATGGTCGACGAGCACCTCGCCGAACCGGGCGGCAAATCGGAGGTGTTCGTCGAGTGTGAGCCCGGGCGCACGGAAGAGCAGCACCTTGCGGCGCAACAACGCGTCGCGGATCGCTCCGACCTGGGCGTCGGTGAGCTCGGCGCGCAGATCGACGTTGCCGACCTCGGCACCGAGCGCGGTCTCGACGGGAGCGACCGTCGGGAGCGACGCGGGGTCCGCCGGAAAGTGGAGTCCAGCAGACGGAAATCGGTACGGAGCGCTCACACGTCGCCGCTGGTCGACGACGTCGCACCGACGAGGGACGGCGTGTTGGCATGCCGCACACCGATGTCGCCCCCGACGTCGTGAGCGTGCAGGTGCGGCAGCACCTCGCGACTGAACAGCTCGATCGTGTGCTCGACCTCCGCGTGGCGCCGGTCGGAAGTCGGTGCCGACCGTGTGGGCGATCGGGAACAACCCCACCTGGGTCGCCCGCTCGTACGGCGCCCCGACGACGTCCGCCACCTCACGCTCGCCACCCCACCCGAGGTGCACCGTTGTCCACGCCGTCCCCAACCCGTGCTCGCGGAGCGCCAGCACGAAGCTCCAGACCGCCGGCAGGATCGAGCCCCACATCCCCGCCGCCGGGGGCGCATCAGCGCCGTCGTGACGACCGTCGACGAACGGTACGAGCGGCATCGGGCAGCGTTCGTCGTTCGTCGCGAGGTGGCGACCCGCGTCGATCGATCGTCGCATCTCGGCGGCCGCGTCGGCATATGCGGTCCCGATCAGCTGCTCGAAGTTGCGCCGGTAGACGTCCGCGATCGCCCGCTTGCGATCGGTGTCGTCGACGAACACCCAGGTCCAGCCCTGCCGGTTGCTCCCGTTCGGCGCCTGGACCGCCCACTCGAGGCAGCGCATCAGCGCGGATCGGTCGACCGGGCGGTCGAAGTCCAAGCGGCGGCGAACCGAGCGGGTGGTGGTGAGCACCTGCTCGGCGGAGAGACCGAGACGCGGTGTCGAGGCAACCCCGCCGGTGGCGGTACCGGCCGGTGGATCGGTTGACTGGCTCACCAGCCAGCAGTGTACGCGACGGCGTACCGGGGCTAGGGTGCGACCGATGGCAGCCGGGGGGAGCACCACACCGGCCCGCGGCGCCTCGGCCGCAGCGGGTGCTGCCGATGGATCGCGTCCCACCAAGCGGCGACGGCCCGCTCCGGCGGATGGCGACGGCGGGGGCGAGGACACCGACCCGAGCTCGCAGATCATCGCCGCCGCCAAGGCGTGCTTCGCCGATCACGGCTACAACAACACGACGAACAAGATGATCGCGGCCGCCGCCGGCGTGGTGCCCGGGCTGATCTACTACTACTTCGACTCCAAGGAACAGCTGTTCATCTCGGTGTTCGAGCACATGTACCAGCGCCGCGACGAACGCCTCGCCGACTTCGACTTCACCGAGCACTCGCTGCGCGAGAACCTCGCACGCATGCTCGACGACAGCGTGCACCTGGCCCTCGACGATTCGTCGTTCGTCGAGGTCTTCGAGCTGAGCGGTCGCGAGGTGAGCCGCAACCCGGCGCTGGCCGAGGCGTGGGAGGCCCACTGGCAGCGGGTCGTCCACGTGTGGTCGCGGATCGTCGACGCTGCGGTCCAGCGCGGCGAGGTGGCGCCGTCGCATCGTGACGGGCTCGTCGACGTCCTCGTGGCGTGGTTCGGCGGCTTCCTGACGTGGGTGTCGCGTCAGCAGCCCGCCGGTGCCCGCATCAGCGCCACCTCCGAGGAGTTCCTACGCATGGTCGACACCTACGTGGCCCACGAGCTCACCTGACCGCCCGTCGGGCCGCAAGGGGCGGCGCCAGCTCCAGCCTCGCCGCCATCTGGGCCAGCCGCTCGGCCTTGCCCTCAGCCGGCAGCGAACGCCGCTCGTCGCTCGAGCACAGCGCCTCCCACGGCACGACGATCCGGTCGACTCCGAGCGAGGCGAGGCGGTCGACTTCGGGTTGCGTGAAGTCCGGCGCCAGTCGCACGTGGAACTCATGGCCCTCGAGCCCACCGCGCTCGCGGGCGACGATCTCGCGCACCGCGGCGACCGCTCGACGTCGAGGCCCGGCACGCCGTACCAGCCGTCGCCGAGGCGCGGCGGCGCGACGAACAGCCGCGTCACTGAGGCCGCCGAACACGATCGGGAACGGCGTCGCTTCGTGGGTGGTGCGGACCGCCGGGAACTGGTAGTAGCGCCCGGAATGGGCGTGCCCGCCCCCGCCGGCCAGGCGCCGGACGATGTCGACGATCTCGGCGAGGCGGCCGAAGCGGTTCCCGAAGTCCTGACCTACCAGCTCGAACTCCTCCTCCAGCCACCCGGCACCGACCCCGAGCCGGAAGCGGCCCCCTCCGATGCGCGAGGCCGACACGGCGGCCAGGGCGATGCTCGCCGGGTTCCGTAGCGGCGCGATCAGCACCCGGGGGACACGATCGCCGGGTGGTGGCGGCGGGCACTGCGCCGCACACCGTCCACACATCGGAGAGCTCGACGTCGTCGCGGACGATGTCGGCGCCGTGGTACAGACCCTCGCGCTGAGTCAATGGCGCGGCGACGTGCTCGCCGATCCACAGGTCGGCGACGCCGAGCCGCTCGGCGGCCCGGCCGACCGAGACGTGCTGCTCCGCAGGTGGCCGAACATGGCCTGCGCATGACGTTGTGGGGGCGGCACTACCGCATGAGCGCAGCCCGCGCCCACGCGCTCGGCCTCGTCGACGAGCTGTGTCCCACCGGTACGACGCTGGACCGTGCCCTCGAGCTGGCGGCGCAGGTCGCGCTCAACTCGCCGACCGCCGTCGCCCGGTCCAAGCAGGCGCTGTGGGCATCGCTCGGACGGGCCCGGGAGGATTCTGAGGAGTACGCCTCGGCCCTCGCCCGCCTCCAGATGCAGCACCCCGACTTCCACGCGCGGGCGCGCAGGCGTTCGCCGAGCGGCGCCCCCCGGTGTGGGCACCGCCGGACTGACCCGTCCCGCATCCGGCGCGATCCGTCCCCCAGCGCCTTCTGGGCGCGTTCGGTCCCGGAAGCCGGGACGATCCGCGCGGTTGCGGAGCCGACGCTCAGGCTGGCGCCGGACCGGGAGGCGGACGGCGGCGCCGGACCGCGCCGGCGACGACGGCCGCCACCGCGAGCACCGTCGACACGCCGATCACCACGGCGATCAGGAGGCGCAGCGCGTCGTTGCCGGGCAGCACCTGCAGCGCGAGCGGGGCAGGCGCGCCGCGATCGTGCGGGCGGCGGACCCGGTGCGGGTCGACCGCCGTCGGGATGTTGGCGATCGCCCACCACGCCAGCAGCACCACCACCACCGCCGGCAGCACGCGGGGGATGATCCGGTCGAGACCCAGCACGACGAACGTGGCGATCACGCCGAGCACCGGGAACAGATAGCGGGCGTAGCCGTTGCCGCCGCCGGCGACGTGCTGGGCGATGGTGAGCACGATGAGCAACACCGACACCACGCACAGGGCGAGTCCCCGCCGGTCGACCCGACCGCGTTCGCCGGCGGGGGTGCGGTCACCGGTGCGTCCGGTGACCGCCACGACCACCAGCCCGGCGCCCGGCCACCCACGTGATCACCGTGAGCAGACGCGGCCAGATCCGCGCCAGCGTCGACGGCGACAGCAGCGCGTGGTAGATGTCGACCCACAGGTGGCCGGACGTGAGGATCTCGGGCACGCTCCCCCGCTCGCGGCGCCCGAACAGCTCGAGCAGAGCGTCCGATGCCCCGATGTCGCCGTAGACGACGATGTTGCGCACGTAGAACCACCCGAACAGCACGACGGCGGGACCCAGGCCCAGGGCCACCACCCACGTCGCCTGGAGGAGTCGGTGGCGCCACGTCTGCCCGACGCGGACGAGGCACGAGCAGGCGAGGACGCCGACGACGGCCACCGCGAGCAGCATCGTCGACGCCCGCGCCCCGGCACCCACGGCCGACGCCGCCCCGAGCAGGACGAAGGTCGCGACGGCTGCCGGTCCGCAGCCATCGCAGCGCCGCCCACACCACGGCGGTGCCCGCGGCGAAGCCGAGGCCGTCGTTCAGCCCCTGCGACAGCACGCGGTGCAGCTGCGGAACGAACGCGACGACGGCCGCGGCGCTGGCGAGGGCGATGCGCCGCACGCCACCCGACAGCTCCCACGCCAGGAAGTAGGTGAGCACGACACCGACGGCGCCGAACAGCACGTTGGCCAGCCGCAGGAACAGCAGCCCGCCGTCGGCCCGCCCCAGCGCGTCCGAGAGCCACACGAGCGGTGCGACCAGCACGTAGTTGAGCGGCGGATGGTTGGCCACCCAGACGCCGAGGTAGCGCTCGCGCCGGGCGCTGTCACGCTCGGCGATCCACTGCGTGGCGCTGGCCGGCACGTGCGGCACGGTGGTGATCTCCGGCAGATGGAGGTGGGCGATCTCCTGCGCGTACCCCACGTGGGCCGTCTCGTCGGGAGGGGCGAAGGGAGGCTGCTGGTACGCGTTCATCGCCGCGATCGACACGAAGGCGACGACGATCGCGCCCAGCCCCCACCAGGCGGCCACCGCGCGGATGGGTCGTGCGGCCGGCGGCATCCCCGACAACCTAGGGGCGCGTCCCGCGCCCGCACCTCCGCGACCGTGGTCGGTGTGCAACGATCCTCGCTCGTGTCGGCGACCGGGCGAGCGGGATCACGATGGGCGTCGATCGGCCCGCCGGTGCTCGTCGGGCTCGTCGTGGCCGTCGTCCGCGCCTGGACGTCCCGGCAGCGACGGATGTACGGCATCACGCCCGACGAGCCGGGTCAGCTCGCCATCGCCCGCTTCGTCAGCGGCCTGCCGCGCTGGAACATGTTCGACCACAGCACGTGGCGACCGCTGTACGGCACCCTGATCGCGCCGCTGCACTGGGTGATCGACGACCCCACCCGCTTCTACCAGGCCGCCCACGTCGTGAACGCCCTGCTCGGAGGCGTGGCGGCCGCGCTCACGTACGTCCTCGCCCGACGCCTCACCGGCCTCGCCCCGCTGTGGTCGGCGGCGGTCGCACTCGTCGTGTCGCTCGCCCCGGCCATCCTGTTCACCACCGACTACGTGTGGGCCGAATCGCTGGTCGCCGTCGTCTACACCGGCGCCGTCCTCGCCCTGCTCTGGTTCCACGACGCGCCCTCGCTCGGGCGCGGCGTGCTGCTCGCCGTCCTCACGGTGGCCGGCTACCTCACCCACACGCGCCTGTTGCCGATGGCGATCGTGTCCGCCGGCGTCGTCGTGTTCGCCATGGTGCGCCGGCGCCTGCCGCTCGCCCACGGCGTCGTCGTGCTGGCGACGTTCCTCGGGCTCTACGTGGCCGGCTCGTGGTACTCCGAGCTGCTGGTCGACCGCATCTGGGAGAAGCCCTCGGCACGCAACTCGTATGGCGGAGTGGCCGACCAGCTCCAGCACGTGAGCTCGGTGTTCGTGTCGCTGGTCGGTCAGCTGTGGTACCAGCTGGTCACGACGGCCGGCCTGTTCGGGATCGGCGTCGTGGCGACCGTGCAGGCGGCCCGCCGACGCCCGCCTGGGGACGAAGCCTCCGGCGACGGCGCACCACGGCCCGCCCCCG
The DNA here is from genome assembly GCA_963719295.1 of Ilumatobacteraceae bacterium. GTDB lineage: Bacteria > Actinomycetota > Acidimicrobiia > Acidimicrobiales > Ilumatobacteraceae > Desertimonas. The sequence continues at coordinate 8,213 of CAVRBV010000032.1, forward strand.
CCGACGCCCGGCTCGTGCTGCTGGTGGTCGGTGCGCTCGGCGCCCTCTCCGTCGTGTTCATGACCGACCGGTGGCGGCCCGACCAGATCGTGTACGGGCGCTACAACGACGCCGTCGTCGGTCCGCTCCTCGTGATCGCGTTCGGGTGGCTGCTGACCCGACGCCGCGTTTCCGTCACCCTGGTCACCTTCGCCGGCGTCATCGGCGCGACGCTGCTCACCGGCCTGCTCGTGAACGCGCTGCGCGCCGACCAGCTCGCCGAGAACGTCGGGGTACGGGTGATGATCCTCGGCCTGCAGACGTTCCTCGGCACGGCGACCGCCATCCGTGCCCTGCCGATCACGCTGGCCGGCGTCGTGGTGATGGCGGCGGTCGCGGTGTTGGTGGTGGTCGTCCAGCGCACCGGCTGGCGGGCCGCGCTGTTCGTCGGGCTCGGCCTGCTGATGGTGGTGAGCTTCGGGCGCACCCGCGCCCGGATCGACGCCGGCTTGAACGTGTGGGCCATGGCCGGTCCGATGGAGCCGGTGCGCGACGACATCCTCGCCGACCAGGACGCCGTGCGGATGATGTTCGTGCCCGACAGCCAGCACCCGACGGCGAGCCTCGGCCAGCAGCGCCAGCGCCGTCTCGTCTACCAGTTCTACCTGCCCCACCAGGCGCTGTACACCGACGGCCTCGAGCCCGACCGCGACGCCGTGCCCTACGTGTTCGCCCCGCTGCTCGACCCGACGATGTTGGCCAACGGCGCCGAGCTGGTGTGGTCGGATCCCAGTGTGGCGATCGGGCTCTGGTTCGATCCCTGACGGGCGCGACGCCCACTGCGCCGCGTCTCCACGATCAGCCCGTAGAGCGCCGCCACCCCGCCGGCGATCGCCACCAGGGCGACGAGGCGGCGGGCGCCGTCGCCGGCCGGCAGGACCTGCAGGAGCAGCGGCATCGGACGAGTGCGGTCGCGCGGCCGCGTCACCTCGGTGGGGTCGACGGAGATCGGCAGCTTGGTCATCAGCCAGCCGGCCATCGCCAGCACCACGGCGAGCGGGAGCAGGCGGGCGAGGAGGCGGTCGAGCCCGAGGACGACGAGGCACGCCAACACGCCGAGAACGGGGAAGAAGTAGCGCGGGTACTGGTTGCCGCCGCCGGCGATGTGCTGGGCGACGGTGACGGTGATCACGGCGACCGCTCCCAACGCCAGCAGGATGCCGGCGCGCCACCAGCCGCGGCGGCGGGTGAGCAGGGCGAGCACCAGACCGGCGATCGCCAGCACCGCGACCAGCGTGGCGAACCGCGGGACGTGCCAGTCGAGCGGTGCGGTGGTGGTCATCCGCCGGTACATCCGCATCCACACGTGCCCGAGCCCGAGGATGTGCGGCACCGACCCGGCCGCCCGGCGGCGGAAGTAGTGGAGCACGAAGGCCGAGGCGCCGATGTCGCCGTAAAGGCGCTCGTTGCGCACGTAGAACCAGCCGAACGCCACGCTGGCCGGACCCAGCCCGACGAGCAGCGTGAGCGCGGCCGTGCGCACGCGCTGCGACGAACGGCCGCCCTCGCTCCACGAGGGCCCAAGCGGCCACCGCGCCGACCAGCGCGATCGCCAGCAGCATCGTGGCCGCGCGTGACCCGAACGACGCCACGGCGAACCCGCTGAGGAGCAGGAGATCGCGCCGCGACCCGGGGCGGCGGCAACATCGCAGCGTCGCCCACAGCAGCCCGCTGCCGGCGGCGAACGCCAACCCGTCGTTCATGCCGTGGGAGAACAGGGCGAGGCCCTGCGGAACGAGGGCGGCCATCGCCGCGGCGAGCAGGCCGAGCCGCCGGTCCCCGCGGCTGAGCTCGAGGGCGACGAAGTACGTCAGCGCAACACCGACCGCGGCGAGCGACACGTTCTGCAGGCGCAGGAACAGCAGTCCGCCGTCGGGCCGGCCGACCCAGTTCGAGTACCAGATCGCCGGCGCCGACAGCATGTAGTTGAGCGGCGGGTGGTTCGCCACCCACGCCCCGCGGTAGCGGTCGTCGCCTCGCGACGCCCACTCGGCCCGCCAGACCTTGGCGCTCGCCGGCGGGAAGACCCGTTCGTCGATCCGCGGCAGGTGGAACGAGGCGATCTCGTGGGCGTAGGCCAGGTGTGCCGTCTCGTCGGCCTCGACGAAGGGCGGCTGCTCCAGGGCGAAGAGGGTGCCGATGGCGAGGAACGCGACGACGATCCCGATCAACCCGACGACGTGGGCCGGGACGCGCCGCGGCGCCGGCTCACCGGCGTCCTCGACGGCGTCGTCCTCGACCGGGACCTTCTCGCTGAGTGCCGTCACGCCGAGATGGCCTCGCGGACCTCGGCGACGTAGGCGCCCACGGCATCGGGTCCCCGCTCCATCAGCCGGCGCACCACCGACGCGCCCTGCACCACGCCGTCGGCGACGGCGCACGCCTCCGCGGCCTGGGCGGCGTCCGACACGCCGACTCCAACCAGCACCGGGGTATCGGTGAGCTCCTTCAACCGGCCGGCCAGCGACGTGGCGGTAGCGGCCAACGACCGTCGCTCACCCGTCACGCCGAGCAGCCCGACCGAGTACACCCACCCCCTGGTGCGGTCGAGGACGCGCCGGAGCCGCTCGTCGGAGGCGGTAGGCGCGGCGAGCATGATCGTCTCCACGCCGGCGTCGTCGGCTGCGGCGCACCACGGCCCGGCTTCCTCGAGCGGCAGGTCGGGCACGATGCACCCGCTGACGCCGGCGCCGACGAGGCGGCCGGCGAAGCGTCGGTGGCCGTCGTGATGGACGATGTTGTAGTACGTCATCACCGCCAGCGGGATCGTCACGTCGAGCGCGGCGACCGCGTCGAGGATCGAAAGCGGCGTGGCGCCCGCCTCCAGCGCCGCCTGTGACGCCTGCTGGATCACCGGTCCGTCCATCACCGGGTCGGAGAACGGGATCCCCACCTCGACGGCGTCGGCGCCGTTGGCTGCCGCCGACCGCACCGCGTCCTCCCACCCCGGGTAGCCCCCCGTGATGTACGGCACGAGCAGCTTGTGGCCGTCGGCGACCGCCTTGGGGAAGGTATCGGCGAAGGTCCTCATCGATCCACCGTGCCTCGGTTGCGAGCGACGAGGCGCCAGCCGAGGAGCGGCCAGCGGCTGCGCAGGCAGTTCATGGCGTGGCCGGGGAACGCAATGATGGCGAACATCCTCACGCCAACAACTCCATCGCCTGGGCGACGTCCTTGTCACCGCGACCCGACAGGTTGACCACGACGGTGCGCCCGCGGAGCGCGGCGGCCTCGCGGATCACCCAGGCCACGGCGTGGGCCGATTCGAAGGCGGCGATGATCCCCTCGGTGCGGGCCAGGCGGGTGAACGCGACGAGCACCTCGGCGTCGGTGACGGCCGGGTACTCGGCCCGCCCGATCGAGCGGAGGTGGGCGTGCTCGGGCCCGACGCCCGGGTAGTCGAGGCCGGCCGAGATCGAGTGCGCCTCCTCCACCTGGCCGTACTCGTCCTGCATGAGGAAGCTGCGCATGCCGTGCACGACGCCGGGCACTCCGTGGCCGACGGCGGCGCCGCCGGCGGGTTCGACGCCGACCAGCCGGGCGTCGGTGTCGACGAAGCCGGAGAACAGCCCGATGGCGTTCGATCCACCGCCGACGCACCCGACGACCACGTCGGGGTGTCGCCCGGTCAGGGCGTGGCACTGCTCGCGGGCCTCGTCGCCGATCACGCGGTGGAACTCGCGCACCATCCACGGGTACGGATGGGGGCCCATCACCGATCCGATGCAGTAGTAGCTGTGCTCGACGTTGGCCACCCAGTCGCGCAGCGCCTCGTTGACGGCGTCCTTGAGCGTGCAGCTCCCGCTGTCGACCGCCTCGACCTCGGCGCCGAGCAGGCGCATGCGGAACACGTTGAGCTCTTGGCGCTTGACGTCGACCGCGCCCATGTACACCTTGCAGTCGAGCCCCATCAAGGCCGCCGCGGTGGCCGCGGCCACGCCGTGCTGACCGGCGCCGGTCTCGGCGATGAACCGCGGCTTGCCCATCCGCTTGGCCAGCAGGGCCTGACCGAGCACGTTGTTGATCTTGTGCGAGCCGGTGTGGTTGAGGTCCTCGCGTTTGAGCAGCAGCCGCAGCCCGAGCTCGGGGCCGAGGTTGTGGCACTCGCTGAGGAGCGAGGGACGCCCGGCGTAGTCACGCAGGATCGCCGCCAGCTCGCCGCGGAACACCGGATCGGCCCACGCCTCGCGGAACGCCGCCTCGAGGTCCTCGCACGCCGGCACGAGGGTCTCGGGCACGAAGCGACCGCCGAACTCGCCGAAGCGCCCGAGCCCGGTCGGCTCCGTCATCAGGCTCGCGAGCGTGCCCGGTCGGATCCCGCTGCTCATCGATTGAGCCACTCGTCGCTCGACCAGTCGTAGGGCAGCTCGTGCTCGGCGAGGTAGGGCACGGGCGCGGCGGCGCGGGCGCGCTCGATGAACCGCTTCACCTTCAGCGCGTCCTTCTTGCCCGGCGACTCCTCGACTCCGCTCGCCACGTCGACGCCCCAGGGTTCGACGGTCTTCACGGCGTCGGCGACGTTGTCGGGCGTGAGCCCGCCGGCGAGGATCATGCGCATGCCCTCGGGGATCTCCCCGACGAGCGACCAGTCGAAGAGGTGCCCCGAGCCGGGGCTCTGTCCGTCGATGAGCAGCGTGTCGGTGGGCAGCGAGCCGGCCTCGGGGATCAGCGGCGAACCGGCCGGATAGGCCTTGACGAGGAAGCGCACCGCCTTGGCCACGGCGGCGATCGTCGCGCGCGACTCGTTGCCGTGGAGTTGCGCCCCCTTGACGCCGGAGCGGTGGACGATGTCGATCACCCGCTTGGGGTGCTCGTCGCGGAACACGCCGACCGTCATGATCTCGGGCGGGAGCCGGCGGGTGATGTCGTAGGCCTGCTGGACCGGGATCTGCCGGGGCGACGGGGCGAACACGAAGCCGATCGCATCCGCGCCCATGGCCACCGCGAGGAGCGCGTCGTCCTCGTTGGTGATGCCGCAGATCTTCACGAACATGCGATGCGTACGGTACCGGTTGGGCCGGCGCCGGGCCCGGTTCCTTCGGGCGTTCCGAGCGGCGATCGTGGGGCGCCGCCCGGCGGTCAGCCGGTGGTGTCAGCCGCGGCCAGCACCGCCGCCGCGTCGTAGGTCTGCGCCCAGGTGTCCCGGTCGGTGAGCACGACGTCCCTGGCGATGGCGATGGCCTCGCTCGCCGTGATGTTCGATCGAGTCGCCGTCAGCACGAGCACGATGCCCGGGTCGAGCGTCCACACCATCACCACCGAGTCGTCGGTGGGCATGGCGTACCAGCCGGTGAGCTGCTCGTCGGTGCCGCCGAGGAAGATCGACCGCAGCACCGGCGCACCCTGACGCGCCGAGTAGAAGCGCAGGTCGGAGAGGTCGGTGACCACTTGGATCGCCAGTGCCCCGTCGGATCCGCCGTCCGACGACGTGGCGATGCCGAACGAGTCGACGGCCTGCGGCTGGACGGTGGGCTCGATGATGACGTCGTAGCCGGTCGGCAGCGCTCCGATCGAGAAGGTGGTGGACGAGTCCGCCACGATCCGGGTCAGGCCGCGGAGCACGGCGGTCACCACGTCGGCGTCGGCCATCCCGCTCACCACCACGTCGCCGCCGTCGGTGTCGCTGGCGAGCAGCGCGGTGTGCCGACCGTCGGCGTCCTGGAACAGATAGGCCGGCGTGCCACCGACGTCGCCGATGGGCACCCCGTCGGCCGGGTCGAGGGTGGGCCGGTCGCCGGTCGAGACGATGATCGGATCGAACAGGCTGTCGCTGCCGCGTCGCGCGACGAGGGCCCACACCCGCGTGTGATCGCTCGTCGTCGCCCGCTGGAGCGTGGGCGCCATCGCGCCCGCCCATGCCGGCACGTCGGTGAGCAGCGGGTAGACGTCGGTGTGGTTGCGGTAGACCGGGTCGACGGCGGGCGCGGCGACGCTCGTCTGGGCGCTGCGATCCGCTCTCGCCGGCACCAGCACGGCGGCGCCCACGGCGACCGCGGTGATCGAGGCCGCGGCGAGCAGCGCAACCGGCGCGACGTGCGACCGAGGTCGCTCGATCAATCGGGGGTAGGCGGTGGTCGAGTCGACGACCGACGCGAGGTCGGGATGGACCGGAGTGCGCGCCGCGGCGTCCTCCAGCAGCGTGCCGATGTGGCCCTCGAGGTCGTTCATGACAGCTCCCTGCGCAAGGTCTCGAGCCCGCGTCGGATCCACGGACCGACCGATCCCGGCCGGCAGTGGAGCAGTTCGGCGATCTCGAACTCGGTGAGTTGGTGGTAGTAGCGCAGCACGACGGCGGCGCGGTGGTTGAACGGCAGCTTCGACAGCGCGTCGAACAGCGGGACGTCGATCTCCGGCACCGACGTGCTCGGGCGTGGGGTCCGGCGTCGGGCAACGACGCCGCGCCGGCCGACGTCGCGGCAGCGGTTGAGCACGGCGCGCTCGAGGTACGGGCCCGCCGGATTGCAGCTCCTCCCAGTGCCGGAACACGGCGACGAACGCGTCGTGCACGGCGTCGTGCGCCGCCTCGGGCGAACCGAGCAGCAGCGTCGCCCGGCGGACCTGACGCGGCAGCTCACGCTCGTAGAAGACGCTGAACGGCTCGCGGACGACCGATGACACTGACGGCATCGGTTCGATCCCCCGGCGCACTCGCACGCTCATACCCCTTCTCCACGCACCAGTCGGTCGAATCCATACAGCCGCGGTGCATTCGCGCCGGTTCCGGCGCGCGGGCGTGGCGTCAGCGTAGGCGCAGCGCTCGAAGCGTGGCGACCGGATCGGCGGCGGTGACCAGCGTCTCGCCGACGAGCAGCGCGTCGAACCCGGCGGCGGCGAGGCGGCGGGCGTCGTCGCCGTCGCGGATACCCGACTCGGCGACCTTGACGACGCCGGGGGGGATGGCGCCGCCCACCCGGGCGGCGCGCTCGTGGTCGACCTCGAACGTCAGCAGGTCGCGCTGGTTGACCCCGACGAGCGTGGCACCGGCGATGAGGGCACGCTCCAGCTCCGGCTCGTCGTGCACCTCGACGAGCACGTCGAGGCCGATCGAGGTGGCCAGCTGGTGGAGCTCGACCAGCTCGAGGTCGGCGAGCGCGGCCACGATGAGCAGCACGCAGTCGGCGCCCATCAACCGGGCGTCGGCGACGTCGCGCGGGTCGACCGTGAAGTCCTTGCGCAGCACCGGGAGCGTCGTGGCGTGGCGCGCCGCGCTCAGGTCGGCCACCGACCCGGCGAAGAACTCGGCGTCGGTGAGCACCGAGAGGCAGGCGGCGCCACCGTCGGCGTAGGTGCGGGCGAGCGCCGCTGGATCGAGGTTGCGGTCGAGGTCGCCCTTCGACGGCGAACGGCGCTTGATCTCGGCGATGACGGCCAGCTCGCCCGGGTCGCCGAGGGCGACTGCGAAGCCGCGGGGGGCACCAAGGCGACGGGCCGCGGCCAGCAGGTCGTCGAGGTCACGATCATCGGCGGCGGCCGCCTCCCGGTGGCGCTCGACGATGCGGTCGAGGTACGTCACCGGCGGTCACCGCGATCAGAAGCCGAGGCGGCCGGCCACCTCGTCGACGACGGAGTCGATCGGCACCCGCGACTGCTCCATCGAGTCGCGGTCACGGATCGTGACGGCCTTGTCGTCGAGCGAGTCGAAGTCGACGGTGACGCACAGCGGTGTGCCGATCTCGTCCTGGCGGCGGTAGCGGCGGCCGATCGCCTGGGTCTCGTCGTAGTCGACCATGTAGCGCTCGGCGAGGGCGCTTGCGCACCTCGGCGGCCAGCGGCGTCAGCGTGTCCTTCTTCGACAGCGGCAGCACGGCGACCGAGTACGGCGCCAGGCGGGGGTGGAGGCGCAGCACGGTGCGCTCCTCGCCGTTCACCTCGTCGACGTCGTAGGCCGACGAGCATGAACGCGGCCATCGTGCGGGTGACCCCGGCGGCCGGCTCGACGACGTACGGCGTGTAGCGCTCGTTCGTCTGCCTGGTCGAAGTAGTCGAGCTTCTCGCCCGGAGTGCTGTGCAGTGCTGCTTGAGGTCGTAGTCGGTGCGCTGGGCGATGCCCTCGAGCTCGTCCGAAGCCCCACGGGAAGCGGAACTCGACGTCGGACGTGCCGGCCGAGTAGTGCGACAGCTCGTCGGCGTCGTGCGGGCGCAGTCGCAGCAGGTCGCGCGGGATGCCGTGGCGCGACGTACCAGTCGAGGCGCTCGGCGCACCAGTACTCGTACCACGCGCGGCCCGTCGGCCGGCGGCACGAAGAACTCCATCTCCATCTGCTCGAACTCGCGGGTGCGGAAGATCCAGTTCTGCGGCGTGATCTCGTTGCGGAACGACTTGCCGACCTGGGCGATGCCGAACGGCGGCTTCTTGCGGCGACGTCTGCAGCACGTTGTTGAAGTTGACGAACATGCCCTGCGCCGTCTCGGGACGCAGGTAGGCGACGGCGCCCGCGTCCTCGACCGGGCCGGCGTGGGTCTTGAACATCAGGTTGAACTGGCGGGCCTCGGTGAACGTGCCGTGCTTGCCGCAGTTCGGGCAGGTGTTCGGGATCGTCGAGCTTGTCGAGACGGAAGCGCTGCTTGCAGTTGGTGCAGTCGACGAGCGGGTCGGTGAAGTTGGCCAGGTGGCCGCTCGCCTCCCAGATCGCCGGCGGGCCGAGGATGGCGGCGTCGATCAGCACGACGTCGTCGCGCTCCTGCACCATCGCCCGGATCCAGGCGTTGCGGACGTTGCGCAGCAGCAGCGCGCCGAGCGGGCCGTAGTCGTAGCGTGCTGCGGAACCCGCCGTAGATCTCCGCCGACGGGAACACGAAGCCGCGCCGCTTCGCAGAGGTTGACGATCTGGTCGAGCTCCGTAGCGGGCATGACGTCCCAGGCTACGCCCCCCACCCCCCGCAACCGATGGGTGCCAGCATGACGCGACGGTCCTGCTGGCACCCATCGGTCGTTCCCACGACGGGTGTCACACCCCGGTGCTTGGATCGGCACATGAGGTACACGGACATCGATCGACAGATCGAACGTCTGGCAGGGCGACAGCATGGTGCCTTCAGTCGCCAGCAGGCGTTCGAGATCGGGGCCAGCGAGCGTTTCGTCCAACGGCGTCTCGGCGACGGCAGTTGGGTTCGCGTCGTCCCGGGCGTGATGGTCCTTCCCGGGAGCACCGGAAGCTGGCTGCGCGAGTGCAAGGTCGGCGAGCTCTCCGTCGTCGAGTCGGCGATCGGCGGGTTCACGGCAGCGGCGCTCCACCAGTTGAACGGGTTCCGGCCAGGACCGATCGAGCTCGTGGCGCCGGTCAACTCGTACTGCCGTCATCCGACGGCCGTCGTCCATCGATACGCCGGCGCGAGCATCACCACCGTCGACGGCATCGCCGTGACGACGATCGCCCAGACGGTGTTCGACATCGGCGCTCGTGTGCGGCCGTGGCGGCTCGAACGCATCATCGACGACGCGATCGTGGGAGGGCGGCTCGGTGTGGAGGAGCTCGAGGAACGGCTGGCGTTCTATGTGAACAGCCGTCGTGCGGGTCTTCCGGCGTTGCGGGCGCTGATCGGCGAGCGAAGCAGCACGGGATGGGTGCCGCCCGAGAGCGAGCTGGAAGCGATCCTGCTACGCGTCCTCGCCCGTCTGCCGGGCCGACCCCGTGTCGTCCGTCAGGCGCCGCTCCCGTTCTGGAGCCGCCGCCCCGGCCGCGTCGACGTGCTGCTCCCCGACCACCGTGTGATCATCGAGGCCGATGGCCGCCGTTGGCACACTCGGGTCGCCGACTTCGACAGCGATCGCTGGCGCGACAACCAGGCGGCAGCAAATGGCCATCGCGTCATGCGATTCACATGGGTCCACCTGCACGATCTCGCCGACGACGCGCTCGCCCTCATCCAACGCACGATCGCTCTGGACCCGGCCGCCTGACGACCGATGGGTGCGAGCATGACCGTTCCGTCATGCTGGCACCCATCGGTTGGTGGCTCGCGGGGGTCAGCGCTCGAACATGGCGACGGCGCGGAGGCGGCGCTCGATGTGGTGCTCGAGGGCCTTGGTGGCGAGCACGCCGACCTCGTGGGTGGCCGGGGATTCGGACACAGCGAGCGCCTCGTTCAGCCGGCCGCCGAGGATGTCGCGCAGCAGCCCGAGCGCCTCGGGCGACAGCGGGACGCCGCTGCGGCACGTGCGGCACATCACCCCGCCCTCGGCGACGTCGAACGCCACGAACGTCGCCCCGTCGTCCTCGGTCTCGCCGCAGCGCAGGCAGGCGTCGAGCTGCGGCCCGAGCCCCTCGGCCGCCAGCAGCTTCCAGTAGAACGCCGGCACCACCAGCGGTGACGTGCGCTCGGCGATCGTTCGCAGCACGCCCACCACCATCCGGTAGAGCTGCGGGTTCGGCTCGCGCTCCAACGCCAGCTGATCGGCGGCCTCCAGCACGGCCATGCCCTGCGAGGCCCGGTCGAGCGTCGCCAGCATCGGCGACAGCGGCTCCACCGACTCGGCCTGGTTGACGATGTCGAGCTCGCGCCCGCGGTGCAGTTGCAGCCGCACGTGGCTCATCGGCTCGAGCCGGGCCCCGAACTTCGACATCGTCTTGCGCACGCCCTTGGCGACCGCCCGCACCTTGCCGTGCTCCTCGGTGAGCAGCACGACGATTCGGTCGGCCTCGCCGAGCTTGTAGGTGCGCAGCACCACCGCCGTGTCCCGGTACTGGTGCGAGCTCATCGAGGGATCCAGACCACCGAAGCGCCGGATGCGTCCGTTGAACTCGTCGATCGCCGCGGCCAGGTCCGCCGGCCCGAGCTCACCGAACGCCGCGTCCGAGTACACCAACTCGGCGTAGGCCAGCTCCCACACGAGCGACGGCGGCAGACGGGCGTGCGGCCCGAGCACCAGGATCAGGTCGGGCTCGGCGTCGGCCGGGGCGTACAGCGCGTCGTCGATGCTCCGCTCGTCGACGGCGACGTCCGCCGGGATCGCCGCCGCCGCACGGGCGAACTCCACGCGGCCGTCGCTCGTGCCGTCCACGATCACGGTGCAGCGGTCGGCTGCGGTGGCGCGGGTCCAGCGTGCGCCCACCGTCGCGTCACCGCCGGGATCGGGCCCGTACGGACGAAGCGTCAGCCACCTCGCCCCGGCCTCGGCCGCCACCAGCCCGAGATCGTCAGCGGCGTCGGCCCACTCGTCGTCGGTGCGGGCCGCCCACTGCGTCGGGGTGCCACCGACCACCATCACATGCGACAGTGATGCACCCATCGCGCCATTCTCGCATCGCCCGGCCGCGTATCGTGGACCGCCGCATGGGTCAACTGGCTTCCCCGCAGGCGACCGAGGTCGCCGGCCCCCGAGGCCGCCCCCTGCACGTCGCGTGCATCATGGACGGCAACGGACGCTGGGCCGAGCGCCGCGGCCGTCCGCGCACCGTCGGTCACACCGAGGGCGAGGAGAACCTGGCCCGCGTCGTGCGGGTCGCCGTCAAGCGCGACATCGGGTGGCTCACCGTGTTCGGCTTCTCCACCGAGAACTGGGTGCGCCCCCGCCACGAGGTGCGCCACATCCTCGGCCTGCACAAGCGACTGTTCGGGCGGATCGCCGAGCTCAACGACCTCAACGTGCGGGTGCAGTGGATCGGCCGGCCGTTCGACTCGGCCGGCGCTCGAACCCCGGCGCTCATCCAGACCGCGATCCGCAAGGCGATCGCCGACACCAGCCGCAACACCGGCATGCTGCTCACGGTCGCCTTCGACTACGGCACCCGGGTCGAGCTGGTCGACGCCGTCCGGCGACTCCGCGAGGCGGGCACGCCGATCACGCCCGATTCGATCGGCGACGCGTTGTACCTCCCCGAGCTGCCGCCGGTCGACGTCCTGGTACGCACGAGCGGCGAGGGACGGGTGTCGAACTTCATGCTGTGGCAGTCGGCCGGCGCGCCCGTCTACTTCTCCGACAAGACGTGGCCGGACTTCGACGCCCACGAGCTCGACGCTGCGCTCGAGCTCGTCCAGTGAGCGAGCGAGTCTTCGAGCGAGCGAACCAGCAGGCACGGTCTTCTGGTCATTGGTGCACCGGCGCCGCCTGGTGCGAATCGCATGGATCGATGGTGCACCAATGACCGAGGACTTCCTCGCCGACGTCGTCGGGCGGCTGCCGGGGGCCGAGGCGCGTCCGGGCCAGCGGGAGATGGCCCGGCTCGTCACCGCCGCCATCGACACCGGCCGCCACCTGGTGGTGCAGGCGGGCACCGGAACCGGCAAGACGCTCGCCTACCTCGTGCCGGCCGTGCGCTCGGGGAAACGGGTCGTCGTGTCGACGGCCACCAAGGCGCTGCAGGACCAGCTCGCCGGCAAGGACCTGCCCTTCCTCGCCGACTCGATGCCCGAGCCGTTCGAGTGGGCGGTGCTCAAGGGTCGCAGCAACTACCTCTGCCTCCAGCGGTTGCGCGAGGTGCGCGCCGAAGACGACCAGGGCCGCCTGGAGCTCGAGGGCATGGCCCCCGCCAACCGCACCGAGGTCGCCCGCATCGCCCGCTGGGCGGCCGTGAGCGACACCGGCGACCTCGCCGAGCTCGACTTCGCCCCGTCCGACGCCGTCGTGCGCGCCGTCACGGTCGGCAGCGACGAGTGCCCGGGCGCCGACCGGTGCCCGATGGGCGAGCCGTGCTTCGCCGAGCAGGCCCGCCGGCGCGCCGCGGTCGCCGACGTCATCGCCGTCAATACGCACCTGTACGGGCTGCACGTCGCCAGCCGCGGCGCCCTGCTCCCCGACCACGACGTCGTGGTGTTCGACGAGGCCCACGGCCTCGAGGACATCATGAGCGACACCGTCGGCGTGCAGATCGCCCCCGGGCGCTTCGCCACGCTCGGCGCGGTCATCCGCCGCATCCTCGACGACGACGTAATCGTCGCTGGCGTGGTGGAGGTCGCCACCGAGCTGCGCGAGGCCCTGGCCGGGCACGTCGGCGAACGCCTGCCGGTGCCCTACCCGGACGAGATCCACGAGGTGCTCCTCGACGCCCGCAACCGCCTCGAGCGCGCCAGTGCGGCGATCATCGCCATCGACACCTCGCTGGAGGACGCCAAGCAGCGCAAGCTGCGGGCCCAGGTGCTCACCGGCCGGGCGATCGAAGGACTCGATGCGGCTCTCGGCACCGATCCGGCGCGACGGGCGGACTTCGTCGAGTTCGTCTCCGGCACGAGCGATCACCCGCGCATCGAGATCGCTCCGCTCGACGTCGGCCCGGCGCTGCGCGACGAGGTGTGGAACGTACGCACGGCGGTGCTCACCAGCGCCACCGTGCCGCCCTCGCTCGCCGGACGGGTCGGCCTGACACCGGGGACGTTCGACCTCCACGACGTCGGTAGCCCGTTCGACTACCCGCACCACGCCCTGCTGTACTGCGCCATGGCGCTGCCGGACCCACGCTCGGCCGGCTATCCAGCGGCGGTCCACGACGAGCTGGTCGCGCTGATCACCGCCGCTGGAGGGCGGACACTGGCGCTGTTCACGAGCTGGCGGGCGATGGATCTGGCGGCGGCGGCGGTCGCCGGGCGCGTCGACGTGCCGATCATCACCCAACGTGACCTCCCGAAGCCGGCTCTGCTGCGCCAGTTCGCCGCCGACGAGGCCACGTGCCTGTTCGCCACCGCCGGCTTCTTCCAAGGCGTCGACGTTCCGGGCCGGACGCTCTCGCAGGTCGTCGTCGACCGCCTTCCGTTCCCACGACCCGACGATCCCCTCCTCACGGCACGCCGCGAGCGCCTCGGCGCCGCCGCCTTCCGCGAGATCGACGTGCCCCGCGCGGCGATGATGCTGGCCCAGGCGGCGGGACGGCTGATCCGCACCGCCGACGATCGCGGTGTGGTCGCCGTCCTCGACCGCCGCCTCGGCACGGCCGGGTACCGCTGGGACATCGTCAATGCCCTGCCCCCGATGCGGCGCACTCGCGACCGCGGTGAGGTGGAATCGTTCCTCGCGTCGATCACCGCCGACTCGGTACCGTCGGCGACGTGACCGTCATTGCGTTCCCCGGCCACGCCATGAACGCCTGCGCAGCTGCTGGCCGCTCACTCGCTGGCGCTCGCTCGCTCGTGCGCAACAGATGGTGCACCGGTGACCAACGAACTCGTCCACTTCCGCTCCTCCGACGGCGTCGCGACGGTCACCCTCGACTCGCCGGCGAACCGCAACGCGCTGTCCACGGCGCTCGTGGGCGACCTGCTCGGTGCGCTCGACCGCGCCGAGCGCGGCGTCGCCGACGGCAGCGTCCGCGTCGTCGTCGTCGACCACACGCCGCCGGTGTTCTGCGCCGGTGCTGATCTCAAGGAGCGGCGCGCCGGGCCGGCCGACTCATCCGGGGTCGTCCGCGCCTTGCGGTGGCTGATGGAGGCGCCGGTGCCGACGATCGCCGCCCTCGCCGGACCGGCGCGCGCCGGCGGGCTCGGGCTGATGGCCGCGTGCGACCTGGTCGTCGTGCAGTCCGACGTCACCTTCGCCCTGACCGAGGTACGCATCGGCGTGGCCGCGGCGATCATCTCGGTGCCGATCCTGCGGCGCTGCCAGCGCGTCGAAGCTGGCGGCGGCGTTCCTCACCGGCGAGACGTTCTCCGCCTCCGCCGCTCGCGACGCCGGCCTGGTCACCCACATCACGGACGACGTCGCGGCCACGGTCACGGCGCTGTGCGAGGGCGTGCGCCTCGGTGCGCCCGCCGCGGTGCGCGCCACCAAGGAGCTGCTGCGCGGCAGCGAATCCGGTGACGACCTCGCCGCCCGGTTCCGCCGGGCGCAGGCAGATGTCGGACGAGCTGTTCGCCGGCCCCGAGGCGGCCGAGGGGATGGCCGCCTTCGCCGAGAGGCGGCCACCCAGCTGGCAACGCCACTGATGGAGCTGCGCTACCCCGCCGAGCTCCCGATCACGGCCCGGCGCGACGAGCTGCTCGACGTGCTCGGCCGCCACCAGGTGGTCGTCGTCGCCGGTGAGACCGGCTCGGGCAAGAGCACGCAGCTCCCGAAGCTGCTGCTCGAGGCCGGCCGCGGGGTGCACGGCCTGATCGGCCACACCCAGCCGCGCCGCGTCGCCGCCCGCACGATCGCCGAACGGGTCGCCGACGAGCTCGGCACCACGATCGGTGGCGCCGTCGGCTTCACCGTGCGCTTCAACGACCGCGTCGGCGACGAGACCGTCGTCCGGGTGATGACCGACGGGATCCTGCTCGCCGAGCTCCCGCGTGACCGCATGCTGCGCCGCTACGACGCTCTGATCATCGACGAGGCGCACGAGCGCAGCCTCAACATCGACTTCATCCTCGGCTACCTGCGTCAACTGCTCCCCCGGCGGCCCGACCTGCAGGTGGTCATCACGTCGGCCACCATCGACACCGAGCGCTTCGCCCACCACTTCGCCCGCGACGGGTGGACGCCCCGATCGTCGAGATCACCGGGCGCACCTACCCCGTCGAGATGCGCTACCGCCCCCTCACCGACGACGCGTGACCAGGTGCAGGCCGTCGTCGACGCCGTCGGCGAGCTCGGGCGCGAGGGACGCGGCGACGTCCTCGTGTTCCTGTCCGGCGAACGGGAGATCCGCGACACCGCCGACGCGCTCGCCCGGCTGGAACGGCCCGGCCTCGAGGTGCTGCCGCTGTACGCCCGGCTGTCGTCGGCCGAGCAGCACCGGATCTTCCAGCCCCACTCGTCGCGGCGGGTGGTGCTGAGCACCAACGTCGCCGAGACGTCGGTCACCGTGCCCGGTGTGCGCTACGTCGTCGACACGGGCGTCGCCCGCATCTCCCGCTACAGCCGCCGCCTCAAGGTGCAACGGCTCCCGATCGAGCCGATCTCGCAGGCGTCGGCGAACCAGCGCGCCGGTCGCTGCGGCCGGCTCGGACCTGGCATCTGCATCCGCCTGTACGGGGAGGACGACTTCCTCGCCCGCCCGCCGTACACCGAGCCCGAGATCGTGCGCACCAACCTCGCGTCGGTCATCCTGCAGATGACCGCCATCGGCCTGGGCGACGTCACCGCGTTCCCGTTCGTCGAGCCGCCCGACCGCGCCGCCGTGCGCGACGGCTACCTCCTGCTCGAGGAGCTCGGCGCGATCGAGCCGCCCGAAGACGACGGGACACGGCGGCTCACGGCGATCGGCCGTCGGCTCGCTCGCCTGCCGATCGACCCACGGCTGGGTCGAATGGTGATCGAGGCCGAGCGCCTCCGGTGCGTGCGCGAGGTCCTCGTGATCGCCGCCGCGCTGTCGATGCAGGACGTGCGCGAGCGCCCCGACGAGCACCGCGACGAGGCCGACGCGTTGCACCGGCGTTTCGACGTCCCGGGCTCCGACCTGTTGTCGATCGTGGCGCTGTGGGACCACCTGCGCGAGCGGCAGCGGGCGCTGTCGTCGAACCAGTTCCGGCGGCTGTGCCGCAGCGAGTTCCTCCACTACCTCCGAGTGCGGGAGTGGCACGACCTGTTCAGCCAGCTCCGCCAAGCCGCCGGATCGCTCGGCATGAGCGTCAGTGGCGTCGCCGCCCATCCCGACCACGTCCATCAGGCGGTGCTCGCCGGCCTGTTGTCGCACCTCGGCGAGCGCGACGACCGCCGACGTGAGCCGCGGCGCGGGCCGGTGACGTTCCGCGGTGCTCGCGGCGGGTCGTTCGTCATCGCGCCGGGATCGGTGCTGACCAAGCAGCCACCGCGGTGGGTGATGGCCGGCGAGCTGGTCGAGACCGACCGCCTGCGGGCGCGCCGTGTCGCCGCGGTGCAACCGGAATGGGCCGAGCGCCTCGGGGCCCATCTGGTGAAGCGGTCGTACGGCGAGCCGCGCTGGGACGAGAGCGGTGGGCGCGCCGTCGTCACCGAGACGGTCACGCTGTACGGCCTGGCGATCGTGGCCGGACGCACCGTCGGGCTCGACCGGGTCGACCCGGCGCTCGCCCGCGAGATGTTCGTGCGCCGCGCCCTCGTCGACGGCGACTGGGACGCCCCGCACGCCTTCCTCCGCCACAACGAGCAGTTCCGACGCGACGTGGCCGCGCTGGAGGACCGCGCTCGACGCGGCGGCCTGCTCGACGACGACCAGGTGCACGACTTCTACGACGACCGCCTGCCCGACGAGATCGTGTCGACGCGGCAGTTCGATCGGTGGTGGCGCGACGCCCGCGACGCGGATCCCACGCAGCTCGACCTGACCGCCGCCGTGCTGCGCACCACCGACGGCGTCGCCATCTCGTTCACCGACTTCCCCGACGACTGGACAGTGTCCGGCGACCTGTCGCTGCCGCTGCGCTACCGCTTCGAGCCGGGCCAGCCGCTCGACGGCGTCACGGTGAACGTCCCGCTGCTCGCCCTCAACCAGGTGCCCGACGACGTTTTCGACTGGCACGTCCCGGGGTTCCGCCGCGAGTTGGCCGCCGCCCTCGCTCGCACCTTGCCCAAGGAGCTGCGCCGTGCGCTCATCCCGGCGACCGACACTGTCGCGGCGGCGTTCGCACGGATCGGCCCGCCACAGGGGCGCCTCGTCGACGCGCTGGCGGCGGCACTGTCGGCGGAGGCAGGGGTCACGATCCGGGCCGACGACTTCGCCCCCGAGGCACTTGCGGGCTACCTCCGCCCTCATCTGGTCGTGGTCGACGAGTCGGGCGCGGTGCTCGATGCCGGCGGCGACCTCGCGGTGATCCGCCAACGGCTCGCCAGCGCGACCCGCCAGGCGATCGCCGGCGCCGTACCGCTGCGCGAGCGGCGGGGCCTCGTCACGTGGGACGTCGGCACGCTCCCACCGGTGGTCGCCACGACGCACGGCGGCGTGCCAGTTCGCGGCTACCCGGCGTTGCTCGACGACGACGACAGCGTGTCGCTGCGCATCCTCACCAACGCCGACCTGCAACGCCGCGTGATGCGCGGTGGCGTGCGTCGGCTGCTGCTGCTCGCGAGCGCCGTGCCGATGAGCGTGTCGCGAGTGAAGCTGTCGAACGACGACCAGCTGGCGCTCGCCGCGGCCTCCACCACCGCGGGCGGACTGGCAAACGAGTGCGCGGCGATCGCCATCGACGAGGTTCTCGACGAGCACGACCTGCCCTGGGACGCCGACGCCTTCGCCGCCTTACGCCGGGTCGTCGGCGAACGGGCCGGTCCGACGGCGAGTCGCTGCCTGCGCACCGCGGTCGACGCGCTGGTGGCGGCGCGGCGGGTGCGCTCGATGCTCGCCCGCCTGGTGGCGCCCGCTGTGCGGGCGTCGGTGATCGACGCCACCGAACAGCTCGACCGCCTGGTCGGCCCAGGGTTCGTGCAGCGCACCGGCGCCGCACGGCTCGCTGACATCGTGCGCTACGTGCGCGGCATCGAACATCGTCTCGAACGGCTCCCCGACGACATCCCCCGCGATGTACGGCGCATGGCCGAGGTGCGCCCGTTGGAGGCACGCTGTCTCGACGCGCAAGCCCGTCACCGCCGCCCGCCACCCGAGCTCGTCGCCGTGCGCTGGCAGCTCGAGGAACTGCGCATGAGCATCTTCGCCCAGTCCCTCGGCGTCAGCGGCCCCGTCAGCCCGCGGCGCATCGCCCAGACCCTCGACGCGCTCTGACCGCTCGGCGCATCGAGGTCGCGGCAGTGAGCCCATTCGCGCTCATCGGCGCGACGTCGTCACCCAAGGCGCTCCCGCATCGTCTCGGCCACGTGCCGGGGCCGACGAGTCACGTCGTACCACGTGTACTCGTACGGTCGGTAGCCGAGGTCGATCAGCTCGTTCCGACGCTGGGCGTCCTTGGTCCGTTCGGTAGGCGACGAGTGGCCCCGCTGGCCACTCACCTCGACGACCACCTTGTGCTCCTCGAACAGGAAGTCGACGCGGGCGACGTGAACACCGCCTCGTCGCTCTACGACCTGCGTCGAGGGCCTTGGAAGTCCCGCGTCGCGCATCAGCCGCAGGAAGGCGCGCTCGAGCATCGACTCGCCGCCGCTGTCGAGCAGCAGGGCGTCGAGCGTGCGCGCACCGCGCTGGGTCCGGCCACGCAACTCGGCGAGGCGCCGCTCGATCGCAACGGGTGCCGAGAGTCGGAGGCGAACCGCCGAATCGATCGCTGCAGCGAGCTGCGATTCCGCGACGCCGACGTATGCCAGGTCGACGATCGTGCGGGTCGCCGACGTGCATCGCAATCCGTCGATGACGACGAGATCTAGACGTCCGAGGCGCTCGGTCGTGTGCCGGGTGCCGACGCCGACGAGCGATCGCGCCGATCGTGCGACCGTGAACTCGACGGCATCCGAGCTGAACCGGTCGAACCCGTGCAGCTGCGCCGCGGCGCGGTGGCTGACCCAACCGCTGCCGCCGAGAGCGAGCAGACCGGCGTGGAGCTGCTGCCGCCAGCAATCGGGTGCTCCGGCGAGAGCGAGCACCTTCGACGTGATCAAACGCGGCTCGCCTCGCGCGATCGCTGCCCGCTGCGCCCGCCCCGTCAATCCGGCGGCACGAGCCTGACTCACCGTCACGGCCCCGTGCTGGGCCTCGGCGACCCGCACCAACGCTCGGACCACGTCTGCCCTCACACCGTTCGAGGGTGCATGCGCTCGTCTCGATCGGAAAGCCGGGCACGACGTCATCGCGGTGAGCCCGAACGGGCCCATCGAGATGACTTCGTCGCATCCAGACCGGCGGGTCAGCGCACAATGTCGCGGACGGCGTCGGCGACGTCGTGCTCGGAGACGAGCACGAGGGTGGCGGCGTCGCCCAGCGGGATGAACGAGTCCGCCGCGGCGACGCGCCGGATCGGGCCGGTGAACCCGGCCTCGACGAGCGCGGTGACCACCGCCTCGCCGACCCCGCCGGTGTGGCGCGTCTCGTCGACGACGACGACCCGACCGATGGCGCTGGCGTGGGCCACGAGGGCGGCGACCGGCAACGGCACCAGCCAGCGCAGATCGAGCACCCGGCACCCGATGCCCTCCCGGGCGAGGCGCTCGGCCACGCGCAGAGAGAGGTACAGACCGTTGGCCCACGACACCACCAGCACGTCGTCGCCGTCGCGGGCGAGACGCGCCTCGCCGATGGGTACGTGCTCGCCGTCGGCAGCGCTGAGCCAGCCGTCGTCGCCGGGAGCGTGCAGGTCGCGGTGTGGTACAGGGCGATCGGCTCGAGGAACACGCTCACCGTGCCGTCGACGGGGCCGCCGCGGCGCACGTGCGCAGCATGGCCGCGGCGTCGGCGCCGGTGGCCGGCGACGCCACGACCACGCCCGGGATGTCGCGCAGCCCGCCGAGCGCATTGTCGTTGTGGAAGTGGCCTCCGAACCCCTTCTGGTAGCCGTAGCCGGCGATCCGCACCACCATCCCGTTGCGGTAGCGGGCTGCGAGAAGAACGAGAGCGTCGCCGCCTCGCCGCGCAACTGGTCGATGGCGTTGTGCACGTAGGCGAGGTACTGGATCTCGGGGATCGGCAGGTAGCCCGACACCGCCGCGCCGAGCGCCAGGCCGAGGATCGTCTGCTCGTCGAGCAGCGTGTCGAACACGTGCTCGGCGCCGGCCGCGCTCTGCAGGCCACGGGTCACCCCGTACACCCCGCCCTTGACGCCGACGTCCTCACCGAACACCAGCACGCGGTCGTCGGCCTCGAGCAGCTCGCCGAGCGCCCGGTTGATCGACTCGGCGAGGGTGAACCGCGTGCCGTCGGGCTCGTCGACTGTGAGGGCGGCGGCCTCGTCGGCCACCGCCGCTGGACGGCGCGGCGCCAGCGGTGCCATCACCTCGTCGGCCGCGGCCAACCGGCGGGACGAAACCAGGGCGGCCGCCTGCGCTCGCACGGCGGCCCGCGCCGCCAACGCCCGCCGCTCGAGCTCGTCCGGGGTCGCCAG
>CAVRBV010000033.1:0-82921 GCA_963719295.1 Ilumatobacteraceae bacterium
TGTTATGTCCTGTTCTTGGTTCGGTTGGTATTGCTTCAGGAGCGGCGCCACCAACAGTTGATCGAGCCGCGTGTTCGCCATGCTGGCGAGCGACGCCGGGACGGTCTTGATCCCGTACGCCAGCAACGGACGCACGGAAGCGCCGAACTGGCCCTGACCTTCACGGCCCGCCACACGACGATGTTTCCGATCCAGCCCGTGAGCACAACGTGAACGCCGCCGTCGTCGGGGTGAAGGCACGATCGCGAGCAGCACAAGCATCGCGACGAGCCGGGTGACGATCGAGACCATCTGCAGCGGCGCCAACGAACGAATCTGCCCTCGGGACACGAGCAGCATGCGGCAGCAGCTGAAGTAGGCATTCGTCAACGGGGTCATGCCGATCGCGGTCCAGGCGGCCAGCTGGACGCCGACGGGGTAGTCGGCAAAGGCGAGCGTCGCGACGAGCCAGCCGAGCAGCGCCGTGATCGGCAAGCTGAACAGCGACACTTTGAGCGCCGCCCCGAGCGCTCTGGCTTCCGTGTCGACGTGCTCCTTCGTCAGGAAGGCCGTCGCCTCGGGCGTCCCGATCGACAGAAGGTTGGTGGACGTTTCGTCGTAGGCCTGGACGAGACCGACCTGGCCGCGTCCAACGGGCCCGAGTGACCGAGCGAGAATCAGTCCGCCGAGGAAGCTGACCATTTGTGACGCGACGTTGCTCGCCGTGAGCAGCACGGCTGGGCGGCGGCTCGCGAACGAGTTCCAACGGCCGCGCCGCTCCACGGCGACGCCTACGTCGCTCGTCGGTGCCAGGCTCACAGCCATGGCAAACGACCGCAGTCCAGCCGGCACGTTGAACCTCGCGGACGATCGACGCCGCGGCGCAGCCGCGTACCACGTTCGTCCTACTCCGCTGCGAGGGCACTGTGTGATTCTCCGCCTTGCGACCCCGCCTGGGTCGATCGTGTGCCAGTCAAGGACGTCGTGAGTGCAGCCGGGTCCGTTTCCTGAAAGACCGCCAAACTGGGCGGGCACACGGCTTCCTCGCCGTGTCGTGGGCCGAATCGGCACGGTGCCCTCCCCCCGTACAGGCCGCGGCGGCCGTGCTCGGAGCGGGCAGCCGCGAGTTTCGGCGTGACGACGTTCGAACGCACGAACGCATGTATGTCGTGTGGGACGACGAAGTTCGCCAATCGGACGGCCCGGGCGCGCTCGATGCCACGTTCACCTTCGTCCTCGGCCACCTCCTGCGGACGAAGGAGGGAAAGCTTGCGCCGGCCGACGTCGGTGCCTCGATCGCTTCGGCCAGTGGTCGTCTCGGCGACCTCCTCCCGCCGTGGGCGGCGGTACACCGCGACGGGCCTTCAGCGCCGATCCTGGTGGCCGCCGACTGGCTCGGGTTCTTCCAGCTGTACACCTGGCAGGGTGAAGGAGTTGCCGCGATCTCCACGAGCGCGCGCGCCTCTCGCCGTGCTCAGGGGCGGGCAGTTCGATGCCACCGCGCTGGCGGTTCAGGCGATGCTCGGCTGGCAGGTGTCGGACCGCACGGTGTTCGAGGGCATCCACGTCGCTCCGGCAGGGTCGGTGCTGGCGCTCCACGATGGTAGGGTGGGCGTTCAGCAGTTCGTGGCGCCGCTGCCGAGCGAGCCTCGCCTGTTCCTCGCCCCCGAGCCTCGATGACGCGATCGACGAGCTCGTTGTCATCTTGCGATCGTGGCTCGACCACGACACGTTGATCGGGCCGGACACGCTGCTCCAGCTGACCGGCGGCAATGACTCGCGGATCCTGCTCGGCGCCATCTCAGAGAGCCGTCGGCTTGGGCTGCGCGCGCTGACGCTGCGGTGACGTGGGTACCGCGATGTGATGATCGCCGCCCAGCTCTGCCGACGCTATGGCATGGTGCACGAGGTGTACGGAATCGACGACCAGCCGTGGCCCCCGGCTGGAGACGTCCATGGTCTGGTGATGGACTCAGCTCGCGCGCTCGAAGTGCATGGCCAGTCCGCTTGCATCGGCGCCCCTGTGGCTGGCCGAGTCGCGAATCGAGCAAGGATGCCGCCTGTCGGGACTCGGCGGCGAGGTGGCGCGGGGCTTCTACTACGCCGGACAGCGCGCTCGCGCCACCACCTCGGACCAATTGGTGGCACGACTCGCCCGGTGGCGACTGTTCACCAACGAGGCCGTGGAGGTCGACGCGTTGGCCGGCGACCTGCGCACCGCCGGCGCGGATCGCGCCCGTCATGCGCTCACCGAGGCATTTGTCGTCGGCAACTGGCTGCGTTCGACCGACGAGTTCTACCTCCATCAGCGCCTTCGCCGCTGGGGAGGCGCTCACGCAACGGTCGCGACCCAACACCGGCAAGCGGTGAACGTCATGCTCGATCGCCGGTTTCTCGAGATCTCGCTGGCAGTTTCGCCGCAGGACAAGCGCAATTCGCTCACCTCCTCGGACGGCTGATGTCGCGCCTGGACTCCGGGCTGTCCGCCGTCCCGCTCGACACCGGGCTGGTGCCGGCACAGTTGGCGACGCCGGACGGCTCGCACCCACGCCCACGTACGCGATGACGGCGGGGCAGCGGGCGGCACACAAGGTGTGGAAGCGTGCGACCAGCGGGCGATCCCCCCAGGCCGGAGCGGGGACAGCGGCCACGATGCTGCTGCAGCATTGGCGCTCCACGCCGTCGGTGTGCGACGTGCTATTCGACCTGCCGTTCCTCGATCATGACTGGCTACGTGATCTTCTCGCGGGGCGACGCGACGCTCAGGCGACGACGATGGCGTTTCTCGCCAATATGCTCGCGGCGGCCACAGCCGTCGGGGCGTGACGTCCGGCCGACGGCCTTCGCGGGCGGTCGGCGTGACACTCCGCGGCTCGACGGTGGAAGAGACAAGCCCACGTGGCTGATGAGCAGCAGGAGGAACAGCCGATGGGCACCGGATCGACGTGGGAACCCAGGGTCGGTGATGTCGTCCGGGTGCGCAGCGCCCGTGACATCATCGCCACGCTCGACGAAGACGGCGAGTACGAAGCGCTCCCGTTCATGCCGGAGATGCTCCGGTACTGCGGCGAGGTGATGACCGTCTACAAGGTGGCGCACAAGCTGTGCGACACGATCTCGGGCACCGGCATGCGTCGGATGGAGAATGCCGTGCACCTCGCCGGTGCGCGTTGTGATGGCTCCGGCCACGGCGGGTGTCAGGCAGCGTGCATGCTGTACTGGAAGACGGCATGGCTCGATCCGAACGTTTCGGGTGCCGTCGCAGCGGACCCGGCCGACGAGGTCGTGGCGCGGGAACCCAGATGCTGCACCGCATGACTCGTGCCCAAAGCGGTGATGAGCCGGATCGCTATCGATGCCAGGCGACCGAGATGCTCCGCGCCGCTCCGGAGCCTTTGCCCGTTCGTGCGGTCGGACAGTTCGTCGACGACGTTCGCACGGGGAACACATCGGTTGGTTGGGCGGTGCGAGCCTTCGTCGTCGCACTGTTCAATCGCCTCCAGGACGTGGCCAAGCGCCGCCTCCCGCCGTGGCTGCTGCTGCACCGAGGGCGGCGTTGGGGCGATCTCGAGGGCCGGCCGGGCCCCACGCCGACGGCGAGGAGCGGCCTCGAACCGGGCGACACCGTGAGGATCAAGTCCCGCAGCGAGATCGCCGAGACGCTCGACCTGAACCGACGCAATCGTGGCATGGGTTTCGATGCCGAGACCGCTCGGCATTGCGGCAGGACCGCCCGCGTTCTGCGACGGGTCGAGCACATCATCGACGAGAAGGACGGTCGGATGATCACGATGCGCGAACCGTGCATCGTGCTGGACGACATCATCTGTGAAGGCGCACTCACGTCGAACTGTCCACGCGCCATCACGCCGTACTTCCGCGAGATCTGGCTCGAGCGCGTCCCGTCTCCGTCGAGCGTGGGCGAAGGACCCGATGACCGATAATCCGCCACCGCTGGTGTCCGTCGGACTGCCGGTGCGCAACGGCGGGTCCCGTGTGCCCTCAGCCGTCGCGTCCGTGTTGAGCCAGACCTACAAGGACTTCGAGCTGGTCATCTCGGACAACGCGTCGACCGACGACACGGAGCACGTGTGTCGAGCCTTGGCGAGCGGTGATCCGAGAATCGTGTATCACCGCCAGCCGGTGAATCTCGGGCTGATCGGCAACTTCAACGCCGCTATTCAGCTCGCCCGCGGCGACTTGTTCTGTTGGCTCGGCGATGACGATCACGTCCATCCCGAGTACCTCAAGCGTTGCGTGGCAAAGCTCCGGAGCGACGATCGGTTGCTGCTCGTCACCACGAACACGTCGGTGCGCGACCCATCGGGTCGCCAGCATGTGTCCGCCTACGCTGGACATGGCCTTGGTTCCGATGACCCTGTCGTCCGCCTCGCCGAGATGCTGCGATTGTTGAACGGCACCACCTTTGAGATCGATCCGATCTCCGCGGTCTTCCGTCGCGTCCCGGTTGCCCGGATCCCGATGCGAAACATGCTTCGATCCGACCAGGTGTTCGCCGCCGAACTCGCACTCGCCGGACCATGGGGCCACGTTGCCGAGGTGCTCGCCTTCACGAGCTACGACGACGTCAAGCGCCCCGAGCTGGCGCGCCGACTCGGCGTGCCAGCGTGGACGCCCGGTTCGCCAGCGCGGTCGAGGGGCGGGAACTCCTGCGGGTCGTCGCGGACACGGCGCTCACCGCGAGCGAACGGAGCGCGGCTCCGCTGCGATCCTGCGTGGTACGCCACATGGCATCGGCGGCGCATTGCGAACACGGTCCGTCGTGTCTGCGGACGCGTCACGGCCCGGTTCTCCGGATGACGCGGCTGCCCCACGGCGGCCGGAATCACAGCGGCTCGCCTCGCGTGCGCTCCGCCCACTCGCGTGGCCGGAGGCGATAGTAGCTCGCGTCGTTGATGAGGTACTCGACCGTCGGCGTCGGAATGTGCGCCACCTTCCGGCCGCGCGACAACCGGTAGACGAACTCCCAGTCCTCCTTCGGCAGGGTCGTCGTGACGCGGCCGGCTGACGGCTGAACAGGGTGTGTCGATCCCGCCGGATCACGATCGAGTTGGTGTCGATCCACGTGCCGTTGGCCAACGCTCGCCGATCGAACTGCCTCGAGAGGGTGTCGAATGGGGTTCCGTCCGGGAATCGGCGCTCGACCGCCGTGTAGACGAGGTCGAGAGGCCCAGACGCGGGGTTCGCCGGCCGCGCCCTCTCGCGCGGAGAGCGCTGATGGCCGTGTCCAGGTGGTGTGGTTTCCAGAGGTTGTCGTCATCCAGGAATGCGATGAAGGTGGAATCGGTCAGTCGGATGGCGACGTTCCTCGCCACGCCGACGACGCGCGTGTTCCTGGACAGCGAGACCGCGTGCAGACGCGGATGGCGGGGGAGCGTCGGCAGACCTCCACCGTCGTCGACGAGGACCACGAAATTGTCCTCGAACGTCTGGGCCAGTGCGCTCTCGACCGCGTCGACCAGTTGGAGCGGCCGACGGAACGTGGGGATCACGGTGACGCACTGGGGGTCGGACGGACCGGCATCGACGGCCGCAGCCGCGCGACCTCGGCGTTCTCGAAGCGTCGCAGCCGCAGCGCGCCGGGACCGAGGAGGAACCGGTTCTTGACCTCGTAGACAGGGAAGAGTCCGAAACGGGCCCGCAGACGCCGCCGAACGCTTGCTGACAAGCGACCTCGATCGGCGTGGTCGGCGTCGTCGCCGGTCGCAGGTCCGGTGTCGGGGTTCGATTCCTCGCCGTCAGTCGTGATCATCCCAGCGGTCCGAGTCGTAGGCGCGCCCCGGGTCCGCAGGCGCTCATGCCAATGGGTCGTCCCACCGGCGATCCTACGATCTGCCGAGGAGACGGTCGTAGAACGCCACCAGGTTGCGCTTGGACGTGTCCCACGACAGCTCGCGCTCCACCCGGTCGCGGCCGATCTCGCCCATCTCCCGGCGCCGTTCGGGATCGTCGAGCAACTCGCCGATCGCCACGCGCGAACGCCTGCTCGTCGTTCGCCGGCACGTACACCGCCGCGTCGCCCGCCGAGACCCGCGCCTCGACCAGCTCGAACGACACCACCGGGCGCCCCATCGCCATGTACTCGACGACCTTGTTCATCGTCGACACGTCGTTGAGCGGGTTGCGCGGGTCGGGGGACAGGCACACGTCCGCGGTGGACAGGCACACCTGCACGAACTCGTCGGGTACCCGCCCGGTGAACTCGACGCAGTCGGACGAGCCGAGCCGCTGCGGCCAGCGCGACCATGTCGTCGAAGGCGTCGCCGCCGCCCATGAACACGAAGTGCACGTCGTCGCGGCCGAGCTCGTGGCGCAGGTGGGCGAGCGGCGCGCAGCGCGTAGTCGACGCCGTCCTGCGGGCCCATCACGCCGAGGTAGGCGCCGAGGAACGCCTTGCCCGCGGCGCAGCGCCGGGATCGGGCGGGCCGCGGCGTGAAGCGGGCGAGGTCGGGCGCGCTGCGCACGACCGACACCCGCTCGGGCGCCACGCCGCCGCGGTCGATGGCGACGCGGCGGTAGCTCTCGTTCGTGGAGATCACGGCGTCGGCCGCGGCGAACGTGATCCGCTCGAGCACCGCGTGCGCCCAGTACAGCACGTCCCGCCGCCGCGCGAAGCGCGACTGGAACAGCTCCGGCACCAGGTCGTGCTGGTCGAACACGAACCTCGCGCCGAACGGGCCGGAGCACGACGCGCGACGAGGAACAGCAGGTCGGGCGGGTTGCACGGCCTGGACGACGTCGATGCGTTCGCGCGCGGCGGACGGCGAGCGCCAGGCGCAGCGTGTGCCACAGCGGCGAGCCGAGTACTCGCGGACGTAGCCGAGCGGTCCACCGGTGGCGGCCTGCAGCGGGTAGCGCAGGATGCGCACCCCCTCGATGGTGGCCTCCGGCTCGCGGTCCTGCTTGGCGCCCTGCGGGCAGATCACCGTCACGCGCGTGGCCGGCCTCGACCAGCGCCCGGCTCTCCTGCCACACCCGCCGGTCGAACGGCACCGACAGGTTCTCGACCAGCACGAGGATGTGCGCGCCGGCGGTGGCCGGCGGCGACGCGGTGCTCACCAGCCGATCCCGACGTAGCCGGTGGCGTGGCGGCGAGTGCTGGCGCCGGGCAGGCGCACGAGGTCGATCACCGTGTGGGCCGGACCGACCCGATCGATGGCATCGACGACCGCCGGTTCCGACGTCCCGGCGATGAACACCTCGCCGTGGGCGAGCACCTCCTCGATGTCGCCGGTGAGCAGCTCGCCGATGTGTGGCAGGTGCTCCTCGATGTAGGCGCGGTTGGCGCCGATCAGCCGGGACAGCGCGACGTTGGAGTCGTAGATGCGCACGTCGTAGCCCTTGCCGATCAGCCGCTCGGCGAGCTCGACCATCGGGCTCTCGCGCAGGTCGTCGGTGCCCGGCTTGAACGACAAGCCCGAAGATGCCCACCTTGCGGCGCCCGGTCGCCATCACGAGGTCGAACGGCGCGGCGCAGGTGCGTCTCGTTGGAGGCGAGCACGTTCGAGAGCACCGGCAGCTCGACGTCGTGCTGGCGGGCGGTGTGGGTGAGCGCCCGCACGTCCTTGGGCAGGCACGAGCCGCCGAAGGCGAAACCCGGGCCGCAGGTAGGCGGCGCTGATGTTGAGCTTGGTGTCGGCGAGGAAGATGTCCATCACGGCGTGCGAGTCGAGTCCGAGGGACGAGCAGACCGCGCCGATCTCGTTGGCGAACACCACCTTGAGCGCGTGGAAGCTGTTGTCGACGTACTTGGTCATCTCGGCGACGGCGATCGGCACCCGGAAGCGCGGCCCGCCGAGTCCGTCGTAGAGGCTCATCACCGCCTCGCCGCTGCGCTCGTCGCTCTGGCCGACGACGGTCTTGGGCGGGTTCTCGAAGTCCCACACGCTCGTTCCCTCGCGCAGGAACTCGGGGTTGACGCACACACCGAAGTCGACCCCGGCGCGCTTGCCCGAGGCCTGCTCGAGGATCGGTACGAGGATGCGTTCGCAGGTGCCGGGCACCATCGTGCTGCGGAAGGCGACGACGTGCCAGTCGTCCTTGTCGGCGAGGGCGGCGCCGATCTCCTCGCTGGCCCGCTCGAGGTACTCGGTGGACAGGCCGCCGCCGGGTGCCGACGGGGTGCCGACGCACACGATCGAGATGTCGGTGTTCGTCGACGGCCGCGGCGACGTCGTCGCTGACGGTGAGCACGCCCGAGGCCACCACGGCCGCGGTGAGCTCGCCGATGCGCTCCTCGACCACGGGCGCCTTGCCCTGGCGAAGGAAATCGGTCTTGGCCGGGTTGACGTCGACGCCGATCACCGGGTGTCCACGATCGGCGAGGCACGCCGCCGACACGCAGCCGACGTAGCCGAGCCCGAACACGCTCACCCGAAGCCGGCCGTTTACGTCGATCGCCGGCCATCCAGCCGTCAAGTCAGATGACATCTGCGAGATACTCCTGCTCCCTGGTTCCGCCCGCTGGGAACCCAGGCAACTCTACGGTTGCAGCGGCCGTAGCCGTCGAAATTGCACGCTGGTCGATGTCGGGTATGATCCGGCGATCTCCACGGCGGAGATGGAGGGAGTCCGAAATGGGCGGAGCACTCGCGCGTCGGCGGTCACGGGCGCAATCGGCCACGATGAGTTCGACCGGCGCCGGGTTGGGCGCGTCCCCACGCCCGCCAGTCAGCGGGGACCTACGCATTCCTGGTCTCGACGGGCTCCGCGGTCTCGCCGCCTTGTTCGTCGTGTTTCACCATTGCTGGTTGCTCTGCTATCCCGGATTCCCCGAGTCGATTGGACCAGCCCCCACGCGTTTCCTGCTCTTCGGCCATTTCGCGGTGGCCCTGTTCATCGTGCTGTCCGGATTCTCGCTCGCATTGGCGCCGGCGCGGCGTAGCTGGGCCGTGGGCAACGTGCGGCGATTTGCCCAGCGTCGGGCGTGGCGCATCCTGCCGCCGTACTGGGCAGCGCTGATCATCAGCCTCGTGGTCGCGTGGACACTCATCCCGCAACCCGGTGAGCAGCGGCCGACCCTGTTGTCCGTAGGGATCTTCGGGGCGCTGTTGCAGGATGTGGTGATGGCGCCAAGCCCGAACGGTCCATTTTGGTCGGTCGCCGTCGAGGCGCAGTTGTACGTGCTGTTCCCGGTGCTCGTTCTGGCGCTACGTCGCTTCGGCGCACGAGTGACGTTGGCAATGGTCGGGCTCCTCGTGGTTGTCGTGGGCGCGAGCGCCGAGCGGTCGGCGTTCGTCCAGCCACTGTTGCGTTTGACGCCGCAGTTCCTGTTGCTCTTCGCCTTCGGGATGGTCGCCGCCGGGATCGTCGTGCGCCATGAGCATTCGCGCCGTCTAGGTTTGTTGTGGTTGTGCCTGCTCGCGTTCGCTCCCGTGCTTGGCCTTGGCCTCTTGGAAGGATCAGTGTGGACGGTCAGGCACTTCTTCTGGATGGACGTCTTGCTCGGGCCGGCGATTGCGCTGCTGATCGCCGCGATCGCCACCGGCAAGCCACGGTGGTTCGTGCACGCGCTCGACACGGCGCCGCTGCGATCGCTCGGGGCGTTCTCGTACAGCCTGTATCTCATCCACTCGCCGATCGTGGCGTTCGTGCATGAACGCGTCGTCGCGTCCGCGCCTTGGCCTGGCGGCTTTCTTGATGACGATCACGATCGCCGTTCCGCTCTCGCTCCTTGCCGCACGGCTCTTCGCCTCGGTGTTCGAAGTGCCGTTCACACGTCACCGGACGTGGCGGGAGTTGAAGGCGGCGGTGCACGTGCGGGCTGGCCAGTTCCCCGCGGCACAAGGCTGATGTCGGACGCGCCGGGTCGGCCGGCGGCCGGTCGGTGGAGCGGCTTCCTCGCGGTGTCGTGCGGGCCGGATGCACCGGCGTCGCTGCGCCAACCGGTCGCGGTCGCGCTCGGCGCGCTCACCGCAGCCACCGACGCGGCAGCCGATGGGTGCCAACAGGACCGTACGGTCCTGTTGGCACCCATCGGTTCCGGGGATGGTGGCCACGACGGGTGGGTGGCGGCCTCGGGTGCCGGCATCGACGAACGCATCGGCGCCGACGGGGCGTTCACCATCGGCCTCGGACGTCTGCTCCGCGGGGTCGACGGGGATCGTTCGGCCGCCGACCTCGCCGGAGCCGTGACGACCGCGAGCGCCGAGCTCGCCCGCCTCCTCCCGCCGTTCGCCGTCGCCCATCGCCGCGCCGCCGGCGAAGCGATCCACGTCGCCGTCGACTGGCTCGGCTTCTTCCAGCTGTACGTGTGGCAGGGCACCGGCGTCGCCGCCGTGTCGACGAGCGCACGGGCCCTGGCGGCACTTGCTGGCGGCGGGTTCGACGACACCGCCCTCGGCGTGCAGGCGATGATCGGCTGGCAGCCCGGCGACGCGACGATCTTCGCCGGCGTGCGCGCCGTGCCGGCGGCGACGGTGGTCACGCTGCAGCACGGGGTGCTCCGGACCGAGCAGTACGTCGCACCGCTCTCCTTCGCCCGGTCGGACGCCCCCGTGCCGGCGCTCGCCGACGCCGTCGAGGAGATGGCGGCGATCCTGCGCGGTGCGCTCGAGCGGTCGGTGGTCGACCACCCCGACGCCGTGCTCCAGCTCACCGGCGGACACGATTCGCGGATCCTGCTCGGAGCGGTCGCCCCGGCGGACCGTCGGGGTCTTCACGCCCTCACACTGGGCGACGGCTCCAGCCGCGACGTCTCGATCGCCGCCGACCTGTGCCGGCGCTACGGGATGGTGCACCAGGTCCACCCCGTCGACGGACAGGCCTGGCCAACTCCGGCGGGCGTGCATCAGCTCGTCCTCGACTCCTCGCGTGCCCTCGAGTGCCTGGCGAGTCCGCTGGCGTTGGCGCCGCTGCTGCTCGCCGAGCGCGACATCGACCAGGGCCACCGCCTCTCCGGCCTCGGCGGCGAGGTGGCCCGTGGTTTCTACTACGCCGGCCAGCCGCGCGGCGCCACCACGTCGCCGAGCATCGTCACGCGCCTCGCCCAGTGGCGGCTGTGCAGCAACGAGGCGGTTGAGCCCGAGGCGCTCGACCCGGCGTTCCGCGACGCGGCTCGGTCCACCACGATGGGCCTGTTGACGACGCTGTTCCCGGCCGGCGACTGGCTGCGTGCGACCGACGAGTTCTACCTCTACCAGCGGATGCGCCGATGGGGCGGTGCCCATGGGACCGTCGCCACCATGCGCCGCGAGTCGGTGAACGCGATGTTCGACCACCGCTTCCTCGAGCTCGCCCTCGCTGTCGCCCCGGCAGACAAGCGCGACTCGTTGCTGCTCGGACGGCTGATGACGCGCCTCGATCCCGAGCTGGCCGCGATCCCGCTCGACATCGGGCTGGTCCCGGCTCAGCTCGGTGACCGAACGCTACGCACCAAGGCCGTCGTGTCGCTGTCGTCGGCGCGGCGGACGGCCCGGAAGGCCTGGCAGCGCGCCCGGCGCGGGCGCCGTCCCCAGGTGGGCGCGGCGCACGCCGGCGCCCTGCTGCTCGAGCACTGGCGGCAAGTGCCGGCCGTGTGTGCGCCACTGGAGTCGGTGCCCGGCATCGACCGCTCGTGGTTGCGCGGGCTGCTGGCCGGGGCCCACGGCGCCCAGCCGACTACCTTGGCCTTCCTCGCCAACGTGCTGGCGGCGACCACACCCGCCGAGCGCGCTGGCCAGCAGGAGAGTGGGACATGACCCGAACAGACCAAGAGACATCCAGCGCCGGCGCGCCGCGCTGTGACGCCTGCGGCCGAGGCACCCTGGAGACCTTCGCCGACGTCGGAACCGTGCCCGTGCTGTGCGGTGTGCACTGGGCGGACCGGGCGGCGGCCGCCGCCAGTCCCGCCGGCGAGATCGTCCTCGGCCGGTGCCCGGAGTGCGCCTACGTGCGCAACGTCGACTTCGACCCGACGCTGATGATCTACGACACCTCGATGGACACCAACCTGCACTTCTCGCAGGCGTTCCAGTCGTTCTCCGCCGACCTCGCCCGGCACCTCGCCGAGCGCTACCAACCGCGCCACGTGGTCGACGTGGGGTGTGGTCAGGGTGAGTTCCTGCGCGAGCTGTGCCACGAGGCGCACTGCAGCGGCGTCGGCTACGACGCGA
Organism: Ilumatobacteraceae bacterium; assembly: GCA_963719295.1. Lineage (GTDB taxonomy): Bacteria > Actinomycetota > Acidimicrobiia > Acidimicrobiales > Ilumatobacteraceae > Desertimonas. The sequence goes on from CAVRBV010000033.1 coordinate 12,093, forward strand.
TGTACGCCGGCACCGTCGGCGACGATCCCTCCGGCGCCACGTTCCACAGCGCGTACGCGCCGCGGGGCGCCGGGCTGCCCGAGTTCGACCTCGTCACGTCGCGCCACTGGTTCGAGCACCTCGACGACCCGTTCGACTTCCTCAGCGACCTGCGGGCGCAGGCGGGGGAGCGCACGGTCTACGGGTACATCGAGGTGCCCGACGCCGGCTACGACCTGTCCACCGCCGGGTGGGAGGTGATCTACCCGCACGTGTCGTACTTCGACGCGTTCCCGCTCACCACCATCGTCGAGCGTGCCGGCTGGAGGGTGGAGGACGGCGGCACGCTGTTCGGCGGGATGTTCCGCTTCATCGAGTTCTCGGCCAACGCGACCGGCCCGCGTCGCGGGAGCGCGCCGCTGCCGGACGCCGGCGACCGCGACCGCCAGCTGGCGGCCACCGCCACGTTCGACGCCCGCCATCACGCCGAGCGCGACGCCTGGCGAGTGCGACTCGCCGAACTCGATGACGCCGGTGCCCGTCCCGTGCTCTGGGGGGCCGGGTCGCGCGGCGTGCAGTTCCTCACGTTCGCCGACACCGATCACCACCTCGCCGCCGTCGTCGACATCAACCCGCGGAAGTGGGGCCGCTACCTGCCGATCACCGCCCACCGCGTCGACGACCCCGAGTCGCTCACGGCGCTCCAGCCCCAGGCGGTCATCATCACCAACCCGTCCTACCGCGACGAGGTCGGTCGGTCGCTGAAGGAGCTCGGCGTCGACGCCGAGCTTCTCGTGGCCTAGGCGGTGCCCGCCACCTGCGCCCGAGGTCGGCAGTTCGTCGGCCGCCGGTTGTGCTGGTTGGCGTGTGGGGGCTCGTGTCGTGGTCGCCCCGACGACTGTTCGGTTGATCAGTCTCCGACTACGTCGAGTCGCCGTGGTGACAGTGGCATCGCCCGTCGCAGCTCACGCCAGGTTCGGTTGCGGGTGAACGGGATTTCGAAGACAGCGCCGAAGGCACGGGCGGCGATCAGGGACGCCGGCACCGCGATGACCAATGTCAGGAGGAAGCTGCGGAGTCCGGCGCCCCCGCCCACGATCCGCTCGTGCGTGACGACCACGATCGGATCGTGAATCAGATAGAGGCTGAACGAGAACGCCCCCAACGCACGCAGCGGACGACTGTCGAAGAACCGGATCATCGATCTCGGCCGTCCAGTGGCAACCCCTGCGAGCAGCAGTCCAAAGGCTGGCGCGATCCGCGAGGTCGGTCCAGTAGTAGTGATAGGCGTTCCAGACCGAGCCCTCTACGCCGATGATCGCCACGATCGGAATGAAGGCGATGAGCGCCAGCCACGCCCACGGCAGTCGTCGCAATCGTTCGCCGGCGGAAACGATCCCGGCGGCCACGATTCCCATCGCGAAGAGGAACGCCATCTGCGGCCGCAGGCGTCCCAGCATCTGAACGGTCTCCGAGTGAGGCGTCAGGACACCGATCGACAGAACGACGGCACCGGTCACCAGGAGCAACACCGCTGGCCGGTACCGCCGCAACGCAAAGACCATCAACGGGAAGAGGAGGTACAGCTGCGCTTCGATCGCTATCGACCAGAAGGGGCCGTTGGGGGTCGGTGCGCCGAACACGTCCTGGGTCAGAGAACCGAAGACGACGACCGATTTCAGCGTCGGTCGAGCTTCGCCGGGCGGCGGCAGTACGGCCCACGCCACGACGAGGCTGAACACCAGCGTGGGCCAATACGCGGGGAGGATCCGCCATGCCCGGCGACGGGCGAACGCGCGCACGTCCCCCACTTGCCAGCCACGGCGTGCGGGCGCGATCCGGCGAGGGAGAATCCCGAGAGAACGATGAACAGCGCGACGGCGAACGGCCCGTAAACGAGCAGACCCGTCCACGCGGGCACGGTAGCTGGAAATCCGAGATAGCTGATCTGCAGACAGTGGTGCAACACCACGAACAGAGCGAGCACTCCACGCATGCCCTCGAGCCCCGCCACACGCCCACCGCCGGACCCGACCATTGCGTGGACCCCCACGTCGGGCCGCGCCGCGTTCGTGATCACGAACGGCGTTGCCCACGCCTTCTCCTGACAACTCATCCTCCAACCCTCAGATCCGCCGTGGATTCGAGTGCACTGCAACCTTAGCGCGATCGTGACACCGCTCCGAGTTCGGCGTCGTCCCGAGAGCAATCGAATCGTCGGTCGATGGTCCTTGGACCGACGCAGGATTCAGCGCAGGGTGACGACGGTCTTGGTGGTGGTGAACGCCTCGGCGTAGCGCTGCTTGCACTCCATGCCGCGCAGGCGCATGAGGCCGAGGAACATCTCGTCGTCCCACCAGTCGTGCGGGTGCTGCGACGGGTAGCAGGCGTTGAGCAGCTCGACCTTGCGGTGGGCCAGGTCGTCGGCGAGCGGCACGTACACGTTCGGCCGACCGATGTCGCCGTCCCACTTGGGGATCTCGTAGTGCAGCAGCAGCGGACCGCGGAACGCCGGCTGGCGAGCTCGCCGAGCAAGCCGATGGTCCTGGTGCGCGTCGTCGGGGCGCGGAGCGAGCACGAGGTCGGGCGGATCGCCGGCGGCGCACTGCTGCACCAGCGCCTTGACCTCGCGCCCAGTCCGCCGGGAGGCGGCCATCGGCGAGGTCGTGCTGGTCGAGGGTGACGTCGGGCGCCGGGCAGGAACGCGGCGGCGGCGGCCTGCGCTTCCGACCGCCGCGCCGGCGATGCCGCTGAACACCACCGAGCGGACCCGCAGCCCGGCGACTTCGCCGCGAGCGACAGCAGCAGGCCGCCGGCGCCGATCTCGGCGTCGTCGGGGTGGGCGGCGAACACCACCACCGAGCACACGCCGTCGAGGCGCAGCGTCACCGGTTCGTTCCGTTGCGGTCGCCGCTCCACACCATCCACGGCGCCCGGTTCGCACTCGTACAGCGCCTCCATCTCGGCGCGGTCCTTGAACGTGTCGGCCGCCCGCCAGAAGCCGCTGTAGGGCTGGGCGAGCATCTGCTTTCCGCGGCGAGGCGCATCAACGCGTGCGGGACCAGGTCCTCGCCCTCGCGCAGCGCGTCGAAGATCTCCGGGCGCAGCACGAAGTAGCCGCCGTTCTCCCACTGCATCAGGTCGTCGAACGGTGCGCACGCCGGTGACGAAGCCGCCGTCGTCGAGCTCGATCACGTGGTGGGACGACACCGGCGGGACGGCGAGCAGCGAGCCGACGGCGTCGCTGGCGCGCGAAGCAGGGCGATGTTCTCGTCGCAGCGGCGCGTCGGTGAGCGTGTCGGCGTAGTTGGCGAGGAACATCGGCTCGTGCTCGACGTAGCGGCGGACCCGCATCAGCCGCTCGCCGACCGAGCTCGAGCGGCCGGTGTCGATGAACGTGATGTTCCAGTCGCTGAGGTCGGTCGAGAACAGCGTCACCTCGTGGCCGCCCGCCGGTGAGGGCGAAGTCGTTGGAGAGCGTCTCGTCGTAGTGCAGGAAGTACTCCTTCACCGCCCGGGCGCCGTAGCCGAGGCAGAGGATGAAGTCGGTGTGGCCGAAGTGGGCGTAGTAGCGCATGACGTGCCACAGCAGCGGCCGGTCACCGATCATCGCCATCGGCTTCGGCGCGTGGTTCGTCCCCTCGCGCATGCGCATCCCGAGACCGCCGCAGAACAGCACGACCTTCATCGCCGCGTCACACCACTTCGAGCGTCGGGATCGGGAAGACCAACCGGCCGCCCCAGTCGTGGACGTAGTCGAGCTGCTCGGACAGCTCGCGGCGCAGGTTCCACGGCAGCACGAGCACGAAGTCGGGCTCGGTCCTCGGCGATGCGCTCGGGGGCGTGGATCGGGATGTGCGTGCCCGGCAGGAACATGCCCTGCTTGTACGGGCTGCGGTCGACCGTGTAGGCGAGCAGGTCCTCGCGGATCCCGCAGTGGTTGAGCAGCGTGTTGCCCTTGCCCGGCGCGCCGTAGCCGACGACCCGCTTGCCGTCGGCGCGGGCCTCGAGCAGGAAGGTCAGCAGGTCGTGCCGGATCGCGAAGACGTCCTCGGCGAACCCGGCGTGCCCCTCGACGGTGTGCAGCCCGGCCGCCTGTTCGGCGGCGAGCAGGGCGGCTGACGCGCTCGGACGGCTCGCCGGCGGAAGCCGCGTGGCGGGCGTGCACCCGCAGCGAGCCGCCGTGCGTGGTCAGCTCCTCGACGTCGACCACGCGCAGGTCGGCGGTGGCGAGCGCCCGCGACGCGGTGAGCAGCGTGAGGTAGTGGTAGTGCTCGTGGTAGATCGTGTCGTACTGGCGGCGCTCGATCAGCCGCAGCAGGTGCGGGAACTCCAGCGTGACCAGCCCGCTCGGCTGCCAGCAGTTCCGCCAGCCCGGCGGTGAACCCGACGAGGTCGGGCACGTGGGCGTACACGTTGTTGCCCGCCACCAGGTCGGCGCGGCCGAACTCGGCGGCGAGGGCGGCGCCGGTCTCCGGACCGAGGAAGTGCACCTCGGTGCGGATCCCCTTGGCCACGGCGACCTCGGCGATGTTGGCCGCCGGCTCGACGCCGAGCACCGGGATCCCGCGGGCGACGAAGTGCTGCAGCAGGTAGCCGTCGTTGCTCGCCACCTCCGTCACCAGGCTGTCCGGCCCGAGGCCGAGCTGGTCGATCATCGTGTCGGCGTAGCGGCGGGCGTGCGCCACCCAGGAGTCGGAGTACGACGAGAAGTAGGCGTAGTCGGAGAAGATGTCCTCGCCGGCCACGTACGCGGGCAGCTGCACGAGCAGGCACTCGGTGCAGATGCGCACGTGCAGCGGGTAGAAGGATCACGGGCGTCGAGCTGCTCGGCGTGCAGGAAGCTCTCGCACAACGGCGACATGCCGAGGTCGACGAACGTCTCGGTGAGGGCGGCGCCGCACAGGCGGCATGGGACGATGGTGGTGCATGGTCACGATCACTCCTGATGGGCGGCGCGGTGCGTTCAGACCGCGTGCGTCGTTGACGAACCTCGCCCAGCGGGAATGTTGTCGACCGACCCGCTGGGGTCTGCCGATTATCCACCTAGACTCGCCCGCCATGCGCGTCATCGTCACCGGCCACCTAGGTTACCTCGGCAGCGTCCTCACGCCGCTCCTCGCCGAAGCCGGCCACGAGGTGATCGGCCTGGACGCCGGCTACTTCGCCGACTGCACGCTCGGCCCGGCGCCGGCCGAGGTGCCGAACATCGGCATCGACCTGCGCGACGTCACCGCCGACCCCTTCGCCGACGTGCACGCCGACGCGGTCTTCCACCTCGCCGCGCTGTGCAACGACCCGCTCGGGAACCTCAACCCGTCGCTGACCTACGACGTGAACCACCTCGCCACGCTGCGGCGTGGCCGAGGCGGCGAAGGCGAGCCGGGGCGACCCGGTTCCTGTTCGCCTCGTCGTGCAGCCTCTACGGCGTCGGCACCACGTCGGCACCGCTCGACGAGACCGCCGACTTCGCCCCGATCACCCCGTACGGCGAGTCGAAGATCCTGTCCGAGCGGGACCTCGGCGGCGCTGGCCGACGACGACTTCTCGCCCGTGTACCTGCGCAACGCCACCGCCTACGGGTTCTCGCCGCGCCTGCGCGGCGACCTCGTCGTCAACGACCTGGTCGCCCACGCCCTGCTCACCGGCGAGGTGCGGTTGCTCTCCGACGGCAAGGCGTGGCGCCCGCTGGTGCACGCCGAGGACATCGCCGCCGCATTCCTCGCGTTGCTCGAGGTGCCCCGCGAGCGGGTGCACGACCGCGCCTACAACGTCGGCCAGACGAGCGAGAACTACCTGATCCGTGATGTGGCCGAGCTGGTGCACGAACAGGTCGGTGGCACGGTCACCTTCGCCGAGGGCGCCGGCACCGACGCCCGCAACTACCGCGTCACGTGTGATCTCATCGCCGCCGAGGTTCCCGAGTTCCGCCCGCAGTGGACGGTCGCCAAGGGCATCGACCAGCTGGTCGAGAACTACCAGCGCTACGGCCTCACCATCGAGGCACTCACCGGCCCGCAGCACCAACGGTTGAAGCGCATCCGTGAGCTGATGGACGCCGGCCGCCTCGACGGCGACCTGCGCTGGATCGCCTGAGGTTTCGACCGTTCTCTCCACCGGGCTCGAAGCTCCTTCGTCGCCTCGCCCGGCTCCCAGAGCTCCTCACGCGAATCGACGCGTCATGGCCATTGGTGCCCACGCCGGCCGGGCCTCTCGGCACCGCGGTGGTGACATGCCTGCCGCCCCCGGACCCCCGACGGAGACGTGCGAGGGCTCGGCTGCCGACCGCATCACCATGCCGCGCCGAGGCCCAAACGTCGGTCTGGGCGAGTCGTTGGCCGGCTAGTGGGCGCTGTGGCTGCGTGCGGCCCGTACCCGAGCGCGCAGGCCGCGCGCGAGGTCGAGACCGCGGGCGCCGACCCGCGAGGTCCGCATCCTGGTGAGCGCCTCGCGCCGCGCCGCCCGCAGTCGCCGGCCGAGCGATCCGGACTCGACCCGTGCCTCGCACACCGTCGTGTCGCCCGTCTTCGCCCGCCGCTTGTACTCGTCGTCACCGCGACCGAGGTCGATGCGCGTGACGCCGAGGTCGGGGCCGGCGAGCACGAGCTGGCGCAGCAGCAGCCATCCGGGGCCGAAGCGGGCGAGGTCGGGGTCGTAGACGGGGAACCACCAGTGCAGCACGCAGTCGCTGCGCAACCCGAAGTGGGCGGCGACGAGGTGGTCGCCGGCGTACAAGCCGGACAGCACGGCGCCGAACTCACGGTCGTGGGTGCCGAGCAGCGAGCTCAGCAGCTCCTGGCGTCCGGCCACGGCGAAGTAGTCGGGGGCTCCGGTGGCGCGGTACTGGCCCCGCTTGAGCCGCACGACGTCGGCGAGCAGCGTCGGCGTCGTCGGAGTCGGCGACGAAGCGGAGCGGGCCGACCTCCTCCTCGAGCTTGCGGGTGCGCCGTCGTGCCTGCTGCATGTTCTGGCGGCCGGTGCTCGACGCCCGCTCGAGGTAGCCGTCGAGACCGCCGGTCACGTCGACGAACGGCGAGTCGTGACGAACCTCGATCGAGTCCTCCAGACCACCGGCCGCGTCGGCGAGCAGGTGGTCGAAGGCGAGCGCTCGCCATCCGCCGGCACGCAACAGCGCGGCGGCGTCGACGGCGGTGCCGGGGGCGGCGATCGGGGCCTGGAAGTCGACACCGGGCCAGCCCGCCGGTCGGGCGACGCCGCGTTGCACCTGCACCGGCAGCAGCATGGTCGGTGAGCCGTCGTTGCCGCGAGCGACCGCCACGACCACGTCGTGGCCGACGCCGTGCACCGCGGCGGCGAAGCCGGGGTGGAAGTACGGGCTGTCGAGGGCGCCGTTGGCCGTGCGCAGACGGCGCCAGGCGTCGAGGTCGGCCGGTACCAACCGGTCGAAGGAAACGATCTCGAAAGCAGCGTCGCTGGGCAAGGCCGCGGACTGTATCCGCTCCCCGTACGATCTGCCGTGGACCGGCGAGGACGGGCGAGATGGCTATTCCAAGACGCCCCTCGGCGTGCTATGCTATCCTCCGGCGAAGGCTCCTGACCTGGAGCAAGAGGCTCTGCGGAGAGTCACGGCGGAAACGGCCCGGCGGGGCCACGGCGGAACAGGCGGAACAGGCGGATGACAATCGAACACGGGGTCGCGCTCGGCGCCGACCCGGAAACGATCTCGCGGTCGGACCAGTCCGGCCGCACCCCAACGACCGGCGACCGTGGGCAGGCTTCCGTGACGAAGCACCCGTCGGCACGCATCCCGATGCTCGGCGCGCTGCGCGGCGGCGACGCGATCGCGCTGTTCGTCGGGTTCGCCGTGCCCTTGCTGATCGGCGCCGAGCACGGTCCGACGACGGCGTTCAGCGCCGTCTGGGAGGCAGCGGTCATCACCCTCGTCGGGCTGTGGGCGATCCGCGTCAACGGCCTGTGGAACCAGCAGATCATGGCGGTGCGCTCGCTCGAGGTGAGCCACATCTTCCGCGCCCTCGCCACGCTGTCGGCGTTGGCCCTCGTCCTCGATCGAAAGTCGTCGACCGACCTGCGCTTCGGCAACCTGCTGCTCGCCTCGACGCTCGGCTTCGTCGCCCTCGTGCTGTGGCGCTCGATGTACCGGGCCTACCTCAACGCCGAACGGCGCCGCGGCCGGTACACGTCGCGGGTCGCCGTCGTCGGCACCGGCCGGCACGCCGCCGATCTGCGCAACCTCTTCGTCGTCCACCCCGAGCTCGGCATGCGGGTGACTGCGGTCCTCGGCGCCGAGCACGAAGCGCGGGCGGCCGGCATGAGCCAGCTGTGGCGGGGCACGTACGACGAGGCCCGCCCCGTGCTCGACCGCCTCGACGTCGACGTCGTGGTGCTCTGCGGCGGCGAGCTCGACCGCTGGCTCGTCGACGACCTGTCCAACGCCGCCCGCGCCCAGGGCCGCACGATCTTCGTCGACCCGGGCCTGTCCGGCATCGACTTCCGCCGGGTGCGCACCACCTCGATCGGGTACCAGCCGCTGCTCGAGATGTCGGCGCCGACGCTCAGCCGACTGCAGGCCGGGATCAAGCGGGCCTTCGACATCGCCGTGGCCGGCCTGATCGCCGTGCTGTCGGCGCCGGTGCTCGCCCTGATCGCCCTCGGCATCAAGCTCGAGGATCGCGGCCCGGTGCTCTTCCGGCAGGTCCGCGTCGGCCGTGACGGAGTCGAGTTCGAGATCCTCAAGTTCCGCACGATGGTCGTCGACGCCGAAGCGCGCCTCGCCGAGTTGGCCGCGGCGAACGAGCGGCGCGGTCCGCTCTTCAAGATGGAGCACGACCCGCGGATCACGCGCATCGGGCGCTTCCTGCGGGCCACCAGCCTCGATGAGCTGCCTCAGATCTTCAACGTGCTCGGTGGCACGATGAGCCTCGTCGGCCCGCGGCCGGCGTTGCCGAAGGAGGTCGCCGAGTTCCCGGCCGAGCTCAACGCCCGCCACCGCGTGCGCCCGGGGATCACCGGCCTGTGGCAGGTCGAGGCTCGCGACAACCCGTCGTTCGACGCCTACCTCCGGCTCGACCTGTACTACGTCCGCAACTGGTCGTTGCCGCTCGATCTGCTGATCATGCTCGGCACCCTCGACCACATCGTGCTGCGCCCCCTCGTCAAGGTGATGTACCGCGGCGAGGACGAGCGTCGTGCGCTCGCCGAGACCGTCGCCGCCGACGAGGCTGCCGCGGTCACGGTGGGCGCCACGGTCAACGTCGCCGGGTGAGCGAGCGAGTCCTCGAGCGAGTGAACCAGCAGCCATCGGTCTTCGGCTCACTGGTGCACCGGCGCCGAATCGGACGCGTCTCATTGCGTAGAGGTGCACCAGTGAGCGTCGGGGTGGGTTGCCAGCGGCCGCGTCCTCTGGCAGACTCAACGGCGATGCGCTCGTTCCCGAACGTCCTCGTACTCATCCGGTAGCGCCACGGCTCACGCCGTGCGCGCTCCAACGACCTCCCAGCCGGGAGGTCGTTTCAGTTTTCGGGACCGTTCGCCCCTGCCGGCACCGCACCACGACCCACCCACGACCCACTCACGGAATGGACACGATCCATGCAACTCACTGGCGCTCGAGCCCTCATCAAGAGCCTGGAGCAGGAGGCGGTCGAGGTGATCTTCGGCCTCCCCGGGGGCTGCATCCTGCCCGCCTACGACCCGCTGCTCGAGTCCACGATCCGCCACATCCTCGTGCGTCACGAGCAGGGCGCCGGGCACATGGCCGAGGGCTACGCCCACGTGACCGGCCGTCCGGGCGTGGCGATGGTGACGTCGGGTCCGGCCGCGACCAACCTCGTGACGCCCCTGATGGACGCCTACATGGACTCGATCCCGATGGTGGCGATCACTGGCCAGGTGCCGACCGGGGCGATCGGCAGCGACGCCTTCCAGGAGTGCGACACGGTCGGCATCACCCGTTCGGTCACCAAGCACAACGAGTTGGTGATGTCCGCCGACGACCTGCCGCTCGCCGTGCGTCAGGCGTTCCACATCGCCACCACCGGCCGCCCCGGGCCGGTGCTGATCGACGTGCCCAAGGACGTGCTGCAGGCCTCGATGGAGTGGTACTGGCCGAGCGACGAGGAGGTGGCCGCCTCGCTGCCCGGGTACCGCCCGACCACCAAGGGCCACCCGCGCATGATCCGCGAGGCGGCGCGGCTGATCCTCGCCGCCGAGCGCCCCGTGCTCTACGTCGGCGGCGGCATCCTGAAGGCGCGCGCCGCCGAGGAGCTGCGCTCGCTCGCCGAGCTGACCGACATCCACGTGGTCACCACGCTGATGGCGCGCGGCGCGTTCCCGGACGGTCACCGCCTCGCCCTCGGCATGCCCGGGCATGCACGGCAACGCCACCGCCGTGGCGGCGATGCAGCGCAGCGACCTGCTGATCGCCCTCGGCGTCACGCTTCGACGACCGCATCACCGGTCGCCTCGACGGCTTCGCCCCCGACGCCAAGGTGATCCACGTCGACATCGACCCGGCCGAACAGGGCAAGGTGCGCCGCCCCGACGTGCCGATCGTCGGTGACTGCAAGGCGGTGATCGCCGAGCTGATCACGGCGATCGAGGATCTTCGCCAGTCGGGCGTGGCGGACGCCGACACGTCGGCGTGGAAGAGCCGCATCTCCGGCTGGCGCGAGCAGTTCCCGCTGACGTACGAGCCGAGCGAGCCCGGGGAAGAGCTGAAGCCGCAGTTCTGCCTCGAGCGCCTGCGCGACCTTGCGCCCGACGGCACGATCCTCACGTCGGGCGTCGGCCAGCACCAGATGTGGGCGTCGCAGTACTGGCGCTTCGAGGAGCCCTACTCGTGGGTGAACTCGGGCGGCCTCGGCACGATGGGCTTCTCCATCCCGGCGGCGATCGGGGCCAAGGTCGGGCGACCCGACCGCACGGTGTGGGCGGTCGACGGTGACGGCTGCTTCCAGATGACGGCCCAGGAGCTGGTGACGGCGGCGGTGGAACGGATCCCGATCAAGGTGGCGCTGATGAACAACAGCTACCTCGGCATGGTGCGCCAGTGGCAGGAGATGTTCTACGACGAGCGCTACAGCGAGGTCTACCTGTCCCCCGACCTGCCCGACTTCGTGCGCTGGGCCGAGGCGATGGGTTGCGTCGGGATCCGCGTGGAGTCGCCCGAGGAGGTCGAGCCGGCGATCGAGAAGGCGAACGCCATCAACGACCGCCCGGTCGTGGTGGAGTTCCGCGTGTCGGCCAGCGAGAAGGTGTTCCCGATGGTGCCGGCGGGGATGACGAACGACCAGCTGGTGTTGCCGCCGAGCCAACAGGCGAACGCGGGAGCACTGCGATGAGTCGCGCCCGGACCCGGAGTTGTGGGGTGAAGCCCCGGTTCGGCACGCCGGCGACGAAGGAGCCTTGGCGGGCCGCACAGCACAGAGGAGCGCTCGATGATCGAGATCTCTGAGCTGCCCGCCCAGCACCACATCCTGTCGGTGTTGGTGCAGAACCGTCCTGGCGTGCTCGCCCGCGTGGCGAGCCTGTTCGCTCGACGCGGGTTCAACATCTACTCGCTCGCCGTGGCCCCGGCCGAGCACGAGGGGATGAGCCGGATCACGATCGTCGTCGACGTCGAGTCCTCGCCGCTCGAGCAGATCACGAAGCAGCTGTTCAAGCTCATCGAGGTGGTCAAGATCTCCGAGCTCGACCCGCGGCGCTGCGTCGAGCGCGAGTTGCTGCTCGCCACCGTGCGCGCCGATCCCGACGAGCGCGGCCAGATCGTGGAGATCGCCAACATCTTCGACGCCAAGGTGCTCGCCGTGGGCATGGAGGCGATCACGGTCAGTTTGGAGGGGCGCCCCGACAAGCTCGATGATTTCGAGGCTCTCCTCGGCTCGTACGGCATCGTCGAGCTGCAACGTTCCGGGCGGGTCGCCCTGCCCAAGCTCGATCGACAGGCGCGGGTGCGCGCCACGAAAGGAAGAACAGCGTGATGTCCGCCAACGTGTACTACGCCGCCGACGCCGACCCCTCACTGATCCACGGCCGGACCGTGGCGATCATCGGGTACGGGTCGCAGGGCCACGGCCACGCCCTCAACCTGTCGGACTCGGGCGTGCGCGTCGTCGTCGGGCTCCGCGAGGGCTCGTCGTCGCGCGCCAAGGCCGAGGCCCAGGGCCTCGAGGTGCTGTCGATCGACGAGGCCGCCGAGCGCGCCGACGTCGTGATGATCCTCGCCCCCGACACCGAACAGAAGGCGATCTACGACGAGCACATCGCCCGGCACATGACGCCCGGGAAGGCCTTGGCGTTCGCCCACGGCTTCAACGTTCGCTTCGGGCGGATCGCCGCGCCCGAGGGCGTCGACGTGATCATGGTGGCGCCCAAGGGCCCCGGTCACCTGGTGCGGCGGACGTACGAGGAGGGCGGCGGTGTGCCGGCGCTGATCGCCGTCGAGCAGGACGCCTCCGGCAACGCCAAGGCGCTGGCGCTGTCCTACGCCGACGCCATCGGGGCCACCCGCGCCGGGGTGATCGAGACCACGTTCCCGGAGGAGACCGAGACCGACCTGTTCGGCGAGCAGGTCGTGCTGTGCGGCGGGCTGACCCGGCTCGTGCAGGCCGGGTTCGAGACGCTCGTCGACGCCGGCTACGCGCCGGAGATGGCGTACTTCGAGTGCCTCCACGAGGTGAAGCTGATCGTCGACCTGATGTACGAGGAGGGGATCGCCGGGATGCGCTACTCGATCTCCGACACCGCCGAGTACGGCGACCTCACGCGTGGCCCGCGCATCGTCACCGAGGACACGAAGGAGGAGATGCGCCGCATCCTCGAGGAGATCCAGTCCGGGCAGTTCGCCGAGGAGTGGGTGGCCGAGAGCGAAGCCGGCCGCGAGAACTACAAGCGCCTCCAACAGGAGGGCAAGGATCATCCGATCGAGCTGGTCGGCGGCCGCCTGCGGGCGATGATGCCGTGGATCTCGGCCGGCCGGACCAAGGTCGCCGAGGCCTCCGGCGGCTGACGTCGCCGCCGGATTCCTGATTTCCACAAGCAAATCGAGCGCCCGCTCGATTTCGCGCCCCAGAATCGTACGCCGTGAGGAGCGCGGCGCGGACGTCGACGTGAGCCGACGGAAGTGGCGCGAGGTCGCGGCCCTCGGCGGCGCAGACTGGGCTCGGTGATCGCACGGGCGGCGGCCGGGGTCGGGGTGGTGCTGCTCGCGGTCGGCACGCTCGCCCGGCCGGCGTCGTCCCCCGGGTGCTGCAGCACCGGCGACGCCGGTCACGATCGAGGCGCCGACATCGACACACCCGCCGGCGCGGGACGGTGTCGGCGACGCCCCGGCGGCGACCCCCGGTGGGTGCTCCGACGGTCTCGGCGGCTGCTTCCCCGGGCCGGGCAACGTCGGCGTGCCGGCCGGCACCGAGCTCACGCCCTACGACGGGCCGTGCACGATCACCGACCCCGGGACCGTCATCGACGCCAAGGTCGGGTCGGACTGCGACCTCGAGGTGGTCGACGGCACCCCGACATCGACCATCACGCGCCTCGGCCGGTCAACGGAACGGGACGCCTGAGCGCACACCTCGTTCCGCATCGAGGACTCGGTGGTGAACGGCTCGCCCGACGCCTCGCGAAGGACCGGGCGATCGGGATCGACAATTTCGTCGTGCTCCGCAGCGAGATCGTCGGCGGCAACGGCGGCATCTATTGCCGTCTCGACTGCACGATCCAGGACTCGTGGATCCACGGCACCGACCTCGATCCGGACAGCGAGTGGCACGCGTCGGCGATCCGCGTCGAGCAGCACGGGACATTGATCCACAACACCCTCGCCTGCGATTACGCCGGGCCCTTCAACAACCCCGAGATCGGCTGTTCGGCCGACATGACCGGCTACGCCGACTTCGCCCCGATCACCGGGAACACGATCGGGCGAACCTCTTCGTCGCCAACCCGGTCGGGCTCGGCTACTGCGCCTATGGCGGCGGCACCCTCGGCAAGCCGTTCACGAGCGACCCGCAGAACGCCACCGATATCGTGTTCACCGACAACGTGTTCCAGCGAGGCGACAACGGCAAGTGCGGGACGTGGGGAGCGATCACCGACTTCCTGGCCGACCGACCGGGCAACGTGTGGTCGGGCAACCGCTGGTCCGACGGCGCCCCGGTTCCGCCGGCCTGACTCGTCCGCCCGGTCGCCCCGGTGCCGAGAGAAATTCCGCGGTCTCCAATCCGCGGGCCCCGGGGTGGCGAACAACATCCCGGCGACGCGATGACGTGCCGCCCATCCGCCCCCCGAGAAGGAGACGTCCATGATTCGAAAGTCCCGCGCGATCGGTGCCCTCGCCATCGCCACCCTGTCGATCGCCGGTGTGGCCAGCACCGTGTCCGCTTCGACCGCCCCGACGACGCCGATGGCTTCCGACAGCGCGATGGCCGGCCCGACCGGCCCGCTCTGCGCCGCCGTGCCCGCCGAGGGCCCAGGCAGCGTCAGCGGCATGGCCGCCGACCCGGTCGGCACGGCCGCCAGCAACAACCCGCTGCTGTCGACGCTCGTCGCCGCCGTCACCGCCGCCAACCTCGGCGACACGCTGAACAGCGCCGGCCCGTTCACGGTCTTCGCCCCGGTCAACTCGGCGTTCGACAAGATCCCCGCCGACACCCTGCAGTCGGTGCTGGCTGACGTGCCGACGCTGACCTCGATCCTCACCTACCACGTGCTGCCGCAGCAGCTGAGCGGCGCCGACCTCGTGGCCGGCGGGACGTTCACCACGGTCAACGGTGCCGACCTGACCGTCGCCATGGTCAACGACACACTGGTGATCAACGGTGGCGCCGCCGCCGTGCAGTGCGCCGACGTCCCGACGGCGAACGCCACGGTGTTCCTCATCGACACCGTGCTCATGCCGCCGATGGCGGCGTCGACCCCGGCGACCACCGCCGCCGGCTGACCCACCCCGCAAGATTTCCACACGCGAAATCGTGCCGATCGGCACGAAATTGCGTGTGGAAATCTTCGGTTTCCCCCCGGACCTAAACCCGACCTCGCTGGTCGGGTTTAGGTCGCGTATGCTGCACGGCCATGAGTGACAACGAGTGGGGTTTCGAGACCCGCCAGATCCACGCCGGCACCAGCCCGGATCCCACGACCGGCGCACGGGCGGTGCCGATCTACCAGACCACCAGCTACCAATTCCAGAGCACCGAGCACGCCGCCAACCTGTTCGCGTTGGCCGACGTCGGCAACATCTACACGCGGGTGATGAACCCGACGACGGCGGCCCTCGAAGGTCGCCTCAACGCCCTCGAGGGCGGCGTCACCACGGCGATCGGGCTGCCCGGCACGCTGGCGGTGGCGTCGGGACAGTCGGCCGAAACGCTCGCCCTGCTGACCCTCGCCGGGGCCGGGGACCACATCGTCTCGTCGCCCTCGCTCTACGGCGGCACGTACAACCTGTTCCACTACACCCTCCCCAAGATGGGCATCGAGGTCACGTTCGTCGACGACCCGGCCGACCTCGACGCGTGGAAGGCCGCGGTGCGCCCGAACACCAAGGCGTTCTACGGCGAGACGCTGCCCAACCCCAAGAACGACGTGTTCGACATCGAGCCGATCGCCGCCGTCGCCCACGCCGAGGGCCTGCCCCTCGTCGTCGACAACACCGTCCCGACGCCCTACCTGATCCGTCCGATCGAGTGGGGCGCCGACATCGTCGTGCACAGCCTCACCAAGTTCCTCGGCGGGCACGGCACGTCGATCGGCGGGGCGATCGTCGACGGCGGGCAGTTCGACTTCGGCGCGTCCGGCCGCTTCCCCGGCTTCACCGAGCCCGACCCGAGCTACCACGGCCTTGCCTACTGGCCGGCGCTCGGCCCCGGCGCGTTCGTGCTCAAGGCGCGCGTGCAGATGCTGCGCGACATCGGCGCCGCGCTCTCGCCCTTCAACGCGTTCTTGATCCTGCAGGGCGTCGAGACGCTGAGCCTGCGCATGGAGCGTCACTTCGCCAACGCCCAGAAGGTGGCGGAGTACCTCGATGCCCGCGACGACGTGCTCTCGGTCGCCTACGCCGGCCTGCCCAGCAGCCCGTACCACGAGCTGGCGCTGAAGTACGGCGGCGGCCGCGGCTTCGGCTCGGTGCTCGCCTTCGAGATCGAGGGCGGCCTCGAGGCCGGCAAGCGTTTCGTCGAGGCTCTCTCGCTGCACAGTCACGTGGCCAACATCGGCGACGTGCGCAGCCTGGTGATCCATCCAGCGAGCACCACGCACAGCCAGCTCACGCCCGAGGAGCAGGCGCTGTCGGCCGTCACCCCGGGTCTGGTGCGCCTGAGCGTCGGTCTGGAGTCGATCGAGGACATCATCGCCGACCTCGAGAAGGGCTTCGCCGCCGCGGCCGGGTAGTGCCGCCGGCTGCGGCGGAGCCGGCGTCACGGACGAGCGAGTGGTGGTCGTCGCCCCCGCCACCGAGGCGGGGACCGTCTCGCCGTGGCCCCACCGGCTCCGTCGCGCCGGCCTCGTCGCGTGCTGGGTGGTGGTGGTCGGGCTCGTGTGGCTGCTCGCCTCGCGGGCGCTGCGCATCACCCGGCCCGGTCATCTTCACGGTGCTGCTCCAGAGCCTCACGCCACTGGTGTTCCTGCCGGTCTACGTCGTCGTCGGCCTCGCCGTGTGGCGCCGCCGCTGGGTGCTCGCGGCGGCGCGCGGCGCTCCTCGTGGCCGCCCATCTGGCGCTCGTGATCCCGGCTGCTCGGTGCGACGTCGGTGCCGGCCTGGGCGGCCGAAGCGCCCCGGCTGACGATCCTCAGCGCCAACCTCTACGACGCAGAACCCGACGCCGGATGCGGCGGCGAAGGCGATCGTCGCCGCCGATGTCGACGTGCTCGTGCTCGTCGAGATCTCGCGCGACATGCAGCAGCGCTCGAGGCGCGCCGGCCTCGAGCAGCGCTTCCCGTACCACGAGCGCAACGAGTTCGACGAGCGGGCGGGAAGCGTGGAGGGGATCTACTCCCGGCTGCCGATCCTCGCCGGCTCGATCGAGTCGATCGCCAATCGGGCTACCCGCAGCGCCATCGGTCGCGGTGGGCGACACGAGCGTCGACGTGCTCGCCGTGCACGTGAGCGATCCGACGCCTCGGCGTCGACGAGTGGCGCGCCGAGTTGGCGGCCGTCGAACGCGTTCGCCCACCGCTCGCCCCTGCCGACGTTGCTCGCCGGCGACTTCAACGCCACCCGCTGGAACCCGCAGTATGCCGACGCTGCTCGGTGACGGGGTGGTCGACGCGGTGGAGCGAGGCGGCCGAGGTCTCACGTTCTCGTGGCCGATCGGGCGCTTCCTGCCGTTCCCGGTGATGCGCCTCGACCACGCCCTGGGCAACGCGTGCGGTCGCCGATGGCCAACCGGGACGTCACCGTGCCGGGAAGCGATCACCGCGGCCTGATCACCACATGGGCGGTGCATGACGATGGGTAACGTTCGGCTAGGCGGTCGCACATCAACCGTCGCCCGGGACCGTTTCGCGACCGGGGTGACAAGCGGTCGGCCGGTGTGTGGCCGACCTCCGGCTCGAGCCGATTACAACGCGTCCTGGCGATGTACGTGTTGTTCCTGTTGTGGGCCGTTGCGATCGTTGCTCTGCTGCAGCGCGGTTGGAAATACGTCGCACTCAGCGCATCCCTGGTCGTTTACGCATACGGCATGACCGTGAACGGAGAAGCTTTGAGCGCCCAGGGGTTCTCACTGGCGAATTGGCAGCTCCTGTTCACGCGTTGGATCGGTCCTCGGATGGGAGTGGAGCACGGGGTGCGACAACTCCGCGACGGTGGCGCCTGGCCGCGGTTGCCGCCGCCGGCGTGATCAGCGGCGCATTGCGCCGCCGCAATCGGACCCGCCGTGAAGTACCGCGACCGGAGATGAGCGTGGCCGGCCAGATGTTCGTGGCGACGCCGCCATCCTCATCGTTGTCGGCGTGATCCTGGTGCTGTGGCAGTTGCTGATCGGCGGGGTCGACTGATGGCTGCGCTCGACCCGCGTCAGCGGCGGCGGCACGTGTACGCGGCGTAGGCACCTCGGTTCGTGGCGCGGTCGATCACCTCGAAGCCGGCGTGGTCGAGCATCGGCTCGAGCAGCCACGTGAACGTGCTGTGCTCGGTGCGGACGTGTTCGGCCAGTTCGTCGGCCGTCCAGCCACGCGCCGGATCGTCGACCGCACCGGCGAACCAACGGTCGATCGCGACGGCGGCGTCGCCCGGCTCGAAGTCGTACACCAGGTCGCGCAGTCGCAGCACGCCGCCGGGGGCGAGCAGGTCGTGGATCCGCGCCAGCGTCACCGCCTTCCAGAAGTCGGGCACCTGATGGAGCACGTTGCGGGAGAAGACGAAGCCGGGTGGCGCGCCGTCGTGCACGTAGCTCAGCAAGCCGGCCGATACCACGGTGACGTTGTCGAGGCCGAGCGCGTCGACGGTGGCGCGGAGCGCGGCGACCATCGGCGGTGATACGTCGACCGCGACGACGCGTCCGGCGACCGCTGCGGCGGCAGCGGTGAAGATGCCGGTGCCGGCACCGAGGTCGACGACCGTGGCCGCGCCGTCGAGGCCGAGGGCGACCAGCGCGTCGATGTCGTCGGTCGGGTCGAACCCCGCCTTCGCCGTGTAGGTCGACACGTAGTCGGCGTCGAGGTGCTCGGGTCCGGCGTGGGCGAGCTCGTCGAGCCACCACGCCGGCGTCGAACCGCTCGCGGTCACCCGGCGCCCTGGTCCGGGTCGCCCGCCCCGGCGTCGTCGTCGGGGTCGTCGTCGCCGGGGTCGTCGGCTGCGGTCTCGCCGGCGGCGCGCAGGTAGTCCTCGAAGCGGGCGGCGAGGTCGTCGCCCGATGCCACCGCTGCTTCGGTACGCCGGTCGTGCTCGGCCTCGAGGATCCGCACGTACGTCTGCAGCTTCGAGTCCTCGGCGAGGGCGTTGTCGTGCACCTCGTCCCACCGCTCGATCGCCTCGCCGAGGTCGATCGTGATGGGAACGTCGATCACGTGGGCGAGGTGCCGCAGCAACGACTGCACCGCCCGCGGGTGTTCGACCATCGCCATGTAGTGCGGCACGCCGACGCGGAGCGATACCGACGGCACCCCGGCGGCGGCGAGGGCGCCGTGGAGCACACCCAGCAGGCCCGTGACGCCCTCGTACGTGGGGGCGACGAGGCCGCTCGCGGCAGCGATCTCCGGATCGCTCGTGCTGCCGACCACGATGGGGGCGCGGGTGTGCGGCACCACGTCGGCGGTGGCACCGAGCGTGACGACGAGCTCGACACCGAGGCGCTCGACGACCCACAACAGGCAGTCGACGAACGTCCGCCACGACAGGTGCGGCTCGACGCCCGAGAGCACCACGAGGTCGTGGCGACCTCCGGTGCGGACCACCTGGAACGAGTTCTGCGGCCACGTGACGACGCGGCGCTCGTCGACGAACTCGACCGACGGGCGCTCGACCGTGAAGTCGAAGAACGGGTCGGGGTCGATCTCGCCGACCACCACCGCCGTCGGCCCGGCGGCGAGGTGGTCGAGCGCTGTCGTCGCGACGTTGGCCACGTCGAACAAACCGCTCAAGGCGACCAGCAGCACCGGCGCGGTGAGCGACGCGCCGACAGCGTCGTCGAGGGTGAGCTCGACGGGTGCGCGTTCACGCCGTGCTCGGTCTAGGCCAGACCGTCGAGGTGGTGCTCGACGAGGTGGTCGATGCACGCGGTCAGGGCCACCACGTCGTCGGTGTCGATGGCGGGGAACATCCCGATGCGCAGCTGGTTGCGCCCGAGCTTGCGGTAGCTGTCGGTGTCGACCACGCCGTTGGCCCGCAGCGCCGCCGACACCTTCACCGCGTCGATGTGGTCGGCGAGGTCGATCGTGCCGACCACGCTCGAGCGCTGGGCCGGATGCGGTCACGAACGGCGACGCCCAGTCGCGCGACTCGGCCCACCCGTAGAGGTGGTCGGCCGATGCCTGGGAGCGCTTGGCGCACGCGTCGAGGCCGCCGAGCGACAGCATCCACTCGAGCTGGGCGGCGAGCAGCACCAGCGTGGCGAGCGCCGGTGTGTTGTAGGTCTGGTCGAGCCGGCTGTTGGAGAGGGCGACGCCGAGGTCGAGCGAGGCTGGCCGCCAGCGATCGGATGCGGCGATGCGCTCGATCCGCTCCACCGCGGCCGGCGAGCAGGCGGCGATCCACAGACCGCCGTCGGAGGCGAAGCACTTCTGGGGAGCGAAGTAGTAGACGTCGACGGCGGCCGTGTCCCACGTCAACCCGCCGGCGCCGGAGGTGGCGTCGACGGCGACGAGCTGGCCGTCAGCGGCGCCCGCCGGGCGGGCGAGCTCCATCGCCACCCCGGTGGAGGTCTCGTTGTGGGTGAGGGCGTACACGTCGACGTCGTCGTCGGCGACGATCGCCGGATGGGTGCCGGGCGGGGCGGCGACGACCACCGGTTCGGCGAGGTGCGGTGCCGAGGCGCAGGCGTCGGCGAACTTGGACGAGAACTCGCCGAACACGAGGTGGTGGCTGCGCCGCTCGACGAGTCCGAACGTGGCGACGTCCCAGAAGACCGTGGTGCCGCCGTTGCCGAGGACGATCTCCCAGCCGTCGGGCAGCTCGAACAGGCTGGTCAGCCCGCGGCGCACGGAGCCGACGAGCTGGCGCACCGGCGCCTGGCGGTGCGACGTGCCGAGGACTGGTGATGCGGCGAGGGCATCGAGCTGTTCGCGTCGGATCTTGGACGGTCCGCACCCGAACCGGCCGTCGGCCGGCAGCAGGTCGGAGGGGATGGGGAACTCGATCGGGGTCGGCTCGGTCACTGTGACAGCATGTCAGCGCCCAGGCATACTGCGGTCGCCGGTTGCGGCGACATCCGTCGCACCGCCGAACTCCACCGACCCGAGGATCTTCAGACGTGAGTGCACAACCCAGCCGCGTGTCCGGCCGTCTCGCCGCCATCGCCGAATCGGCCACGCTGGCCGTCGACGCCAAGGCCAAGGCCCTGCAGGCCCAGGGTGAGGACGTCATCGGCTTCGGTGCCGGCGAACCCGACTTCCCGACGCCGGCGCCGATCGTCGAAGCGGCGCGCGCGGCGGCCGCCGACCCGCGCAACCACAAGTACACGCCCGCCGCCGGGCTGCCCGAGCTGCGCGAGGCCATCGCCGTGAAGACGCGGCGCGACAGCGGCGTCGAGTGCGCCGCCGGCCAGGTGCTGGTGACGAACGGCGGCAAGCACGCCGTGTTCACGGCGTTCGCCGCGCTCTGCGACCCGGGCGACGAGGTGCTCGTGCCGGCGCCGTACTGGACCACCTACCCCGAGGCGATCGCTCTCGCCGGTGGCGTGCCGGTGGTGATCGACACCACGGAGGCGACCGGGTTCCAGGTGACGATCGACCAGCTCGACGCGGCGTGGACGCCGCGCACCAAGGTGCTGCTGTTCGTGAGCCCGAACAACCCGTCCGGCGCGGTGTGCCCGCCCGAGCAGGTGGAGGCGATCGGACGCTGGGCGGTCGAGCGCGGGGTATGGGTGGTGACCGACGAGATCTACGAGCACCTCACGTACGGCGACCACCGCTTCGTGTCGATGCCGGCGGTCGTGCCCGAGCTGGCCGAGCAGTGCCTGATCCTGAACGGCGTCGCCAAGACGTACGCCATGACCGGCTGGCGGGTCGGCTGGCTGATCGGGCCCGCCGACGTGGTCAAGGCGGCGACCAACTTCCAGAGCCACACCACGTCGAACGTGTCGAACGTGGCCCAGCGCGCGGCGCTCGCCGCCGTCAGCGGCGATCTGTCGGCGGTGGCGATGATGCGCGAGGCGTTCGCCCGACGGGCGACGGCGATGCACGCCGCGCTCAACGACATCCCCGGTGTCACGTGCATCGAGCCGCAGGGTGCGTTCTACTGCTTCCCCAACCTCACCGGGCTGCTCGGCCGCGACCTGGCGGGGCGCACCTGCACGAGCACGCTCGAGCTCGCCGACCACGTGCTCACCGAGGCCAAGGTGGCGTTCGTCCCCGGCGAGGCGTTCGGCGCTCCCGGGTACGGTCGGTTCTCGTTCGCCGTCAGCGACGACATCGCCGCCGAGGGGATCGCCCGCATCGCCAAGTTCGTCGCGGCCGGGTAGGCGTTTCGACCGACGGGTCCGGCTCGTCGCGGGGAACGGTTGCTTGCTCCTGAAGCGGTGCTGGTGGCGGCGCGTGGGCGACGGGTGTGCGGTCGACACGATCGAGCAACCCGCGGCGACCCACTGCGCACGCCGCTCATCGCTCTTGAAGAGCAAGCAACCGTGCAGTTCCAACGGGTGAACCGCACGGCCGCACTACACCACCGTCGTGGTGGTCGGGGGGACCGTGGCGGCCGTCGGCGGCGGGACCCACTCGGGGTCGACGCGGTTGAAGCGCGGCGGGTTGTCCCAGCCGTACACCTCGGGTTCCTTCTGGCCGTCCCACACGTAGACCTCGTCGCCGAGCGACAAGAGCTGTTGGAACGTCTCGGAGATCGCCATCGGGATGCGGATGCAGCCGTGCGACGCCGGGTGCAGCGGCACCTCGTGGGCGCCGTGGATGGCGATGCCGTAGTTGAAGTAGGCCGGGTTGTACATCCCGCCGAGGGCGCTCTCACGCCGGCCCTGCACGAAGCGGTCGAAGCTGAAGATGCCGCCAGGGGTGTCGGAATAGCCGATCTCGCCGCGCACGATCGGCGCCGAGCCGTGCTCGTTGCCGAACTCACCGACGTCGATCGTGACGACCTGGCGCCACTCCTGCCCGTTGCCGCTCGACAAGTGGGTGACCAACGCCGGCCGGTCGGCGCGTGAAGAACGCCACCACCTGCTCGGGCAGGTACACCTCGGTGTGGTTGGTGGTCCCCGCGTTCGGCCGTCGCGGCTGGATGTCGATCGGCTCCTGCATCACCTGCCAGAGCGCGTCGTCGACCACGCCGGTGGCATCGTCGCGGGGGATCTGCAGCACGAGCTTCTGGAATGCCCACACCGCGGCTTCGGTCTGCGTGCCGAACTTGCCGTCGATCACGCCCGGCGCGAACGCGAGGTCGGTCAGGCGTTGCTGCACCGCAGACACGTCGCTGCCGCTCGACCCGCGTCCGAGCGGCTGCTCCAGATGGGTCGCCGGCGCAGTGGTCGTGGTGGCCGCGGCGGTCGTGGTGGGGGCGGCCGTGGTCGTGGTGGCGTCGGTCGTCGCCGGAGCGTCGCCGCCCGACGCGTCGCCGTCGCCCTGCAAGCGGCGCACCACGGGCACCGCGGCGGCGCCGGCGGCCACCACACCGACCGCGGCGACCGACGCCAGCAGCCGACGCCGCGTGAGCGCGTGCTGGCGGTCGCCCCTCGGCACGGAGCGCACGGACCGCGCCGCGCCTGCTTCGTGGGCGTCGATCGCGGCGTCGAGGGTCGGCGCGGCGTCGGCGAGACGTCGCTCGAGGTCACCGACGGGCTGGCTCACTGGTGCACCCTTGCACAATGGAACGCGCCCATTTCGGCGATGGTGCACCAGTGAGCCGAAGACTGTGTCTGATGATTCGCTCGCTCGAAGACTCGCTCGCTCATTGCGGCCGCCGCTCCTCTCGCTCGAGCACCTCGCGGAGGCGCTTCAGGCCGCGGTGGACGTAGTTGGTGACCGCCGCGTCGCTGGCACCGATCACGTCGGCGACGTCGCGGTAGCTGAAGCCGTACATGTGCACCAGGACCACGGCCACGCGCTGGTCCGGCGTCAACTCACGGAGGGCGTCGAACAGTTCGTGGTCGACACCGGGGGTGTCGTGGGTGACCGTGTCGGGGAGCAGGTCGACCCGGAGGCGATCGAGCCGGTAGCCGCGGCGGAGTGACGACTGCCCGACGCGGTACAGGTAGCCGACCGGGTTGTCGATCGCGGCCAGCTCGTCGCGGTGCTCCCACGCCCACGCCATCGCCGACGCGGCCGCGTCGGCGCCGCGATCGAGGCCGTTGCGGGCGACGAGGGCGCGGTGGAGCACCACCGACATGTCGGCGATCGTGGGACGGGCCGACCGGCTCCGCGCCCGCTCGGGCGCGGAGCCGGGCGCGCGGCCTCCTCGTCCCAATCCACTCGCTCGACGATCACCACACCCTATGAGCATCTCGGGCGGGCGATCCTTTCACCGGGTGTCGCTGGCGCCCTCACCGCCGAACCACTCGGCGTACGTGGGTACGTCGCTGACGCCCGCACAGGCCATGGCCACGAGCGGCACGGCGGCCATCGCCCCACTGCCCTCGCCGAGGCGCATGTCGAGGTCGAGGAGCGGTCGCTGGCCGAGCCGCTCGAGCAGCCGGCGGTGGCCGGGTTCGGTGGAGCAGTGGCCGACGATGCAGTGGGCCAGCGCCTGCGGCGCGACGAGCACCAGCGGGAGCACCGAGGCGCTGACCACGTACCCGTCGAGGACGACGGGGAGCGAGCGCTGCCGGGCGGCGGCAACGGCTGCGGCCACCGCCACCAGTTCCGCGCCGCCGACCTCGCGCAACACCTCCAGCGGGTCGGTGACACCGGCGATGCGCCGCGCCGCCTCCTGCACCGCCCGCCGTTTGCGGGCGAGCCCGGCGTCGTCGACTCCGGTGCCCCGCCCGACCCACGCGGCCGCTTCGCCGCCGGCGAGCGCAGCCGCGATCGCTGCGGCCGCCGTGGTGTTGCCGACGCCGATCTCGCCGAGCACGAGCAGGTCGGTGTCGAGGGCGTCGACGGCGGCGATCGCCGTCGCCGTCACGGCGTCGAAGCGCTCCGGCGTGAGGGCGGCGTCGGTGCGGATGTCGGCCGTGGGGTGGGCGATGCCGACGTCGACGGCGTGTACCGACGCCCCGGCGATGCGGGCGAACGCGTTGATGGTCCCGCGCCCGCGCTCGGCGGCGGCGAACATCGCCGCCGTCACCTTCGGCGCGACCGCGCTCACGGACTCGGCGGCGGCGATCCCGTGGTCGGCCGCGAACACGAGGGCCGCCGGCCGTTCGACGCGCGGTCGCGCCGTGCGTTGCCACCCCGCCACCCATGCGGCGATGTCGTCCAGCCACGCCAGCGCGCCCGGTGGGCGCATGATCTCGGCGGCGCGTGCGTGCACCGCGGCCACCGCCGCGTCGTCGGGTGTCGGCTGGTCGGCGAGCAGCGCCCGCAACGCCCCGGCCGCCACGTCAGTACTCGATGCCGCGCAGCGCCGTGATGCCGGCGTCGTACGCGTGCTTGACCTTGCGCATCTCGGTCACGGTGTCGGCCACGTCGATCAACTCGGCCGGGGCGTCGCGTCCGGTGAGCACGATGCTGACGTCGCGCGGCCGGGAGCGGATCGCCTCGACGACCGCCTCCGTGTCGATCCACGCCCACGTGCACAGGTACGTGATCTCGTCGAGCACGACCAGCCGGTGGGCGCCGGCGGCGATGATCGCGGCGGCGGTCTGCCAGCCGGCGCGGGCGAGCTCCTTGTCGTGCTCGAGATCGGCCGAGTCCCACGTGAAGCCGTCACCGACGTTGAACCAGTCGACGCCGAGCTGGCGGCCGATCTTCTCCTCGCCGACGTGCCACTTGCCGCTCTTGACGAACTGCACCACCGCCACCGGCCAGCCACGGGCGACGGCGCGGATCATCACGCCGAACGCCGCCGAGCTCTTGCCCTTGCCGTCGCCGGTGTTCAGCACCACCACCGAGGGCACTCGGCGCAGGTCGTCGGGCCGCGGATCCTCCGTGGGTGCGTCGGACGCCTCGGTCACGGGAGGAGTGTACGACGAGGTCGTCACCCCGACGGGGCGAACCAGTGGTCGCCGCGGGGCAGCAGCGAGTCGGCCTGCTTGGGTCCCCACGAGCCGAGGGCGTAGCGGTGCACCGGGCTCGAGCCGGTGGGGCCGCACCTGGTCAGGGCCGGGTCGACGATCCGCCACATCTGCTCGACCGTGTCTTCGCGGGCGAAGCGCCGCGCCGAGCCGATGAGGGCGTCTCCGAGCAGGCGCTCGTACGGCTCGCGGCGTTCGCCGAGGGCGGCGGCGAAGTCGACCGACAGATCGACGGCCTGGCTGTCGAGCTCCGGCCCTGGGGTCTTGGCCTGCACGTTCATCGTGACCCCGTCGCGCTTGCCCATCCGCAGGCGGATCAGGTTGCGCTCCGGGGACGTTCCGCCGGACTCGTCGAACAGCATCCGGGGCGGGGACGCCAGCTCGATCACCGCTTCGGTGGCGGCCTGGGCGAGGCCCTTGCCGACGCGCACGTACCACGGCACGTCGGCCCAGCGCCACGAGTCGATGTGCATCGTGGCGGCGACGAACGTCTCGGTGCGCGAACCCTTGGCGACGCCGGGCTCCTGCTTGTAGCCGGCGTACTGGCCGCGGACGAGCTTGTCGCAGTCGATGGGCTCGGTGGCGGCGAACACCTTGACCTTCTCGTCCTGGAGGTAGCTCGCCTCGTGGCCGACCGGCGGCTCCATCGCCAGCAGGGCCATGCACCTGCAGCAGGTGGTTCTGGAACACGTCGCGCACCGCTCCGACCGAGTCGTAGAAGGAGCCCCGTCCCTCGACGCCGATCGTCTCGGACATCGTGATCTGCACGCTGCGCACGTAGCGACGGTTCCAGACCGGCTCGAACAGCGAGTTGGAGAAGCGGAACACCAGGAGGTCCTCCACCGACTCTTTGCCCAGGTAGTGGTCGATGCGGAAGATGTGGGTCTCCGGGAAGACCTGGTGCAGCACGGCGTTGAGCTCGTGAGCCGACCGGAGGTCGCGCCCGAAGGGCTTCTCCACCACGATCCGGCCGCGCTTGTTGAGACCGACCGACGCCAGCGACTCGGCCACCGTCGGGAACATCGTCGGCGGTATGGCCATGTAGTAGACGGCGGTGCGCGAGTCGTCGCGGTCGAGCGTCTCGCGCAGCCACGTCCACGTGGCGGTGTCGGAGTAGTCGCCCTGGATGAGGTCGAGTCGCTTGCACAGGCGCTTGATCACCGGTTCCCGCGGCTCGTCGACGAACTCGCGGATCGCCTCGCCGGCGTGCTCGCGGAACGACGCGTCGGTCCAGTCGCTGCGGGCGACCCCGATCACCGGGACCGTCAGCTCGCCGCGGCGCTCCATCTGGTACAGCGCCGGGAACAGCTTGCGCTTGGCGAGGTCGCCGGTGGCGCCGAACAGCACGAGGGCATCGGCGGGTTGCAGCCGTCCGCTCGAGCCGGCGAGGGCGTGCTGGCTGGGGGTGATCGCGGCCTGCACCGGTGCGCGGCGAGCCCGGGTGGAGGTGGCGGCCGGGATCACTGGTGCACCCTCGTGCGAGCGAGCGAGCGCCAGCGAGTGAGCGGCCAGCGACTGCGCGGGCAGTATGTGGCGTGGCCGGGGAACGCCGTGATGGTGCACCCGTGAGCCGAGGACCGTGCCTGCTGATTCGCTCGCTCGAAGACTCGCTTGCTCATCGCGTCGTCTCCGTGCGCTCGATGTGGCCGCCGAACCCGGCACGCATGGCGGAGAGCACCTTGTCGGCGACGTCGGCGCGGCCACGCGAGCTGAACCGCTGGTACAAGGCGGCCGACAGCACCGGCGTCGGCACCCCCTCGTCGATGGCGGCGGCGATCGTCCAGCGCCCCTCGCCGGAGTCGGACACGCTGCCGGCGTAGGCCGACAGCTGCGGATCGGCGGCGAGGGCGTCGGCCGTGAGGTCGAGCAGCCAGCTGGCCACCACGCTCCCGCGACGCCACACCTCGGTGACGGCGGCGAGGTCGAGGTCGTAGCGGTAGTACTCGGGATGGACGAGCGGTGCGGTCTCGGCGTCGGCGGCGTGCTCCTCGCTGCCGATGTCGGCCTTGGCGAGCACGTTGAGGCCTTCGGCGTAGGCGGCCATCAAGCCGTATTCGATGCCGTTGTGGACCATCTTCACGAAGTGCCCGGCACCGCTCGGGCCGCAGTGCAGCCAGCCGTGCTCGGCGCTGCCCGGTGGTTCGCCGCTGCGCAGGCGGGTGGGCGTGCGCTCGGCGACGTCGACGCCCGGTGCCAGCGCGTCGAAGATCGGAGCGAGGCGGCCCACCGCGGCGTCGGCCCCGCCGATCATCAGGCAGTACCCCCGCTCGAGGCCGTGGACGCCGCCACTGGTGCCGACGTCGACGTAGTCGATGCCGTGGTCGGCGAGGAGTGATCGGGCGCGGTCGATGTCGTCGCGGTACCACGAGTTGCCACCGTCGATGATCGTGTCGCCGCGCTCGAGCAGCGGGGCCAGCGCGGCGACGGTGTCGCCGACGTAGGCCGCCGGAACCATCATCCACACGTGGCGCGGGGCGGTGAGCTGGGCGACGAGGTCGGCGGGCGCAGGCGCGCCGATCATCCCCTCGTCGGTGAGCGCGCCGATGGCGTCGGCCGAGACGTCGTAGCCCACGCACTTGTGGCCGGCGGCGGTGAGCCGGCGCACCATGTTGGCGCCCATCCGGCCGAGCCCGATCATCCCGAGTTCCATGCCCGAAGCGTGCCACGTCCCCACCCGTCGCGGCACACCCGCTCGGCGCATTCTTTCTGGTCACCCACGTTCTCGATATCGAGAACGTGGGTGACCAGATGGCCGTGTTCGGGCCAATACGCTCGGCGTCGTGTTCGATCTGCAGCGGATCGTCGATGCCCACGCCGCCCTCGTCGCCCACCTCGAGGCGATGGCCGGTCGGCCGGGAGCCGACGCCGGGGCGCCGAGCGAGCTGCCGGGTTGGACGCGGGGGCACCTGCTCACCCACATCGCCCGCAATGCCGAGAGCCTGCAGCGCCTGCTCGAGGGCGCCGAGCTCGGCCTGTCGGTGTCCCAGTACCCGGGCGGGCTCGAGCAGCGCGACGGCGACATCGCCGCCGGGTCGGGTCGCCCGTGGGGTGAGCTGGTCGACGACGTCCGGCTGACGGCGGCGATGTTCGAGGCGGCGTGCGTTCGCCACACTCGCTGGGACGGGGCCGGCGTGAGCGGACGTGGCCAACCGGCGCCGGTGGCCGACGTGCCGTTCCGCCGGTGGCGCGAGGTGCTCGTGCACCACACCGACCTGGGCGACGACGGCTACACGCCCGAGCAGTGGCCGGCCGAGTACGTGCGCGAGGAGCTCGAACGTCAGACGATGACGTGGAACGCCCGCACGCCGATGGGCACCGCCGGTCTGCCGCTCGAGGCGCTCGCCGCGCCCGAGCTCACCCGGCTGCTGTGGCTGATGGGGCGCAGCGACATCGACGGCCTGGAGCCGGCCGGCATCTTCTGACTCGTCGGCCGCCCTGGCCTCCAACCGATGGGTGACAACATGACCGTACGGTCCTGCTGTCACCCATCGGTTGGTGGTGGGCCGGGTGGTCAGGGGAGGCGGACGTAGGCGTCCTGCTGTTCGAGGGTGACCGCGTCGGCGACCGCGTCGAGGTCGAGCACCACGGCGCCCGGCGCCGGGTCGGACGCCGCGTTCCACAGCTCGTCGACCAGGTTCGGCGGCATCGCCCGCAGGTCGTCCCAGGGCGGCAGCGGACCCGCCGGCCAGCCGGCGGGGTGCGGCACCAGACCGGCACCGACGAGCGCCGCCGTGTAGCGGTACAGCACGGCACTCCCCGCCGCGGTGGCCTGGGCGTCGAGATCCGCCACTACGGCGTCACTCGATCGGGCGAGCTCCGCCCGCATCCAGTCCTGCACCCGCGGCAGGCCGCTGGCGAAGAAGGGCACGAGGGGGACGTTGCGCGCCATCATCCCCACCACGGTGCCTCCCGCGGCGATGAAGTACGACGTGCGGGCGTCGGCGGCCTGCGCCGCGCCCTCGAGGGCGCCGCCGATGGCGCCGATGAAGTAGCCCTCGATGTGCCCGCTCTCGCTCAGCGCCTGGTCGAGACGGCGCTGGGCGACGGCCGGATCGTCGGTCGCCAGCATCAGGGTCACCGTGCCGTCGGCGCGGCGTTGCTGGAAGCCGTTCAGCCCGGCGCGCAGTCGCAGGATCCCTTCGTCGGACGCTGCGGCCATCGCGGTGAGGCGGTCGAGACCGTCGAGACCGAACGCGGCGACCTCCACCGCGCCGAGCCCACCGAGCGACTCGTCGTCGACCGTCGCCAGCTCGGGATCGGTGAGGAACGCGGGGGTCATCGACGTGCTGGCGGGCGGTCGCTCGATCGCCATGCTCGCCGCGAGGAGGTGCACCACCACGACGTCCGCCGCGCTCACGCTCGCCGGCCCGCTGACCCTGGCGGGGTCGAGGTCCGTACGCTGGGCCAGCCAGCCGACGGCCCGAGTGGCGGCGACGTTGGCGGCGTGCACCGTCGCCGTGGTGGGTGGCCGCTCGGGGTCGGTGAGATCGGGGCCGGCGCATGCCGCGGCCACGAACCCCATCAGTGCCGTGAAGCCGTCACGGTACGGACGGTCGCGAACGAGGTATTCGGCGCTGGCAACGTCGCTGAACACCGCGCGCGCCTCGTCGGGGTCGCCGGCGAGCTCGGTGAGCAGGGCGGTGACGGGGTCGGGGGTCCACGCCGGTCCCGAGGTGACGGCGGTGAGGTTGGATCCGCCGGGCGCGATCGCCCAGGGTCCTGAGCCGGGTGCGCCGGCGTCGCCCTCCGCGAACCGCCGCTCGCACGCCACCAACCGCACGGCCAGCGCGTGATCGAGGCCGATCGGGCGATGGGCGCCTTCGGTCACGAAGTCGGCGAGGGCGTAGCCGTCGGTCCCGGTCGGGAGGTCGTCGCCCAGCATGCGTGCGACCAGCACCCCGGCCAGGGCGTCGGCGCCGAATCCGTCGGACGGGCCGACGAAGCGCAGCCCGTCGCGCAGCTCGATCGCGGTGGCGACGGCATCGTCGGTCGGCTCGACGGCGCCGAGCATCAGCAGCACATCGGCGAAGCCGTCGACGCCGAGACCGCCCAGCAGGGCACGCATCAGCGCCGGGTCGTCGCCGTGCGCTTCCAGCCACGTCCGCAACCGTTGCATCGCATCGGCGGGGTCACCCCGCCCGTCGAGCAGGTCGTCGCAGGTGACGAGGGCGTCGTCGACCGCGACCCGTCGCGCTGTCGCCGGCGGTCGGAGCGACGTGTCGAACGACGCGACGGCCATCGGTGCCGAAGGTGTCACCGTGGCGGGGCCCGCCGCGACCGGATCCCACCCGGTCATCGACGTGTCGTCGCCGAGGCGGTCGAGCACCGGCAGCCAACCCGTCGCCAGTTCGTGGCCGATGGCACGCGCCGCGGCGACAGCGGCCGCCGCGGCCGGATCGTCGGAGGCCAGCGCTCGGAGCTGGTCGATCGCAGTGATCACGCGGCGGCGGAGCGCGGCCACCCGCGTCGGGTCCGAACCGACGTAGCCGCTCACGGTGGCGCCACGGCGTCGAGCGCGGCGGTCCGCTCGTCGAGCAGCTGAGCCTGCCACCGCAGGTCGCCGGCGGCATCGATCAACCGGCTGCGAAATCGTCGCGCCTGCGCCGCCAGCTGGTCGGCGACCGGACCGCGCAACGTGTCGGCGGCGACGGCGGCGGCGAGGGTGGCGGCCGGGGGGTCGTCGAGGCGGTCGGCGAGGGCGCGCAGGTGGGCACTGCGCATCCGCAGCCGGTCGGCGGCGACGTCCATCGGTCGGGCACCTCCTTCACCCTCCAGGGTGCGGGCGGCGCCGGCGAACGGAACGCCGCCGCGGCTTCACGATTCTGGGCGCGAAATCGAGCGCAGCACGCTCGAAAATGCTTGTGGAAATCTTCGGCCGGCCGATGGGTGTGGCCGGCGGGGAGCGGTCAGAGGGGGCGGACGACGCGATGGTGGGGGAGGCGCGTGTCCGTGGTGACGAACCCGTCGCCGACGACCTCGAAGCCGTGGGCGGCGTAGAACCCGAGCGCCGTGTCGCGGGCGTTCGCCCACATCAGCCGGGCGCCGCGGCGCGTGCCCGTTCGGCGCCGGCGGCGACGAGCACGCCGCCCAGCCCGCGGCCCTGGACGTCGCTGCGCACCGCCATGCCGCGCAACTGCACGGCGACCACGTCGGGCCGGTCCGGAAACCGGCGGTCGATCCACGTCGAGGTGGCGACGACCGCGCCGTCGTCGTCGCGGACGACGAGGTGCGCGGTCGTGGGGTCGTCGTCGCCCTCGAAGCCAGGCTCGTCGCTCGGCGTGCCGTCGCGCAGCACACGTCGCCGCAGCTCCAGGACGTCGGCGACGTCCACCTCCTCGACTCCGCGCCGCTGGCGCACCGTGGCGCGGTGTGACTCGCCCGATGCTGCGACGGTGCGCCAGTGAGCCGAAGACCGTGCTTGCTGGTTCGCTTGCTCGAGACTCGCGGCTCACAGCTGGTGCAGGCTAACGACGCGGTCGGCGATGGCCGCCGCCTCGTCGGGGTCGTGGGTCACGAGCACGGCCGTCGTGTGCTCGGCGCGCATGATCCGCGCCAGGTCGGCGGCGAGCCGGTCGTGGAGGTCGCGGTCGAGCCCGGTGAGCGGCTCGTCGAGCAGCAACACCCGCGGGCGCGGGGCCAGGGAGCGGGCGACCGCCACCCGCTTCGCCTCGCCGCCGCTCAGCGTGGTCACCGCACGGGATCCGAACTCGTCGAGGCCGACCAGCGCCAGCAGCTCGACGACGCGTGCGTGGCGCGGCGCCGGCGCCAGGCGGTGCATGCGCAGCCCGAAGGCGACGTTGGCCTCCACGTCCATGTTGCGTGAACAGCTGCTCGTCCTGGAAGACCAGGCCGACGTCGCGCCGGTGGGTCGGCACCGCGGTGACGTCGACGCCGTCGATGCGGACCACGCCGGCGTCGGGCAGCGTCAGGCCGGCGACGACGCGCAGCAGCGTGCTCTTGCCCGACCCCGACGGTCCGAGCAGGGCGACGATCTCACCGGGCGCGACCTTCAGGTGCACGTCCGTCAGCACCGAACGGCCACCGAACGCCACGCTGACGCCGTCGACCTCGAGGCGGATCGGCGGCCGTCGGTCATCGGCGGGTCGACACCAGATCGATGAGCATCACGATCGGCCACCGTGGCGGCGGCGAGGATGACGGCGAGCACGTAGGCCTGGGCGTGCACCAGTCGCGCCGGTCCGTCCGAGCAGCCGCTCGATGGCGATCGGCACCGTCTCGCGGCCGCTGCGCGTCAACACGCTGGTCGCGCCGAACTCGCCCAGCGACACCGTGGCGGCGAGGCCCGCGGCCACGACGACCGGGCGGCGCAGTCGCGGCCCGGCCGACGTCCACCACGCCCGCAGCGGCGGCGCGCCGAGCGTCGCCGCCGCCTCGACCGGACCGGGGCCGATGCTGTCGAGGGCGGGCACGACCGTGCGCACCACCAGCGGGAGCGCGACGAGCGCCTGGCCGATCGGCACCAGCCACCACGAGGCGCGCCAGTCGAACGGCGCGGTGTCGAAGGTGATCACCAGCCCGAGCCCGACCGTCACCGCCGACGTGGCGAGCGGGAGCATCAGGCCGGTGTCGAGCAGCCAACCGTGCCGGTGGGCGACGGTGACGGCGACCGCCGCCAGGGTCCCGACGACGACCGCCAGCAGCGTGGCGACGGTCATCGCCTCGACCGACACCCGCGAGCGACTGCAGCGGGTCGACGCCGAGGCTGATGCCGGGCCGCACCTCGGTGCGGCCGAGGTGCGTCCAGGCGGCGAACGAGTAGCGGTCGCCGGGTCGCAGCGATCGCAACACGAGGCCGAGCAGGGGTGTCGCCACGACGACCGTCGTCGCCGTGGCGACGAGGGCGACGAAGCGGCGCTGGCGGCCGCGCCGCGGGTGCGTCCGCAGTTCGCCGGCCCGGGCGTCGAACGTCAGCACGGCCCGGCGGCCGTGTCGGCCGCCCAGGACGACGAACGCGCCGACGAGCACGAGTTGCAACAGGGCGAGCGTCGCCGCGGCATCGAGATCGCCGAACTGGGTCGCCTGACGCCACACCTCCACCTCGATCGTCGAGCGGCGTGGGCCACCGAGGAGGCGGACGACGCCATAGGACGTGAACGTGAAGACGAACACGATGCCGGCGGCCGCGGCGATGCTGGAACGCAGGCGGGGGAGGACGACGGCGGCGAAGGTGCGCCACGGCGGAGCGCCGAGCGTGGCCGCCGCGGCCTCGAGATCGCGGGGGAGCGCGGCAAGCGTCGCGCCGACCGTGCGCACGACCACGGCGAGGTTGAACACCACGTGGGCCACGACGATCGCGACCACACCGCGGTCGAGTGATGTCGGGAGCACCGCCATCACCGCGGCACCCATCACCACCGTCGGCAGCACGAACATGGCGGTGAGGAGGCCGTCGAGCAGGCGCCGGCCGGGGAACCGGTAGCGCGCCACCACGTACGCCGGGGCGAGCCCGAGGAGCACCGTGAGCACGGTCGACAGCACCGCCTGCCACAGGGTGAACCACACGATGTGCCACGTCAGCGCGCTGCCCAGCGTGTCCGACAGACCCGACCGGCTCAGGCCGCGAGCGGCCACGGTGACGAACGGCCAGACGTAGAAACCGCCAGCAGCACGACCGGCACCGTCGCGGCGGCGGGCGCCAGCCACCGCGGCAGGCGGTTGACCGTCGCTCCACTGGTGCACGCTCACCGGATGCGACGCGTTCGATCCAGCGCCCGTGCACCAGTGAGCCGAGGACCGTGCTCGGTGGTTCGTTCGCTCGAAGACTCGCTCACTCACCGCAGCACGACGTCGGTCCAGGTCTCGATCCAGGATTGGCGGTGGGCGGCGATGGTGGCCGGATCGAGCGTCGCCGGGTGGTCGGGCACGACGGCGAAGTCGGTGAACGCGGCGGGCAGGCTGACGGTGTCGTTCGCCGGGTAGACGAACAGGTTGAGGGCGATCTCCGACTGGAACGCCGGGGTCAGCAGGAAGTCGACGAGGCGGTGCGCCGCGTCGGGTGCATCGGTGCCTCGCAGCACGCCGGCGTACTCGACCTGACGGAAGCAGGTGTCGGCGATGACGCCGGTGGTCGGCGCGTCGATCGGCGGATCGGCGAACAGCACCTCGGCCGGCGGGCTCGTCCCGTAGCTCACGACGAGCGGGCGGTCGCCGTCACCGGCGCCGCTGAAGCGGTCGTAGTAGGCCTCGGTCCAGCCGTCGGCGACCTCCACCCCGTTGGCGGTGAGGCGCGACCAGTAGTCCGCCCAGCCGTCGTCGCCGTAGCGGGCGATCGTCGCGAGCAGGAACGCCAGGCCGGGCGACGACGCCGCCGGATCCTCCACCACGAGCAGGTCGCGGTACGCCGGGTCGGCGAGCGCCTCGAGGTCGGCGGGCGGGTCGAGGTCGTGCTCGGCGAACCAGGCCAGGTCGTCGTTGACGCACACGTCGCCGAAGTCCACCGGCGTGGCGATCGCCGTCACCGACGCCGTCACGCAGCGCCGCCGGCACGTCGTCGAGACCGTCCGCCACGTAGGGCTCGAACACGCCGCCGTCGACCACCCGCGAGAGGTACGTGTTGTCGACCCCCCACATCACGTCGCCCTCGGGGTTGCCGGCGGTCAACACCGCCTTCGACACCATCGTGCCGGTGTCGCCGGCGACCACGATGTGCACGTCGATGCCGGTCTCGTCGGTGAAGCGCCCGAGGGCGTCGTTCAGGCTCGTGCCCTCGGTGGGGAACGAGTCGTACACCACGAGCGTCACATCGCCGCCGTCGGATGGTGCCGACGCCGGCGCGGTGACCGCGAGGACCGGCAGCGCTGCGGCGAGCGTCGCCATCGCCCGAGCCCCGCCTCACGGCTGGGCTCCGGGAACGAGCACGGTGGCGATGCCGACGGCGACGGCGACGCCGACCGGCGGCGCGGTCGCCTCGTTCGACACGCCGAGTCCGACGAGCGGGCCGAGCGTCGCGTCGGTGAGCGGCCAACGGGCACCGGTGACCGTGACGCCGTCGCACCCGCCGTGGGCGGCGAGCACCGAGAACGTGGTGCCGGGCGCGACGCTCGAGCGTCACCGGCCGCCCGGGGCGGGCCACGCGCACGTGGTCGCAGCCCCACCACCCCTCGACCTCGGCGACCCGCTCGAGTGACGGCGCGCCGAGGGCTCCGAGCGCGGCGAGGGCGTGGTCGAGGCGGTCGCCGGCGCCGGCGACGAGCAGCACGTGATCGGGCGAGCGCCGAGCGGCGAGCGCCAGGGCCAACTCGGTGTCGGTGCACGTCTTGTCGGCGGGATGACGCTCGACCTGCGCGTGCTCGACGGCCCACGCCAGCCCGACCGGGCTGATCGAGTCGAGGTCGCCGACGAGCAGGTCGGGGTCGAGCCCGGCGGCGCGGGCGTGGTCGAGCCCGCCGTCGGCGGCCACGACGTAGGCACCGGGCGGCACGGCGGCGATCGCCCGTCGGTGCAGGGGCGCCGAGCCGGTGACCACCACGACGCACACCGGGGCGTCCGGTGGCGGTGATGGTGGCGTGTGGTGGGCGGGGATCGTGCCCATGCTGTGCTCCCTCCGCCGGCATTACCCGGATCAGGTTCTCGGGTCGGTGGCGGCGACCACCCTCTCAGCCCGCCGTGTCCCGCGGGCTCCCCGTTCAGTCGTTCGACTGCGAGTGTACGCCGGCGCGACGTCGTCAGGACCGACGCAGCACGTCGGGTTCGATGAACGCCAGGCGGGCGATCGGCACGGCCCGGCGCATCGCCACCTCGACGCCGTCGATCGCGAGCGGCCAGCTCGGCCATCGACAGCTCGGGGTCGAACTCCACCTTGGCCGCCACGAGCAGCTCGTCGGGGGCGAGGTGCTCGGTGCGCATGTGGATGACGCCACGCACCGACGGCGAGCTCGTGATCGCGGCGTTGAGCGCGGCGATGTTGTCGTCCGACGCCGACTCGCCGAGGAGCAGGCCCTTCATCTCCACCGCCAGCACGGCGGCGATGACGACGAGCAGCAGGCCGATGCCGATCGAGCCGAGGGCGTCCCATCGCGGCTCGCCGGTGTAGTGGGCGAGGAGCACGCCCGACAACGCCATCAGCAGGCCGATCTCGGCGCCGACGTCCTCGAGCAGCACCACCGGCAGCTCGGGTGCCTTCGAACCGCGGATGTACCCCCACCACGACGATGTCCTTCGCCTTGTGCTGGCTCGCCTCCTTGTACGCGGTCCGCAGCGAGAACGACTCGAGGGCGACGGAGAAGAGCAGGATGACGATGGCGACGGGCAGGTTCTCCACCTCGTGCGGGTGGCGCAGCTTGGAGAACCCCTCGTAGAGGGCGAACAGCCCACCCATCGAGAACAGCACCAGGGACACGACGAACGCCCAGAAGTAGCGCTCGCGCCCGTACCCGAACGGGTGCTCGGCGTCGGCCTTGCGCTCGGCCCGCTTGCCGCCCAGCATCAGCAGGCCCTGGTTGCCGGTGTCGGCGAGGGAGTGGAACGCCTCCGCCAGCAGGCCGGCCGAGTGGGTGATGAGGAACCCGACGAACTTGGAGATGGCGATCCCGAGGTTGGCGGCGAACGCCGCAAAGATCGCCTTGCGGCTGCCCTCCGTCACGGGAGCGAGGCTAGACGCCGGCCGCTCTCAAAGGCCGATCTGGTGACTCTGCGTCTCAATCGGCGATCGGGTCACCGACGTTCTCGATATCGGGCTGTCCTGCTGCATCCGTGGCCCGAACGCCGTCACGGTGACGTCAGAAGGTCGATCTGGTCACCCAGGGTCCGATATCGAGAATGTGGGTGACCAGATCGGTGACCGGGACCCGTTGCCCCGACCCACGATCGGTACAGGACCCCGATGCGAGAACGCGGGGGCCCGTCGGGTCAGCCGTAGTAGGGGTTCTCGCCGGTGGAGTGGTCGGTGAGATCCTTCACCGCGCTCACCCCGTCGACGGCGTCGATCAGCATGGTCTGCACGCCGTCGAGCATCGTCATCCGGCTCATCGAGCACCCGTGGCAGCCACCGCCCATCGTGAGGAACACCGTCCCCTCGCCGTCGTGGCCGACGTACGTGACGAACCCTCCGTGCGACGCCAGTGCGGGGTTGACGTCGGTGGCCAGCACCGTCTCGATCTCGGCCGACAGCGCATCGTCGCTGGTGAGCCCCTCGACGCTCGGGGCCACCGGACGGTTGGGATTGCGGATCACCAGCCCCTGGCTGTCGGTGAAGTCCAGCGTGGCGCCCTGCAACAGCTCGACGTCGCGCCCGGGGATCATCACCTTGAGCCCGCCGTGCGTGCGCACCTCGTCGGAGAACGCCGCCGTGAGGTACTCCTCGAAGCCCAGCTCGTAGCGGAACGGCTCGCCGGGGTCGGATGCGATCTCGAGGCGCAGGCCGAGCTGGTCGGCGTCGGCCTCCTCGTCGCGCAGCTCGCTGAGCTTGGCCAGCGCGGCGTCGGTGATCTCGATGATCGGTGTGCTGGTCGTGGCCGCGGCGTCGGCCGCGGCCAGTCCGGCCAACGGGCTGATGACCTCGCCGCTCACTGGCGCACCGTCACGTCAGTGCGACGCGTCCGATCCGGTGGCGGTGCACCAGTGAGCCGAAGACCATGCCTGATCTTTCGCTCGCTCGAAGACTCGCTCGCTCATGCCTTCAGGCTACCGGGGGGCGTTCGGCACCGAGCCGGCGCAGGATCTCGTCGTGCAGCACCCCGTTGCTGCTGATCGCCGTGTCGGAGTCGTGCGTGGCCACGCCGTGGCGATCGGTCAGGCGACCACCGGCCTCCTCGACCAGCAGGCGGACGGCGGCGATGTCGTACGGGGCGACGCCGACGGCATCGACGGCGACGTCCATCGCGCCCTCGGCCACCAGGCAGTGCTGCCAGAAGTCGCCGATGCCGCGGGCTCGGCGGGCCGCACCGATGATGGCGGTGAGCGCCGGTACCAGCCCGAGCTCCTCCCAGCCGGCGCTGAACGTGATGCTCACCTGGGCGTCGGCGAGCTCGCCGACGTCGGACACGCGGCACGGTCGCCCGTCGGCGAACGCGCCACCGCCGGCCGTCGCCCACCAGCGCCGACCGAGCGCCGGGGCCGACACCACGGCCGCGACCAGCTGCGGTGGCCGGGAGGGTGGGGCGTAGGTGAGGGCGAGCAGCGTGGCCCACACGGGGATGCCGCGCACGTAGCCGGACGTGCCGTCGATCGGGTCGACGATCCAGCGCCAGCCGGTGCCGGTGCCGGCTCGTTCGCCGTGCTCCTCGCCGAACAGCGAGTGTTCGGGTCGCAGCTGGCGCAGCCGATCGGCGATCGCCGCCTCGGTGCCACGGTCGACCGCGGTGACCTCGGAGGCATCGGCCTTGCGCTCGACGTCGAAGGCGCGGTCGCATGAACGGTTCGAGCGTGCAGGCGTCGGCCACGTCGGCGAGCTCGAAGGCGACGGCCAGCTCGTCGGCGAGCTGGTCGCTCGAGGGGAACGGCGCCGACCCGGGGCCGCTCACGCCGGTGCTGCCGGCACCGGGCGGTCGGCGTGGTCGGCGACGAGCTCGAGCGTGCGCACCCGTTCGCCGAGGCCGTACGTCATCGTCGACACCATCACCTCGTCGGCGCCGGTGAGCGTCACCAGCTCGTCGAGCCGTTCGGCCACCGTGGCGCCGTCGCCGACGATGCGGTTGGACGGCATCGCCCGCGCCACCTCCATGTCGGGGTGCACGGCGGCCTGTTCCGGGCTGACGAGGGTCAGACGCCGCCCGGTGCGCATGGCCAGCATCGCGAGACGGGCCGGTCCGGCCAGGTGCTCGGCCTCGTCGTCGGTATCGGCGGCCAGCACGCCGGCCGTCACGATGAAGTACGGCTGGTCGAGGGCGACGCTCGGTGCGAACGAGCGGCGGTACCACTCGGCGGCATCGACCGTCGAGATCGCGGTGCCGATGTCGAAGTGGTGGGCGAAGGCGAACGGCAGCCCGAGCAGCCCGGCGAGCTGGGCGGAGTAGCCGCTCGACCCGAGCAGCACCACCTCCGGCGACGACGTGGCCGCCGGCGTGGCGCGGAAGCGGTCCCACGCGCCGTGGTCGCGGCGGCGGTCGCCGAGCAGGCCCATCAGGTCGACGAGCTCGGCCGGGAAGTCCTCGGCGCCGAGTCCGGCGGGGCTGCGCCGCAGCGCGGCCGCGGTGGCCGGATCGGTGCCCGGGGCCCGACCGATGCCGAGGTCGATGCGCCCAGGGTGCAGCGCCTCGAGCAACGCGAACTGCTCGGCGACCACGAGCGGCGGGTGGTTGGGGAGCATCACCCCTCCGGACCCGACGCGGATCGTGCTCGTGCTCGCGGCGAGGTGGGCGATCAGCACCGCCGGCGACGTGCTCGCGACCGTCGGCATGTTGTGGTGCTCGGCGACCCAGAACCGGCGGTAGCCGAGCGATTCGGCCCGGCGCGCCAGCTCGGTGGTCTCGGCGAGGGCGCCGGCGCTGGTGGAGCCCTCGGGGGTGACGGCCAGGTCGAGGACCGAGCGGCGCCACCGCGTCGGCCGGGACTGGGGGGAGGAGTTGTCGGGGGAGCTCGATCTCATGCCGTCTGGAGCAACGCCCGCGCGGCCGACGCGATTCCCGTCGCGTCGAGACCGAGACCGGCGAGGATCTCCTCGGGCGTCGCTGCGTGCGGGATGAACCGCGTGGGGATGCCGAGCACCTGCACCGGCACGGCCGGGGCGACGGCGCCGATCTCGTCGGCGATCGTCATCCCGACGCCACCGGCCCGCACGCCGTCCTCGGCGGTCACGACCGCCCGGTGGGCGGCGGCGTCGCGGATCATCTCCGGGTCGAGCGGTGCGCAGCAGCGCACATCCCACACCGTCGCGTCGATCCCCGCGGCCTCGAGCTCGGCGGCCGCCTTCTCGGCGCTCGCCACGAGCTTGCCGATGGCGAGCAGGCACACTGCGCCGGCCGGATCGGCGGCGGCTCGCGTTCGGCCGCGCCGCCAGCCCGTGGCCGACCTCGTGCTCGTCGACGATCCGGGCGCGACCACGCGGATAGCGGATGGCGACCGGGCCGTCGTCGGCGAGCGACACCGCGTCGCCGAGCATCTGGGCGAGCTCCTGGGCGCTCGACGGCGCGAGCACCCGCATCCCGGGCACCCTCGAGAGCATCGCCATGTCGTACACGCCGTGGTGGCTCGGCCCGTCGGGGCCGGTGATCCCGGCGCGGTCGAGGCAGAAGATCACGGGGAGCCGGTGCAGGGCGACGTCGTACACCACCTGGTCCCAGGCCCGCGACAGGAACGTCGAATAGATCGCCACGACCGGGCGCAGCCCGCCCATCGCCATGCCGGCCGCGGAGGTGACGGCGTGCTGCTCGGCGATGCCGACGTCGACGAACCGCTCGGGGAAGCGGTCCTGGAAGGGGAGCAGGCCGGTCGGTCCCGCCATCGCCGCGGTGATGGCGACGATGCGATCGTCGGCCTCGGCGACCTTGATGATCGACTCGGCGAAGGTCTGCGTGTACCCGGTCGGCACCGCCTTGGGCGGGCCGACCAGCGGGTCGAACACCGGCGGGGCGTCGTGGAGGTGCTTCTCGTCGTCGTCCTCGGCGGGCGGGTAGCCCTTGCCCTTGCGCGTGAGCACGTGGACGACGATCGGGCCTTCGCTCGACAGCTCGACGGCGTTGCGCAGCGCCGGTTCGAGCTGCCCGAGGTCGTGACCGTCGACCGGTCCGACGTAGCGGACGCCGAGGGCCTCGAAGAACGCCGGGGGCTGGAGGAACTCACGAGCCGCCGCCTTGACGGCCTCGAGCGCCCGCTCGGCCGGGTTGCCGACCAGCGGCACGTCGCGCACCAGCTCCTCGAGCTTGCGCTGCCGGCGCACGTACACCGGGTTGAGGCGGATCTCGGTCAGCGCCTGGGTCATCCACTCGCCGATGCGCGAGATGACCGGCGGCGTGTCGGCGGCCGGCGGGGTCTCGGGGCGGGGGCGCTCGGCGGTGAGGTTCGAGATCGTCGGCGCGTAGCTGCGGCCGTTGTCGTTGAGCACGATGATGACGCGCTTGGCGCTGTGGCCGAGGTTGTTGAGCGCCTCGTAGGCCATGCCGCCGGTCATCGAGCCGTCACCGATCACCGCGACGACGTGGCGGTGGTCGACCGTGCCGGCGTCGCGCGCCACGGCGAGGCCGTAGGCGTAGCTGAGGATCGTCGAGGCGTGCGAGTTCTCGACGAAGTCGTGCGGGCTCTCGGCACGCGAGGGATAGCCGGACAGGCCGCCAGCCCGGCGCAGGTCGGCGAACCCGGCCTGCCGCCCGGTGAGGATCTTGTGCACGTAGGCCTGGTGGCCGGTGTCCCAGAGCAGGGCGTCGCGTGGGGACTTGAACACGCGGTGCAGGGCGAGCGTCAGCTCGACCGCGCCGAGGTTGGAACCGAGGTGGCCGCCGCACTCGGCCACCGAGGCGACGATGAAGTCACGGATCTCTCCGGCCAGCTCGGTGAGCTGGTCCTCGGTCAGGTCGTCGAGATCGCCGGGCTCGGCGATGCGTTCGAGCCACATCAGCGAACGACGCTACCCCAGCACGCCCTGCGATTGCCGCCGTCGCCCAT
The DNA here is from genome assembly GCA_963719295.1 of Ilumatobacteraceae bacterium. GTDB lineage: Bacteria > Actinomycetota > Acidimicrobiia > Acidimicrobiales > Ilumatobacteraceae > Desertimonas. Next base: position 54,380 of record CAVRBV010000033.1, read on the forward strand.
CCGAGCGATCCCCGCCGTGACGGCGCCGACCCGCCTACCCTGTCGCGCATGGCCCGCTTCACCGAGAAGCTCGCTCGCGCCGCCCGACGGGTGGCGTCGACGTTCAAGAACATCGAGCCCGGCTCGGGTCGCTCCGTCCGCCGCGAGGAACCGCCGACGCGGCACGTCGACCCCGGCGTGCGGATCGAGTACGCGCCCCAGCTCGACGGCGACCCCGATCCGGGCGAGGTGGTGTGGACGTGGGTCCCCTTCGAGGACGACCCGACGCTCGGCAAGGACCGCCCCGTCGTGATCATCGGCCGTCACGGCGAGCGCCTGTCCGGCGTGGCCCTCACGTCGAAGGACAAGCCAGCGCGACGACTACGTCGACGTCGGCACCGGGGAGTGGGACGGCCGCGGCCGCACGAGCTACGCCAAGGTCGACCGGCTCCTCGACATCGACCCTGGGCAGGTGCGCCGGGAAGGGGCGATCCTCAACCGTCGCCAGTTCGACGAGGTGATCGCCGCGGTCACCCGATTTCACGACGTGGTGCGCTGAGCATGGCCGTCACGGCGTTCCCGCCCCCGACGAGCCGGAACCGGTCAGGGCGTGGCCGGGGCTGGCGGCGGTGCCGGCAGCCACTGTCGCCACGGTGCCCGAGCTGGTCACCAAGGCCTCCCTGGTCGACGGCCTGCGGACGGTCGGCATCCGCCCGGGCGACGTGGTGCTCGTGCACTCGTCGCTGCGGTCGCTGGGCTTCGTCGTCGGGGGTGCTCAGGCCGTCGTCGACGCGCTGCTCGAGGCCGTCGGCCGCGCCGGCACCGTCGTCGTGCCCACGCACTCCGACCCGTGGAGCGAGCCGAGCCACTGGGATCCGACGATCCCCGAGGGGTGGTTCGACACCATCCGCGCGTCGATGCCGCCGTTCCACCCCCGCCTCACGCCGACGACGCGCATGGGCGCGGTGGTGGAGTGCATGCGGCGCTATCCGGGCTTCCGGCGGAGCTGGCACCCGCGGGTGTCGTTCGGCGGGATCGGGCCGCGGATCGACGAGGTGCTCGCCGAGCACGCGGTGCCGTCGGGGTTCGGGGAGCAGTCGCCGCTCGGCAAGCTCTACGCCGCCGACGCGTCGATCCTCCTGCTCGGCGTCGGCCACGCCAACTCCTCGGCCCTGCACCTCGCCGAGCACCGGGCGGTCTGGCCGGCGAAGCACTGGATCGACCAGGGGGCGGCCATGACGGTCGACGGCCGGGCGACGTGGGTCACGTGGCGCGAGCTCGACCACGACGCGTCCGACTTCGCCGAGATCGGCGCGGTGATCGAGGACGCCGGGATCGAGAGGGTGGCGTCGATCGGTGCCGCGACGGCGCGGCTGGTGTCGGTGCGCGCCGTCGTCGACCTCGCCGTCGAGTGGATCGAGACGCACCGCGTGGAGGTGCACGAAGACTCCTTCACGCCCCACCCCGACACGCCGGCGCGCCTCGGCAACCAGCTGGGAGCCTCGCGACTGCCGTCGTGAGCGTGCGAGCGACCGAGCGCCGCGAGGGAGCGGCGGGAACTGCGCAGGCGGTTCATAGCGTGGCCGAGGAACGCAATGACGTCGCCCGCAGCCCGCTCGCTAGCCTTCGACCCCGATGTCAACGGTACGCATCGGTGTGCTCGGCTGTGGCAACGTCGGCAGCGCGTTCGTGCCCCTCGTCGCCGCCCGGGCCAAGGAGATCGAGGCGCGCACGGGCGTCCACCTCGAGGTCACCAAGGTGGCCGTGCGCAACCTCTCGCGCCACCGCGATCTCGACATCGGGGGGGCCGAGCTCACCAACGACCCGGTCGCCATCGTCGAGGACCCCGACATCGACCTCGTGGTGGAGGTCATCGGCGGCATCGAGCCGGCGCGTGAGCTGATCTCCACCGCCCTCGGCCGGGGCAAGCCGGTCGTCACGGCGAACAAGGAGCTGCTGGCCAACGTCGGCGTCGAGCTGTTCACGCTCGCCGACGAGTGCGGCGTCGACCTGCTGTTCGAGGCGGCGGTGGCCGGCGGCATCCCCATCGTGCGGGCGCTGCGCGAGAGCCTGCGGGGCGAGCCGATCACGCGCGTGATGGGCATCGTCAACGGCACGACCAACTACATCCTCACGAAGATGACCGACCACGGGGCCACCTACGGGGAGGCGCTCGCCGAAGCGCAGCGGCTGGGCTACGCCGAGCGCGACCCGACGGCCGACGTCGAGGGCTACGACGCTGGCGCCAAGGCGGCGATCATGGCGTCGATCGCGTCCGGCTCGAAGGTGGTCGCCGGCCACGTCTACCACGAGGGCATCAGCAACGTCACGAGCGCCGACATCGAGGTGGCCCGACGCCTCGGCTACGTGGTCAAGCTGCTCGCCATCATCGATCTCGAGGGCGACGGCGGCGCGGTCGGCGTGCGCGTGCACCCGGCGATGGTCCCCTCCGCGCATCCTCTGGCGAGTGTGCGCGACAGCTTCAACGCGGTGTTCGTCGAGGGTGGCGCGGCGGGTTCGCTGATGTTCTACGGGCGTGGCGCCGGCGGTCAGCCGACCGCGAGCGCGGTGCTCGGCGACGTGATCGACGCCGCGCTCAACCTCACGCGAGGGACGCACTCGTCGCTCGGCACGTTCGCCAAGGCGCAGATCCGCCCGATCGACTCGACGATGTCGGAGTACCTCCTCGGGTTGGAGGTCGCCGACGAACCGGGTGTGCTGCACGCCGTCACCGGCGTGCTCGCCGACCACGGCGTGAGCATCCGTGCCGCCGAGCAGGAAGGCCTCGGGCCTGATGCCCGCCTCGTGTTCATCACCCACCGGGCCCAGGAGTCGGCCGTGCAGGCGATCGTGCAGCAGCTGCGCGAGCTGCCCTCGGTGCGCAGCGTCGGCAGCCTGCTCCGCGTGGTCGACGGATGATGTTTCGACCTCACTCGCGTCGCTCGAAGACTCGCTCGCTTCGTTCGGTCGAGCTTCAGGAGCGGCTGCGCCGCACCCAGCTGCTGGCGGCGGCGAGCGAAGCTCGGCCCTCTGCCGCCGAACCAGGGTGCTACCGCTCCCAGCGACCGCCAGACGGAGATGTCCTGGCGGCACGATCGCCGTAGGCGCATCCGGAGCGCTAGCGGAGGGCGCCGAGCGCGTCGGCCTGCGTGGCCGGGGAACGCTCTTGAAGTACGTCTCGACGCGCGGCACGGCGCCGACGCTCGGTTTCTCCGACGTGCTCCTGTCGGGCCTGGCCAGCGACGGCGGGCTGTACGTGCCCGAGTCGTGGCCGCCGCTCCCCGCCGACGACGTGCTCGCGAGCGTGCCAGCACCTACGCCGACACGGCCGCCGCGGTGATCCGACCGTTCGTCGGTGACGACCTCGATGCCGCCGACCTGGTCGCCCTGTGCCACCGCGCGTACGCGTCGTTCCGCCATGCCGCCGTCGTGCCGCTGGTGCAGATCGACCACCGCCAGTGGCTGGCCGAGCTGTTCCACGGCCCGACGTTGGCGTTCAAGGACGTCGCCCTGCAGCTCGTCGGGCTGCTGTTCGACCACGTGCTGGCGGAGCACGACGAGCGCCTCACCATCGTCGGCGCCACGAGCGGTGACACCGGCTCGGCGGCCATCGAGGCGGTGCGCCACTGCGAGCGGGTCGACATCGTGGTGCTCTACCCCGACGGTGGGCCGAGCGACGTGCAGCGCCGGCAGATGACCACCGTCGACGCACCGAACGTGCGCACGGTCGCCGTCGATGGCACGTTCGACGACTGCCAGGACCTGGTGAAGGCGATGTTCAACGACGTCGGGTTCCGCGAGCGGATGCGGCTCTCGGCGGTCAACTCGATCAACTGGGCGCGTGTGATGGCCCAGACCGTGTACTACGTGACCGCCGCCCGGGCGCTGCGCGAGCCGATCACGGCGTGCGTGCCCACCGGCAACTTCGGCAACGTCCTCGCCGGCTGGGTCGGCGCAACGGATGGGCGCGAGCGTCGCCGACTTCATCGTGGCGTCCAACGCCAACGACATCCTCACCCGGTTCGTCAACGACCGCGACATGTCGACCCGCCCGGTCGTGGCGACGAGCAGCCCGTCGATGGACATCCAGGTGTCTTCCAACTTCGAGCGACTGCTGTTCGAGATGAACGACCGCAACGGTGCCCGCACCGGCGAGCAGATGATGCGGTTCCGCGACGCCGGCGCGTTGCGCGTCACCGACGACGCCCACGAGCGTTGGATCGGCGGGGCGTTCCGCGCCGCTCGGTTCGACGACGACGAGGTGGCGGCGGAGATGCGGCGCATCCACGCCGAGAGCGGGATCCTCGTCGACCCGCACACGGCCACCGGGACGGCGGCGGCCCGAGCCCTCGCCGGGGACCACCCGGTGGTCACGATGGCGACCGCCCACCCGGCGAAGTTCCCCGACGCCGTGCAGCGGGCGACCGGCGTGCGCCCGGCGCTGCCGGACCACCTCGCCGACCTCTTCGACCGACCCGAGCACATCGAGCGGCTGCCCGACGACCTCGCCGTGATCGAGGACTTCGTCGCCCGCACCTTCGCCTGAACCTCTGACTGCGTTCCTCGGCCACGGAGGCTGAACGGCACCCGAGTGCCTCGGCTGGCGCTCCGGTCGCTCGCGCGCTCACGACGGCAGCTCCGACGTCGGGCTGACGCGCAGCAGCCCGCGGCACGCCGTTGGGCCGCGGGCTGCTGGAGCGGGTGCTGCGTCGTTCAGCCGGTGGTGGCGGCGGCGTCATGTCCATCGACGTCATCGTCATCGAGCCGGAGCCGGTCGTGGCGGCGCCACCCTCGACGACGCTGAACTCGACGTGCATGCCGAGGGTGAAGTGCGGCGGGCCCTCCTCGGCCGTGCCGGTCGGGGCGCTGCCCTCGGGTGCCGAGCCCTCGGCCGCCATCATCTGGTCCAACGACCTCCTGGGTCGTGCCCTTGGGGATGAAGCACACGGCCGATGTAGTCGCCGGGGGCGAGGTCGATGAGCGTGCCGCCGACCGTGCCGGGCGCGGCGAAGACGGCGCCGACCTGGCGTGACCTTGGCGTTCGACCTCCTCGTCGGGCATCGCCATCAGCTCGTCGAGCGTCTCGGTGGTGCCCTCGTTGCGGCGGAACAGGATCGATCTCGTGGTACTCGTCGGCCTGGTTGTCGAGGCGGAGGACGGTGACACCGGCGGCGATCTGGTCACCATCGGCGATGCCGCCGTAGGCGTAGTTGGTGGCGACGATGTCGAGCTCATCGAAGCCGCAGTTGGCGGCGACCCAGTCGAGGACGGTGTTGTAGGACTCGATGAACTCGGGACTCGGCGGCCCATCGGTCGGCGAGTTGGCGATCGCCGTCGGCGAGCGTGTCCTGGATCTCCGCCGGTGCCGACGGCCTGTGCGGCCTCGACCGCCGGGCCGATGGCCGATGGGTCGTCGCCGTTGAACGCGGCCTCGAGGGCCACGTGGGCGGCGCAGTAGTCGCCGCCACCGCCGCTGCCGGGCGGGGTGCTCGCGCCGGCCATCGCCGCCGGGATCAGTCCGGCGCACGAGGCCCCGACCGCCAGTGCGGTGATCAACTTCCTTCGGTACATGCTTGTTCTCCCCTGTGTCGTGGAACGTGGTGGTTTCCGCCGCGCTCTGCCGTCGGCAGAGCGCAAGGCGGGCACGTTAGGACATCTCCGGCGGCGGTGCCGACCTTTAGGCGGTCGCCCGGGTGTTTGCGAGTGGTCCCGATGCTCGGTATCATCACTGGACGCCCGAGAATCCTCGGACGCCCGCTCGTTCCACGGACTCCCCGTCCATGCCGCACGAGCACGATCTCACCTCGACCGTGGGGTCGATGGTGTCGGCGCACTGCGGAACCCCACGCCGACCCCCTCCTCTCCACGGCGACGCCGTACCGAGAAAGCAGGTACTCCCGTGGCCGCTGAGGCACTCGAACAGTCCGTCCTGGAATCGAAGGACAAGGACCAACTCCTGGCCATCGCCAAGGCACTCGGCCTGAAGGCGTCGGCGCGCACGAAGAAGTCCGACATCATCGACTCGATCCTCGAGACCACCGGCACGGCGCCGGCGGTGAGCGCCGGTGCGCCGGCCCCGCTCCCCGAGCCGATGGCCGTGGCCGCCGTCAACGGCGACACGTCGCACGGCGATGCGTCTCCAACGGCGACGGCGCCGCGCTGCCGACCGCGGTGGCCGTCCTCGACGGAGAGCCGCCGGCGGAGTGGGAGCTCGACATCGCCGCCGACCTCGTGTCCGACCCCGTCGCGTCCGCAACGCCCGGCCCCGTGGCGACGAACGGGGCGGCCTCGTCGAGCGCCACCGCCCCCGTCGTGGCACCGAGCGATCGCGGGTTCGCCGACGAGCGCGGTGACCGACGGGGACGTCCCGTCGGCGCACAACGGCGTCGCCACGCAGACGCGTCAGCCGGGCGGTGAGGCCGAGGGTGACGGCGAGTCGCGCAACCGTCGCCGGCGCCGCCGGCGCAAGGGCAACCGCGGCGCGGACGGTCCGCAGGGCGACGACGGTCCCGTGATCGAGCAAGCGGTGGAGGAGGGCGTGCCGAGCAACGAGCCGGTCGCGGTGTCGGGCTACCTCGACATGCGCGACGAGGGCTACGGCTTCCTCCGCGTGAAGGGCTACCTGCCGAGCCGCGACGACTCGTACATCCCGGTCAAGCTCGCCCGCCAGTACGGGCTGCGCAAGGGGGACCACATCACCGGTCTCAGCCGGCCCGCCGGTCGCAACGAGAAGAACCCGGCGCTGCTCGAGGTGCACACGGTGAACGGTGGCGACCCCGAGGCCGCCAAGCGGCGACCCCGGTTCGAGGACCTCACCGCGCTCTTCCCCGACGAGAACCTTCGCCTCGAGGACCCGAACGACCCGAGCAACATGACCGCCCGCATCATCGATCTCGTGTCGCCGATCGGCAAGGGACAGCGCGGCATCATCGTGTCGCCGCCCAAGGCCGGCAAGACCACGGTGATGAAGACCATCGCCAAGTCGATCGAGCAGAACAACCCCGAGGTCAAGCTCATCGTGCTGCTGATCGACGAGCGGCCCGAAGAGGTCACCGACATCCGCCGCACCGTTCAGGGCGAGGTGATCTCGTCGACGTTCGACCGTCCGAGCGACGAGCACACCCACGTCGCCGAGTTGGCGATCGAGAAGGCCAAGCGACTCGTCGAGACCGGCCTCGACGTCGTGGTGATCCTCGACGGCATCACCCGGTTGAGCCGTGCCTACAACCTGGCCGCACCCGCGAGCGGGCGCATCCTGTCCGGCGGCATCGACGCCGGCGCCCTGTACCCGCCGAAGAAGTTCTTCGGCGCGGCGCGCAACGTCGAAGAGGGTGGCTCGCTGACGATCCTCGCCACGGCCCTCGTCGACACGAACAGTCGGATGGACGAGGCGATCTTCGAGGAGTTCAAGGGCACCGGCAACATGGAGCTGCGCCTCGACCGTCGGCTCGCCGAGCGGCGGATCTATCCGGCGATCGACGTCGACGCCGTCGAGCACCCGCCACGAGGAGCTGCTGTTCGACCGCAAGCAGTTGCAGATGGTGTGGAAGCTCCGTCGTGTGCTGTCGGGCCTCGCCGCTGACGGCAACGCCGCGCCCGGCCTCGAGCTGCTGATCGACCGGCTCAAGACCTTCCGCACCAACGCCGAGTTCCTCAACGAGATCGCCAAGCAACCCAGCATGTAGCTCGCTTCGCTCGCTGTCCGGCTCGTCGCTGGACGGGACGGGCTCGCTGCGCTCGTGTGCGCTGTCCCGGCGCTTCCCTCGCCGGTTCTGGGCGAGCGCTCGCTGCGGACGGGGGCCGAAGCGGTCACTGGAGTCCGCCACGCGGTGCGTCCGGCTGGCACTCCGGCGGTCCGACTCGGTCGAGCGGCGCCGACGCCGGTACAATCGAGTTTCCGATTTCTCCCATGGAGTTGCCATGAAGACCGACGTCCACCCCACCTACGCCGAGACCACCGTTCGGTGCTCGTGCGGGAACGTGTTCACCACGCGCTCCACCAAGCCGGGCGAGCTGCACGTCGAGCTCTGCAACGAATGCCACCCGTTCTTCACCGGCAAGCAGAAGCTCGTCGACACCGGTGGCCGCGTGGAGCGCTTCAACAAGCGCTACGGCGAGCGCAAGTCGTCCGGCTCGCGCTCGGCCAAGTAGCCGCCGTTTCTTGCTGAACCGCGTCAAGCTGGGCGCACTCGCGCGTGCGGCCGGCGCGCCCCGCGGCGCCGACGCGGAGCCGATCGAGTTCGGTACCGGCGCGGCGATGCTCTCCGGGCGTGCCGCGTGGGTGCTGGTGACCGAGGCCGACGTCGTCGACATCGCCAGTGGGCGCGGGCTCGGCGCGGCGATCATCTGGGCGCACCGCGCCGATGCGACCGAGCTGACGGTCTTCGCCGAGGGCGGTGCCGGGGTGATGGCCCGCCGCGCCGGCGAGTTCGACCTGCCGATACGCGTCGTGGCCGCGTCGGGCGCCGACGTCAGCGACGCCGTGCCGGCCGCGACGTCGCCAGTGCTGGCCCCGGACCCGGCGCACCTCGAGCTGGTGGCGACGATCGCCGAGGCGGGCGCCGAGCCGGTCGTCGAGCACGGCGTGGTGATCGGTGAGGTCTGCGGCTTGGAGGTCTGCCGGGTCGTCGCCGGCACGCGACGGGGCCCCGCGACTCGAGGTCGGGATCGGCGCCCACGATCGTGAGGCCTTTGCGATGATCCACGGCGACGTGCCGCCCGCCGACGCCCTGGCCGGGGTGGTCGACGCCGTGGGTGCGGTCCGCGGTCCGGGACGGCCGCCGCACCCGTTGCAGCGTCTCGCCCCCGAGCGGCTGCTGCGCTGGCGGCTGGCCCAGGACCCGTCCGCAGTCGGCATGGTCGCCGTCTGGCCGACCGACCCGCCGGTGCCTCGCCGCAACCTCGCCGAGCGCTCGCCGTGCACCGCCGTCGGCGAGCGGGCCGACGGCTCGACGAGCCGTTGATCGTGTGCAGCGTGGGTGTCGACCTCGACGTGATCCCGTACGCGGCCGACGCCCGGCTCGCACGAGGCTATGAACTGCCCACGCAGGGCGTCGGCTCGGAGGGGAAGGACTCAGCGGGGCTGATCGTGGTCACGCCATCGCGCGACGCCGTGGCGGCGACCCGCGAGCTGGCCGACCGGTTGCGTCACTCGCTGACGTTGTCGACGTTCGACTGATCGGCGGCAACGGTCTCGCTCGCCTCGAGGGCCGGCGCGACCGGCGTGGTGTCGATGGCGACGGTGCGGGACTCGGGCGCCGCGGTCGCGCCGACGCTGACGGTCAGGCGGCCGTTGACGTAGCGGGCGCTCACCTGTTCGGGATCGAGCGTCTGGGCCAGGCGCAGGCGCCGCGTCCAGGTGCTGTCGTTCTCGCCGGCGACGGTGATGGTGAGGGTGCGACCGGCGACGGACACGCCGACGGCCTCCTCGGGGGTGCCCGGCAGATCGACCGTCAGCTGGTAGGTGCCGTCGTTCCACGACCCCTCCAGGCGATGGCCGACGTCGCCGTAGGAACGGGCGAGCGCCGTGAGGGCGCGGTCGAAGGTGTCGTCGAGCGCCGGGCGTCGACGAACGGCCGGGGCGAAGAACGGGGACGTCGTGAGGTACATCGGGGACTCCTGGAAGGGTGAGGGTGAGCGTGAAGGACGAACCGCAGTGACATGATGTCCGAACATCACAGCGATCATGATACAGAAAAGCTGAGTCGTTGCAACTCATAATCTGCCGAGGAGGCGACGCGGTAGCCTCGACATGCCCTGCCATGCCTCCGTCCGACGCCTCCGACCCACTTGCTGCCCGCCTCGGCGCGCTCGTCGACGAGCACGCCGAGCTGGAGGCCCGCCTCGCCGACCCCGATGTCGGCAACGATCCGGCCGCCCTGCGCGCCGTCACCACCCGTTACCACGAGCTGACGCCCGTCGTCGACGCGGTCCGTCGCCAGCGCGCCGCCGCCGCCGACATCGACGCCGCGCGCGAGCTGCTGGAGGACGCGACCGGTGACGAGCGCGAGCTCGCCCAGGCCGAGCTCGACGACGCCCTCGGGCGGCTCGCCGCGATCGATGCCGAGCTGGCCGACCTGATGGTGCCGCCCGACCCGTACGCCGGACGCAACGTGATCGTCGAGATCCGAGGCGCCGAGGGCGGCGAGGAGGCCAACCTCTTCGCTCGTGACCTCTACGACATGTACGTCGCCCACGCCGGTCGGCACGGGCTGAGGGTCGAGCAGCTGTCGAGCACGGTGAGCGACCGCGGTGGCTTCGACGAGGTGACGTTCGTCGTGTCGGGCCGCGACGCGTGGCCGCAGTTCAAGTACGAGGGTGGGGGCCACCGGGTGCAACGGGTGCCCGTGACCGAGAGCCAGGGGCGCATCCACACGTCGTCGGCCACCGTGCTGGTGCTGCCCGAGGCCGACGAGCTCGACGTGCAGATCGACGACAAAGACCTCCAGATCGACGTGTACCGCTCCAGCGGTGCGGGCGGCCAGAGCGTGAACACCACCGACTCGGCAGTGCGTGTGACGCACCTGCCGACCGGCACGGTGGTCACGATGCAGGACGAGCGCAGCCAGCTGCAGAATCGTCTGCGCGCCATGCAGGTGCTGCGCGCCCGCCTGCTCGAGCTCGCCGAGCGCGAACGTGACGCGGCCCTGTCGGTGGAGCGGCGCGCCCAGGTCGGCGGCGGCGGCCGGGGCGAGAAGATCCGCACCTACAACTTCAAGGAGAATCGGCTCACCGATCACCGCATCGGGTTCACGATCTACCGCCTCGCCGATGTGCTCGCCGGGGACCTCGACGACGTGGTCGCCGCGCTCGCCGCCGACGAGCGATCGCGCCAGCTCGCCGCGCCGGCATCGTGAGCGAGCGAGTCTTCGAGCGAGCGAACCGGCGGGCACGGTCTTCGGTTCATTGGGGCACCATCATCGGCTTCGACTCGTCGCACCGATCGCTGGTGCCCCAATGAGCGGCCCGCCCGCTCAAAGGGCCACGTGGCGGACGTTGCTCGCCGACACCGTCGCCCGCCTCGACGATCGCCAGGCGGCGCGCTGGATGTGTGAGGTGGCGAGCGGCGCCGATCGGCTCGAGCTGGTGCGGGACGATCCGGTGACCGTGGGCATGGTCGCCCACCTCGACGCGATGATCGCCCGGTACCTCGCCGGGGAGCCGCTCGCCTACGTGCTCGGACGGTGGTCGTTCCGCCACGTCGACCTCGCCGTCGACCAACGGGTGCTCATCCCGCGGCCGGAGACCGAGGTGGTCGCCGGCGTCGCCATCGACCTGGCCCGCGGCCTGCCCCGCCCGATGGTGGTCGCCGACCTCGGCACCGGGTCAGGGGCGATCGGTCTGTCCCTCGCCGACGAGCTGCCCGTCGACGGCACCACGGTGTGGCTCACCGATGCCAGCGACGACGCCCTCGACGTCGCCCGGGCCAACCTCGCCGGCCTCGGCCGGCGAGCGGCCAACGTGCGCATCGCCGGCGGGCACTGGTTCGACGCGCTGCCCACCGGAACCTCGCTCGATCTCGTCGTCAGCAACCCGCCCTACGTGGCGTCGGGCAGCGCCGACGTCGCCCCGTCGGTCGTGGCGTGGGAGCCCCACGAGGCGCTGTTCGCCGGAGCCGACGGCCTCGACGACATCCGGCGCGATCGTCGCCGCCGCACCGGGCTGGCTGCGACCGGGCGGGTGGCTCGTGCTCGAGATCGGCGCCGACCAGGGCGATGCCGTCGAGCGCCTGCTCGTGGGCAGTGGCTACACCGACGTCGCGATCCGCCCCGACCTGGCCGGTCGCGACCGCGTGGCCGTCGCCCGCGTCGCGCTGATGTCTGTGTCAGGAAACACGACGCCTGGCGTCGTGCTTCCTGACACAGACCCCGGAGTCAGGCGGTGAAGCGGGGGGCGCCGAGGTCCTTGGCCGAGATCTGGGCGCGGTCGTTCGGGTCGATCGGCAACGGCCACGGGATCGCCAGGCCCGGATCGAGCGGCGTGTACGCCGTGCCGGCCATGCCAGGCACCCACTCGGTGGTGAAGCAGTAGAGGTACTGGCACGAGGGGTCCGACAGCGCCTGGAACCCGTTGCAGACGCCGGGCGGCACGAGCACCTGCACGCCGGGTCGCAGCGTGACGGTCTCGACGACGCCAAATGTCGGAGACCCGGGGCGGGCATCGAGGTAGGCCCCGAACGCCTCACCGGCCACGCACGCCACGAGCTTGGTCATCGCCTCCCCGTGCAGGCCGCGCAGGCCCCCGCGTCGCGTCTCGGTGACGTTCACCTGCTGCCACGCGCCGAGACCGGCGAGCAGCTCGGCGTAGGCCGAGGCGCGGAACAGCTCGCGCACCGTGCCGCGCTCGTCGGTGGCTTGCTTCACCGTGACCACCACGAGTCCGTCGATGCCGGTGGCGGCCGACTGCATGTCGACGACGCTCGGAACCATGGCGCCCATGGGCTCGGCGGCGGGCCTCAGCCGAAGCGCACGGCGACGTCGGACAGCAGGCTGCCCTCTTCGATCGTGATGTCATCGTCGACGCCGGCGATCTCGCGGGCGGCCGAGAACAGCGCCAGGCGCAGCACCCGCGAGTTGATCCGCCCGTCGATGTCGTCGAGCAGGTCGGTCACCGTGCCCTCGCGGTAGGCCTGGCGGGCCTTGGCCATGGCCGGGCCGAGGTACTGCTCGAACGAGAACGCCGTGCCGCGCCAGTCCTCGGTGATGTCGCGCAGCACCCCGATCTCGTCGTCACCGAGGTGGGAGTCGGCGAGCATCACCAAGGCCAGCAGCTCGAGGGCGGCCATGTGCTCCCGGTCGGCGGTGGCGTGCACGGCGACGCCGTGGTACAGCTCGCTGAGACGCTCTTCCATGGCCCGCACCGTACTCAGCCCGGCACCGACGGGTCGAGAGCGTCTGGGTCAGACGCCGGAGAGACCGAGCGATCGGCGGAGGAAATCGAGCTGGTGGAGGAGTAGGTTCTCGGCCACCACCTCCTGCGGGGTCATGTGTGTCACCCCCACCAGGGGGAGCACCTCGTGCGGCCGGCCGGCGGCGAGCAGCGCCGAGGAGAGGCGCAGGGTGTGGGCGGCGAGGACGTTGTCGTCGGCCAGGCCGTGGATCAACAGCAGCGGCCGACGCAGGTCGGCCGCGATCGGCAGCAACGACGATCCGTCGTACACCGCCGGCTGGGTCGCCGGGTCGCCGAGGTAGCGCTCCGTGTAGTGGGTGTCGTAGAGACGCCATTCGGTCACCGGGGCTCCGGCGACGGCGGCGTGGAAGCGGTCGGGTCGCAGCAGCACGGCGAGGGCGGCGAGATAGCCGCCGAAGGACCAGCCGCGTATGGCGACCCGGTCGAGATCGAGGAAGGGATGCTCGGCGGCCGCCTGCTCGAGTGCGTCCACCTGGTCCTCGAGCGCGGCGCTGGCGAGGTCGAGGTGCACCGCCCGCTCCCACTCGGTGCCCCGGCCGGGGGTGCCCCGGCCGTCGGTGACGACGACGGCGAAGCCTTGTTCGGCGAACCACTGCGAGGTGAGGTGGGCGAGGTGCGACCGCACGGCGCGCAGGGCGTGGGGGCCGCCGTAGGGATCGAGGAGCACCGGCAGCGCGCTCGTGCCGTCGTGGTGCTCGGGCAGCACGAGCGCGGTGGCGAGGCGTCGCACGCCGTGGAACGCGAACGCAACGCGCGGGGAGAGGTTGGGCACGGCGGCGAAGGATTGCAGCGAGACGCCGTCCAGCGTGTCCCACGAGGTGGCCGGCTCGCCGAGGGTGGCGGTGCGGATCACGACCGTCGGACCGCCGGCGGCCGCCGCGTGCACGCCGGGCTCGTCGGTGAGCGCCTCGAGCGCACCGCCGGGGCGTCGCCGCCAGACGTGCAGCACCGTGGCGTCGTCGAGCGGGTTGGCCAGGAACACGATGCCGTCGGCGCCGGCCGCCACCACCGCGCGCACCTGGAGCTCGGTGGGCGTGACCGCAACACCGTCGACGGCGAGGCGCCGGGCGCCGCCGAAGTCGGTGCACGTCAACAGCGCGCCGCCCGGTCCGTAGCAGGGCACGCCGGGCACGAGCTCGACCCAGGCGTCGTCGCTATCGGCCCAGCGTTGCGTGGTGGCGCCCGTCGTGGTGTCGACCGCCGACACCTCCACCGCGCGTTGGTCCCGGGTCTGCGTGGCGACGAGCAGCCCAGGGGTCGACCAGTGCACCTCGGTGAGGTACGGGAACCGCTCGCGGTCCCACTCCACGTCGATGACGCGTCCGCTCGCCAGGTTGATGAGGTGCAGGGACACGTCGGCGTTGGGCGTGCCGGCCGACGGGTAGGCGTGTTCGGTCGCCGGTCGCGCCGGATCCGAGGGGTCGGCGATGTGCACCCGGCCGACCGGCGCGGTGTCGACGCGTGCCGCGGCGAGGGTCGTGCCGTCCGGGCTCCACCAGAAGCCGCGGAACCGGTGCATCTCCTCGGCCGCGATGAACTCGGCGCGACCCCACGACACGGTGGCGGACGCGTCGTCGCCGTGACCGCCGGCGACCGCCCGCCACGTGCCGTCGAGCGACGCGACGCACAGCGCGGCACCGCTGACGTAGGCGACGCGGGTGCCGGTCGGGTCCGGTCGCGGGTCGAACACCGGGCCGGCCACGGGGAGCTCGGTCGCGTCCCCCGCCTCGAGGTCGCTGACGAACAGCCGGCCGCCGAGGGCGAACGCGGCGAGCGTGGCGTCGGTGTCGATGGCGAACGCCGTGATCCCGCCGGCCGATTCGCGCACCCGCTCGCGCCGGGCCTGTTCCTCGAGCGGCAGTTGTCCGGCCTCGGCGTCGAGTTGGCGCGGGTCGGCGGCGAGGTGCTCGTGACCGGTGGTCGCGTCGACGACCCAGAGGCAGTTGATCGGATCGGTGCCCGAGCGGCTGCGCAGGAAGACGACTCGGGTGCCGTCGCCCGACACCACCACGTTGCGCGGCTCGCCGAGCGTGAAGCGCTGCGTGCGCGCCGACAGCCGGGGGAAGCTGAGCCCGGCGGTGTCGTCGTCGGCGGGCGCCTCGGCGGTCGTCGGCGTGTCGGCCACGGTGCCTGCCGGCGCGTCGGACGCGTGATCGGCGGCGATCGACCGGGCTGGCCGGGTGGTCTCGTCGGTGGTGTCGCGCAGCAGGGCGATCACCGCCGGGTCGCCGACGCCGGACTCGCCGAGCTGGTGTGGGTCGACGACGTCTTCGTCGACGATGTCCGCATCGACGATGTCGGCGTCGTGGGCCGGGTCGGGTTCCACCGCGCCGTCCTCGACGATCTCGCCCTCGACGATCTCCCCCTCGCTCACTGGCGCACCATCCAGCGAGCGAGCGAGCGCCAGCGAGCGAGCGGCCAGAGGCGGCCTGCGTGGCCGGGGAACGCCGTGACGGTGCGCCAGTGAGCCGAGGACCGTGTCTGATGGCTCGCTCGCTCGAAGACTCGCTCGCTCATCGTTCGCCAATGTAGATCGCCCGGCGACCCGGCAGACTCGGAGCCATCCTGGTCCCTCCCGTTCCGATCGCGGTCACCCGTGCGGCGCTGTAGGCCGCTGCACGACGGCTGGCGACTGGTGCTCGGCGCCGAGGCCCGGGCTCGCCTCGCCACCGCCGAGACCTCGGTGCCGGCGACGGTGCCCGGCGCCGTCCACGTCGATCTCCTCGCCGCCGGGCTGATCCCCGACCCGCTCGTCGACCGCAACGAGGACCAGCTGCAGTGGATCGGCCGGCTCGAGTGGAAGTTCGTCACGACGTTCGAGAGCGAGGCGGCCGCCGACGGCGAGCACGTCGAGGTCGTGTTTGCCGGTCTCGACACCTTCGCCACCGTGACCTTGAACGACGTGGTGCTCGGCCGGACCGAGAACCAGCACCGCACGTACCGGTTCGACGTCGGGGCCGCGGTGCGCACTGGCACGAACCGCCTCGAGGTGGCGTTCGCCCCGCCGGAGGTGGTGGCGCAACAGCGGCGAGCCGTTCACGGCGACCTGCCCAATGCATTCGATCAGCCGTACAACATGGTGCGCAAGATGGCCGCCAACTTCGGATGGGACTGGGGCCCGCGCCTGCTGACCGCCGGCATCTGGCGGGCGGTGCATCTCGAGCGGTGGCAGCAGGCGCGCCTCGACGTGGTTCGTGCGCACGCCACGGTGCCCACGGCGGTGCCGCACCGGGACGAGCGCGGCGACGTGACCGTCGACGTCGAGCTGGCGGTGGCGCCAGCTGCCGTCGACCGGTCGCTGCGGGTCGACCTGCAGGTGCACGACCCGGGCCGCAGCCTCGTCGCCCACGAGGCGGTCACCCTGGCCGGCCGGTCGTCGCGGGCAACCGTGACCGCCGCGGTGGACGACGTCCGACGCTGGTGGCCGATCGGGCACGGCGAGCAACCGCGGTACGACGTCACCGTGTCGTTGGAGTGCGACGACGTGCCGGTCGACCGGGCGGCCCGTCGGGTGGGCTTCCGCGACGTGGTGCTCGACACCACGCCCGATGGTGACGGTGCCGCGTTCGCCTTCATCGTCAACGGCCGGCGGACATGGATCCGTGGCTTCAACTGGATCCCCGACGACTGCTTCCCCGCTCGAGTGACGCCGGAGCGACTCGCCGACCGCATCGACGCCGCGGTCGCGGCCAACGCCAACCTGCTGCGCGTGTGGGGCGGCGGCGTGTACGAGTCCGACGACTTCTACGACGAGTGCGACCGCCGTGGCGTGCTCGTGTGGCAGGACTTCGCCTTCGCCTGCGCGGCGTATCCCGAGGAACTGCTCGCCGACGAAGTGCGCGCCGAAGCCGTCGACAACGTCGACCGGCTGGTCGCCCACCCGAGCCTGCTCGTCTGGTGCGCCAACAACGAGAACCTGTGGGGCTTCGCCGACTGGGGGTGGCGCGAGCGGCTCGCCGGCAGGCCGTGGGGCGAGGGCTTCTACCACTCGTTGCTGCCCAACGTGCTCGCCGACCGCGACCCGGGGCGGCCCTACCTCGACGGCACTCCCACGTCGCTCGACCCATGCGGTGCACCCCAACGACGCCCGCCGCGGCACGGTCCACCTGTGGGACGTCTGGAACGACGAGGATTTCGGTCACTACCGCACGCACGCGCCGCGGTTCGTCGCCGAGTTCGGCTTCCAGGCACCGGCGATGCTTCCAACGCTCGGCCGTGCGCTCGCCGGCCGCCCGCTCGCCGTCGACGATCCGGGGTTGGCGCACCACCAGAAGGCAACCGATGGTCACGCCAAGCTGGATCGGTGGTTGGCCGCGCACTTCGGCGTCGTCACCGACGCCGACGACTGGCTCTACCTCACCCAGCTCAACCAGGCCGACGCCGTGACCGTCGGCGTGGGGCATTTCCGGAGCCTCCACGACCGGTGCTCGGGCACGATCTGGTGGCAGCTCAACGACTGCTGGCCCGCCGTGAGTTGGTCGGTCGTGGACGTCGACGGACGTCGCAAGCCGGCGTGGTACGCGGCACGGCGCGCCTTCGCCGACCGCACGATCGTCCTCACGCCGGAGCCGGCGGGGCTGCGGCTGACGCTCGTGAACGACGCCGCGAGGGCGTGGGACGACGCCTGCGCGTCGTGGCCCTCGCTGCTGACGGGTCGGTCGTGGGTGAGCATCGCGATGCAGTGCACGTCGACCCGGACGACGCCCAGCACATCGAGCTGCCGGCGCCGCTCGTTCCCGGTGCGGCGCCCGACGTCACGGTGGTCGTGGTCACCGTGGGCGACCATCGCGCCGTGCACGAGGCCGGCCCGCCGTCACCGGTGCGTCCGCGCTGGGACGTCACGGTGGCGGCCACCGACGACGGGCATCGACGTCGACGTGAGCGCGCGGACGCTCGTCCGCGACCTGTGCTGCTTCGCCGAGCGGCTCGATCCGGATGCCGCCGTCGACGACCAACTCGTGACGCTCCTGGCCGGGAGAATCGCACCGCTTCAGGGTGCGCACGCAGGTGACCGATGTCGACGTCTGGCGAGCGGCGCTGAGCGGTGACCACTCGCTCGTCCTGCGCGCTCGCGGCGACCGCCCGAACGGCCAGGTGTGACGTTCGCGGTCACCCGATGGCGGCGAGGGTGTCGGCGACCCAGCGCAGCTTGGCGACCTCGTGGAACGGGCCGCCGCCCTCGTGGTCGTTGAACGGGTACTCGACCAGCTCCTTCGGGCCGCCGTAGGCGTGGAACGCGGCGTACACCGTCGACGGCGGCGTGATCTGATCCATCAGGCCGATCGAGAACAGCGCCGGCGCCGTCGCCCGGCGCCCCACGACGCTGACGTCGAAGTGGGCGAGCGTGGCGAACACACGGGCGATGTGGTCGCGGTGCACGCGCAGGTAGCGGGCGATCTCGGGATAGGGATCGACGTCGGCGATCATCGTGGCCCGGGGGAAGTCGCTGAGGAAGGGCACGTCGGTGACGACGGCCCGCACGCTCGGTTCGAGCGAGCCGGCGGCGATGGCGAGGGCGCCACCCTGGCTGCCGCCGGCCACCACGACGCGTTCGCCGTCGACGAGCTCGTGGGCGGCCGCGGCCTCGACGGCGCGCACGGCGTCGACGAAGACGCGGCGGTAGTAGTACGAGTGCGGGATCGAGGATGCCGCGGGTCATGAACCCGGGATGAGCGGGATCGCCCTCGCCATCGGGATCGGGCGTGTCACCCGCCGACCACGTCGAGCCCTGACCGCGGGTGTCCATCACGAAGTGGGCGTAGCCGGCGGCGGCCCACAGCGTGCGCTCGTGGGCCAGGCCGCGCCCGCCGCCGTAGCCGACGTACTCCACCACCGCGGGAACCGGCCCGTCGATCCCGGCCGGGAGGTGCAGCCACGCCCGGATCGGACTGGCCGCGAAGCCGGCGAAGGTGACGTCGAAGGTGTCGAACGCCCGGAGGCCGGTGTCGACGGGTACGAACGAGGCCGCGATCGGACGGGCGCGCGCCTCCTCGAGCGTCGTGCGCCAGAACTCGTCGAACCCCTCCGGTGCGGGGTGTCCCGGGTCGTAGCGGCGCAGCTCGTCGAGTGGAAGGTCGGTGAACGGCATGGTCGCGCAGGGTAGGCGACCACACGTTCAGCCGAAGTGGGCGATGGACTCGACGAGCACCGCGAACGCGGCGTCGGCGTCGACCGTCGTCAGCACGTCGCAGTTCGCCGCCGGGCGGTCGCGCACCGTGCGCTCGTCGATCACCGTCTGGCCGCGGGTGAGCACGCCGGCCGTCTCGACGGCGACGTGGCGACGACGCGACGTGAACAGGTGCGGGTGCGTCAACGCCAGCACGGCCAGCGGGTCGTGGATCGGCGCCCCGTCGATGCCCTCGCTGCGCTGGCGATACGTGCCCGAGAAGAACGTCAGCAGCTCGGCGAGCAGCGCGGCGAGACGGTGGTCGGCGTCGCGCCCGAGGGCCGCGACCTGCTCGATGCGCTCGGGCGTGGCCCGGAACTGGTGGGTCACGTCGAGTCCGGCCATCACGAGCGGCCCGCCGTAGCCGAACACGGCGGCGGCTGCCTCGGGATCGGCCCAGATGTTGAACTCGCCGGTGGGGGTGCGGTTGCCGAACGAGCCGCCGCCCATCAGCGAGATGCCGGCGACGCGCCGCGCGAGGTCGGGCGCGGCGCGCAGCGCCAGAGCGATGTTGGTGAGCGGCCCGACCGGCACGAGCCACACGCCGTCGCGCCGGCGGCAGGTCTCGATGATGAACGCCACGGCATCGGTCGAGTCGAGCGGACGTGACGGCGGCGGCAGGTCGGCGCCGTCGAGCCCACTGACGCCGTGGATCGCCGCGGCCGGGCTGGCCTCGGCCACGAGCGGGCGCTCGGCCCCGCTGTGCACCGGCACGTCGATCCCGAGCAGCTCGCGCATGACGCGCGCGTTGTAGGCCGTGCGCTCGAGCGGGGCGTTCCCGGCGACCGCGGTGATGCCGAGCAGCTCGGCGTGCCGGGCCGCCACGACGATCGCCATGGCGTCGTCGTGGCCGGGATCGCAGTCGAGGATGATCGCCGGTCGCTCAGGCAACGAGCACTCCTGCATCGGCGAGGGTGACCGGGTGGTCGACCCACTCGTCGCTGTTCCATCGCCGCCATGGTGTCGGCGTCGTCCGTCGTCGCCCACGCCCGGCGGCCGTCGGGGAGCAGGCAGGCGGCCAGGCCACGCTCGGCGGCGCCGGCGCGGTCGTGCATCACGGTGTAGGCCTCGACGGTCGCCGGACCGGCTGGCGTCGCTCGGCGACGTCGCGGCGGGGGAGCGCGTCGATCGCCGCCTGGGGACGGTCGTGGCGGAATCCGCCCTCCGGTGGACGAGCGGCGTACACGCCGAAGGCGTGCTTGGTGGCGAAGCCGCCGTTCGCCCACACCAACGCCCGGGCGCCCACCCCGCGACGCAGCTCGTCCACCACGGTGGCGATGGCGTGCGACGTGTAGTTGTTCCACGGTCCGCCGGCGAAGGCCAGCCCACCGGTGCGGGTGAGCTGACGGCCGGTGTCGAGCCCGAGGGCGGCCGCGCCGAGCTGCACGGCGGACGGGAAGCACGAGTACAGGTCGATGATGTCGACGTCGTCGATGCCCACGCCAGCCAGCTCCAGCGCCCGCCGGCCGCCGGCGCGCACGGCCGGCACCTCGGCGAACGTGTCGCGGTGGGACACGTGGATGTGCTCGTGGCAGTCGACCCCGGCGTGCGGGAACACCCAGCGGTCCCGGGGGACGCCGAGCGCCGCGGCGCGATCCGCTCGAGCACATCACGATCGCCGCGGCCATGTCGACGTCGTTGTTCGAGTTCATCACCTTGGTGTAGGGCCAGCCGATCACCCGGTTGCTGGCGGTGACCGTGGCGATCTCGTCGGCGGTGAGCGCGGCGCGCGACCAGGCGTGATCGTTGGACGCCGCCACCGCGCTGAACCGCGACCACAGCGCGGCGATGTGTCGGCGGTGCGCCGCGGGATCACGCCCGGCGGCGGCGCGGACGGCCGTCTCGAACATCGGATACACCTGCACGGGCAGCAGGACGCCGCGGGCGGCCTCGGCCGGATGGGACATCGCGCAGCTCGTCGCCGAGCACGACCGGCGGCGGACGGTCGCGGGCGCTGGTGTCCCAGTCGAGGCGCGCCCCCTCCCGCTTGGCGCGGGTGCGGGTGCGCCACGCCTCGCCGCCGACGATGACGGCGAGGTCGAGGCCGGCGGCGATGTCGAGCGCGGTGCGGTTGACGATCGACTGGGGCACGTTGCCGCCGGAGTGCGTGACGGCGTGCTCCGCCGCCGTGGTGCCGAGGCGGGCGGCGAGCAGCGCCGCCGGGTCGCCGTAGCGCCACGACAGCGAGTTGATGACGCGGATCGAACCGACGGCCGGCGGCAGGGCGGCGAGCCCGGCGTCGGCGACGGCGTTGCGCACGGCCTGTTCCATCAGCGCGATCGGCTCCATCGCGTCCTCGAGGCCCTGCGCCCGCCAGAGGAACTGGCCGACGCCGACGATCACCGGGGTCCGCGGGTCGAGCGCCACCGCCGCGACGATAGGTGGGCCGCCGCATCTGGTCACCCTGCGTCTCGAGCGTCGATCTGGTCACCCCATTCTCGATATCGAGAATGGAGTGACCAGATTGCCCGATGCCGCGATCCCCTAGGCTCACGCAGCGATGACCCGCATCGCCATCGGCGCCGACCACGCCGGGTTCGAGCTCAAGACGCACGTGGTCGAGCTGCTGGCCGGACAGGGTCACGACGTGGTCGACCTCGGCACCGACTCCACCGTGGCGGTCGACTACCCGCCGATCTGCGCGGCGGTCGGTCGAGCGGTGCGCGACGGCGAGGTGGAGGTCGGCATCGTCCTCGGCGGGAGTGGCCAGGGCGAGCAGCTGAGCGCCAACAAGGTCCGCGGCGTGCGCGCCGCGCTCTGCAACGATCTCTACACCGCCCGGCTCGCCAGGGCCCACAACGATGCCAACGTCCTCGCCATCGGCGCCCGGGTGGTGGCGATCCGGCCTCGCCGACGAGATCGTCACGTTGTTCCTCGCCACCCCGTTCGACGGCGGGCGCCACGCCCGGCGCGTCGGCCAGATCACCGCCCTCGAAGCGGACTTCTGACCGCCGCCGTCGAGCCCACATCCGACCGCTCCCAAGGACCAAGCATGCCCTTCCCGTCCGACACCGATCCCGACACCGAGATCGAGGCCCTGCTCGCCGCCGAGTTCACCCGCCAGACCACCGGCCTGCAGCTCATCGCCAGCGAGAACTTCACGTCGCCGGCGGTGATCCGGGCGATGGGTTCGGTGCTCACCAACAAGTACTCCGAGGGCTACCCGGGACGGCGCTACTACGGCGGCAACGCCGTGATCGACGACGTCGAGGCGCTCGCCATCGAGCGGGCGACGTCGCTGTTCGGCGCCGACCACGCCAACGTCCAGCCGCACTCGGGCGCCAACGCCAACATGTGCGTGTACCAGGCGCTGCTCGAGCCGGGCGACACGGTGCTCGGCCTCAGCCTCGACCACGGCGGCCACCTCACCCACGGCTCGCCGGTGAACGCCAGCGGCATGCAGTACCACTTCGTGGCCTACAAGGTGACGCCGGGCGACGAGCGCATCGACATGGACCAGGTGCGCGACCTCGCCCTCGAGCACCACCCGGCGATGATCGTCGCCGGCACCACCAGCTACCCGCGCCGCCTCGACCCCGAGCCGTTCCGGGCGATCGCCGACGAGGTCGGCGCGCTGTTCGTCTTCGACGCCGCCCACCTCGCCGGGTTGATCGTCGGGGGGCGTGCACCCCGACCCCGTCCCCCTCGCCGACGTCGTGACGTTCACGACGCACAAGACGCTGCGCGGCCCGCGCGGCGGCTGCCATCTGTCAGCCGCGCCGACCACGCCAAGGCGATCGACAAGGCGGTGTTCCCCGGCTGGCAGGGCGGTCCGCTCGAGCACGTCATCGCCGCCAAGGCGGTCGCCTTCCGCGAGGCCGCCGACCCGTCGTTCACCGAGCTACGCCCAGCAGGATCGTGCGCAACGCCTCGGCGTTGGCCGCGGCGCTGGCGGCCGAGGGGTTCCGCCTCGTGTCCGGGGGCACCGACAACCATCTGATGGTGGTCGACCTGCGCACGTTCGACGCCGAGCTCACCGGCAAGGAGGCCCAGCTCGCTCTCGACGCGGCCGGCATCACGCTGAACAAGAACACCGTGCCCGACGACCCGCGCAGCCCGTTCGTCACCAGCGGGCTGCGCATCGGCACTCCGTCGGTGACGACCCAGGGCATGGGCGAGGCCGAGATGGCCACGATCGCCGGGCTGATCGCACGTGCGCTGCGCGGGCGCGGCGAGGCGGGCACCGCCGACGCGGTGCGCGCCGAGGTGGCCGAGCTGTGCGCCGCCTTCCCCGCGTACCCGAACGGTGATCCGCATCTCGCCTGATGCCGAGCACGGGGAGCTATCTGCTCATCGGAGCAGTGGCCTGCCTCGTCACCTTCGTCGCCACGCCACTGGTGCGGCGGCTCGCCGAGCACTTCGGCTGGCTCGTACCTGCCGAACGAGCGCACGGTGCACACCCGGCCGATGCCGGCGATCGGCGGGCTGGCGATGTTCGCCGGGTTCATCGTGGCGTTCGCGGTGTCGCGCCTGCTCGACACGTTCGACCAGCTCTACGCCCGTAACTCCGAGCCTCGCGGCATCATCCTGGCGGCGACGATCATCGTCGCCGTCGGGCTGTACGACGACATCAAGGGCGTCTCGCCGCCCGCCAAGGTGACGGCCACGGTGCTCGCCGGGATCGCCCTCGTGCACTTCGGCGCGACGATGTACTACTTCCGCATCCCGTTCGTCGATCAGACGCCGCTGCTCTCCGACGACTGGATGCCGCTGATCACGGTGCTGTGGCTGCTCGGGATGACCCAGGCGATCAACCTGATCGACGGCCTCGACGGTCTGGCCGCCGGGCATCGTGGCGATCGCCGCGGGCGCGTTCTTCCTCTACAGCGTCAAGCTGACCGCGCTCGGGCTGCTGACCGCAGCCAACTTCGGCCCGCTGTGGCGATCATCGCCGTCGGCGTGTGCGTGGGGTTCCTGCCGCACAACTTCAACCCGGCGCGGATCATCATGGGCGACAGCGGGGCGCTGCTGCTCGGCCTGCTGCTCGCCGTGTCGTCGAGCGTCGTCGGCGGGCGCGCCGAGGCCGAGCCAGGAGTTCACCGGCCAGACGTACTTCTTCCTCGCCCCGCTCGTCATCCCGCTGCTGGTGCTCGGCGTGCCGATCTTCGACATGGCCGTTCGCCATCGTCCGCCGCGCCGGCCGACGCTCAGGGCGTGGCGGTGGCCGACAAGGGACACCTCCACCACCGCCTGATGAACCTCGGCCACGGCCACCGGCGCAGCGTGCTGATCCTGTGGGCGTGGACGGCGCTGCTGTCGGGTTTCGTGCTCTACCCGGTGCTGACCGGAGACAATCCGTCCTACCTGCCGTTCGGCATGGCTGCCATCGGCATCGGCCTGTTCACCTACCTGCACCCGAGCGTGCGTCGGCGCCGGCGCGACAACGGCGAGAAGTAGGCAGCGGCGCTCGTCGCTTGCGTCACGCTGGTGCGCCGTGTAGATTGTGCGTGCGTTCACAAGCGGTCCCGGTCGACGTGAACCATCATCAACCACGATGAAGCTGCTGCCCTCGCCCTACCACGCTCGCACGGGATGCGGGCTCGAACGACTCGTTCGGTCACGCCGTCAGTCAGGGCTTCGAGGCCGTGATGGTGATCGCGATCTTCCTCGGTGGCGGCTGGGCGCTCGACGCCTGGCTGGGCACACGGCCGTGGTTCGCGATCGGCCTGATGCTCGTCGGCTTCGTCGGGCTGTTCTACTCCTGGCGCTCGCGCTACGAGGCGCGCATGGCCGACCACGAGGCGCAGCGCCACCGTACGGTCGCCGGCGACGGCGCCACCGCCGACGCCACGGCGGGGGAGGCCGGCGAGCGATGACGAACGCGTTCACCACCCGCATCGACGGACCGGCTCCCGAGCTCGACGTCTCCAAGGACATGTCCCGGCGCGGGATCATCCTCGCCCCGGCCGTGATCGCCGTGTGCGCCGTGATCTGGGGTGCCGACGGCGCATGGTCGTCGGCCTACGGCGTCGCCCTCGTGCTCGTCAACTTCCTGCTCGCCGCCGGGATCATCGCGGCGATGGCCCGCATCTCGCTCGCGGCGATGCTCGGCGGGGTGCTGTTCGGCTACCTGCTGCGCCTCGGCGTTGATCTTCCTCGCCGTGTGGCTCGTGCGCGACGCCTCGTGGATTTCGCTGCCCGCGCTCGGGGCGACCATAATCGTCACGCACCTCGGGCTGCTGGTGTGGGAGCTGAAGTACGTGGCGTTGTCGCTCACGTACCCGGGCCTCAAGCCGGCACCCGCGCCACGCCGACGCGCCGGCCCCCACCGACACCGACCGCACGATCACCACGTCCCCTCCCACCACCTGAGGCAGACCGACACATGCTCGCACTCGACTTTCCGCCGATCAACGAGGTGATCCGTTGGGAGGACTTCTTCCCGACGTTCAACAAGGTGGCGCTCATCGCCTGCCTCGCCGCGTTGATCGGGATGACGATCTACTTCCTCGCCTCGCGACGCGACCCGATGGTCGCGCCGACCGGCGTGCGCAACGTCGCCGAGAGCGGCATCGAGTTCATCGAGGACCAGATCATCATGCAGACCCTCGGGCGCGAGGGCCTCGGCTGGACGCCCTTCCTGCTCACCCTGTTCATCTACGTCTACCTCTGCAACCTGCCCGAGGTGCTGCCGATCCTGCAGTTCCCGGCCACGGCGCGCATGGCGATCCCGCTGTTCCTCGCCATCGTCGTGTGGCTCACCTACAACGTGGTCGGGTTCAAGCACAACGGCATGAAGTACCTCACCGGGATGCTCTGGCCGCGCAACGTGCCGGTGGCGATGCGGCCGCTCGTCGGGCTGATCGAGTTCCTCTCGAGCATCATCCTGCGCCCGTTCTCGCTCGCCGTCCGACTCTTCGCCAACATGCTCGCCGGCCACATGCTGCTCGTGACGTTCTCGCTGCTGACGAACGCCCTGCTCTTCGCCGAGACGATGCAGTGGCTGCTCAAGCCGATGGCCGTGCTGCCCTACGCGATGTTGCTGTTCCTCACCGTCTTCGAGATCCTCGTCGGCCTGCTGCAGGCGTACATCTTCACGATCCTCACCGCCGTCTACCTCGGCCTCGCCACCCACCCCGAGCACTGACGCCGGCCACTCACTCCACCCACCCCGGACCACCCAGACAACACGGAGACCCAACCCCATGGAATCGCTCACCGGACTCGTCGCTCAGGCGGCGCTCAACGCCGACGACCAGAAGGCCGCCAACGCGGCCATCGGCGCCGGCTTCGCCTACGGCCTGGCCGCCATCGGCCCGGGCGTCGGCATCGGCATCGTCGTCGGCAAGGCGATCGAGGCGATGGCCCGCCAGCCCGAGAGCGCCGGCATGGTGCGCACCACGATGTTCCTCGGCATCGCCTTCACCGAGGCGCTGGCGCTGATCGGCTTCGTGGTCTTCATCCTCCTCGGTCTCTAGGAGACACCAGTGACCGTCACAGCGTTCCCCGGCCACGCATGAAGCCGCAGCTCTGGGCGCTCCTCGGCTGGCGCCTCGTCGCTCGCATCGGTGAAGGGGCGCAGCCATGAATGACATTCTCGTCACCCTCACCGGCTCGGTGAGCTCGGCGGAGGCGGCGCCCACGTGCTCGTCGGTGCCGCCCCCGGCCTGGCGCGGCTCCCGGCGGCCACCGAGGCCACCACCGAGCAGCCGGAGGAGGGCCCGAGCCCGATCTCGCCCGAGGTCAAGGAGCTGGTGTGGGGCGGCGGGGCGTTCCTCGTGTTCCTCCTCGCGATGCGCGCTGTTCCTGGTGCCGAAGATGCGCCGCGGCATGGACGCCCGCTACGCCAGCATCCGCGGCGGCCACGAGCGCGCCGACGCGCTGCGCGCCGGGGCGCAAGGTGAGGTGGCCGAGTACGAGCAGGCGCTCGCCGCCGTTCGCGCCGAAGGCTTGGCCCGGGTCGAGGCCGCCGGCCGCACACTGGAGGCCGAGCGCACCGAGCGCCTCGCCGCCGCCAACGCGGCCATCGCCGAGCGCCGCAGCCGCCGCCGCGGCCGAGCAGGAGGCCGCCCGGGCGGCGGCACGCGACACGGTCGAGGCGGCCGTCGTCGACGTCGCCAGCCGCGCCGCCGAGCTGGCGATCGGCCAGCGCCCCGACGACGCCACCGTGCGCCGCATCGCCGGCGAGGTGCTCGGCGCGGGGGTGGGCGCGTGATGCTCGGGATCATCATGCTTGCCGCCGAGGAGCAGATCGACCAGACCCACAGCCCGATCTTCCCCGAGGGCTACGAGATCTGGGCCGCCGGCAGCGCCTCGATCATCGTGTTCGCGCTGCTGTTCTGGAAGGTCGGGCCGCTCGTCAAGAAGGCGATGGCGGCGCGCACCCAGAAGATCCAGGACCAGCTCGACTCGTCGAAGCAGGCCGAGACCGACGCCACCGCCGAGGCGGCCCGCATCCGCCAGGCGAAGGGTGACATCGAGTCCGAGCGCGCCCGCCTGCTGGCCGAGGCCGACCAGCGCGCCGAGGCGCTGCTGGCCGACGGCCGCGCCCGGCTCGAGCGCGAGGTCGCCGAGCTCGACGTCAAGGCCACCGCCGACATCGCCGCCGCCGCCAGCCGGTCGTCGGACGAGCTGCGCAGCGACATCGCCGGGCACGCGTCCGCCACCCTGCAACGCGTCGTCACGGAGACGCTCGACGCGGCCACCCAGCAGCGGTTGATCGAGGAGTTCATCGCCGACGTCGGACGCACCGGCGTGGCCGCGGGAGCAGGATCATGACGGTGACTGCGTTCCCCGGCCACGCTATGAATGCCTGCGCGTTGCTGGCCGCTCATCGCTGGCGCTCGCTCGCTCGCAATGGAAGGTCCATCGATATCGATGCACGAATCGACGGGTATGCCCGCGGCCTGTTCGAGGTGGCTCGCGCCGAGGGCACGATCGACGAGGTCGAGGACGAGCTGTTCCGCTTCGCCCGCTCGTACGAGGGCAGCGACGAGCTGCGCTCGGCGCTCACCGACGACACCGTCCCGGCCGCCCGCCGGCAGTCGATCGTCGAGGATCTGCTCGGCGGCAAGGCGACGCCGACCACCGTGCAGCTGATCTCGATGGTGGTGGGGTCGGGCCGCACCCGCGACCTGCCGGCCATCGTCGACCGGCTCGTGCAGCGCGCCGCGGCGTCGAAGGACGAGCAGGTGGCCGAGGTGCGCAGCGCCGTCGACCTCACCCCCGACCAGCTCGACCGCCTGCGCGCCGCGCTCGCCAACGCCACCGGCGGCAGCGTTCGCGTCAAGGTCATCGTCGACCCGAGCGTGCTCGGTGGCCTCGTCGCCACCGTCGGCGACACCGTGATCGACGGCACCGTGCGCACCCGGGTCGAACAGCTGAAGTCCCGCCTCTAGAACGAACCGCGACAGCTCCGAGGAACCACCACATGGCCGAACTCACGCTCTCCGCAGCCGACATCGCCGCTGCACTCAAGTCGAACCTCGACGGCTTCACGCCGTCGCTCGAGGCCCGCACCGTCGGGCGCGTCTCCGAGGTCGGCGACG
>CAVRBV010000034.1:0-33585 GCA_963719295.1 Ilumatobacteraceae bacterium
CGCGGGAGGTCGTGGCCCATGTCGGGGAACATCAGCAGGCGCGAGTTGGGCACCGCCTTGGCCGTGGCGATGCCGCCGCTCGGCATCACCAACGGGTCGACCAGCCCATGGATCACGAGCGTCGGTGCCTCGACCCGACGCAGCCCCGCCGTGCGGTCCGGGCTCGCCAGGATCGCCATCGCCTGACGCGCCATGCCGGCCGGGTCGAACCCGCGCTTCAGCGACAGCTCGGCGATGTGGCGCACCTCGTCCTCGTCGAAGTGCGGCCCCGAGATCAGCCGGAACGTCTCGACGCTCTTGTCGATCGCTTCCTCGGGCGTGCGGGCCAACGCCTTGGGCAGCCGGCGCAGCAGCGACGCCTTGACCCGCCCGTAGCGCCGGTCGCCGGTGTTCGACATGATCGACGTCAGCGACTTGACCCGCTCGCGGCTGCTCGATCGCCATCGCCTGGGCGATCATCCCACCCATCGACACCCCGACGACGTGGGCGGCGTCGATGCCGAGGTGGTCGAGCAGCCCGACGGCGTCGTCCGCCATGTCGCTGATCGTGTACGACGACTTGGCCAGCTTCCGCGAGGCCGCCGCGGCAACCGTGCGACGCAGGGTGGGGGGCTCGTCGGCGCATCTTCGACGACAGGCCGATGTCGCGGTCGTCGAAGCGGATCACCCGGAACCCGAGATCGACCCAGCGCTGCACCCAGTCGAGCGGCCACGCCACGAGCTGGCCGCCGAGTCCCATGACGAGCAGCAACGGCTCGCCGGCTCCGTGCTCCTCGTACTCGATCGTGATGCCCTTGACGGTGGCCGCAGTCATGCCGGCCAACGCTAGGCCGTGGGGCGTCCGACGGTCTCGGCGGCGACTACCGTGGCCGCCGACATGTCGATGTTCCGACGCAACGACGCCCGGATGCGCCGCGAGATGGACCGCGTGCAGACCGAGATCACGCGGTTGTCACAGACGGTCGCTCGCTACGACGCCGACCGCCGACCTGACCCGCCGCCCGCGCCGGCTCCGACCGGGGACCTGCCTCCGCTGCCCGAGCTCGACGACCTGCGCACGCGTGTCGACGCCGTGGCCGCCCAGCTCACGGCGCTCGACGCCCGCATCACGTCGGTGTCCACCGAGCTCGCCAACCAGCTCCGCGAGCTCGGCGGCGACATCGACGCCCTCGCCGAGCGGGCGCCGGCCGCCGTCGACGAGGGGTCGCTCGAGGAGGTGCGCGACACCCAGGTGCGCCTCGCCAACGAGCAGGCCCGCTACCAGATCGCGTTCCGCGCCGACCTCGCCCGTCTCGCCGAGCACCTCCAGCGCACCCGGCCCTAGCCGACCGCCCGACCGCCGGGTCAGGGAGCCGTCGCGGTGGGAACCGAACCGGTCGGGGCCAGCGCCGGCAGCGTGTCGGCGGTCGGCGCCGCGCCCATGAGCGTCAGCGCCTGCGTGACGAGGTCGGTCGCCTGGTTGACCTTGGTCTGGTAGCTGCCGAGGTCGCCGTTGACCCGCAAGTCGTCGTCGGCCTCGCGGAGCAGCCGGTCGGCGGCGGTGAGCAGCTGCTCCGGCGTGCTCGCCGAGGTCACGGTCGCGTCGCTCGGGCCACCCGTGCCGGTCGTCGAGCCGGTGCCTCCGGGGAGCCCGGTCGACGCGTCGGTGGAGCTGCCGGGGGCGCGCTCGTCGAGGTCGACGTCGAGGCCCGGGAACAGCTGAGCCAGGGCGCCGCCGATCGTCGCCGCGTACACGGAGGTGCCGTCGTCGGTCGACACCACGACGTACTGGTACGTCGACTCGGTCGGTGTCGTGCTCGAGTTACGTGACACGGTCAGGTAGAGCGGGCGGACGTAGAGCAGGCCGCTGCCGGCGTCGTCACCCTGACGGCGGATCGGCACCAGCTGGAGGTCGCCGAAGCGAACCTGGGCGCCGCCCTGGCTCTGCAACGTGATCAGCTCGCTGATGTCCGGCGTCGACACCGCCGAGTTGGCGATCGTGAGCGGGCCCGCCGGCAGGCCGCCGGTGCCGTCGACGACGTAGACGGTGAGCTGGCCGTACGTCGACGGGTCGCTCGACGCGGTCATGTACGCCTGGAGCGCCGTGCGCTGGTCGTCGCGCGAGAAGGGCACGAACGGGCGCAGCAGCACGAAGTCACGGTCGTCGCCGAACATCGTGTAGTAGGGGACGAAGCGGTCGTTCGACGACTCGGTAGCCAGCTCGTTGGGCGGCGTGTTGTCGGCCGCAGTCACCGTGGCCGACGCCGCGGCGGTGACCGCCGCCGCCGTCACCGCGCCCGACCGGGCCACCACCGCCGGCGCCTGGGCCACCGACCACGCCCCGTCGCGCTCGAAGAAGTCCGCGGGAGCGAGCTGGTACTTCGAGTACACGTTCGTCTGCACCCGGAACAGGTCCTCCGGATAGCGCAGGTGCTCGCGCAGCCCGGCCGGCATCTCGCTCGCCGGTGTGAACAGCGTCGGGAACACCTGTGACCACGCCCGCACGATCGGGTCGTTGTCGTCGACGACGTACATCGCCACCGAGCCGTCGTAGGCGTCGACCACCGCCTTCACCGAGTTGCGCACGTAGTTGGCATCGCGCGGGATGCCGCTGTTCTCGCTGAGACGGATGTCGCTGCCCACCGCTTCGGCGTAGGGGTAGCGACTGGTCGACGTGTAGGCGTCGATCACCCAGTAGACGTGCCCGTCGAGCACGACCGGGTAGGGATCGCCGTCGTACGACAGGAACGGGGCCAGCTTCTCCACCCGGTCGCGCACGTTGCGCACCCACAGCATCTGCGAGTCCTGGTTGATCGCCCCGGAGCCGATGAGGTTGTAGTCCATGAACGCCAGGCCGAAGGCGAGGCGGCGCGCGAACGACGACATGCGCACGCCGGCGGTGCCGCTGTAGGTGGCGTTGTCGCCGCAACTGCTCGGCTGCACGTCGGTGCCGGCGACCGCGTAGCCCTCGAGCGTCGGGCTGAAGTACAGCTCCGGGCGGTCGAGTCGGGCGTCCTGGTAGATCGGCCGGCCGTTGGCCTGCACCCGTCCCGCCGGCGCCATCACCAGGCCGCATCCCCGCGTGTTGATCAGGTGCTGACCCTGCCAGCTGCGGTTCGCCGACTGGTTGACGTCGAGCTCGCGCGCCCCGACCAGCACCTGCTCGACACCGTGCGGGCCGTCGGGACCGTCGAGGTCGTAGCGATCGACGTCGAGGTCGTCGATCACCAACCCGGCGTCGACCCCCTGGTCGATCTGGAACCGCGACAGCATCTCGGTGGGGTTCAGCAGGCGGACGTCGCGCAACGGCTCGAGGTCGGCACCCACGTCACTCCCGCGCAGCGGGGTGAAGTCGACATCGACCGGGGCGACATCGTTGATCGCCCATCGCCGCCCGCGTCGCGTTGACGTTGCGCTCGATGAACGGCGCCTCGCGCGACGCCTGGTTGGGCTTCACCACCAGCGACTGCACGACCGCCGGGTAGGCGTAGTCGGCGAGCACGGCCAGCACCAGCCACAGGGCCGACGCCACGAGGGGCAGACGGAACGACTGCGTGCGCAACGTCGACAGGTACAGGCCCGACGTGACGATGGCCACCACCATCAGCAGCAGCAGCGCCGGAAGCTGGGCGTGGACCACGGCGTAGGTGGCGCCCTGCACGAAGCCGCGCCGCTCGTTCGTGGTCTCGTAGCGCTGCACCCAGTAGTCGGCGGCCTTCAACGCGGCGAGCACGGCGAGCAGCACGGCGACGTGGCCGCGGGTGCCCTGGCTGACGCTGGGCACCGGCGAGGCGAACACCACGCCGCCGTTCAACAGGTGCGTGAGCAACGTGACGAACAGCACCACGATCGTGGCGATGAACAGCCAGTCGAGCAGGAAGCTGAGGAACGGCAGCTCGAACACGTAGAAGCCGACGTCGACGCCGAACTGACCGTCGGCGGAGCCGAAGCTCTGGCGGTTGCGGAACAGCAACCACGACTGCCACTGCCCGGTGGTGGGCGCGGCGAGGGCGAAGGCGAGCAGGGCGGCGACGAGGTAGCGGTAGAGGCGGAGGCGCCGCCCGAACATCTCGTGGAAGCGCTCGACGTAGGGGTGCACGTTGGCCGGGAACCGGGTGGGCGCCAGCCGGTCGGCGACGGCGAGGTTGGTGCCGATCATCGTCGCGAACAGCACGAAGAACCCGACGAACAGCGTCACCTTGGCCCGCAGCGCGGTCCAGAACACGCTCGACTGGCCGAGGCCCTGGTGCCACAGCAGGTCGACGTAGAAGCGGGCCAGCCCGCGCCCGAAGATCACGACGACGACGACGAAGACGGCGACCGCGATGATCAGGAAGCGCCCGGATGTCTGCCAACGCGAGCGGTGCCGGGGGAGGCTGGAGGCTCGCCGCACGGGCGCGAACGCTATCCCTCGTCGCGTGCGAGCAAGCAGCGGCATCCGGCGTGGGCCGGCGCCGAGAGGTGCCCGGTGGGGAACGGGCTGCCGGCAGCGACGGCGCCCTGCAGCGCGTTGTCCGCGCAGTCCGAGCAGGCGGGCCCGCTCGGGTCGACCGCCCACCGGCACGGCTCACCGGGGGTCAGCGCGGCGAAGGCGCCACGGCCGTGGGCGAGGCGCACGAGGTCGTCGAGGTGGTTGTCGATGTGCCGCGTCTTCCACTCGCGGTACACGGCGCGGACGCTCTTGGTGATCTCGTCGTTATCGCCGTCGGCGGCCGCGACACGCGTGGCGATGCGCGAGCGCAGCGGGCCGACGAGGTCGTCACGGAGCGACTCCTCCACCGGTGCCAACACGCCGTGGCCACCGCCGGGCGACGAGCTGACGTCGAGCATCGCGCCGCCCATCGAGTCGGCGCCGACCTCGGCGGCGGCGAGCACCTCGGCGGAGATCGCACCGAAGTAGGTCGCGCTCTGGCGGTCCGCGTCGCTCAGCAGGTCGTCGACCGAGCGCACCGGCTCGGGTCGCCGCAGCCGGTCGAGCACCACGTTCTGTTCGTCGGCGAGCACCCGCTTGAGCTTGCGGGCGCTGGCGACGATCAACGGCGTGAGCGCCTCGTCGCGCCGCTCGAACGGGCTCGGCGCGATCGGATCGGTGCCCTCGTCGATGGCGGGGACGTCGACGTCGACCCCGTCGACCACCTCGCGGCCGGCGCGCAGCCGGGCGAACAGGTCGTCGACGCCACCGTCCGCCGGCGCCGCTCCGTCCGGGCGATCGATCGTCGTCGGCGTCGTCCCCATCGTCGTGGTCGTCGTGCTCGTCGGCCGGCGACGGTCCGCCGGCGTCGGTCGGTCGCCGTCTTCGCCCGCCGGGCCGCGCCAGGAAAGGCGAGCACCTTCGCCGAGGGGAGCGGTGTAGCCGGTGCCTCGGCGCCGGGGTCGTCGGCGGACGCGGCGCCGTCGTCGGCTGACGCCGAGGCGTCGTCGTCGGCGACGGCGATCGACGACTCAGGCGTCGTGGCGATCGCCTCGTCGGGTGCGCCGGCAACCTCGGCGGCGTCGGCGTCGGCCGCCTCCGCGGCCGCGACCCGCAACGCCAGTGCGTCGTCACCGATCGACGAGACGTCGCCGAGGCGCGACTTGGGCACCATCATCGGCACCGGGCCGGTCGTCGGCGACAGGTTGACGTACTCGTCGAGCTCGCCGAGCGGTGTGAGCTCGGCCACCACGTCGACGGCCACGAGCCGCGCCCGTTCGAAGGCCTGCACCAGCCGATCGCGGCCGTGCAGCAACTGGTCGATCTGCTGGCGGGCGAGGTCGCGCCGCTTGGCCAGCTCCCCGAGCGCCCGCTCGCGGTAGGCGCGCGCCTCCTCCACCATCTCCCGGCCCTGCTGCTTCGCCATGGCGATCTCCGCCTCGGCATCGGCCTGGGCGTCGCTCAGCCGTTGCGCCGCCTCGGCCTCGGCGGCGTCACGGAGCTGCTGGGCCGCCTCCGTCGCCTCCCGGATCGCCCGCTCGGCGGCCTCCTCGGCCTTGATGCGGATGGCGTTGCTGGCATCGCGCGCCACGTGCACGATGCGCGCCGTCTCCTCGCCCAGCAGCTTGGCGATCGCCTCGTCGTCGAGCTCGGTCGGCAGGTTGGCGCGCTGCTGGCGCAGCGCCCGCATCTCGTAGTCGAGGTAGCGCTCGCGCTCCTGCAGGCGGGCCAGCTCGGCGGCGACCATGCGCAGGAAGTCGCGCACCTCGTTCTGGTCGAACCCGCGGCGCGACGTCGGGAAGCTGGCGTCGGCGACGGCCGCCGGGGAGGACGGGTCGGGCCGCGAGAACGAGATGGCCACGGGACCAGCGTAGATGGCGACCTTTGCGCGTTGGTGTCAATCGGCGACGGACGTTGTGGGGGCGTCGATCGGATCGCCACCGAGGCGCGCCAGCGCCGCCAACGCCTCGTCGACGGTCGCCACCGGGATGATCTCCACCCCGTCGCCGGCCACGGCGCGGGCGTCGGCGAGGTTCTGCGCCGACTGCGAGGCGGGCACGAGGAAGTGGTGCAGCCCGGCCTGGCGGACGGCCGACGCCTTCTGCACGAGGCCGCCGATGGCGCCGACATCGCCATTGAGGTCGATCGTGCCGGTCACCGCCACGTCGGTGCCGCCGAGGAGGTCGCCCGGCGTGAGCTCGTCGATCAGCGTGAGCGTGAAGGCCAGCCCGGCGCTCGGGCCACCGATCTCGCCGGTGTCGATGTCGATCTCGAAGGGCAGGTGCACCGAGCGGGTGTCGAAGGGGTAGTAGCCGATGATGGCCGCGCCCGGGTGCACCGGGTCGGCGATCAACTGCACGTCGGTGGTCACGGGCTCGGTGCCGTTGGCCTCGATGCGGTCGACGGTGACCGACACGGTGTCGCCCGGGCGGCGATCGGCGAGGGCCGCGGTCATGTCGGCGGCGGTGTGGATCGGCGTGCCGTCGACCTCGACGAACGTGTCGCCGTCCTGCAGGTTCTCGACGCCCGGCACGAACTGGCGGCAGCGCCCGTCGGCGACGTCGGCGCACAGCAGCTGCTCGATCTGCACCGGGCCGGGCACCACCTGGGCCTCGGTGAAGCCGGCCCGTGACAGGGCGACGTACTGGGCCACCTGACTCGACGTGCGCATCAGCTGGAGGTTGAGCGTGCGTTGCTGCGACGGGGTGCTCGAGCCGTACTTGTCCTCGTAGGTGAGCCAGTCGACCTCGGGCTCGGGAAGCCCGACGAACCGCCCGAGCAGCGACTGCGCCGGCTCCGACACCGTGACGAAGTAGACGCGGCCGTCAGGATGCGTGTCGATGTCGACGTCGGCGAGCGCCGACGAGGCGACGTCGTCGTAGGACACGCGGCCGGCGACCGGCTGGGCCGCCGCCGGCACCAGCGCGTACGGCGTCGCCTCCTCGTGGGTGGTTCCGTCCGCCTC
This sequence comes from Ilumatobacteraceae bacterium, assembly GCA_963719295.1. Classification (GTDB taxonomy): domain Bacteria; phylum Actinomycetota; class Acidimicrobiia; order Acidimicrobiales; family Ilumatobacteraceae; genus Desertimonas. Next base: position 7,356 of record CAVRBV010000034.1, read on the forward strand.
GGTGACGTCCTTGCTCGCCACCAACCTCGCCGGCACCAGCGCGGCGACGGCGATCGTCAACAGCACGAGCATGGCGACGACCAGCAGCGGCACCGCCCACCAGCGGTTGCGACGCGACGGGGGGACGACGTCTCCGGGTGGTCGCGCCGCCGCCGGCGGCGGTGCGTTCAGTAGCGTTCCCTGCTGCGTGTCGGTCAACGATCTCACCATCCGAGCGGCCGCGGTCGCGGGCCTCGCGATCGTCGCGCTGCTGCTCACCGGGTGGCGTAAGACTGCCAGAGCGATCCCCCGCTCGGCACGCGGCGCCGACGGCACGCCCGTCGCCCGTCACCACATCGTGCGCCAGCCGACCCCCGAGTACCACGCACCGAACCTGGCCGCGTCGGCTCGTCATGCTCATCACCGGGGGTGGTCTGACGGTGGTGATCGGCGTGGTGCTGGCGACGATCGTCGGGTTCGCCCTGGCGTACACCGTCGTGACGCTCACCGACCTGCTGAAGAACTGACGGTGGACGCCGGCGGCACCGCGCCGCGACTGACGCGCCGCGACGTCGCCGCGGCCGGGCACACCGGCGGCATCGACGTCGCCCGGCGGGCCCTCGTCGACGCCGACCCCGAGCTGCGGGCGATGGCGCTCGGCGCGCTGGAGCGCCTCGGCGCACTCGACGACGCGACGCTGGCCCGGGCGCTCGCCGACGCGTCCGTCGTCGTGCGACGCCGCGCTGGCGCCGTGGCGGCCGCCCACCCGGCGGTCGACCTCCTGCCGACCCTCGCCGACGCCGACGCCACGGTGGTGGAGATGGCGGCGTGGGCCTGTGGCGAGCACGAGGACGCGTCCGCGCCCGTCGTCGGACGCCTCGGCGCGCTCGCCTCCGGGCACAGCGACGCGCTCGTGCGCGAGGCCGCCGTGGCGGCGCTCGGCGCCATCGGCGTCGACGACGGCCTCGCGGCGATCCTCGCGGCGACCCGGGACAAGCCGGCGATCCGGCGACGCGCCGTGCTCGCCCTGTCGCCGTTCCTCGACCCCGAGCATCCGCGCGCCGACGACGTGGCGGCGGCGTTGGCGGCGGCCGCCACCGACCGCGACTGGCAGGTCCGCCAAGCCGCCGAGGACATCACCCCCACCCCCGACGACTGAAGATTTCCACAAGCATTTTCGAGCGTTCATGCACGATTTCGCGTACCGGAATCAGAGATGGGCGCTATCGCTGATTCAGGTACGCGAAATCGAGCGCCCACGCTCGATTTTGCTTGTGGAAATCGTGACTCTTGGGTCGCTGACGGCGTCAGAACTTGAGGCGGTAGGTGTTGGTGACGCGCTGCTCGAAGCCGATGCGCTGGTACAGGCGGTTGGCGGCCTCGCGGTGGGGGCGGCTCGTGAGGCTGACGTCCTTGGCACCACGGCGGCGGGCCTCGTCGACGGCGGCGCGGCTGAGCGCCTCGCCGACACCGCGGCCGCGCACCGCGTCGTCGACGACGACGTCCTCGATCCAGGCCTTGCGCCCGGTCGGGATGCGGTAGAAGGCGAGCGTGAGGGCGCCGACGATCGCGCCGTCGACCCAGGCGACGAACAGCGCCGTCTCGGGGTTGGCGACGATCTCCTCCAACCCCTCCCGGCCCGGCGCCGGCGAAGACGTCGACAGCTGGGGGATGAGGCGGTCGAAGGCGGCGACGAGCTCGTCGTCGACGGCAGTGGCGATCACGATCCCGTCGGTCACGACGTGCGACGCTACCCGGACCGCGGGAGCGGCCGCAGGTGGCTTCGATAGCGTGACGACCGATGGAGCACCTCCGTCTCCGTAGCGAGCCGCACCTGCACAGCCCCGTGCTGATCTACGCCTTCACCGGATGGAACGACGCCGGCGACTCCGCGTCCAGCGCCCTCGAGCACATGATCACCAACTGGGCGGCCACGGAGGTTGGTGACCTCGACCCCGAGTGGTTCACCGACTTCGCCACCGTCCGCCCGAGCGTCCGCCTCGAGCGCGACGCATCCGGTCGGGGAACGCCGCGACGGCACATCGAGTGGCCGGTCGTGCGGGTGTGGTCGGCCAGCCTGCCGGGCGCCGACGCCCTGCTCCTGCTCGGGCCCGAACCGGCGCTGAGGTGGCGGATGTTCGCCGAGCAGGTGGTGGGTCTCGCCGAGCGCTGCGGCGTGTCGATGGCCATCAGCCTCGGCGCCCTGCTCGCCGACTTCCCCCACAGCCAGCCCACCCAGATCATCGGCACGGCATCCGACGACGAGCTGCTCGATCGCTTCGAGCTGCGCCCGTCCACGTACGAGGGGCCGACCGGGATCGTCGGCGTGCTCGGTGACGCACTCACGGCCGCCGGCATTCCCACCGCCTCGCTGTGGGCCACCGTCCCCGGATACGCCGCCCAGATCCCGTCGCCCAAGGCCTGCGAGGCACTCGTGCGCGCCGCCTGTGCGATGGTCGGCACCACCGCACCGGCGGGCGCGTTCACGCGAGCCGTCGCCGAGTACGAGGCCCGCGTCTCCGCCCTCGTGGCCGAGGACAACGACCTCGCCGACTACGTCGCCCGCCTCGAAGCGTTCGTGGCCGACGACGATGACGACGACGACGACGACATCACCGCTGAGGCTCAGCGGCCGCCGTTGGGCGACGACGTCGACCCCGACGAGCTCTACGCCGAGGTCGAGCGCTTCCTGCGCGACACCGGGCCCGGCGATCCGCCCCCCGCCGAGTGATCAGGGCCGCCCGGTCGCCGTCGGCCTCGACGCCTAGGGTGGTCGGCGTGCGGCGCCAGTGGTTCGGTCGGTGCGCGGTCGTCACCGCCACCGCGCTGACGCTCGGCGGCCTGCTCCGGCGGCGACGGTGGACCGAGCGCGGCCGAAGCTCCCGATAGTGCCGCCATCGTCACGACCGACGGCGCCACCGCCGCCTCCATCCCGTCCTCGAGCGCCGAGCCGACCACCCACCGCGAAGACGGCGTGCTGCGCATCGGGGTGCTGCTCCCTCAGGCCGCCGACCCCGCCGACCCGCAGTCGTTCGGGCCGAGCATCGGCCTCGCCGGCATCGCCGCGGCCGACTCGGCGATCAACATCATCAACGCCAACGACGGCTTCGACGGCCGGGACGTCGTGCTGTACAAGGCCGACGAGGGGAACTCGTCCGAGCGGGCACGCGAGGGCATCGCCTCGTTGCTCCGTGACAACGTCGACGCCATCGTCGGGCCCGGCCTCATCACTGGTGGCGATCGACACGCTGGGCGAGCTGATGGACGCTGGCGTGCTCACCTGCTCGCCCACCGCCACCTCGCTGCTGCTCGACGACTTCCCCAATCGCAAGCTGTTCTTCCGGCTCGTTGCGAGTGACTCGACCGCAGCCATCGCCCTCGCCGACCGGGTGCGTCAGTCCGGCGTGAGCACCACCGCGCTGGTGTACGTCGACGACGCCTTCGGCCGGCCGTTCGCCCAGGCCACGGCCGCCGCGCTGCGCAACCGCCGGGTGTCGATCTCGGTCGACGTGCCGTTCTCGTCCGACGACGACGACCTGAGCGACGAGGCCAACCTCATCGCCGACTCGGGGGCGTCGTCGATCGTGCTCATCGCCGACTCGGGCCACGGTTGGCCGATGATGACCGCCCTCGGCGCGGTCGCCGAGCGCTTCGGCGACAACCCGCCGGTGGCGATCGTCGTCAACGACGCAATGGGCCGTCCGCCGTCGCCCGACGTGGTGACGGCGCTGCCCGACCAGATGCGCGAAGCGATCCAGGGGGTGTCGCCCCGTGGCCTCAAGATCTACCCCGACGAGCCGGCCGGTCCGTTCGCCACCAACACCTTCGATTGCGTCAACCTCATCGCCCTGGCGGCGCTGCAGTCCGATTCGGACGACCCGGCGACGATGGCGGACAACTTCGTCGAGCTCTCCCGCGACGGCATCTCGTGCGGCGGGTTCGACTCGTGCAAGGCGCAGATCGACCGCGGCCTCGACATCGACTACAACGGACCGAGCCAGTTCCTCACGCTGGGCGACAACGGCGATCCCGGCCGCGGCGCGTTCCGCACCTTCGTGTTCGACGCGTCCGGTGTCGCCGTCGACAACGGCCCGATCACGATCACGGCCTGACGAACAGCGGACGGGAAGCGCCAGGCCGGGACGGTCGTCGGCTACGGCGCCAGCGCGTCGAGGGCGGCACCGATGTCGGTGAGGTAGCCGACGTAGAAGCGCCCGAACTCGCCGTACAGCGCCGATGCCTTGTCGAAGCGCATCGTGTACACGACGTCCTTGACCACGTCGGGAGACAGGGCGAACAGCGTCACGCCCCATTCCCAGTCGTCGAGCCCGGTCGAGCCGGTGATCAGCTGCACGACGCGGCCGGCGAACGTCCGCCCGCTGGCTCCGTGCTCGCGCATCATGGCGTTGCGCTCGTCGTAGGGCGTGGCGTACCAGTTCGCCGTCGCCTCGCGCCGCTTCGTCATCGGGTAGAAGCAGAACACCGGCTTGCCCTCGGGCGGCAGCGTCGGGTACAGGCGCTCGTCGAGCATGTGCTCGGGCATGCCCTTGGCGTACTCGCTGACCTCGGTGATGCTGACGTAGCTGTCGACGACGTCGAGCCCGGCGGCCTGCAAGGCGCTCTGCAGCCCGCGCAGCACGCTCCAGTCGGGATGCAGCGCCATCACCGCGAGGTCGCACTTGTGTCCCAGCATCGTCGCCACCACCACCTGGGCCTCGGCGGCGAGCGCCGCCTTGACGGCACCCTCGGCGGCGGCGCGGTCGACCGTTGGCGTCGGCTTGCAGAACAGGTGGAGCACGGCGAGACCGTTCGGCAGGCGCACGACGATCAGGCTAACGGTGGGCCGTCGACTCGGCCGCGGCCGCGCCGCGGCCGACGGAGAACGCTCACCGCCTCCTGAACTGCCGACGTGAGCGTGCGAGCGACGAGGCGCCAGCCGAGGAGCGGCCAGCCACGGCCTGCGTGGCCGGGGAACGCTACGAATAGACGTTGAAGCCGTCGTCGCGGACGAAACCCACCAACGTCATCCCCGCCCGGCGGGCGGCGTCGACGGCGAGCGAGGTGGGGGCACTGACCGCCACCAGCGCCGAGAACCCCGCCGCCCACGCCTTGTGCACCATCTCGATCGACGCCCGGCCGCTGACGAACAGCCCGAGCGGGGCGAGCGACGGGTCGAGCGACGGCACGCCGCCGTCGAGCACGAGCGCGCCGACCACCTTGTCGACGGCGTTGTGCCGGCCGACGTCCTCGCGGCTCACCAGCACGTCACCCGCGGCACCGAAGGCGGCCGCGGCGTGCACCGCGCCCGTCGACGCGAACAGCCCCTGGCCGTCGAGCACCCGCGCCGGCATCGCGGCGAGCGTGTCGAGCGGGATCGGCGCCACCGGGGCGGGCAACGGCGACAGACGGGCCAGCATCTCGTCGAGCTGGGCGCTGCCGCACCAGCCGCAGCTCGACGACGTGGTGACGAGCCGGGCCGTCGGCACCGGCGACCGACCGCCGGTCTCGACCGTGACGACGTTGAACTCGCTCGCCATCGCCGAACCGCGGCCTCCCTGGCGAACGTCCAGCGGGGCGCAGTAGCGCACGCCGGTCACCGGGACGCCGGCCAGCAGACCTTCGGTGAAGCAGAACCCGACGGCTAGTTCGAAGTCGTGGCCCGGGGTGCGCATGGTGGTGCTCACCACCGTGCCGTCGAGCTGGATCGTCATCGGCTCCTCGACGATCAGCGTGTCCGGGCGGCGGGTCGAGCCGGCCGCTGGTAACCCGCCGCACGAGCACTCGCTGAGTGCGTCGGCGGGCCATGTCGTTCACGCTAGGGGCTACGGTCGTGGGCCATGCCGTCCGACCCGACCGTCCTGGCGCCCAAGGTCGAGGAGCTCTGCACGCAGAGCACGTGGGACTTCTCCGACCTCGGCGCGCTGTTCGTCAACTGCACCTTGAAGCGCTCACCCGAGCCGTCGAACACCGACGGGTTGGCGGCGATCTCCAAGGAGATCATGCGCCGTCAGGGCGTGACCGTCGACGAGCTGCGCGCCGTCGACCACGACATCGCCACCGGCGTGTGGCCGGACATGACCGAGCACGGCTGGGCGAGCGACGAATGGCCGGCGCTCTTCGAGCGGGTCCGCGCCGCCGACATCCTGGTGGTGTGCACGCCGATCTGGCTCGGCGACAAGTCGTCGGTGTGCACCCGCGTGATCGAGCGCCTCTACGGCAACTCCAGCCAGCTCAACGAGCACGGCCAGTACGCCTACTACGGGCGCGTCGCCGGCTGCATCGTCACCGGCAACGAGGACGGCGTGAAGCATTGCGCGATGAACGTCCTCTACTCGCTGCAGCATCTCGGCTATGTCATCCCGCCCCAGGCCGACGCCGGCTGGATCGGCGAGGCCGGCCCCGGCCCGTCGTACCTCGACCCCGGTTCGGGCGGTCCCGAGAACGACTTCACCAATCGCAACACCACGTTCATGACCTGGAACCTGCTGCACGTCGCCCGGCTGTTGAAGGATGCCGGGGGCATGCCGGTGCACGGCAACCAGCGTTCGGCGTGGGACGCCGGGTGCCGGTTCGACTTCGCCAACCCCGAGTACCGCTGAGCGCCCCGGCTTGACAGCGTGGGCCGACCATCAATACTCGGTGAGAGCGCTTTCACGAGCGTACGGCACGTCATGCGCGGAGCGCTGACGACTCATCAGGGGGGAACATGGATCACACGTTTCGGGCTCGTTCGCTGCGAGCCGATCACCGTCGGCGCGCCGGCGTAGTGGTCGCTTCCGCGGTCACCGTTGCCGCCCTCGCCGCGGCGACGGGTTCGGCCACAGCGTCGGCACCGCCGGCGAGCGCCAGCCGGATCGGCGGCAGCGGTCGATTGCGGCACGAGCGACGACGTGACGCTGACGGTCGGCCTGTTCGGCACGTTCGGCTTCAAGGAGAACGGCCTCTACGACCAGTACCAGCAAGCCTGCCCGAACGTCACGATCCAAGAGGACGTCGTCGAGCAGTCGGCCGACTACTGGACGCGGCTGCAGACCCGCCTGGCGTCGGGCAGCGGGCTCGCCGACATCCAGGCGATCGAGATCGGCTTCGTCGCGGACGTCGTCGCCAATCACGCCGACCAGTTCGTGAACTTCGCCGACCGGCCCGAGTCGCCGGATCTGCAGGCCGAGTTCTACGACTGGAAGTGGGCGCAGGCGAGCTCGGAGGACCTCTCGACGACCGTCGGCCTCGGGACCGACATCGGCCCGCAGGCGATCTGTTACCGCCAGGATCTCCTCGACGAGGCCGGCGTGGAGTCCGACCCCGCCAAGCTCGCCGATGCGTGGTCGACGTGGGACGACTTCATCGCCTTCGGCCAAACCTACGAGGACTCGGCGACCAAGCCCGCCGACTCGCACTTCGTCGACAGCGCGGCGAGCATCTTCTCGGCGGCCGTCTACCAGGGTGAATATGCCTACACCACGCCCGACGGCACGCCCGACCCGGAGAACAGCCCTGGCGTGCAGGCGGCATGGGGGTACGCCACCCAGGCGGCGCAGGACGGCATCACCGCCGGCCTGGAGCAGTTCAGCCCCGATTGGAACAAGGCGTTCTCGAGCGGCGCGTTCGCGGCGATCGCCTGCCCGAGCTGGATGATGGGCTACATCCAGGGCCAGGCCGGGCCGGACTACGCCGGCAAGTGGAACATCGCCCCGGTGCTGCCCGGCGGCGGAGCCAACTGGGGCGGCTCGTGGCTCGGCGTGCCCGCCGACGGCCCCAACGTCGACGCCGCCGTCGCCCTCGTCGAGTGGCTGTCGGCCGCGCCGCAGCAGGTGGAGATGTGGACGTCGACGGCGCAAGGCGGCCACTTCCCGTCCAACTCCGACGCCGCCGCCGAACCGGCGGTGCTGAACGCGACGAACGCGTACTTCAGCGACGCGCCGGTCGGCGAGATCTTCGGCGGCGTCGCCTCGCAGATGGCGATCCTGCCGATCGGGCTCTACGACACGCAGATTCAGCAAGCCTTCACGACGCAGCTGACCAACGTCGAGCACGGCACCGACCCGGACACCGCCTTCAGCGACGCCCTCGACGCCGTCGCGCAAGTGGTTGGCTGACCGCGGCGTACGCTCGGCAGCGATGACCGCGCGAGCCGTCCCCGTCCCCGGCGCGTCGCCGGGCCGGGGCGGCTCGCCCGGCCGCCTGCGCGGCCCCGGCGTGACGCGGGCGGCGTACCTCTACATCGCGCCGTTCTTCATCGTCTTCCTCACCTTCAGCCTCTACACGTGGGTGAGGACGGCGTGGGTGTCGCTGCACAACGTGCGGCTGTCGACCTACCAGTCGATGGAGTGGATCGGCCTCGACAACTACTCCAACCTGCTGCACAACAAGTTCTACTGGAACGCCTTCCGCAACACGATCTCGATCGGGCTGATCTCGACGGTGCCGCAGCTGCTGATGGCGCTCGGTATCGCCCACCTCCTCAACTACCGCATGCGCGGGCGGACGTTCTTCCGTGTCGCCATGCTCCTGCCCTTCGCCACCAGCCTCGCCGCCGCCACCGTCATCTTCATCGAGCTGTTCTCGCCCGACCTCGGCCTCATCAACTGGTTCATCCGCGACGTGCTGCACCTTCCGGCGCCCGACTGGCAGAACTCGAAGTGGCCCTCCCAGATCGCCGTCTCGACGATCGTCACCTGGCGCTGGACCGGCTACAACGCGCTCATCTATCTCGCCGGCATGCAGGCGATCGACCCTGCGCTCTACGAGGCCGCCGTCACCGACGGCGCGTCGCGCTGGCAGCAGCTCCGCTACGTCACGATCCCGGGGCTGCGAGCGACGATCGTGTTCACCATCGTCGTGTCGACGATCGGGGCGACGCAGCTCTTCGGCGAGCCCCTCCTGTACGACCACGGCCTGCCCACCGGCGGCACCAACGGCCAGTATCAGACGCTCGGCCTGCTGATGTACCAGCAGGGCTGGACCAACGGGCGTCTCGGGCTCGCCTCGGCGACGGCGTGGACGATGTTCGTGATCATCGTCGCCGCAGTGGCGGTGAACCTCGGCCTGGCCCGCAGGCGCATGCGCCGCCAGGGAGCCGGCGAGGGCGCGGTGCTCGGCGGACGGAAGCTGGTCACGGCGCCGTGACCGAGCAGCTCGTCATCCAGGGTGCGGCACCGGCCCACCGCCAGCGGTCCGCTCGCAGGGCGCACCTCGCCTCCGCACGCGCTCCCGCACCCATCTCAGCGCGGGGTGGGGCACCTACCTCGTGCTCGCCGCCGTCGTCGCCGTGTCGGGCTTCCCCCTCTACTACACGTTCGTGATGGCGTCGCACACCAACGCCGAGATGGCCGCGGCGACGCCGCCGATGCTCCCCACGCTCAACATCTTCGACAACGTGCGCGAGGCGCTCAAGCTCGCCCCGCTCAACCAGGGGCTGCTCAACTCGCTGTTCGTCTCCTCGGCGGTGACGTTGTCGACGATCAGCTTCTGCACGCTCGCCGGGTTCGCCTTCGCCAAGCTGCGGTTCCGCGGGCGCAACGTGCTCCTCGGGCTCTGCGTGGCGACGATGATGGTGCCGACGCAGATGGGGATCATCCCGCTCTACATGATGATGGCGCGCTTCGGCCTGGCCGGCCACCTCCAGTCGGTGATCCTCCCGACGATGGTGACCGCCTTCGGCGTCTTCTTCATGCGCCAGTACGTCGCGGCCGGGGTGCCCGACGAGCTGCTCGAGGCCGCGTACGTCGACGGGGCCGGGACGTTCCGCACCTTCCTCCACGTCGTCGTGCCGGCCGTGCGCCCGGCGATGGCCGTGCTCGGGATGCTCACGTTCCTCGCCACGTGGAACGACTTCTTCTGGCCGATCATCTCGCTGAGCTCGCAGAACCCGACGATCCAGGTCGCCTTCCAGGGGCTGTCCACGGGATATGCGCCGCAGCAGTCGATCATCATGGCCGGCACGCTGTACGGCACGTTGCCGGTCATCATCGTCTTTTGCCTGCTCGGGCGCTACATCGTCGGCGGCATCATGGTCGGCGCCGTCAAGGGCTGAGCGCGCCGACCGGGCGCGTGCTGCCGCGCACGACGAGCGAGGTCTCGACGAGCGAGCGCAGCGGCACGCTGTCGGGGTCGCGCCCGAGCAGGCGCACGAGGAGGTCGACGGCGACGGCGCCGACCGTGGCGAGATCCTGGCGGATCGTCGAGAGCGGCGGCGACGTGGTGGCCGCGATCGGCAGGTCGTCGAAGCCGACAACGGCGATGTCGTCGGGCGCCCGCAGGCCGGCCTCGTCCATCGCCCGCAGCGCGCCCGCGGCCATGAGGTCGTTGGCGGCGAACAGAGCATCAGGACGCTGCTCGAGCAGCCGGCGCATCGCGGCGTAGCCCGACGCGATGGTGAACACGCCGTCGGCGACGAGCTCGGGCTCGATCCGCATGCCGCGGGCGGCCAACGCGGCGTCGTAGCCACGACGTCGGTCGCGGCTGTCGGTGCGCTGACCCGGCCCTCCGATCATCGCCACCCGGCGAGCGCCGCCGTCGAGCAGGTGGTCGACCGCGGCGCGCGCCCCGGCCTCGTTGCTGACCTCCACCTGGACCACGTCACGACGGGTCGGGTGGTTGCCGACGAGCACGCAGGGATGGGGACCGTCGAAGAGGTCCTCGACCCAGCTCGACGTGCGCAAGGCGACCTCGGAGATCACCACGCCGTCGACGAGGCCGGCGCGGAAGCCGTCGCGCAACGCCGGGCCGGGAGCGGACTGGGCGAGCCACAGCATCACGCCTCGCCCGCTCCCGGTGGCGGCATCGGCCACCGCCTCGAGCAGCAGCGCCTCGTAGGGCGACCGATCGAGGTGCCCGGTGGGGATGACGAGGCCGAGCACGCCGACCCGGCCGGAGGCAAGCGAGCGGGCGGCGACGTTCGGGCGGTAGCCCAGGCCGTCGGCGATCATCTGGACACGGGCACGCACCTCGGGGTTCACCCGGTCACGCCCGTTCAGCGCACGCGACGCCGTGGCGCGCGACACCCCACTGCGGCGGGCGACCTCGTCCAACGTGACGGCCCGCGGTCTCACCCCATCCACCGGATGATGTCTCCCCCAGTCGCTTGCGAGCCCGTTGGGCTCGTCTCCCGTGCGACCACTTGCGGTGGAAGCGTGTCCACCGTAGGGTGATCGATCGTCGACTGTCAAGCAGTTGGCGGGAAATCCAGCACGACATGGGGGAACGCCAGTGAGCGAAGTGCTCGAGAACGTCATGACCGCGGGCCGAGGGCCCGTCATGCCAACGCCTTCGCGCACGTCGGGGGCGCCGCCGGCGGCGTCAGCCATCACTTCCCCGACGGCTTCGTGTGGGGCACGGCGACCTCGTCGTTCCAGATCGAAGGGGGTCGGGCGAGCCGCGGCGAGAGCATCTGGGACCGCTTCTGCGAGCGACCCGGGGCGATCGCCGATGGCAGCAACGGCGACGTGGCGTGCGGCCACCACGAGCACCGCCGCGGAGACGTCCGACTGCTGCGCGACCTCGGTGTGGGCGCCTACCGCTTCTCGGTGTCGTGGCCCCGGGTGCTGCCCAACGGCCGCGGCGAGCCGGCGCCGGCCGGGCTCGACTTCTACTCGCATCTCGTCGACGACCTGCTCGACTCCGGCATCGAGCCGCACGTCACGCTGTACCACTGGGACCTGCCGCAGGTGCTCGAGGACGAGGGCGGCTGGCCCGAGCGCGCCACCGCGGAGGCGTTCGCCGACTACGTCGACGTGGTGGTGAGCCACCTCGGCGACCGTGTCCGGCGGTGGACGACGCTGAACGAACCGTTCTGCTCGGCCCGCTTCGGTTACGTCACCGGCACGATGGCACCGGGGCGGACATCGCCCGCCCTGGGCTACGCCGCGTCGCACCACCTGTTGCTCGGGCACGGGCTGGCGGTGGAGCGCATCCGCGACCGTTGCCCGGATGCCGACGCCAGCATCGTGCTCAACTTCGGCGCGATCCGCGCCGCGTCGGACGCGCCCGAGGACGTCGCCGCCGCCGAGCTCGACCACACCCTGCTCAACCGCTGGTACGTGGAGCCGATCGCCGGGCGCGGCTACCCGATCGACGCGCTGGTGCGCGGGGTGCCGTGGGACGGGGCGGAGATCCGCGACGGCGATCTCGACGTGATCGCCGCGCCGATCGACGTGCTCGGCGTGAACTACTACAGCCGGGCGACCGTCGGCGCCGACCCCGACCTTCACGTGCCCGTCGAGCGGGCGACCGCGATGGGGTGGGAGATCTACCCCGCCGGCCTCGCCCAGACGCTGCGGTGGCTGCACGACGAGTTCGCCTTCCCCCGCTACCTCATCACCGAGAACGGGGCGGCGATGGCCGACGAGCCCGACGAGCGTGGCTTTGTCGACGACCAGGACCGCATCGAGTACCTGCACGATCACCTGGCGGCCGTGCACGGCGTGATCGCCGAGGGGGTGCCGGTCGAGGGCTACTTCGTGTGGAGCCTGCTCGACAACTTCGAGTGGGCGTACGGCTACACGTGCCGCTTCGGGTTGGTGCGCGTCGACTACGACACGTTGGAGCGGATCCCCAAGGCGAGCGCGTCGTGGTACGCCGGCGTCACCCGTTCCAACGCCCTCGCCGGCTGACCACCGCGCCGGGGCCACGTACGCTCGGGTCGTGACGACCGCAGCGCAACTGCGCACGACGTTCGACGATGCCGGCTACACGCTCGACAACGTCGTCGGACGGCTCGGTCCGCACGCCTTCGCTCACCTGTCGGGGGGCGAGTTCGCCCCCCTCGCCTACGCCACGCGCGGGCTCGATCGCCTCGACGTCCTCGTGCGGCTGTTCCTCGTCGGCATCCCCGTGCCGTACCCGCTCGCCGCGACCGCGCTGTCGCCGCTGGCGGTCGAGGGCTGGTCGGCGTTGCAGCTGGTCGAGGTCGACGGCGACGAGGTGCACGGTCGTCTGATCGTGCGGCCGCTCGGCGACATCGGCGACCACCTCGTCGTCCACGACCGCCCGGGACCACCGGGGTCGCTGTCCGCCGGATCACGTGCTCGGCGTCAGCGCATCGACGACCGCGCTCGCCGGGGCGACGATCCGACGACCGATCGGTGCCGCCTTCGACCTCGGCACCGGCTGCGGGGTGCAAGCGGTGCACGCCGCCGCCCACAGCGACCGGGTCGTCGCGTCGGACGTCAACCCGCGTGCGATCGCGCTGGCGACGCTGACGATGCAGCTCAACGACCTCGCCCACGTGCAGCGTGCGCGACGGCGATCGCTTCGAACCCGTTCGCCGACGAGCGCTTCGACCTGATCGTCGCCAACCCCCCGTTCGTCATCTCGCCGTCGCGCCGCTACCTCTTCCGCGACAGCGGCCTGCCGCTCGACGAGATGTGCCGCTCGATCGTGGCCGGCGCCGGCGACCACCTCAACGACGGCGGCCATTGCCAGTTGCTCGCCTCGTGGGCTCACGTCGACGGCGAGGACTGGCGCGAACGGCTCGCCGCGTGGTTCGCCGGCACCGGCTGCGACGCCATCGTGCTCGAGCGCGAGGCGTTGTCGCCGTCGGCTCACGTCGCCGCATGGTTGCGCCAGACCGAGCGCGCCGACCAGTGGGGCGACGACTTCGTCGCGTGGATGGAGTACTGCGACCATCACCGCGTCGAGGCGGTGGGTTTCGGACTGATCACGATGCGCCGCCGAGCGGGTGGCACGGCGTGGTTCCGGGCCGAGGAGGCGACGCAGGATCTTGCCATGCCGTGCGGCGATCACCTCGGAGCGCTGTTCGAGCTCGCCGACTTCCTCGACGTGTGCGACGACGCGACGCTGCTCGACCAGCGGCTCGCCGTGGCGCCCGACGTCGTCCTCGACGAGCGCCTGCAGCCCACCGCCGACGGCTGGGCGGTCGGCGAGCGCCGGCTGCGTCAGCTGGCGGGACTGCGCAACGACGGTGAGCTCGACCCGGGTGTCGCGGCGATCGTGGCGGCATGCGACGGCGATCGCACCCTCGGCGCGGCGCTCACGCGCGACGGCGACGTCAGGTGATCTGAGCCTGGGCGAGCTGACGGAGGCGGCGCTGCCGATCGTGCGACGGCTCGTCGAGCGTGCGTTCCTGCTCCCCGTCACCGGGTGAGGCGGCGCGCGTTCAGATCTTCTTGTTCGCCTTGACGTCGAACCCGGCGGTGATCGGCGGCCCGACCTTGCCCTTGGCGTCCTGGGGGAAGAAGCTGATCTCGATCTTCGAGTAGTTGAGCGAGAACTGCTCGAGCGGCGGTTCACCGCCGGCGGTGTCGCTGTGTTGAACGCTCGAGACGAGCACGTCGTTCAGCTTGTACTGCAGGAAGGTCCCACCCTTCACCCGTCCGGCGCGCTCGCCGGTGAGCGTGGCGGCCTTGTGGTGCTGACCGGTGGCGCACGCCAGGAACAGCGCCGGCGAGGCCTTGCTGATGCGGCTCACGAAGTGGAAGTCCTGGAACGACGCCCTGCCGGCGCCGCCCCCGCCACCACCCCCGCTCGACGAGCCGGTCTGGGTCACGCCCCACGACCAGGACTGCACGTCGATCTCGCCCTTGTGCTGCACCGAGGTCGAGTCGCCGTCGATGCCGTCGATCTTGAGGAACCAGCGATCGCTCACGTTGGAGAGCGTGCTCCTTCGCGCCGGTGCGGCGCAACCGGATTCTCTTCTAGTCCGCCAGCGCGCCGGCGAGTTCGAGGATCACGTCGGCGGCGAGCGCGGCATCGGCGAGATCGGTCTTCCAGCTCGAGACGCTGATGCGCATCGCCGTCTCGCCGTGCCACTGCGTCGGCCCGCACCAGATGCGGCCGTCGTCCTGGACCGCGGCGATCAGGGCCGCGGTGCGCCCACCGTCGCCGGCGCGCACCAGCACCTGGTTGAGCACGACGTCGTTGAGGATCGTCAGCCCGCCCGCCTCCAGGCGCGCGGCGATCACCGCGGCGCACTCGCACGCCCGCTGCACCAGTTCGGCGACGCCGCGACCGACCGAGCGTGCGCAGCACGGCCCACACCTCCACCTGACGGGCCCGCTGCGACGACTGCGGCGTGTGGTGCATCGCCTCGAAGCGGTCGCCCGGCGGCAGGTAGCCGGCGAGCGCGGCGAACGTGCGCCGCAGCGCGGCCGGATCGCGGACGAAGCGCGATGCCGCAGTCGTAGGTGACGTTGAGCCACTTGTGCCCGTCGGTGGCCCACGAGTCGGCGCGGTCGAGCCCGCGCACGAGCTCGGACGCGCGTCGGGTCGGCGAGCGCCCACAGCCCGAACGCGCCGTCGACGTGCAGCCACCCGCCGCGCTCGGCGAGCCAGTCGGCGATCTCGTCGAACGGGTCGAAGGCGCCGGTGTTCACCTCGCCGGCCTGCGCGCAGACCAGCACCGGCCCGTGCCAGGTCCGGGCAGCTCGTCGGCGCGCAGCCGGCCCTGGTCGTCGGCGGGCACCACGAGCACCCGGTCGCGGCCGAGCCCGACCAGCCCGAGCGACTTCGACAGCGTCGAGTGCGCGCGCTCGCCGACCACGACCGAGATCGGCGGGGCGCCGAACAGCCCGTCGGCCTGCACGTCCCAACCGGCCGCGGCAAGCAGCTCGTCGCGGGCGGCGGCGAGGCACGACGGCGTTGGCGACGGTGGCGCCGCTGACGAACGCCACGCCGGTGTCCGCGGGCAGGCCGCAGCACATCGACCAGCCAGCGCGAGGCGACGTCGTGCAGCCGGGCCGCGACCGGCGACATCACCGGCAGCGCGGCGTTCTGGTCCCACGCGCCGGCGATCCACGCGGCGCCCAGCGCCACCGGCAGGCGTCGCGCCGATGACGAAGCCGAAGTAGCGGCCGCCGGTGGTGGCCATCGTCGCCGGGCCGCCGACCCGGTCGAGCAGGCGCAGCGTGTCGGCGGCGGCGGTGCCCGTCGTCGGGCAGCGCCTCGTCGAACGCCGCCAGCGCGGCCAGCGCCGTCGGCGCCCGGGCGCGACCGCGCCGCTCGTCGACACCTGCCGCGTACGCCACCGCCATCGCCGCCGCTGTGTGCAAGAGCTCGTCCACGCCGCTGATCGTCGCGTGCCGCCGGTGCGACCGCCCATCCATTTCGCTGCTGACGACGTCCTGGGTGACATCCTTGGCCGTGCCGCGCTACCGCATCGAGCCGAAGCGGTCCCGCGTCTCGGATCGATGCGCGCTCCAGCCTGCATCCGATCAAGAGGACCACCGACGGCCTCGAGGGCCACATCGACCTCGAGACCGGCGACGGCGTGGTCGACGTCGCGCCAGCCCGGCGGGGCGGCTGTCGCTGCCGGTCGGACGCCTGTCGTCGGGCAACAAGCTCCAGGACCGGGAGCTGCAGAGCGCATCGACGCCCGCCGCTATCCGAGCATCGACGGCGTGCTCACCGACATCCGTACCGGCGACGACGGCGGCTACCTGGTGTCGGGTGAGCTCACGTTCCGCGGCATCGCCCGCCAGGTCGAGGACGAGATGACGATCGACATCGTCGACGACCGCACGCTGCACCTCGCCGGCGGTCGCAGTTCGACATCCGCGACTTCGGGATGGAACCGCCGCGCATCCTGATGCTGAAGGTCGAGCCACGGGTCGACGTGCGCGTCGACATCGTCGCCACCCGGCCGAAGTGACCCCCGGAAAACGGCGAAGTGTAAGCCACGCGTCAAAAGCGCACGCGTGACTCACACTTCGTGAGTCCGTCAG
Source organism: Ilumatobacteraceae bacterium (assembly GCA_963719295.1). GTDB lineage: Bacteria > Actinomycetota > Acidimicrobiia > Acidimicrobiales > Ilumatobacteraceae > Desertimonas. Next base: position 24,014 of record CAVRBV010000034.1, read on the forward strand.
GCCGACGCCATGGCGGGTTGCGGCACGCCCGACAGGTCGCTCGTGAACCCGTCTCGCCAGCTCGAGAAGCGAGGCCTCCAATCGAGCACCTGGCGGGCCCGCCGGTTGTCAGGCGCCGCGGAGCCGAGTCATGTTAGGCGACACCCCACGACCCAGCCACGAGCCGGGCGAGGGCGACCGGCACCCGACGTGGCGGCGGTGCGTCGACGAGACGAGCGAGCTCGGGCAGCCACCCGCGCACCGGTGTCGGATGGTCGTCGACGACGTTGAGCACGCCGCGGACAGGCCGAGTCCAGCGCGGCGGCCCGCGGCGTTCGCCGCGTCGGCGGTGTGGATGAACGAGAAGACGCTGTCGCCGTGACCGACGATGGGTGCCCGCCACGCACCATCAGCTGCTGGATGAACGCACCGTCGCGGGCGAACGATGTGCCCGGCCCGTACAGGTGACCGAAGCGCAGCGTGAGGCCCCCGAGCTCGGCGGTCAGTCGCTCCAACTCCATCACGCGCACCGATGGCCGGAACGGCCGCGGGCCGTCGGTCCACAGGACATCGTTCTCCTTGGCGGGCGTCGTGCCGCTCGGCCGATAGGCGAAGGCGAGTCCTTGCGAGATGAACCGGGCCCGGGGGTCGCCGCGTGCGTCAGGATCGAGGTCGCTTCGCTGCGGAGGCGGTTGGTGAGCGCCATCTGCTCCTCGAAGCGACGAGATCGAGCTGGCGCGGGATCGCCGTGCGAAGGTCGACGATGGCCTCCGGATCGACGTGGCGCACCACGGCGCTCACCGCCTCCGCGATCGAACGCTCCCGCACGCACCAACCGCACACCCGGCGGCGCCTCCGAGCCGTCGGCGCGGGCCAGGACGGTGACATCGTGACCCACGTCGACGAGCATCGGGACGAGCTGGCGTCCGATGACGCCGGTGGCTCCTGCAATCAGCACATTCATTGTTCTCTCCTTGTGTTTGTCGTGTGGTGCCTGTAAGAGTCGCGGTCGGCGCGTCGAGACCCGCTCGCCGATGAGCTCGGCAGTGGCGGCTACTCCTGCGGATGCCAGCCGGCGGCGTTGGAGAAGCGCCGGTTCGACGCGCTCGTCGTCGCGGCAGACGTTGTAGGTGCCGCTGCCGAGGGTCAGCGCGGCGAGCGAGCAGCGACCGGCGTCGGCCGTGTGCAACGTCACGCCGAACACCTGGTTGGGTGGGTCGTTACCGGTACCTGGACCGTCGAGGAGACCCAGCCTCAGCACGACGCCGCGACCGCCGTTGCGTGCGAACCGCTCCGTCTCGTGCTCGGCGACGATCGACGAGTGCAAGGTGCCCTCGCCGGAAACCGGGGAGTCCTCGTCCACCGGACCAGTCGCCGGGTAGATGAACGTCACGGTCGGCTGGACGTACACAGCGGCCCCGACCCGGAGCGCGGCATCCACCAGGATCCTCGACGCCTCGATCCGCAACCGGTCGTTCTCGTGCCACGCTTCGGGATGGGCGACCTGGTCGAGCGGCAGTTGCGCGTGGCCAGGTGGACGACTGCATCGACGCCGCGCATCGCCCCCATCACAGCCTCCGGGTCGAACACGTCGAGCTGGTCCCTCGTCGGCGCAACGGCCTGATGGCCCACCGCCGTCGCCATCGGCACGAACGCTCGGCCGAGGACACCGGTCCCGCCGGTGACGAGCAGGCGCATCGCCTGCGCTGGGGAGCTGTCCAATCCGATGGGCCGTTGAGCCTCGCTCGTCATCGCTGGGCCCTTCGCGTCGGTCGATGTCATGGTTCGATCGTGACGATCGACGAGTTGGGGGAACATCCGCAGGTCGGCGGATATCACGGGGAGCAGACCCCTCATCATCGGGCCATGGGGCTGCGCATCGTCCTGGACGGCGTCGAACCGCCGTGCGGCGTCGTGCGCGCCGTCGCCGGTCCCGATGCATCGAAGGCGCCGGACTCCGACGAGGTCCCGTTCGTCGGCTGGCTCGGGCTGTTGCGGGCGCTGGCCGAGGTGGTCGCGCACACCAGCGCCGCCCCGCTGAGTGACCACGGTCAGCGGCCGCGAACCACCCGGAACCGATGGATAGGGTGAAACAGCGATGCGGCTGTTCGGCCGGAGCAACGAAGTGGACGTCCTCGTCCACGCGCTGGACGACGTCGTGGCCCATCGACCGTCGGTCGTCGTCCTCGAGGGCGAGGCCCGGGGTGGGCAAGAGCCGACTGTTGGCACACGTCGAGGACGAGGCCCGCCGTCGCCGGATCGGCGTGTTCATCGGTCGGGGCGAGGAACTGGAGCGACCCGGCCGTTCGGGCTCATGGTCCGACTGCTCTCGTGTGCGGCCGCTTCGACCAATCCACGCGCCGTGCCCACATCGCCGCCCTGTTGACCAGCGAGGACCGCAGCCATTCGCCGGTGACTGTCAGCAGCAATCCCGGGCTGCAGTTCCGGGTGATCGATGAGATGGTCGACCTGATCGAACAGTCCGCGTTGGTCGGATCCGACGCTGCTCGGTGTCGACGATCTGCAGTGGGCGGACCCATCCAGCCTGCTGACGCTCGCCACGCTGGTTCGCCGGGTCGCCTCGTTGCCGGTGGCGCTCGTCGCCTGCGCTCGCCCCGTTCCCCGAAGCCCCGAATTGGCGCGCGTCATGTCGATGTTCACCGATGCCGGAGCGCACCGTCTGGACGTTCGTGGTCTGGACCCCGACGGCGTGAAGGCACTGGTGAACGATTGGCTCGCCGCCGACCCGGGGCCGAACCTGATGCACGCCGTGGAGAAGGCGGCCGGCAACCCGCTGTTCATCACCGAGCTGCTCGGGGCCTTCGATGAGGACAAGGCGATGGAGTTCGTCGACGGACGGGCCGAGATCAGCGAGTCCGGCCTGTCGCCGATCCTGCGGCTGACCATCCTTCGACGCCTCGGGTTCCTGTCCGATGCCGCACTGGGCAGCGCTTCGGGCGGCCTCGATCCTCGGGATCGGGATTCACCCTCGCCGACCTGTCGGTGACCACCGCCCAGTCGGCAATCGATCTCGCCTCGGCCGTCGCCGAAACGCTGTCGGCGCGGGTGCTCGAAGAGGACGGCGATCGACTCCGCTTCCGTCACGACCTGATCCGTGACGCGGTCTACGACGACATGCCGATCAGTGTGCGGCGTGGGCTGCATCGCGAGGCCGGGCAGCGTTTGGCCGGCGCCGGCACGCCGCTGCAGCAGGTCGCCGAGCAGCTCAGCCGGGGCGCGACACGGGGCGACGCGGAGGCGATCCGTTGGCTGACCACTGCCGGTCGGGCGGCTGCCGACCGCTCGCCCGGGGTGTCGGTCGCGCTCCTGCGACGCGCGCTCTCGAACTGACCGAGCCGACAGACCCGAGGCGCGACGAGATGCGCCTCGAGGTGGCCACCTGCCAGATGTTCGCGGGACGGATCGTCGATGCGGTCGACGGTTGTCGGGCGTTGCTCGCCGTCGGCCACGTCGCCGCCGTCCAGGCCTCGGCCCGAGTCTGTCTCGGACACGCGCTGCTTGCTGCCGGTCAGCCCCTCGCCGCGCTCGAAGAGCTGCGCCGAGCCGACAGCGGCGGGTGCTTGCCGGCGGCCGACGCCGCCGACGCCGACGGCGTGCGCGGGACTGGCGAGCCTGTTCGTCGGCGATCTGGAGGGCGCGGCGGCCCTCGCCGAACGAGCTCGCACGACTGCGCTGGCGGCCGGCAATTCGGTCGCTGTCAGCGTGGCGATCAACGTCCGGGTGTGCATCTGCCAGGTCGCCATGGACCTGCGCGGGGCGCTCGATGCGGTGGACGAGGCGATCCGGTTGGCGGACGCCAGCCCGGGACGTGCGGGGCACCGCTATCCGTTGTACCTCAGTCGCGGCCACGTGCTCATCGACCTCGACGAGGTCGACGAGGCGCGGCGGTCGTTGGACCTCGGCCGGCGCGCCTGCGAGGAGTTCGGCGTGCGCTTGCCACTCGCCAGCCACCAGACGCTCGGTGGTCTGCAGTCGTTCATCACCGGTGACTGGGACGATGCGAACGTGGCCTTCGAGGCCAGCTTCGAGCTGGCCTCCGACACCGGAGAGCAGCAGGGCGCGATCACCGGTCGGGCGGTCGTCGCGCTGATCTGCTTGCACCGCAACGACCTCCGTTCGCGCGCACGACGCTGCTCGCCGTGCGGTGGCCGACCTCGATGCGGCCGGTGGCGCGATGCTCCGTGGGCAGTGGGCACGGTGGGCGCTGGCACTCGTGCTCGAAGCGCAGGGGCACGGCGATGCCGCGTTCTCGCGCTCGCCCGGTGCTGGGACGAGTGCCGGGCGGCGGGCCTGGTGAATGAGTACCGGATCATCGGCGCCGACCTCGTGCGCCTCGCGCTCCGCGGTCGGCGACGCTGATCGGGCGCAGGAGGTGTGCGCCGCCGTCGCCGACGTCGCCGCACGCAACGACGTGCTCTCGCTGGGCGCGGTCGCGTTGCGCTGCCGTGGTTTGACGGACGACAACGTCGCCGCGCTCGAGGCTGCCGCCGACGCCTTCGCTCGCGGGCCGCGGGTGCTCGACGCGGCGCTGACGACCGAGGAGGCCGGCCGCGCCCACTGCCGCCGTGGAGACGCAGGCGCGGACGTGCCCTACTCGACGACGCCGCCCGCCGATTCGAGCAACTCGACGCGACTCGCGACCTGCTGCGTGTGGAAGCCGCGTTGCGGGCGGCCGGCGTGCAGTCGTGGCCAACGCGGGCCCGCGTCAAAGGCGCGCCATGGATGGGCGAGCCTCACTCCCACGGAGCACACCGTCGCCCGGCTGGCCGCCGACGGACTCTCCAACCCCCAGATCGGCGATCAGCTCTACATCTCGCATCGCACGGTGCAGACCCACCTCTCACACATCTTCACCAAGTTGGGCATCAGCTCGCGTGTACAGCTGACGGTCGAGGTCACCCGCCGGGTCGACGCCGGCCACTGAGCGGCGTCGACCCGCTGGCCAAGCTCCGCCGAACGGCGGATGTCCCGGTCCGCCGTCGAGCCGACGATCGACGTGCACATGCACGTTCGACAGCACTGGATGGTGACCCCATGACCAACGCGCTCGCGCCCCGTGAGACGAACCCCGCGCCGACGGCGTCAGCTCCGCCTTCGCACCGATCGACGACCGACTGTGCGGCCGCGTCCGACGTCGGAGGACCCGGCCGTCCGTCGGCGGATCCTCTGGTCGGTGCTCGTCGCTCTCGCCGTTGTCGTCTCGGCGGTCGCCTCGCTCAACATCGCCCTACCCGACCTGGCGAGGACCATGGATGCGTCGCAGTCCCAGCTGCAATGGATCGTCGACGCCTACTCCGTGGTCTTCGCCGGACTGCTGTTACCCGCCGGTGCGCTCGGCGACCGGTTCGGACGCAAGCGCACGCTCATCGCCGGGTTGATCGTGTTCGGCGCGGCGTACGGGCTGGCCGCGGCGGCAACCGGCCCGAGCTTCCTGATCGTCTGCCGGGCGATTGCCGGTGTTCGGCGCGGCCTTGGTGATGCCCTCGACGTTGTCGATCATCACCAGCGCATTCCCACCGAGGCGCGCTCCAAGGCGGTCGGCACGTGGGCGGGGGTGGCCGGCGCCGGCGCGATGGTCGGTCTGGTCCTTTCCGGTTTCCTGTTGGAGGTCGCCAGCTGGCGGTGGGTCTTCGGCGTCAACGCGGCATGGGCCGTCGGCGGCTTGGTGATCGGCCTCGCTTGGGCACCGGAGTCGACCGATCACCGCAAGCTCGCGGCCGATCCGATCGGCGCCGTCCTGTCCGCCGGTGGCCTGTCCGCGGCGATCTTCGCGACGATCGAGGGGTCGCACCGGGGTTGGACCGACCGACTCGTTCTCGGCGGCTACCTGGTGGGCGCCGTTGCGCTGGCGAGCTTCGTCGCGTGGGAGCTCGCACGACCGGTGCCGCTGCTCGATCCCCGGCTGTTCCGCAATCGTCAGTTCGCCAACGGCAGCCTGTCGATCGCCGTCCAGTTCCTGATGTTCTACGGCTTCGTGTTCGTCGGCCAGCAGTACCTCCAGCTCGTCCTCGGCTACTCGCCGTTGCAGGCGGCCTTCGGGCTGCTCCCGCTGGCGGTCGTGTTCGGCGTGATGTCGCGGCAGGTCGCACCACCGCTGATGCGCCGCCTCGGGGCGTCGGTGATCGACTGCGTCGGTCTGGCGGTCGCGGCAGTCGGTTGCGGCGCGCTGGCGACGCTCGACGCGCAGAGCAGCTACTGGTCCGTGCTGATCGGCTTGCTGGTCCTCGGCCTCGGCATGGGCCTGGCCAACACCCCGGCGACGACTGCGATCGTCAGCTCGCTCCCTGGCGAGAAGCAAGGGGTCGCGTCGGCGGTCAACGACGCCGCACGCGAGGTGGGCAGCGCCGTCGGCATCGCCGTACTCGGCAGTGTTCTTGCCTCGGGCTACCACCGTGGGATGGATCCGCACCTGGCGGGACTGCCGCCGGACGTGGCCGGACGCGCTCGCGACTCGCTGGCCTACGTCACCCAGGCCGCCGACCACCTGGGACCGAACGGCTTCGAGCTCCTGCACATCGCTCGCCAATCGTTCGTCGACGGGATGCATTCAGCGATGTGGGTCGGCGCCTTGGTGCTCACGGTCGGGACCGTTCTGGTGTTCGTCCGCCGGCCATAGCCGGCGCCCAGACGCGCACCTGGGCGGCCGCAGCCCCATAATCGGGACTGTGGCCGCCCAGATTCAGATGGCGGGAAGCCGCCCAGAACCGGTGCGACTCGGTCAGAAGTCCATGTCGCCGCCGCCGCCGCCCGGCATCGCCGGGGCGGGCTCGGGCTTGTCGGCGATGACGGCTTCGGTGGTGAGGAACAGGGCCGCGATCGACGCCGCGTTCTGCAGCGCCGAGCGGGTGACCTTGGCGGCGTCGATGACGCCGAGCTTGACGAGGTCCTCGTACTCACCGGTGGCGGCATTGAGGCCGTTGGCGCCCTTCAGGTTGCGCACCTTGTCGACCACGACGCCGCCCTGCATGCCGGCGTTCTCGGCGATCTGGGTGAGCGGGGCCTCGAGTGCCTTCTGCACGATCCGGGCGCCGGTGGCCTCGTCGCCCGACAGCGTCCCGACCGTCACACCGACTGCGGTCTGCGCACGGAGCAGCGCCACGCCGCCGCCGGGCACGACGCCCTCTTCGATGGCCGCCTTGGTGGTGGACACGGCGTCCTCGATGCGGTGCTTCTTCTCCTTGAGCTCCACCTCGGTGGCGGCGCCGACCTTGAGCACGGCGACACCACCCGACAGCTTGGCGAGGCGCTCCTGGAGCTTCTCGCGGTCGTAGTCGGAGTCGGTGTTCTCGATCTCGGCCTTGATCTGGCTGATCCGGCCCTTGATGTCGGACTCGGCACCGGAGCCCTCGACGATGGTGGTCTCGTCCTTGGTGATGATGATGCGCTTGGCCGAGCCGAGCAGGTCGAGCGTGGTGTTCTCGAGCTTGAGCCCGACGTCCTCGCTGATGACCTGGGCGCCGGTGAGGATCGCCATGTCCTGGAGCATCGCCTTGCGGCGGTCGCCGAAGCCGGGGGCCTTCACGGCGGCCGACTTGAACGTGCCGCGGATCTTGTTGACCACGAGCGTGGCGAGCGCCTCGCCCTCGACGTCCTCGGCGATGATCACCAGCGGACGACCGCCCTGCATCACCTTCTCGAGCACGGGCACGAGGTCGCGGACCGAGGAGATCTTCGAGCTCACGAGCAGCAGGTACGGCTCGTCGAGGCTCGCCTCCATGCGCTCGGTGTCGGTGACGAAGTAGGGCGAGATGTAGCCCTTGTCGAAGCGCATGCCCTCGACGAGGTCCATCTCCATGCCGAACGTCTGGCTCTCCTCGACGGTGATGACGCCGTCCTTGCCGACCTTGTCGATCGCCTCGGAGATCATCTGGCCGATCTCCTCGTCGGCGGCGGAGATGCTCGCCACCTGGGCGATCTGCTCCTTGTCGTCGACGTCCTTGGCCAGCTTGCGGATCGATTCGACCGCCGACTCGACGGCGGCCTCGATGCCGCGCTTCAGGCCGACCGGGTTGGCGCCGGCGGCCACGTTGCGCAGGCCCTCGCGGACCATCGCCCAGGCGAGCACGGTTGCGGTGGTGGTGCCGTCACCGGCGACGTCGTCGGTCTTCTTGGCGACCTCCTTCACCAGCTCGGCGCCGATCTTCTCGTAGGGGTCCTCGAGCTCGATCTCCTTGGCGATCGAGACGCCGTCGTTGGTGATCGTGGGAGCGCCCCACTTCTTCTCGAGCACGACGTTGCGACCCTTCGGTCCGAGCGTCACCCGCACGGCGTCGGCGAGCTTGTTCATGCCCGCTTCGAGGCCTCGGCGGGCTTCGGAATCGAACGCGATCATCTTGGCCATCTGCTGTCCTCCATTGGACGAGAGTTCGTTAGCACTCAAACACGATGAGTGCTAGCACTCTAGGCCCGCGACTGCCACCGATCAACCGCCGCCGCCGGACCTCCGGCCGGGCCCGCGCCTCGCGACGGGCCAGCTCGATCATCGCCCGGGCCGCCGACGACAGCGCGCCGCGCCGGTGCACGATGCCGACGCGCCGACTGAGCCGCGGTTGGAGGTGGCGGACCACGGCGCCGGCGGCGACCGCCGCCTCGGCGAGCCGCGCCGGCATCAGCGCCGTCCCCGCGCCGGCGAGCACCAGCGGCAGCACGGCGTCGCGCGACGCCGTCTCCACCACGACGTCGGCGGGCTGCCCCGACCGGCGCACGGCGCGGTCGCTGATCGCCGCTACCGACGTGGTGCTGATCGCACTCGGGGTTCGCCTCGCCCTGCGACGGACACGACCCCCGAGGTCCCGGCCGCCGTCGACACGGCGGCGATCGCGAAGTCGCGGATCGTGCTCGGTGGCGGTGGTGGTCGGGCTGGCGTCGGGTCTGCTCGCCAACAGCGGCGGCTTCCTCGCTCGCCCCGCTCTACCTCGCCGTGCTGCACCGCCCGATCAAGGCGGCGCTGGCCACGTCGCTCGCCTCGGCGTCGATGCTGGCGATCCCCGGAGCCGTGGTGCACACCGCGCTCGGCCACGTCGACTGGCGCATCGTCGGGGTGCTCGCCGTCACGAGCGTGCCGCTGTCGTTCCTCGGCGCACGCGTGGCGTTGCGCACCGATGCCCAGCGCCTCGAGCCGCGGCTACGGCCTGGCGCTCGCCACGCTCGGCACCGTGTTCCTGGTGCTCGCTCTGGAGTCTGTGTCAGGAAGATCGACCTCAGGCGTCGTGTTTCCTGACACAAACGTCAGATCAGCCGCCGGCGACGGCCGGGATGATCGACACCGTCTGACCGTCGGGCACCACGGTGTCGAGACCATCGAGGTAGCGCACGTCGTCGTCGTCGACGAACACGTTGACGAAGCGGCGCAGGGAGCCGGCATCGAGCAGTCGTTCGGCGAGCCCGGGATGGGCCGCGTCGAGCGCTCCGATGACCTCGGAGAGCTTGCCCGGGGGAACCTCGACCGTGGCGGTACCGCCCGTCAGCGGGCGCATGGTGGTCGGGATTCGCACGGTGACAGCCATGGCCGGGACGTTATCGGCCGAATCCCGAGTGACGCGGTCAAGATTGACGGCGGCGGTTCGAGGGCT
>CAVRBV010000035.1:0-66114 GCA_963719295.1 Ilumatobacteraceae bacterium
TGCTTATGTACTACACTGGTACGAGTACGTATTGCCGAGCAGACGCACGGCAAGCCGGCGCTCGAAATCGCCCTCACGATCCTTCCTGCGATCATTCTGGTCGCGGTCGGCATCCCCACGGTCAGCACGGTCTTCTCGTTGGCCAAGTCCGGCGACACGCAGTGCGTCATCAACGTCACCGGTCAACAGTGGTGGTGGGAGTACGAGTACCCGGTGCAGGACTGCGGCGGCGTCAACATCGCTCAACCAATCGTCACCAGCGGCGAACTGGTGCTGCCCACCAAGATCCACGTGCTGCTGCGCATCACCAGCAACGACGTCATCCACTCGTACTGGATCCCGAAGCTCAACGGCAAGCGCGACGCGGTGCCTGGCCGCATCTCTCCGTTGCGCATGGAAGCCGACGAGCCGGGCATCTACGCCGGTCAATGCACGGAGTTCTGTGGCCTCGTCCACGCCGAATGCGCATGGACGCGGTCGGGCTCACCCCCACCGACTTCGGCACGTGGGTGGCGAACCAGTTGGAGCTCGCACCCAAACCGACCGACACCATGGCTCTGGCAGGCGAAGACACCTTCCGCACGCAATGCTCACGCTGCCATCAGGTCAACGGGCTGATGGAGGAGAACGCCGACGGCACCAACTCCGACACGCCGGTCATCGCCTACCCAGATCTGTACGAGATCTCCGGCAACGCACCGAACCTCACCCATCTCATGACCCGCACCACGTTCGCTGGGGCCACGTGGGATCTGCTCACCGATGACTGCCGCAAGACCTTGCACGACGCCCCGCCCGACAAGTTCGGCGCGTTGTACCTGAAGGGCGTCACGCCGGAATGCTTCAACGAGGCCGAGCTGCGCGAATGGATCCGCAACGCACCGGCGAAGAAGCCGATGTACTCGAGCGAAGCGCAGAAGACCGAGAACGGCGGGAAGTACCGCGGCATGCCCAACCTCAACCTCACCGAGGATCAGATCGATCAGATCATCGCCTACCTGCTCGAGCGGAAGTAAGGAAGACACCGATGGCAATCATCGAACGACCCTCCACCGTTCCTGCCGTCGCAGGGGGCTCCGTACCGGAGCTCGTCACCCCGTCTCCAGCGTCGGCGTGTTCGCGCCGACCGGTATCCGCCACCGGCGTGGCGCTCGTGGCTGTTCACGGTCGACCACAAGAAGATCGGCATCATGTACGGCGGCGCGGCCCTGGCGTTCTTCCTGGTCGGCGGCATCGAGGCGCTGCTGATCCGCGCCCAGCTCGTCGGCCCCGACGGCACGGTGCTGTCGGCGAGCTCTACAACCAGGTGTTCACCATGCACGCCACGACAATGATCTTCCTGTTCGTGATGCCGATCGGCGCGGCGTTCGCCAACTACCTGATGCCGTTGCAGATCGGCGCGCGCGACGTCGCCTTCCCGCGGCTCAACGCCTTCAGCTTCTGGTGCTTCCTCGTTCGGCGGCATCTTCCTCAACACGTCGTGGTTCCTCGGCGGGGCGCCGACGGCGGCTGGTTCATGTACGCCGCCCAACACGGCGTGATCTTCTCGCCGAGCCACGGCATCGACTTCTGGACGCTCGGCCTGCATGATCACCGGCATCGCGTCGCTCACCGGCGCGATCAACCTGATCGTCACCGTGCTCAACATGCGCGCGCCCGGGCATGACCCTGATGAAGATGCCGGTGTTCACGTGGATGATCCTCGTGACGCAGTTCCTGCTGCTGTTCGCCATCCCGGTGCATCACCGTGGCGCTGTTCCTGCTGATGTTCGACCGCGTCTTCGGCGCCAACTTCTTCAACGTCGCACGCGGCGCCGACCCGTTGCTGTGGCAACACCTGTTCTGGATCTTCGGCCACCCCGAGGTGTACATCCTCATCCTGCCGGCCTTCGGCATCGTGTCGCGAGATGCTGCCGGTGTTCTCGCGCAAGCCGATCTTCGGCTACACGTTCATCGTCTTCTCCGGCGTGGCCATCGGCTTCATGGGCTGGGGCGTGTGGGCCCACCACATGTTCGTCTCCGGCATCGGCCCGGTCTCGGTGGCGGTGTTCTCGGTGACGACGATGTTCATCGCCGTTCCCACCGGCGTGAAGATCCTCAACTGGACGCCACGATGTGGGGCGGCAAGTTGCGGTTCACCACCGCGATGCTGTTCGCCATCGGTCTGGTCGTCGAGTTCACGATCGGCGGGCTCTCGGGCGTCACCCACTCGGTCTCGCCGTCCGACACCCAGCAGACCGACACCTACTACATCGTCGCCCACTTCCACTACGTGCTCTTCGGCGGTGCCTTGTTCGGCTTCTTCGCCGGCTTCTACTTCTGGTGGCCGAAGGTGTTCGGCTACATGCTCAACGAGAAGCTCGGCAAGGTGGAACTTCTGGCTGATGCTGCATCGGCATGAACCTCACGTTCGGGCCGATGCACATCCTCGGCCTGCAGGGCAGTCCGCGGCGCATCGTACACCTGACGAGCCGCCGGCTACGGGTCTTCGACTCGAGTTCTGGAACAAGGTCGCCACCGATCGGCGCGTTCACCCTCGCCGTCGGCGTGCTGCTGTTCCTCGTCAACGTCTTCTACAGCCAGGCCAAGGCCAAGAGGCTGCCGCCTCGCCGGCCCCGACCCGTGGGACGCCCGCACCCTCGAGTGGATGATCCCAGCCCGCCGAAGCCCGCGCACAACTTCGACGCCGATCCCCGACGTGCACCCGCTCGACGAGTTCTGGCACCGCAAGTACGCCGAGACGACGACGGCGATCAGCCGCCTGCGCATCGAGGCCACAGCCCGAGGAGGTGCGCCGAGCAAGAGGGCGACGCCGACCAGACGTGCACCTGCCGTCGCCGTCGTACTGGCCGATCGTGGTCGCGCTCGGCCTGCCGATCATCGGCTACGGCATCATCTTCAACCTCTGGCTGTGCCGTCGGTCGGCGGCGCCGTCCTGGTCGCTCGCGATCTACGGCTGGGCCCTCGAGCCATCGGATCGCCCGAGCGGCGCTCGACGACGACCCGCCGCGCCCGACGCCGGCGGCGAGGCCCACGACGAGGGCGCGGCGGACGCCGCCGTGGACGCCACCGCTGGCGACGAGGAGGTCGAGACCGTTGGCTGACACCGCCGTCGTCGACCGACGACCACGGCCACGCCGCACGCGCCACATCGAGCACGACACCAACACCGGCATCTCCAACAAGAAGCTCGGCGATGTGGATGTTCCTCGGCGTCGGAGTGCCTGCTGTTCGGTGGCCTGATCTCCACCTACCTGCTCTACACGACGCCGACACTCGGCGAGCACGGCCGGCCCGCACCAGGTCTACGACATCCCGTTCACGTCGGTAGTCGTTCGTGCTGCTGATGAGCTCGCTGACGATGGTGCTGGCCGTCGCCGCCGTCGAGCGGGGCGATCACGCACCGCGTGCGCATCTGGCTCGTCGGCCACCGCGCTGCTCGGCTCCACCTTCATCGCCGGCCAGGTCTACGAGTTCACCGTCTTCGTACCGCGAGGGCATGGGCTACACCACCAACCTGTTCGGCCTCGGCGTTCTACACGCTCACCGGCTTCCACGGCGTGCACGTCACCGTCGGCATCATCATGTTGATGTCGCTCGTGCATGCTGTCGCTGCGCGGCAGGCTGCCCGAGCACCGCTCCGAGATCGTCGAGATCGTCGGTCTCTACTGGCACTTCGTCGACGTCGTGTGGATCGTCATCTTCGCCGTCGTGTACCTGATCCCGGCATGAGGTAACCCCACGGACTACCACGAGTCGGTCTCGAGCCCGGAGACCACCCGATCACGCGTCCCACGACGCCGGGCACATGAGCGACATAGCCTACGTCAAGGTCGCCCTCGTCCTGGCCTTCATCACCGGCCTCGAGGTGACGTCAACTACATGGATATCGGCCCGATCTTCCTGCCGTGCTGCTGATCTTGATGGCCGTCAAGTTCTTCACCGTCGTCTCCTGTTCATGCACCTCAAGTACGACAATCGGGTGTTCGCCAGGCTGTTCTACTCGGGGTTGATCCTCGCGATCCTGGTGTACTTCACGGCGTTGATGACGTTCCGCTTCTTCGGCAACTGACCGCCGCGATCTGGTCACTCTGCGTCTCGAACGGTCGATCTGGTCACCCACGTTCTCGATATGAGGCTGTCGCGTTAGCCGGGCTGGTGGGGTGGGTCCGTGTGTGGCGGGTGGTGATGGAAAATAATGGGGGGATGGAGCCTCGGTTTCGTCGGGTGGATCGTGATCAGCAGTTTCTGATGCCGCCGGATGTGCGTGAGTGGTTGCCGGCGGGTCATCCGGCGTTGTTCGTGGTGGAGGTGGTGGAGGCGTTGGAGTTGTCGAGGTTCACGCAGAACTATCGGTCGTCGCGGGATCGGGGTCGGCCGGCGTATCACCCGTCGGTGATGGTGGGGGTCTTGTTGTATGCGTCGATGACGGCGGTGGTGTCGTCGCGGCGGATCGAGCGTCTGTTGGCGACTGATGTCGGGTTCCGGGTGGTGGCGGCCAATCAGCGTCCGGATCACGGCACGATCTGCCGGTTCCTGGTGCGGCACAAGGCGGCGATGGAGGAGCTGTTCGCCCAGGTTGTCGGGTTGGCGGCTGAGGCCGGGTTGGTGGATGCGACGTTGGTGGCGGTGGACGGCACGAAGTTGCCGGGGGATGCTTCGCCGATGCGGAATCGGTCGTTGGGTGAGTTGCGTCGCCAGTTCGCGGTGTGGGCGGACACGGTGGAAGCGACCGAGGCGGTGGAGGATGCTGCCGAGGCGGAGTCGGGCGGGTCGGGTCCGGTGGAGGAGATGTTCGAGCGGGAGGCGATGCGCGAGTGGATCCGGCGGCGGCTGGCCGATCGTGAGGGTGAGCCTGATGGGCGGCGGATGAACGTGACCGATCCGGACTCGGGGTTGTTGCCGCGTAGTGGGGGCGGCTGGGTGCAGGGCTACAACGCTCAGGCGGCGGCCGTGGCCGGTGGGGTCGTGGTCGCTGCCGATGTGACCGCCAACCCGAACGATGCGACGATGCTCGAACCGATGGCCGCCCGCATCGGCGCCGCCGTGGCGGCGGCGACCGGTGAGCGCGCCGGTGTCGTCGTGGCCGACGCCGGCTACTGGGACAGCGCCCGGATCGAACGGATCGACAATGACGCAGAACTGCCCGATGTGCTCGTGGCCACCGGGCGCAGCCTGCCCGACGGGCCGCCGGCGCCGTTGCCCGAACCCGACACGGCACCCGACGCCGTCAGCTATCAGCAGGCGTTGCAGGCCGAGCACGCCCGCCGGGTAGCGGTGATCGCCCGGGTGATCGACGGCGAGCTGCTCCTGCGGGAAGCCGCCGAGCTGCTGCACATGTCGATCCCACGGGTCGGCGAGTTGAAATGGGCGTGGCAGGACGGCGGCGGTCCCGACGGGATCCGCCCGCAACGCCTCGCCGGCAGACCGAAACGGCCACCCGGACCAACCCCGGCAGCGCGGGCCCGTCACGACATGGACATCCGCCTGACCAGACCGGCCGGACGCAGCCTCTACCGGCAACGACAAGCAATCATCGAGCCCGTCTTCGGCGACATCAAGACCAACCGGCGGATCACCCGGTTCCTGCGACGCGGCCACGACAAGGTGCGAGCCGAGTGGCACTGGATCCTCACCGGCCACAACCTCACCATCCTCCACCAGCGGACCGGCTGAACCGGACCGCACCCGCCCGGCCGCGGCGATCCCGCCGGGCCGTGACGTTGACCGAGCCCGCGACCCGGTCGGGCAGGGACACGCCCGGCGCTAACGCCACAGCCTCATATCGAGAATGTGGGTGACCAGATCCGACTTTGAGACGCAGAGTGACCAGATTGCGTGCGGGACGATGGCTGCCGACACCCCGTTAGGCGCTTGAATGGGTGCCGTGACCGGCATCGCCGTGGTCGCCATCGACGGCTACCCCAGCCCGTGGCGCTTCGAGCTTCACCCCGAGGTGATCGGGCTCGTGCTGTCGCTCATCGCCGCCTACGTCTACATGGTGCGCGTGCTGAGCCCGCGTCGCGGCCAGGTCCGGTCAGGCACCGGTCACGCGGCGCAACATCGGCTGCTTCGCCGGGGCGATGACGTTGCTGTTCGTGGCCAGCTGGTGGCCGATCCACGATCTCGGCGAGCAGTACCTGTACTCGGCGCACATGTTCCAGCACATGATGCTGTCGTACTTCCTGCCGCCCCTGGCGCTGCTCGCCACGCCGGAGTGGCTGTTCCGCACGCTCATCGGCGACGGCCGGCTGTACCGCGTCGTGCGCTGGTTCTGCCACCCGGTGGTCGCCGGCGTGATCTTCAACGTCGCGGTGATGGTGACCCACGTCCCCGGCGTGGTCGACGCCTCGCTCGGCAACGGGCCGCTGCACTACTCGCTGCACTTCATGGTCGTCATGACGGCGCTGCTGATGTGGATGCCGGTGTGCGGACCGATCCCGGAGTTCCACATCGGCACCGCCGGCAAGATGATCTACCTGTTCCTGATGTCGGTCGTCCCCACCGTGCCGGCGGGATGGCTGACGTTCGCCGACGGCGTGGTGTACAAGCCGTACGGCGAGCAGCCGGTGCGGGTGTGGGGCCTGTCGGCCACCACCGACCAGCAGCTCGCCGGGGCGGTGATGAAGGTGGGCGGATCGGTCTTCCTGTGGACGGTCATCATCTACCTGTGGTTCAAGCGCTTCGCGGCGTCGCACGCCACCGACAACACGTACCGCCGGGTGGCGGCCGTCGACAGCACCGACGTCCCCACGATCGACGGCACCGACGTCCCCGCCGCGCTCACCTACGACGACGTCGAGATGGCCTTCGCCCGCACCGTCGCCCCCCACGACCCGGCCGACTGACCCCCGAACGATTTCCACAAGCATTTTCGAGCGTTTACGCACGAATTCGCGCCCCAGAATCCGTTGGCGGCCCCCGGTAGGGTCGCGGCCCTGTGATCGACGTTCGCCTGCTGCGCACCGAGCTCGATGCCACGCTGGCGGCGATGGCGCGGCGCGGACGGCCGGAGCTGCTCGACCAGCTGCGCGCCGCGGCCGAGCTCGACGCCCGGTCGCGGGTGGTCACCGCCGAGCGCGACGACACCAGGGCGCAGATCAACGAGCTGTCGAAGCGGGTGGGCCAGCTGCGGCGCGACGGCGACGTCGCGGCCGCCGAAGCGCTCGGCGCCGAGAGCCGCGCCCTCGGTGACCGCCAGCGCCAGCTCGACACCGAGCACGACGCGATCGCCGACGACCTCCGCGGCCTCCTGCTGGGATCCCCAACCTGCCCCACCCCGACGCCCCCGACGGCGCCTCCGACGCCGACAACCCGGTGGTGCACGGCCCGGTCGGCCTGCCCGACGCCTTCCCCGCCCACCGCCAGGTGCCGCACTGGGAGACCGGGGCCGCCCTCGGCATCCTCGACAACGAGCGGGCGATCAAGGTCAGCGGGGCGATGTTCACGATGACCCGCGGCCTCGGCGCCACGATGGGCCGGGCGCTGTGCCAGCTCGCCCTGGACCGCAACGCCGACGCGCTTCGAGGAGATCCGTCCCCCGTCGCTCGTCACGACCGCCACGCTCACCGCCTCGGGCCAGCTGCCGAAGTTCGCCGACGACGCCTTCACGATCGAGCGCGACGACCTGTGGGCGATCCCCACCGCCGAGGTGCCGCTCACGTCGCTGTACCGCGACGAGGCGATCGACGACGACCGCCTGCCGGTGCGGCTGATGGCGTACACGCCGTGCTTCCGGCGCGAGGCCGGCTCGGCCGGCCGGGACACCCGCGGCATGCTGCGCGCCCACGAGTTCGACAAGGTCGAGATCCTCGCCGTCACCACGCCCGAGCAGGCGCCCGCCATGCTCGACGAGCTGCGGGCCCGCGCCGAAGGCACCATCGCCGCCCTCGACCTGCCCTACCGCACGATCGAGATCTGCGCCGGCGACCTCGGCCAGAGCCACCACCGCAGCTTCGACATCGAGGTCTACTCGCCCGGCACCGGCGCCTGGCTCGAGGTCTCGTCGATCAGCTGGTTCTCCGACTACCAGGCCCGTCGTGCCAACATCCGCTTCCGACGCAGCGGGCACAAGGGCAGCGACATCGCCCACACGCTGAACGGTTCGGCCCTCGCCGTGCCCCGGGTGTGGGCGGCGATCCTCGAGAACCACCGCGACGTCGACGGCTCGGTGGCGATCCCCGAGGCGCTGTGCCGTACCCGACGCATCGCAGCGGCGCCCGACGCGCATCGAGGCGGCCGCCATCGTGAGCGCTCGCCGCGACGAGCTCGCACTCGTCGCGTCGGGTCCAGTACGAGTCGGCGGGCCTCGACGTCGGCGACGTCGCCGCCGATCCGCTCACGCAGTGGGGGGCGTGGTACGACGACGCGGCATCGGCGGGGTCACCGAGCCCAACGCCATGACGGTCGCCACGGTGGGCCTCGACGGCCACCCCGACGCACGTGTCGTGCTCGCCCGCGGCGCCGACGAGCGCTCGCTGGTCTTCTACACCAACTTCGACAGCGTCAAGAGCCGCCAACTCGCCGCCCATCCCCATGCCGCGGCGGTGTTCGCGTGGCTCGACCTGCACCGCCAGGTTCGTCTGCGTGGGGCGATCGAGCGCGTCGACGATGCCGAGAGCGACGCCTACTTCGGGTCCCGGCCCCGCGGCAGCCAGCTCGGCGCCTGGGCATCTCCGCAGAGCACCGTGCTCGCCGATCGGGGTGAGCTCGAGCGGCTCGTCGACGACGCCGAGCAGCGCTTCGCCGGGGTCGACGTCGCCGCGTCCGCCGTTCTGGGGTGGCTGGCGGCTGGTCGTCACCGCCGCCGAGTTCTGGCAGGGCCGGCCGAGCCGGCTGCACGACCGGGTTCGCTATCGGCGCGCCGATGGCACCACTACCTGGGTCGTCGAACGGCTGGCGCCGTGATCGGTCGCGCCGGTCACCCGGTGCCCGGGCGAAGGTAAGGTCGAGCGCCGGCCACCGGTCGGGCGACCGGTCGGGAGGATCACGTGCTGGTTTGGATGGATCTCGAGATGACCGGTCTCGACCACACGCGCGATCAGATCGTCGAGATCGCCACGATCATCACCGACGACGACCTGCAGATCGTCGACGAGGGCCCCGACCTCGTCATCCACGTGCCCGATCCGGTGCTCGAGGCGATGGAGCGCGTCGTGGTCGACATGCACACGAAGTCCGGTCTGCTCGACGCGATCCGCGCCTCGACGATGACGCTCGACGACGCCGGTGCGCAGACGCTGGAGTTCATCCGTCGCCACGTCACCGACGCCCGCTCGGTGCCGCTGTGCGGCAACTCGATCGGTACCGACCGCCGCTTCCTCTCCGCCTACCTGCCGGCGATCGAGGACTACCTGCACTACCGCTCGGTGGACGTGTCGAGCGTGAAGGAGCTCGTGAAGCGCTGGTATCCCGACCTGGTGCCCCGCCTGCCCGCAAGGCCGGCACGCACCGCGCCCTCGACGACATCCGCAGCTCGATCGAGGAGCTGCGCTTCTATCGCGAGGCCGTCTTCCTGCCCCGCGAGCGCACCGCCGCCGTCGACTGATCCGGCCGCGCCCGGGTCGCCCCGCACCGGACCTGGTTCATAGGGTGGCGGCGATGGAGGGCACGCAGCGGCCACCGCGCCAGGAGCAGGAGGACGCCGGCGTCGACGTGGTCGAGGTGGCTCCCGGCGTGCTGCGGAGTCAGTTGCCGATCGACATGCCCGGCCTCGGCCACACCAACTGCTACCTGATCGAGGACCGCCGGGGCGTCACGCTGGTCGACCCCGGGCTGCCCGGCCGCGCCACGCGCCGAGCGATCGTCGCCAGGCTGCGCACCGCCGGCATCCCGATGCGCCGCGTGCACACCGTGGTGGTGACCCACTCGCACCCGGACCACTTCGGCGGTGCCGCGTACGTGCGCAGCGAGTCCGGCGCCGACATCGTCACCCACCGTCGCTTCGAGATGTTCTGGGACCGTCTCGACCCGGGCGACCTCGACGCCGAGGATGCGGCCGCCGACGCCGCGACCGGCGACGAACCGCCGCTCGTCGGGCGCAGCAGCCCGTTCGATCCGCCGCCGTGGGGCGGCGAGCCGATGAAGATGTCGCCGCGCCTGCGGGCGTGGTACGTGCTCGCCCGGGTCGTGCCCCGATTCGCCGGCATCCCCCGGCCCACCGTGCGCGTCGAGGACGCCCAGACCCTGACGCTCGGCGACCGCGAGTGGATCGCCGTGCACACGCCCGGGCACACCGAGGACCACCTCTGCCTGTTCGACCCGACGGAGGGCGTGATGATGTCGGGCGACCACGTGCTCCCGACGATCACCCCGCACATCAGCGGTCTCGGACGGGGCGACGCGCTCTCGAAGTTCTTCGACTCGCTCGACAAGGTGTCGGCGCTCGGCCCCGACGTCACGGTGGTGCTGCCGGCCCACGGCCACCCCTTCGCCGACCTCGCCGGACGGGCCAAGGCCATCCGCGAGCACCACCTCGCTCGCCTGGAACTGGTGCGCACCGCAGCCCGCGACGCCGGCCACCCGCTCAGCGTGCAGGAGGTGTCGACGGTGCTGTTCTCCACACGGGCGCAGGGTCCGATGGCCGACAGCGAGACCTTCGCCCACCTCGAGCACCTGCGCCGCGCCGACGAACTGCGCCGCGCCGACACCCCCGAAGGGTTCCGCTACAGCCCGATCGGGTGAGATCGCAACTTTTTTGCATCACAAGGGCCGGTCCGGACTCCACAGGGATATGGACTCCGAGATGTTCGTACACAGCGAGGTGATCAAGCGCTACGCGAGGTGCGCCGACGAGCGGGGGAGCTACAGCCGGTTGTTCTTCTCGGAGGATCCCCTCGACATGGCGCGGGCCAAGGCGATCTGCGGTCCGTGCGTCGCCCGTGCCCACTGTCTCGCCGGTGCCGTGGATCGCGGCGAGCCGTGCGGCGTCTGGGGTGGCGAGATCTTCGTGGACGGCGTGCCGGTGCGCGAGAAGCGCGGCCGCGGTCGCCCGCCGCGGGTTCCCCGCCCGTTGATCGTCGTCGCCGAGGTGCCCGACGTCGCGTAGGCGCCCCCCGTGGGTGCCGGCGACGAGGAAATGTGCGCGTTCTGCCGCGTTCTCGCGCGAAACCTGCTTGACGGAACGCGCCGCTCTCTGATTGTGTAGGGACTCGGGCCCGTCCGGGCCGCACAGTCCCTCAGCACGCACGCAACGCACAGAAGGAGCGCCGAACTGATGATCCCGACCACCGAGCTGGAGCGCACGGCTGTACATGCCGATGACCGCGCCCGTCGGGGCGGTCGGCATCGGCGCCGCGTGCACCCGTTCGGCCCACGCCACCCGGTACTCGGCCTTCCCGGCCGTGCTCGGCCACTTCGCCGACCAGGCGAACGTCCGCCAAGCCGTGGTCCATGGGTGGCGACCGCCAGGTCAACCGCACCACCCGCCCCGCCCGGCACCTCGGGAGATCCTCGACGTAGACCACGATCGAGCGAACGCTCCGAGGGCCGCCGGGATCAACCCGGCGGCCCATTTCGTTTTTCGACCACGATTTCCGCCCCCCACCGAACAAAACCCGCCGCCAACGGAGTCGACATGAGCACCACCCGAGACCCCCAGACCCGCCACGAGAGACCGCGCCGCGACACGAGAGACAGACACTTGCCATGAACACGATCAGCACCCTCCCCGAACCCGACCTCGAACCCGACGAGGCCGTCATCCAGACCGTCGGGCCACGCTGCGCCGACGGCAACGGCACCCTCACGCCGTTGTTCTTCTCCGACGACCTCGTCGACATCGCCCGCGCCAAGGCGATGTGCGCCAAGTGCCCGCTGCGCGCCAACTGCCTGCGTGACGCCCTCGACCGCGAGGAGCCATGGGGCGTCTGGGGCGGCGAGCTCCTGCTCAACGGGCGCATCGTCACGTCCAAGCGGCCGTGCGGGCGTCCACCCAAGCGCCCACGTCCGGCGCTGGTGATCGACGAGCTCGGCCCGGTGGTCGAGGTCGCCTGAGATCCCCCCGACCCCTCCGGGGAGCGAGCGGTCCCCCCACCGCGAGCTCCCCGGAGCAGGGGCGGCGCCCCGATCGCCCGGCGACGCCGCAGCAGCGGTCAGTAGCCTGACGGGGTGGCCGAGGCACATCGACGGTGGCGCCGATCGCGCCCCGTCGTGATGGCCGTCGTCGCCGTGGTGGCGGTGGGCGCCGGTGTCGTGGTCGCCCGGGCCACGCAGGGCGACGATGACGGCGACGTGATCCACCTCGACCAGCCGGGGGAGTACGTCGATCCGTCGGGCACCAACCCGCCGCAGGTGGGCGAGGTCATGCCGGCCTTCCGACTCACCGACGCCGACGGCGCCGCGGTGACGCTCGAGTCGGACGGACGCCCGATGGTGGTCAACCTGTGGCAGTCCACCTGCCCGCCCTGCGCTCGCGAGCTGCCGGCGTTCGCCGCCGTCGACGAGGAGTACGGCGACCGGGTGCGGGTGGTCGGCATCAACGACCTCGATTCGGCCGACACGATGAAGCGCTTCGCCGCCGACCGCGGCGTGCACTACGAGCTGCTGATGGATCCCGACTACCAGGTGCAGGACGGGATGCACGTCGTCGCCTATCCGGCCACGTGGTTCGTCGACGCCGCCGGCGAGATCGTGGCCCAGACGCTTGTCGCTCGACGCCGCCGAACTGCGGCGCAACGTCGAGGCGCTGCTGTCGTGATGGTGGCGATCACCTCCGATCTGCTCGGGCTGCAGTTCCTCCGCGGGATGGTGGCCACCGTCAACCCGTGCGGCTTCATCCTGCTCCCCACGTACCTGCTGTACTTCCTCGGCGTCGAGGCCCACAACGGTGTGGTCGACGAGCGAGCGTCGGTCCGCCGGGCGCTCCTGGTCGGATCGGCGGTCTCGGCCGGGTTCCTCCTGGTGTTCGTGGTGATCGGGTTGCTGTACGACTTCGTCACCCACTGGGTGCTCGACAGCTCGAAGTACTTCACGCTCGTGATCGGGGCGGCATTCCTCGCCCTCGGCACGGCGATCCTGTTCGGCTACCGACCGCGGTTCGCCACGCCGCACATCGACCGCGGCGGGCGAACCCGCAGCATGGGCTCGATGTTCGTGTACGGCATCGCTTACGCGGTCGCCTCGCTCGGGTGCTCGCTCGGGATCTTCCTCACCGCCGTCATCCGGCCGGGGCGGCGCGACGGCCTCCTCGACGGTGTCGTCCGCATGGTGTTCTACGCCCTCGGCATGGCGTTGGTGGTCGTCGCGCTCACCGTCAGCCTCGCCCTCGCCACGCAGAGCCTGCTCCGTGTCCTCCGTGCGGTGATGCGTCACGTCGACCAGCTGGCGGGGGCGTTCATGGTGCTGTCGGGCGTCTACCTCATCTACTACTTCGTGGTCGTCGACCTCGGTGACGTCGGCGCCAGCGACCCGATCGTCGACGCCATGTACCGCTGGCAGTCCCGCATCATCACCGCCCTCGCCGACCACTGGCAGCTGGTCGCGCTGGTGCTCGGCGGGATCGTCGTGGCGGCGGCCCTCTACGCCTCGCGGCGGCCGTCGGTACAGTCGCCCTCCGGTGATGGCTGATCCGGCTCCGCTCCCGGCGCGCCCGGCGGCCACGGTGATGGTGGTGCGCGACGCCGCTGCCGGCGTCGAGGTGTTCATGCTGCGGCGCCACACCGGGGCGGCGTTCGCCGCGGGGAATGTACGTGTTCCCCGGTGGCCGGGTCGACGAGCTCGACGGTGCCGACGGGCTGGGCGAGTGCTGCGACGGGCCGGACGACGCCGCGGCGAGCGACCTGCTCGGCGTCGAGCGTGGGGGCCTCGCCTTCCTGGTGGCGGCGATCCGCGAGTGCTTCGAGGAGTCCGGGCTGCTGCTGGCCCATCGGCGCGACGGCGCGCCGCTTCCCGCGCCCGCTGCCGCCGATCGGGTGGCGGTGCACGACGGTGCGCTGTCGATGCTCGCGCTGTGCCGGCGCGACGGCCTCGTGCTCGACACCGCTGCGCTGCGCTACGTGGCGCACTGGGTCACACCCGAGGAGGAGCGGACGCGTCGCTTCGACACCCGCTTCTTCCTCGCGCCGGCGCCATCCGACCACCACGAAGGCGTGCACGACGACGTCGAGACGATCGACAGCGTGTGGACGACGCCGGCCGAGGCGATGCGACGCGGCCTGGCCGGCGAGATCATGGTGATGCCCCCGACGATGGCCGGGCTGGAGCTGCTCGAGGGATGCGCCACCGTGGCCGACGTGCTGGCGAAGGCGGACGGCCTCGGCCGCCCGGCGCGGATCGAGCCGCACCTCGTGTTCGACGACGACGGCCGCGTCCTCGGCGCCGCCGTCGGCGACCGGATCATGCCGATCGTGGTCGGCCCCCGCAGCGAACCCTGATCTGGTCACTCTCCTTCTCGATATCGAGAACGTGGGTGATTGAGGCGTGGGTCGGGAACGGGTCCGACCGCGGTGTGGTCACGGCTGGAAGAGCCACGAAGGAGCAGTTCAGCGAGCCGTCGCGCCCGGTCTGGTCGGTGCTGATCGCCGACGTCGACCGAAAGCGCCCAAACGGGCTCACTCGCGCGACGTCGGCGTCGTCACGTCCCGCTTGGTCCGCGAAACGAGCGGTGGGAGACGTCGTTTCGCGGACGAAGGGGCCCCGTCTCGTCCCAAACCGCTACCTGGGCGCGAAACGTCCCGCATTCCGGGACGATTCGTGCCCAGTCTCGATGATCTGGCGATCGTGTGGCGGGGGATGAAATGCTGGTCGTGGCGTTCGCTCGGGCGCGGTCGCCGTTTGCTTCTTGACGTTTCGAGGCTCGAGCCCAGTCTGGCGCGGGGGCTTGGGGGACCTGCGATTGTTGCTGCGAGCACGTACTGCAGATTCCGTCTGCGTCAGGTCCCTCCCCGAGCGGGCGTCGTTGAACACGACGTGAGAGGAGGAAGTGATGAGACGGATCCGTGATCGGGTTGGTGCGCTGGATGTGCATCGTGACTCGGTGATGGCGGCTTGCCGCAGCGTCGATCCAAGCACGGGGGAGATCATCGAGGACGTGAATCAGTTCTCGACGATGTCGGCGGGGTTGGCCACGCTCGCGGTGTGGCTGCTCGACCGGCACGTGACGACGGTGGCGATGGAGTCCACCGGCGTCTGCTGGAAACCGGTGGTGCGCCACGAGGCGCTGTTTGACCGAGAGAGGATGAGAGGACCTCTCCTGCGGGCCGTCGCAGCGGCTCGTTGAAGCTGGGGGCAGCCTGAGCCTGGGGACGCAGGTGAGGGTGGGAGCAGCCCCGACAACGACGGGACGGGCCGGTACTGCCAGACGGTCCGGGTCCGGCAAGCAAGACGGGAAGGTGTACGAGTGCAGAAACCAGTGGTTGAACCTGTCAACAACGGCCGAAATTTGACCCCTTTCCAACGGTTGAAAATTGACCCCCCACTGCCGGGCCACCGTCGTGTTGGGGTCATTGGTTGGGGTTCAGTGGCCCCACCTCCTTGCCGAGGAGGTCGGTGACGGCGACGGGTTCGTCGCAGTGCGGGCAGAGACCGCCGAGGCCGACGCGGCGCATGAAGGTTCCACAGTCGGCGCAGCGCTGTTCACCGACGCGCGGCTCCCGCAGGTGTCGCATTCGTAGACGGTGACCGGCTTGCGGGGTCGTGCAGGGGGGACGACGAAGGGCGGGTCGTCGACGTGGTGGCGGCGGCGGTAGGCGGCGGCTTTGCAGGCGTCGGTGCAGTAGCGGCGTTTGCCGGTCGGGGTGAACGGTCGAGCGCAGTTCGGGCAGGGAATCGTGACGGGATCGTGACGTGACGGGATCTCGGGCATCGGGTCAGCGCTCCTCGGATGGTGCGGGCCGGCGGCCGAGGTCGCGGCCTTTGAGCCGGTAGCTGTCGCCTTTGAGGTGGATGATCTCGGCGTGGTGGACGAGGCGGTCGATCATCGCCGCGGCGACGGTGTCGTCACCGAACACTTCACCCCAGCGGCTGAAAGGCTTGTTGGACGAGACGATCACGCTGGCCCGCTCGTATCTGGATGACACCAGTTGGAAGAACAGGTTGGCGGCTTCGCCCTGGAACGGGATGTAGCCCACTTCGTCGATGACCACGAGCGGCACTCGGCCGAGGCGGATGAGTTCGGGTTGGAGGCGTCCGGCGTCATGGGCGGCGCCGAGGCGGTCGACCCACTGCGCCGCGGTGGCGAACGCGACGCGGTGTCCGGCCACACATGCTCGGATGCCCAGGGCGATGGAGAGGTGGCTCTTGCCGGTGCCGGGCGGGCCGAGGAACACGGCGTTCGAGCGTGCTTCGATGAAGTCGAGGGCGCCGAGGTGGGCGACGACGTCGGCGCGGACGCTGCGCTGATGGTCGAAGTCGAAGTCTTCCAACGTCTTGTGGGCCGGGAAGTGGGCGGCGCGGATGCGGGCCTCACCGCCGTGGGACTGGCGGGCCGACACCTCCCGCTCGAGACAGGCAGCGAGGAACTCCTCGTGACTCCAGGCTTCGGTCCGGGCCCGTTCACCCAAGCGTTCGACGCCGGCCAGCAATGACGGCGCTTTCAGTTCCCGGCACAGGTAGGTGAGCTCGCGGGCGCCCATCACGCCGCCCCCGTCGCCCGGTCATACACGGCAAGGTCGCGGACCTCGACATCGCTGCCGACCGTCGGTTTGGGGGCCGCGGCCAACGCCCGGGCCGCCTCCCGGGCCTTGTCATGGGCCGGGTCGGTGACCGTGACATGGGAGGCCAGGATCCGGTCGTGGCGGGCCACCACCTCGGCGCCCAGGGTGACCACCACCGAGTCGTCGTCGACTTTCAGGTGCACCCGCCGTCCGACCGCTTTGGGGTGCACCGAGTAGTCGTTGGTGTGGTGACGGACCCAGTGGTCCGCCGGCAGACGAAGGTCCCGGTGGGAGTCCATGTCGGGCAGCACCGGCGGCAAGGCGATCATCGCCGCGAGGTCCTCATCGATGCGTTCCGACGGCCGGCACCGCAACCCTGAATGGACCCGCACGTTGGCTTTGTGCTCGAGCCAGTCGCCGAGCTGAGTGTTGAAGTCGTCGCGGTCAGCGAACCGGCGGCCCGGCATGAAACTCGTCTCCAGATAACCGTTGACCCGCTCCACACATCCCTTGCGTTCCGGGTGGCCCTTGGCCAACACCACCGACCCCATCCCCAACGTGCCCTTCAAACGCAGGTAGTCGGCGGTGTAGATCAACTGGCGGCCCCGCCGCACCGAGATCGCCGGCTCACCGTCATACACCCCCAGCCGGGGCACCGCCCCCAACTCGACGAGCAGACGCAAGTGGCCGCCCAACACGTCGGCGGATTCCTTCGAGCCGATCATCCTGGCGAGGATCCAGCGCGAGTAGCCCGGCACCCCGACCAGCACCGGCAGCACCGCCGTCTGGCCGTGCCCGACGGGGATGTCATAGTCGGGGAACCACAGATCCCACTGGGCCAGCTCGCCCGGCTGGTACTCGGTGCGCCCGAACGCCTCGGGCAGCTGATAGGCCGGACGCAGCTCGGCCACCCGGTCCCGCAACACCGTCATCCCTCTCGTCCAGCCGATCCGCTCAGCGACCACGGTCGCTGGCATGTCCGGCGTCACCGCCAACAACCGGCGGATCGCCGGCTCGAACGAATCCACCGCCGACCCCGGCCCAGTCCGCTGATACTTCGGCGCCGCCTCGGCCCGCAACGCCGCCCGCACCGTGTTGCGGGCCACACCCAGATGCCGGACGATCGCCTTCACGGCCATCCCCTCGCCCCGATGCAGCCTCCTGATCTCTGCCCACTCCTCCACGTCGATCACTTCCCTTCTCCTGTTCCGGCCGTTGATGGCCGGGTGCAGGCTCAAGTCCGAACCACTCAAAGTGGTGGACCCGACCGGAGGGGTCAGTTTTCGACCGGTGATAAGGGGTCAGTTTTCAACCGTTGGCGACAAACCCCCTCAAGTCCAGAACCGGCTCGAACCTGGTGGATGTGGGCCGGACCGCAACGCACGCCTGTTGGGGGCGACTCCGAAGCCGTTGAACCGGGACGGTGGGGAGGTCATGGGGAAGGCCTGCGGCGTACCCATGGCGATGTTGCAGGGGAAAAGCTGGGCGCCTCACCCGTCGATCGGTCAGCAGTGAACGTGGGAACGGTCCTGCGGTCGCCCTCCCCTCCGGCCATCCAGGTCGGCGGCGGGCAGGCTCGTGGTCAGCTGTTGGCTGCAGGATCGGGCAGAGCTCTCGTAGTAGTCCGAGGTCGGGAGAGCCGGCTACATGGCGAAGGGGAGCAGTCAAGCTCGCAGTCGTGGGAGTGGAAGATCAGGAGGTCGACGGTGAACACCGCCGCACCGTTCCCGGATGCCGATCGAGGCCTGGGTGGCGGGTACTGAAGATCCAAGCCAAGCTGCATCAATGGGCGATCGACGATGCGGATCGTCGGTTTGATGACCTGTGGAACCTGGTCTGTGATCCGGCTGTCCTGGTGGATGCGTGGCAGCGGGTGCGGAGCAACCGAGGGGCTCGCTCGGCCGGTGTGGATGGCGAATCCGCCTACTACGTCCGGTCGATCCGAGGCGAGCAGGCCTTCTCGTCCGAGCTGCGAGAAGCTCTCAAGGCTCGGAGCGTTCCAGTCCGGTGGCGGTGCGGGAGGTGATGATCCCCAAACCCGGTGGAAAACGCCGTCGTCTGGGGATCGCCACCGTGCGCGACCGGGTGGTCCAGGCGGCCCTCAAGACGGTGCTCGAGCCGATCTTCGAGGCGGACTTCAAGCCGTGTCAGTTACGGCTTCCGCCCGAGGCGCCGAGCACAGGACGCCATCGCCGAGATCCACTACTACACGTGCCGCTCGTATGAGTGGATCGTGGAAGGCGACATCAAAGCATGCTTCGACGAGATCGCACCACACCGCTCTGATGGGCCGTGTGCGACGCTCGGATCGGGGACAAGCGTGTCCTGCGTTTGGTGAAGGCGTTCTTGAAGTCCGGCATCCTCGGTGAGGATGGCGAACTTCGGGCAACCGACACCGGTGCTCCGCAGGGCGGGATTCTCTCACCGCTGCTGTCCAACATCGCCTTGTCGGTCCTCGACGAACATTTCGTCGCGGCCTGGGAAGAGATGGGGGACTCGCATCGACGGGAGCAACGCCGACGCAAAGGTCTGGCCAACTACCGCCTTGTCCGCTACGCGGACGACTGGGTGGTGATGGTGGCCGGGGACCGTGCCGACGCCGAGCGCCTGCGAGACGAAGCAGCAGCGGTGCTTCGTCGCCGATGGGGCTACGCCTCTCGGAGGAGAAGACGAGGATCGTCCACATCGACGAGGGCTTCGACTTCTTGGGGATGCGCATCCAGCGCCACAGGCAAGCGGGGCTCGACGAAACGCTACGTCTACACCTACCCGACCCGGGCCGCGTTGGCGTCGGTGAAGGCCAAGGTGAAGGCGGCGACGATCACGCAGATCGACGAACCAGTCGCTCGCCGTCCTGCTCCACCGGCTCAACCCGGTGTTGCGAGGATGGACCGAACTACCACCGCCACGGGGCAGCGTCCAAGACCTTCGCCTACCTCTCCGCCTACACGTGGCGGCGGGTGTGGTCTGGTTGCGGCACAAGCACCCCAAAGCGACAGATGGCAGAGCTGCGACGGCGCTACTCCACAGGTGGTGGCCCGAGCAGGACGGCGCTGATGCTGTTCAACCCGGCGACGGTGCGCGATCATTCGCTACCGCTACCGGGGACGAACATCCCCACGCCGTGGGCGACGACGACATCGGCATCGGCCGCATAGCCCAACGGCATGGACTGATGGAGAGCCGGATGCGGTGCAAGGCGCACGTCCGGTTCGGTGGGCGGGCCGGGAAACGGACCGGCCGAAAGACCGACACCGCGCCCTGGTCCGACTCAATTACTACGCCTTGGAGGGGATGTTCGAGGAGTTGTGGGTGGTCAACGCGCAACACGTCAAGAACGTGCCGGGACGCAAGAGCGACGTCGCTGACGCCGTGTGGCTGGCCGATGTGGTGGCTCACGGGATGGTGCGGGCCTGCTTCGTGCCGCCCGCCGATCCGTGAGCTGCGGGATCTGACTCGATACCGCAAGACCCAAGCCGACACTCGGACCCGCGAGATCCAACGTCTGGAGAAAGTTCTTCAGGACGCCTGCGTCAAGTTGACGTCGGTGGCTTCGACGGTGTGGTCGAAGTCGTCACGGGCGATGATCGAAGCGTTGATCGCCGGTGAGCGCGACCCGGCCACGCTGGCTGAACTGGCGCAGAGTCGGATGCGTTCCAAGATCGACCAGTTGACCGACGCGTTGGCGGCCAACTGGCGTCCCCAGCACAGCTTCGTAGCCCGCCGGATCATCGCTCACATCGACTTCTTGGACACCACGATCGCTGAGCTCAGCGGCGAGATCGCCGAGCGTGTCGTCCCTTTCGCTGAGCTGATCGAACGACTCGACGAGATCCCCGGCATCGACCGCAAGACCGCCGAGATCATCATCGCCGAGACCGGTGCCGACATGACCCGCTTCCCGACGCCTCAACAACTGTGCGCGTGGGCAGGGGTCACCCCCGGCAATCACGAGTCCGCCGGCAAACGCCGACCGGTGGGCACGCGGCCAGCAGCACGCTCGCTGCGCACCGCCCTGATCGAAGCCGCCTGGGCAGCGGCACGCACCAAGGACAGCTACTTCAACGCCCACTACCACCGCATCGCCCGTCACCGTGGCAAGAACAAAGCCGTCGTCGCCGTCGCCCACAGCATCCTCATCGTCTGCTGGCACCTGATGAACGACCCCGAGCTGCGCTACCACGACCTCGGCGCCGACTGGTTCGAGCGTCGCCAAGATCCGCAGCGACAAGCCGACCGGCTCGTCAAACAACTCGCCAAGCTCGGCTACGCGCCACCCTCGAACCCGCCGCCTGACAACAAGCTCCAACAACCATCGGGCCCGACAGGACCGCGGCGCGCGTGCCCACCGGGGCTACGGGTCAACGCATTTCATGCAGAAACGGGGTGACCAGATCGGCCGAACGAGACGGAGAGTGACCAGATGGCGGCGGGAGCGGCTCGACCCGGCGCTTACCGCGCCGGGGTGTCGGCCTCGAGGGCGGCGCCGACGGCGGCCAGGAGGCGCGCCGAGCAGCCGGACATGTCGTCGGCCTCGGCGAGCTGGTGCGGGGTCACGGCGTCGAGGGCGGTGGCGATCCGGGCGAAGGCCGCGGCGGCCGGACTGGCGCCGGGTTCGAGGGTCACCGGGCGGCCGGCGTCGCCGCCGATCGACATCGCCGGTTCGAGCGGGATCCGGCCGAGCAGCGGGGCGCCGATCTGCTCGGCGAGGGCGTCGCCGCCGCCGACGCCGAACAGGGCGTGCTCGGTGCCGTGCTCGCACGTGAACGACGACATGTTCTCGATCACCCCGACGACGCGAACGAAGCTGCGCCGGGCCATGTCGGCGGCGCGCTGGGCCACCTTCTGGGCGTTCAACGCCGGGGTGGTGACGATCACCATGTCGGCCCGGGGGAGCAGGCGCGAGAGTCCCATCTGCACGTCGCCGGTCCCCGGGGGCATGTCGATCAGCAGGTCGTCGAGCGGTCCCCAGCGCACGTCGCGCAGGAACTGCTCGACGGCCTTGGTGAGCATCAGACCGCGCCACATCAGCGCGGTGTCCTCGTCGACGAGGAAGCCCGTCGACACCACCTTGATCACGCCGTCGCCGATCGCCAGCTCGTTGGGCACGATCAGCGCTCGCCCGTCGGCCTCGTCGCGGGCGCCCTCGAGGCGGGCGTCGACGCCGAGCAGGCGGGGAACCGAGAAGCCCCAGATGTCGGCGTCGAGCACGCCGACCGTGCGTCCCCGGCGGGCCAGCTCCACGGCCAGGTTGACGGTGACCGAGCTCTTGCCGACGCCGCCCTTGCCGCTGGCGATGGCGAGCACGCGGGTCGACGCCGGCACCTGCGTGTCGCCGGCGTGCTGGCGGGCGTTCCAGCGCGCCTTGGTCATCACCTCGCTGCGCTCGTCGGCGGTCATCTCGCCCCAGGAGATGTGCACGCTGCGCACGCCCGGATGCACGGCGACGCGGGACTCGACCTCGCGCTTGATCTCGGCGCGCATCGGACATCCGCCGATCGTGAGCTTCACCGTGACGTCCACCTCGCCGGCGTCGGAGACGGTGACGCTCGGCACCATGCCGAGGCTGACGATGTCGGCACCGAGCTCGGGGTCGACGACGGTCGCCAGGACGGCGCGCACCTCGTCGGGGGTCGGCGCCACGGCGGTCGCGGCGGCCGCCGTGCGGCGTGTGCGAAGCGGCCGACTCACCCATCCGGGATATTTTACCGGTTGTGGCCGTGTAATCTCACGTCATGGCGAGCGTCGACCCGACACCCAACGGGCTGCCCTCGCGCGACGTGCTCAAGGTGCTCGGCGACAACACCCGCTACGGCATCTACCTCGAGCTGGCCCGCGCCGCCCGCCCGCTGGTGACCGCCGAGATCGCCGAGATGCTCGGCCTGCACCCCAACACCGTTCGCCCGCACCTCGATCGCATGCGCGAGGTCGGCCTGCTCGATGTCACCACCGACGCGCGCGGCGAGGTGGGCCGTCCCCAGCACCGCTACTCGTTGGCGGCGGACGCCCCGTCACTCGGCCTCGAACCGCCGACCGTGCCGGTGCTCGCCCGCATGGTGCTGGCGATGGCCGAACGCCTCGACGCCGGTCCCGACGACGCCGTCGCCGTCGGTGAGGTCGAGGGTGCGGCCCGCGCCGCGCGCTACGCCACATCACCCTCGGCGCTCGAGGCGCTGGTCGACGACCTCGATCGACTCGGCTTCGATCCGGTCGTGGCGGCCGACGAGCTCGACGATCCCGACACGGCCATCGTCGCGTTCGCCAACTGCCCCTTCGCCGAGTTCGCCGCCACCCATCCCGAGCTGGTCTGCGGGCTCCACCGCGGGCTCGTCGCCGGGTTCGTCGCGGCGATGGGCGATGCGGTCATGGTCGAGTTCTGCCCGCTCTCCCACCGCACCCCGTGCCAGGTGTCGATCGGGCCGGTCGGCGCGGGCGCCTCGTGAACCCTCACTGCGTTCCCCGGCCACGCATGAACCGCCTGCGCAGCGTCTGGACGCTCCCTCGCTGGCGCTCGGTCGCTCGCACGCGACCGATGACGCACGAATGAGTCCAACGGCCGAGTCGACGGGGGCGGGGCTAGATTTGATGGTGAACGCAGGTCGATCCGCCAGTCCAGGGAGGCACCGATGATCACATTGACCGAGAAGGCCGCTGTCAAGGTCAAGGAGCTGCTGGCGGCGGAAGGCGCCGACGATCTCGCCCTGCGCGTCGCCGTGCGCCCGGGCGGCTGCAGCGGCTTCTCCTACGAGATGTTCTTCGACGGCGACGTCGCCGTCGACGACGAACAGGCCCGCTTCGGTGACTCACGACGACGTGCGCGTCGTGGTCGATCCGGCGTCGGCGCAGCTCCTCGCAGGGCGCCACCCTCGACTACAAGGACGGCCTCGACCAGAGCGGGTTCGCCATCACGAACCCCAACGCCACCCGCACGTGCGGGTGCGGCCAGAGCTTCTCCTGAACCGCCCGACTCCCGAACCGTGAACAAGCCACTCGGCCCCTACTCGCCGTTCGTGCGCGCCGGCGACTTCATCATCGTGTCCGGTCAGGGCGGCATGCTCGACGGCGCGATCGTCGACGGTGGCGTCGCCGCCCAGACCACCCAGACGATGCGCAACGTCGCCGATCGGCTCGCCGAGGCCGGCGCGGCGCTGAGCGACGTGGTCAAGACACTGTGCTTCCTCACCGACATGGACACCTTCGGC
This sequence comes from Ilumatobacteraceae bacterium, assembly GCA_963719295.1. GTDB lineage: Bacteria > Actinomycetota > Acidimicrobiia > Acidimicrobiales > Ilumatobacteraceae > Desertimonas. The sequence continues at coordinate 23,795 of CAVRBV010000035.1, forward strand.
GAGTTCAACGAGGCCTACGCGGCGGCATTCGGCGACCATCGCCCGGCGCGCTCCACGGTGGGCGTGGCGTCGCTGCCCGCCGGCCTCGACGTCGAGGTCGAGGCGTGGGCGTACAAGCCGGCGTGACCGTCACTGCGTTCCCCGGCCACGCAGGAACCGCGCGCTGCTAGCCGCTCCTCGGCTGGCGCCTCGTCGCTCGCACGAGTTCGATGGCGGTCCGATGACCTCGCTGGCGGTGACCGACCCGCCGCGCTGCGGCTGGGCCACCGGCGCCCGCCCGCTCGACGTCGAGTACCACGACACCGAGTGGGGCGTGCCTGAGCGCCAGCCGGTCGGACTGTTCGAGCTGCTCGTGCTCGAGGGGGCCCAGGCCGGGCTGTCGTGGAGCACCATCCTCGCCAAGCGCGAGGGCTACCGGGCGGCGTTCGCCGGCTTCGATCCCGTGCCGGTGGCCGCGTTCACCGAGGCCGACGTGGCCCGCTGCGTCGCCGATCCGGGCATCGTGCGTCATCGCGGCAAGATCGAGGCGACCGTCGGCAACGCCCGGGCGTGGCTCGAGCTCGACGACCCGGTGGGGTTCCTGTGGGGCTTCGTCGACGGGACGCCGATCCGCAACCGCCCGGCCACCGGCGCCGACGTCCCCGCCAGCGACGAGCGGTCGGGGCGGATGAGCCGCGAGCTGCGCCGGCGCGGCTTCCGCTTCGTCGGTCCGACGATCTGCTACGCCTTCATGCAAGCGTGCGGCCTCGTCAACGACCACCTCACCTCGTGCTTTCGCGAACCGCAGTGCGCCGCGCTGGCGTGAGCGAGCGAGTCTTCGAGCGAGCGAACCAGCCGGCACCGGGCGGCGTGGACCGCGCTGACTAACGTGTGCGCATGGCCGGAGTCGTCGCCATCGTGGTCGTGCTGGTGCTCATTCCAGTGCTCGTCCTGATGAGCGGGGGCGTTGTCGCCGCGGTGCTCGGAACGCTCCTCGGTCGCGACGCCGACGCCCGCGCCGCCGACGGCGGTGCCGGCGCCAGCGAGCTGCTCGCGCTGGACGACTGAGCCGCCGTGGCCGAGCTGGCGCCGATGCACCGGCACGACCCTGCGAGCGAGGTGCTGACCCAGGCGATCGTGCGCTACGCCGTCGACCGTGTGCGCCTCGACCCGCCGCCGCTCGATCACCCGCGAACCGCCGCCGAGCTGCGGGCGATGGCCGGCCGCACGATCACGCCGCGCGGGCTCGGTGGCCTCGAGGCCCTGCGGGTCTTCGCCGACGTGCTCGCTCCGGCCTGCCTGTCGGTCGATCACCCGAGCTACCTGTCGTTCGTGCCGGCGGCGCCCACCGAGGCGTCGATCCTGTTCGACCTCGTGGTCGGGGCGTCGAGCATCTACGCCGGCACCTGGCTCGAGGCGTCCGGCGCCGTGTACGCCGAGAACGAGGCGCTGCGCTGGATCGCCGACGTCGCCGGTCTGCCCGCCGGCGCCGGAGGCGTCTTCGTCAGCGGGGGCACCGCCGGCAACCTCGAGCGCGCTGCTGGCGGCGCGGTGGAAGTGGCGGGCCGACGCCGACGGCGCCCACGACCGCACCCGTGGGCTGCTCGTGGCGTCGGCCGGCGCCCATTCATCGGTGGCCCAGGCGGCACGGGCGATGGATGCCGACGTGGTGCGCGTGCCGGCCGACGGGCGCGGCAAGCTCACCGGACCGGCGCTGGCGGCGACCCTGCAGTCGCTCGCCGCCGCCGACCGGGACCGGTTGTTCGCCGTGGTCGCCACCGCCGGCACCACCAACGCCGGTGTCGTCGACGACCTGCGCGGCGCCGCCGAGGCCGCCGACTCCGCCGGCACCTGGCTGCACGTCGACGCCGCCTACGGCGGCGCCGGGCTGATCGCCCCGTCGATCCGCCACCTGTACGACGGCGTCGAGCACGCCGACAGCCTGATCGTCGACCCGCACAAGTGGCTGTTCGCCCCGTACGACTCGTGCGCCCTGGTGTACCGCGACCCGGAGATCGCTCGACTGGCCCACACCCAACACGCCGAGTACCTCGACGTGCATCCACGGCGCCGACGACCACGCCGCCGAGTGGAACCCCGCCGACTACGCCCACCACCTCACCCGTCGCGCCCGGGGTCTGCCGTTCTGGTTCAGCCTGGCGACCTACGGCACGACGGCCTACGCCGACTCGGTCGAGACGACCCTCGCCGTCACCCGTGCCGGGGCCGACCTGGTGCGCGCCGCGCCGCACCTCGAACTGGTGGTCGAGCCGGAGCTGTCGGTGGTGCTGTTCCGCCGCCTCGGCTGGGGCGCCGCCGACTACCAGCGGTGGAGCGACGACCAGCTCCGCTGGGGCGCGTCGTTCGTCACACCGTCCGGGTGGGGCGACGAGACGGTGTTGCGGTGGTGCATCGTGAACCCGCTGACCACCGCCGACGACCTGGCGGCGATCGTCGACAGCCTCGCCGATGGCTGAACCCCAGGCCGACCTCGTCATCGCCGGTGCCCGCCTCGTGGCGACGATGGACGACCAGCGACGCGAGCTGGACGGCGGCTGGGTGGCCATCCGTGACGGTCTGGTGAGCGCCGTCGGCGACGGCCCGGCGCCGACCGCCACCGACGTGCTCGACGCCGCCGATTGCCTCGTCACGCCGGGGCTGGTCAACACCCACCACCACCTGTTCCAGAACCTCACCCGCGCCTATCCGCCGATGACCGACAAGGCGCTGTTCGGATGGCTGACGGCGCTGTACCCGCTGTGGCGGTCGCTCGACACGGAGGGGGCCTTCCTGTCGGCGTGGGTGGGTCTGGCCGAGTTGGCGTTGTCCGGGTGCACCACCTCGGCCGATCACCTCTACCTGCATCCGCGCGGGGCGGGCGACCTGCTGGCGGCCGAGATCGAGGCTGCGGTCGACCTCGGCATGCGCTTCCACCCCACGCGCGGGTCGATGTCGTTGTCGGAGAAGGACGGCGGGTTGCCGCCCGACGACGTGGTGGAGGACGACGACGACATCCTGGCTGCGAGCGAAGCCGCCGTCACCCGTCACCACGACCGCCGCCACGGCGCCATGGTGCGGGTGGCACTGGCGCCGTGCTCGCCGTTCAGCGTCACCGAGTCGCTGATGGTTCGCTCGGCCGAGCTGGCCGAACGACTCGACGTCCGTCTCCACACGCACTTCGCCGAGAACGCCGAGGACGACGCCTTCTCGATCGCCACGTTCGGCTGCCGGCCGACCGACTACCTCGAGCGCACCGGGTGGCTGACGTCGCGCTCGTGGCTCGCCCACTGCGTCATGCCGCGACCCGACGAGGTGCGCCGTCTCGGGGTGGCGGGTGTCGGTGTGGCGCACTGCCCGTCGAGCAACCTCGTGCTGTCGTCGGGGATCGCCCCGGTGGTCGACCTGCGGGCCGCCGGCGTGGCCGTCGGGCTCGGGGTCGACGGGTCGTCGTCGGCCGACGCGGCGAGCCTCTGGCTGGAGGCCCGCCAGGCGATGCTGCTGGCCAAGCTGCGCGGCGGGGCCGGCTCCGCCACGGCCCGTACGGCGCTGGAGATGGCGACCCGAGGGGGCGCGTCGTGCCTCGGCCGCGGCGGGGAGCTCGGCCAGCTGAGCGTGGGGGCGGCGGGAGACGTGGCGGTGTGGTCGCTCAGCGGGCCGCGCTTCGCCGGGGCCATCGCCGATCCCGTCGAGGCCTGGTTGCGGTGTGGCCCGGTGTCGGCGCGGCACACGGTCGTGCACGGCCGGACCGTGGTGCGTGACGGCGAACTGGTGCACGCCGGGTTGGAGGACCGCCTCACGGCCCACCGCCGCGTCGCCGAGGCGATGCAGCGCTCGGCGTAGCCGTGCGACCAGGTCGGACGGCCCGACCACGCGGCGCTGACGACCGCAACCGGGCGCCACCCGGCAGAATGGTCCGCCGTGGCGACCCCCCTCGCAGGACGACGGCTGGCGCGCGCCGCCGTGCTCGTGGCGGTGGTGATGCTCGCCCTGTCCGCCTGCGGCGGTGGCGACGACGCGTCCGACGGCGCCACCGTGCCGTTGTACACCGGTGCCGTCCCGCAGGCGAACGAAGCGATCGACCTGCGTCCAGCGCCGTCGGGGGAGGTGCACGACGTGGCGATGGTCGGCGACTCGATCACGGTGGCGTCGACCGACGAGATCGAGAAGGCGGTGCAGTCGCTCGGCGTCGATCTGACGATCCGCGCCGAGGTCGGCCGGCGCATCGGCAACGGCGAGACGCCGGCGCCCGGGACGTCGATCGTCGACGAGATCCTCGCCGACGACACCCCTGACCTGTGGGTGATCGCGCTCGGCACCAACGACCTCGGGCAGTTCGACACCGACGAGGAGTATCAGGCGGCCATCGAGAGCCTGCTGTCGCTGATCCCGGCGGGCACCCCGGTCGCGTGGATCAACACCTACGTGGTCGCCAAGCCCGACGAGTCGGCGCAGTTCGACTCCGCGCTCCAGTCGGTGTTGCAGCGCCGGGGGCGGGCGACGATCGGCAACTGGGCGGTGCTCGCCGACGGCGAGGGCGTGTTGAGCGACGGGATCCATCCCACCGACGACGGGGCCGCGTTGTTCGCCGGTGTCGTCGAATCGCAGATCGAGGACTGGCAGCAGCAGACCAGCTGACCAGCGGTCACCGGATCACGCGGAGCGCCCGACGTTCGTCGCTCAGCAGACCGACGGGGCGTGTCCCGACGGGCCGCGACCAGCTCGCTGCGATCCGCTCGTCGAAGTAGGCGTCGATCACGGCCGGATGGATGTAGCTGCCGCGACAGACGGCACGCGTGTTCCCGAGTGCGAGGGCGACGGTGTCGATGACCTGGTTCAGCGTGTGCACCGTCGGCGCCGGCTCGTCCTTGGCGACGGCGGCAAGTCCGCTCGCCGCACCGACGGTGGCGTTCCAGGTGCGGAACGTCTTCGCCGTCGCATTCGGCGCGCCGTGCTCGCGGAGGTAGCGGTTGACGTCGTCGGAGGTCACGGTGCGGACCTCGCCGGCCTCGTCCTGATAGCGGAACAGGTCCTGGCCCGGCAGGTGCTGACAGCGCCGGACGATCCGAGCGAGGGTCGGATCCTCGACGCGCACGTCGAACTCGTGGGTGACCTTGCCACGGAACCGCAGCTGGATCGTCGAGCCGCGCACCGACGCATGGCGCGTGCGCAGCGTGGTGATGCCGTACGTGCGGTTGGCGCGCACGTACTCGTCGTTGCCCACGCGCAGGCCGGTCAGGTCGAGCAGCCGCACGACGACCGCGACCAGGCGGTCGTGCCCGAGGCCGCGGCGTGGCGAGGTCGCGCCGGACGTGCCGACGCAGCGGCCCGAGGTGTTCGGCGAAGGTGACGAGGTCGTCGAACTTGTGCGCCGACCGCTCGGCGGTGTGCTGCGGGTGGTAGCGGTACTGCTTGCGGCCCCTCGCGTCGCTGCCCGGTCGCCTGCACGTGGCTGTCCGGCGAGGCCGCTATCCACACGTCGGTCCACGCCGGCGGGATGGCGAGAGCGGCGATGCGGCGTCGGTCGGCCGCCGAGGCGTCCTTGCCGGTGCGCTCGTTCACGTAGTGGAACCGCCGGGTGCCGCGACGACGGATCCCGGCTTCCTGGTCCGATCCGTACCGCAGCCGGATCGGCGAGCTCACCGGCACCGGGCCGTCATATCGGCGGTTGGTCCGCCGCCAGGAGCGACTCGGCGGGACGCGGTGCGGTGGGCGGCGAGGAGGTGCTCGCCGAGCACGTCGAGCACGATGACGTCGACCTCGAGACGCAGACGCGGGAAGCGCGTCGAACTCCTCGTCGGCGGCGTGCCGGGAGAGCCCGGCGGCCAGTCGGTCGACCGCCGCGGCGAAGTCGCCGGCGTCGACCCCGTCGTGCTGGCGCAGGCGCTCGAAGGCGGTCCGCAGCAGCGCGTGCTCGCACGTCGCAACGGCTGCGTCGCGCTCGTCGATCACGACGACCATCGGGTGGATCTCGCTCTCCTCGAACGTCAGGTGGACGTCGAGGGCGGTCCCGAGCTCGTCGAGCAGCGTCTGGCGCAGCGACCCGTCGCCGCTACGGGCAAACTGATCGAGCAGCTCCTCCATGCGCCGGTGATCCTGCTGCAGCACTTCCAGCACGTCAGCCACCATGACTCGGTACCCGCGCGGCGTGGGCGCGGCGCTCACACCCACGTACGCGACGAGTGTCAGCGTGGGAGAACCGTGAAATCTTCCGCCTTCCACGGGCCGGCGTCAGGTCGACCAGCGGGCCTGGCCGAAGCGGTAGCCGACCGAGCGCACCGTCTCGATCAGCGAGGCGTGCTCCTCGCCGAGCTTGGCGCGCAGGCGCCGTACGTGCACGTCGACGGTGCGCGCACCCCCGTAGTACTCGTAGCCCCACACCCGGTTGAGCAGCACCTCGCGCGTGAACACCTTGCCGGGGTTCTGGGAGAGGAACTTCAGCAGCTCGTACTCCATGTACGTGAGGTCGAGCGGCCGCCCGGCGATCGCCGCCTGGTACGTCGCCACGTTCAGCGTGAGCTCGCGATACTCCACGACGTCAGGGAGCGGATCGGCACCGGTGCGCCACAGCAGGTGGCGGACGCGCACCTCCAGCTCGCTCGGGTGGAAGGGGAGCAGGCAGAAGTCGTCGAACAGCTCGTCGCGCAGTTCGAGGTCGCCGATGTGGGCCCCACCGATGAGCACGAGCAGGCGGGTGGCGCCGGCATCGGTCGCCGACTTGCGGAAGCCACGGATGAACGCCCACGCACCGACGGCGTCGGCCGAGGCGTCGACGATCACGCCGGCCCATCCTCCCGGGGGCTCCTCCTCCACCGCGTCGGCCACCGTGCTGACCGCCTTCCAGCGGTACCCGCCGAGGTCGAGCGTGCGGGCCAGCTCGGGTGCGACCGAACGCGCTGTACACCGCCAGGAGGTCGGACGGGGTGCTGTCGGCCACCGTTACAACGACCTCAGGTAACGGTTGATCTCGTAGTCCGACACGTGCGTCTTGTAGTCGCGCCATTCGCGCCACTTGTTGCGCAGGAACCACTCGAAGATGTGCTCGCCGAGGGCGTCGTGGACGAGCTGGGACCCTTCCATCGCGTGCAGGGCGTCGGCGAGCGACTGCGGCAGCCGGTCGATCGACAGCTTGGCGAGCACGTCGTCGTCGATCTCGAACAGGTTGGCGTCGGCTTCCGCCGGCAGCTCGTAGCCCTGCTCGACGCCGCGCATGCCCGCGGCCAGCACCAGCGCGAACGTGAGGTACGGGTTGCACGCCGGGTCGGGCGAGCGGTACTCGACGCGGGTGGCGAGGGGGTTGTTGCGCTTGGCGATCGGCACGCGGATCAGCCCGCTGCGGTTGTTCCGCGCCCACGACACGTGGACCGGCGCTTCGAAACCGGGCACCAGCCGCTTGTAGCTGTTGACCGTCTGGTTGGTGATGGCGGTGATCTCGGCGGCGTGGCGCAGCAGTCCGGCCATGAACGCCTTGGCGGTGGGCGACAGGCTGTAGGAGTCGCTCTCGTCGAAGAAGGCGTTGTCGTCGCCGCGGAACAGCGACATGTGGGTGTGCATGCCCGACCCCTGCACGCCCTCGAGCGGCTTGGGCATGAACGTGGCGTGCAGGCCCTGCGACGCCGCCAGCTCGCGCACGATCAGCCGGAACGTCATCACGCTGTCGGCCATCGTGAGGGAGTCGGTGTGGCGCAGGTCGATCTCCTGCTGGCTCGGAGCGTCCTCGTGGAAGCTGTACTCGACGGGGATGCCCATCGCCTCGAGCGTGCGGATGGTCTGGCGCCGCAGCGACCCGGTGACGTCGTTGGTGGTGAGGTCGAAGAAGCTCGCCTCGTCGAGCGGGCGCGGCCGCTCGTTGGGCTTGGGTGACTCGAAGTAGAAGAACTCGATGTCGGGGGCGACGTAGAACGTGAAGCCCTCGGCGTGGGCGGCGCGCATGTGGCGCTTGAGCACCTGCCGGCTGTCGCCGTCGAACGGGGTGCCGTCGAGGTGGTTGATGTCGCAGAAGATGCGCGCCTCGGGGTTCTTGGGGTCGCCCCACGGCAGCACGACGAACGTGTTGGCGTCGGGCACCGCCAGCACGTCGGCCTCCTGGATCCGCGAGAAGCCGTCGATCGAGGAGCCGTCGAAGGTCATCCCGTCGATGAGCGTGTTGTCCAGCTCGGCCGGGCTGATGGCGAAGCTCTTGAGGTTGCCGAGGATGTCGGTGAACCACATGCGCACCAGCCGCACGCCGCGATCCTCCACCGACCGCATGATGTAGTCCCGTTGCTGCTCGAGCACCTCGTCCGTCACCTCCTCATTCTGTCAGGGGGCGGGGACATCGCCCGTCGCACAACCGATGGGTGCTGACATGACTGTCCGGTCAGGTCAGCACCCATCGGTCGCCGAGTCGTTGGCTACATCGCGCTGCAGACGGTGTCGACCATCAGACGGGCGACGACGTAGGGATCCATGTTGGCGTTCGGGCGACGGTCCTCGAGGTAGCCCTTGCCGTCCTTGGACACCTGCAGGGGGATGCGGATCGAGGCGCCGCGGTCGGACACGCCGTAGTTGAACTTGTTCCACGGTGCCGTCTCGTGATGGCCGGTGAGGCGGTCCTCGATGCCGTGGCCGTAGTTCTTGACGTGCAGCTCCCACTTCTTGCCGAGCGCCTTGCAGGCGTTCTCGATGTACTGGTAGCCGCCGTCCTCACGCATCTCCTTGGTGGAGAAGTTGGTGTGGCAGCCGGCGCCGTTCCAGTCGCCCTTCATCGGCTTGGGGTCGAGCGTCGCGGCCACGTCGAAGTCCTCCGCGGTGCGGTACAGCAGCCAGCGCGACAGCCACAGCTCGTCGGCCACCTCGAGCGGGCCGAGCGGGCCCACCTGATACTCCCACTGGCCGATCATCACCTCGGCGTTGATGCCGCTGATCGACAGCCCGGCGGCGAGGCAGTTCTCGAGGTGCTCCTCGACGATCTCGCGCCCGAAGATCTCGTCGGCGCCGACCCCGCAGTAGTAGCCGCCCTGCGGCGCCGGAAAGCCGCCGATCGGGAAGCCGTACGGGCGTCCGTCCTTGTAGAACGTGTACTCCTGTTCCAGACCGAACAGGCACTCGTGCTTGGCGTACTTCTTCGCCGTCTTCACGAGGGCGGCGCGGGTGTTGGTGGGATGCGGCTTGCCGTCGGCGCCGTAGACCTCGGCGATCACCAGCACGTCGTCGCCGCCGCGGATCGGGTCGGGCACCGAGTACACGGGGATCAGCACGCAGTCGCTCTTGTCGCCCGTGGCCTGGTTGGTGCTCGAGCCGTCGAACCCCCACACCGGCAGCGGTGCGCCGTCGGGCACGATCTTGGTCTTGGAGCGCAGCTTCGACGTCGGCTCCGTGCCGTCGATCCAGATGTATTCAGCCTTGTAGACCACGTGATCCTTCGTTCGTCGGGTGCCGGCGTCCCGGCACGTCAAGGTGGACGCAGCCCGCCACGAGGCCGGTTGCGGAATCATCCTGGGGCTGACGCGTTGCCGAACCGTTGCCCCTTTGTGAACGCTGTGTGACCCACCCGGGGGCTGCGCCCCCCGTGCACCCCCCGAGATGCGGGGCGCTACATACGGGGCTGCGCCCCCCGTGCACCCCCCGAAGAATGCGGGGCGCTACATACGGGGGCCTGCGCCCCCCGTGAACCCACCCACGGGGGCTGCGCCCCCCGTGCCCCCCGAAGAATGCGGGCCGCTACATACGGGGGCCGCCCCCCGTGCCCCCCCGGGGGCTGCGCCCCCCGTGCACCCCCCAAGAATGCGGGGCGTCTAGGGGGCTGCGCCCCCCGTGCACCCCCCGAAGAATGCGGGGCGCTACATACGGGGGCTGCGCCCCCCCGGCACCCCCACCCACGGGGGCTCCGCCCCCCCGTGAACCCCCGAAGACCTCGACACACGGCGGTGGCCGTCCCTCCGTTACCCTCCAACTGTGACCGTGCTGCGGGTCGCCCTCGCCCAGCTCGACCCCACCGTCGGTGACCTCGCCGGCAACGTGAAGAAGCTGCTCGCCGCCTACGACCAGGCCGAGGCCGCGGGGTGCGACATCGTGGCGTTCCCCGAGCTGTCGGTCACCGGCTACCCGCCCGAGGATCTCGTGCTCAAACCACGGTTCGTCGCCGACACCGAGGCCGCCCTCGCCCAACTCGCCGAGCACACCGGGCGCTGCACCGCCGTCGTCGGCTACGTCGACGCCGACCACGACCTGTTCAACGCGGCCGCGATCTGCTGCGGTGGCCGGGTGATCGGCACCTACCGCAAGCGCCTCCTGCCCAACTACGCCGTCTTCGACGAGGCTCGCTACTTCACGCCCGGGAACGAGACCGACCCGATGGAGCTCTACCTCATCGGTGGCGTCAAGGTCGGCATCAGCATCTGCGAGGACATCTGGAGCCCGGACGGGCCGCTCGCCGAACAGGCCGCCGGCGGCGCCGAGCTCGCCGTCAACATCAACGCCTCGCCCTACCACCTCGGCAAGGCGGCGTACCGCGAGCGGATGCTCGCCACCCGGGCCGCCGATTCGCACGCCGCGCGTCGGTGTACGTCAACCAGGTCGGCGGCCAGGACGAGCTGGTGTTCGACGGCTGCTCGCTCGCCTTCGACGCCGACGGCACCTTGCTCGCCCGCGGTCCCCAGTTCGTCGAGGACCTGCTCGTCGTCGACGTGCCGATCGCCGCGGTCTACCGCCAGCGTCTGCTCGACCCGCGTGGTCGCGAGTCACAGGCGCCGCTGCCGACGGTCGAGATCTCGACCGTCCCCGTCCGCGAGGGCGCCCCGGCCGTCGCCAATCCGCTGGCGACGCCCCTCGACCCGATCGCCGAGCTGTACGAGGCGCTCGTGCTCGGCACGGGCGACTACATCGTGAAGAACGGTTTCAGCGACGTCGTGATCGCCCTGTCCGGCGGCATCGACTCGACGATCGTCGCGGTGATCGCTGCCGACGCGATCGGCGCCGAGCACGTGCACGGCGTGTCGATGCCCTCGCGGTACTCGTCGGACCACTCCCGGTCGGACGCCGCCCGCCTCGCCGCCAACCTCGGCATCGACTACCGGACGATCTCGATCGAGCCCGCCTTCTCGGCGTACCTCGAGATGCTCGGGCCCGCCTTCGAGGGCCGTCCGCCCGGGCTCACCCAGGAGAACCTGCAGAGCCGGTGCCGCGGGCAGGTGCTCATGGCGCTCTCGAACGAGTTCGGCTGGATGGTGCTCACCACCGGCAACAAGAGCGAGATGGCGGTGGGCTACTTCACCCTGTACGGCGATTCCGTCGGCGGCTACGCGGTCATCAAGGACGTGCTCAAGCTGCGGGTGTACGACCTGTGCCGCTACGTCAACGAGCGCGCCGGCCGCGAGGTGGTGCCCGAGAGCGTGCTCACCAAGCCGCCGTCGGCCGAGCTGCGCCCCGACCAGCGCGACGACCAGAGCCTGCCGCCCTACGCGGTGCTCGACCCGATCCTGGCCTTGTACGTGGAGGAGGACCGCACGGCGGGCGAGATCGTCGAGCTCGGCTACGACGACGCAGTCGTGCGCCGGGTGACGCGCCTCGTCGACATCGCCGAGTACAAGCGGCGGCAGTGCCCGCCGGGGGTGCGCGTCACCACCAAGGCGTTCGGGCGCGACCGCCGCCTGCCGATCACCAACGGCTACCGCGGCTGAGCCGGCGCCGGGCCGAGCCGCGGCCGGCCGACGAGGCGCCAGCGCGCGCCCATAGCGCCGGCCGCTACGAGCGGCGAGCACCGCGGCGAGCAGGGCGCACGCGCCCATGCCGTGGGCGTCGTAGAGCCGGGTGGCGGGGATCGTGGTGGCGCCGCGGCCGACCGCGGTGGCGCCGAGGAACACCCCGAGCCCGCGGCCCGGGCGTCCCGGCATCAGGTCGCCGCCGATCGGAACGGCGCTCACGATGCCGAACTCGAAGGCGCCGATCAGCAGCGCCAGCGCGACCATGCCGGCGACGGCGTTGGCGTCGACGACGGCGAAGGCCGTGCCGGCGATCGCCATCAGCACGGCACCACCCACCACGCTGCGTTCCTTGCCCCACCGGTCGGTGCGCAGGCTCGAGAGGCTCGACGAGCCGAGCTCCACCGCACCCAGCGCGAACGTGATCCCCGCCAGGGCGGCCGTGCTGACCTCGAAGTCGTCCTCCAGCCACGAGCCGAACGTCACGAAGACCGACTGGCTCGCCGCCGACATCGCCAGCATCGCCCCGACCGCCAGCCAGCCGGTGGCCGGGAGGACGAAACCGTCGTGCGGGTCGGCGATCGTCGATCGCGACGGGTGTCCGGCGACCGGCATCCGGTGCGATGCGGGCGTGGATCACCACCGCCATCACGGCGGCGACGAGCCCGGCGGCGGCGTAGCCCCACGGCCACGACGTCGCCGCCGTGATCAGGCCCATCGTGCTCACCCCGACGAGCAACCCGAGCGCCCACGCCGTCTCGGTGAGCCCGACGACGCGGCTGCGACGGGCGAACTCGACGTGGTCGATGATCCAGGCGCCCATGCTGAGGTCGAACACGATCTTGAACGCGCTGATCACGACGAGGCCCACCGTGAACGCCGGCACGTTCGGCGCCAGGGCGGTGACGAAGGCGCCGGCGGCGACCCCGGTGAGCCCGACGGTCATGGCGGTGCGTCGTGACACACGGTCGACGACGGTGTGGCCGATGAGCGGCGAGGCGACCGCGCAGAGCTCGGCGATCGTGAGGGCGATGGCGATCTCCGAGATCGAGACGTCGAAGCCCTCGTGCGATGACCGCGAGGAACGGGGCGGCGAAGCGGTAGAGCGCGTTCGACACCAGGCGGGCGACGGTGACGGTGGTGATGTTGCGCCGCACCGCCAGCGGGTACGTGTCGTCGAGCACCCGTCCCAACACCGATCGACGACCGTAGCGGCGGGCCATGATGTGGTCGGTGTGCGAATCACCCGAAGAGGTCGTCATCGACCACCTCGAGCGCTTCCTCGGGCCGATCGTGGGCGAGTGGTCGCACACGCCGGACGGCGACGAGCTGGCGTTCCGCGTCGCCCACTTCCCCCCGGCCGGCCCCACGGCGGTGGAGGTGCACTGCACGGTCGGCCTGTCGGATCACGCCGTCGGTCAGGACCGCCTGCGCCTCGAGCTGATGACGATCGCCCCGATGGCGCTGCCCGAGGGGGCGATGCCGCCGATCCTGGTGCACGCCGGCGAGCTCGTGCTCGAGGTGGACGACGCGCCCCTGCTCGGCGACGTGTTCACCGAGGTCGACGCGCTCGCCGAGATCTCCCCGATGAGCCGGCTCACCGTGGCGCGGCCGCTGTACCAGCCGCCCGAGTTCGCCCTGTGCGAGGTGGCCGATGACGTCGTGGCGTTCCTGTGGCTGATCCCGGTGCACGAACGCGAGGCTGCGTTCGTCGAGGCCGAGGGATGGGAAGCGTTCGAGCAGCTGATGTGGGACGTCGACGCCGACCCGACCGACTTCCAGCGTGCGTCGTGGCTGTGACGACGGCGGAGGGCTCGGACTAGCGCCCGCTGTGGCCGAAGCCGCCGCCGCGGTCGTCGCCGTCGAGCGAGTCGACCTCGCTCCAGGCGACCGCCTCGACCCGCTGGATCAGCAGCTGGGCGATGCGGTCGCCGCGGTGCACCTCGTAGTCGGCGGCGGGATCGGTGTTGAGCAGGATCACCTTCAGCTCACCGCGGTACGCGGCGTCGATCACCCCGGGACTGTTGACGCCGCTGATCCCGTGGCGCAGCGCCAGCCCGCTGCGCGGCACGACGAAGCCGGCGTAGCCGACCGGGATCGCCAACGCGATGCCCGTGGGCACGAGCGCCCGGCCGCCACCGGCCTTGACGATCGCCCCCTCGCGGGCGACGAGGTCGAGCCCGGCGTCGCCGGGATGGGCGTACGCCGGCAGCGGCAGATCGGGATCGAGACGGACGATGGGGACCGACAGCATCGGCCCGATGCTACGAGCGGCGGTCGCGTCAACTCTGCGAGGCCGGCCGGATCGGTGGACTGCCAACGTGGGCGTGCGAGCGACGAGGCGCCAGCCAGGAGCGGTCAGCCACGGCCTGCGTGGCCGGGGAACGCAGTGACGTCGTCGGCCAGCTCGCGGCGGCCTTCCAGGGCACGCCCGAGCGTGAGCTCGTCGGCGTACTCGAGGTCACCGCCCACCGGCAGACCGCTCGCCGGACGGGTGACCCGGATGCCGAGCGGGCGGAGCTGACGGGCGAGGTACATCGCCGTGACCTCACCCTCGGTGTTGGGGTTGGTGCACAGGATGACCTCCTCGATGCCTTCCGGCTCGAGGCGGGCGAGCAGCTCGCGGATCTTGAGGTGTTCCGGGCCGATTCCCTCGAGCGGGCTCATCGCCCCGAGCAGCACGTGGTAGCGCCCGTGGAACTCGCCGGTGCGTTCGACGGCCACGATGTCGCGCGACTCCTCGACCACACACACCACCCGCGTGTCGCGGCGGTCGTCGCGACAGAACGAGCACAGCTCCTCGTCGGTGACGTTGAAGCAGCGGGCGCAGAAGCGCACCTTGGCCTTGGCGTCGCGGATGGCCGCGGCGAGGCGGTTGACGTCGTCGGCGGGGATCTTGAGCAGATGGAAGGCGATGCGCTGGGCCGAGCGCGGCCCGATGCCGGGGAGTCGTCCGAGCTCGTCGATCAGCGCCTGGACCGGTGGGGAGTAGGCGCTCGCCACTCAGGAGCCCTGCTCGACGCGCTGGGCGCCCGGGAACGCCTTGGCGACGCGCTCGACCACCGACATCGTGCCGGTGATGACAGCGGCATCGTCGTCGATCGCCGCCATCGCCTCGTGCTCCTCCTCGTCGTCGTCGATCGTGGCGGCCGGCGGGTCCTCGGCGGGCGCCGGGCGCGTGGGCGGTGCCGGCGATCCGCTCGCCCAGGCGATGGTGACGACGCGACCGGTGGCCTGCTTCCAGCGCTCGCGCACCGTGTCGGTGTAGTCCTCGCAGCGCGCCTGGTGGGCCTCGTTCGGCGCCGACAGCACGATCCGGTCGCCCTCGGCCGACACGAGCTCGACGCCGTGGTACAGCGCCTTCGCCAGGCCGGAGAGCGAGGGGCGCACGACGTCGACCCACTCCGCCGCGGCATCACCAGCCGGGGTGGCTCGCATCGGTGCCGGTGCCGGCGCCGGTGCCGGTGCCGGCGCGGTGCTCGGCGGTGCCTCGCCGGCGGGCGGCTGCTCGGGCGGGGCCGCTGGCGCCGGCGCCGGCGGCCGCGGCAGCGCGCTCGGCGCGGCCGCCCAGCCGGGCCCGCCCGGTGGTCGGGTCGACGGGCGGCGGCGCGGCGGCGGGCGCCGCGCCCAACGTCGCCACCTGGCGTTCGAGCTTGGCGATCCGCGCCGTGAGCGCCTCGACGTCGCCCGGCTCGGCGGCACCGGCGTCGGCGCGGGCCAGCTGCACCAGCGTCACCTCCACGAGCACCCTCGCGTCGGGGGCGTGGCGCAGCTCGACCAACACCTCGCCGAAGCGCTCGATGGCGGCGACGAGACGGGGGGCGCCGAGCCGCTGGCACTGCGAGGCCAGGGCATCGACCTCGGCCGACGGCAGCTGCACGAGCTCGGGCGCCATCAGCGACAGGAACCCGTCGCGAAGGTGGCGCACGAGCTCCTCGGCCACGGTTCGCGGGTCGTGCCCGGCGTTGACGAGCGCGGCCACGCCGTGAGCGCCTGGCCGGGGTCGTGGTCGATCAGCGCCTCGACGAACTCGTCGAAGCGCAGGTGCTCACCGACGTCGCCGCCGCGAACTGGCGACCAGCTCGAGCGCCGACAGGGTGTCGCGCGCCGAGCCGGCCGCCCTGGCTGACGGCGGCCGTGATGGCGTCGTCGCCGACCTCGATCCCGGCGTCGGCGGCGACCCAGCGGACGTGCTCGGCCGAGCATGTCGGGAGCGAGCAGGTGGAAGCGCAGGTGCTGGGTGCGGCTGCGGATCGTGTCGGACTGACCTTCTGCGGATCGGTGGTGGCGAGCACGAACACGACGTGCGGCGGCGGCTCCTCCAGCGTCTTCAGCAGCGCCGCCTCGGCCGGCCTTGGAGAGCATGTGCACCTCGTCGAGGATGTACACCTTGTGTCGCCCGGGCGTGCCCAGCTGACGCCTTCTCGATGAGGTCGCGCATCGCCTCGACGCCGTTGTTGCTGGCGGCGTCGAGCTCGTGCACGTCGTAGCTGGTGCCGCGCTCGACCGCGAGGCACGAGTCGCATTCGCAGCACGGCTCGCCGTCGACCGGGCGCTCGCAGTTGAGCACCTTGGCGAGGATGCGGGCCGACGTGGTCTTGCCGGTGCCGCGTGGCCCGGAGAAGAGGTAGGCCTGGCCCTCGCGACCGTTCATCACGGCGTTGCGCAAGGCCCGCACCACGTGGTCCTGGCCCTTGATCTCGCTGAACCGCCGCGGCCGGTAGCGGCGGTAGAGCGACTGGGTGGCCATCGAGGCGAGCCTACCGAGGGGGTGTCGCGGGGATCGCACGGCGTTCCGCGGCCACGCAGGCCGCAGCTGGCCGCTCGACTCGCTAGCGCACGGGCGCTCGAAGGCGCGGCCAGTACGAATGCGTTCGTGGCGTTCGCCGCCGGCGCTGCGTGGCCGGGGAACGCAATGCTGGTGTGGCCGGGATCGACCGATGCCGCTGACTACGTTGGTCGCTGGTGCCCGCACGACCCCGACGCTCCCAGCCCGCCCGGCGCGCGCTCGCGACGGCTGGTGGGGCCCTGCTCGTAGCACTCGTCGTCGCCATCGGCCTGCTCGCCGGGTCGGGCGGGTCGCCCACGCCGACAACTCGCTGCAGCAGTCGACGCCGGCCGCCGACTCGACCGTCAACCAGGCGCCGACGCAGATCGTGCTCACGTTCGAGAACCCCACCGGGACCGGCACGATCGTCAGCCTGGTGTGCGGCGACGGCGACATCGTCACGCGTCGGCCCGTCGCGGTCGCCGACAACGTGGTGACGCGTGCCGGTGCTCGGCGCGATCCCCGCCGGTGACTGCGAGGTCAGCTACACCACCACGGACGCCGACGGCAACGCCAACGAGCGCGGGAGCTTCGGCTTCACGGTCGACCCGGCGGCGACGGCCACCGGCGACTCGGCGGCGGCCGCCTCCCGCCGGCACGACCACGGCCTCGAGCTCGTCCAGCAACGACAACGACGCCGAAGGGCGTGTCCAGCGGGTCGATCTGGCTCGGGCGGGTGCTGTCGATCCTGGGGATCGCCGTGTTGTTCGGGTCGCTGGTGCTCATCGTCGCCGCGTGGCCGGAGGGCCCGGAGTACGTGCTGGCGCTGCGGTTCCTGCGCACGGCCTGGGTGGTCGGCCTGGTCGGCACGATCATCTACCTCGCCGGGCTCAGTGCGCGGGGTGCAGGGCAAGGGCTTCGCCAGTGGGCTCAACCCGTCGGGGTGGTTCGACCTCTTCGACGGTGACTGGACCGGGCGGGCGGCGATCATGCGCCTGGTCTTCGTGATCGCCGCCGGCTGGGTGGTGCTCAAACCGGAGCGGGTGATCGATCCCACCACCAACATGCTCGCCCTCGGGATCCCGGCGCTGGCCGTCGTGACCCTCGGGCTCTCGCGGACCGGCGGTTCCTGGCCGTTCATCGGCGTGGTCGCCTCCATCGTGCACGTGTTGGCGATGTCGGTGTGGATCGGCGGTGTCGTGCTGTTGGCACGGGTGGTGCTCGCCGGACCGGGCGAGGAGGATCTCGTGCACGCCGTGCGCGGGTTCGGGCGGATCTCCAACCCGGCGATCATCCTCACGGTGGTCAGCGGCCTCGTGCAGCTGTACCGCGAGGTCGGCGGCGAGCTGTTCACCAGCAAGTACGGCCTCGTGCTGCTGCTGAAGACCGTGGTGGTGGCGGCGATGCTGTTCGTCGGCATGACCGCCCGCCAGGTCGCCCGCGTCAAGCTCTCCCGGGCGAGCGACCTCACCGCCGGGACCGCCGATCGCCTGCGCCGCGCCTTCGGCACCGAGGCCGCGATCGGTGTCATCGTGATCCTGCTCAGCGGCTGGCTGCTGACGATGCCCACCGGCAAGGGCTCGGCGAGCGACGGCGACGAGGGGTACCAGGTGCACGAGACGTTCGTCGATTCGGCCACCGGCCTCGACCTCGAGCTGTTCCTCGATCCGGGCCGGGCCGGGCTCGACAACGCCATCCGCGTGGAGCTGAACGCCCCCGAGACGGGCGTGTCCAACCTGCAGATCGTGTTCCATCCGCCGGCCGCCACCGCCGGCAACACGATCACCCAGCCGATCCCGCTCACCGGGCGCGGGGCGGCCGAGTCGCCCGACGGTGGCGGCGTGCCCTTCGACGTGGCCGGCAACTGGACGTTCGAGGTGCAGGCCACGCTCGGCAACGGCAACGTGAGCGGCGTGCGCACACCGTTCCAGGTGCTCAACAACGACGGTTCCGCCGCCGATCCGTCCGACGTGTCGGTGCCGCCGCTCAGCCCGACCACCACCACGCTGCCGGCGACCACCACCAGCACCGTCCCGACCACGACCGGCTGACGCCGCCCGGGCCTCTGCCGTTCCTCATGCGAGGCCTGGAGCGCGCCCGAGGCCTGGGCGTCGCACCCGGGTGCGCCGCCGGGCCTCGGATCAACGCCCCGCTCGGGTGGTGCCGCTCGTCCATGAACTCGCTGAACGGCATCGGCAGGGCGACGTCGAGCTGGTCGTAGCGACAGCTCGCCGGATCGCGGTCCGGGCGCCAGCGCACGAACGACACGCCGTGGCGGAACCGACCGTTCTCGAGCTGGCCGAACGTCACCTCCACCACCCGCTCGGCCCGCACCGGCACCCACGACAGATCCTTGCCGGCGTTCCACCGGCTGCCGCCGCCGGGACGCCGCTGCCCGTCGTCCGGCTCGCCGTCAGGAGTCGCCAGCCCGAGGGCGCCATCGAGGCCGGGCTGCATGCGCGCCCACTCACCCCACGGGTGGTCGGCGGTGGCGTTCTCCGTCAGTGGCGTCATCTCGCCGAGCAGCTGGGTGCGGAACGCGGTCGAGAACCCGGCGGCGACACCGACGTGGTTGAGTCGCTCGTCGTCGTCGAACAGGCCGAGCAGCAGGGAACCGACGCCGCGGCCGTCCTTGTGCACGCGGAACCCGGCCACCACGCAGTCGGCGGTGCGCTGGTGCTTGACCTTGACCAAGGCCCGCTTGTCGGGCTGGTACACGTCGTCGAGACCCTTGGCCACCACGCCGTCGAGGCCCGCCCCCTCGAACGCCGAGAACCATTCGGCGGCCACGGTGCGGTCGGTGCTCGCCGGCGTCACGAACACCGACCCGGATGCGCCGGGTGCGCCGGCGGCGCGTCCAGCACGCGCACGAGCTCGGCGCGGCGGTCACGGAACGGCCGTCCCAGCCACGACTCGTCGCCGAGCGCCAGCAGGTCGAAGGCGATGAACACGCTCGGCGTCTCCGCGGCGAGGCGCGTCACCCGCGACGCCGCCGGGTGGATCCGCTGGAGCAGGGCGTCGAAGTCGAGTCCGCGGCCGTCACCGTCGGGCACGACGATCTCGCCGTCGACGACGCACCGAGCGGGCAGCGCCGCCCGCAGCGGCTCGACGAGCTCGGGGAAATAGCGCGTGATCGGGCGTTCCTGGCGGCTGGTGAGGTCGAGCTCGTCGCCGTCGCGGGCGACGATGCACCGGAACCCGTCCCACTTCGGCTCGAACGACCAGTGGTCGCCGGCCGGTATCTCCCGGGCGAGCTTCGCCAGCATCGGCTTGATCGGCAGGGCGATCGGCAGCACCATCGCCCCAGTGTGCCCGCCGACGACCCACCCCGTCCCCACCGGATCGCGCCGTCGGGAACCACACGCCCACCCGCCGACGTCTGATCCCTGTTCGCCCAGAACCGACCCGAGGAGGTCCGCACCCATGATCCATCCGCATCCCCCGTCCCGGCCGCACCGCGGCGGGGATCGCCGTGGCCCTCGCCGCCACGCTCGCCGCCGCGGGCGGGGCCGCCGCCGCCCTGTCACAGTCCGCTCCGGTCGCGCCGTCGGAGCCGGCGCCGAGCGCCGGCGGTGTCACCGGCACGATCACCGTCACCGGCGAGGGAACGGTCACCGTCTCGCCGGACACGGCGGTGCTCAGCGTCGGTGTGGAGGCGCAGGCCACCACCGGCGCGGCGGCGATGGATCAGCTCGACCAGCGCTCGTCGGCGCTGACCGACGCGCTCACCGGCGCCGGCATCGCCGCCGACGACCTGCAGACGACCGGCCTCAACCTGTACAGCACCTACGGCGACGACGGCACGACCGTCACCGGCTACGTGGCGTCGCTCCAGGTCAATGCCACGATCCGCGACATCGACACCATCGGCGCCACCATCGACGCGGCCCAGACGGCGGTCGGCGAGGGACTCACCCTCAGCGGCGTGACGTTCTCGTTCGCCGACCCCGAGTCGGTGCTCGGCGAGGCCCGCGCCGACGCCGTCGCCGACGCCGGCACGAAGGCGCAGCAGCTCGCCGCCGCCGCCGGCCTCACCCTCGGCGCCGTCGTGTCGATCGTCGAAGGCTCGGCCACGCCGCCGACCACGTTCATGCCGGCGATGGCCGACGCCGCCGCATCGCGCGGCCCGTCGATCTCGAGCGGGAACCTCGACCTCACGGCGACGGTGACGGTCACCTACGCGACCAGCTGAACCGGGCCCGCTACCCTGCCCGGCATGGGAGGGGGCGTCCGCGAGCGCACCAGCGTCGAGGTCAGACGGCTCACCCCCGACGACGCCGGTGCGCTGGTCGCGTTCTTCGCCACGGTGCCCGAGGGCGACCGCACGTTCTTCAAGGAGGACATCACCCAGCCCGGGACGGTGGCCGGGTGGGTGGCCGACCCGCAGCACCGCATCATCGCCCTCGTCGACGGTCTGATCGTCGGCTACGCCGCCGTGCTGAAGGGGGTGGCCTGGAGCAGTCACGTCGGCGAGATCCGCATCGTGGTGTCGCCGACGCACCGCGGCCTCGGCATCGGGCGGTTGCTGGCCCAACGGGCCGTCGTGGAGGCCAAGGAGCTCGGGTTGGTCAAGCTGATGGTCGAGCTGGTCGCCGGCCACGACCGGCTGCTGGCGATGTTCACCGGGCTCGGATTCGTCCAGGAGGGCCGGCTGCGTGCCCACGTGCGCACGGCGAGCGGCGACACCCGCGACCTGGTGGTGCTCGCCCACTTCGTCGACGAGCTGGCGGCGATGATCCTGCCCGCGGCCACCGACTCCTCGGACGGTCCGGCCGACCCGCGAGGCACCCCCAGCCACTAGGTTCGATCGCGGTGACCGGCAACCCGATGCAGGACAAGATCGACGACCTCGCCCGACGGCGCGAGGAGGCCTATCACGCCGGCTCGCCGATGGCGGTCGAGCGCCAGCACTCCAAGGGCAAGATGCTCGCCCGCGAGCGCATCGACTACTTCTTCGACCCCGGCTCGTTCCATGAGCTCGACCTGCTCGCCCGCCACCGCGCCAACGCCGCCGGGCTGGAGGAACGGCCGTACACGGACGGCGTGATCACCGGGTGGGGCACGGTCGAGGGCCGCAAGGTGTTCGTGTTCTCCCAGGACTTCACCGTGTTCGGCGGGGCGCTCGGCGAGGTGTTCGCCGAGAAGATCCACAAGGTGATGGACCTCGCCCTCAAGGTCGGCGCGCCGGTCGTCGGCCTCAACGACGGCGCCGGCGCCCGCATCCAGGAGGGCGTGGTCGAGCCTCGCCAGCTACGGCGGGATCTTCTACCGCAACGTGCTGGCATCGGGGGTGGTGCCGCAGATCTCGGTGATCCTCGGGCCCTGCGCCGGCGGGGCCGTGTACTCGCCCGGCGATGACCGACTTCATCTTCATGGTCCGCGAGACGTCGCACATGTTCATCACCGGTCCCGACGTGGTGAAGACGGTGACCGGCGAGGAGGTCACGCTCGAGGAGCTCGGCGGGGCGATGAGCCACGCGTCGAAGTCGGGCGTGGCCACGTTCGTCGCCGCCGACGAGAAGGCGTGCCTCGACGACGTCCGCTTCCTGCTCGGCTTCCTCCCGCAGAACAACATGGAGGAGCCGCCGCCAGCGTCGACACCGGCGACGACCCCGAGCGACTCTGCCCCGAGCTCACCGAGCTGCTGCCGGCCAGTCCGAACATGCCCTACGACATGGCAAGGTCGTCACCGCGGTCGTCGACGACGGCGAGTTCTTCGAGTACTTCCCGCACTGGGCGCGCTCGATCATCTGCGGGTTCGCCGCGCATCGACGGGCACACCGTCGGCATCGTCGGCAACCAACCGATGGTGCTCGCCGGCGTGCTCGACATCGACTCCTCGGAGAAGGCGGCCCGCTTCGTGCGCACGTGCGACGCCTTCAACATCCCGCTCGTCACGTTCGTCGACGTGCCCGGGCTTCCTGCCCGGCGTCGACCAGGAGTACGGGGGCATCATCCGCCACGGCGCCAAGCTGCTCTACGCCTACTGCGAGGCCACCGTGCCGCGCATCCAGGTGATCACCCGCAAGGCCTACGGCGGGGCCTACGTCGTGATGAACTCGAAGTCGATCGGCGCCGACCTGGCGTTCGCCTGGCCGTCGGCCGAGCTGGCGGTGATGGGGCCGCAGGGCGCGGTCGAGATCGTCTACCGGCGCGAGCTGCAGCAGGCCGCCGACCCCGCAGCGCGGCCGCGCCGAGCTGGTGGCGGAGTACACCGAGCGCTACGCCAACCCCTACGGCGCCGCCGAGCGAGGCTACGTCGACGACGTGATCGACCCGGCCGAGACCCGCCGCAAGCTCGTCGCCGGGCTGGAGATGCTGCGCAGCAAGCGCGAGGAGCTGCCCCGCCGCAAGCACGGCAACATGCCCCTCTGAGGCCGACCCGTCGCCATCTGGTCACTCTGCGTCTCATCGACGCCATCTGGTCACCCACGTTCTCGATATCGAGAACCGTGGGTGACCAGATGCGCCGAACTCAGCGGGCGAGCAGGCCGGAGGCGCGCAGCGCCTCCACGGCTTCGCTGCGCGAGCTGGCGTCCACCTTCCGGTAGATGGCGACCGCCTGGGTCTTCACGGTGTGCCGCGACACGTAGAGGCGCTCACCGATCTCGCGGAAGGTCAGGTGGGTCGCGAGGTACGGGACCAGCCGCAGCTCGGCCGCGGTGAGCGAGGATGCGCCGGCCGGCGCGGCCCGCATGGTGGTCAAGGAGGATCGCAGGTGCTCCGCTTGCCCGGGCAAGACCCCCAGGTCCGGGCAGTGATCGACGACGCCGGCCATCTCTCGGAGCACGGCGAGGGCGCCCTGGGCGTCGCCGAGCGCGGCGTACGCCTTGGCCAGCTCGACTTGCGCGATGGCGAGCACCGGCAGGACGTAGCTGTACTGCGGTCGCAGCCGCGCCGCACGCAAAGCGTGGATCCTCGCCGACTCGATGTCTCCGCGGCGGGCCGCGGCGCGAGCCGCCACGGCGAACGCCATTCCGGATGCGACGTACTCGCCGAGGTGGTTGGCGTCGACGATCGCGACGGCCTCGTCGACCAGGCCGTCGGCGTCGTCCCACCGTTCCTCCTCGAGGGCGATCAGGCCGCGTCCCGTCAACGCCGTCATCGCCGCGGGAAAGCCCGCGATGGCGATGGCATCGTCGTGCGTCTGGGTGAACACCGCGTCGGCGGTGGCGTAGTCGCCTTCCATCAGGTGGCTCAAACCTATGAACAGCGCCAGCCCCGGGCGGAGCGCGCTGTCCCCTGGGAGCAACGCCGATCGCCATCTGGGCGTCGGCACGCATCTGGGCCGGCCCGTTCCGGCAACGCAACATGCGCAGGTAGGCGAGCCCGGCGGCGATGGGGGTGCCGTCGGGGAGCTCGCCGTCGGTCGAACCGGCCTCGGCGAGGGCGGTCCACCGCTCGGCGGCGGCGGTGTTGCCCCACAGCGCCTCGAGCCATGCCCCGAGGATCGCCATCTCCGGGAACTCGTCGAGCAGGCCTTGGGAGCGGAACCAGTCGAGCCATCGGCGGGCGACGGTGGCCCGACCGGCCGCGAACGCCGGTCGC
Source organism: Ilumatobacteraceae bacterium (assembly GCA_963719295.1). GTDB lineage: Bacteria > Actinomycetota > Acidimicrobiia > Acidimicrobiales > Ilumatobacteraceae > Desertimonas. The sequence continues at coordinate 47,768 of CAVRBV010000035.1, forward strand.
ATGTTCGTGGCGACCAGCCGGGCGACACCGCCGGCATCCATCGCCTGCTGGGCGTGGGAGATGGCGGTCTCCGGGAGCCGGTTCGCCTCGAACCACATCGCCGCCCGCCGGTGCAGGAGCGGTATCAGCTCCGGCTCGTGCCGGCTCAGGTCGGCGAGGAGCAGTTCCCGGAGCAGGCGGTGGTACCGGTACCAGCCCCGGTGCCGGTCGAGCGGGACGATGAGGTGGTTGGCGCGTTCGAGCTGGTCGAGCAGCTCCTGCGATCCTCGGATGTCGAGCACGGCGTCGCACAGCGGCGCGCTCAATTGCTCGAGGATCGAGGTGCGGGTGAGGAACGACACGGTCGCCGCCGGCAGGCGAGCGAGGACCTCGGCCCTGAGGTAGTCCGCCACGTACACGTCGTTGCCGCTGACGGCGACCCCACGATCGGCGACGAATCGCCGATCCTGCGACGCCAGGCCGGCGAGGTAGATCCCGACCGGCCAGCCCTCGGTCTGCTCGACGATCCGGCCGACGTCACCGAGGTCGAGCGCCACTCCACATGCGGCGAGCAGCTCGCTCGCTTCAAGCTCGTCCATCGCCAGCTCGCGCGGGCCGATCTCCATCAACAGGCCTCGCGAGCGCAGCACCGGTGTCGGGATCGGCAGTTGCGAGCGCGACGCGAAGGCGACCTGCGAGCCGAGCGGGAGGCGCCAGGCGAGCTCACCGATGACGTCGAGCGATTCGACGCTGGCGACGTTCTCGACGTGGTCGAGCACGAGCGTGACCGCCCGCGCCGGCCCCAACGCCGCCGTCAAGCGGTCGATCGCGAGCGCGGATCGAGGTGGAGCGGCTGGCGATGGCCTCGACGGTTGGCGAATCGATGCCGGCAACCCGACCGAACGCGATCGCCGCCCCCGCCAACAGCGAGGAAGGATCGTTGTCGCTGTCGTCCAACGACAGCCAGGCGACGTCGTTGCGCTGGCGCGCCGACCACTGGGCGAGCACCGTGGTCTTGCCGTACCCGGGCGGGGCGACCATGGCGATCGTCTGACCGGCACCGTGATCGAGCATCCGCTGCACGAGCGCCGTGCGCGGCACCGTGCCCGGACGCTCTTGCGGCGGATGCAACTTCGACTCGCGCATCGACGTGGTCGCGTCGAGGGCGTCAGGCGACGCGACCGACTCCACGTGAGGGCGGTCGCCAGGGACCGGCACGTCGGCATTGTGGCACAGCGGGTCCTGCGCAGGCCCTTCCGATCCGAGTTCATCCGATCGGGACGATGCATTCGCGAGCGCGACGTGGTCTGGTGAGAGACACGATCGACGAGGGGATGTCCCGTGGACCGACGACACGAGGAATTGTTGCGCCGCCTCGCCGTGCACAGCGACGAGGTGCTCGAGTCGGTGCTGCGCGTGTACATCTCCGACCGCGGGGGCTCGGGTCTCGACCCGAGGACGGAAGGCTCTGGTCCGACTGGCGGGCTGCGTGTCGTCCGGGGCGTCCCCGCAGTCGTACGAATGGTGCGTCTCGACCGCACTCGACGCCGGCGCCACCGTCGAGGAGGTCGTCGGCGTGCTGATCGCCCTCGCCCCGATCATCGGCGTCTCCCGCGTGAACCGTGCCGCCGCTGACGTCGCCGTCGCCGTCGGGATCGAGGTCGACGTGCCCGGGCGAGAATGAGCGACGACCGGCGCAGCCGCCCAGGCGACGCACGGGCCGAGGCCCGGCTCCGATCGCTCGTGCTCGGCGACGGCGTGCCGGCTCCCGTCTGCGGCGCAGGCGTGGGTCCGGTCAGCCGACTCGACGACAAGATGCGGGCGATGATCGCGGTCGCCGCCGTGATCGCCACGGGCGGCGGGCCGTCGTCCTACCGGCGCTGCGTCGACGTGGCGTTCTCGGCCGGGGCGACGCCCGAGGAGATCGTGGACGTGCTCGTCGAGGTCGCACCGACCGTCGGCCTCGCCCGGGTGGGCGAGGCGACGGTCGAGTTGGGGGCCGCCCTCGGCTATGACATCGACGGCGCCTTGGAAGGGCTCGACCCGGGAGGCGGTCCCGGCCGGTCGTGAGGGCGATCATCCCATCGGGGTGGACGTCGGCGCGGAGTCAGGACTTCGGCACGGGGATGTTCTTGCGCTCGCGTTCGGAGAGCGCCCACGAGATCACACGGACGGACAGGGCGACCAACACGAGGTCGACGATCATGTTGACGGTGACCAGAGCGCGCGCCCCCTGGCCCGTGGCGGTGATGTCACCGAACCCGACCGTCGACAGGATCGTGACGCTGAAGTACAGCCCGTCGATCTTGGTGTGCACGCCGGCGACCTGGGACGGGTACTTCGTGCCGAGCACGTAGTAGGCGGACGAGAACGCCACGATCATCAGCGTCAGGGCGCTCGTCAGGGACTGCGCGGCGACCAGCATCGGTTGGTCCGCCACGAGCACCTCACGGGCGCGACGGATGGCCAGCGGCACCAGCGCGACCGCGGCGACGAGTACGAGGCCAGCCGCGAACACCTCGCCCAGCCGACCATCCAGCGGGAGGATGAAGTAGGCGAGCAGCGAGACGAGCGCGACACCGGCGATCTCGAGCAGGCGATGCAGGGCGCGCCGCACCCGACGCTTGTGATCGGCGCTGCTCCCCGCTCGTCACTGGTCCCCTCTCGCCCGTCGCTCGACTCACCGAGGCGACCGACCCGCGTCTCGGTGGCTAGCTGAGGAGCTTCGCCTTCTGCTGCTCGTACTCGGCGTCGGTCAGCACGCCACTGGCCTTGAGATCGGCGAGCTTGGTCAGCTGGTCGGCGGTGCTCGGCGTCTCGGTAGCGACGCTCTGCACGTACGACTGGAACTCCGCCTCGTTCTGGCGGGCCCGGGCGACGTCGCGCTCGTTCATCGAGCGGCCGCGCGCGATGAGATAGACGAACACGCCGAGGAACGGCAGGATGATCACGAAGATCAGCCACAGCACCTTGGCGAAGCCGCCCAGGTCGTGGCTGCGGAAGATGTCCACGAACACCCGGAACAACAGGAAGAACCAGAGCACCCAGATGAAGATGATGAACATCGACCAGAACACCCCGAGGATCGGGTAGTCATAGGCAAACATCGGCGCGGTTCTCCTCTCGCCCCTCGCGGGGGATTTTTCCGACAAGCACCACCGTAGGCCTACACGACGCGAGCGTTCATCGCCCACATCGGACGATCCGCGGCGCCCGGCCGTCAGCGCTGGTCGAGCAGGCCGAGCTCGTGCACCCGGTCGATCGCCTCGCTGCGGGACGACACACCGAACTTGCGGTAGATGGAGATCGCCTGCGTCTTGACGGTGTGTCGGGAGACGTAGAGCCGCTCGGCGATCTCGCGGAACGTCAGGTGGGTGCGCAGCAGCGGCAGGAGGCGGAGCTCGGCGGCGGTCAGCGACGACGCCCCCAACGCCTGGTCCTGGATCGCGTCCACCCGGTGGCGCAGCTCGTCGGCGATCGTCGGCAGGACACCGAGCGCTGGGCGCTGCCGGAAGATGTCGTCGGCCTGTCGCAGCACGGCCCGGGCACCGCCGCGGTCGCCGAGGGCGAGATAGGCGCGGGCCATCTCGAGCAGGGCCTGGACCGACACGATCGGGAGGGCGTAGGTGAGCAGCGGCCGCAGCCGAGCCGCCCGCGCCACGTGCACCTTGGCTTGCGCCCCGTCGCCCCGCTGGGCGAACACCCGGGCGGCGAACGCGAACACCAACGCGCTCGACCAGTAGTCGTCGAAGCGGCCTCCCTCGGTCATCGCCAACATCTCGCGGGTGTACGCCTCGGCCGACGCCCAGTCCTCGCCGGCGAGGGCGGCGATGCCGCGCTCGGCGAGGAGGAGGGGGATCGCCGGTGTGCTCCTCGAGAGCGAGGCCGTCTCGACGGCCAGGGCGAACTCCGCGTCGGCGCCCTGGGCATCGCCTTCGAGCAGGCACGACAGTCCCTTGGCGTGGAGCATCGTGGCTCGGTACGGGCTGGCGGCGCTGAGCCCGGCCTCGGCGAGCTCGGCGTCGCGGCGCATCTCCGCTACCCCGTCGCGGCACAACAGGGCGCGCAGGTAGGCGAGCGTGGCATCCAACGTGTTGCCGTCGGCCAGTGTCAGCTGGCGATCGCCTCGATCGGCGGCCGCCGCCCAACGCTCGGTGGTGGCGGGACGGCCCGACAAGGCGTAGATCAGCGCCCCGTGCACGGCGATCGCCGGGTGGCGCTCGAGCACCTTGTTCGCCTCGAACCACTCCATCCAGCGCAGCACCGTGTCGGAGCGTCCGCTCGCCCACACGGGGTTGGCGAGCTTCAGGACGAGGTCGGCGACCCGGTCGTCGTCGCCGGCGGCCTGGGCGTGGTCGATGGCGACCTCGGGCCGGCCGTTGCTCTCGAACCACATCGCCGCCCGGCGGTGCAGGTCGCCGACGACCTCCGGTTCGCGTCGGCGGAGCTCGGACAGCAGCAGTTCCCGGAACAGCGTGTGGAAGCGGTACCACTCCCGCCGACGGTCGAGCGGCACGACCAGCAGGTTGCGGCGCTCCAGCTGCTCCAGCACGAGGCCCGAGCCGTTCGTCCCGACCACGGCGTCACACAGCGGACCGCACATGCGCTCGAGGATCGCCGATCGGGTGAGGAAGGACACCTGCTCGCTCGACACCCGTTCGAGGAGCTCGGACCGCAGGTAGTCGCCCATGAAGCGGTCGTCGCCGGTGAACGTCACCGCATCGGCGTGCGATCCGCCCGCCCGGGCGGCGAGGGCGGCGAGGTACAGGCCGGCCGGCCATCCTTCGGTGTGAGCGACCAGCTCGCCCAGCTCCGATTCGGGCGGCTCGACGCCCGCTCGGGAGAGCAGCGCCGCCGCCTCCTCGCGTTCCATCGCCAGCTCGGCGATCCCGACCTCGAGCAGCCCGCCTTGCGCCCGCAGCAGCGCCGTCGGGAGCGGCAACGCGTCCCGCGAGCCGATCGCCAGCTGCGAACCCGGCGGGAGCCCGAGGGCGAGCGCGGCGACGACGTCCCACGACTCCCAGTTCGTCACCGACTCGAAGTGGTCGATGATCAGGGTCATCGGGTGCTGCATCGCGGCGATCGCCGATGCCAGACGCGGCGGGCCGGCGACCCTCGAACGAGGCCCGGCGACGCGAGCCACCGCCTCGACGATGTACGACAGGAGCACGAAGGGGTCGTCGTCGCCGTTGTCGGCCGAGATCCATGCGGCCCTGGTGCCCTTGCGCGCGGCGAACTGCGCCAGCAGCGTGGTCTTGCCGTATCCGGGTGGCGCGACCACGGCGATGACCGGCACCGTTGCCGCCTCGAGTCGGTCGACGAGGCCGTCGCGGGCCACGATCCCGGGTCGAGCCACCGGGACGTGGAGCTTCGACTCCAGGAGGTCGAACGATGCCGCCGGCGCCAGCGCGATCGCACCGTCGCCGGGGCGCGCCGAACCCGGGCGGGCGGCCACTCCGCGGATCGTAGGTGGCGGGTGACCGTTTCGGCGACTCTTGGGCGAGGCGGGTCGGATCACCCACCCACGCACGTCGACCTGTACCTTTTGCCTCGACGCCGTCGTTCAGTCCATCGACGTGATGCCGCTGAAGCACACGGCGCCGCCGAGCTCAGCATGGCCACCCACTGTGTACCCGAGTCGTGACCTGAACCCCTCGTCGACCGCGAAGGCCGTCAGCATCCTCGGTATGCAGTCGTCCGCTCCGATGCCTGACCGCCTCGTCGAGGGGGCGACGTGACATCCTCGGAAAGCTCGTCGTCGGTGCCGCCGCCCCTGGCGCGCGAATCCGATCAGCGCTGCTTCGGACACGCAGCTACGTCATGCTGCTGGTGCTCGGAGCGTTGGTCGGCATCCCGGTCGCAGCTGTCGCCTACTTCTTGCTGAAGTTCGTCGACGTGGCCCAGCAGTACGTCTTCGTCAGCCTGCCGGACGACTTGGGCTAGGATCAGGCGCCGACGTGGTGGCCGATCATGCCGCTCGATGTTCTCGGGCCTCGTGGTCGCGCTCACGATCGAACACCTCCACGGCACCGCGGGCCACGAACGGCGGAGGAGATACCAGAGGACGACGGGGCCGGTCGACCCGGTCGATCTCCCTGGCATCGTCCTGGCCTCTCTCGCCACCCTGTGCTCTGGGCGCCGTGCTCGGGCCGGAGGGCCCGCTCATCGCCATCGGCAGCGGCTCTCGCCGTTCTGGCGGGCACCTCGTGAAGAAGGACGCTCCGGCGACGGCCGTCGTCGTCATCGGAACGGCCGGAAGCTTTGCCGCCATCGCCACGCTGTTCGGCTCGCCCCTCGCCGGAGCTTTCTTGCTGATGGAGGCGGCCGGGATCGAGGGCCCGCTCCAGGGGGTGGTGCTGACTCCCGAACTCCTGGCTGCGGGCGTCGGCTCGCTCATCTTGCGTGGGGCTCGACAACTGGACCGGGTGCGGCGAGTCCCTTCTCGCTGATGTCGTCGTCACCGATCCCGTTGGCCGGGAGCCCGACCGTGGCCGAGACGTGCTGGGCCGTCGGCATCGGGATCATCGCCGACGCGCCGTGGCGACGCACGGGGATGGTCCCCGTCGGGCTTCGACCGGGCGGCCTCGGCGGGGGGTCGATGCCGAGGCCGCCCGGATCGACCGGGCGGCGGTCAGGCCGTCTTCTTGAACGTGATCCGTTCGTCGAACGTCAGGCCGCCCCACACCCCGTAGCGCTCGTCGCGCTGGACGGCCGCCTCGAGGCACGGCGTCGTCACCGGGCAGGTGGCGCAGACCGCCTTGGCCCGTTGCTCGCGCTGGAGGCGGTCACGCTTGCGCTCGCGACCGAACGGTGGGTAGAAGTCGACCCGTGCCTCGCCGCGGCACGCGGCGCCGAACTGCCAGTGCGTGTGCTTCGTGACCACGAGGGCCACCGTAGGAATTGCCCCCGCGCCGATCAACGCCCGCCGGGTGCTGTTCACAGAGGGTTCACCGTTCCGGAACACGCCGCACACGAAACGCCCGACGCGGGCGGGTGTCAGTCCGGCGTCCGCCGCTCGCGGTGGTCGCGCGCCGCCCCTTCGAGCGGCTCCACCTCCAGCGTGACGCCGTCGATCGACACCACGCGGACCTGCTCGCCGACGGGAACCGGCGTCGCCCGGTTGGTGCGCGCCCGCCACTTGGCGTCGCGCACGCTGACGACGCCGTCGGGGTCGACGGCCTCGACCACGTCGCCGAGCTCGCCGATCATCCACTCCCGCCCGATCGTCGGCGTGGCGAAGCGGGTGCGCACCATCGAGGGCATGCCGACGACGAACGTCAGCAGCACGCCACCGATGCCGGCGAGCAGCGTGATCCACGACGGGCGCAGCGACGCGCCCGGGCAGCGGCTCGAACAGCCACCAGCTGGCGATGACCGTGCCGGCGGTGCCGACGGCGGTCCACAGGCGCGGCACGCCCACCTGCACGTCGACCGCGAAGGCCAGCATCGAGGCCACGATCAGCCCCACCGCCCAGGCCCGCGCCGGCAGCGCGGCGAGGCCGGTGCACGCGAGCACCAACGACGTCGCGCCGACCACGCCGGCGATGCCGACGCCGGCGGTGAAGAACTCGAAGATCAGCAGCGCCAGCCCGATGAGCAGCAGCAGGTAGCACACCGGAGGACTCGCCACCGTGTGGAACAGCTGGTCGACGAGCGACAGCTTGTGCAACACGACGACAGCGATGGTGTCGCGGCGGGCCGTGCCCTCGTCGTCGACGCTCGACTCGGTGGTGCGCAGCACCCGTCCGTCGAACTCGTAGCCGTTGAGCGCGTCGACCATGCTCTTCAGCGTCGGGATGCCCTCGTCGGGCACACGCTGGTTGAGCACGCCGAGGTCGCGCGCCTCGCTCATGTTGAGCGACCCGGTGCGCAGGGCGGTGGTGGCGTTGCCGAAGTCGACGCGGTCGCTGGTGGGGTCGGTGCGCGGCCGCAGCGGGTCACCGATGTGGCCGATCCGGCTGCCCGGCGCCATGCCGGTGACGTCGGCGACGGCGAGCAGCTGCGCCGGCGTGCCGTACAGACGGGCGCCGGACGGCCCCACCCAGATGGCGATCGGCAGCGGGGCGTCGGCGATCGTTCCGAGCAGCTGCTCCATCTCGTCGTCGCCGACGACGGCGCCGCGCGTGTTCATCTGCAGGATCAGCGCCTGCGATCCGTTGTCGGCGGACTGCTCGATGGCGTCCTCGATGGCGCTGACGACGATGTCGTCGATGAGCCCGCTCACCTGGAGCACGTCGACCTGGGCCACGTCCACGGCCGCCGCCGTCGACGACGGCGTGCCGGCGCCCGGCGGCGCCGTGGCCCCGGCGCCCGCCCCGCCGGTGAGCGCGAGCAGCGCCAGGCCACCGACGGCGGTCAGCATGCCGATCGCTAGTCTGCGCACAGATGGCTCCGAATCCTGGTGGGCGGCTCGATGGTGGCGGTCCGGCCGGGGGCGGTCGGGCGGTGCGGACCGACCCGCTGGCGGTGCTGTCGGCCGCCCGGGTGACCGTCGTGGCGGGCAAGGGCGGCGTGGGCAAGACCACGGTAACGGCGGTGCTGGCTCATGCGGCGGCCGCCGCTGGTCGGCGGGTGCGCGGTCGTCGAGCTCGACGGCAAGCCGGCGCTCGCCGAGCTGACCGGTGACGTCCCGTGCCTCGAGCTGTCGGCGCCGGCGGCGCTCGCCGAGTACCTGCGCGACCACGGCTTCGGGCGCGTCGCCCGGCACCTGGCGTCGTCCGGCGTGATCGACGTGGTGTCGACCGCGGCGCCGGGGATCGACGACATCGTGGTGCTCGGCAAGGTCAAGCAGCTCGAACGCAGCGGCGAGTGGGACACGATCGTGGTCGACGGCCCGGCGGCCGGGCACGCGGTGACGATGCTGACCTCGGCGGCGGGCTTGCAGGCCGCCGTCAGCAGCGGTCCGGTGCGGGCGCAGGCCGACGAGGTGCTGGCGATGCTCCGCGACGACCGACGGTGTCAGGTCGCGTTGGTGACGCTGGCCGAGACGACCCCGGTGACCGAGACGATCGAGACCGCGTTCGCCCTCGAGGACCGGGTCGGGGTCCGCCTCGCACCGGTGGTGGTGAACGCGGTCGACGACCTCGGCGGTGCCCTCGACGACGCCGACATCGCCGCGGCCGACGCGCTCGGTGCCGACGTCGTCGCCGCCGCCCTGTTCGCCCGCGAGCGCGCCCGGCTCCAGACGGCCGCGATCGAGCGGCTGACCGCGGAGCTGGCGTTGCCGCAACTGCACGTGCCACGCGCCGAGGTCGGCCGGCTCGATCGCGACGGCGTGGCCGCGCTCGCGGGACGTCTGCTCGCGGCGTGACTCGGATGGCGTCCTCGGTTGCGCGACCGTCGCTGGAGCCCGCCGTGGCCGCGGCATCGGTGGTGGTGTGCTGCGGGTCGGGCGGCGTCGGCAAGACGACGGTGGCGGCGGCGATCGCCGTCGAGGCGGCGCGCCGCGGCCGGCGGGTGGTCGTCGTGACGATCGATCCGGCCCGTCGGCTCGCCGACGCCCTCGGCCTGCCCGATGGTCTGGCCGCGACGCCGCAGCGCGTCGCCCTCGACGCCGCCCCCGACGGGCCGGGCGAACTGTGGGCGATGATGCTCGACACCGCGGCGGCGTTCGACGACGTGGTGCGGCGCTACGCCACCAGCCACGAGCAGGCCGAGCGGATCATCGCCAACCCGTTCTTCCAGAACATCGCCGGCTCGCTGAGCGGCACCCAGGAGTACATGGCGTCGGAGACGCTGTACCTGCTCCACCACGACGACCGCTTCGACCTCGTGGTGGTCGACACGCCGCCGACGCGCAACGCCCTCGACTTCCTCGAGGCACCGGGCGTGCTCGCCCGCTTCCTCGACCACCGGCTGTTCAAGCTGATGATGCTGCCGGCGCGGACCGGCATGCGGGTCGTCGGGCTCGCCACGCAGCCGATGTTGCGCCTCACCGGCAAGGTGGTGGGCACCGAGGTGCTCGCCGACGCGGTGGCGTTCTTCCAGGCGTTCGCCGGGATGGAGGGCGGGTTCAGCCAGCGGGCGCAGGCGGTGGCCGCGCTGCTGCGGGCCGAGGGCACGCGGTTCGTGGTGGTGACGTCGCCGCGCCACGAGGCGGTCGAGGAGGCGACGTGGTTCGCCGACCAGCTCGATCGCCAGGGGATGACCCGGCTGTCGGGCGTGGCCAACCGGCTGACACCGTCGTTCGCGGCCGATGCGGCCGAGGACGCCGGGCAGGAGGCCGGGCGCGCCGATGCGACCGGCGCGGTGACGAGACGACGGCAGCGGCTGTGGGCGACGCTCGAGATCCTGCGCACGCGCCGCGCCGCCGAGCTCGGCGAGCTGGTGCCGTTCGCCGCCCGCTTCTCCGACGACGCCGTCGTCGAGGTGCCGCTGCTCGCATCCGACGTCCACGACACCGTCGGCCTGGCCCACGTGGGCCACCACCTCTTCCCCGACCCCGATCCCCCGTTCTGAAGAGCCAGATGCACCGAAACGGTGCATCTGGCTGCGGAGAACGACCGCGACCACCCCCGACCGTTACATTGCGGACGTGCACATCCTGGTCGCCACCGACGCCCAGTGGCTGGTCGACGACGTGCTGGCCGCACTCGGCGACGAGTACACGTCGTTCACCGTGTGCAACGAGGGCCGCGAGGTGTCCAAGCAGGTCGCCCGCCTCGACAAGGCCGGCGGGCTCTACGACCTCGGCATCTTCGACCTGCAGATCGGCTCGATGGGCGGGATGGCCGTCACGATGGCGCTGCGGCTCGACGCGTCGCTCGGCCACGCGCCGGCGATCCCGGTGCTGATGCTGCTCGACCGCGTCGCCGACGTCCACCTCGCCAAGCGCTGCGGTGCCGACGGGTGGATCGTCAAGCCGCTCGACCCGCTGCGCCTGCGCCGCGCCGCCGAGATGGTGGCGGCCGGCGGCACGTATACGGAGGGGTATGTCGAGCCGGTGGTCGCCCCCGCCGAGCCGATGGCCGACGTGCACGACGCCGCCGACGTCGTTCCTGAGCAGCCGGTGGAACAGCAGCTCGCCGAATCGACCGGTTCGGAACCCGCCCCGGCCGGGTAGCCTGGCCAGCCGCTACGGGGTGTAGCGCAGCTTGGTTAGCGCGCCACGTTCGGGACGTGGAGGCCGGAGGTTCAAATCCTCTCACCCCGACCACGAAATCCCTGGTCACGGCCCTGCAAGAGCAAGCCGAGGCCAGGGTTTCGAGGTTTCTCGGGGCGTTGGGAGCCATGTTGGGAGCCATGCGTGGCGTAGGGTGGTGTGCCACCGACAGGGGAGGTCCCGCGATGCCGAGGAAGCCGACCACCCGCTCCCACGGGGAAGGGTCGATCTACCGGAGTGACTTCAAGCTGCGATCGACTGGCGCAACGGTCGAGCGCTGGATCGGCTCGGTCGACTTGGGCCTCGGGGCGAACGGCAAGCGCCTACGGAAGAAGATCACTGGCCCGACGCGCAAGGTCGGTCGCCGACAAGCTGCGCGAGCTGCGACGCGAGCAGGATGCCGGGGTCGATGTGCGCAAGAAGTCGATGACCGTGGCGGAGCTCGCGAACGAGTGGCTGACGCACCTAGAGCAGAACGAGGGGACGAAGGAGGAAGCGACGATCCTGCGACTGCGGCCGCGTGTCACCAAGCACATCATCCCGGCCGAGCGGATCGGCGGGCGCCGGCTTGACCAACTCACCGTCGCCCAGGTCGAGGCGTGGCTTCGCCGCGAAGCCGAGTCCGGCGGGCACGGGGGCAAGCCGCAGGCGCGAATCACCTGCCGGGACTACAAGCAGATGTTGGGTGAGATGTTGGAGTGGGCGGTCGCCCGCCGGTACATCAACTGGAACCCGGCGCGGATCGCCAAGCTGCCGAAGGACCGCTCGGCCACGAACCCCGACGCGCCGTCTGTCTACAAGAAGTCGAAGGAGAAGGAGTCGTTCACCCCCGAGCAGTACGCCGCACTGATGGCCGTGCTGACCGTCACCGGCGACGACGCGATCAAGATCCCGACCCCCACGGCCTACTTCGTCGCCGCGTTGAGCACCGGGGCGCGTCCCGGTGAGCTGGACGCCCTGGCGTGGAAGCAGGTCGACTTCGCCAACCGCACGATCACCGTCGATCACGCGATCAAGCGCGCCGACGGCGGTCGCCCGCTCGGCATCGGCCCGACCAAGACCGGCAACCGGCGCGACGTGGAGATGACCGATGTGCTTGAGGCGGCGCTACGCCGGCACCGCAAGCACCAGGCTGAGCGCCGACTCGCGGCCGGCTCGTACTGGACGGCGGACCCGCGATGGGCCGATCTTGTGTTCACGTCGGAAGTCGGGACGCCTGTGGACCCGTCGCACGCCCGCCGCGACTTCAAGAAGGTGTGCGCCAAGGCCAGGGTGCCGTGCCTTTCTCTCTACGAGATGCGCCACACCGTCGCCTCACTGATGGTCGATGCTGACGTGCCGCTCCGCGAAGTGGCCGACCTGCTCGGCCACAAGGACTTGGAGATGGTGGTGAAGCGTTACCGGCACCGCACCGACGGAGTCGTCAAGTCCCACGTCGCGGTGCTCGGCTCCCTGACTACGCAAGCCTGACCAGCAACCCGGCGCCGGCTCCGGCGCCCTGGCGGCCAAGTAGACTTCAGACATGACCGTGTCGGGGGCTCTGGATCACCGAGACGCCCTGCTTGAGCAGGTTCGAGCATTGCTGGGGCCGATCAGCGAGTTGCAGAACGTCGCTCCATCCGCTGCCTCTCTCGGCGAACTCGCATTTGCTGCCGACTGGGATGCTGGTCGACGCGGACGGTTGGCCAAGGGCCTCGTCGAAGCGCTCGAAGCCAGCATCGATGCCGACGACCCGACGCCCGTCGAGGCGTACGTGCGTCTGATGAGCCACGCCGGCGACCCGATAGCGCCACAGTTCCGAGCTTCGTTCCTCGACGAACTCGGTGACGAGGTTCGAGCCCGCATCGAGCGGTGAGTCTCGCACTCGTCGAACTCGCTCCTGCCAGCTTCCATCGCCTGCGCGAGTTGGAGAGGACTCCGGGGGAACCCGATCCGTGGGTGTCAGAGGTGGAGGACTTCATCTTCGGACCTGCGGTGGGTACTCACCTCGGCGAACCAGCGAGCCGCATCCTCCTTGCCGTCGATGGAGATCAGGTTGTCGGCGCGGTCGTCCATCACCCTGATGAGCGCTACCCAGGCGCGGAGTACATCAGTGCCATCGTTGTCGACCACCGCAAGCGAGGGCTGGGCTACGGCAAGCAACTACTCGCCGCTGCCATCGAGCACACGATCACCGCCAGCAAGCGCCCGCACGCGCTGTGGGCGGTCCACCCGAACAATGCGCCGATGATCAAGCTCTCGGAGAACGTCGGGGAGCTCGTCGGGGTGCACTCGAGCGGGTACCAGGTGTTCGTGCACCCGTAGACCGTTGACGTCGTTTGCCCGACGCGTGATCGAGCCGTGCGCTGCGGGCGGCGCTCTGCGATCCGTGGGCCTGCAGCTCCGCTGACCCGAGTTTGAGGTGGTCGGCGTGTTGTGCCTGGTAGTTGGTTCGTGGCGAGGTCGTGTTGTACTACATCGGCTTTGCGGTGGCCGGGTTTAGTGGGTGCGGGCGCGGTCCCAGCTGGCGGTGTCGACGTCGAGGGCGGTGAGGATGCGTTGTTGCAGTGGCTGGCGTCGGGTGATGACGTTGATGGTGTGGTCGCCGGCGGTGAGGGCGACGTCGCGGACGCGGTGCAGTTCGCGCAGGGCCCGGGCGCAGGTCAGGTGTTGGCGGGGTAGGTCGGGGTCGCGCACGTCGGCGGTGGCGAGGGCTTGTTCGATGAGCGCTTCGATGACGGCGGCGTAGACGCATACGGCGATGTGGCCGCGGACGCGTTGTTCGGTCCAATGCCGGACCGGTCGGAGGTGGAGGAAGTCTTTGAGCACCCGGAAGCGATGCTCGACTGATTGCAGCTGCCGGTAGGCGGTGACGACCTGGACGGTGGAGGCTTGGTCGGGGGTGAGCGAGGTGACGAGCACGTAGCGGCCGGCGAGGAGTTCTTCGTAGTCGAAGGCGGCGTCGTTGTAGTGGTAGAGGAACCGGCCGTCGGCGATCTCGACGTCGAATAGTCGGGCGATGCCGGAGGGGCCGAGGATGCGTTGCGCGGCGCGGCCGATCTTGCCGGCGTCGACGAGCCGCCCGGCACGCACCCGGTCCTCGAGGGCGAGCAGTTTGGTTTCGGTGCGGGCAACGAGCTCGGCGGTGCGTGCGGTGTCGCGGTGGTGGCGTTCGAGGCTGGCCACGACGACGGCGCGGCGTCCGTCGTCGAGGGTCACTTCGCAGGCACCGGAGTTGGCGGAGGGCACCGGCACCCACATCGCGTCACGTTCGACGGAGCGCTGTAGTGCTTGGTGGCAGGGGGGGTCGCGGTGCAGTTTGGTGGCCAGGACGTGATCGAAGCCGTGCCCGGCGACGACATCGACGTTGTCCTCACTGATCAGGCCACGGTCAGCAACGACGCAGATCCGCCCGACCCCAAACCGGTGTTGCAAGTCTTCGAGCACGGCGGGCAGGGTGGTGACATCGCCGGTGTTGCCGGCGAACACGTGATGGGCGATGGGGATGCCGTCACCGGTGCACAACAACCCAACGACGACCTGCGGCCGGTCGCCGCGGTGGTCACGGGAGTAGCCGAACGCCTTCGATGGGAACCGGTCCGACGGTCGGGGTGAGCCTTCGAAGTAGGTCGATGTCAAGTCGTAGCAGACGAGGCGGAGATCCAAGTTGGTGAGATCACACAACGCCACGTACAGCTGCTGCTCTGTAGCTTCTTTCGTTTCGGCGACGACGTCGACCGCCCGGTAGTACTGATCCAGCGTGGGCGGGATGAACCCCTCGGGCATGACCACGTCTCGTTGCACCCATTCCGGCAGGCGCCGCTTCGAGCACGGGTCGATGAGCCGGTTGGCGACCATCGCCAACACCGCCGAGGCGACCACTTCGCCGTGGCCGGCGAACCAACCGTCGAACCCGAGCCGGCGCCACATCGTGTGCACCGCGGCAATCGACGCGACCCCAGGCGCAGCCTCCGCGGCCACCTCATCGACGGGCAGCCAGGACCGTTGGGCGTGGGCTTGAAGAGCAGCGATGATGCGGTCCAGCTGGCCGCTCGATCGCAGCGCGCTGGCTTCGCCGAGGCGGAACAACACCCGGTGCCCGGTGCGGTCGCCGTCCCGGACGGCTTCCACCAGCGACAGGTACTCGTAGCTCTTGTTGTCCCGCTTCACCCGTGTCGTCTTGACGAACACGTCCCTGAGTATGGCACATCGACACGTTCAAGTGGTGGATGTGTTGTCCCTACATTCGGGTGCCAAACAGGTGGGCGTCGAGACGAAGGCGGCACGGACAGCGTTGACACCCGACCCCGCCGGTGACGTCCACGGCTGCGGCGATGACTTCGGCGCCGGCGGAACGTCACTATCCGTCAACGGGAGGTGACGCCTTCCGATTTGTCTCGATCAAGGAGGAGCTTGTGGGCAAGGTGGTTGCGCAGGCGATGATGTCGCTGGACGGCTACATCGCCAAGGACGACAACACCATCGGCCGCCTGTTCGATTGGCTCCAGAACGGCGAGGTCGAATGTGTCTCGCCCAGAGGGGACATGACCCTTCACCTGACTCCCCAGAGCGCCGAACACTGGCGCCGGTGGGCCTCGAGCTTCGGAGTGCTGGTCTGCGGCCGGACCCTGTTCGACTTCACCGACGGCTGGGACGGCCGGCACGACTTCGACGTCCCGGTCGTGGTGGTCACGCACACCGTTCCGACGGCGTGGGTGGACGCTCATCCGGACGCGCCGTTCTCGTTCGTGACCGACGGCGTCGAGGCGGCCATCGCCGCTGGCCCAGCAGATCGCCGGTGATCTCGCCGTCAACGTGACGGCCGGCGTGGTCGCCGGTCAATGCCTGGAGCTGGGGCTGCTCGACGAGGTTGCGATCGACTTGGTGCCGGTCGTCATGGGCGCCGGGCGCCCCTTCTTCGGCAACCTGGCGGTCGAGGACGTCCGGCTCGGCAATCCGACGACCTGCATCCAAGGCGATCAGGTCACCCATCTCACCTTCCCGGTGATCCGCTGACCGTGGCCGACCGGCGGCTTGTCGAAGACGAACGCCCCCTCATGCGACGCCCGACAGCGCCAACACCGATCGGACCCACCCGAGCCCGTGCGGCGCCGTGCTGAGCTAGCGGAGAGCTAGCGGGCGTTCGCAAGTGGCGAGCGGCCGACATTCGGTGGTTGGTCCTCGGACGTGGAGGTGCAGGCTTGCGGCGTGGCGTTGCCTCGTTCGGACGGTCGGGTGAACATTCGCGCGCCTCGAGACGATGACCGGGTCCGGCTGATCCTCGGGCGCGACAGCGAGTCGGAGCGGTGGCTCGGCCCGGGCTCGCTGGAGCCCTCCCCGACGGTCGTGATCGAGGTCGATGACGTGGTCGTCGGTTGGGTTGATGGCGACGCAACAGCGGAGTGGCTGGACCCGAACGAGATCAACGTCGGCTACTGCGTGTTCAGCGAGCATCGCGGCAACGGCTACGCCGGGCGTGCTCTGCGGCTGTTCGTACAGGAACTGCGTCTTCGGAATGTCGGTACGGCGCTGTTGGTCATCGACGAGCACAACACGGCGTCACATGTCGTGGCGCAACGGGCCGGGGCTCGGCCGATCGTCGATCGGGTGATCGCGCGATTCCCGACCTCCGTGGTGTACGCGATGCAACTGGCCGAGCCAGCCCGATGACGCGCCGATCCCGGATGCCGACCGGTCTATCATTCGGGCATCTTGGCTTCGACGACGGCGGCGGGGTCGAGGGCGTAGAAGCGCAGCGCGTCACCGATCTCAGCGAGGTTCTTGGTGAGCTCAAAGTTCACCCAGGCGTACAGACGCCAGCGCGGCTGCACCGCCTCGATCGGATACGACGTTGGCGAATCGAGTTCCGCGGCGTGTGTACGGTCGAGCACGTCTGACCAGGTCCCCGCCAGCTTGGCCAACTCGGCCCGAACCGAATCCGCATCACCCGCCCAACTGACTTCGTCGCGGTCCGGGCCCGGGACGCCGAGCGCACCGGCGATCGCTCCCGACCACCACCACTGCACGTGCCACGTGAGCCAGCCCACCGACGCGACCGGCGGCGGGCCATCGACCTCCTCGCCTGGCCAGTCAGCGACCCACCGGTTGTCCGACGCCCGATGCACCGACACGCCCTGTCCACCCGGCAGCCACAGGCACGCCGCGTCCGACAAGTGGGGCAGCACGAACCGCTCACCAAATCGCCACGCGACGCCGAACTGCCATCGCAACCCCTCGAGCGTCTCAACCACCGAACGAGGCTAAACCCCGAGCGCGGCGTCGATGCGATGGCGCGTTCGTGTCGTGCGCCGGCTGGACCGGCGCAGCTCACCGGCGACGCGTTGTGCCCATGCGTTCCGTCTGGCCTCGCCTCATCTCCGCCGCCAACATCGTCACAGCGTTGTGCCGTTCAGCTCGCCGGCTCGTCCCGAAGACTCCAGCTGAACACGGCATTACCTCTCGCGGGCCCCGCTCGCGGTCGTAGAGCCGGCGGTGGAGGACGGTCGGCCGCGAGATGCTCGGACGCGTTACTCAGACAGTCGTCGTGGACCGGCGGACGATGGAAGGCTGCGCAGGTGGAGCGCGACGACCGGGCAGCCGGGGCGGCATTCGGCGACCGCCGACGGTCGCTGGCAGCTCGCCTGGCATCGACTCCGTTCCCCGTCTTCGGCGTGGCCACACCGAGCCTCGGCGACGCTTTCATCGGCGACGCCCACGTCGTCAGCGGGGTGGTGCAGAGCGTCGGGATCGCCTACGGGAACCCGTTGACCGACGGACCGACGGTTCAGGTCGTGACGGCGCCGGCGGCAGTGGCCCCGAGCATGAATCACCTCCTCGATGTCGAGGTCGCCAACGCGTCGAAGACGCTGGGAGGGTTGGAACACGCGGGCGACTGGCGGGTGGGCTGGCTCGGCTGGTGGTCGAACAGCTCCACTACTCCGTTGAGGTTGTCCATGACGGTCCCTGGTGGGCGTGCCAGGTTGAGCACGGCGACGTGAAGATCGCGGTCGCTCGCGGTTGGCTGATCCCTGACGGCGGACCGCTCGAGCTGGTCCCGATCGTCGACCTGGGAGCTCTCGTCGCGCGTCGCGATGCGGCAATGGCCCGGCTCGCCGCGCGAGGCCGGGCACGAACCGCCGATGTGACGTCGAGCCGGCGATAAGAACAGGCGGTCCGGTGTTATCCCCCGTGATATTCGGATACCGGTTGCGCACGTTCTGTGCGCAGCGTTCCGGCAGACCGTGTGCGGCGGCTCCGCCGCCGACGTCGCTGAGCGGCGGCCAGCGCC